>NZ_FOOF01000001.1 GCF_900113115.1 Duganella sp. CF458 | reverse complement strand
GGTGGACGACTTCCTGCCCTGGAACTGCGCCAGCAAACTCCCCGGCGCTTAAACTCCGCTTCCCAGCGGTGTTGGGAACATCTTCGATTAAAGTAGCGTGGCGCTCAAGACGGCGCTGCCTTGACGCTTACGGTTGAGTCTCGAGTGAAATGACCCAGCGGTTCCTGCCCAATTCAAGCCGCCAAAGCAGATGCCTCAGAAGGTGTTTTATGCCCAGCGCCTGATGCGGGTGCTGGTTGCTGTAGAACCCGATCCAGTCGCCGAGAACTCGGCTGGCGTGCTGCAAAGCCTGAATGTGCTGGCGATGCACGCATTGCTCCTTCAACGTTCGAACCTCCGTCTTCTTCCACTGCGTGGCGGATCGTTTCGATCACTTGTCGTCCCCTCCCAGCAGAGACGCAAGCTTTTTTCCAGCACGCAGTTCAAGCATGGCGTCGCAATATGCCTCCAGGAGCCACTTGAGCTGGCGCAAATTTTGGCACCCAACTCCTGAAGAGCTGACAAATTTTGGAAGCCGATTGACCAAAAACGTCATCCCAGCAGGAGAAATTTGACAGTTTCTGACAGAAATCAGCACTTTTTGTTGACAAATTTAGATGGCACACGCATTGCTGATACTCCAGTGTCGCACCCAATTTTGTTTCTTTCTCTGAAGGAGTTGCAAATGAAATCCGTGAAAATGATTAAGCGCCAAGCACAAGCCGGCTTCACCCTGATCGAACTGATGATCGTTGTGGCCATTATTGGTATCCTGGCTGCAGTAGCAATCCCAGCCTATTCGGATTACACCGCAAAGGCTAAGATCGCCAACGCGATCACCGCTGCTGACTCGATCAAGACCGCAGTTTCCGTGTGCATCCAAGAAGCAGGCGGCGTGAAAGATAGCTGCGACGCCGGCTCCAACGGTATCACTGCGACTGGCGACTTCAAGGCAACCAAAGAAGTAGCTAATCTTGCTTCTGTGACGGACGGCGCCATTACCATCACCCTGGCCACCGGCATTTCCTCGGAAGCAGATGGCAAGACCATCACCTTCACCCCAACCCTGGATGCTAAAGATTCGACCGTGAAGTGGAACACCACCACCAACATCGCCCAGGCAAATGCGCCAGCAGTCTACTCTGCAATCACCAAGAATAACGTAGGTACCTAATCTACCTAGCTAGTAAAAAGACCGGGCTTCGGCCCGGTTTTTTTTTGCACAAACGATTTTTTGCCGGTCAGCCAGCATCGGCACCAGTGTTTTTCTGGGGGCGGGAAAACGTCCAGGGCATCCCGTCGAACATGACGGAAATGCTCGACCCTGATGGGGGGCTCGTGTGATTGCCTCGCAACCAGTAGCTGAGAAAACGGGCTCGACAAAGCTAGTACATCGGTGGGAAAAAATGAATGGTACCGAAATCATCGCGGCACCAAAGGGTAGGCATTTTAACTTAACTCGCAAGCGGTACCTCCGAACCGGTGCCTGGTCTGTCATTCGGACACTCAAACAGCAGCCTTGATGGAGCTGGCATGGCGATTGCTATTACCCCCGCATCAGACTCAATTTACTTGAAGGAGCACCAAATGCAATCCATTAGGCGTCAAGCACAAGCCGGTTTCACCCTGATCGAACTGATGATCGTTGTGGCCATTATCGGTATTTTGGCCGCTGTAGCAATCCCAGCTTATTCGGATTACACCGGCAAAGCAAAGATCGCCAACGCGCTTACCGCCGTCGACTCGATCAAGGCCGCAGTTGCAGTGTGCGTTCAAGAAGCAGGCGGCGTGTTCGACAACTGCGACGCTGGCTCCAATAGCATCACCAAGATCGCCGACTTCAAGCCAACCAAGGAAGTTGCTTCGCTAGAATCGGTTAACAATGGCGAAATCAAGATCAAGCTGGCTATAGGCATCTTCCCCGCAGCTGACGGCAAGACCATTACCTTCGCCCCGTCCCTGGATACCAAAGATTCGAGTATGAAGTGGAAAAACACCACCGACATCGTTGAGGCAGACGCACCAGCGGTGTACGCTGCAGTCGTAAAGAACAACGTAGCTCCTTAATCTAACTCGTAGTAATAAAAAAACCGGGCTTCGGCCCGGTTTTTTATATGGAAGACAGGTTTTGCAGCAAGGTGAAGTGCGACAATCCAGCTTGGAAAGTTGCAAAACCGCGTGAGTGCTTTGGTTGGCTAAGGACACCGCGTGTTGGGACGCCGGAGTCAAGCCTCAGTGAGGTGACGGCTTGGTGACCGTGATGTCATGAAGGTGAGTTTTAAGGTGCCTGGGCAGCCAAGACGAACATGGGGTGGTACGTATCACGGCGCTGCTGGCTGGCGATGCACGAAGCCAGCAGCATTGTGCTCACACGATTTTTTGACGATCAGCCAGCATGGCCTCGTAAGTCAGGTTTTGCAGCAAGGTGAAGTGCGCCGGATCGAGGCCGGTGAATTGCACGCCATAGCTGAACACATCCCTCCCGTCCATCTTCTGCGATTGTGCCACTGTGGCATTGCGCACCAGCACGGATGTATTGATGCGCACTTGCCGGTCATCGGGCGGAGCCAGTAGCGTGAAGTCCAGTTGCACCGTCTCTCCCTCGCGGCTCAATGGTTGGGCCGATTCGATCAGTGCGCCGGATACGCTCAGATTTACCAGGAACACGGAAGCATGGCTCCCATCGTCGCGCGACATCTTGGCCGGAATCTCGACCTTCACCCGCATGGCGGCACGCAGGCTGGTGCCCTGGATTTCGCTCGGGAAGGCCACATGCGCATACATCAGCGGCCGAAGGAAGACGCGCTGCACGACCGTCGAGAATGAGCAGACGTTCACGCCGGAGAATACGCGAACGGTCAGCTTGTCGCCCTCGGTAACGGAGATCGGTCCGTTGTTCTCCATCGGGATCTTGACGATCATGTACTCGTCGCGCACCCAGCCGATCACGGTCGAAAAATGCTGCATGGGGCGCAGGGTGCGATGGGTGATCAACTGGATGCGCCCGCCGACCTGCAGGTTCATCTGTTCAAACGCATATTCCTGCAATTTGTTTTCGCTCGCCATCGTCGTTATTGTCTATTTATGAGCAATTGCCCATTGTACAATAGGGCCGCGCACCAACTATTGCTTTGTCGATAGGACTGCCCAGTCCAGGCCCACCAGATGGTACGGATCGGGCTGCATCTTGTTGCAGCCCTCGCCGCAAGTTGATTTCGCGCCGAAGCGCCAGCCGCCGTTGTCGTGGTCGATGATTTCCTTGCCCACCAGCTCCAGCGTTTCATGATAACGCCGCGCCATCTCCGGGCGCTGGGCCACGGCCAGGAAGGCCTTCATGCCTTCCGCCTGCTGCCACCAGTATTTGCTGCGGTCGACCCGGCCGCTGGGCGACATGCGATTGAAGATGCCGCCATCCTGTTCGTCATAGCCATTCGCCACGGCGAACTTCAACAAGCGGTCCGCCACGTCGGCATAGATCGGTGGCAGGCCACGCTGTTCCGCGCTGCGCAGCAGGTGGCTCCATTCGAATTGGTGTCCGAGGTCGGTGAAACCGTCCTCGCCGGTAATCGGCTTCCACTGCGCGTCATACCACTCCGGAATATAAGCACCACCGTCGGGCAGGCCAACCATGAGCCGGTTCAGCACGAAGTCGCCCAGCTCGCGGGTATCGGCTAACACGTTCTGGTCGCCGGTGGCATCGATCAGGGCCAGTTGGGCCTCGAACATATGCATCAGGGGATTCTGTGAGTGCTTGCCTTCCTGAGTCGGTCCAAAATCGCGCGGCGCCGCGCCGCGCAAGCCGCCGTCCGGTTCGCGCAGGTTGCGGCGGATATCCTGCCAGGCCGCCAGCGCTGCCGCCTTGTATTTTGGCTCTCGCGTCACGCGTGCCGCGTGCGAGAGTGCCAGCAATGCAAATGCATGGCCGTAGCTGTTCTTGGTGGTGCTGACCGGCTTGCCGTTCGCATCGACAACCTGGAAGAATCCCCCGTGCAGCGGGTCGTGGAAAGACGCGAGCAGGAAGTCCGTGCCGCGCTTTGCCACTTCGAGGTAGCGTGCATCGCCAGTCGCCTCGTAGCCCACCAGCATGGTGTACACCAGGCGGCTGTGCAATGTCAGGTCGCCGCTGACTTTGCCGGGGGCCTGCCAATTGCGATCGAACTGCCCCTGCAGCAAGCCGGAAGGCGTGGGCGCCACCGTCAGCCAGCGTGACAGGTGCGCGTTGAGGTCTTTGCGGTGCCAGTCGGCATTTGCCACCTCGGCCATCGCACCGCGTCCGCCGCTATCGCTGTCGCATGCTGCGAGCAGGGCAAGGCATGCCGCCACGGCCACCCGGCGCAGCATCAGGCTTTCCAGTCGCCGGACTTGCCGCCCGCTTTTTCAGTGACGCGGATGTCGGTCATGACCATGCCGCGGTCGACGGCCTTGCACATGTCGTACACGGTCAAGAGGCCGACCTGCACCGCGGTCAGCGCTTCCATCTCCACGCCGGTCTTGCCGTAGGTTTCCACTTGGGCGCGGCAATGCACGGTGTTGCTGGGTTCATCGGTGGTAAAGTCCACAGCGACGCGGGTCAAAGCCAAGGGGTGGCACAGGGGCACCAGGTCGGCCGTGCGCTTGGAGGCCATGATGGCGGCAATGCGGGCGATGCCAAGTACGTCCCCTTTCTTGGCGGTTCCCGATAGAATGAGCGCCAGCGTTTCCGGCTTCATGCGGATACTGCCGGTGGCGACGGCAATGCGGTGGGTTTCGGCCTTGGCGCCGACATCGACCATATGGGCTTGGCCGGCAGCGTCAAAATGAGTAAGGTGTTCGGTCATCGCGTAGCTCTCTTGTTGAACGGGTATGATAGCACTGTGAATGCACTACATTTTCGCCGCCCCTTGCTGGCGGCACTGGTTTCCGGCCTGCTGATCGCCGCCCCGGCAGGGCAGGCGCAGCAGACCGAATTGCCGACGCTGGGCGATGCTTCGCGCGAGGACATGTCCCCGGTGATGGAGAAGCGCCTGGGTGAAGAGATCATGCAAAGCCTGCGCTTCGAGCGCGACTACCTGGATGATCCGCCCATCATCGAATACCTGAATAATTTCGGCACCAAGCTGGTGGATGCGCGGCCGGGCGCGCGCGGCGACGCCAACCTCGAATACTATTTCTTCGCGATCCGCGACAAGAACCTGAACGCGTTTGCCATGCCAGGCGGCTATATCGGCGTGCACTCGCAACTGCTGCTGGCGGCGCAGAATGAGTCCGAGCTGGCCTCCGTGCTGTCGCACGAAATCGGCCACGTGGCGCAGCGGCATATCGCGCGCCAGCTTGGGGCGCAGAAGACCGATGCCTTGATCCCCCTGGCTGCAATGCTGCTGGCCGCGCTGGCGGCCAAGTCCAGTTCCGATGCGGCAATGGGCGTATTCATGGGCGGGCAGGGGCTGGCGATCCAGCGCCAATTGAATTTTGGCCGTGATGCGGAGCGCGAGGCGGACCGCGTCGGTTTCCAGATCATGAATGCTGCCGGCTATGACGCCAGCGGCATGGTGTCCTTCTTCCAGCGCATGCAGAACAGCACGCGCATGTACAGCGACCTGATGCCGCCCTGGCTGCTGACCCACCCGCTGACCACGGAACGTATCGCCGATATCCAGGCACGCATCCGCGAGCAGAAGTTCAGCCAGCGCGTCGACGGCATGGACTTCCACCTGATCCGCGCCCGTGCCCGTGTACTGCAGGACGAGAGCAGCAAGGGCCTGTCGGACACCGAAGCCGTGTTCAGGAACCAGATCCAGCAGCCGGGCCGCCAGAACGTGGCAGCCGGCCAGTACGGCCTGGCCATGGTGTCGCTCAAGCGCTCCGAATTCACTGCCGCCCAGGAGTGGCTCGACAAGGCGCGCGCCACCATCGACAAGCCGCCGGTCGCGGGCGCGTTCAGTACCCCGATCCCGCGCGGCACGACCGATTCGGCGCTGGCCTATCTGTCGCTCGAGATCAAGCTGGCGCAGGAGGGTAAGCCGGAGGTGATAGCCGCTGCCATTGAAGAGGCGAAGCAGGCGCAGGGCCGCTATCCACTGTCGCGCGGCCTGGTGTGGCAGTACGCCGATGCCCTGATCAAGGGCGGGAAGTATGACGAAGCCACGCGTTTCCTGCGCGACCAGCTACAGATGTACCGGCGCGAGCCGGAACTGCACGACTACATGGCGCAGGCCTACGCCAAGCAAGGCAAGATCGCCCTGCAGCACATCTCGCTGGCGGAATCGTATGTGCTGCTGGGCGGTGTGCTGGCGGCGCTGGACCAGCTTGCGCTGGCCCGCAAAGCCCCGGACGCGACCTACTACGACCAGTCGGTGATCGACGCCCGCGAGCGTGAGTTGCAGGCGAAGCGTAAGGAAATGCTGGGCGATAAGAAGAAAGACAAGGATTAATCCGCCGGCGCTTCCAGCTCGAGCGAAATCTCTACCTGCATCTGCGCGATGCCGGGGACCTGGTCGAGGATCGCTTCGATCGCTTCGAACGAGGTTGCGGCAATGCCGGCCAGCCGCGTTGGATTCCACTGGGGGGCCTGCTGGTCGTCCTCGGCATGCTCGTGCGGAACGCCTTCGCTGCACGCCTTGCATAGCGTACGTACATTGGCTGTCCAGTCTTCAAACGGCATGTCGGCGGCATTGAATGCTGCCTCCAATGCAGCCATTTGCTGTTCGGTAGCTTCCTTCACTTCCAGGCAGAACGTGCTGAGCTTCGATGCTTCGAATAGTTCCAGGACATTGAACACCATATACTCCCTGCCACGCGATACGCGCGAACCGACACCGGCGCCATCGTGCAGGATGATGTCGCCGCAGCGGAAGCCGGACTCCGGATAGGGAATATTGCGCAGTATCGCGCGCACCGGGTCGATACGGGTGCCCCAGACCACTTCACCATCGCCGTCCGGGTTAAGCCGGACAGGCGTTGGGCCGTAGTCGCCATTGATTGGCCCAGCGACTCCATCGAGTTCGATGCCGTTGTCGGCCCACGCCTTGCGCGCCGAGGCCCAGTCGCGCAGCGCAGTCGCCGCAATGGCCAGGTTCCAGCGGCTTGCCTCATCGTCCGGACGCAGCGTATATGCCCGCTGGTTGTATTCGAAGCACTTGCGCCAGTCATTGCGGTACTTGTAGACCAGGCCCATGTTGTAAAGCGTTTTCGCCGCACCAGGGTTCAGGCGAAGCGCTTCCTCGTAGGCCTGCAGCGCCAGTTCGTCATCGCCTGCCTCATGGTGGGCGATGCCCTGGTCGTTCAGCTCTTCCGCACGTTCTAAATCGTTCATGCGGCCTTCCGCTTGGCGACCCAGTCATTGACCACGCCTTCCAACAGGGTCATTGGCAGGGCGCCGTGTACCAGCACTTCGTTGTGGAACTGCTTCAGGTCGAACTTGTCGCCAAGCTCCTTCTTCGCCTGTTCGCGCAGCGCGAGGATCTTCAGCATGCCCACCTTGTATGCCAGCGCCTGGCCTGGGATGACGAAGTAGCGCTCGATCTCCGCCGTCACGTCGCCTTCCGCCATACCGGTGGTGTTCATCATGTAATCGGTCGCCTGTTCGCGCGTCCAGCGCTTGTAGTGGATGCCGGTATCGACCACCAGGCGGGTAGCGCGCATCATCTCGTCGCGCAGGCGGCCCAGGTTGTCCAGCGGGGTTTTCTGGAAGCCTTGCTCCGCCGCCAGCCGTTCCGCGTATAGCGCCCAGCCTTCGTGATAGGCGGTGAATGGAATGATCTTGCGGAAAAACGGCACGCCCGTCATCTCCTGCTGGATCGCGATCTGGAAATGGTGGCCCGGGATACCCTCGTGGTAAGCCAGCGTGCGCATGGCGAATTTCGGCGTCTCACCCGGTGCGCGCATATTGGCGTAGAACACGCCCGGACGGCTGCCGTCGAAGGAACCCTGCATATAGTAGGCGCCCGGCGCGGTCGCCTGCGACGCAACCGGCACTGCCTGCACTTCAACGCCCAGTTTCGGGCGCACGTCGAACACCGGGCCCAAGCCCTTGTTCACTTCATCCAGGATGGCCTGGTACTGCGCCAGCATGGCTTTCTTGCCTTCGTCGGTATTGGGGTATTGCTGTTCCGGGCGCGAAGCCAGGATTTGCACGCGCTTGCCGATCGAGCCTTCGCTCAGGCCTTCGCCCTTGAGGATGGCATCCATCTCCGCGCCTACGCGTGCCACTTCGGCCAGGCCCAGTTCATGCACCTGCTGCGGCGTCATGTCCGAGGTGGTATGCGAGCGCACCGCCCAGGCGTAGTATGCCTCGCCGTTCGGCAGGCTCCAGGCGCCGTTGTTGGCAGTGGCCTTGGCTTGCAGCGCGGTGAAGGCATCAATCAGCTTGCCGTATGCCGGATAAACCGCTTCCTGCACCGCCTTCTCGGTTCGTGCCAGCAGCGCGCTGCGGTCGGCATCGGACAATCCATTCACCTTGGCCAGCTTGTCGCGCATATTGGTCACCAGCACATTTTCCTTTACCGGTGCGGCGACAACGGCCTTCATCTCCGCCAGCACCTTGTCGACGGTGAATTTAGGCGGCACGATGCCTTTGCTTTCGCTGAGGCGGATCGCCTCCACCACCTGGCCGAACTTCGCCGGGAACAGGTTCAGGCGCGCGATATAGGCTTCCGCCTCGCCCTTGTCGGTGACCTGGTGCACGTCGGTCATGAACTGCGGCTGCATGCTCTGCACGCCCATCATCTGGTTGACCGGGAAGCCGTGGTCGATGAACGGTTCACCCTCCACCTGGCTTTTCAGGAAGAAGCGCAGCGTGTCGTAGGACAGCTTGCCTTCGGCATCCAGGCCTTCGGTGCTGTAGCTCTCCAGGACCGCCAGGTCTTGCTTGAGCTGGGCCAACTGCTTGGCGCTGTGGGCAGGGGAGGCGTCATCCAGCTTCTTGCTGTAGAAGTCCAGCCAGCCAGGCAGGATGCGCATGCTCGACAGCATCTCGGGGCTGTCGATCGCATAGGCCGCAAAGACGCGGGCGTAGAACCAGTCCAGCTTGATGGGCTTGAAATACCAGGTGTGGGCGACCAGGGCCAGTACCAGTACGACCAGGCCGAGCGTCATACCACCCAGCCACTTTGCTGCACGTTTCATCAGGAGATCTCCGGGGTTGTTTTTCTCGTAACATCATGCCCCGGAGCGGGCGGCCGGTCAAGGTTGCGGCAGGCGTTCGAAACTGAATGCTTGCGGCACGGTGTCGCGCGCGATGGCGGCCAGCGGCACTGCGCGCTCGCCGACGCGCAAGGTCAGGGGCGACAGGCTGGCGGGATCGCTGGCCGCGGCATCCAGCCACGCCAGCAGGGCGTTGTCGCCTACCGGGCGGCCGTTCAACTCCAGTTGCGGCAGCAGCTGTGCGAAGTCGCGGTCGTCGAGCTGGGCCAGCACGCCGCCGCTGCGCAGCAGCAGTTCGCCGGCCTCGGTCAGCCAGGCCGCATCGATCTCGCCGAGCGGTGCGCCGGTATGCAGCACAAAGCCGTGGACCGGATCGGTGCGCGCGATGAAGGGCGTGGTTTCCAGGTTCAGGTACACGCGCTGCGGCCCGTTCTGGAAATACCAGCGGCCCTGCTCATCGCTCTGGTAATTGCGGGTGATGAAGCCGACCAGCGCCGGATTGGTCAGCTTGTCGCCGGCCTCGTTGAAATGCTGGGCGCGTTCATCGCGCATGCGCCAGTTGCCGCGTGCATCGAGCGCCAGCCAGCCGTAGCAGTGCGGCACATTGGGCCACTTGGCCATCGCCTGTTTGACTACGTCATCCATGGTTCACGCCTCGGCCATCGCGGGAGTTTCGACCGCGGTGAGGAAGTTCAACATGCGCAGCGGCAGCCAATCGAGGCTGCCCGGCATGCGGCCGGTGGCAAATCCCACATGGCCGCCTTCTTCCGGATAATCCAGCACCACCTGGCGTGACGCGTTACGCGGCAAATATGCGCCAGGCATGAAGGGATCGTTCTTTGCGTTCAGCACCAGGGTGGGCACCGTAATGTCGGTCAGCACGTGCTTGGCGCTGGCGCGGTCCCAGTAATCGTCCGCATCGCGGTAGCCGTGCAGCGGGGCCGTCACCAGATTGTCGAAGGCGTGCAGATCCTGCGCCGCCATCAGCGCATCAAGGTCGAACAGGCCGGGGAATTGCTGCAGCTTGGCCAGGCATTTCGGCTTCAGCGTCTGCAGGAACATGCGCGTGTACAGGCGGCTCAGGCCGCGCGACAGGGCAGTGCCGCCCTGCGCCAGGTCGAGCGGCGCCGACACGGCGCAAGCCGCGTCGACAAACTCGGCCTGGTGCTGCGACTCGCCCAGCCAGCGCAGCAAGACATTGCCGCCCAGCGACACGCCGCAAGCGTAGAACTTGCCGGTGGCGTGCGGACGCAGGCGGCGGATGATCCAGTCCAGTTCCCCGGAATCGCCGGAATGGTAGAAGCGCGGCGCCAGGTTCGGCTCACCGGAGCAGCCGCGGAAATGCGGCACGGCGCCGGACCAGCCGCGGCGCGTGATTTCCGCCATCAGGGCGCGTGCGTAATGGCTGTCGGACGAGCCTTCCAGCCCGTGGAACAGCACCACGAATGGCTTGCCCGGCGTGCCGTCGACGAAATCGACATCGATGAAATCCGCGTCCGGCGTCGGCCACCGCTCGCGGCGGAAACGGACCTCGGGCTTGGCTATGCAGGTAGCCGGGTAGATAGTCTGCAAATGGCCGCTAGGCAGCCAGAATGGGGCGATGTAGTTCATGGCGCGGCCGGGATCGACCCAGCGGGCCAAATCCCCCTTTTTTTTAGTGCAGTATTTGAGCGCGCGGATCGACGGGAACAGGTCCCGGCGCTACAGACACATGATGCAACACAATGCGCCAACCCTTCGGTGTCTTAACGTACACATTGGTCGCAATCAGGTGCGCCGGCTCGCCGCTTGCCGCTGTGACGCCCTCGATGACAGTATGCACCGAACTCATCAGGTTGTGTGTCTCATGCAGCTGGGACGGGCGAATTTGCAACCCGCCGTGTTCCAAAAGTGCACTCCAGGAATCGCGGATGGCGCCATGCCCGATCAGGCGCGGGCCGCCGGGATGGACGCAGACGATTTCCTCGTCGTCCGCCCACAGCGCCATCAGGGCTTCCAGGTCGGCCCGGTTCAAGGCATCGTAAAAGGCCGCTTCGACTTCTGCCGCACTGCCATTCTGGTGTTTACGCGCTGCCATCCGGGCTCCGGGGAAGGGTGATTAATGGTGGCCGGCGTCGGCGCCCGGTTTCAGCTGGTACTGGGTGCCGCAGTAAGGGCATTTCGCTTCGCCATGCTTGAAGTCCAGGAACACGCGTGGGTGCGAAGACCACAGCGGCATGGCTGGATTCGGGCAGTAGGCCGGCAGGTCTTTGCCATCAAGTTCTACTGGCTGGGTGGCGTTGCTCATTTTATAACACTCCGCGAGATCAAAAACCAAGATTTTAATGCATCCCGGCAGCGAGAAGCATTCGTCGGTAGAATGTCGGCTTTCCCGTGCACCTGCCAATGAGTTCTCCAGATAGCCTGCCCGACGTCGCGGCCCACCACCAGCCTTCCTGGCGCGCCGGGCTGAAAGACGGCACCCCGACCCTGTTTGGCATCGCTGCCTGGGGCTTGGTGGTGGGCGTTGCCATGGTCAAGTCCGGCCTCACGGTGGCGCAGGCGCTGGGCATGACGCTGCTGGTGTTTGCCGGTTCGGCGCAACTGGCCTCGCTGCCGCTGATTGCCGCTGCCGCACCGGTCTGGGTGATCTTCCTGACGGCGGTGGTGGTCAATCTCCGTTTCGTGATCTTCGCCGCCTTGCTGGCGCCGCACTTTGCCAAGCTGCCGTTGTGGCGCCGCTTCCTGCTTGGCTACGGCGCCGGCGACATGACGACTGCCTTGTTCCTGCAACGCTACCCGACCGAAAAGCCGGCAGAAGGCAAGGTGTCCTACCTGCGCGGCTTGCTGTACCCGAACTGGTTCGCCTGGCAGTTCGGCTCCGTTGCCGGGATTTTCCTTGGCAACGCGGTGCCCGCGGAATGGGGCCTGGGCTTTGCCGGCACGCTGGCGATTGTCTGTATTACCGTGCCCATGGTGGCCAGCCGCCCCGCGCTGTGCGGCGCGCTGGTGGCCGGCGCGACCGCCGTGCTGGCGCATGGCTTCCCCTACAAACTCGGCCTGCTGGCGGCGGTAATGGTTGGCATGGTGACCGCCATGGTAGTTGAAGGCATGATCGAACGACGAAAGGCTGCCAATGTCTGATCTTGAAGTCTGGCTGACCATTGCCGCCCTGGCTTGCGCAACTGCGGTCACGCGTTCCTCGTTCTGGGTCATCGGCGAGCACGTCTCGATCCCGACCCGCGTGCAGGAGATGCTGCGCTATGCGCCGGCATGCGCCTTGGCCGCCATCATCGGGCCGGACCTGCTGCTCGACCCGCAAGGAACGGTTGAATTCAGCTTCCACAACTACAAGCTGCTGGCCGGCGCCACCGCCATCGCCTACTACCTGGTCCGCCGCAATATGCTGGAGACCATCGTGTTCGGCATGGCGTGTTTCACTGCGCTTCGTTTGCTAGTGGGCTAACTGCCGGAAGAGATCACAAGGCGCTCGATCGTCAGGTCTTTCAGCGCGTAGCCGTACAGGTTTTCCGGGTCCCCCGGTTCATCATCGAGGCCATAGAAGTTGCTCATCTTGCGCGGGGACAGCAGGAACGAAATGCCTGGAAAGCCTTCGACGCTGAAAACACCGTCCTCGCTGAAATAGGGGCGGCCAAGCTTGGTTTGAACATCGGCCAGCGTCGAACCAATGCCGATGCCCCGGAAAGTGCCGTCGTAATCGCCGTGAAGGTGCATGAACAGCAATTCCTGCCCTTTGCCGAGGAAAAAATCCACCTGCTCATATTTCAGGCAAGTGCGCTGGCGCGTTGGCGTGTAATCGAACGCAGCCCGGATATCGTCTTCGCTCATGCCGAGCGTCCAGTTATCCGCCCGCAGTCCTGGAATGATGCGCTGATCCAAATTGATCTCCCCTTATTCAATAGGCAATGTATTCTACGGATTTCCTGCGATCGCGATAACACTGTTGGGAGGCACAATGGCGGAACTTGACCACATGATCTTACGGGTGAGCGACCCGGCAGCTTCGATCCGCTTTTATGAAGACGTGCTTGGCTTTAAGCACGAGGGCAAGGCGGGGCCGTTCGAGGTGGTGCGCGTCAGCGAGGGCTTCACACTGGACTTGCTGGCGGAGCCGCCAACCATGCATTTGCACCTCGCTTTCCGCGTCGACCCGGCACACTTCGAACGCGTGACCGTGCAGCTGCGCGAGCGCCGCATTCCGTTCGGCGGCAACCATATGGACCGCGCCAGCAGCCAGCCGCAGCCGCAGTACGGCGCGCGCGGGCTGGCGCTGGCTTGCTACTTCGAAGATCCGGACGGGCACAACCTGGAAATCCGCTATTAGGCCTTCCAAAGCCGGCGCGCTTCCTCCGCAATGATGTCGGGGAATTCCTCCTGGAAGAACAGCTTGCCTTCCGGGATGGCGCGGATGCCTTGTGAGCGCGGGAAGAGCCGGTCGAGATAGCGTGCGTCGGCCATGGTAAAGATGGTATCGCTGGCGCCCCAGACCATCCGTACCGGCACAGTGCTGAGCCGCAATCGCGCTTCGATGCCGGCTAGCGGGTTCGGCGACAGGGCGTTGTGGAATTCGTGGTACTGCGTGCGGCGCAGTGGTGAGCTCACCAGCGGGGCTGCGTAGTACTCGATGATGTCGTCAGTCAGTTGTGACGGGTTGTGGAACACGGCGGCGCCAAACGTCGAGCGGGCCAGGGCCTTGTCGGTCAGCCATTTGGCAGTGTCGTCGGCCAAGGTGCCGTTGCGGGCCATCTCCAGCACTGGCGCGATTTCGGCGGGCGGGCTGTGCGGCTCGATGTCGCAGTTGGTCAGCATCAGGCTGCGCACGCGTTGTGGGTAGCGCAGCAGGAAGAGTTGCGCCACTGCGCCACCGCTGTCGCTGGCGACGATGTCCACCGCGCCGGTGCCCAGCTTGTCGAGCAGCGCGGCCAGCATCTCGGCCTGGGCGGAGGCGGCCAGCGACTGGCCGGCGGGCACCTCGGAATAGCCGAGGCCCATGAAATCAGGCGCGATGCAGCGGCGGTAAGGCGACAGGCGTTCCAGCGCACCGCGCCACTGCAAGCCGTTCAGCGGGGCGCCATGCAGGAACAGGGCGGCCGCCGGACCAGCCCCACGTTCAACATAGGCGATTCGGCCGTATTGCAGTGTCGCGAAGCGGCGCGCGGCGCGGAACTGCGCCGCTTCGCTGGTGGCGGCCGGGCTGGCGGGCGCGGCGATGGACAACGGCGTCAGGGCGCTGGCGGCCAGCGCGTTGCCGGCCAGGGAAAGGAAATTTCGGCGTTTCAATTGCGGTCTCCATGCAGGTGGCTTTGTGGTCTCGCCATCCTATCGGCGCCGTCCGCCGGTCGCGCGCATGAACGGCCGCTGGCGAGCACGATCGGCTGTTTTTTTATTGCGCCCGGGGCAGAACTGGCGCACTCTCCCAGTTCCTGTGAGAGAGGACGCAATGAGGACGTAATGAGGACGCAATGACTGCCAGACCTAGCTGCTACCCGGTGCGGGACGAGGTGCCGCTGCTGGACGTTTTGACTTCGCCCGTCCCGCAAGGCCGCTTCGACTCGCCGCTGGACGATCGTCACGTGTTATGCCTGCATTTGGGCGCGCCGGTGCCGGTCAGCTACCGCGCTGGCCGTTACGAGCGGCAGGGAGCCAGGCTGCATGGCCAGTTCTGCGTGGTGCCTGCAGGCTCCAGCACCCGCTGGACGCTGACGGCACCCGCTACCTCGTTACTGCTGCGCCTGAATCCCTCCCTGCTGCAGGATGCCGCCGGACACATGCGCTTGGATCCTGGGCTGGTGCCCGCCATCCACATCCGCGACCCGCAAATTGAGCGCATCGGCTGGATGATGCGGGCCGAAGAGCAAGACGGCCACCCTGGCGGCCGCATCTTTGCGGACAGCCTCGCCAGCGCCCTGGCGGCCCGCTTGCTGCTACGGCAAACGCTTGCATCCCTCCGGCCCGCCGCGGCACCCGTGCGCGCCTTGCCCGCCTGGCAACTGCAGGCTGTGCAAGATTACGTCGAAGCCAACCTCGACCAGGACCTGACCCTGGTGGAATTGGCTGCAGTAACGGGCTTTAGCGTTTCCCATTTCAAGGAACTGTTCCGCCATGCGGCGGGCATGCCCGTGCACCGTTACGTCCTGATTTGCCGCGTCGAACGCGCTCGCCAGCTTCTGCTGCAAGGCAAACTCAGCAACACCGAAATTGCGCTGGAAGCGGGCTTTGCCCATCCCAGCCATATGGCGCGCTGCATGCGCCAACTCCTGGGCCTGGCACCTGCCCAATTTCGCGCCAAGGCTTGACCGTTCCAGCCAACGGCTTTTTCCGCCCTACAATGAAGTAAACGCTGGAGGCGAAGATGGGGAAGCTGTTGCTGGCACTGCTGCTGGGCTGCGTTGCCGCTGGCTGCCGGGCGGAGCAGGTGACCATGTACCTGATGGCGGTGCCTCCGCTGACGCTGAACGACCCGGAGCGCAAAGGCGTGGCAGGCGATATTGCCCTCGAGGCGCTCAGGCGCGCGGGCTATGACGTCAGGCTGGAAGTCGTGCCGAGCAATCGCGCGTTGGCGATCGTTGCCCATCCGTCTGCGCGCAACCTGCTGATCATTCCGCTGGCCCGTGTGGCGCCGCGGGAAAACCGCTACACCTGGATTGCTCCGCTGGCCAAAGTCAACCGCGCCTTCTTTTCTTTGAAGAAGTCGGTCCGCACCTTTGGCGAAGCGCGCGCCAGCTTCCACGCCATCGGCGTGTCGCGCGGGACCGCCGGCTTGCACATCTTGCGCGAGGAGGGTTTCAGCGGTGATCAAATCCGCGAGCTGAACCAGGCGCAGACTCCGCCCAAGATGCTGCTGCAACACCGTATCGACGCATGGTACGGCCCGCTCGCCGAAGGCAAGGAGCTCTTGCTGTCAGCCGAAGCGGCGGCGAAGACCTTCGTCAGCCCGCCCTTGGGTCCAACCTACAATTACCTGGCCTGCTCGCTATCCTGCCAGCCGCAGATGGCGGCCCGCCTGGCGGAAGCGCTGGCCCAGATGGAGATGGATGGCAGCGCACGTTCCATTCGCGAGAAATATGGTTGGATTGACAATTAAATATCGGCTTTCCCCGAGCTTAACAAGCGGCTAAGCGCCTCCGGCTTAAGGTAAAATAGCGCTCTTTCCAACTGTGACCCCTGAGTAACCATGCTGAAATTCAACCGCCTGGAAGACCTCGTAGCGCACAACGCGCTGCAGGGCAAGCGCGTCTTTATCCGTGCAGATCTGAACGTGCCGCAGGATGATGCGGGCAATATCACCGAAGATACGCGCATTCGTGCTTCGATTCCGGCGATTAAGGCGGCCCTGGGCGCTGGCGCCAAGGTCATGGTGACTTCCCACCTGGGCCGTCCGACCGAAGGCGAGTTCAAAGCCGAGGACAGCCTGGCGCCCATCGCCAAGCGCATGTCCGAGCTGCTGGGCCAGCCGGTTGAACTGAAGCAGGACTGGGTCGATGGCGTGGAAGTCGCTGCCGGCCAGGTTGTGCTGCTGGAAAACTGCCGCGTCAACAAGGGTGAAAAGAAGAATTCCGATGCGCTGGCCGAGAAAATGGCCAAGCTGTGCGACGTGTACGTGAACGATGCTTTCGGCACCGCGCACCGCGCCGAGGCGACTACCCACGGTATCGCCAAGTTTGCTCCGATCGCTTGCGCCGGCCCGCTGCTGGCCGCTGAGCTCGATGCGCTGGGCAAGGCCCTGGGCGCGCCGGCTCGTCCGCTGCTGGCCATCGTGGCCGGTTCGAAAGTGTCGACCAAGCTGTCGATCCTGAAATCGCTGGCCGACAAGGTCGACAACCTGATCGTCGGTGGCGGCATTGCCAATACCTTCATGCTGGCTGCCGGCCTGAAGATCGGCAAGTCGCTGGCGGAAGCCGACCTGGTGGCGGATGCCAAAGCCATCATCGAAATGATGGCTGCCCGTGGTGCCCAGGTGCCGATTCCGGAAGACGTGGTGTGTGCCAAGGAGTTTTCGCCAACCGCCGTGGCGACCGTGAAGGACGTGGCCGACGTGGCGGACGATGACATGATCCTGGACATCGGCCCTAAGACTGCCGCCAAGCTGGCCGCCCAGATCGCCGGAGCCGGCACTATCGTCTGGAACGGCCCGGTCGGTGTGTTCGAGTTCGATCAGTTCGGCGAAGGCACCAAGACCCTGGCCATGGCGATCGCCAGCTCCAAGGGTTTCTCGATCGCCGGCGGTGGCGACACCCTGGCTGCCATCGCCAAGTACCAGATCACTGAGAAGATCGGCTATATCTCCACCGGCGGCGGCGCCTTCCTGGAATTCCTGGAAGGGAAGACCCTGCCGGCAGTGGAAATCCTGGCGCAACGCGCCCAGTAACACGGTAAAAGGCGCCCGCAAGGCGCCTTTTGAACTTTTTTAAGCTCACACGAAGGAAACCTTCATGGCACGTGGTACCAAGATCGTCGCAACTATCGGCCCAGCTTCGACCGACCTCAGCATCCTGATCCAGATGATCAAGGCAGGCGTCGACGTGGTCCGCCTGAATTTCTCCCACGGCAAGGCGCAGGATCATATCGATCGCGCTGCCCTGGTGCGACAGGCGGCTGCGGAATGCGGCAAGGAAGTGGCGATCATGGCCGACATGCAGGGTCCGAAGATCCGTATCGGCAAGTTCGAGAACAACAAGATCGAGCTGGCCAAGGGCGACAAGTTCATCCTGGATGCCAAATGGGGCGAGAACGGCGAACTGGGCAACCAGGAGCGTGTGGGCCTGGACTACAAGAGCCTGCCGAGCGACGTGCGGCCGGCCGACGTGCTGCTGCTGAACGATGGCCTGATCGTGCTGACCGTGGACAAGATCGTCGGCAGCGAAATCTATACCACCGTGAAGATCGGCGGCGAGCTGTCCAACAACAAGGGCATCAACCGCCAGGGCGGCGGCCTGACCGCGCCGGCGCTGACCGCCAAGGACATGGAAGACATCAAGACCGCGATGTCGTTCCAGGCCGATTACCTGGCGATCTCGTTCCCGAAAAACTCCACCGATATGGAAATGGCGCGCCAGCTGGCGAATATCGCCGGCGAGCCGTTCGGCTTCAAGCCGATGATGATCGCCAAGATCGAGCGCGCTGAAGCGATTCCTGCGCTGCAGGAAATCCTGAACGCCTCCGACGGCATCATGGTGGCCCGCGGCGACCTGGCTGTCGAAGTAGGCAATGCCGCCGTGCCTGCGCTGCAAAAGCGCATGATCCGCATGGCGCGCGAGTCGAACAAGATCGCCATCACCGCGACCCAGATGATGGAGTCGATGATCTTCAACGCCGTGCCGACCCGCGCCGAAGTGTCCGACGTGGCCAACGCCGTGCTGGACGGTACCGATGCCGTGATGACCTCGGCCGAAACCGCGTCCGGTAAATACCCGGTGGAAACTGTGGAAATGATGGCGGCCATCTGCACCGAAGCCGAGCAATCCGAATACAACAAACTCGATGCGGACTTCCTGAACGCCCGCTTCACCCGCATCGACCAGTCGATCGCCTATGGCGCCCTGTTCACCGCGCACCACCTGCGCGTGAAGGCGATTGTGGCCCTGACCGAATCCGGCTCCACCGCGCTGTGGATGAGCCGCCACAACATCGACACCCCGATTATTGCGCTCACGCCGAGCACCACCACCCAGCGCAAGCTGGCCTTGTACCGTAACGTGTGCACCCACCAACTGATGCAGGACGCACCGACCGACGTCGTGTTGCGCAACGCGGAAGACCTCCTGGTAAGACAGGGTATTGCCCAGAAGGGCGATATGATTGTGGTTACCTGGGGTGCGCCGATGGGCAAGGTGGGCGGCACGAACGCACTGCGTATCGTGAAAGTAGGTGAGTTTACTCACCGCGCCGACTCGGCACGATAAACGCTAACGATTTCTTTATTGTTATTGGAGTTCTACCATGTCCCTCGTATCCATGCGCCAACTGCTGGACCACGCCGCTGAACACGGCTACGGCATCCCGGCTTTCAACGTCAACAACCTGGAACAAGTGCAGGCCATCATGGCCGCCGCCGACGCCGTCAACGCGCCGGTGATCATGCAGGCTTCCGCCGGCGCCCGTAAATACGCTGGCGAAGCCTTCCTGCGCCACCTGATCGACGCAGCGATCGAAGCCTACCCGCACATCCCGGTCGTGATGCACCAGGACCACGGCCAGTCGCCGGCAGTCTGCATGGCTGCCATCAAGTCCGGCTTCTCCTCCGTGATGATGGACGGCTCCCTGATGGCTGACGGCAAGTCCGTCGCTTCCTACGAATACAACGTGGAAGTGTCGAAAGAAGTGGTGAAGTTCTCCCACTCGATCGGCGTGACCGTGGAAGCGGAACTGGGCGTGCTGGGTTCCCTGGAAACCATGAAGGGCGACAAGGAAGACGGCCACGGCGCGGAAGGCACCATGACCCGCGAACAGCTGCTGACCGACGTGGCACAAGCTGCCGACTTCGTGCAGAAGACCCAGTGCGACGCGCTGGCGATCGCGATCGGCACCTCGCACGGCGCCTACAAGTTCACCCGCAAGCCAACCGGCGACATCCTGGCGATCGACCGCATCAAGGAAATCCACGCCCGCATCCCTAACACCCACCTGGTGATGCACGGTTCTTCCTCGGTGCCGCAGGAACTGCTGGCCATCATCCGCGAATTCGGCGGCGACATGAAGGAAACCTACGGCGTGCCGGTGGAAGAAATCCAGGAAGGCATCCGTCACGGCGTGCGCAAGATCAATATCGATACCGATATCCGCCTGGCCATGACCGCTGCCGTGCGCAAGTACATGTTCGAGAATCCATCGAAGTTCGACCCGCGCGACTTCCTGAAGCCAGCCCGCGCTGCCGCTGAAGAAGTGGTCAAGGCACGCTTCCTGTCGTTCGGCTGCGAAGGCCGTGCGTCGATGATCAAGCCGGTCTCGCTGGAGAAGATGGCTGAGCGTTACAAGGCCGGCGAGCTGGCCCAGATCGTCAAGTAATACAACCGGCAAAGCGGTGTCTGACCCGCAGGGTCAGACACCTGATGCGCCAGCGCCGCGTGAACTTGCCAAGTGTCTGACCCCGTGGGTCAGACACTGGTTTACCGGTTCTAAAAATCTCAGAGTCCCCGCCATGAACAGCCTGTACAAATCCTCCATCAAATCCCTCCCCCTGCTGGGCCACGGTAAAGTGCGCGACAACTACGCCGTCGGCACCGACAAGATCCTGATCGTCACCACCGACCGCCTGTCCGCGTTCGACGTCGTGATGAACGAGCCGATCCCCGGCAAAGGCATGGTCCTGAACCAGATGTCCGATTTCTGGTTCGAGAAACTGGGCCACATCGTCCCTAACCACCTGACCGGCGTCAGCCCGGAATCGGTCGTGGCACAAGACGAAGTGGAGCAGGTCAAAGGCCGCGCAGTCGTTGCGAAGCGCCTGAAGCCGATCCTGGTGGAAGCGGTGGTACGCGGCTACATCATCGGCTCCGGCTGGAAAGACTACCAGGCCAGCGGCGCGATCTGCGGCATCAAGCTGCCGGAAGGCCTGCAGCAAGCCGACAAACTGCCGGAACCAATCTTCACCCCGGCCGCCAAGGCCGACCTGGGTGAGCACGACGAAAACATCTCCTTCGAAGAGATGGAACAGAAAATCGGCGCCGAACTGGCCGCCAAGATCCGCGCAGTGGCAATCAAGCTGTACACCACCGCTGCCGACTACGCGGCCACCAAAGGCATCATCATCGCCGACACCAAGTTCGAGTTCGGCCTGGACGACAACGGCGTCCTGCACCTGATGGACGAAGTCCTGACCGCCGATTCCTCGCGCTTCTGGCCGGCGGACTCCTACCGTCCCGGCATCTCCCCTCCGTCCTACGACAAGCAGTTCGTGCGCGACTACTTGGAAACCCTGAAGGACTGGAACAAGACCCCACCGGCACCAGCCCTGCCGGCGGAAGTGATTGAAAAAACCCAGGCCAAGTACTTCGAAGCCATCGAACGTCTGACCGGCGAAAAGCTGAAGGTATAAGCCATGCCAGAGAATCAGCCAATGAGCAAACCGTTGGTCGGCATCATCATGGGCTCGTCCTCGGACTGGGACGTGATGAAGAACGCCGTCGACATGCTGAAGCAGTTCGGCGTACCGTATGAAGCGCAAGTGATCTCCGCCCACCGCATGCCGGACGAAATGTATGCCTACGCCAAGAGCGCCCGCGCCCGAGGCCTGCGCGCCATCATCGCCGGCGCCGGCGGCGCGGCCCACCTGCCGGGCATGGTCGCTGCCATGACCATCGTGCCGGTGCTGGGCGTGCCTGTTCCGTCCAAGTACCTGCGCGGCGAAGACTCGCTGCTGTCCATCGTGCAGATGCCGAAGGGCGTGCCGGTGTCGACCTTCGCCATCGGCGAGGCTGGCGCTGCCAACGCGGGCCTGACCGCGGTGGCGATCATCGCCACCACCGACGACGCGCTGGCCGCCAAACTGGAAGAATTCCGCGTGTCCCAGACCGCGGCCGCTAAAGCAATGGTTTTGCCTGTATGAGTAATGTGAAGAACCCTCCAGCGTGGCTGGGCGTGATGGGCGGCGGCCAGCTTGGCCGCATGTTCGCGCACGCTGCGCAGAGCATGGGCTACAACGTGGCCGTGCTGGAGCCGGCCGCCGACTGTCCTGCGGGACAGGCGGCGAATCGCCTGATCAATGCCGGCTACAACGATGCCGCCGGCCTCGATGCACTGGCTGCGCAATGCGTGGCCGTCACCACCGAGTTCGAGAACGTGCCGGCCGACAGCCTGTCGCGCCTGGCGCAATCGGTCTTCGTGGCGCCGAATGCCCACGGCGTGTCCGTGGCGCAGGACCGCATTGCGGAGAAGAGCTTCTTTGTTGCCAGCGCCGCCAAGTCGGGCGTGATGCCGGCGCCGCATAAAGTGATCGCCACCGACGCCGATATCGACGCCATCAGCGAGGACCTGCTGCCGGGCATCCTGAAGACTGTCCGCATGGGCTACGACGGCAAGGGCCAGGTGCGCGTGAAATCGCGCGACGACGTGCGTGCCGCCTTTGATGGCATGGGCCAGGTGACCTGCCTGCTGGAGAAGATGCTGCCGCTGGCGTACGAGGTATCCGTGCTGACCGCACGCGGTGCCGACGGCGCCTCGGTGGTTTACCCGATCGCCGAAAACGTGCACCGCGACGGCATCCTGTTCACGACTACCGTACCGGGCCCGAACATCACCGGCGATTGCGCTGCCAAGGCGCAAGCGGCAGCGAAGGCCATCGTGGCGGAACTGGGCTACGTGGGCGTCCTGTGCATCGAGTTCTTCGTGCTGGCCGATGGTTCGCTGGTGGTCAACGAGATGGCGCCGCGTCCGCATAACAGCGGCCACTACACGATCGACGCCTGCGTCACCAGCCAGTTCGCACAGCAGGTGCGTGCCATGGCCGGCCTGCCGCTCGGCGATGTGCGCCAGCATTCGCCGGCAGTCATGCTGAACATCCTCGGCGACATCTGGTACGAAGGCGACGATGTGCGTGAACCTGCGTGGGACCAGGTACTGGCCCTGCCAGGCGCCAACCTGCACCTGTACGGCAAGGAAGAACCGCGCCGCGCCCGCAAGATGGGTCACCTGACCTTCGTTGCGCCGACGCTGGCCGAAGCGCAGCAGCACCTCCATGCCGCCTGCGCCGTCCTCGGGATCGAAGCATGACCGACGCAGCATCCCGCGATATCGCCGGCGCGGCAGCCGCGCTGGCGAATGGCGACCTGGTCGCCTTCCCCACCGAGACCGTGTACGGCCTCGGTGCGGATGCCGAGAACCCGGCCGCCGTCGCCAAGATTTATGCTGCCAAAGGCCGCCCGCAAGACCATCCGGTGATCGTGCACGTCGCCCCCGGTGCCGACATCGATTACTGGACCACCGAGGTACCCGATGAAGCGCGCGCCCTGGCGCGCGCCTTCTGGCCCGGCCCGTTGACCCTGATCCTGAAACGCAATGCCCACATTCCCGACGCCGTTTCCGGCGGCCAGGATACGGTCGGCATCCGCTGCCCGTCGCACCCGGTTGCCATGCAACTGCTGCAAGCATTCAAGGAAGGCAAGGGCGGCGTGGCTGCGCCATCGGCTAACAAGTTCGGCAATGTCAGCCCGACCACTGCCCAGCACGTGCATGACGAATTCGGCGACGACCCGCGCCTGGCGGCCATCCTCGATGGCGGCTCGAGCCAGGTTGGCATTGAATCGACCATCCTCGACCTGTCGCGCCTGGCCACGCACGGCCCGGTGCTGCTGCGTCCCGGCCACATCACCGCGCAGCAGATCGCCGACGTGATCGGCACCATGCCGCGCCAGCCTGACCAGGCCGCGCCGCGCGCTTCCGGCACGCTGGAATCGCATTACGCGCCGAAGGCGCCGGTGGCACTGTTGCCGACTGGCGACATCGAAAAAACCCTTGCAGAACTTACGCTGCGAGGGCGGTGTGCCGCGCTGATCCACTACTCGCCGTTTGCGCTCTCTCTACCAAATGTGGCGCTCCCGGCCGAGCCAAAAGGGTATGCTTATGGTGTGTATGCCGCGTTGCGCGCGATGGACCAGCAGCAGGTCGAGCTGATTCTCGTGGAAACACCACCGAGCGACGATGCCTGGCTGGGCGTTAACGACCGCCTGCGCCGCGCCGCCTTCGGTTCGACTGGCATTATTGAGCGTTTCCTGAAATCCTGAACCGGCGATGCCGGCTAGGGATGCACTGCCATCGGTCGGGGCCTGATTGAGCCGATAACGGTGTCCCACAGTGATATGGCTTCCTCATCGGTGATTGAAGGCTTTGTGCTGCCAGTTGTGTTGCCTTTGACCCCGGTGTGAAGTTCAATCTGAAGTACTGGCAACAAGGGATTCTTGGGCTCGCCGTGGCTTTGGAAGGCAAATTCGTGGTTCTCGCCTTCATGCTTCTGCGCTGGCTTATGCGCCAGGACTTCGAAACCATGCCAACCGCCTAGCTGGCGGTAGCCGCTGCGTAGCAATTTAATCTGCGAGTACCACTTCCCCATACCGGACTTGATTGCGGCCTGTTTCGCACGGATCATCCTTGGCTCCAAGGCGTCCGATTCGATGAAGATGTCCTTCTTCGTCATTTCGATTGCCATGTGGACGTCAGGGAACTCCTTCAAACGGATGCCCAATGTGACTTCTTCCAGCATGTAGCGCGACGGCTCGCGCAAGAAGGCTCCATCCAGACAAACGCCTGGTTCATTCGGAATTTCATCGTCTGCACGGCTGCGCAAGGAACGGGCAACTTCTGTTAAGAGGTCGGTCGCTTCGAGGTATGTGCTGTCCTTACCACTGACCGGATACTCTTGTAGGTAAAGATCTTTTCCAATGCGAATATAGGATCGAACGTTGTAGTAGGAGCCGACAGCTCTGTCGACGTCGAAGACCATTTTATGAAATTCGCCGGCCCCAGCAAGTATTTTGCCTAGCATCGAATTTTGACCGTTCAGCTCTTCGTCCGCATATTTTAGTTGAGATGAAACTGTGGCTGTAGCCCGCTTCAAGGTAGCCTCCATGTTTCTTCCTTCGCCTTCAAGCCGTGAAAGATAAACCGGCACACGCGCAGGTCCATAAACGACTTCAGCATTTTTGGGCACGTCGATCAGGAACCTGCCCAGGCAGATGGTTCGTTTTTCGCCTTTGATCTGGTCAATCCGTTTTGTGATGACGGTCATATTTTTCTCCATTGCTTTACGCTTATCTGCCGCGAATGTTTGGTTGGATACAAGCAGCAACGCTAAGAGAGAGCACATCTTTATCCGGAGTGAGTCACGCATCATCTTTCCAATTCATAGTGGCGGCAATCCTGACGATAGAAAACAGAGTGGAGTGTAAGACTGCGGTGCTGCTATAGCTATTTTGATGCTCATAACCAGTCTGACGAAAAATTGCCTTGAAGCGTCCGCTCAAGAGTTGCCTGTCTGATGAACGTAAAGGGACTGTTTGATCGCCGGCGCCTTGCGACGGACCTAATTCAACGTGGATCCCTGCTACCTTGCCGCCACGGGCCGTCGTCCCTGCAAGAGTAAGTTTTCCCTTCATACTGTCATTGGTGATGCGATAGTCCGCCCAGGCTGAATCCGCTAAGGAACCGCTTAAATTCCAGACGATACGTTCCCACGACGCACGCAACGTATCAGCGCCATAATGCCCGTAGCTCTGTTCGTGGAAAGTATCTGCAATATCGAGATGGAATTGTCGGGCATCCTGCAAGAGATCTATAGTGGCCGTAAGTCCGGCATATGCGTTGTTGGCTGGGTTCAGCCATTCTTCTCGAAGCAGCCCGAACCATTTTCCACGCAAACAGTAAATTTCTTGATAGGGGTCGCCATTCTTTGGAAACTGATCAAGCAGAATGCCGTTTTTACGGACTTCTAACCAACCGTTTCCATATGCGCAACTTGGCAGAAGCTGCAAACCGCCTGGTGAATTTCCGAGAACTGCGGTTACTTCGTTGCCAGAATTGCCCAAGAATTTTGGCGCTGGGTTCATTCTTAGCGAACCTTCTTCGAAGCCGCATCGCATTCGCCTGTACGCAGCTGGCGCCCCGAGCGCAGGCATCACGCCATGCACGATGCCAAGTACTTGGTCTTTGAGATTCCCCATCTTCGGATGAATCAACGCGCGGGCAACCAAGCCGCCCATCGAATGGGTAATGAGAATGACTTTTTCGCAGGTGAAGCCTTGTCCTTTGTAAGTAAGAATCAAGTGCTGAATTCTTTCTGCCAAAACCTTTGCCGACCTGGCATTTGATTGCAGCCAGTTGTATCCCATGGCATGGACTGGGAACATGCAGCCCTTGGTGGCAGCTTCGAGTTCTCCTGCGGTAAGTGGCGTAAGCGCTGGATTTGCTGCGGCGCCCCATATCGCGGGATTTTTGTCGATGATGTCTTCCCAATAACCGTCAGCTTTCGGGCGGTTCAAATGCTGTTCGCAGCGTTCCAGAATATGACGGTAACTGCCGAAGAGTACTTCGCCCCAACCTCGTGCCCGCGCCTTTTCTTTTTGGTTCGGCGAGGTGTACAGGTAGGCGGATCGTCGGACAGCAGGGGAGAGTCCACCTCGAACCGCAGTGCCACCCTGACCTTGCTGTGATCCTGGCGCATACCCGCGCTTTCCGTCGCATTACCTGTCGAAGCATGCCCGTCGTCGTAGCTATCCACCTCAGTCGTGCGAGGATCCAGTTGTAATTGGCGTCGGATGGGTGCCGCCTCTAGAAACTCGGTCACTTCATTCAACCGATCCGGGCGCCAAGCGATGTTGTTTCCCTTGTTAAGATGCTGCTGCCGTTCTGCGCTCAAGCGCAAGTTCGATCCCATGATCCCGGGTAGGAACACGATCGGGATGACTCGCTTTGGAGGCAGGTGCATTACTTGCGGTGCCTTGTCCTGCTTCGGGGTGGCGTACCCCGCGGCCCGTCTACCTCCGGAATTCAGATCGACAGCCAGGTGCGTCGCCATGGGCGGTTCCATTATCGGGGAAATGAGAGGCCATCGTGGCATGCCAAGGGACCGGGAATCTTGATGCGCGACAAGCCGGCGTTCGTTGGATATGCCTGCAGTGTTGTCTCTTGGCGACATTTACGACATTGCGCTTTGGCGCCTGCGAAGGCGTCATGCAGGTGCATGGCGGTCTTACGATTGCTCGACGATTTGTGGCGCGGCCCGTTGAGCCGGAGGAGTATGCTTATGTCATGGATGCCGCGTACTCAGCTCAAGTGGCATTCCCCACGTGAGCACGGAGGCTGAACATGTGCCGCATTCCGGTAGTTGCAGCTTGTGTTGCGGGCATGCTGACCGCATCTCCGCTTTGTACTTTTGCCGCTGAATCGTCCGTCTCACGGTCCATGCTGTCGGTCCCCGAACGCGGCACGCTGCTGTCCGGCCCGACCCTGTCCCGCATCGAGACTGGTGTTTTCAGCACCGCCAAGCGCATCGAACCCGAGATGTTGGCCGAAGTGCTGGAGAAGGCCGGTAGCGCGCTGGCTGAAGCGGCCGGCAAGCCGCGCTGTACGATCACGACTTACAGCCTGCGTTACAGCACCGTCGGCGGCGGCGGCGAACCGACCGACGCCAGCACCGCATTGATCCTGCCATCGGGCAAGGATCCCGCCTGCCAGGGTCCGCGTCCCGTGCTGCTGTACGCCCACGGCACGTCGACCGCCAAGGACCACAATATGGCGCGCCTGCGCGGCGAGGCCAAGCTGGTGGCTGCCTTGTTCACCGCGCAAGGCTATATCGTTGTCGCTCCCAATTACGCCGGCTACGAGGGCTCTTCGCTGCCGTATCACCCCTACCTGAACGCCGAGCAGCAATCGGCCGACATGATCGACGCCATGCGCGCCGCCCGCAGCGCGATGACGATGCTCAAGGTGCGTCCAGGGCCGCAGCTATTCCTGGCGGGCTATTCGCAAGGCGGCCATGTGACGTTGGCCACGCAGCGCGCGATGCAGCAGGGCAGCGAGTTCAAGGTCACCGCAGCGGCCGGCCTGTCCGGTCCGTATGCCATGGCACGCTTTTCCGATATGGTCTTCAGCGGCCAGCCGAACGCCGGCATCACCATTTACCTGCCTTTGATTGCCACTTCCGCCCAGCGTGCCGGCGCCGCCATCTACAGCAAGCCGGAAGAACTGTACGAGCTGCAGTATGCCAGCGGCATCGAGACCCTGTTCCCCACCAAGATGACGCGCAAGGAGCTGCTCAAGCAAGGCAAGCTGCCCAAATCGGCGCTGTTCGCGCTTGATTCGCAGCCGCAGGGTAGCGGCAGTTCGATCTACTTCAGCAATCCGCACCTGGTGCGTACCAGTTACCGGGAAGCCTACCTGCAAGACCTGGCCCGGCATCCCTGCGATGATGGCGGCTGCACGCCCGCCAACAACCTGCGCAAATGGATGCTGAAGAACGACTTGCGCAACTACACGCCGCACAGCCCCTTGCTGCTATGCGGCGGCAGCAAGGATCCGTCGGTGCCTTTCTTTAACGCCACGGCGGCGGCGGAATATTTCAGCCTGCATGGGGCGCCGCCCACGGTGGTCGACCTGGAAGAGCAGGGCGCACAGGATGAATTCAGCACCGCCCGCCGCAGCTTCGCCCTGATCAGTGCCGAGGGCATGAAAAAGGCGGAGGAGGCAGCCGAGAAGAGCGACCGCAGCGCCACGGAGCTGCTGATGGAAAGCTATCATTCCCGTCTGGCCGGCGCCCCCTGCCTGCTGGCTGCCCGCAACTACTTCAATTCGCTGTTGCGGCAGGATGCCGTAGGAGCGCCTTGACCAGCGCGTTGCGATCGAAGGGATCGTCGGTCAGCACGATATCCGGCTGCACCAGGGCCGGTTCGCGCTTACCTGAAGGGCGATCGAGCACGAAGCGCGGCACCACGACTTCCAGCCCGGTGTTCGGCAGTACGTGCTGCTTCTGCGTGCCGCCGGTCTGTCGCACATAGGCATAACCGCCAGCGCCAACCAGCTTGGCGAAGCCGTGGTCCTGCACCGTATTGCTGAACAGGATGGCGGACGAATACGTCAGGTCCCCTACCAGCACGAACACCTTGCCGTCGAAATGCAGCGGATGCGCAGGCTCAGGCTGTACCCAGTTATCGACGTTGCCGGCGACGATGTCGCCCACTTTTTCGCCGGGGCCGGCGCGCCCCTCCAGCACCTTCTTCACATAGCTGGAACCGTTGCGATAGGGTTTGTCCGCAATATAGCGCAGGATGCCGGTCTTCCACATATCGTCATCGCCGCCGCCGTTTTCACGCACGTCGATCAACAGCGTCTGCGCACCGGCATCGCGCAAGGTGGTAAAAGCGCGTTCGGTGAAATCGTAGAAGCGCTGCTTGTCCGGCCAGCCGAACTGGTTGACGGTCAGCAGCCCGGCACCGCCTGGCAGCATGCGGAACTGGAAAGTTTGCTCGAACGACTTTTCACCCGCCACCGCGACCGGCACGGCCGTTGCGGCGGGCACTTCCAGCGCTTTCCCGCCGGCTTGCAGCGTAAAGCGGTCGGTTGCGCCATAGTTCTTCCAGTAGTACAGCCAAAAGCGGCGCTCCAGCAGCTTGTCGCGGAAGGCCGGCGTATCGCCATGCACCAGCGCGCCCAGTTCGCGCAGGATGCGCGCCGCCGGCACACCATTGATGGCCTCGATCTCACGGCCGGCCAGCGCGGTCGTGCCGCCGCCCAGCGCGTCGACGATGCGCAAGCGTTGCCGGCCATCGATCACTACTTCGAATGGAAATAGCGTGCCGCCCGCCTGCAGGTGCGCCCGGGTTTCCGCCCGCCAGTCGGGGAAAATGACGCCGAGGTGGGCATCGTTGAAAACGGGATTCATGGCCGCCAGCACGCGCCATGCTTCGTCGCGCGACATGGGCTGTTCCAGCTTGCCGCGCGCTGCGAGGAAGGCTTGATCGTAGGCTTGCTGGCCCGAGCGCAGCGCCGGCTCGGGATGGGTGCTTGCGATGGCGTCGCGCACGAATTGCAGGTCCTGCTGCAACTGCGCAGGCGTGAAGCGGGCCGGATCGGCGCGCAGGGGCGCGCAGCAAAGCGCACCAAGGGCAAGGAGGAGGACAGGAATTTTCATTGCCGGAATTCTAATAAATGGAATAAAGTTCGTGCTTAAGATTCCATAACTATTTGATTAAGGCTGGCCTTAATGCTCTCCACTGACGACCTGCGCTTTTTCTGCGCGCTGGCCAGCCAGCCATCGTTGTCGGCCACGGCGCGCCTGCTGGACGTGACGCCGTCCTCGGTGACCCAGCGCCTGCAAACGATCGAAGACAAGCTGCGCCTCAAGCTGGCGGACCGCCAGGGGCGCGGCATTGCGCTGACCGAGCAGGGACAGCTGCTGGCCGAGCGTGCGCAAGCCATCCTGGCCGAGATGGAAGCCTTGCAGCTCGCCTTGCACGAACAGCGCGATGAGTTGGCGGGGCGCTTGCGGGTGCTGGCGCCGATCGGATTCGGCAGCGCGCATATCGCCCCGCTGGCAGCGCGCTTCCGGGCGCGGCACCCGGCGCTGGCCTTCGAGCTGGAATTGTCGGACCGGCCCAACCTCCGCCTGCATGAGGGCTGGGACGTGGTGATCCATATCGGCGCAATGCGGGACTCAAGCCTGCGGCAACAGGTGCTGGCGCGTAACCGGCGCTACCTGTGCGCGGCGCCGTCTTACCTCGCACGGCATGGCAGCCCCCGTGACCTGGGGGAGTTGGCGGCGCATGCCTGCCTCGCCCTGCGCGAGAATGAGGAGGATGCCACGCGCTGGAAGCTGCTGCCGCCTGGAACCAGCCAGTACCGGACCATGCGCATCGAGCCAGCGCTGGCCTGCAACGATGGCCGCGTCGTCAAGCAATGGGCGCTGGACGGCCACGGCGTCATGCTGCGCTCGGAATGGGATATAGCGGCTGAATTGCGCAGCGGCGCCCTGTGCCGGGTGCTGCCGGATCACGCGTTGCCGGAAGCCGATATCGTCGCGCTGCTGCCGGCAAACGCCCGGCAACGGCCCCAGCGCACGCGCCGTTTCGTCGATTTCCTGAAGCAGGAATTTGCCCGGCCGCCCTGGCTGGAAGAGACGTGACTTGCAATGCTGATGCGTGGCTGCTACAGTCGCTGCCCTTGATTGGGCATGGCTGTTGTTTTTACAAATTTCTACTTGTAACAAGCAAGAGCAAGCTGGCATATTAATCCAGCAGCGAATAGCACGCGCGTTCGCAAAGCCCATAAAAAATCATCCCCCCTCTGGAGACACAATGCGTCATTTCAAACTTGCCATGACGGTCATGGCAGCGGCAGTTATTGCCGGTTGCGGCGGCAACGATCCAAGCCCAGGCGATCAATCGCCTAAACTTAAATATTCCTCCCAGGTGACCTTCGGCGACAGCTTGTCGGACGTCGGTACCTACAAAGTCGGCGCCGTGGCTGCCATCGGCGGCGGTACCTTCACCATCAACGGCAATAACACGGCTGTCAATCCGGCACTGACCGGCAAGAACTGGACCGAGCTGATGGCTGCACAAGTCGGCCTGCCGGCGCCGTGCCCGGCCGTGACCGGCCTGGATGGCGACGCCTCCAAGGGCTTCAGCGTGCCGGTGCAAGCCAAGACTGGCTGCTACGGCTATGCGCAGGGCGGCGCCCGCGTGACTAATCCTGTCGGCCCTGGCAACAAGCTGACCGGCAGCCCGCTGGGCGCGCTGACCGTGCCGCTGGTTACCCAGGTCAAGAACCACCTGGCAGCCGTGGGCGGCAAGTTCAAAGGCGATGAAATCGTCTACGTCATGGGCGGCAACAACGATGTGCTGATCAGTCTTGAGCAACTGTCGTCTGGCGCCACCGCCGCCGGCACCGCAGCAGGCAACACCGCATTCGGTACCAGCCTGGCTACCCAACTGGCTGCCGGCGCCACCAACCCAGCCACCGCTGCGCAATCGATCGGCCTGGCCATCGCCACCGAAGCTGCGCGCGCCGGCAGCACCAGCGCCTCCATCGTGCAGGCAGCCGTGACTGCAGCTGTCGCTGCTGGCAATACCGCCGCCGCTTCGGCAACCGTGTACGGCCCGATGGTCGCCAAGGCGCAGTCCGATGCAGCTACCGCGGGTGCCAAGGCCGGCGCCGACTATGCGGCCGCGCAAGCCCCGTCGCTGGTGCAGGCCATCGCCAAGGCAGGTTCCGAACTGGTGGCGCTGGTCAAGACCCAGGTGGTGGCCAACGGCGCCAACTTCGTGGTGGTGAACAATATGCCGGACATCGCCAATACCCCGTCCGGCCTGGCGCAATCGACCAGCACCCGTGCCCTGATCGACAGCATGGTGAAAGCCTTCAACGACACGTTGGCGGCAGGCCTGTCGGGCGATGCCAAGATCCTGCTGGTCGATACGTACAGCGCCAGCCACGACCAGGCAACCAATCCTGCGCCATACGGCCTGACCAACGTCACCGACACCGCTTGCGACCTGACTCCTGCCAAGAACCCGCTGGGCAACTCGCTGGGCTGCAGCGCGAACAACCTGAAGGCCGGCGACGTGAGCCACTACTCCTACGCCGACACCGTGCACCCGACCCCGTTCCTGCACCTGCTGCTGGCACGCTATGTTTCGGAAAAAATGGTCGCCAAGGGCTGGCTGTAATCAAAGGATAATGGAGACACAATGACACAACGTATCAACACCGCTGTAAAGCTGCTGGCCGTGGTGGCCGCGCTGGGCGCAGCATCGGGCGCATCGGCGCAATCCAAGGGTGAGTGGCTGGGCAAGGTCGGCGTCAACCGCATTTCGCCGGACGTGACTTCCGGCGACGTGACCGCGCCTTCCAAGCCGGGCATCAAGGCCGAAGTGGGTGCCGACACCAAGCCGATCTTCAGCCTCGGCTACATGATCACCGATAACGTGAGCACTGAGCTGATGCTGGGCGTGCCCTACAAGCACACCTTGTACGGCGCCGGTTCGATCGAAGGCACCGGCAAGCTCGGTACCGCGGAAGCACTGCCGCCGACCATCTTCCTGCAGTACCGTATGTTCGAGCCGACTGCCAACGTGCGTCCTTACGTTGGCATTGGCTACACCTACGCCTACTTCCAGAAGGAGACCGGCTCGGCGCAACTGACCGCCGTGCTGAACACCGGCGGCGAGCCGGCGACCTACTCGCTGGATTCCAAGCATGCGGGCAGCATCGTGATCGGCGCCACCGCCAAGCTCGGCGATCGCTATTACGCGGACGTGAACGTGGTCAAGACCAAGCTGAAGACCACCGCCCACTTCTCCACCGGCCAGACGCTGGACATCAAGCTGGACCCGCTGGCAGTCAGCCTGTCGGTCGGCTACCGTTTCTAAGCCAGGTCCCAGCCAAAAAAGCCGCCGCAAGGCGGTTTTTTTTTCGTCCCGAGGGCGAGCGGAGATGCAAAATTTGCACTATTATCGTTGGCGCAGACTTGCGCCGAATCCGCGCCATGCCTGTCAACGCGCGCCGTGCTGAAACGGCCGGACCTGTTCTCCGCCTACGTTGGTATCGGACAGGTCGCCAATATGCGCGAGAACGAACGCATCAGCTATGAGCATTCGGCCCAAATGATGCCGTGGGAGGAACCGGGCAAGACGTTGGCCAGCTTGATCACGTACGTCCGCCCGCTGGTCGTGAAGTCCGGCAAGCGCGGGACTAAGGGTTATACGGCCCCTTGACTTCGCCCCAGCCCCACTTCGGCATCGGCTGGTCGGCATCGACCGTCGTACCGGGCTGGGAGTTGATGACGGCCAGCCGCGAGCCCCATTCCAGGTAGCCCACCAGGGCCGAACGGAATTCAGGATCGTCGGGCATCGCCAGTTCGTCGGCGGTCTCCAGCAACAGCGCCACCCAGCGGCGGCGCTGTTCGTGCGACAGGTGGCGGTTCAGGTGCTGGCGGATCATGTGGGCATGGCCGCCATGTGCTTCGGAATAGGCGGTTGGCCCGCCCAGCACTTCGCCGAGGAAGGCCGCGACGTGCGCGGGGTGATGGTCGCCCATATGGGCGAAGACTGGGCCGAGCAGGGCGTCGGCTTTGACGTGTTGGTAGAAGCGGGTGGTCAAGCGGCCCAGGGCTTCGGTGCCGCCAACCCATTCGTACAACGTGGGAACGTGATCTTGGGACATGTGTCAGTCCTTTTGAGAAGGGGAATAGCTTGCAATTTCGAACGATATATTTTGCCGCTTTGCTGCCGGCATTTTTCAGCCTCACCGGTTGTGCAGTGTATAGCGAAACGCGGCACAAGCAGGGCGAGGCTGCCAAGGAAGCGTGGAAAACGGTGGATATCGCCGGCCAGCTCAATGTTGCACGCAAAGGCGAGGCGGCGCTGCTGGCCGAACAGCTCAAGACTGAAGAGGCGCTGCAAAAGGCCAGGCGCGATGCGCTGATTCGTTCCATGGTGTTCGACGGCACCGTCGCGACGCAATTGAAGGAGCCGATCGAGAAGCAGCTGCTGGCGCTGGCCGGTTCGCCGCAAGCTGCCGTCGCCTGGGCCGCTGCCCTCAAGAAGGAGGAAAGGGCGAAGAGCAACCTGCACGACGCGGAGATCGAGTTCACGCGCGCCGGCGTCGAGATGCCCGCTTGCGGCGCCATGTCGCAGCAATCGTTTGACGATTGGGCGCAGGCCCACGCGGGTGCGCCGGCTTACCTGCGGGCGGCCTGGATGAGCGCCGCTGACGAATGCTCGGGCACCGGCCTGACCGCGGGCTCCATTTTCGAATTCAAGGGCGGTGCGCTGGCGATTACCCAGAAAGAAGTTGCCGAGGCCCGTGCGGCAATCGGCGGCGCCAAGGCGGCCAGCCTTGCGGCGCGCAACCAGGTTTCCAAGCTGTCGAAGGAATACAGCGGCGAGCTGGAAAAGCTCTCCGCAGATCCGAAGCGGGCGCAGGACAAATTGAAGTCTATCGCCAAGGAGCTTGGCGATGCGCTGGCAAAAATCGAGAAGCTGCCGGACCCGGTTTCGCGCCAGTTCGTATCCGAGCAGCGGGTAAAAGCACTTGATGCGACCTTGGCCTCGCTGGCCGGAAACGCCGATAGCAAGGGCGAAAACGGCAGCACCAGTGCGGCGCTGGCCAGCTTGGCCGAATGGTTCGACAAATCGAACGTGGCGCTGACGGATGCGAAGAAGCCGCGCTTGGCGGCCGCACTGCTGCTACGCAACCTGGAGCAGGCAAAAGCCGATGCCGCCGCCAAGGACGCTCAATTGCAGGCGATGGAACTGCAACTGCTGGAGTCCAAGATGAGCTGGCAGCTCGAACAGCTTCGTTCGCTGAGCTACGGCCATCAGGCTTTGCAGGCGGTCGGTGCCGACATGGCGGCGATGCAGATGCGGGCTGCGCTGGCGCCGGCCGAAACGGCCAAAGCCACCTCCGGCAAGGCCTTTGAAGACAAGACCAAAGTCTGGAAGAGCGCCGCCTCCTATCTGGATGCCAACGGGCGCCTGGCTGCGGAAGTGAACAAGACCGAGATCCAGCGCAATGCGCTCGACCACGAGCGCGCCATCGCCTACGCTGAAGGCAATATCGCGCAGTGGAACGTGCTGATCTCGTCCACCATCAACCAGCTCGCGGAATATGGCGACGCCGGGGTGCGCAAGGAAGACATCACTGGCCTGGTGAACTCGATTGCACTGCTGTTCATAGCGAAAGGAGTTCAATAATGCGTATCGCCCCGATGCTTGCCGCCTTGGCGCTGTGCGGATGTTCCACGCCAAAGCCCGTGATGGAGCAGGCAAACCATGGCGTTGGCCTGATCGCCCAACTGGAGTCTTCGCTAACGGAATTCCGCCGGGTGGAGCGAAATTCCATGAAGGCCCGTGCCGACTCCCTGCTGGCCCAACGCAAGGCAATAGCCTTCGTCGACCGTGAGAAACAGCGCGATTTGCAAGCCCGCGTTGCGGCGGGAGACAAGCTGTCCGTCACCCTGATCGATAACCTGGTCGCCAATGCCGAAGGGCTGGCATTGAGCCAGGCTGAGTACTCCGATACCAACGCCAGGAACGAAGCAGCGGTGGCAGCCTTGCTGGCACCGGTTCCGGATACGCGCAGCGGTACCGCCGCCGCGCAGGCGAGGCTGGCGGAGATGGGAGAAGAACTTGGCTGGGACATCCGGCGCAGCGAACTGCAAGCCTTCATCAAGGCGGTGAAAGACAGCGTTGAAGAGGGCAAAAAGAAAATCGAAGAAGCTGAAAAGAAGGCTAACGACTAATGGAGGCAAAGATGGCGTCACTGACTGAACAATACATGCTGGACTACTTCGATTCCCTGCGGCGCCTGAAAGCCAAGCAGAATGAATTCGAAGACGCGGCCTCCGACCCCGGCAGCACCGACGGCGCGCGCGCCGCCGCCGCCGCGGCCTACCTCGACATGGCCAATATGATCGCGCGCTTCCGTGAGGCGCATGAAGCATTCATGCACCGCTTCGGCCCGGTGTCGACCGAAGCGCCCACGCAGAAGATCGTGGATGAATCGAGCCGCCTGCACAAAGCGCTCGGCGACATCATCGCCAAGACGAAGGAGCAGGTAGCGCTGATGCACGCGCTGGCGGATTTCGTCGACCGCTGGCAGAAGCTGTCGACCGACAATAAAAAAGCCGCTGCGAAATCAAAAAACGCAGCGGCCAATCTCAACTTCCTGACGCAGCCCGTTTAAGCCCGCCAGGAATTTTTTGTCCACCTGGGGTCAGGAACGAAGTGGACAATTTTTGCTTTACTGGAAGGCCTGGATGCCGGTCATCGCGCGGCCCAGGATCAGGGCGTGGATATCGTGCGTGCCTTCGTAGGTGTTGACCACTTCCAGGTTCACCATGTGGCGGATGATGCCGAACTCGTCCGAGATGCCGTTACCGCCCAGCATGTCGCGCGCCACGCGGGCGATGTCCAGCGACTTGCCGCAGGAGTTGCGCTTCATGATGGAGGTGATTTCGACGGCGGCAGTGCCTTCGTCCTTCATGCGGCCCAGGCGCAGGCAGCCCTGCAGGCCGAGCGTGATTTCGGTCTGCATGTCGGCCAGCTTCTTCTGCACCAGCTGGTTCGCTGCCAGTGGACGGCCGAACTGCTGGCGGTCCAGGGTGTACTGGCGGGCAGTGTGCCAGCAGGCTTCCGCCGCACCCAGTGCGCCCCAGGCGATGCCGTAGCGGGCCGAATTCAGGCAGGTGAACGGGCCCTTCAGGCCGCGTACATCCGGGAAGGCGTTTTCTTCAGGGCAGAACACTTCGTCCATCACGATTTCGCCGGTGATCGAAGCGCGCAGGCCGAACTTGCCGTGGATCGCAGGTGCGGACAGGCCTTTCATGCCTTTTTCCAGGACGAAGCCGCGGATCGCGCCTTCGTCATCCTTGGCCCACACGACGAATACGTCGGCCACCGGCGAGTTGGTGATCCACATCTTGGAGCCGGTCAGCGCGTAGCCGCCTGGCACCTTCTTGGCGCGGGTGATCATCGAGCCCGGGTCGGAACCGTGGTTAGGCTCGGTCAGGCCGAAGCAGCCGATCCACTCGCCGGTCGCCAGCTTTGGCAGGTACTTCTGTTTCTGTGCTTCGGTACCGAATTCATAGATCGGCACCATGACCAGGGAAGACTGCACCGACATCATCGAACGGTAGCCGGAATCGACACGTTCCACTTCGCGTGCGATCAGGCCGTAAGCCACGTAGTTCAGGCCGGGACCGCCGTATTGCTCAGGGATGGTCGGGCCCAGCAGGCCCAGTTCGCCCATTTCGCGGAAGATGGACGTGTCCATCTGCTCGTGGCGGAAGGCTTCCAGGATGCGCGGTTGCAGCTTGTCCTGGCAATAAGCCGCGGCGGCGTCGCGCACCATGCGTTCGTCATCGCTAAGCTGGTCGTTCAGCAGCAGGGGATCGTCCCAGTGGAATGCGGCTTTGCTCATGTTGCTTCCTGTCTCTCTTTGTTTATAAAAAAATCAATCATTTCAACAGGTCACGGAACTTCCCGCCGTGGAAAACCAGCGGTGCGTTCCCGGCGAACTCGCAATGCTCGACCTCGCCCACGAAAATCACGTGGTCGCCCTCTGGATAGCGGCTACGGTTGTGGCATTCAAACCACGCCGTGGCACCCTTCAGGACCGGCTGGCCGGTGCGCGACAGCTCGAATTCGACGGTACCGAACGGATCTTCCGTACGGGTCGAAAACAGCTTGGCCAAATGGGCCTGGTCGGCGCTCAGCACATTGATCACATAGTGCGAATTACCGCTGAAAATGGGCAGGCTGTTGGCGCCAGTGCCCAGGCTCCACAGCACCAATGGCGGGTCGAGCGAGACGGAATTGAAGGAACTGGCCGTCAAGCCACGGAAACTGCCATCAGCGAGCCGCGTGGTAATCACGGTCACACCCGTGGCAAATTGCGACAGTGCCTGGCGAAAATGCACACTGTCGAATTCACGCTCGGTGGCGCGTGGGGAGCTGGTATTCATGCGGGACCTGTTTGTTTCAAAGAGATTATGCCAAAGAACGATAGTCTAACCTTTGGCGAAAGCGACGGGGATTTTAGCTAGGGCGGCACTTTTTGAGCAGTGCGCGCCGATTTGCGCTACAGTAATACTTCCGGCACGTGAGGAGGGCGATATGGCTGAAGTAGCAATCCTGGGCGGTGGATGCTTTTGGTGCACCGAAGCGGTGTACCTGGAGGCGAAAGGTGTCACCAAGGTCGAATCCGGCTACATGGGCGGCGCGCAGCCGAATCCCACGTATGAGCAGGTGTGTACCGGCGAAACCGGGCATGCCGAGGTGGTGCGGATGGAATTTGACCCATCCCAGATCAGCTATCGCGACCTGCTGGTCATTTTCTTCACGATCCACGACCCGACTACCCTAAACCGCCAAGGCAATGACGTCGGCACCCAGTATCGCTCGGTGATCTTCTATCAGAATGACGAACAGGAAGCCACTGCGCGCCAGGTGATCGCCGAAATGGCCCATGTATGGGACGCCCCGATTGTCACCGAACTGGCCCCGGCCGCGCAGTTCTACAAGGCCGAGGATTATCACCAGAACTACTTCGTGCAGCATCCGCTGCAAGGCTATTGCGCGTTCGTGGTGGCGCCGAAGGTGGCCAAGTTCCGCAAGATGTACGCCGAAAAGCTCAAGTAGTTTCGCCGGCTTCGCAGACCAATAATTCAGCTGCTCGCAATGCATGGAGCCGGTTCTTCAGGAGCGTGCGTTGCGGCGTCCCCGCCGCGAATCTGGACTGGGCTTGTTCTGTTTTCCCGATCATTGACGCCAGGCTTTGAAGGGCGGATTTTTGTTCGTCCGGAGCAAGCCGGGAGAAGGCATCCTGGTCCCCTTTCATCAAGGCAGCAGCAATGTGCAAAGCCTTGAGATTGGCGCCGAGCATGGCGTGCTGCCATGTCCCTGCCGCCACCTTTTGCAGCGCCTTCTCGGACTTGCCGATCAAGGAAAGGATGGGCTTGAGAGCCTCCGCTTTTTCTTGCATCTTATTCCCTTTGACGATGGCCGGTGCCTTCTCCTGGCGTGATGAACAGCACTTTCGCTTCTCGGTCGACGTTGGCCGTGTGCCAGGCGCCGCGCGGGACGAGCAGGAATTGGCCAGCCTGGTCCAGCCTGACCTTCCGCTCGCCTCCGTCCATTTCCACCACAAATTCGAGTGCGCCTGAAATCAGCACGACGACTTCTTCGCCGGCGGGATGCTGTTCCCAGCTTGTCCAGTCTTCGCTGAAATCGTAAGTCGACACCAACCGCCCCGGACCGAGGTGGGCAAAGCCGCCCGAAGTCAGGTTTTGCCAGAACGATTCGTTGACTTCGAGCGGAACTGAAGTTCCTTCCGGGCCAAGATGGAGGTAAGTGTCTACGGCTTTGAACGGTCCAACAGGTGTCGCCATGGCAGGTACTCCCTCTGCGATTGATTCACATCCCTGAAATCGGACCACAATATATGACGATCCGGCAAGCGGCTAGCTGCGCGGCGCCAAAACCAGCGAAACACCCGACGAAGGTCACCGCGAAAGCGGTGGCAGGCCTGAGGCTGCGGCGACGTGCATATAAAGCCGCAACAACCGCCGCCACTGCAAGGCCAGGCAGCGAGAACAGGTGGCCGAGGCCCAGCAGACCTTCCGGACGTACCAGCGAAGCTTGCCATGCCCAGTAGCCGAGGAAGGTTGCGGCCAGCGCGGTAGCCGCGCCCAGTGTCGATAATGGTGGTGCCTTGGCGATCTGGATCAGGCCTACCAAACCGCACCAGGCAAGGGCGTAATACCACGGCCCCAAGTAGGCTGGGTCACCAAAGATGAAAGTCGCCGCAAGCAGCGCAGCGCCGAGGCCAAATGCCAATGTGATGTCGAGAGTGCGTGTCAATTTGATTCCGAGGCCATCAAGAGGGCGCGAACCTGCTTATACTCTTCAATCCGCGCAAAGTCTTTTTCTGTCGGATTGGCGATGCGGCTAAGGTCCATGTTTTCTGCATTGTCTGCGAGCTTGACTGCGCGTGCAATCGGATTCGATGCAGTGCGCGCCGCGGCCTGCAGGCGGGTTTCACCGGGGCGCTTGGTCAACGCCTCAATGGCTGCGACGACCTCGGGCGGAAAGCCTGACTCGCTCAACTGAGCCAGCGTCACCGGCGTATCCTCGACCACGTCATGCAGCACAGCGGCCATGCGTTCGCAATCGCTTGAGACGCGAAGCATGACGCGCAGAGGGTGAAGGATGTAGGGCTGCCCAGCCTTGTCGACCTGGCCGGCATGCGCCGCCGCGGCAATTTCGATGGCTCGTTCAAGAGTGCTCATGGCTCTTCGATTAATTTGTAAAATCCGGACGCTTGGCGTGTGTGCCGCCAGCGTAGGCAATCGCGGTCGCCCCAATCATCATGGCCGCTCCAACCATGATGGTAGGCGCAGCATCAACGCCGTCAGTTGGGTTAAGCATTCCCAGGATTGCCGGCACAATGGCTAACGCACCTGCGGCCGCTCCGCGTCTCGGGCTGACACTCTGGCCTATGCGCGAAGCGAAGGCTCCCGAGATCCAAAACACCGCTGCCAGGTAGGTCAATAGCATCGCTACCCCGATTGGATGCAGCAAACACTGATAGGAATCCAGCCCAAACTGAGGGGGTGGTTCGGGTAGCCTGATTGGATAGGCAGCGCTGATTCCACAATAGCCCCAGCCATCCGGATCAAACGAGGGGGACGGCGCAAGATAAACGCCAATAGCTGCGGCGGCTGTTCCGCCGATCAGCCCAAAGACGTCAAGCGATCGCACAAGCTGTTCTGGATGATTGGATGTCATGTACGCATGGTCTCTTGATCATTGACGTTCGGCAGCTGTAGCAGCACGTCATCCACGCCAACAGCGTAAGCAGCAAAGGAGCCATGCAGATAAATCTTGATTGTTCCAGACTTGATGTCGTGGTTCGCATCCACTTCTGCCTGTTCAAGTGACCACCGCGCCATCTCAGTCCTGTGTGTCATGAATTTATATCCAGACCAGATAAGGCTGATAAGTACTGCTATCAGCACTATTGCGGTCAGCGGCTTGATCAAGCTTTTTTTCATCTGCATTAATCTACATTCAACGGTCAACCACCCGCGCCCATCATGCGGTTGAAGTAAACAGTCGGATGGCCCGCCCGCAGCCGATACAACTGTGCAGGGCGGTTGCTGCCATGGCGCTGCTTGCCTGAAATCTCTTCAAGAAAATCGCCTTCCTTGATCCGTTTCCGGAACGCGCTTTTTTCCACCGGGCGTCCGAGGATGGTTTCATACACGCGTTGCAGGTCCGTCAGCGTAAATTCCTCCGACAGCAAATGCACGGGAATCGACGTGTACTCAACCTTGTTACGCAAGCGCTGCAGGGCTACTTCGAGGATGGCCGAATGGTCAAAGGCCAGCGTCTCTTGTGCCGTCAGGGTTTCCACCGGATGCCAACTGGCCGCATCGCTGCCGGAGCCATGGCGCAGCTCCATTCCATCCGACCCGATCAAGGCGAAGTAGGCGAACGTCGCCGACCAGCCACGCGGATCGCGTGTGGCGCTGCCGAACCCTTGCAGTTGTTCCAGGTAGGGCGCTTCAACGCCAGTCTTTTCGCGCAGCTTGCGTAGCGCTGTCGCATCGAGATCGCGGTCACGGTGAATGTCGATGAAACCACCTGGCAGCGCCCAACGCCCCTTGTGTGGATGCTCGCCGCGCTTCACCAGCAGCACGTGCAATGCTTGCTCGCGAATCGTGAAGATGACGAGATCGACGCTGGTGAGCGGAACGTCGAAGTCGTGAATACTGTAATTCCGCAGAAATTCCTGCTCTGTTTCGCTGCCGCTCATGAACGCCCTCACTTATTAACGAGGCCATTTTAACGCCCTTAGTGATAAATCAAAATAACTTAGTGAAAATGCGAAATAAGTTAGTGTAATATGTATACTAAGTAGGGATAAAGGTGACATGATGCAAGCAGAACAACTTGGCCTCGGGGTCTTCACAGTGAACCAGTTCCTCAACGAAGCCGAATGCCAACGCTACATCGAAATGGGCGAAGAGATGGGCTACCAGCCGTCTGAAGTCAACCTGGCTACCGGGTCAGTACGGCGTATAGATATCCGCAATAACGACCGCGTGATCTTCGACGATCCATGCCTGGCCCAGTGGCTGTTTGCGCGAGCCGCGCCTTAGCGGCTTGAATGAGCGCTTTCGTTTTACCGATATGGCCGCGGCGAGTACTTCAAATGGCACAAGGACGGCTCCTTTGAAAAGTCGCCGGACGAGGTAAGCCTGCTTACGTTCCTGATTTACCTGAATGCCGGTTTCGAAGGCGGCGACACCCAGTTCAGGTGGGAGACTGTGCGTCCGCAGGAGGGAATGCTGCTGGTCTTCCCTCACAACCAGTCGCACCAGGGCGCGGAGATAAGTGCCGGCATCAAGTACGTATTGCGGTCGGACGTTATGTACGAAAAGAGAAATTAAGTGCTGCGTAGAGAGGACCGAACTGAAATGATGTGCGCGGAGACCTGCCGCGTGATGATCCCTAGGGGCGACTCGCGTCATTGACGATTGCCTTGGATACCGAGGATACATCGCGGTAGAGCCTTAGGAATTTGAACATTTTGGGCCATTCGGCTCGCGGCTTGAAAACGATGGCGACTTCTTGGTTGCCAAGCGCCGACTCGGTGAGGACAACGTGGTCTGAAACAAGCTTGGCGTTCTCGAACTCTTTCGGATTGGCTTTGCAGATGGCTTTGTAGCTATAGTTGGTGCGTATCGCCATCGGTTCAAGCGCAGCCGCTAGGTGGTTGTTCTCGGTAACCATCAACATGATGATCGCGACTTCCGGTCAGTGTCGCGCGCAGTAAGACATCGAGAGCGTGAGTATGTCGACCTCCAGCGCGTCAGGTGTCAGGTAGTTCAAGGCTGTGGTCTGATGGTTGCGGGGTGACGCCAAGGATTTTAAGGTGGTCTGAATGCTCAAAGCGATGCCAGTGGTTCTGCGGCACCACCAGCAATTCGCCGGCATGCAATTGGATGCGCTGTTGCTGGCCCTCCACCAGCACGATGACGGTGGTACTGCCTTCCAGCGCCATTACGATTTCGTCGCCCGCAGGATGGCGCTCCCATTCGCTGCTGCCGGAGTAATAACCGACCGAAATGCTGCCATCACGGAACGGCGCGACTTCGGCGAAAGCCCGGTCGGCTACGCCGTCGAAAGCCATCTCCGGGGTGCGGTTGGGCAGGTGGGTAAGCTGGGCGAGAATGCTGGCGAGGTTCTTCTTTTCGAGCACTGGATCTCCTGAATGGAGGAAGGGGCCCCGCAGAGCCCCGGGTCTTAGTCGAAGCGGTCCAGGTTCATGACCTTGTTCCATGCGGCCACGAAGTCCTTGACGAATTTATCACGACTATCGTTGGCGGCATAGACTTCGGCCACGGCGCGCAGTTCGGAATTCGAACCGAACACCAGGTCCACCGGCGTCGCCTTCCATTTGAGATCTCCGCTGCTGCGGTCGCGGCCCTCGTACAAGCCTTCCACGCCAGGCGCCTTGTTCCACTTGGTGTCCATGGTCAGCAGGTTGACGAAGAAATCGTTGCTCAGCGTGCCGGGCTTGCTGGTCAATACGCCGTTGGACGAGTGACCGTAGTTGGCATCAAGGGCGCGCATGCCGCCAACCAGCACCGTCATTTCGGGTACGGTCAGGTTGAGGAGGTTGGCCTTTTCGACCAGGGCTTCGGCCGGCGACAGCTTGCTTTCGCTGTCGTAGTAGTTGCGGAAGCCATCGGCTTTCGACTCCAGCACGGCGAAGGACTTCACATCGGTCTGGGCCTGGGACACATCGGCGCGACCCGGCTTGAACGGCACTTGCACGGCATGGCCACCGATTTTTGCTGCCTTCTCGATGGCCGCATTGCCGCCGAGGACGATCAGGTCGGCCAGCGAGACCTTCTTGCCGCCTTTCTGTGCCTTGTTGAAATCGGCCTGGATGGTTTCAAGCTTTGCCAGCACCTTGGCTAGTTGCTCCGGTTCGTTCACCGCCCAATCCTTTTGCGGCGCGAGGCGGATGCGGGCGCCGTTGATACCACCGCGCTTATCGCTACCCCGGTAGCTGGCTGCCGCAGCCCATGCAGTCTTGACCAAGTCCTGCGTGCTCAATCCGGAAGCAAGGATCTTCTGCTTCAGTTGCGCCGCGTCCTGGCTGTTGATGGCCGTATAGCCTGGCGCTGGAATCGGGTCTTGCCACAGGAAGGTCTGCTTCGGCACGTCGGCGCCGATATAACGGGCGCTCGGTCCCATGTCGCGATGGGTCAGCTTGAACCACGCGCGGGCGAAGGCATCGGCAAACAGCTTCGGATCTTGCTGGAAGCGTTTGGCGATCTTGTTGAACTCCGGGTCCTCTTTCAAAGACAGGTCGGTGGTGAACATGATGGGCGCGTGGCGCTTGCCGGCGATGTGCGCATCCTGCACCAGGTTCGCTGCGTCAGGCGTGCTGGGCACCCATTGCGTCGCGCCGGCCGGGCTTTTGCTCTGCACCCAATTGAAGGCGAACAGGTTGTCCAGGTATTGCGTGGTAAACGCGATCGGGTTCGATGTCCAGGAGCCTTCCAGTCCGCTGGTCACCGAGTCTTCTGCATTACCCTTGCCGCATTTGTTCTGCCAGCCCAGCCCTTGCTGTTCCATCGCGGCACCGGCAGGATCGGCACCAACGCACTTTTCAGGATCATGTGCCCCGTGCGCCTTGCCAAAAGTGTGGCCGCCGGCGATCAGGGCGACGATCTCCTCATCGTCCATGGCCATGCGGCCGAAGGCTTGGCGAATGTCAGCGGCTGCGGCGATTGGATCAGGCTTGCCTTCCGGGCCTTCCGGGTTCACATAGATCAGGCCCATCTGCGTAGCGGCCAGCGCGCCCTTCAGCTCACGCTTGCCGCTGAAGCGGTCGGCGCCCAGCCATTTGTTTTCAGCGCCCCAGAACACGGTGTCGGCTTGCCAGGCGTCGCTGCGCCCGCCGGCGAAGCCGATGGTCTTGAAGCCCATGTTTTCCATCGCCACGTTGCCGGCCAGGACCATCAGGTCAGCCCACGAAATCTTGCGGCCGTATTTCTGTTTGACTGGCCACAGCAAGCGGCGGGCCTTATCGAGGCTGACGTTGTCCGGCCAGCTATTCAGCGGTTCGAATCGTTGTTGCCCGCTGGCCGCGCCGCCGCGGCCATCGCCCACGCGGTAGGTGCCGGCGCTATGCCAGGCCATGCGGATGAAGAAGGGACCGTAATTGCCGTAGTCGGCAGGCCACCAGGGTTGAGAGCTGGTGAGGATGGCGTTGATGTCTTTCTTGACCGCCTTCAGGTCGAGGCTCTGGAATTCTTTGGCGTAGCTGAAGTTGGGGCCGTAGGGGTTGGATTCTGCGGAATGCTGGCGTAGCGGCTGGAGATCCAGTTTCTCGGGCCACCAATTCTGCCCGCCGGCTACCTTGTCGGCTGCGTAGGCGAGCTGCGGTTCGAATAGTGGAAGCAGGCCTGCCAGCATGGCCAGCACGGCGAGTTTGCGATTGCTCATCACGGTTTCTCCTTGTCATTGTTGTCGGGGAAACCTTAGGCTAAAGCAAGGGTTTTAATTGATCTAATTGATTGTTGTTATGAAATCGATAGTGTAAACACTATTGTTCTTGCGCTTTGGATGGCACCGCCGAACTGCTTTCGGCAAAGCGCGGCAGCTTATCCTGGATGTCGAACCAATGCACCTGCGATGAGGTCCAGACATGATCCTGGATCGCGATGCTGCCCGGATCATCGAGGCTGCCGGCACATACTTGCACACGGTCTGCGAGGACTTCTTCACGCATGCCGATGGTGCTGCCGCAGATCGGGCAAAAGCCGCGCTCTGCGAAAGGTGACGAGCGATACCAGACCGGCTCCGTTCGCAGCCAGGAGAAGGAAGCCTTCTCGAAGTGGACGAACGCCAGGGCAGGTGCTCCGGAGTGCCTGCGACACGTCTCGCAATGGCATATGACCCCGCGCAGCGGTTGCGAGGTTGCGCGATAGCGAATGGCGCCACAAAGGCAGCCGCCTTCAAAGTGTTCAGTGTTGGGCATACATGTATTGGCGTGACCATGGCAAAGAAGAAGGATGTCGCCCCGCCTTGCCGCAGACGATCTGGTAAAGGCTGATCCAATCCTGGTCGAAGGCATAGGCGCAGCCGGCGAGGTAGACGTGCCAGATGCGGAAGCGCTTGTCACCTGCCAGCTCACGCACCTTCTCTTCGTGGTCCTCAAAATTCTCGGTCCAGATCATGCAGGTACGGGCATAGTGGCGCCGCAGGTTTTCGACGTCGTAGGCTTCGAGCTGCCCCTCCTGCATGGCGTGCAGCACCTGCCCGATATGCGCCAACTCGCCGTGCGGGAAAACATACTTCTCGATGAACTCGCCGCCGCCGTACGGGGTTTCGCCGTTATCCGGGTCGGTCGACGTGATCCCATGGTTCATCACCAGTCCATCCTCGGCCAGCAGCTTGTTGATAATGCCGAAGTATTCCACAAGGTGCTTGATGCCCACGTGCTCGAACATGCCGACGCTGGTGATGCGGTCAAAGCTGCCGCGCACGTCGCGGTAGTCCTGCAAACGAATTTCGATGAGGTCGGACAGGCCGGCAGCGCGCACCCGCTCGAGTGCCAGCGCATGCTGGTTTTCGCTGAGCGTAATGCCGACGCAGCGGACGCCGTACTTCTGCGCGGCGCGGATCACCAGTGCACCCCAGCCGCAGCCGATATCGAGCAGCGTCTGCCCCGGCTGCAGCTTGATCTTGGCCAGGATGTGGTCGATCTTCTTGATTTGCGCGGTGGCCAGGTCTTCGTCGCCGTTTTCGAAGTAGGCACAGGAATACACCATGTTCGGGTCGAGGAACTGTTGGTAGAACTCGTTGGATACGTCGTAATGGTAGCGGATCGCTTCCGCATCGTGCTTGCGATTGTGGTGGAAGGTGCGCGTGATGCGGGAAAGGCTGCCGGTCTCTTTCAGCGAGCTGCGCGCCAGCGCGTTGACGACCTTGATCATGTCGACCGCGCGCCCGCTTACCTCGATGGCGCCCTCGACATAGGCGGTCCCCAGGCTGGACAGCGAGGGTTTGAGCAGGTAGCGCGCCGCGGACGGGCTGGGGACGCGGATCGTCACGCGTGGCGCTTCCTGCGAGAAGTCGAAACTGCGGCCATTCCACAGCTCTATCCTCAGGGGCAGGGCGATTTGCGGGGCAATGCTGCTGATCCAGCTATTGATGCGGTTTTGTACAAACATGCGCCTGCCCCTTCCATCTGAGAGGACGGATCAGGGCTGGATGCGCTCCTTATTCCAGCTACCGTCCTGCAAGTCATAGACTATCCTGTCGTGGAAACGCGAGGCGCGCCCTTGCCAGAACTCTACGCGCTCCGGCACCAGGCGATAACCGCCCCAGTGCTCCGGCCGTTGCGGCTGGTCGCCACTGGCCGCCTCGACGACGGCATAACTTTCTTCCATTGCTTCGCGGCTGCCGATCGGGCGGCTCTGTCGTGAGGCAATCGCCGCCAACTGGCTCTTCACCGGGCGGCTGTAGAAATACTTGTCACTCTCTTCGACGGAAGTTTTCTCGACGCGGCCTTCGATCCTTACCTGGCGTTCGAGTTCAGGCCAGAAGAACAGGATTGCTGCGTGCGGGTTTTCCGCGAGCTGCCGGCCTTTCTGGCTCTCGTAATTGGTGTACCAGGTGAAGCCGCGCTCGTCGTACTGCTTGATCAGCACGATGCGCGAACTGGGTCGGCCGTTGGCACCCACCGTGGCAACGCTCATCGCGTTGGGCTCGTTCACCTGCGCCTTCATGGCTTCATTGAACCACTTGGCAAATTGCGCAATCGGGTCGGCCAGGGTGTCGGCTTCCGACAGGCTGGCGCGGCCATAATCCATGCGCAGGTCAGCCAGGGCGATTCCGCCGGCGATGGCCGCCGGCAGGAGGCCGCGGCGCTGCTGCATGGCTTCACCCAGAATGGTCATCTGGGCGGGACTGAGTATCCGTTTGGCCATGGGCGCGATGTGCGCCTCTTCGGTTTCCATATGCGCGGTATATGCCTGTACGAAGCGTTCCACTTCGGTGGCATTCAATGCTGCACTGGAACCGTTGGCAATCTTATCAAGTTGCGAATTGAGTATATCCCAGTCGAGATCCATCTGCTTGTGCTGCGCAAGGATCTGCGGGCCCAGCTTGCCCAGCAGGGCCGCGTCCTCGCCCTGCGCCGCCGCAGTCAGCAGGGGGAACAGGTCGTTTTCCTCATCGGCGTGATGCAGGTGGGCGGCTTTGTTGAAGTACTTCTGCACGGCTTGGGCGGCTTGCTGGGCGGCGGCGTCGGCGCCGTGCTGAGGCAGGTGGCTCAGCAGGTTCTGCAAGGTTTGCAATTGCTTGCGGATCTTGTCGTGGCAGTGTTTCAGGACGGCGATCGGCTGGTCATAGCCTGGGGCGGTATCGATCAAGGAATTGCTCATGTGCGGGTCTGGTGTACTTGGCAAGAGAAAACATTGTAGCCCGGGTCCGGTAAAATGACGGGATGAATTCCCCGCAAATAGTTGATCCAGTTCTGGAAGATATCGATTTCGACCGCCGCTTTGGCGGCATTGCCCGCTTGTACGGTGAAAAAGCCCTCGCACGTTTCCGGGGGGCACATGTCTGCGTGATTGGCGTGGGCGGTGTCGGCTCGTGGATTGTGGAAGCGTTGGCGCGCTCGGCGATCGGCAAGCTGACCCTGATTGACCTCGACAACGTGGCCGAGTCGAATATCAACCGTCAGATCCAGGCGCTGTCCGGCACCATCGGCATGGCCAAGATTTCCGCGCTGGCGGAGCGCATTGCCCAGATCAACCCCTTCTGCGAAGTGGTGCAGGTGGAAGATTTCATCACGCCGGATAACCTGGATGAGATGGTGGGGGCGCATCACTTCGACTACGTGGTGGATGCGATCGATTCGGCCCAGTCGAAGACAGCGCTGATTCACTATTGCCGCAGCAAGCAGATTCCCTTGATTGTGATCGGTAGCGCCGGTGGCCAGACCGATCCGACCCGGATCGAAGTGCGCGACTTGTCCAAGACTGAGCAGGAGCCCTTGCTGAAGAAGGTGCGGCGCCGTTTGCGCAGCCAGTTCAACTATCCGCCGAATTCGAAGAACAAGTTGGGTGTGGATGCGGTATTTTCGATGGAACCGTTGAAATTCCCTGAGACGGGGGAGGTTTGCACCGTTGATGGCGATGAAAAGGCGGCGGCGAAGCCGGGGCTAACGGGCATCAATTGCGCGGGATTCGGGTCGGCGATGGTGGTGACTGCGACGTTTGGCATGGTGGCGGCGGGGCACTTGCTGCGCAAGCTGGCTGAGCAGGCTGAAACCGGTATACCGGTGTCTGACCCGCAGGGCCGGACACTGGACTAGGACCGCCGCCGGCCGGTGTCAGGCAAGCGGCAAATAGCGCCCATCCGCCATTGACTCCAGCAGCGCAAGCCCCTGCACATTCCACACCACCGGCGCCGCGCTGAATTCGGCAGGCGCTTCCTTTGCCTCGCGCGCCAGCGTGATGTGTGGCTTGAACTCCCCGTGGGTGGCGGCGCTGAAACCGGCTGCTTCCAGCCGCGACATCAGCCCGGCTTGCGCCGCCAGCAAGCCCGCAGGCGGCGCGCTCATCCCCGTCCAGGCAATATGCGGGCGTTTGAAATAACCATAGCAATCAAGCGTCAACTGCAACGGCGGCACATGCGTTGCATGCAGGATGCCAAGCAAGACAGGCAAGGCCTCGGCCGGTTGCTGTCCAAGAAACGCCATGGTGAGATGCAGTTTCTCCGGCGGAATCAAGCGCCCGCGTACCGGCTGTTGCAGCCGCACCAAGGCCTGGCGCACCGCGTGGTCGGGCCAGAGCGCAAAAAACAGTTTGTGCACAGCTTGTTTTGTTATCATGGCAGCCGCTTTAAAACCACTTGACGAATATACATGAAACGCACTTCGACCCTGTTCGCATTCCTGTGCGCCGCCAGCCTGGCGCAGGCACAGCAGCCTACCCAAGAACCTGCCCAGGCGCAGCCTGCGGCTCCCGTGGCGCAACAAGCTGAAGCCGCAGCGCCGGCCCAGCCAGGCCCGATCGTGCCGGGTTCGGCCCAGCCGGGCCCAGCCGCCGAGCAACTGATCATCACCGACCACAAGATCGGCAAGGGCGCCGAGGCCAACGTCGGTAACACCGTCTTCATGCATTACACCGGCTGGCTGTACCGCCCGCTGGCCAAGAACCAGCGCGGCCGCCAGTTCGACAGTTCGATTCCGCGCGGCGAACCGCTGGACTTCAAGCTGGGTACCGGCAAGGTGATCAAGGGCTGGGACCAGGGCATCGTCGGTATGAAGGTCGGTGGCAAGCGCACCCTGATCATCCCGTCGGAAATGGCGTATGGCTCGCGCTCCATGCCGAACATTCCAGCCAATTCGGCCCTGATCTTCGACGTCGAACTGATGGACGTCAAATAATTCAGCGGTAGTCGTCGGCCGCCAGGCCGTACTTCTGCATCTTGTGGTACATGGTCTGTTTCGGCAGGCTCAGCGCGGTACAGGCGGTGGCGACGTTGCCGCCGGCCGCGCGCAGGGCCTGTTCGATCAGCATGCGCTCGAAGGCGCCGACCTGGTCCGCCAGCGATGCCGGCACCGCACTCTCCGTCGAGGCAGAAAGGCCCAGCACGAAGCGGTCGGCGGCATTGCGCAGCTCGCGCACATTGCCGGGCCAATCCTGTGCCATCCACTGCTGCATCTGCGCCGGTGGCACCAGCGGGCAAGGGCGCTTGTAGCGCGCCGCCGCGTCCAGCATGAAATGCTCGAACAGCAGCGGGATGTCTTCGCGCCGTTCGCGCAGCGGCGGGACGTGCAGCACGATCAGATTGAGCCGGTAGTACAGGTCGCTGCGGAACTTGCCCTGGTCCGAAAATTCCTTCAAGTCTTCCTTGGAAGCGGCAATCACGCGGATGTCCAGCGGCACCGGGGCGTTCGATCCCAGGCGTTGGACGGAGCGCTCCTGCAGCACCCGCAGCAACTTGACTTGCATTGCCAGCGGCAGGCTTTCTATCTCGTCCAGGAATAGCGTGCCGTGATCGGCGTGTTCGATCTTGCCGACCTGGCGCTTGGCCGCGCCGGTGAAGGCGCCTTGCTCGTGGCCGAACAGTTCACTCTCGAAAATGGTCTCCGGGATGGCGCCGCAATTGACCGGCACATAGTGGTGCTTGCCGCGTTCACTGAACTGGTGCAGGCAACGCGCCACCAGTTCCTTGCCGGTGCCGGTTTCGCCATAGATCAGCACATCGGCCGGCTGCCCGGCCACGTCCAGTATCACCTGGCGCAAGGCGCGCATGGCCGGTGTGTTGCCGAGCAGGCAGGCCTCGATGCCTTCGCTATGGTCCAGCTTCTGGCGCAGCGCACGCACTTCCAGCTGCAGTCGGCGTTTGTCGGCGGCGCGCCGTACCACGTCCGCCAGTTGTTCGGATGAATAGGGCTTCTCGAGGAAGTCGTAAGCGCCGTCGTGCATCGCCTGTACCGCCATCGATATATCGCCGTGGCCGGTGACCAGGATGACCGGCAGGTCGGGATCGATGGCGCGCGCCGCTGCCAGCAATTCCAGGCCGCTCATGCCGGGCAGGCGCACATCGCTCACCAGCACCACCGGGCTGTTCGCCCGCAGCAGCCTGGTCACCGGCTCGGCACTTTCGTAGCTGCTGACGCTGAAATCGGCCAGCTCCAGTGCCTGCGCACTGCCGGCGCGCACGGTCGGGTCGTCTTCGACCAGCAGCACTTGTATATCGTCCATCATGTCTCCTGCGCCGCTTTTAATTCGATTACGAAGCAGGCGCCGGCATCGGCCTGTTCCGCTCTTAAGCTTCCGCCGAAATCGCGGATGATTTGTTCTGAAATGGCCAGTCCAAGGCCCAGGCCTTCGCCTTGCGGCTTGGAGGTGTAGAAGGGCTCGAACAGCCGCTGGCGCGCTTCGTCGCTGAGCCCCGGGCCGCTGTCGGCCACGCGGATCTGTACGCGGCCTGGCATGCTGCTCACTTCCAGCACCAGCTCGCGCACCGTGCAGCCGGCCATCGAGTCGAGTGCATTGGTCATCAGGTTGAGCAATACTTGCTCCAGCCGGTTGCTGTCGCACAGGGCGTAAATATCGGCCTGGTCGATGCGCAACTGGAAGGTGACCTTGTCCAGCTGGATGCGGCGCTCCACCAGCACCAAGGCATTGGATATGGAAGTATGGACCGACACCGGCCCCAACTCCGCATTCGACTTGCGGGCGAAACTTTTCAGCTTGCCGGTGATGGTGCCCATCCGCGCCACCACTTGGGAAATGGTCTTCAGGTTGTTGCGCACGTCGTCCATGCGGCCGCGCTCGAACAGCAGCACGGCGTTGTCGGACATGGTGCGCAGCGCTGTCAGCGGCTGGTTCAGTTCGTGCGTGATGCTGGCCGACATCTGCCCCAGCACCGCCAGTTTGCCGGCCTGGAACAGCTCATTCTGCGTGATCTGCAGTTGCTGCTCGGCCTGGCGCCGCACGTCGACTTCCTTGCTCAAGTCTTGCGTTATGCGCGCCAGGCTGGCGGTACGCTCGGCCACCATGCGTTCCAGTTCTTCCTTGGCACGCAAGCGCTGGCGCCAATACAGGAACAACAGCACCAGGAAGCCATACGCCAGCAGCGCGAACAGGAAGGCCACGCTGGCGTTGCCGCGTGCCGCATTCAAGTCGGACAGGTAGATGAAGGTCCAGTCGCGCGGCGCTAGCAAGCGCGTTTGCGCCAGCATCAGCGGCGTGGTTGCGGCACCGGGGGCATTGCTGTCGCGGATAACGAGCAGGCGGTTGCCGTTGGGCAGCGCCTCGTCGTGCTTCAAGGTCAATGCCGGCAGCTCTTGCGCGAAATACTGGCGGGTTTGTTCAAGCTCGGCACGTACGCTTGCCGATAATGGTTTCAGCGATTTGAATTTCCAGTTTGGGTCCGAACTGAGGAAAATCACGCCGTTCGGGTCCACCAGCGCCACCTTGTCGCTGCCCTGCGTCCAGCTGCGCTGCTGGTTCTCGATACTGACCTTGATCGCCGCCACGCCCAGCATGCGGCCGTCCTTGTAGATGCCGTGCGCGTAGAAGTATCCCGGCTCCAGGCTGGTGGTGCCGACGCCATAAAAGCCGCCGGGGCGGCCGCGCAGCGCGTTACGGATATAGGGCCGGAAGTTGACGTCGTCGCCGATGAAGCTGTCCCTCTGGCGCCAATTGCTGGCGGCCTGGGTGCGGCCTTGCAGGTTGACGATATAGATGTTGCTGGATTCGGCCTTCCGGTTCAGGCCTTCCAGGTATTCGTTCACGCTGTTGCGTGCATCCTCATCGCCTGGGTGCTCCAGCAGCTGGACCACGTCCTTGTCCAGCTCCAGCATGCGCGGGATCAGGTCGTATTTGTCCAGCAGGTTTTCCAGGCTGGTGGCGTACACCTCCAGCCTTTGCGCACCCGCTTCGCGCAGGCGTTCGGTGGTGGCGCTGTCGGCCCACCAGTAAGCCAGGTAGGGCAGGGCCAGGCCAGCCAGCAGCACCAGGCCCCACAAGGTACGGACGTGTTGCGTCGGGCGCGATGGCGCCGGAGGGATGGCGGTGTTGTCGGACTGGACTGGCATTACAGCCAACTATAGCAAACCTCTGTTACAGCTGATGACGCAAGCCCAGGTTGACCGCGCGGTGACCCTTGCCATCGTCGGTGGCGTTGCCGACCGTGAATGGGGCACCGTTGTGTCCATCGATGCGGCCGTAAGCGGCGTACAGGTCGGTGCGCTTGGACAGGCCGTACAGGTAAGCGATGCCGTACTGGCGTGCATCCTGGTTGGCCGGGCTGCGATCCAGGTGCTGCACCACCGAGCCGGCAAAACGATGCGGCCCGAAGGTGGCGCACAGGCCCAGCAGCACGTCGCGGCTGGAGGCGCCGGGAAGGCCGATCGTGCCGCTGGTGATGATGCTGGTGGCGCTGGTGACAGGACCTGGCGTGCCGTTCGCGCTGTTCGACAATGTACTGCTGCCGCCACCTCCGACCGTGCCCATGCCGCGATTGAAGGCATAGCCGGCGTGCAGCTGGTAGTCGCCCAGCTTGTAGCGCGCCGCGAGCAGGGTGTTATGCGCATGCAGGCCGGCCGTAGTGCCTTCGCGGCGGAAGTGCGAGAGCGACAGCGCCAATGGTCCTTCGTCGTAATTCAGCGCGCCGCTCAGCGCGCGCTTGCGGGTGCTGTCGCCGGCCACTTCGCCGGAGCTGTAAGCCAGCTCGGTCGAGAAGCCCGCCAGCTTGGGGGAAGCGTAGCGCAGCGAGTTGTCCATGCGGCGGTTCGGCACCATAAGATTGGCAGCCTGGCCCGCCAGGCCATCGGCGAAGGGGTCGGCGATATCGCGCAGCGCCTTGTAATACGGCGAGTACTGGCGGCCGGCGCTGATGGTGCCAAGTGGGCTGCCGAGCGAGACGAAGGACTGGCGGCCGAAAGTCAGGCCGCCCTGGCCGGAGGCGCCGGTATCCATGGCGAAGCCGCTCTCGATGACGAAGCCGGCCGACAGGCCGTTGCCCAGGTCTTCCGTGCCCTTGAAACCGATGCGCGAGCCGGAAGCGACGCCGCTGCTCACATTGAAGGTATTGCCGGCGGCGCCACCGCGTTCGAGCACGATGCCGGCATCGGCCACGCCGTAGATGTTGACGGAAGATTGCGCGTGCGCGCTGCAGCAAGCCAGGGCCAGCAAGGTGGTGGCAGGGTATTTCATTCGGGGTTCTCCTGAGGTCTTTGTTTTTATGCGGCGCGGATGTAGCTGTGCTCATCCGCCTGTTCTTCTGCGCCAAGCGCGCCTTCCCACTTGGCTACGACGGCAGTGGCGATGGCATTGCCGACTGCGTTGGTGGCCGAGCGGCCCATGTCGAGGAATTGGTCCACGCCCATCAACAACAGCAGGCCCGCTTCGGGGATGTGGAATTGGGTCAAGGTGGCGGCGATCACCACCAGCGAAGCGCGCGGCACGCCGGCCATGCCTTTGGAGGTCAGCATCAACAGCAGCAGCATGGTGACCTGGGTGCCAAGCGACAGGTCGATGCCGTAGGCCTGGGCGATGAACAGCACGGCGAAGGTGCAATACATCATCGAGCCGTCGAGGTTGAAGGAATAGCCCATGGGCAGCACGAAACTGGAGATGCGCCGCTGCACGCCGAACTTGTCCAGCGCGACCAGCAGTTTCGGATAAGCGGCTTCCGAGCTGGCAGTGGAGAAGGCCAGCAGGAACGGTTCGCGGATCAGGCCCACCAGGCGCAGCACGCGTGGACCCAGCACGGCGAAGCCGGCGCCGATCAGCAGGACCCACAGGCAGAACAGGCCGAGGTAGAAGCCGCCCATGAACTTGGCGAAGGTGGCCAGGATGCCAAGGCCATTGGTGGTGACCACCGAAGCCATGGCGGCAAACACTGCCAGCGGGGCCATGCCCATGATGGCGCCGGTAATGCGCAACATCACTTGCGCCAGTTCGTCGACCACGTCCAGCAAGCGCTTGCCGGATTCGCCCAGCGCGCCCAGCGCGGAACCGAAGAAGATCGAGAACACCAGTACCTGCAGGATCTCGTTATTGGCCATGGCCTCGATCGGCGACTTCGGCACCACGTGGGTGATGAAGTCCTTCAGTGTGAAGGCCGAGGTTTTCAGCCCTGTGCTGGCATCGATGGCCGGCAGCGGCAGGCCAAGGTTGGTGCCGAGCTGCATCAGGTTCGACAGCACCATGCCCAGCGCCAGCGAGACCAGCGAAGCGACGATGAACCAGGCGAAAGCCTTGGCGCCGATCCGGCCCGCAGCCTTGCCGTCGCTCAGGTTGGCGATACCGACGGTCAGGGTAGAGAACACCAGCAGCGCAATGATCATCTTGATCAGGCGCAGGAAGATGTCGGTCACCAGCGAGATGTGGGCCGAAATGTCGGCGGTGATTTTCTTGTCAGGGAATACCGTGTGACAGGCGTAGCCGACGGCGACGCCAAGCAGCATCGCGAACAGGATGTAAAGGGTGAGGGGGCGCTTCTTTTGCATTCCGGTCTCCGTTGTATAGGTCCCCGCGCGTCTGGCGGGGTCCTGGCTCAACAGCAAGCTGTGTGCCCGCCGTGATTTGGCGGGACGGAGTCCGGTAAGTGCTTGATTTATAAGCCTGCCAGCATCTCAATGATGTCGGCAGGTAATTTTATTGTCCCAATGTTTGGATGGGCTGGAGGGGCTTTGTATGACTTCTTGGCCTGGCCTGGGGCCAAGGCTTAATGGGCATGGCCGTGGTCATGGTCGTGATCATGGCGGTGATCGTGATCATGCTCATGCTTGCCGTCGGGCGCGTGGCCCGGGCCTTGCAGGCAGCATTCATGCTGCGTAGTGCCTTGCTCCGTCTGCAGGGTAGTGTGGTGAATGCCGAACCGCTCCTTCAACTGGCGCGCGATGTCGTCGATAGCCATATCGCCTGGATAACCGCCCGGCATGACCAGGTGGCAAGTCAAGGCGACGTCGGTGGTGCTCATCGACCAGATGTGCAGGTCGTGCACGCCGGTTACGCCAGGGCTGGCCAGCAGGAAGTTCTCGACCTGGCCGGCATCCACATTGCCCGGCACGGCGCCCAGCGTCATGTCCAGTGCCTCGCGCAGCAGCGACCAGGTGCTCTTCATGATCAGCACCACGATGACCAGAGAAACGGCGGGGTCGATCCACGCCCAGCCGGTGTACATGACTACCAGGCCGGCGATCAGCACGCCCAGCGAGATCGCAGCATCGGCCGCCAGGTGCAGGTAGGCGCCACGGATATTCAGGTCATCCTTGCTGCCCTTCATGAACAACCAGGCCGAAATGCCGTTGACGGCGATGCCGATGCCGGCCACCACGGACACGGTCAGCCCCGCCACAGGCGTCGGCTCCATCAAGCGCTGGAACGCACCCCACGCGATGGCACCGGTAGCCGCCATCAGCAGCATGCCGTTGAACAGCGCCGCCAGGATAGAGCTGCTGCGCAAGCCGTAGGTATAACGGCCGGAAGGTTCGCGCTTGGCAAGGATGGCCGCGCCCCAGGCCAGGATCAGGCTCAATACGTCCGACAGGTTATGGCCCGCATCCGCCATCAGCGCGGTCGAATTGGCCAGGAAACCGTAGAAGAACTCAATCGCAACAAAGGCCGCGTTAAGCGTGATGGCAATGGCGAAGGCGCGGCCGTGGCCCGGCTCGCCGTGGTGATGATGGTGATGGCCGTGGTCGTGGCCATGTCCGTGGTGGTGGTGGGCGCTCATTGTTCGTTACCGTTGGATGGTTCGGCGATGTGTTCCAGCATATCGCGCAGGACACCGCTGATATGGGCATCAGCGGTGGAATAGAAGACCTGCTTGCCCTGGCGCTCGGATTTGACGATGCGGGCCGCGCGCAGCAGGCGCAGGTGATGGCTGACCAGCGAAGAGCTCAGTTGCAGCGCGCCCGCGATATCGCTGACCGCGATCGGCTGCTCCAGGCAAGCCAGCACGATACGCAGCCGGGTCGCATCCCCCAGCAAATGAAACAAAGCCGCCAGCTCCGCGACGGAAGCATCGTTGTCAGAATAAATAGCCATAGCAAACAAATGAATAGGTATTCACATGTTAGCACAATAAAGTCAACTTGGTCGAATGATCGTTAAATCGATCTTTATGTTGTTAATGCTCGAATTCAGATGTATTTCATTTTTCTGCCGAACGCTTCTGCTATACTTATGTATGCTCGTTAAATCGCGCATTGCGCGTTTAATGTTTGTTTTTTCGAACATGAAAATCAATCAAAATCATGTAATGCCCGCCAGCCGGGTTATGGAAATGGCCATGATCGGTCAACGCCTGGCTCGCTTGCGCATTGCCCGGCATATGACGCAAGCAGAAGCTGCTGTGCGAGCTGGCATATCACGGAATACCGCCTACCGAATGGAAAAAGGAGATGCCGGGCTGGCTATGGGCCAGGTGCTGCGATACATCGATGCCATAGCGCCGGCAATGAGCTTGCTCCAGCTGTTGCAGGCAGAAGACCCGGCACTCGCCGCCCTGGAGGCTGGCGAAAAACGCAAACGCACCCGCGGGCTCAGCAAGGAAGAACTGAATAAACTCGATTTTTAGGAGGTCGCATGGCCACCAGGCGGGAACTCGCAGTTTTTGCTTCATTGGATGGAGCATTCGTGCCAGCCGGCTTGTTGAACCTGACGGAGGACGGCCCGCAACTGAACGCGTCCGAGTTTGCTTACGGCACCCGCTATATCGACAGGCCCGGAGCAGTAGAGATCGACCCTGTCAGCCTCTCGCTGAAGAACAAGGAGGCTATCCGCGCCAGAAAGATCTTCCCTGAGAATAGCCTGCCCTTTTTCGGCGGCATCCGCGATGCCGCGCCGGATGCCTGGGGGCGCCGGGTCATTGAGGCCAAGCTAAAAGTTCCAATCAACAGCCTGTCGGAATCAAGCTACCTGCTGGAAGCGGGCAGCGAGCGGGTTGGCGCGCTGGATGTGCGCGAGCGCATTGAAGGCCAGCCCAAAGAGGGCTGCGTACCCCTGTCAGACCTGCAGTACCTCATGGAGGCTGCCGAACGCATTGAGGCAGGCTTGCCTGTCCCGGCTCACCTGGAAGCCATTTTTGATGGCGGATCCGCGCTGGGCGGAGCCCGCCCGAAGGCATCGGTCCGCGACGAACGGGGCGTTCTGTGGCTGGCCAAGTTCTCAAGCAGGGGAGAGCGCCTCGACGTACCGGAAATCGAAGCGGCAACGCTGCGGCTGGCCAAGCTGTGTGGCATGACCGTACCCGAAGTAAGCACCCTCGCCGTGGGTGAGCGCCGCGTCATGTTGATTCGCCGATTCGACCGCTATTGGGACAGGCCCGGCGAGTTGCCCGAACCCGGCAAGCTGTTCGAATCGACGATGCCTTGCAAAGGGCTCATCGAGAAGCGGCTGGCGTTTGCCAGCGGCCTGACGCTATTGGCTTGCGACGAAACCGATGCGCGAAACAAGAGTTACGGCGAGCTGGCCGAAGCCGTGCAAAAGTACTGCCACGTCGACGTCGTACGCGACAATAAGAAAGAACTGTTCATGCGCATGATTTACAACATCTTTGTCACCAACGATGACGATCACTTGCGCAATCACGCTTTCTTATGGGACCCGCGCCTTAAGGGTTGGCGGCTCAGCCCCTTGTATGACGTCATGCCCAGGCCCAGCGTCGCCTCCAACAGGACTCTCTTCCTTGGCATTGGTCCACAAGGACGTAGCGCAAACCTGGACAACGCTATCGGCTGGCGCGAAAAGTTCGGCCTGAACGAGGCGGCAGCCCTGGAACTGATTGCTCAAATCTGGCGTGAAGTACGCGAGTGGAAGGTCCATTTTGAATCATTTGGAGTACCCCCGCATTCTATTGCACAGGCCGAAACGGCCTTCCGGCATATAGCGGATATCTCGAGTCCGCAGCTGCGTGCCCGGTTGCCGTAAGTGCGTGAAAGTCGGTGCCAAAAGTCGGTGCCAGGTCTGACAATCGGACATTTGCACAGCAAATGTCCGATTGTCAGACCTGGCACCGACTCTTATTTGCCTAATTCTGCTTCGAAGGCGGCGCGGGTTTTGGCGTCAAGGGTTTGCAGGGCGCGCTCGAGCTTGGCAGGTGGGATGCCGGCGGGTTTGCTGAAGATGGCCTGGCCGATCAGCACCAGGGCCGCGGTCAGCACCGCTACGCCGGCGGCCGCGGCCAGCAGGCGCAGTTCGCGGCGCGAGAAGGGTTCGTGCGAGGTGGGGATGGGGCGGGCGCCGGGCGGCGGGACGTAGGCTGCGCCCGGTGCGCTTGCTGCCGTTGCGGGGGGGCCGGCCAGCCGCGCCAGGTGGCGTTCGACCGCTTCTTCCAGCACCGCCTCATTCAAGGCCACCAGGGCGAAGATGGGGTCGTCGACATCCACCTTGATGCCGGTCTTTTCAAACACGTGCAGGCGCAGTTTTTGCGGGTCGAGGGCCATTACCAGTTCACCAGGTCGAGTTGTTCGAACAGGTCGCGGAAGACGACCTTGATGCGCTGCTTTTCCATCACATTGAACTTGTCGCTTGCCTTCACTTCGTCCACCGTGAGGCGGCCGGTGTTCATTTTCTTCACGTCGGCGCCGAAGGTGTCGGCGTTGCGCGCGCTCAGCACGATGCGGCCGCGCACGCGCTGCGAGTTGTCGGAGTAGGTCTGCGATTCGAGGAAGGATTTGCCGGACGCCGATTGCAGCAGCCCGAAATGCTCGTTCTCCCACAGCACCAGCGGCACCTGGGTCGACTTGGCCGTGGTCACGAAGCCCATCGCCGTATCGTGCAGCGTGTCGCCGCCACCGACGATGGTGTGGATGTACACCTTGCGGCCCGATTCTTCCAGCAGGTTGAAGCAGTCGTTCTCAATCAGGTAGGCCATCAGCGGCGAGAAGGTGTTGGCGCCGTTGTCGATCACGCAGTTGCCGTCCGTTTCCAGGATGTCGATCATCAGCGCGTCGAAGCGCTTGGGGTCGATGGTGCGCGATTCGGTCATCACCGGCACATGCTTCACGTCCAGCGCCTTGTAGCGCGAGAAGGTGGTGTTTTCCTGGTCGGTGTCGTAGCAGCGCAGCGGCGTCTCGCTCTTGGTCTGGAGCCATTGCGCGAGGATGGTCGATACGTACGTTTTGCCGATACCGCCTTTGCCCTGCAGGACGAAGTGAACCGTGTTTTGCATTGATGCTCCTGTTATCAGTGGCAGTCGGCCGTGCCGCTGTCACGGGCCTCCTGCTGCGGGCGCTCCGGGGCCGTCTTCGGTTGGACCGGCAGGAACTCCCATTCGTAGCTGTTTTCCTTCACAACCAATTTCAGCACGCCGGTACGCCAGTTGGAGCGCGCTTCGCTCTGTTCATTCAGCCAGAGGAAGGGCGTGAGCATGGCGCCGCCGGTGCCGACCACGAACTGGCGTACGCCGCGCGCGGCATCGGGCTGCGCGTCGGCATCCATCGGCGCCAGGCGCTCGTAGTCGTGGTCATGCCCCGACAGAACCAGCTCGACGCCCGCCGCGTGCAGTGCGCGCCAGATGTCCTGCATCTTCGTGGTCGGGGTGTGTCCGCCAGAACTATACATGGGCGCGTGCCAGTAGGCGAGGGTGCAGCGCGCCTTGCTGGCGGCCAGGTCGTCTTTGAGCCACAGGAGCTGGCGCTGGTGATCGGCGGTTTTCAGGTCGCTGTTTAAGGAAATGAAGTGCCAGCCGCCCTTGTCGAAACTGTAATAGCCGCGGCCGGGAGGGCCGGCCAGTTCGCCGAAGTAGCCGAAATAGCCGTTGGCTTTGCCGCTGGTGTATTCGTGGTTGCCGGGCGTGGGGCGGGTGCGGGACTTGAACCGGCCCCAGGTGGGAGCGTAGCAGTCGCTGAATTCAGCCGGGGCGCCATTCGGGTAGGTATGGTCGCCCAGGGTGAGGATCAGGGCGTCCGGGTCGCCTTTGGCGATGAGGGCGGCGGTTGCGGCGGCACCGGAGTCGGCGGCGCTGTTATAGCGGCAGTCGGCGATGTCGCCGGCGGCGTACACCGTCAGGGGCCGCGCCGCCTGGCCGGCGGCCGGGGCGGTGAGGGGGGCGGCTGCGGCTGCGGCGGCCAGCCAAGGTAGAATGCGTGTTTTCATTGGCACCATTTGAACAGGCATGCGAGTTTCACCATCCAGCGAGCAGGAAGCGATCCTGAAGTCCCGCGCCCAGACCTTGATGATCGAGGCGCGCGCAGGGACAGGCAAGACTACCACGCTGTCCATGCTGGCGGCACAGGAACCGGGCGTGGTGCTGGGCCTGTGCTTCTCGGAAGGCGCGCGCCAGCGTTTCTACGAAAAGCTGGCGCTGGAATGTCCTGGCCGTAAGGTGCAGGTGCTGACGGTGGAAGCGCTGGCACGTTCGCAGCTCACCCGCATCGCGGAACATGGCAACTGGCTCGACTTGCCTGAGCGCTGGTCCAGCCTGGAGCAGATGCGCCCCATGCTGGTGGCAGCAGCCAACACGGTGTGGCAGCGCCACGAAGGCCACTACACGGAATTCGATTTCGACTTCGAGCGCAGCACCCAGCGCGTGGAAATGATGCTGCAACTGCTGGCGCAGATGAAGGCCACCCTGGCCACCCTGCGCTTCGAGGATGAAGTCTTCGACGACTTCACCTTCGACGAGTTGTGCAACGAGTTCCAGCTGGAAGACCGCGAGATCGTTGAAATCTTCCATGAGTTCGAGCGCCGCCGCCAGCCGCAGGCCGGCCATATCCTGTGGCAGGCGCCGGTCGATTACGCGACCGACCTGGTGTCCATCCTGCGCCGCTTCCCGGAGGCGGTGCACGACATGCCGCAAGCGAACTTGCTGTTGGTCGACGAGTGGCACGACGTGAATGCCGCCGAATTCGAGCTGCTGCAGCTGTTCCGCCGCAACGCGCGGCTGGTGGTGGTGGGCGACCGCCACCAGGTGATCAACGCCGAACGCGGCGCCGATCCGCGCTTCTCCGGCGGCGGCTTCGAGCTGGCCTTCCCCGATGCGGAGCGCCTGCCGCTGTCGCAATCGCGCCGTTGCGGCGTATCCTTGAAAAAGCTGCTGGAACGCGCGCTGCCCAAGTGCGGCTTCGAGTCGCACCCGGACACCTACTCGGAAGTGCGCCACGTCGAATACCAGCCCGCAGACCCGCAAGCCTGCGCTCGCGCCGTCGTCGCCAAGGCGAAAGAGCTGGCGCTGGGGCCGGACCTTGCCATCATCCTGCGCGAAGTCGACCAGAGCGTGGAAATCGAGAACGCCTTGCTCGACGCCGGCTTGCCATACAACTGCGACGGTTTCGCTTCCTACCTCAAGCGCCCGGAAATCATGGCCCTGCGCGCCCTGTTGCACGTGGCCAGCGGCGACTACAGCACGCTGAAGGCGGACAAGGAAAGCTGCGAGCTGATGGTCGACGGCCTGCAAACCTATTTCGCCGTTTCGGGCGACCGCCGCGACTACGAGTCCAGCCACGCCATGTACGGCTCCGGTGACGCCTACCAGCAGCAGAAGGACGCCGTGGTGCGCGACCCGGAAACACTGGAGTTCATGTTCAGCGGCCTGCTGTGCGCCGAACAGCATTACGACAGCGGCGCCACCCGCCGCTGGAAGCAGCGCCTGGCCGACGTGCTGGCGCAGATGAAGGCGCAGGCCGCCACAGCCAGCGCCGCGCAATTGCTGGAGCTGGCCAGCACGGGCCTCGACCTGCCGGCCGCCACCCGCCGCACTTTCGTCAAGCGCGCACACGCCGACTCCGTGTTGCGCACCTTGGGTGCCTTCTTGGATTTCGCCCAGCGCCAAGGCGACGCGAAGGCGCCGGCCTTCCTTGAAGAATTGCGCCGCCGCCAGGTGGCGACGCGCGGCAAGCCCACGGCGCGCGGCGCTGCGGGCAAGGCGCTGGCGCTGGCAACCGTGCAGTCGGCCAAGGGCAGGGAATGGCAGCAGGTGCTGCTGCCGTATATGGAAGAAGGCCAGTTCCCGCGCGCTACCCGCAACGGGGACGAATACGCCGAAGAACGGCGCTACCTGTACGTGGCAATCAGCCGCGCCATTGCCGGCCTGACCTTGTTTGAACCGGCCGCGGCGGAGCGCCGCAGCCGCCTTCTGAACTAATTTATAAAGCGCAGCAGGCCCTTCAGCGAATGCTCGATGGTCTGCGCGCGCACCGCCTGGCGGTCGCCGGAGAATACCAGGCGTTCGGTGTGCACGGTATCGGCGTTGGCCCAGCCAAAACACACCGTGCCAACCGGCTTGCCCGGTACCGCACCGGTAGGACCGGCGATGCCGGTCACCGATATCGCCACGTGGGCATTGCTGGAGCCGAGCGCGCCTTGCGCCATGGCGGCTGCCACTTCTTCGCTGACGGAACCGAATTGCGCCATCATGGCGGCCGGCACTTCCAGCATCTCGGTCTTGGAAGCATTCGAGTAGCACACGAAGCCGCAATCGAACCAGCCGGTGGAGCCGGCAATGTCCGTAATCGCCGTCGAGATGCCGCCACCGGTGCACGATTCCGCGGTTGCCAACAGCAAGCCTTTGTCTTGCAGGGCCTTACCCACCTGGGCGGCCAGTTCGTTGATGTCTGTACTCACTTGTGGCTCCTTTAGCAAACAAAAGCGTTTGAGCCCATTCTAGCGCGCTGCTGTGCAGATTGACCACGCTGCACCGCAATAATGTGGCGTCACGACTAACATGCAAGCCTGGGAAGGCTTTTGTGGTGCGATAAACCAATATTTGCGCCGCTGCCGGGTACTCAGCGATAGAATGCCCCCAATCCCCTGTTCGCGAGGCATGGCGGTGAGGACTCTCCAAGGAAGATGTCCCGTTTTCTGGGTGGCGCTGCTGCTGGCTGCGCTGTGGCCCCTGTTCGCCCATGCCCAATCCGGCTCCAGCCTGGAACGCCAGGTCAAGGCCGCCTACCTGTATAAATTTGCCGGCTTCGTGGAATGGCCCGAAGGCAGTTTCGCCCGTCCCGATGCGCCTATCGTGATCGGTGTGGCCGGCGCCGACCCGCTGGCCGAACAACTGGAACAGACCGTGGCCGGGCACACCGCCAATGGCCGCCCGCTGCAGGTCAGGCGCGTCAAGCGCGGCGACAGCCTGGCCGGCATCCATATGCTGTTCATCCCGGCGCATGACAAGCAGCTGGCGCAGGAACTGCTGGCTGCCAGCCGCGGCCAGCCGGTGCTGACCGTCACCGATGGCGACGAAACCTTCGGCATGGGCAGCATGATCAACTTCGTCATCGCCGACGAAAGGCTGCGTTTTGAAGTGTCCCTGAAACATGCAGCCGTGGCGCGCCTGAAAATCAGCGCGCGCATGCTGTCGGCCGCCCTGCGCGTGCAGCAGGTGGCGGGATGATCGCGCGCCGCCGCTCCCTGCCGCAAAAGCTGCTTGGCGTGGTGATGCTGGTCACGCTGGTGGCCTTGCTGGTCTCGCTCGGCACCATCATCGCCTATGACTTGCGCGCCTACCACCAGTCGCTCAGTTCCGACATGACCACCCAGGCCGAGTTGCTGGGGCATATGAGTGCGCCCGCGCTGACCTTCGACGACCAGCGCCTGGCCAAGGAAAACCTGGCCCTGCTGCGCCTGCGGCCGAAAGTCAACGCAGGCGCCATCTACAATGCGCGCGGCCAATTGTTCGCCACCTATGTGGCGCCGGGAAAGGATCTCAGCGTGCCTGCCGCGCCGCAGGCCGAGGGCGTGGCATTCGAAGACGGCAAGATGATGCTGTTCCGGCGCATCCGCGACAACGGCGAGTTGCTGGGCACGGTCTACATGCAGTCGGACTATGAACTTCTGGGCCGCTTCGGCGACTACGTGATGATCGCCATCATCGCCACCTTCCTGGCGATGGGCATTGCCTACCTGTTGATGCGGCCCTTGAACAAGGTGGTCACGCAGCCGGTGCTGGAGATTGCCGGCGTGGCCCGCGAAGTGATGGCGACCGGCGACTACTCGCGCCGCGCGCCGGGCACCAGCAACGACGAGGTGGCGGAACTGGCCGACGCCTTCAACAAGATGTTGAGCGAGATCGAAAGCCGCACGCGCGAGTTGGAAACCTCCAGCAGCGAAATCGCGCGCGAAGCGGAGCAGCGCAGCAAGGCGCAGCAGGAAATCATGCGCCTGAACGAGGAACTGGAACAGCGCGTGCACGAACGCACGCTGCAGCTCGAGCAGGCCAACAGCGAACTGGCCATGGCGATGCAGGAGGCAAAGAGCGCCAACCAGGCCAAGTCGGCCTTCCTGTCCTCCATGAGCCATGAGCTGCGCACGCCGCTGAATGCCATCCTCGGCTTCGCGCAAATCCTGACCTCCGAGAAGCTGCCGTCCACGCTGGTGCAGAAACGCGAATTCGCCAGCCATATCCTGAAGTCCGGCCGCCACCTGCTTACCCTGATCAATGAAATCCTCGACCTGGCCAAGATCGAATCGGGGGCCGTGGCGCTGTCGCTGGAGCCGGTCGCGCTGAACGAGATCCTGCAAGAATGCGAAGGCATGGTGGCGCCGCTGGCGAGCGCGCGCGGCATTCGCCTGCTGTTCCCGGACTGCTGCGTCGCCAACGTCACGGCCGACCGCACCCGCCTTAAGCAGATCCTGCTCAACCTGCTGTCCAATGCCATCAAGTACAACCGCGATGGCGGCGCCGTGGTGGTCGATTGCAGCCCGAGCGGGCCCAACCTGGTGCGGGTCTCGGTGCAGGATACCGGCATGGGCCTCAAGCCGGAACAGGTGATGCAGCTGTTCCAGCCGTTCAACCGCCTGGGACAGGAGAGCGGGGCGGAAGAGGGCACCGGCATCGGCCTGGTGGTCACCAAGCGCCTGGTCGAGCTGATGGGCGGCACGATCGGCGTCACCAGCAGCCAGGGTGTGGGCAGCATGTTCTGGATCGAGCTGGAATCGACCGAGCCGACGCCGTCGCGCGTGGACCTCAATGCCGAGCGTCCGGCGCAGCCGCACCGCCATGCGGCAGGCGAGCCGGCGACCGTGCTGTACGTGGAAGACAATCCGGCCAACCTCAAGCTGGTGGAGGAAATCATCAGCTTCCGTCCCGACCTGAAACTGATTTCCGCGCCGGATGGCCACCTTGGCGTCGAACTGGCGCGTGCCCACCAGCCGGACATCATCCTGATGGACATCAACCTGCCCGGCCTGAACGGCATCGACGCCGTCAAGCTGCTGGCCACCGATCCCCGCACCGCGCATATCCCCGTCATCGCACTGACCGCCAATGCCATGCCGCGCGACGTTGAAAAAGGCCTGGCGGCCGGTTTCTTCCGCTACCTGATCAAGCCGATCAACATCGACGAGTTCACCGAAGCGATCAACAGCACCATGGCCTTCCTGGCTCGCAGGGAGGAGGAAGGGAGTACGTCCAAGTGATCAGCCGCGACGATATCCTGAACGCCAAAGTCCTGATAGTGGACGACCAGCCGGTCAACGTGCAGCTGCTGGAATACCTGCTGCAGACCAGCGGCTATGTGAACGTCAGTTCCACCACCGACCCGCGCGTGGTGGCGCCCTGGCACGAAGAGCACCGCTATGACCTGATCATCCTCGACCTGCACATGCCCGGCATGAGCGGCTTCGACGTGATGGAAGCGCTCAAGCCGCTGGAGCCGGAATACCTGCCGGTGCTGGTGGTGACTGCGCAGCCGGACCAGAAGCTGCCGGCGCTCGATGCCGGCGCGCGCGACTTCATCAGCAAGCCATTCGACCCGGTCGAGGTGCTCACGCGCATCAACAATATGCTGGAAGTGCGGCTGCTGCACCAGCAGGCGCGCGACTACAACGAGGTGCTGGAACAGACGGTGCGCGCCCGTACTGCCGACCTGCAGCGCTTTCGCAGCGCGATGGATGCCACGGCCGACGCCATTTTCCTGATCGACACCGGCACCCTGGCGCTGGTGGACGTCAACGAAGGCGCCTGCCGCATGCTGGGCCATCCGCGCGCGCAGCTGCTGTCGCTGGAGCCCGCCAGGCTTGGCCTGGGCAGCCGCGAGACGCTGTCGGCCGAGGCCGAGCGCGCCGGCCAGGCGCTGAACGCCCCGCACCGTGCACCGGAACTGACGGAAATCGAACTGCTGCGCAGCGATGGCGCGGCCGTGCCGGTGGAAGTCTACTGGCTGCTGCAAAGCGAAGGCGAGTCGGCCCACCGCACCCTGATCTGCGTGGCGCGCGACGTCACCGAACGCCGCCTGGCCGAAGAACGCCTGCGCCACATGGCGCACTACGACCGCCTGACCGGCCTGCCCAACCGCACCCTGTTCTTCCAGACACTGGGCGAGTCGATCGAGCTGGCGCAGGACAAGGAATGGCGCATCGTGGTGCTGTTCATCGGCCTGGACCGCTTCCGCAAGGTCAACGACTCGATGGGGGCGGCCATGGGCGACCAACTGTTGCACGAGTTCAGCAACCGCCTGGTGCAATGCGTGCGCCTGCGCGATACGGTAGGCCGCCTGGGCGGCGACGAGTTCGCGCTGATCCTGACCATGACGCGCGACCAGCAGGATGCCGTGCTGGTCGCCAACGAAGTGCGCGAAGCCCTGCGCTCGCCGTTCGACCTGGACGACCACCAGGCCACGCTGACCGCCTCCATCGGCATCGCCATGTATCCGGACGATGCCAACGATCCCGAGACGCTGGTCAAATACGCCAACACCGCCATGGAGCGCGCCAAGGATGCCGGCGGCGACGGTTATCGCTTCTTCACCGCCGGCATGAACGTGCAGGTGCTGGCACGGCTCGACCTGGAGATGGCGCTGCGCCGCGCATTGGACAACAATGAGCTGGAACTGCATTACCAGCCCAAGGTCAACCTGACCACGGGCCGCATCAGCGGGGCCGAAGCGCTGCTGCGCTGGAACCGGCCGGGCTACGGCTTGGTCTATCCGGCGGAATTCGTCAGTGTGCTGGAAGATACCGGCCTGATTGTGCGCGTCGGCAGCTGGATCCTGGATGCTGCCTGCCGCCAGATCGCGACCTGGCTGCGCACGCCGGTGGGCGGTGTGCATGTGGCGGTCAACGTGGCCAGCCGCCAGTTTGTGGAGGGCGACCTGGAGAGCGATGTCCGGCAGGCACTGGAGCGGCACAATGTGCCGGCCGAATTGCTGGAACTGGAATTGACCGAAACGGCCTTGATGTCGAACGCCGAGCGCACCATCCAGGTGCTGACCGCGCTCAAGGAGCTGGGCATCAAGGTGGCGATCGACGATTTCGGCACCGGTTATTCCTCGCTGGCCTACCTGCAGCGCTTCCCGATCGACAAGCTGAAGATCGACATCGCCTTCGTGCGCGACATCACCACCAATCCCAACGACGCGGCGATTGCGCTGGCCATCATCAGCATGGCGCACAGCCTCAAGCTGCGCGTCATTGCCGAAGGCGTCGAGACGCGGCCGCAACTCGAATACCTGCGCCGCAACCGCTGCGATGAAATCCAGGGTTACTTCTTCAGCCGGCCCCTGGCGGCAGCGGAAATGGGCGCCCTGGCCGAATCGGGCAAGAGCTTGCCACCCGACCCGAACGTGGCGGCTGAACCGCCGCAAACGCTGCTGCTGGTGGACGACGACGTCAACGTGCTGTCCTCGCTGCACCGCCTGTTCCGCCGCGACGGCTACCGCATCCTCACTGCCGTCTCGCCGGCCGAGGGCTTCGACCTGCTGGCGCTCTATCCGGTGCAGGTGATCGTGTGCGACCAGCGTATGCCGATCCTGAGCGGCACCGAATTCCTGGCCAAGGTCAAGGAGATGTACCCGGACACCATCCGCATCATCCTGTCCGGATATACGGGGCTGGAAGCGGTGCTGGACTCGATCAACCGCGGTGCGATCTACCGCTTCTACACCAAGCCGTGGGACGATACCCAGTTGCGCGACAATATCCGCCTGGCCTTCCACCATTACTGGCTGATGCACGGCAGCGGCCGCCGCGCCGGCGAGCCGGGCGAGGACCACACCGCGCTCACCGGATAAAAAAATGCCGCCCACATGGGGCGGCGGAAAACATTCATGGGAGAGAGTGGTATGAATGTGGAGACAGGCGGGATAATAGTCTCCGCTTGTTACCACTTCGTGACATGTCAGCGGGGCGGCAGTTGGTAGGTGAAGGTATAGCGGTGCTGGCCGCCGGTGATGTCGATGGACATCGTGCCTTGCAGGCCGGCTAGTTCGCCGGTGGCGGAGTCGGGAATGACGCTCACCTTCAGCGTCGGCGTGCCTTTGTCCATCAGGCCAAAGTGTTGCAGGAAGAAGGTCCCTTTGCGTCCTTCCAGCGTGGCAGTGACCTGCTCCATGGCGACATAGCCGGCGGAGCCTTTGACGGCGGTGCCGGCGGCCAGCATTTCGCCGTGGCTGCTGCCGTCGAGCGCGCCATGGAAAGTCTTGCTGATGGATTGCCGGCCCCAGGTCTGGCCTTCGGCTGGCGGCTGGGGGGTGAGTTTGACGTCGAAGCTGCCTTCGATTTGCATGGGTTTGTCTCCTGCGTTGGCCGCGGCGGCGGCGAGTGCGAATAGTAACGGGATCAGTGTTTTCATGCGGTCATTATGGTAGTCTCCTGCGCCTGATGATTGGAAAAACGCGACAAATCGATACCGAACCGCGCGGCATCCTGGTACCGCGTCTTGCGATGGGTACATTTCGCCACGAACGGCTGGCGCCGTGCGCGCAATTGGCCGGACTGGTCGAGCATTACTGGTTCGTCGGCTGGGACATGCACGGACATCCACCTCAGCAGCAGGAAACGCTGCCGCATCCCAACGTGCACCTGGTGATCGAGCACGATAGTGACGGCGTGTACGGCGTCCACACTGCGCGCTACACCAAGCTGCTGGCAGGGCAGGGCTTCGCGTTCGGGATCAAGTTCAGGCCGGGCGGCTTCCGGCCTTTCCTCGGCCGTGCCGTGGCGGAAATTGCCGACCAGCGGGTGGCGTTGGCGCAGGTGTTCGGCAGCGATGGCAACGCGCTGGCGCGGCAGGTGCGTGCCTGCGCGCCGGCGTCGGCGCCGCATGCGATGGCAGCGGCAGCGCAGGCCTTCCTGCTGGCGCGCCTGCCCTTGCCCGATGCAGACACCGGGCGCGCGGCCGCATTGGTGGCGGCGATTGCCGCCGATCCTGCGCTGCTGACAGTGGACGCCCTGGCCGCGCAGGCGGGCAGCAACAAGCGCGCCTTGCAGCGCCTGTTCCAGCAATACGTCGGCGTCGGACCGAAATGGGTGATCAAGCGCTACCGCATGCACGAAGCCGTGGCTCAGCTGCAAGCCGGTGCCGCGGTGGAACTGGCGCAGCTCGCGCTAAGACTGGGCTATTACGACCAGGCCCACTTCATCAAGGAATTCACTGCGCTGGTGGGCAAGCCGCCAGGCGCGTATCTGCGTCACTTGCGGCCGCCCGCAACACGATAGTCCGCGCGAGCGTGTCGCCTAGGCGCCTGCGGCTTTCGCCCGCGATACACAGTGCATCAGGAAAGAACAGCAGCAGCAAGGTCGCGTTTCGAATAAAGGAGCTGGCCAGCGTCATGCGGCGTTCGCCCGGCATGCGCACCGCACGCAGGCCCAGCATGCGTTTGCCGAGCCCCTGGCCTGGAATGGCGTCCCGCAACAGCATGTAGCCGCAAAACAGGGCCGTCGCGCACGGCCACTGTTCTCCTTCGAAGCGCGCTTCCAGGTTTGCCTCCAGCAGGCCCCACGCCAGTATTGCCGCGCCCAGGTCGATAGCGAATGCCGCCAGCCGCGCGCCCACGCCTGCCAGGCGGCGTTCTTGCTGCGCACGCTGTTCCTGCAGGCATTCGAATTCGCTGGCCAGTATCCCTTCAATGGTTGCAGGCGGTACGCCGCGCGCTGATAGCACCTGCAACAGTGGCTGTTTGGCCTCATCGGCAAGGTCGAGGCGCAAGTAGTCGAGCAGCTGCTCGGTGTCGAGGCCTTGAAATTGCTCGCGGAAGTTCATGGTTCAGGTGGTGAAATGGTCAAAGCTGGACAGCTCCAGCGCCAGCGGTGCGCCGCCGGCATCGGTCCAGCGCAGGCCGGCTGCATCTTCGATGCGCCCGATGCGCGTGACCGGTGTGCCGCAGGCGGCACCCGCGGCCAGGATCGCCTCGCGGTTCGCTGCGGTCGCGGTAAAACAGATCTCATAGTCGTCGCCGCCGGCGGCCGTGAAAGCGCGGCGCAGCGCCACGTGCTGGGTTGCCAGCACCGGGCCAGCCGGCAGGGCGTCAGCGTTCAGCGTCGCACCCACGCGGGATTTTTCGAGGATGTGGCCCAGGTCGCCCGCCAGTCCATCCGAGATATCGATGGCGGCATGCGCCAGCCCGCGCTCGGCCAGCATCACGCCCAGCGCCACGCGCGGCGTCGGCATATGCATGCGCGTGCCGGCGGCTGCCTGGGCGTCGGCCGGCAGCGCCAGTTCGCCCCGGTAGCCGGCCAGGGCCAGGCGCGCATCGCCCAGGGTACCGGACACCCACACATCGTCGCCGGCACGGGCGGCGCTGCGGCGCAAGGCGCGCCCCGGCGCCACTTCGCCGAATACGGTGATGCAGAGATTCAGCGGCCCCTTGGTGGTATCGCCGCCGATCAGTTCACAGCCATGCGCATCGGCCAGCGCGAACAGGCCGCGCGAGAAGCCCTCCAGCCAGGCGCGGTCGGCGGCCGGCAGGGCCAGGGCGAGCGTGAAGGCAACCGGACGGGCACCCATGGCGGCCAGGTCGGACAGGTTGACTGCCAGGCACTTGTGGCCCAGGCGCTGCGGCGCTTCGCCGGCAAAAAAATGCCGCCCCTCGACCAGCATGTCGGAGGAAATGGCGGTCTGCATCCCTGGCGACGGGGCCAGCAGGGCGCAATCGTCGCCGATGCCAAGTGCTGCGCGTCCCGGCAAGGGACGCACGAAGTATTGTTTGATCAGGTCGAATTCGGAAAGCATCCCGCCATTCTAGCGGGGCACCCCGGCTTCGTCCTTGTTTGGCTTATCGCGCAAGTAAATCCAGGTGCCACCGGAGGCCAGTGCGGCCGTTGCCAACAAGGCAACATAGCCGGAATCTTGCGGGGTGAAGAAAAGGGCGACGGCAGTCGCAGGGAACAGGACGCCGGACAGTCGGGACCAGGAATGCCAGAGTGCATTGCGCATGGTGTTTTCCTTCCGTTAAGTGCCAGTAAACCCAGTCTATGCAGGAAAATGCTATATGTAAAGTTGCTTTCGCCGAAAATTCCAAGCAATCACGATTTAGCGCAACAAGATTTTAAGGTTTCGTGCCGCAAGTCAGCATTGTCGCCCGGGCGACAGTTTATTAACTTGTTCTGCGGAAAAATCGCGCCAAGCAGAATGATTCTTGATTGAAAGGCAATGGAAACCGATGAAAATTCGGCATTGGTAAAAATACCTACGTTAGAGCAACCACTCTATCTGCTAGAATCGGAAGCTTTCGGACACAGGATAGAAGGGGCAGTACAGCATGGATTCGGGATCTGACAAGAAAGAAGAACTTCGTCAACAACTGCGCGCCGCCGCGCTTGAGTACCATGAGTGCCCCAAGCCAGGCAAGATCAGCGTCTCCCCCACCAAGCAACTGACCAACCAGCGCGACCTGGCGCTGGCCTATTCCCCGGGCGTGGCGGCGCCTTGCGAAGAAATCGTCATCGACCCGGCCAATTCCTATAAGTACACCGCGCGCGGCAACCTGGTGGCCGTGATCTCCAACGGCACCGCCGTGCTGGGCCTGGGCAATATCGGCCCGCTGGCGTCCAAGCCGGTGATGGAAGGCAAGGGCGTGCTGTTCAAGAAGTTCGCCGGCATCGACGTATTCGACATCGAGATCAACGAGCAGGACCCGGACAAGCTGGTCGACATCATCGCCTCGCTGGAGCCGACCTTTGGTGGCATCAACCTGGAAGACATCAAGGCCCCCGAGTGCTTCTACATCGAGCGCAAGCTGCGCGAGAAGATGAAGATCCCGGTCTTCCACGACGACCAGCATGGCACCGCCATCATCGTCGGCGCCGCCATCCTGAACGGCTTGAAGTACATCGGCAAGGACATCAAGAACGTCAAGCTGGTGGTGTCCGGCGCGGGCGCGGCGGCCCTGGCCTGCCTCGACCTGATCGTCGACCTCGGCTTCCCGATCGAGAACATCCTGGTCACCGACCTGGCCGGCGTGGTCTACCAAGGCCGTGCCGAGCTGATGGACCCGGACAAGGAGCGCTTCGCACGCGAGACCCCGCACCGCACCCTGGCCGAATGCATTGCCGGCGCCGACATCTTCCTCGGCCTGTCGGCCGGCGGCGTGCTGAAACAGGACATGGTCAAGGAGATGGCGCCCAACCCGCTGATCCTGGCGCTGGCCAACCCGAATCCGGAGATCCTGCCGGAAGACGTGAAAGCCGTGCGCGGCGACGCCATCATCTGCACCGGCCGTTCGGACTATCCGAACCAGGTCAACAACGTGCTGTGCTTCCCTTACATCTTCCGCGGCGCGCTCGATAGCGGCGCCAGCACCATCACCCGCGAAATGGAAATCGCCGTGGTGCACGCGATTGCCGACCTGGCCCACGCCGAGCAGTCGGACATCGTCGCCACCACCTACGGCATCGCCAACCTGGCCTTCGGCCCGGAATATCTGATCCCGATGCCGTTCGACCCGCGCCTGCTGACCAAGATCGCGCCGGCCGTGGCCAAGGCCGCCGCCGATTCGGGCGTGGCGACCCGCCCGATCAAGGACCTGGAAGCCTACGCTGACAGCCTGCAGCAATTCGTCTACCGTTCCGGCACCTTCATGAAGCCGGTGTTCTCGGTGGCCAAGAAGACCCCGCCGGAAATGAAGCGCATCGTCTACGCCGAAGGCGAAGAAGAACGCGTGCTGCGCGCGGTGCAGGTGGTGGTCGACGAAAAGCTGGCGCGCCCGATCCTGGTCGGACGTCCGGCCGTGCTGGATGCGCGCGTGCAGAAATTCGGCCTGCGCCTGAAGCAGGGCGTCGACTACGACGTGATCAACCCGGACTTCGACGAGCGTTACCGCGAATACTGGCAGGCATACTACGAGCTGACCGCGCGCAAGGGCGTGACGCAGGAATACGCCAAGCTGGAAATGCGCCGCCGCCATTCGCTGATCGGCGCCATGATGATCAAGAAGGGCGATGCCGACGGCATGATCTGCGGTACCTTCGGCACCACCCAGCTGCACCTGCACTACATCGACCAGGTGCTGGGCAAGCGTCCTGGCGCCTGCGTGTACGCGGCGATGAACATCCTGGTGCTGCCTGAGCGCCAGCTGTGCATGGTCGACACCCACGTCAACGAAAACCCGAACGCCAACGAAGTGGCCGCCATCACCATCATGGCTGCGGAAGAAATGAAGCGCTTCGGCCTGGTGCCGCGCGCAGCCCTGCTGTCGCACTCCAACTTCGGTTCTTCCAACAGCGAGTCGGCGCAGAAGATGCGCGCCGCGCTGGAGCTGGTGCGCCAGCGCGCGCCGGAACTGGAAGTGGACGGCGAAATGCACGGCGACACTGCGCTCGACACCAAGTTCCGCCACAAGCTGTTGCCGACCACCACCCTGAAGCAGGACGCCAACCTGCTGGTGATGCCGAACATCGACGCCGCCAACATTGCCTACAACCTGGTCAAGACCGCGGCCGGCAACGGCATCGCGATCGGCCCGATCCTGCTCGGCTGCGCCGCGCCGGTGCACATCCTGACCCCGTCCGCCACCGTGCGCCGCATCGTCAACATGACGGCGCTGTGCGTGGTGGACGCGGTGTCCGAACGCGCCTAAGGAGCACGCCGATGGTCGACTTGCTGCTGGCGATCGTGCATCACCTGCTGGCCTTCGGCATTGCCGCGGCCATCACGGCCCAGCTGGTGCTGGTGCGGCCGGGCATGCAGCCGCCGGCCGTGCCACTGGCGGCCAAATACGATGTCGCGCTCGGCCTCATGTCGCTGTCGCTGGTGGCAATCGGTTTCCTGCGCGTATTCTTCGGCGCCAAGGGTTCGGCGTTCTATTTGCATAACCATGTGTTTTGGACCAAGGTGGTGCTGTTCGCCATCATTGGCCTGCTGTCGATCAAGCCGACCCGCGCCTTCCTGCGCTGGCGCAAGGCGCAAGCGGCCGATGCCGGCTTCTCGCCGGAAGAGCTGGAGATCCGCTCGGTCCGCAAAACCCTGATGACTGAAATCCATATTTTCGCCTTGCTGCCGCTGGCTGCCGCCGCCATGGCGCGCGGCTACGGCTACGTCTGATGTGTTCCACGCCACAATTCAAGTCCCGCTTATAGCATTAATAATTTCCGCAAGGTAAAATTCCGGAAGCCATTGCCTGTTTTGCGGGCAGTGGCTTTTTATCTTATGAATTAACTTGAAGGAAAAGTTGTATGGGGCAGCAACAAGCCGTCATCATTGGGGCGGGACCGGCAGGCTTGACTGCGGCACTGGAATTGATCAGGACAACGAATATCCGCCCGATCGTGCTGGAAGCCAGCGACGAAGTCGGCGGAATTTCCCGTACCGTTTGTCATAATGGCAACCGCATGGACCTGGGCGGCCACCGCTTCTTTTCCAAGTCCGACTGGGTCATGAACTGGTGGCAGGACATCCTGCCGATCGACGCCGCGGCCAACGCCTCGCTCGACCTGACCTACCAGAACCAGAAAACCTCGGTGCAGGTGGCTGGCGGCGCGCTGGACAGCGACGACGACCGCCGCATGCTGGTGCGTTCGCGCCTGTCGCGCATCTTCTTCCTGCGCCGCTTCTTCGACTACCCGATCAAGATGAACGCGGCCACGGCCGGCAAGCTGGGCCTGTGGCGCCTGACCAAGGTGGCGGTGACCTACGGCTGGATCATGCTGTTCCCGCGCCGGCCGGAAAAGAACCTGGAAGACTTCATGATCAACCGCTTCGGGCGCGAGTTGTATGAAACCTTCTTCAAGGATTACACCCACAAGGTGTGGGGCATCCCGTGCGACCAGATCAGCGCCGACTGGGGCGCGCAGCGCATCAAGGGCTTGAACATCAGCAAGGCGCTGTGGCACGCGGTCAAGCAAGTTTTCCAGCGCAAGGGCGGGGTAGCGCAAAAGGGCACCGAGACCAGCCTGATCGAACAGTTCCTGTACCCGAAGTTCGGCCCTGGCCAGATGTGGCAGGAAGTGGCGCGCCTGATCACCGAAGGCGGCGGCGAAATCCGCTATAACCAGGCCGTCACCGGCCTGGAAACCCAGGATGGCAAGGTGGTGGCCGTGAGCGGCACCGACCGCCAGAGCGGCGCGCCCTTCCGCCAGGAATGCGCCCATGCGGTATCGACCATGCCGGTGCGCGAGCTGATCCGGGGCATGAACGAGGTGCCGGCCGAGGTACGCAAGGTGGCCGATGGCCTGATGTACCGCGACTTCCTGACCGTCGGCCTGCTGGTGCGCAAGTCCGATGTGCTGACCACCAATGGCGAGGCGCTGCCCGACAACTGGATCTACATCCAGGAAAAGGACGTGCGCATCGGCCGGCTGCAGATCTTCAACAACTGGAGCCCGCACCTGGTCAAGGATGCCGACACCATGTGGATGGGCCTGGAGTACTTCTGCAACGAAGACGACGACCTGTGGCAGATGAATGACCAGGCGCTGATCGCGTTCGGCGCCGCCGAACTGGCCAAGATCGGCATGCTGACCGCAACCAACGTGCTGGACGGGACGGTGGTGCGCGTACCCAAGGCCTATCCGGCTTACTTCGGCTCGTACGACCAGTTCGACGTGGTGCGCCGCTATACCGACACCATCAGCAACCTGTTCCTGGTGGGCCGCAACGGCATGCACCGCTATAACAACCAGGACCATTCGATGCTTACCGCCAAGCTGGCAGCGCAAGCCATCGCCTCCGGCGACGTGTCGAAAGACGCGCTGTGGGACGTTAACATCGACGACGAGTACCACGAAGAGAAGAACGCTGCATGACGCAGGCGTTGCCGCAGTTGCCGGCTGCGCCGGCTGGGCCGCCTGGCGCGGCCCAGCCACTGGCGCCGCCCTTGCAATTGGCGGCGCGCTGGGGGGCACGCCAGAGCTTGATGCTGCTGGCCTTGCTGGCCGTCTGGCTGTATGCCCGGCCATGGGCCGGCATCTGGCATGATACCCGGCTGTATGCGGCACAAGCCTTGCGCCTGCTGCATCCCGGCCAGTTCGAGCATGACCTGTACTTCATGTTCGGTTCGCAGGACCAGTTCACCCTGTTCAGCCCCTTGTACAGCGTCTTTATCCAGGCGCTGGGCCTGGATGCCGGCTCGCAGCTGTTGCATGCCCTGGGCAGCGCGCTGTGGCTGGCAGCCGCCTGGTATTTGCTGTCGGGCCTGCTGCGCGGCGCGATGTTGTGGGTGGGGTTGGCCTGGTTGCTGCTGCTGCCCACCGATTACGACCCGATCAGGGCGATCTCGCTGGCCGAGCCCTACCTGACGCCGCGCATTTTTGCCGAGGCGCTGGGCATGCTTGCCATCGCCTGTCTGCTGCGCGGCAAATGGCGCTGGCTGGCGCTGCTGTTGCCGCTGTCGCTGGTCACCCATCCTTTGATGACGCTGGGGACCTTGCTGTTTGCCTTGCTCTACCTGGCCAGTGACGACCCGCGCCGCGTGGTGCCGCTGCTGGCGGCGGGCGTGCTGGTGGCCGGCGCTGGCGCCGTACTGGGTTTCCTGCCCTTCCAGCGCTTGCTGCAAACCATGGATCCGGAATGGTACGCCGGGGTGTTCCGCCTGACCGGCCTGGTGACCTGGGAGCGCTGGAACTTCACTGAGGTGGCCAGCCGGGTCACCGTCGCCTTCAGCCTGGTGCTGGCGGCCGCCTGGCTGTCCACTGGCTGGCGCGCGCGCTTTTATTATTGCGCTGCGCTGACGGGAGCCCTGGGCTTGTTGGCAACCTGGCTCGGGACCTCGGTCTTCCATAACGTTTTATTGCTGCAGATTCAGGCGTGGCGCGCCTTGTGGCTGGTGCAACTGGCGTCCGTGATCGCCCTGGCCGCGCTGCTTGCCGCATGCTGGCAGCGCGGCCGCGTGTTCCAGCTCGTGCTGGCCGCCTGCATGCTGGGCATTTTTGCGCGCGACAGCTATGGCGGCCTGGTCACGCTGCTGGCCTGCGCCATCCTGTGCTGGCAGGCCGGCCAGCCGGCGCCATTGCCAGACCGCCTGTACGGCTATGCCTGCGGCCTGCTGCTGGCCGTGCTGTCGATCTGGGTGGCGGGGGTCGATGCCCAGTCCAGCGCCCCGCTGAGTGCGCTCTACTGGAACTACGGCGTCGAGATCGGCGACCCCATGCAATGGGCGGTGACCCTGCTGCGACTGGGGGGCAATGCCTTGCTGGGCATGGTCCTGATGCTGGCCATCTGGCATGCTGCGGGCCGCCGCCAACTGCTGGCCTGGTCGCTTGCCGCCGGCATGGTGGGGGTGGCAGCGGCGGGCGCGCTCTGGCTGCGGCAGGTCGGCATCAGCAGCGAGCAGATCAAGATTTCCGCAGCGGGCTTGCGCGCCGTACAGGCCGCTTTTCTGCCGCTGATGCCGGCGCCGGCCAGCGTATACTGGGAAGACGATGTGCGTTTCAGCTGGTTCGTGTTGCAGCGCGCCAGCTATGCATCGCATCCGCAGGTCTATGGCATGGTCTTCAATCGCGGCAATGCCATCGAGGGCGTGCGCCGCTTGCACCGGCTGGAACGCCTGGGCACCGCCGATGTGGATTCGAGCAGGTACCAGCGCGATACCAATCGTATGCCGGCCTCGCCGAAGCTGGCCAATGCCGATGATATCGCCTATGTCTGCGCCGATGTCGCGCTGGACTTCGTCGTGCTCACGCAAGAATTGGGCAAGCTCGCGGTTGCCAGGGCCGACGACCCGCTCTATGACCGCCACTATTTCCTGTATGACTGTGCCCGCCTGCGCGCCAGCCATGCGTCGCGCTGAAAGTCGAATGATGTTGAAGAAACTACTGGGTGCACCAAGCGCCAACAGCCTGATCCAGTTCATCCGCTATGTGTTTGTCGGCGGCATGGCGTTTGTGGTGGATTACGGCGGCTTGTTCGTGCTGGCCCATTTCGCCGGCTTGCATTACCTGCTGGCGGCCAGCATGTCCTATCTGCTGGGCATGGTGTGCAACTACCTGATTTCGGTCAACTGGGTGTTCCATTTCCGCCGCGAGGCGCAATGGCAGCGCGAATTCGTCATCTTTTTCCTGATCGGCATCGCAGGCCTGATTCTGAATGGCTTTGCCATCAGCCTGCTGGTCGAAGTGTTTGGGCTGACCTACATGCTGGCCAAGCTGGTGGCGGCTGCCTTCATCCTGTTCTTCAACTTCGGGGCACGCAAGGTGTTGCTGTTCTCTGCGGCCCGGACGCAGTCCCGATGAGCCGGCTGCTGCGGGCATGGGACCGGCGCCAGTTGCCGCTGTTGCTGCTGCTGGGCGCAGCCTGGCTGCTGGCGCATCGTTGGGTCGGGCTATGGCACGATAGCCGGTTGTACGGGGTGCAGGCCTTGCGTCGGCTGCTCCCCGATAATTTCCGCAATGACTTGTACTTCCTGTACGGCTCGCAGGATGCCTATACCGTGTTCAGCCCCTGGTTCGCGGCCTGTATCGCGCTGCTGGGCATCGAGGGCGCGGGGCTGTTGCTGTACATGCTGGGCAGCGTCTTGTGGCTGGCGGCGGCTGGCTGGCTGCTGGCGAACTTCCTGCGTGGCTTGGCGTTCTGGTTCGGCATGCTGTGCCTGGTCCTGCTGCCCTCCGACTACGGGCCCCTGGCAGGCATCTTGACCTTGGGGGAACCGTTCCCGACGCCGCGCATCTTTGCCGAAGCGTTGAGCATGCTGGCGCTGGCCAGCCTGCTGCGCGGCAAGTGGGCCTGGAGTTTGCCGGCGCTGGGCCTGGCCTTGCTGCTGCATCCCCTGATGGCGGCCGGGGCCGCCCTGGTCGCCTTGCTGTACGGCGCTTCCTGCGTCGCCGGGCGCGGCCGCATCCTGCTGCTGGGCGGCCTGCTCGGCGGCGCGGCCTGCGTGGCGGCCGGCGTCGCCAGCGGCATCAGTCCTTTCAACCGTATCCTGCTGGAGATGGATGGCGAGTGGCTGGCACTGGTAACCCGGCTGGCGCCCCTGGTCAGCTGGGACGCCTGGCATGCCGACCAATGGCTCAGCCGCACTGCCGTGGCGTTCGCCCTGGTGCTGACGGCGGCCCGCTTGGCCGCAGCGCGGCCGGCGCGCTTTTTCGCCAGCCTGGCCGCTGCCGGTGCGATCGGCCTGCTGGCGAGCTGGCTGGGCACCGGTTGGGCCCATAACCTGCTGCTGATGCAGGCCCAGCCCTGGCGCGTGTTGTGGCTGTTGCAGCTGGCTGCAGCGCTGGCCCTGGCCTGGCTGCTGGCGAGCTACTGGCAACGGGGCGGCGTGGTGCGCGTGCTGTTGCTGGCGCTGGTGGTCGCCACGCTGACGCGCAACAGCTTCGGCGGTGTGCTGGCCATCGTGGCCGGCGCGGGCTTGTGCTGGCAGCTTGGCAGCGCTGCCCCGCTGGCGCTCTCCGCCTCGACCTGCCGTGCCCTCACGGCGCTGGTGCTGGCCATCGGCGCGGCATGGCTGGCCGAAGTGGTGAAGCACGCGACCGATGCGGGCGCACTGGCGCCCCACCTGATCGAGGATACTGCGGCGCGCATCTGGGGCTGGACCCTGCTGCGCACCGGTGCGCTGTGGCTGGCCGGTGTCGGCTTGCTCGGCTTGTTATGGCACTGGATGGCCGCGGGCCGGCATGGGCGCTACCTGCTGGCCTGCCTGGCGGCAGTGGCCAGCCTGGCTGGCGCGGCCTGTTGGCGCATCGGGCCGCCGGATTACGCTTATCCGATCTCGCAACAGGCGCAGCGCGATGTGCAGGCGGCTTTCCTGCCGCTGCTGCCGCGCAATGCCGTGCTGTATTGGGAAAACGATGTGCGCGCCACCTGGTTCCTGCTGCAGCGTTCAAGCTATGTGTCGTCGACCCAACTGGCGGGCCTTGCGTTTAATCGCGGCACTGCGCTGGAAGGGGCGCGTCGGCTGGAGCGCTTGCAGCGGCTTGGCGTGAAGGACGCGGTGCGCGAGCTTGATCCTGCCGCGGCCAAGCGCCGCATGGCACAACTGCCGGCGCCAAGCGCGGCCGGCCTGGCCTATGTCTGCGGCGACCCGCTGCTGGACTTCGTGGTGCTGACCTGGCGCCTGGGCGACGGCGGCATCGCCCGGGTCGACGACCGGACTTACCCCTATTCCTACTACCTATACGATTGCGCCCGCCTGCGCGGCGGCCCATGACAGCGCCTCAGGGTTGCCGGGCAGCGCCGGGCGCCGCTTGCGCTGGCTTGAACATGGCCTTGATGTCGGGCCGCGTCACCGGGCTCAGGTAGTGCCATACGCCTGAGCCGCTGACATCGATAAAGTTCGCCTGTTCATGCACATAGCGCGGCCCGGACAGGAAGGCGCGCTGGAACTCCAGCAGGGGCGTGGCGCTGCCCAAGGCCAGCAGGGCCGCGATGGCGGCGCGCCGCAGCGGTGGCAGTGCCGTTTGCCACGCCTCAATCGTGGCCATCATCAGGATGGCCAGGGCGGGAATACTGGCCCGCATCACCAGGTCGTTGGCCGGGCCGAAGTGCAGGAAGGGCAACAGCAGCAATTCCAGCACGGCCAGCAGCAGCAGCGGCGAGCGTTCGCCGCGCCACAGCACAGCCCACGCCAGCAAGCCCCATTCAAGCATGCAGAACAGGAGAATGGCGTGGACGGGCGCCGGCGCCGCGCCGCTGGTGTCGGCCTGCGCCACGCCCATGGTCAGGTAGCGCACCACCAGCAAGCCGGCCGGCAGCAAGGCCAGCACCGGCAGGCGCAGGCTGTGCCGCGCCAGCTGTTGCCAGCCCAGGCCGCGCCACACGCACCAGAACAGCAACGGTGCGACGCCCAACGCGACCAGGGGTGCCCAGAATGCCGTTCCCAGCAGTAGCAGCGCCGCTGCCGGGACCGACAGGCCGTGCTGGCGGTGGCGCCAGGCCACCAGCGCCAGCAGCCAGCCGGGCAGTCCATGGTTGGGGACCCAGAACAATTGGGTGGTGTGGGCGCTGTACTGGATCTTGCTGCCATTCATGACGGCCCACCATTCGATATGCGTGCCCCATTCCAGCGGGAGCGGGCTCGCTATCAGCCAACCGAGAATGTCCATGCCGCTGAAGAACACGGCAATCAGCAAGGCCGGGCGCCAGGCGCCGGGCTTGCGCGCGGCGTTGGCGCCCAACATGAGGAACAGGAACAAGGCCGTGCCAACTGCGGTCCACAGCCAGAGTGCGATGCGGGCACCATGCAGGGACGAGAGCTTGCCGACCAGCGCCGGCACCATATAGTAGCCAAGCGGACAGCGCAGCATCAGTTCGCCGTCCGGCAGGCTGTAGGCCACCGGCCAGGCGCCGGCCACCAGGTCGCGCAGCACCGACATGCGTGTCAGCCAGTCGAGGTTGAGGAAGAAGCCGGGCATCAGCCCGCTCAGGGAGACCCACACCAGCGTCACGCCGGTCGCGGCCAGCAGCTCGCGCCGCGATAGCCAGCCGGTGCGCCGCCGGCGTGCCTGCCACACGCGGTACAGGGCGGGCAGCAAGCCCAGACTCAAGGTCAGCGCATACGGCCAGCGCAGCCAGCCGAGCAGGAAGACCAACAGCGGCAAGATCAGATAGGCGGTCGCCAGCAGCTCCAGCAGGTCCAGTTCACGGGCGGCTGCGGGCGCGTTGGCGCGTGGCAGGCGCGCGGCAAGCGCGGCGTCGACATTGGCTGTTGCAGTAGCGCCCATCATCATTCACAGTCTGAAATTATTGAGTATTGCACCGACAATTGCCTTGCGTCAAATATGGCGCAGGCCCGGTGTGACGCTGTGATGGTGCTGCGCGCTGGCGGGGCGGACTGCAGCAACGCGGATGCCGCGGCGTGCACCGGAGCATAGTTTGAAGGCAAGCATTAGGGAAGAAGAGGTGGTGCCCGAGGCCGGAATCGAACCGGCACGCCTTGCGGCGGCGGATTTTGAGTCCGCTGCGTCTACCAATTTCACCACTCGGGCCACTTAACGCGACACGCATTATTACCGATTTGGCACCGCGCGGCAACCCTGCAGCAAATATTTACGCTATGGGCGGCAATGTGCACATTGAAAAAAATGTGGGACCGGCCGGCTTTCCAAGCATGGCGCCGGGGCGTAGGATGGACGCGATCGAAGCGACACTGCGGCCACCACCGGGCCGCCGCAAGCGCAAGCTTGCACCCGCAGCGCCCAGCCTACCGGCCGCGGCGCAGGGCATGAGGTTTGGACAGCCGGCGCGGGTGCACCCCATTCGCCCCGGCCCCGGGCGCCTCCCGGATACGGGTCAGGGCGCCCCGGACGGCAATGCCGCACAGACGGCAAGTCCGCCAGGCCGCATTTGCAGTTCGTCCGCGCGCCATGCGTTCTATTCCACGGAACGTGCTGTTCGTCGTCCGAAGCTGCACTTCCGAACGCCCTTTGCTAATTTTGAATGGACCCCGCACCTTTTGATGACGGGGCGAACCAGGCGAACCAATCGGAGAAGATGATGAAAAAGCTGATGATGCTGAGTGCCATGGCAGCACTGATGTTGGGCGGCAGCGCCTTTGCTGCCGGTGTTGACGATTCCACCGTGAAGATCCAGGCGCCGCAAGGAAGTTATAAGCTGTACAAGGGCGGCTTTGATGACTACGCGAACGGCTATGCCCTGAGCAATGACAAAACCATCAAGTTCACGCAGTCGGGGGGACGGTATTGGGCGCGCCTGAAACTGGAAGACCGGGTCGAACTGTTCCCCGTGGCCGCCAATACGTTCGCGACGGCCGCCGGCACCCGCATCGAGTTCCGCGACCGCGGCGAAGAAGTGGTGATCGAAAACTTCGAGCGCCTGCCGATGTCGGTCGCCATGAAGGAAACCAATGTGCGCGTGGTGGCAGCGCGCTAAGCCGGACAATGCAGCGGCCGTGGCGCATCAAAGCGGTGCGCCACGACGCTTTATTCGGCCGTGGCCGCGTGCCGGGCTTTATGCCGCCTGCTTCAGGGGCGCTGCATCGAGGCGCTCTTCCAGCAGGGCGAAGATGCCATCTTTCGACAGCACATAGCGCTCCATCAGCTCTTCCTTGATGGATTCCATCACGCTGCGGTAGTCGCGCATGGCGGCCAGCGTGGTGCTGTACAACTCGTCCGCCTTGGCTTCCACCTGCAGCAGGGTGTGTTCGTCGCCGGTCTCGCCGCGCAACTGGCTGTAGTCGAGCTTGGAGCGCGAATACATCGACAGGCGGTTGACCATCATGTTCAGCATCTTGGTGGCCTTCTCGATATCGTTCTGGCTGCCCACCGAAATGCCGCGCGCGCCGTAGAACAGTTCTTCCGCCGCCACGCCGCCGTACAGTTGCATCACGTCGCGCTCCATTTCTTCCAGCGTGCGCAGCGACATGTCGTCGCCGGCCGACAATACGTAGCCCAGCGCATTCATCTTCGACACCGCCTCGGTGGAAATCTTCAGCAGGTGCGATTTTTCCTTCACCTCGGCCAGCGGCATGCCGGCGCGCAGGTACGGATCGATCTGCATGAAGAAGTGGCCCAGCTCGTGCAAGGCGATCCGTTCGCGCTGGCGGGTCTTCTCGGCGGTGGTGGCGCGGTCGGTCAGGCCGATGGTGGCGCGCTCGAAGGCGCGGAACATCAGGTCGGTATTGATCACGCACTTTTCCTGGATCGAGATCATGGAAGCGCGGTCGACCACGGTTTCCAGCAGCGCCGGGCTGAGGTTTGCCGTGATCTCGGCCACCTGGTCCAGGTCCATCTCGTTCCAGTTCACCAGGCCATCCTGCTTGCGCTTCAGGAAGGACTCGAGCAGCGCGCGGCGCTCCCCCTTGTTGGGCAGGCGGAAGTTGATCTTCACGCTGAAGCGGCGCAGCATGGCCTCGTCCATCGCGGTCGAGGCATCATCGAAGTTGGACGCGACAATCCAGATCACGCCCTGGCCTTGTTCGCTCTTCACGCCGTCCAGCAAGCCCAGCAGGGTATTGGCGGTATCGTCTTCCCACTTCTTTTCGCCGCGGCCGCGCGGCATGAACAGGGCCTGCGCCTCGTCCAGGAAGATGATGCAATTGCCGCGGGCGCAAGCCTTCTTGTACAGCGCATTCAGGGCTTTCGAGCCGCCGCCCACGTAGCCCGATTCCAGCGCCGAGCCGGACGCCTGGATCAGCGGATAGCCCAGGCGCTTGGCCAGGTAGCCGGCCAGCTTGGTCTTGCCGGTCCCGGCCGGACCGGTCAGCATCACGTTGAACGGCTTGTCGATATTGTGCTGCTTGTACACTTCGCGGTTGCGGATCATGTCTTCCAGGTGCAGCACTTCCTGCTTGATGTCTTCCATGCCGATCAGGTCGTCCATCGACCCTTTGAGCTGGTCGGGCGCGATCACCGACGCGTTCATGCCCATGCCCGGCACGCCCCACTTCAGCACGAACAACAACAGGCCGATCACCAAGATGTCGAATGCATGGCGTTTCAGGAAAGCTTGCACGCTGGCCCACTGGCCGCCATCGTCCAGCAGCACGCCCTTGTGGGCGGCCAGGAAGTCTTCCTTGGCGATGGCGTAAGGAATGTTATTGCGCAACAGCACTTCGCGCTCCAGGCTCTGGTGCGAGGTGCTGGGCACCACCACCACGTGCAGGGTGGCGTCGTGCTTGAACTTGTAGACGTAGCGCGGCGAATCGGCCAGCGGACGGGCGATCAGCAGGTAGTCCAGCTTGTCGCGCTGGGCCACCAGGGCCGTGATTTCACCGATATTCTGCGAGCGCACCACCGGCGCGGCATCTTGCGCCACCTCGCCGCGCAGCAGCGCAAACGCGAGGCCGGCGCAGGCCAGCAGCACCAGGGTGATGCGCACCAGTGGGTTCTTGAGGGCGAGTTGGAGCTTGTAGATATTGAACATAGGCCTGGAAATCGCAAGGGTTTCTGGTGGGCCTATGGCCGGCGGCTGATGCCTCGGCTGGCCCCATCTTGTCGGAAATGCTGTACGGCAACATTCCGCATGGGGTGACTATAGCGCGTAAACCGGGCGCACGTGCGCCGGCCGCCAAAAAAACTTGTGTTGCGCAACAGTAAGAAATGGCATTTATTTGCCGGCCTGCCAATGCTCGTATTTTTTTTCCAAGCGGGTGAACGTGCCATCCTTGCGCATGGCGTCGAGGGCGGCATTCATGCGTTCGATCATGGCGTCGGGCACGCTGGGGTTGCACGCCAGGTAGACCTTGACGTGGTGGAAGGTCAGCACCGGCACGATCTGCTCGGGGGCGGCATACATGGCCAGCGCGCTGAGGTCATTGTTGCGCACGCCGACTGCCCACAGGTCGATGCGGTCGAGCATCAGCTTTTTCGGGTTGGCGGCATTGTCGGGCGCGCCGTCCACGTCGAAGCCGCGGGCGCGCAGAAATTCGTCGCGCGCATCGCCGTGATAGGTGCCGATGCGCAGCTTGCGCGCATCGTCCAGGCTGTGCACCGCGTAGTGGCGCCCGGCGCGGCCCATCAGCACCCATTGCGCTTCATCGGTGGGGCCGACCCATTTGAACTGTTTTTCCCGTTCCGGGGTGCGCGAGGTGGAGTAGACGCAGGTGTAGCGATCGCGCTGCGCCATGGTGAAGGCGCGTTTCCAGGGCAGCACGTCGATGCGGTAGGCATAGCCGCTGCGGGCCAGCATTTCGCGGATCTTTTCGCCTTCGCGGCCGGTCACTTGCTGGCCCACTTTCATGCTGGCCGGCGGCGAATGCTCGGCGGTGATGACCAGGGGCGGCGCCGCCAGCGCGCCGGCGCTGGTGGCCAACAACATTGCCAGATACGCTACCCCGATTACCATGCCTACCTCTTTGCTATCGTCGAGTACAGGATAGCAGGCAGGCGGGCCGCTGGACAATCAGTGGGCGTGAACCGTGCGCTGCTTGAACAGGCGGAAACGCTCGCTGCGGTCAGAGGCGCGCCGCCCTTCCCATAGCTGTTCCCACTCGGCACCAGGCTGTTGCTCGTGGGCACGAGATTTGATGCTATCTTGCAACAACATGACCGCGCAGCGGCGCTGTTCCACGCCATTGAACGGCATCTGGCCGAAGTAGGCGAAGGAGGCGCGCTGGGCCGGCGTGACATTGCTCTGCACGCAATCGGTGCCGGGCGGCAGGGCGGCAGCCGCCTCGCGCGCCACCGCGGCGTAGCTCTTGCTGTAGTTCACATGCGGCAGGAACAGGGTCATCAGCAGGATCCAGATCAGGATCAGGCCGCCGGACGACAGCACCACGGCGCGCCACAGCACGGCCGGGCGGCGCGACAGGCGCCAGTGCACCAGCACGAACCAGCCGGCGGTGGCACACAGGCCGACCAGCAGCGACAGCCAGCTCACCTGCGGCGTAAAGCCCGGCAGCAGCTTGAGCACATTGTGCGCCGGCTTGGCCGGCCAGCCGGTCAGCTGGGCGTAATAGAAAATCCACAGCACGGCCGCGCACAGCGTCAGCACCATCACGCTGAACCAGTCGATGGCATTGATGGCGCCGCGCTGCATGGTCAGCAGGCCGAAGGCGGCCATGATGGCCAGCGGCGGCAGCAGCATCAGCAGGTGGCCCTGTTCCGGCGCCGGGTTGATCAGCACCAGCAGGGTGGCCACCGTGACGAAGGTGGTCGGCACCACGATGTGCAGCAGGTTGCTCTGGCGGCGCCAGGCCCACACGGCCCAGGCGGCAAACGGCCAGGCCGGCCAGAAGAACCAGACGCCGACGCGGAAGAAGGTGCGCAAGCCTTCGAAGCCGCCGATCGTCAGCTGGGCCTCGTTCCAGGCCATCCAGGCGCTCAGCGGCGCCTGGCCGTAGGGCCGCGCCAGCAGGGCCGGCACCGCCCACAACGCGGTCACGCCGGCGGCCACGGCCACGCCGAAGGCCAGCTCGCGCAGCGAACGGGCGGCCGGCATGGCCAGGAAGCGGGTGCAGGCAAACAGGGCGGCCACCAGGGCGGCCGGGACCACCCAGCCGCGCGTCAGGGTCAGCAAGCCCAGGGCCAGGCCGGCCAGGGCGGCATTGCGCAGCGACGGCAGTTCCATGTAGCGCACGCTGCGGTACAGCGTGAGCGCCAGCAGCGCCACTTGCAGCGGCTCGGCCGTGGTTTCATGGCTGTGCACCAGCAAGCCCAGGCAGCCCAGGTAGATCAGCACCGCGGCATCGGCCAGGGTGCGGCCGAAATCGTCCGGTTCCGGCTGGCCGCCGAAGGCCAGGCGCAGCGGCTGGGCTTCCGGGCGGCGGCCCAGGTTGAAGGTGGCGTACCAGACCGCCATCACGCCCAGCAGGAACACGCCCAGGGTGGCCACGCGCGCGCCCAGCACGTCGCCGATGGCCCAGCCGAACAGCTTGATGCCCAGCGCGCCCAGCCAGAACGCCAGCGGGCCTTCGCCGGTCACGGACAGGCCGGCGATATTGGGCCACAGCCAGTCTTGCCAGCTGCCGTGCGCCATGGTCCACATCACGCCGAAGCTGGCCGCGTCATCGTTTTTCCACGGTTCGCGCCCGATCAGCCCCGGCAGGATGTACAGCAGGCCCAGGGCAAAAAACGCCCAGCGGGGCAGGGTACGGGTGGCGGCGGCGGGCAGACGGACTGGCTTCATCGGTCAGGGTTATTCTTTGGAAAGCTGGAGTATGACGGGTAACAAGAAAAAAGGCAGCCGCGGCTGCCTTTTTTTTCGCTGCGACGGGGATTAGCCGTTTGCAACTGCGGTCTTGGAACCGACTTTGCCGAACTTCTGGCGGAATTTTTCCACGCGACCGGCGGTGTCGACGATCTTGTGCTGGCCGGTGAAGAATGGGTGCGATTCGGAGGAAACCTCGATCTTCACCAGTGGGTACTCTTTACCTTCGTGGGTCGCGCTGTCGCGGGTCTGGATGGTCGAGCGGGTGATGAACTTGAAGTCGCAGGACAGGTCGTGGAACAGGACTTCGCGGTAATCTGGATGGATATCAGCTTTCATGCTTTTCTCTCAATATTGGTAGCCAAACAGCACTTCGTCGGTCCTTCTTGCCTCTCGACCCGATTGCCGCTCACTTGCCGGGGTTGTGTGAACCCACGATTATAGCAAAAAAATGGGGACGTACCCCATTTTCCGGGACGTCCCCTGTCTTTTCAGTGACTTAATAAATGGGGTACGTCCCCATTTGTTTAGCCGCCGCGGCGCATCATCTCAAAGAACTCGCCGTTGTTCTTGGTGGCGCGCATCTTGTCGAGGATGAACTCCATCGCCTCGATCTCGTCCATCGAGTACAGCAGCTTGCGCAGGATCCAGATCTTCTGCAGCTGGTCGGCCTTGATCAGCAGTTCCTCGCGGCGGGTGCCGGACTTGTTCAGGTTGATCGACGGGTAGACGCGCTTCTCGGCCAGGCGGCGCTCCAGGTGCACCTCCATATTGCCGGTACCCTTGAATTCTTCGTAGATCACGTCGTCCATGCGCGAGCCGGTTTCGATCAGCGCGGTGGCGACGATGGTCAGCGAGCCGCCTTCTTCCACGTTGCGGGCGGCGCCGAAGAAGCGCTTCGGACGCTGCAGCGCGTTGGCATCCACGCCGCCGGTCAGTACCTTGCCCGAGGCCGGGATCACGGTGTTGTAGGCGCGCGCCAGGCGGGTGATCGAGTCCAGCAGGATCACCACGTCCTTCTTCATCTCGACCAGGCGCTTGGCTTTCTCCAGCACCATCTCGGCCACCTGCACGTGGCGCGTGGCCGGTTCGTCGAAGGTGGAGGCCACCACTTCGCCGCGCACCGAGCGCTGCATCTCGGTCACTTCTTCCGGACGTTCGTCGATCAACAGCACGATCAGGGTCACGTCGGGGTGGTTGGTGGTGATGGCGTGCGCGATATGCTGCAGCATCACGGATTTGCCGGACTTTGGCGAAGCCACCAGCAGGCCGCGCTGGCCCTTGCCGATCGGCGCCACCAGGTCGATGATACGGCCGGTGATGTTCTCGGTGCCGGTCATGTCGCGCTCCAGGCGCAGCGGCACGTTCGGGTGCAGCGGCGTCAGGTTCTCAAACAGGATGCGGTGCTTGGACGCCTCCGGCGATTCGCCGTTGACCTTGTCCACCTTCACCAGGGCGAAGTAGCGCTCGCCATCCTTCGGGGTCCGCACCTCGCCCTCGATCGAATCGCCGGTGTGCAGGTTGAAGCGGCGGATCTGGGACGGGGAAATGTAAATATCGTCGGTCGACGCCATATACGAGGCGTCTGGCGAGCGCAGGAAGCCGAAGCCGTCAGGCAGCACTTCCAGGGCGCCGTCGCCGAAAATCTGTTCGCCGGCCTTGGCGCGTTTTTTCAGGATCGCGAACATCAGTTCCTGCTTGCGCAGGCGGGCCGCATTGTCGATATCGAGGCTGATGGCCATTTCCAGCAGAGCTGAAACGTGCATCGCCTTAAGTTCAGAAAGGTGCATAGCTGTTTGAGTGTCCCGTGACGGGAAAGTAAGGGTAGGGGAGGGAACTACGTGGGTTCTTTTCATTAAAGGGAAAGGTTTTTGGGCGCTTTCCCTGCCAATCAGGCGGGCTGCGGGCGCAGCACCGCCTATCTTACATCAAATATTGCTGTCGATGAAAGAGGTCAGTTGACCTTTTGCCATCGCGCCGACTTTTTGTGCCGCCGGCACGCCGTTTTTGAACAGGATCAGGGTCGGGATGCCGCGGATGCCGAACTTGCCTGGCACGGCCTGGTTGCTGTCCACGTCCAGCTTGGCGATGGTCAGCTTGCCGTCGTATTCCTTGGCCACTTCTTCCAGGATCGGCGCGATGCTCTTGCAAGGACCGCACCACTCGGCCCAGAAGTCGACCAGCACAGGGCGGTCGGCCTTCAGCACGTCGGCGTCGAAGGAGGCATCGGTAATGTGTTTGATCAGATCGCTCATGTTTTTCCTTAGTTGAGTGTTCGCCCGGGCAGATCCCTTGCTGTTATCGCCCATCTGGCGACGAACTGCGCTAATTCAATACTGGGAAGGCAAGCGGGAATCAGGGCGGGAATGGCCCAAATAATAACCGATTTTGCCCGCCGGTGTACGCTGCTTGAAAGGCGAAAGTCGGGGTCAGCTCTGGCAACCGGACATTTCGCTGCGCGAATGTCCGGTTGCCAGAGCTGACCCCGACTTTCATCCTGCACGGTGGGCGGCGGCTTGGGTCAGCAGCTCGGCCAGGGCGGCGGGGCTGGCGGGCTTGGCCAGGGTGCCCAGCAGGGCCAGGCCGTGGGCGCGCGCCAGCGTTTCGGCGGCCTGGCGGATGCCGGCGTCCATGCCCGACAAGAGGGCCACCGCGCCGCCGAAGTGGCTGTCGGCGGCCTTGCGCAGGAATTCGATGCCGTCCATCTCGGGCATCGACAGGTCGCACACCAGCAGGTCGGGGCGGTAGTGCGGCAGCACCAGCAGGGCTTGGCGGGCGTCGCTTTCGCTGCGCACGGTGAGCTGGCCGAGCTCTTCGAGCATGTCGGCCAGCATGCTCAGCATGAACGGGTCGTCGTCGACCAGCAAGATGCGCAGCGGGGTGGTGGGGGTGTCAGTCATCGTCGGCAAAGGTGGTGTTGGTCATGATGTGCTCGCTCACCGCCTGCAGCAGCGGCCACAGGCGCTCGAGCACGGCGCGCGCGGCCGCGGCATCGGCCTCGGGCGCCAGTTGTTCCAGTTGCGCGCACAGCTCGGCCATGCCGAGCGCGCCGACCGCCCGCGCGCTGCTCTTGATGCGGTGGCCCAGCTCGCGCAGTTTCTGCAGCTCGCCGGCGGCCAGCGCGGCTTCCATGTCGGCCAGGCCGGCTTCGGTGGTTTGCAGGAACTTGAAGGCGAACTTGCGGATCTTGTGCGGCTGGTAGCCCAGCAATTGGGCCAGTACCGACAAGTCGATGATGGCCGGGTCGCCGGCCAGGGTGGGGCGCCAGGCGGCGCGGCCGGCGCCGCGCGGCAGGGCGCCGCTGGCGGCGCCGTCGGCCGCGCGCGCCGGCAGCCAGCTGGCGATCTTCTGGTACATCAGGGCCGGCTGGATCGGCTTGGCGATGAAGTCGTCCATGCCGGCCTGCAGGCAGCGTGCGCGGTCGTCCTGGGTGGCGGTGGCGGTCATGGCCAGCACGCGGGTGGCGGCCAGGGCCGGGTCGGCGCGGATGCGGCGCGTCGCTTCCAGCCCGTCCATCAGCGGCATCTGCACGTCCATCAGCACGCAGTCGAAGGCGGCCTGGTGCAGCAGGTCGAGCGCTTCGGCGCCGTTGTTGGCCAGGCATACCGAGGAGCCGGCTTCTTCCAGCATTTCCAGCGCGATTTGCTGGTTGAAGGTGTTGTCTTCGACCAGCAGGATGCGCGCATCCTTCAGCGCCTGCATGGCGGCCGTGCTGCGTGCGCTGTCCAGCAGGGCGGCGGCCGCGGCGTTGACGTCGTTGATCACCTCGGGCAGGCCGCGCGGCGACACGCCCAGGCGGGCGGTGAACCAGAAGGTGGCGCCGGCGCCGGGGGCGCTGTGCACGCCCACTTCGCCGCCCATCAGCTGGGCCAGCTGTTTGCAGATCGCCAGGCCCAGGCCGGTGCCGCCGTATTCGCGCGTGATGGCCGTATCGGCTTGCTGGAAGGCCTGGAACAACTGGCCCTGCTCGGCCTCGCTGAGGCCGATGCCGTGGTCGCGCACGGCAAAGCGCAGCAGGCAGGCGCGCTCGTCGGCCAGCAGCTGCTGCACGCTGACTTCGATGCTGCCCTGCTCGGAGAACTTGATCGCGTTGTTGACGTAGTTGATCAGCACCTGGCCCAGGCGCAGCGGGTCGCCGCGCAGCACCGGCGGCAGCGCCGGGTCGAGCTCGAACGCCAGGCGCAGGCCGCGGCTGGCCGCCTTCGGCGCCAGCACCGTGGTCAGGGTCTGCAGCACGTGCGCCAGCGCGAAGTCGACCTCTTCGATTTCCAGCTTGCCCGCTTCGATCTTCGAGATGTCGAGGATGTCGTCGATGATGCGCAGCAGGTGCTCGCCGGCGAAGCGGATCTTTTCCAGGTAGTCGCGCTGGCGCGGTGCCAGCTCGGTCTTCAGCGCCAGGTAGGCCATGCCGATCACGCCGTTCATCGGGGTGCGGATTTCGTGGCTCATCTTGGCCAGGAACTGGCCTTTGGCGGCGGACGCTTCCTCGGCCTGCTGGCGCGCCTCCTCCAGCTGCGCGGTGCGCTGCGCCACCCGTTCTTCCAGGTGTTCATTGAGTTCGCGCAGGGCGCGCTCGGTGGCCTTGCTGTCGGAGATGTCGATAGCCATGCCGATCAGGTAGGCCGGCGCGCCGTGCGCGTCGTACACCGGCTTCTTGAAGGTGCGCAGCTGGCGCGCCTGGCCCAGGGCCGGGTTCCAGATGGTTTCCTCGAAGTCGATCAGGGCGCGCCCGGCAAACGCTTCCAGGTCGCGCGCGCGGAAGGCGGCCGCTTCCTCCGGCGCGTGGAACACGCTGTAGTCGCCGTTGTTCAATTCGTCGAAGGTGTAGCCGAACTGCTGCTCGCAGGCGCGGTTCATCAGCAGCATGCGGCTGTCCTTGTCCTTGATGAACAGGCCGATCGGCATCATCTGGATGATTTCCTGCAGCCGCTGCTCGCCCTGGCGCAGCGCGTCTTCGCTGCGCTTGCGGTAGGTGATGTCGGTCAGGCTGGCCACCAGCATGCTGCCCGGGCCGTGCTCGTCGCGCAGCGGTTCGACGTTGACCGACAGCCAGCAGGTGGCGGCAGCGGCGCCGGCGCCGGCCGGCACCCCCATCACCACGTCGCGCACCGCCTGGCCGCTGTGCAAGGCCTGCGCCACCGGGTGCTCGGGCGCGCAAAAACGGCGCCCGTCCTCGTGCACGCCGTCCCACTGGCCGGCGCCGCGCGCGGCGGCGCGCCCCAGCATGCGGCTGGCGGCGGCGTTGCATTCGACGATATTGCCGGCCGCGTCAAACACCAGCAGGCCGTTGGTGACGGCGTTGAACACCGAGGCCAGGCGCTGGTTGGAGTGGCGCAGCGCCAGTTCGGCCAGGCGGCGGTCGCTGATGTCGGTCACCATGCTGAGCGTGCCGGCATAGCTGCCGTTGTCGGCATGCACGGTGGTGCTCGCGAGCAGCGCCCACAGCGAGGAGCCGTCCTGGCGGTAGAAGCGTCCTTCGGTCGGCTCGGCCGCGCTGGCGCCGGCCGCGCCGGCGCGGCGCACGGCGTGCAGGGCCGGGCAGTCGGGGTCCATGAAGTCGGCCATCGGCCGCCCCAGCATGTGTTCCACCTCGTAGCCGAGCATGCGCGCCATGGTCGGGTTGACGAAGCTGGTGAGGTCGGCGGCGTCGCACATCCAGATGCCCTCGGCCGCGGTCTGCACGATCAGGCGGTAGCGTTCGGACGAGGCTTGCAGCGCTTCCTCGGCGCGCTGGCGCTGGGTCATGTCGCGCAGCGACACCACCACCAGGCCCTGGCCGCCCAGCTGGATCGGCGCCAGGTGCACCATGGCCGGGAAGTGGCTGCCGTCCAGGCGGCGCGCGGTCAGCACCCGGCCCGGCATGCGCGGGCGGGCGAACAGTTCGCGCGGGCGGCCCGGGGTGTCGCGCATCACGTCCGGGATCAACAGCTCCATCGAGGCGCCGGCCAGCTGGCCGCCGGCGGCGGCAAACACCAGCTCGGCCGCGTCGTTGGCCTGGCGCACGCGCCCGCCGCGCTCGGCCACCAACAGGGCGCCGGGCAGGGCGTCCAGCATGGCGGCCATGCGCGCCAGCTCGGCCGCGCTGCGGTCGGAGATGTCGCCCAGGGTGCCGGAGATGCGCAGCGGGCGGCCGCCGGCGTCGCGCGCCAGCACCATGCCGCGCCCCAGTACCCAGGTCCAGCTGCCGTCGCGGCAGGCCATGCGGAATTCCATGGTGAACGGGGTGCGCCCCACTTCCGGCTGGTCCAGCGCGGCAATCTCGGCGGCGATGCGGGCGCGGTCGTTCGGGTGCACCAGTTGCAGCCACTGCGCGACATTGGCCGGGCGCAATTCGCCCGGCGCGTAGCCCAGGATGGCGCAGTAGCGCGGCGACAGGTGCAGCGCCGGGCGCTGCGGCTGCCAGTCCCACGAGCCTTCGCCGGCGCCTTCCAGCGCGAAGCTGGCCAGGCGCTCGGCGTCGTCGACCCGCACTTCGGCGCCGCGCAGGGCGCGCGACACGCGCAGCAGGCGCCACAGGGCGGCGCCGGCCAGCAGGGCCAGCGCCACGCCCAGCGCATAATGCCAGGCCGGGGTGGCCGGGCTGTCGTGGTACAGGAAGCCGTCCAGCGTGAAGCCGGCCGGCAGCAGGCCGGCCGCGGCATAGCTGTCGGCAATGCCCTGCCAGCGCTGCGGGTTGCTGTAGCCGAGTTCGATCAGGTGCTGCTCCAGCAGCGGCGCGATCTGGGCCGCTTCCCACAGCAGCTCTTCGCGCGGCTTGCGGTCGGGGTAGCGGGCGCGGATCAGGTCGACGATCTCGTTGGGATGCGCCAGCGCATAGCGCCAGCCTTGCAGGGTGGCCGCGCGCAGCGCGCGCGCGCGCGCCGGGTGCTCGCGCAGTTCGCTCTCGGTGGTGTACAGGTTGTCGCCGTAAAAATCGATGCCGGCGCTGCGCGGCTGCAGCAGTTCGTAGCGCAGGCCGGCGCGCTCGAGCGCATAGGGCGCCGAACTGAGGTAGGCCGAGATGGCATCGACGCGGCCGGCCAGCAAGTCTTCCGTGCCGCGGTTGGCCGGCAGCAGCGGCACTTGCGCCAGCGGCACCTTGGCCTGCAGCAGGTAGACCCGCAATTCCTCGGTGTCAGGGCCGAGCGCGAGACGGGTGGCGGGCCAGGGCCGGCGCCGGCCGGCGTCGTCCAGGCGCACCGCCAGCACCGAGGCCGAATGCTGGAACACGGAAGCGAGCAGCACCACCGGGGCGCCGGCCGCGCGCCGCAGCAGCAAGGAGGCATTGCCGACCCCGTACTGGGCGCTGCCATCGAGCACCGCTTGCAGGGTGTCTTGCCCGGGCTGGGCTTCGCGCAGCGTCACCTCCAGCCCGGCGTCGCGGTAATAGCCCTTGGCCTGGGCCGCGTAATAGCCGGCAAAGGCAAACTGGTGGCGCCATTTGAGCTGGACGGTGACGGCTTCGGCGGCGTCCGCGCTGGGCAGCAGGGCCAGGCCGGGCAGCAGGGCCAGCGCGGTCAGGGCCAGGACCAGGGCGCGCGCGCGCCGGCGCGCGCGGCGCGGCAGGCCGGCGGCAACAGGCGGGGCGGCGTTCTGGCTCGGTGGCGACAAGGCATCCCTTTCCGGCCAGCGCGGGGGCGCTGGCGTGCGGTCAACTATAGCATTGCTCAGGCGGGGACGCTGCCGCCAAATTGGTAGCGATGGCCCGGATGCCACATGGTGGCCAGCGAGGCGATGCGCCCGGCCGACTGGGTCTGGCGCTTCAGCACCAGGCAGGGCTGGCGCGCGTCCATGGCCAGCATCTCGGCGATCTCGCGCGGCGGCACCAGGGCTTCTATGCTGTAAGTGGCCGCCTGCAGCGGCGCCGCCCGCACCAGGTATTCGTTGGGCGTGCTGTGGGTGAAGTCCTGCGCCATGTAGTCTGGCGCGCACAGCGGGTTGACCCAGCGGTCCTCCACCTGGATCGGCACCCCGTTCTCGAAGTGCACGATGACTGAATGATACAGTTCTTGGCCGGACGGCAAGTCGAACGCCTTGCCCAGCAGGTCGGATGCCTTGCCGCGCTCGAGCAGCTGCAAGCTGCTGCGGTGGGCGTGGCCGCGCGCCCGCACTTCGTCGGCAATGCTCTTGATTTCCAGCAGGGTGGCCTGGACTTTTTGCGGCGCGACATAGGTGCCGGCGCCCTGGCGGCGGGTCAGCACGCCTGCCGCGGTCAATTCGCGCACGGCGCGGTTGACGGTCATGCGCGAGACGCCGAATTGCTTGACCAGGGCTTGCTCGGAGGGGATCACCTGGCCTTCCTGCCAGGCGCCGGCGGCAATCTGCGCCAGCAGGAAGTCCTTGATGCGTTGAAAGATGGGGGTGTCGTGTTGTGGTAGTTCTTCCAAACCGGGCTCCGGGCTTGTGCACTGGGCAAGAAATGCGGCGCTTATGTGCGGCGCTTATGTGCGCCGATTGTAGCATTCGGGAATTCAATAGCAAGCGGCGGAGTGCCCCCGCCCGGACCGCGCCCTACCATGGTGGCATACTAGCGACTGGAGCTTGCAATGAACCCGATGAAGCCGATTTCCCGTTTCCTGACCGACAACGAGCGCTGGGCCGCCGTGCAGGCGCGCGACAGCGCGGCCGATGGCCAGTTCTATTATTCCGTGCGCAGCACCGGCGTGTTTTGCCGCCCCTCCTGCGGCGCGCGGCCGGCCTTGCGCGAGAACGTGGCCTTCCATCCCTCCATCGCGGCAGCCGCGGCGGCCGGCTTTCGCCCCTGCAAGCGCTGCAAGCCGGACCAGCCGCCGCTGGCCGAGCGCCATGCGGCCATGGTGGCCGAGGTGTGCCGCCTGATCGATGCCGCCGAGGTGGCGCCCGACCTGGACGCGCTGGCGGCCGCCGGCGGCATGAGCCGCTTCCACTTCCACCGCGTGTTCAAGGCCCAGACCGGGCTGACGCCGAAAGCCTATGCGGCGGCCGCGCGCGCGCGGCGCATGCAGCAGGGCCTGGCCGACCAGGCCAGCGTGACCGATGCGATTTACGCGGCCGGCTTCAATTCCAGCGGCCGCTTTTATGCCGCCACCCCGGGCGCGCTGGGCATGACGCCGTCGGCCTGGCGCGCGGGCGGGCGCGGGGCGGTGATCCGCTTTGCCATCGCCCAGTGCTCGCTGGGGGCGATCCTGGTGGCCAGCACCGCGCGCGGGATTTGCTGCATCCTGCTGGGCGACGATCCGCAAGCCCTGGCGCACGACCTGCAGGACCGCTTCCCGCAGGCCGAATTGCGCGGCGCCGAGGCCGATTACGAGCAGGTGGTGGCGCGCGTGATTGCCTTTGTCGAGGCGCCGCAGATCGGGCTGGAGTTGCCGCTCGATGTGCGCGGCACCGCCTTCCAGCAGCGCGTGTGGCAAGCCTTGCGCGAGATCCCGGCTGGCGCGACGGTCAGCTATGCCGAACTGGCGCAGCGGGTGGGCGCGCCCAAGGGCGCGCGGGCGGTGGCTGGCGCCTGCGCGGCCAATGCGATCGCGGTGGCGATTCCTTGCCATCGGGTGGTGCGCAATGATGGTTCGATTTCCGGCTATCGCTGGGGCGTGGAGCGTAAGGCGGCCTTGCTGGAACGCGAGGCGGAGGCGGTCACCGAGGCGGCGGCATGATGGGCGCGCTGTTCGCGCCGCCGCTGGCGGCGGCAGGGGCGGGTGCGCGCGTTGCGTTCGATTGGCCGCGCGTTGCTGCCGACCTGGATGAATTCGGCTGTGCGCTGGTGCGGGGCGTGTTGTCGCCCGCCGAATGCGCCGGGCTGGCCGCCGGCTACCGCCAGCCGGAACGCTTTCGCAGCCGGGTCGTCATGCAGCGCCATGGCTTTGGCAAAGGGGAGTACCAGTACTATCGCTATCCCTTGCCCGACTTGGTCGCGCAACTGCGCGGGTCGATGTATCCGCCGCTGGCCTCGATCGCCAATCGCTGGTACGCGGCAATGGGACTGGAGCCGCGCTTCCCGCCGCAGCACGCGGACTTTATCGCGCGCTGCCATGCGGCCGGACAGGCGCGGCCGACGCCGCTGCTGCTGCAGTACGGCGTGGGCGACTATAACTGCCTGCACCAGGATCTGTATGGCGAGCATGTGTTTCCCTTGCAGGCGGCTTTCCTGTTGTCGCAACCGGGCAGCGATTTCGAGGGCGGTGAGTTCGTGCTCACCGAGCAGCGCCCGCGCATGCAGTCGCGCGTGGAAGTGGTGCCCTTGCTGCAGGGCGATTGCGTGATCTTTCCGGTTTTCCATCGGCCGGTGGCGGGCACGCGCGGCACTTACCGCGTCACGATGCGCCACGGCGTCAGCCGCTTGCGCGCCGGCCACCGCCATACGCTGGGCATCATTTTCCACGACGCAGAATAAGGGCGCGGTGGGTGAGGGGTTTTGCTTCGGCGGGGCTACACAAACCCTCTGAAAGTTGCTCTGAAATTCTCTGAAACGCTCTGAAAACCTCTGAACTTTGGTGTGGCTGGCATGTCCAAGCTTGATGCAAACAACGGAGGTCATCATGAGCCGCAAACTTGTGTCAGTACAGATTTCGAGTGCTTTGTTTCTTGAGTTGGCGAATTATCTGCAGGAATTCGGCGACGAGCGTGATCCGGCTGAGGTCGTTGAGGCCGCCCTTTCATCATGGCTTTGCGTCGCACGGGGTGAGGCGCAGGAAGCTGAAGTGCGAGGTTACCAGTGGAAGCGCTTGTTCCTACCGGAAGGCACTGAGCTTAAGATGAGCTATCGCGGCATCAACGCGTTTGCGCAGGTGGTTGGCGATTCGGTCGTCTACCGCGGGCAGCGAACGACGCCCAACCAGTTCGCAGCCGAGGTGGCCGGTACCGCACGTAACGCATGGGAAGTCTTATCGTTGCGTCTTCCAGGGCAGCGTTATTGGAAGAACGCAGGGTTCATCCGGAATGAAGCGCTGCGCGGACCCTACCCAGGACCACAGCCGGAGTTCCGCGCGCACGATTCTATGGCCTCACCAGCGGTCATGGCACAAAGCCTGCGCAATGCGCTAGCCCTGATCGAGAAGGCCTCGGCGCGCCGCCATGGCAAGATGGAGCGGCGCACCGACGTACTCCCAGACGACTAAGCGTTTCAGGGCATTTCAGAGCATTTCAGAGAATTTCAGAGCAACTTTCAGAGGGTTTCTGTGAGGCCCCCACAGCGAACCCCCTGCCCGAATGCTGCTCAAGGCAGTTCTCCGGAGGAATGTGGATCGATGGCATACGGATGATGTTCCGCGAGGAATCCCGGCTGTGCCCGCACGCGCGCTATCCACGCGCAAACGTGGGGGAATTCGCGCAACGGCAAACCCGCCTCGTCTGCCCGATGGATATAGGCAAACAAGGAAATATCCGCGATGGTGTAAGCGTCGCCAGCGATGAACAGCCGCGCCGCCAGTTCGCGCTCCAGGATCTGCAGCGCGCGCAGGCCGCCCGCGCGCCGCAGGTCGACCAGCGCCGCCGGCCGGCGTGCCAGCTTGCCCGTCATGGTCCAATACCGCAGCGAAGCGATATTCAGCACATAGTCCTGCTCAAACGACATCCACTGTTGCACCTTGGCCGCCGCAAAAGGTTCGGCAGGCAAATACCGCGTGCCCGAAGCCAGGAAGGTCAGGATGGCATTCGACTCGGCCAGCACGCGCCCGTCGTCGAGCCGCAAGGCCGGCACCGCACCGGTGGGATTGACCGCAAGGTAAGAAGGTTGCTGCCCGTCGCCTTCAAATATGGCCACCATCTCGGTGCGATAAGGCAGGCCAAGATGCGACAGCAGCAAGCGGACTTTATAAGCGTTCTGGGAAGGCAGGTAATCGTAAAGCGTCAGCATGGCGGAACTCCAGCAGGGAAAACCACATTGGACCAGCCGCCGGTTCCCGCCACACTCCGGATCTTGCGTTTTAATGCACCTCGCTCACGCGCATCTTGACGATCAAATCCTTGCCCGCATCGGATACCTTGAAGCTGCCGGTACCGTTATCCGCCACCTCCAGCGTGAAGTTGCTGAGATCTTTGCCGCCGTGGCTGACGTTGGCCTTGACCTGGATCGCGCCGCCCGCCGGCAGCACGACAAAGTCCGCCCGCCACTGGTCCGCGCCCGAGCCGATGGCCACGCCGCCCTTTTCGCCCTCCTTGACCAGCAAGTGCGGCCGACTGCCATCCATCTCAAGATACACGTTGTAATGCCTGGGTCCCGCAGATGCGGCGTGGACGGCCATTGCCGACAGGCTGCAGCCCGCCACCAGCACGGCTGCCAGCAGCTTGCCGCCCAGGCGGCGGGCAGGGGACACGGACGACTTCAATTGCATGATTCTCTCCTTCAGTGGGTGAACGGCCTGCCATTGGCAAGCCAGGGGAAGGCCCTGCGCCGCCAGCTGGGTTTTCAGCATGGCCTTGGCGTAGGTGCCGGCCTGCCCGTGGCGGCGCAGGACTGTTTCGTCGCAGGACAGCTCCTGGTCAAGCCGGAAGCGTGCCGCTGCAATGTGGATCAGGGGATTGCACCAGGCCAGGCATTGCAGCAAGGCGCAAGCCGCATTGGCCAGCAGGTCGCCGCGCTCGGCGTGAATGCGTTCATGGGCCAGCACCAGCCGGCGCTCGGCGCGGTCGTAATCGCGGCGGAAGGTGGGCGCCAGCACCAGGCGGGCGCGCCATACACCCAGCAGCAGCGGGCCGCCGTGCCATGCGCCGGCCCGCAGCCCGCGCTGGAACGACCACTGGCGCCAGGCCATCCAGAGCGCCATGGCCATGGCCCCGGCCAGCCAGGCGGCCAACAGCAGCTCGTCCCAGCCGCCGCGCACCGCGCTGGCCGCGGTCTGGGTGACCTGCGTGGCGGCCGCCGCGACAGGTGCCGGCAGCGGCAAGACGGCCAGCGTGCTGTCAGCGCCGCCGCGCGGCGCCAGCGCGGCCAGCATGCTGGCCGGCACGGCCGCCCACAGCAGGTAGGCCGCACCGGCCCCGCACAGGCGGCGCAACGGGCGGCGCAGCAGCAGGACCAGCGCGCACGCCGCGCCACTGGCCAGCAACAGGCGCAGCAGAATTTCACTTGTCATCATCGAGCTCCTTGACCAGTTTTTTCAGTGCCGCGATGTCGGCCTTGCTCAAGGCCTTGTGCTGGCTGAAATGCGCCACCAGCGGCGCCAGGCGGCCGTTGAACATGCGGTCGAGGAAGCCCTGGCTTTCGCTGGCCAGCCAGTGCTCGCGATCGAGCGCCGGCGCATACAGGTAGCGCCGGCCTTCTTTCTGCGCGCTGATGGCGCCCTTGTTCAACAGGCGGTTCAGCAAGGTCTTGATGGTGGCGTCCTGCCAGCCTTGGCCGGCCAGCGCCGCGCACACTTCCTCCGCCGTTTGCGGCTGGCGCTCCCACAACACTTGCATCACCTGCGCCTCGGCTTCACTGATCTGGATTGTCATGATTGATTACGTGTGTAATTGATGGCGAATGATTACACGTGTAAATGAAGGTGTCAACGGGTACACTCTGCCAGGTGAAAAATTCTTGCTATTGAATTCGAAAGGACTTGTCCATGCACTTGCGCCGCACCCTGCTGGCCGCCGTCGCGCTGGCCGCCGCCACCGCCACCGCTGGCACCATGATCGACAACGCCAACGGCTACACGCTGAACGCCAAGGGCCAACTGCTGCGGTTTCAGGCGCTGGCCTTCGACGACAGCGGCAAGCTGGTGGCCGTCGGCAGCAGGCGCGACGTGGCGGCCAAGGCCAAGGGTTTCAAGCGCATCGACGTACACGGCAAGACCGTGCTGCCCGGCCTGATCGACGCCCACGGCCATGTGTTCGGCCTGGGCGAAGTGGCCACCAGCGCCGACTTGTACAGCCCGACGTCGCTGCCAGCCGCGCAAGCTGCGGTGGCCAAATTCGCCCAGGCCAACCCGCAGCGCAAGTGGGTGATCGGCAAGGGCTGGAATCAGGAAATCTGGAAGCTGGGCCGCTTCCCGACCGTGGCCGAACTCGATGCGGTGGTGGCCGACCGCCCGGCCGCCATGGAGCGCATCGACGGCCACGCCATGTGGGTCAACAGCAAGGCGCTGCAGGCGGCCGGCATCACGCCGGACACGCCGGACCCGCAGGGCGGCAAGATCGAACGCGATGCCGACGGCAACGCCACCGGCATCCTGGTCGATACGGCAATGGAATTCGTCTACCAGGTATTGCCGAAGCCGACTGAGGCCGAAGCGCGCGCCATGCTCGATGGCGCCCTGGCCATCCTGTCCAGCGTCGGCCTGACCAGTGTGCACGACGCCGGCATCGACGCCGGCGCCGACCGCCTGTTCCGCGAGTATGCCAGCCAGGGCAAGCTGACGACCCGCGTGTACGCCATGATCGGCGACGTCGGCGCCGATTTCGAGCAGCTGTCGAAGAACGGTCCGCTGCCAAGCTACGCCGATGGCCATTACGCGCTGGCCGCCGTCAAGCTGTACTCGGACGGTGCACTGGGCAGCCGCGGCGCCGCCCTGGTGCAGCCGTACAGCGACGCGCCGCACACGCGCGGCCTGCTGTTCAACAGCGACGCCGCCATCCACGCCAAGATGGAAAAGGCCATGCAGGCCGGCTACCAGGTCAATGTGCACGCCATTGGCGATGCCGGCAACCAGCAGATCCTCGACAGCTTTGAACAGCTCGGCAAGCAATACCCGCTGGCGGCCAGGCGCCACCGCATCGAACACGCGCAGGTGGTGCAACCAGGCGATATCCCGCGCTTCAGGCGGTTGTCCATCGTGCCGTCGATGCAGCCGACCCACGCCACGTCCGACCAGAACATGGCGCAGCAGCGCGTCGGTCCGGAGCGCATCAAGGGCGCCTATGCCTGGCGCACCTTCCTGCAGCAGGGCAGCCGCATCGCCTGCGGTTCCGATTTCCCGATCGAGTCGCCCAATCCGCTGCAGGGCATCCACGCGGCCGTGACGCGCCAGGACATGCAGGGCGTGCCGCGCGGCGGCTGGCACAAGGAACAGGCCATGACGCTGGCCGAAGCCTTGCGCTGCTTCACGCTGGACGCGGCCTGGGCGGCGCACCAGGAGCAGTCGATCGGTTCGCTGGAGCCGGGCAAGTGGGCCGATTTCATCATCACCGAGCGCGACCTGTTCCAGGTGCCGGCCGCAGACATCGGCAAGATCGGCGTGCTGGAAACCTGGGTCGGCGGCCAGCAGGTGTTCCGCAAATAGGGCGCTGGCGGCGCGCGTCTCAGGTCTGCGTGCACACGATGCCGAGCACGATCAGCAGGGCGCCGGCCCAGAAGCGGGCATGCAGGCGTTCGCCGAACAGTCGGCTGCTGGCCAGCGGCACCAGCAGGTAGGCGGCGCCGGCAAACGGGATCAGCTGCGACAGCGGCAGGGTGCGCAGCGCCAGCACCACCAGGCCGAAGGAGGCCAGTTGCAGGCAGCCCGCCGCCGCCAGGCGGGTCAGGCGCCGCAGCGGCGGGCCGGGCAGGGTGGCGGCCTTCATGCACAGCTGGGAGGCGCTGCCGCTGAGCACCGAGGCCAGGCAGAGGCCGAGTTCCAGCGGGCTCATCGCGACGACACGCCGCGGCTGGTCAGCAGCACGCCGGCCAGGATGCAGCCGATGCCAAGGGCGTAGCGCCCGTCGAGCACTTCGCTGAACAGCCAGGCGCCGGCCAGCGGCGTCAAGACGTAGACCAGGGCCGTCCACGGGTAGGCCAGCGCCAGCGGCAGCCGGCGCAAGGTCAGCAGCCAGCAGCAGATGCCGCCGCCGGCGGCCGCGATGGCCGCCGCCAGCCAGGGATTGCGCAGCACCCCGGCCACCATGCCCGCATGGGCGGCCGCATACAGGCCGGCGTACTTGAGCAAGACCTGCGACGCGGTGGTGCAGGCGATCATGCCGGCCAGGAAGACGATGCTGCTGCGCTGCTCCACGGGGCGGCCCGGTCAGCGCGGCTTGAAGCCGACGGCCAGCAGATTGCCGACGTTCATGGCCAGCTGGCGGTCGGCCAGGCCGAGCCGCTCAAGCAGGCGCAGCAGCACGCCCTTGGCGCCTGCCGGTAGCGGGGTCAGGCGCAGCCAGTAGCGCAGCGGGTAAGCGTTGCGGATCGGCTGCAGCGCGATGCGTTCGAAGCCGCTGCGCTCGAGCAAGGTGCGCAGGGCGCGCGGGCTGAACAGTTGCAAGTGCTCGACGTCGATGATTGGCGAACGCCGGCCGAGCAGGCGGTTCAGCGGCGCGCGCCAGTCGTGCACCACCAGCGCGATGGCGCCGCCCGGCTCCAGCAGGCCGTGCGCGGTGCCGACGAACTGGCCCGGGTCGGGCAGGTGCTCGAGCGTCATGAAAGAGGTGATCAGGGACACGCTCTCGCCTTCCAGCAGCGCGCGGCAGAACATGCCTTCGCGCAGCAAGGGCCGCACGGCAGGCGGGGCGGCCTCGATCGCGGCGCGCGACGGTTCGATGCCGATCGCCGGATGGAAGCCCTGCTCCTGGAAGAACGGCAGCAGCGGCCCGCTGCCGGCGCCGACGTCGACCGCGCCGTGGCGCGCGGCCAGGGCCGGCAGGTGGGCGCGCAGGGCGGCGGCATAGGTGCGCGCGGCGGCCATGGCTTCGGGGCCGGAGTCGAACGCGGCCTCGCCGTAGGCCGCGTGCAGGAACTCCTCGCTGGGCGGGGTGGGGGCGTACACCAGGTCGCAGCCATGGCAGCGCACCAGGCGCAGGCACATGAATTCGGGCGGCTTGCGCGAGGCGTAGGTCAGGGCGCCAACCCGCGCCGGGTCGATGCGCTCGTCGGCGAAGCGCGTGTAGTGGCGGCCCTGGCAGACCGGGCAGGCGCGCTCGGTGCTCATCGCTGGCTCCGCGGGTCGGCCGGGCGGATGGTGCCGCGCACGGTCAGGCTGCGCCGGATGAAGGCCGGGCGCGCCTTGGTTTCTTCGAAGATCTTGCCGATGTATTCGCCCAGCAGGCCAATCCCCAGCAGGGTGAAGGAGCCGAAGAACATCACCAGCAGCGACAGGAAGGTGACGCCGCGCGGCACATGCTCGGCATCGACAATGCGCACCAGGATGGTGAAGATGGCCAGCAGCACCGTGGCGAAACTGGCCAGGCCGCCCACCGCGGTCAGCAGGTGCAGCGGCATGCGCGAGAAGGAGAAGATGCCCTTCTTGGCCCAGCCGATGTTCTTGATCCAGTTGTTGGTGCTGACGCCGAACATGCGTTCCGGCCGCACATAATCGACCCCTTCCTGGCGGAAGCCGACATAGGCGCGCAGCCCGCGCAGGAAGGAGTCGCGTTCCTGGCACTGCAGCAGCCAGTACACCACGCTGCGGTCGATCAGGGAAAAGTCGCCCGCATCCTTCGGCACCGGCACTTCGCTCATCGCGGCAAACAGGCGGTAGAAGGCGCGGTAGCACGCTTCCACCAGCACCGGCATTTCGCGCTTGATGCGGCGGCCGTAGACCACGTCGGCCCCGGCGCGCCAGCGTTCGACGAAGGCTTCGATCAGTTCCGGCGGATCCTGCAGGTCGCCATCCATCAGCACCACGGCCTCCTTGCTGGCGATGCCCATGCCGCTGCGGAAGGCCGCTTGCGAGCCGAAGTTGCGCGAGTGGTTGATGCCGATCACGTGCGGGTCGCGCGCGCTGATTTCGCGAATGACTTCGGCCGAATCGTCGGGCGAATTGTCGTTGACGAAGATGATTTCGTAATCGAGGCCCAGGCGCTCGAACACCGTGACCAGGCGCTGGTGCATGATGGGGATGGCCTGGCCGTCGCGGTAACAGGCGATCACGGCGGAAATCGAGTTCTTTTCCTGGCGCGACTGGCTGCGCTTGGTCAGGCGCTGGAAGTCGGCATGTTCGAGCTGGCGTTGCCACCAGTCGCGCGTCTGGCGCAAGCCGTCGGCCAGGCCGATCCTGGCGCTCCAGCCCAGCAGCTGCGCGGCCTTGCCGCTGTCGGCGTACCAATTGTCGGTATCCCAGGCGCGCCCGGCGGCCGGGTTGAAGCGCGGTTCGGTGTGCAGGCCGAAGGTGTCGATCGCAACGCTGGCCAGGTCGGCCAGTGTGGTGGCGCGGCCGCTGCCGATATTGAACGATTCGCCGGCCAGCGCTGGCCCCATCAGGCGCGCCGTATCGGCAAAGGCTTCGAGCACGTCGTCCACGTGCACGAAATCGCGGCTCACTTCGGGACGCGCCAGCACCGGCAGTTCGCCGCGCAGGCTGGTTTCGCACAGCACCGGGATCAGGCGCGAGCTGTCTTCATATGGACCGTACACCGAATACAGGCGCAGGTTGGCCACCGGCACGCCGCGCACCTTGCCGTAATAGGAAATGGCGGCGCTGGCGGCGACCTTGCTCACCGCGTAATGGCTGTTGGGCAGGGGCGCCGCGTGTTCGGCCGGCGCGGCCGAATTGAGGCCGTATTCGGACGAACTGCCGGCATGGACGAAGGCCGCCAGCTCCATCTCCGCCACTTCTTCCATCAGGCGAATGAAGCTGGTGTAGTTGGTGGCGTGCACCCGCTCGTAGTCCTGCTCGAAGGAATAGGCGCCAAACGAGGAGCAGTCGAAGATGGTGCGCGGCGCCACCCGGTGCAGCACGGAGCGCACGCTGACCGGGTCTTGCAGGTTGAGGAAGGCGATATTGGCCGACGGCACACCGTCCAGGCGCCAGGTGTCGCCGGAGAACACGGTGCCCGTCACGTCGTTGCGCACGGCCAGCAGGCGGTGCAGCAGGTTGGCGCCAATGAAGCCGCTGGCGCCCAGCACCAGCACCGGGCCGGCCAGATTTTTAAGCTTGTCTTCTAGATTCATTTTCTCAATCGGTGACCATGGTGCGGATGGCGGGGGCGTCCAGCCCGCATTCGGCGCGGTGGAAAGCCTGCGAGCCATAACGTCCGCTCGGGTAGCCGAGCGCCGGCCGGTGCACGAAGCGCCCGGCCGCCAGGCCGCGCGCGGCCAGGCTCAGGGCCAGGTGCATGCCAAGCCCGCCTTGCGCCACGTGTTCTTCCAGTACGTACAGGGGCTTGCCGGCGATCTGCTGCAGGAATTCCGGCGGGATGGCGGCTGCATCGAATTCGCACACCGCCCAGACGGCGGGCCGCTCCTCGGGCGCCACCCCGGCCAGGGCTTGCCAGGCCACGCCCGCCAATGGGCCCAGCGCCGCAATGGCGCCGCGCTGGCCGGGCAAGACTTGGCGCCAGGGCGCATAGGCCGGCACGCTGTGGCCGGCCGGCCGGGCGTCGTAGCCCAGGCGCAGGTAGGTCGGCTTGTCGAGCTGCGCCAGCAGCGCGGCCAGGTCGTCGTCGAACGCCGGCACCAGCACGCGCACCCCCAGCGCATTCATCGCCGCGCAGTCTTCCAGGGCGTGGTGGGTCGGTCCCATATGGCCATAGGCATAGCCGCCGCCATTGCCAACCAGGCATACCGGCAAGCTGCCCAGGCACAGGTCGTTGCGGATCTGTTCGAACGGGCGGGCGTAGCAAAACGGGGCGATGCTGTAGACGATCACGCGCAGCGATTCACGCGCCAGGCCGGCCGCCATGCCGACCATGTTTTGTTCGGCCACACCGGCATTGACGAAGCGCGGGCCGAACGCGGCCTGCACTGGTTCCAGGGCCATGAAGCCCAGGTCGCCGGTCAGGAAGAACCAGTCGTCGCGGTTGCATTGCGCCAGGACGGCATCGGCGAAGGCGTTTCTCACTGCCGGCCCTCCTGCTCGATGGCGTTGCGGGCAGCGTCGTACTGGGCCGCCGACAGCGGCAGGTAGTGCGATTCGAGCAAGCCTTCGAAATGCAGGCCGCGCCCCTTGACGGTCTGCAGCGTGATCACGCGCGGCGCGCCGGCGGCCGGCGCCTTGAGGGCGGCGCAGATGGCAGCGGGATCATGGCCGTCGATGTGCTGGACGTGGGCGCCGAAGGCGGCGAAGCGCGGCGTCAGGTCGGCGCAGGACATCACCTCGGCAGTGCTGCCGAAGCCTTGCATGCCGTTCTGGTCGACCAGGATGGTCAGGTTGTCGAGGCACTGGTGGACAGCGAAGTTGAGCGCCTCCCAGCAGCTGCCTTCCTGCCATTCGCCATCGGAGCATAGGCAATAGACCTGGCGCCCGCTGCCCTGGTGGCGCGCGGCCAGCGCCAGGCCGGCCGCCAGCGAGGGACCATGGCCCAGCGAGCCGGTGGCAAACAGCAGCCCTGGAATTGCCGAGCCGCTGGGGTGGCCGGGCAATAGCGTACCGTCGCGCGCAAAGCTGGCCAGCGCCGCTTCGGAGAGCTGGCCCAGGCTCCACAGCGTGGCGTACAGCGCGCCGGCCGAATGGCCTTTGGAGAGCACGAAACGGTCGGTCGGGGCCATCACCCGGTGATGCAGCGTCATCAAGGCGTCGATACACGAGAAATTGCCGCCGATATGGCCGCAGTTGGCGTCCCGGTGCAGCTGGAGCAGCCGTAACTTGGTCGCGCGCAGCAGGTCCGCGAAATTCTGTTCAGGCTGTTCCATAGTCGGTTGGTGTCATTTAAATTGCCCTACGTCACAACTTGATTCGTCAGGGCAACTTGTGGGGATAGTAACATTCTAATCTGAACCGGCGGGGGCGTCACCCACTTTGCTGGCGCGCGGCGGTGCGGCGTGCCGGGCACGCCACGAAAAAGCGTTTGACTTGGTTGTCTATACAACTTAAGCTCTGTCTATGCACGGGCTGGTGCAGGCCCGTTCTCACCAACTTGAGGAGATGACATGAGCAGCAAGCACCTGGAAACCGATCCCCGCTTCGATGCCACCCGCGACATCCGCGCCCCGCGCGGCCCGCACATGGTCTGCAAGACCTGGGGCGCCGAGGCGGCCTACCGCATGCTCCAGAACAACCTGGACAAGGAAGTGGCGGAGAACCCGCAACACCTGGTGGTGTACGGCGGCATCGGCCGCGCGGCCCGCAACTGGGAGTGCTTCGACCAGATCCTCGCTGCGCTGAAGCAGCTGGAAGCCAATGAAACCCTGCTGATCCAGTCCGGCAAGCCGGTCGGCGTGTTCCAGACCCATGAAGACGCGCCGCGCGTCCTGCTGGCCAACTCCAACCTGGTGCCGAAATGGGCCAACTGGGAGCACTTCAATGAACTGGACCGCCAGGGCCTGTTCATGTACGGCCAGATGACGGCCGGTTCCTGGATCTATATCGGCACCCAGGGCATCGTGCAGGGCACCTACGAAACCTTCGCCGAAGCAGGCCGCCAGCATTTCGGCGGCGACCTGAAAGGGCGCTGGGTGTTGACTGCGGGCCTGGGCGGCATGGGCGGCGCGCAGCCGCTGGCAGCCACCTTCGCCGGCGCCGTCTCGCTGAACATCGAATGCCAGCAATCCTCGATCGACTTCCGCCTGCGCACCCGCTACCTGGACAAGCAGGCTGCTTCCATCGATGAAGCGCTGGAAATGATCAAGCTGCACCAGGCCAATGGCGATGCCATTTCCATCGGTCTGCTGGGCAACGCGGCCGACATCCTGCCGGAGCTGGTCAAGCGCGCCAAAGCCGGCGGCATCGTGCCGGACGTGGTGACCGACCAGACTTCGGCGCACGACCTGGTCAACGGCTACCTGCCGCAGGGCTGGAGCGTGGAGCGGTGGAAGGCCGCGCAGGCCGACGCCGCGCAGCACGCCGAGCTGGTCGACGCCGCCGCCGCTTCCTGCGCGGTGCACGTGCAGGCCATGCTGGACTTCCAGGCGCTGGGCGCCAAGGTGGTCGACTACGGCAACAACATCCGCCAGGTGGCGCTGGACCGGGGCGTCCAGAACGCCTTTGACTTCCCAGGCTTCGTGCCGGCCTACATCCGCCCGCAGTTCTGCGAAGGGCGCGGCCCGTTCCGCTGGGTGGCCCTGTCCGGCGATCCGGAAGACATCTACAAGACCGACGCCAAGATCAAGGAACTGTTCCCGCACCACGCCAATGTGCACCGCTGGCTGGACATGGCGCGCGAACGCATCGCCTTCCAGGGCCTGCCGGCACGTATCTGCTGGCTGGGCCTGGGCGAGCGCCACATCGCCGGCCTGGCTTTCAATGAAATGGTGAAGAACGGCGAACTGAAGGCGCCGATCGTGATCGGCCGCGACCACCTGGACACTGGCTCGGTCGCTTCGCCCAACCGCGAAACCGAAGGCATGCGCGACGGCACCGATGCGGTGTCCGACTGGCCGCTCCTGAACGCCATGCTGAATACCGCCGGCGGCGCGACCTGGGTTTCGCTGCACCACGGCGGCGGCGTCGGCATGGGCTACTCGCAGCACTCCGGCGTGGTGATCGTGGCCGACGGCACGGAGGCGGCCGCCAAGCGCCTGGGCCGCGTGCTGGTCAACGACTGCGGCTCGGGCGTGATGCGCCACGCCGACGCCGGCTATGAATCCGCCATCGCTTGCGCCAAGCGTAATAAACTGAACCTGCCGATGATCAAATAAAACCGGTAAACGAACACGAGACACAACACATGACCCAACTGACCCTGACCCCCGGCAAACTGACCCTGGCCGACCTGCGCGCCGTATGGGCCGCCCACACCCCGATCGCCCTGGCCAAGGAAGCCTATACCGCCATCGAAGCCTCCTGCCAAGCCGTGCAGGACATCGTCGCCAAGGGCGACGCCGCCTACGGCATCAACACCGGTTTCGGCCTGCTGGCCAAGACCCGCATTCCGGACGACAAGCTGGAACAGCTGCAGCGCAACCTGATCCTGTCGCACTCGGTGGGCACCGGCGAGCTGATGTCCGACCAAGTGGTGCGCCTCTTGATGCTGACCAAGATCAGCAGCCTGTCGCGCGGCTTCTCCGGCATCCGCCCGATCGTGATCGACACCCTGGTGGCCCTGTACAACAAGGGCATCGTGCCCGCCATCCCGGCCAAGGGTTCGGTCGGCGCCTCCGGCGACCTGGCCCCGCTGTCGCACATGACCCTGGCCATCCTGGGCGTGGGCGAGGTGCGCGTGAAGGGCGAACTGGTGCAGGCTGCCGACGCGCTGAAAGCAGCCGGGATTGCCCCTGTGGTGCTGGCTGCCAAAGAAGGCCTGGCCTTGATCAACGGCACCCAGGCGTCCACCGCGCTGGCGCTGCATGGCCTGTTCATGGCCGAACGCCTGCTCGAAGCGGGCATGGTGACCGGCTCGATGTCGCTGGACGCCGCCAAAGGCTCCGATTCGCCGTTCGACGCCCGCATCCATGAAGTGCGCGGCCAGCCGGGCCAGATCGCCGCCGCCGGCATCTACCGCGAACTGGTGGACGGCAGCGCGATCCGCGCCTCCCACCTGGTGGGCGACGAGCGCGTGCAGGACCCGTACTGCCTGCGCTGCCAGCCGCAAGTGATGGGTGCCTGCTGGGACATCATCGCCAACGCCGGCCGCACCCTGCTGATCGAAGCCAACGCGGTGACCGACAACCCGCTGATCTTCCAGAACGACGACGGCCCGGTGGTGGTCTCGGGCGGCAACTTCCACGCCGAGCCGGTGGCCTTCGCCGCCGATACGCTGGCGCTGGCCATCGCGGAAATCGGCTCGATCTCCGAGCGCCGCGTTTCGCTCTTGATCGACGCCACCCTGTCCGGCCTGCCGCCGTTCCTGGTGCGTGACCCGGGCGTGAACTCCGGCTTCATGATCGCCCACGTCACCGCCGCCGCCCTGGCCTCGGAAAACAAGTCGATCGCGCATCCGGCTTCGGTGGACACCATCCCGACTTCCGCCAACCAGGAAGACCACGTTTCGATGGCCACCTACGGCGCGCGCCGCCTGCACGATATGGCGCACAATACCGCGACCATCCTCGGCATCGAGCTGCTGGCGGCGGCGCAGGGCATCGACTTCCACCGTCCGCTGAAAACCTCGGCGCAACTGGAACATGTGCATGCCCAGCTGCGTTCCAAGGTACCATTCTTCGACGCCGACCGTTTCTTCGCGCCGGACATCGAGGCAGCCAAGCAGATGGTGGTGAACGGCGACCTGAGCGCAACGTGCAAGAGCCTGTTCAGCGCCCTGCATCCGTAAGGAGGTTTCATGGACTACCGCTTCCAAGCAGGCAGTATTCCCTTGCTGGTGTCGATGCCCCACGTGGGCACCGACATTCCTGACGCCATCGCCGCGGCGATGGCGCCGGCGGCGACTGAAAAGGCCGATACCGACTGGCACCTGGTGCAGCTGTACGACTTCCTGGACGCGCTTGGCGCGTCCACCCTGTCGGCACGCTGGTCGCGCTATGTGATCGATTTGAATCGCCCGCCGGAAAACACCAACCTGTATCCCGGCCAGGACACTACCGGCCTGTGCCCGGTCGATACTTTCCACCGCGAGCCGCTGTACCTGGAAGGCCGCCAGCCCGACGCAGCGGAAGTGCAGCGCCGCCTGGCCGCCTACTGGCAGCCTTACCACACCCAGTTGCGCGCGGAGCTCGATCGCCTGCTGGCTATCCACGGCAAGGTCGTGCTGTGGGATGCCCATTCGATCGCGTCCGTGGTGCCGCGTTTCTTCGAAGGCAAGCTGCCCGACCTGAATTTCGGCACCGCCGACGGCGCCAGCTGCGATCCGGCCATGAGCGACGCCATCGCCGGCGTGGCGCGCCGCGCTGAACGCTTTACGGTGGCCGTCAACGGCCGCTTCAAGGGCGGCCACATCACGCGCTTCTACGGCAAGCCGGAGCAGGGCGTGCATGCGATCCAGCTCGAAATGTGCCAGTCCACCTACATGGACGAAGCAGCGCCGTTTGGCTACCGCAACGACCGCGCGGCCGACATCCAGCCGCTGCTGCGCCAGCTGGTGCAAACCGCCGCCGACTGGGTGCGCAAATGAAAGCCCTGTTCGCGCACCACGCGCTGCTGGCCGACGGCTGGCGCAAGAACGTCCTGCTGCAATGGGATGACCGCGGCAACTTCAGCGCGGTGCAGGCCGATGCCGTCGCGGCGCCCGGCATCCCGAACGCGCGCCTGGTCATGCCGGGCATGGTCAACCTGCACTCGCATGCCTTCCAGCGCGCGCTGGGCGGGCTGACCGAAGTGGCCGGCGATTCGAAAGACAGTTTCTGGACCTGGCGCGACCTGATGTACCGCTTCGCGCGCAACATCACGCCGGATCAGATGGAGGCCATCGCGGCCCAGTTGTACTCCGAGTGCCTGCGCCACGGCTACACCTCGATGTGCGAATTCCACTATGTGCAGCGCGCGCCGGACGGCAGCATGTATCCGCAAGCGTCGGAAACGGCGCAGCGCGTGATTGCCGCCGCGCGCCAGGCCGGCATCGGCATCACCATGTTGCCGGTGCTGTACTCGTGGGCCGGCTTCGGCGAGCAGCCCTTGAAGCCGGAGCAGGCGCGCTTTCGCACCGATGCGCGCGACGTGCTGAAGATCATCGGCGAACTGGAACCGCTGCGCGACGCCCAGGTGGAAGTCGGCGTGGCGCCGCACTCGCTGCGCGCCGCTTCGGTGGCGCAGATCCGCGAAGTGCTGGACCATCTGCCCAAAGCGCGTCCGGTGCACATCCACATCGCCGAGCAGCAGGGCGAGGTGCAGCAGTCGCTGGACTTCTCCGGCCAGCGCCCGGTGCAGTATCTTTATGAAAACCTGCCGGTCGATGCGCGCTGGTGCCTGGTGCATGCCACCCACCTGACGCCGGACGAAGTGGCCGCCATCGCGCAAAGCGGCGCAGTGGCGGGCTTGTGCCCGACCACGGAAGCCAACCTGGGCGACGGCCTGTTCCCGCTTGAAAGCTTCCTGGAGCTGGGCGGCCGCTTTGGCGTCGGCAGCGACAGCCATGTGTCGCAAAGCGCGGTGGAGGAACTGCGTTGGCTCGAATACGGCCAGCGCCTGCATCAGCAGCGGCGCAATATCGCCGTCTCCGGAACCGAGCGCCGCGTCGGCGACTTCCTGTGGCAAGCTGCCTTGCAAGGCGGGGCGCAGGCGGCGGGACGCCCGGTGGGCGCGCTGGCGGTCGGCAAGCGTGCCGACCTGATAGTGTTGGACGACGACCACCCGAATCTGGACGGAATCGACGCTGCCGATATTTTGGGATGCTTCATTTTCAGCGGAAATGATAATCTTGTCAGGGATGTGATGGTCGGCGGCCAGTGGGTGGTGCGCGGCCGGGAGCACGTGGCGCAACCGGCCATCACCACGCGCTTCAAAAAGACGCTGGCCGAACTGCGCGAGCTACGAGCATGACTCAAATCATCCAGTATGCAAGCCTGCACTCCACGCCCTGGAAGAACGGCGGCGGCAGCACCACGGAGCTGTGCGTGATGCCGCCGGGCGCCAGCTTCGACGAGTTCGAATGGCGCCTGTCGCTGGCCACCATCGCGCAAAGCGGCCCATTCTCGGTCTTTCCCGGCATCGACCGCACCCTGACCCTGGTCGAGGGCGGCGGCGTAGTGCTGGACGTCGGCAACGAACGGCGCGTGGCGCTGTCCGAGCGCGAACCGGTGATCGCCTTCCCGGGCGAGAATGCCGTCACTGCCACGGTGGAAGGCGCGCCGACCACCGACTTCAACGTGATGACCCGGCGCTCCATCTGCAACCACCAGCTGGAGCGGCGCACCATACGCGACTTTTCCACGCTGGAGCGGCGCAGTCCGACCACCGTGGTATTCCTGGCCGAAGGCGAAAGCCTGAACCTGGCCAGCACCAGCGAGCGCATTTCGCTGGTGCGCTATGATGCGGTGGTGCTGGACAAGGATGACGTGTGGACGCTGGAGGCGGGCCACGCCACCGTGTTCATTGTCGATATTTTCCCGAACGAAGAGTAAAACACATGGCAGTAGAGTGGGACCTGTTGATCACCAACGTGCACCTGGCCACCATGGTGGGCCAGGGCTATGGCGAAATCCGCGACGCCGCCATCGCGGTCGATAACGGCCGCATCGCCTGGATCGGCCGCCGCGAGGACGCCGCCGCGGCGGGCAGCGCGGAGCTCGAGCATGACGCCGGCGGCTGCTGGCTGACACCGGGCCTGATCGACTGCCACACCCATATCGTCCACGCCGGCAACCGCAGCGATGAATTCGAGGCGCGCTTGAACGGCGCCACCTACGAGGAGATCGCCCGTGCCGGCGGCGGCATCATGTCCACCGTGCGCGCCACCCGCGCTGCATCGGATGAGGAGCTGCTGCGCCAGTCGCTGCCGCGCATCGCTGCGCTGCTGGCCGAAGGCGTCACCACGCTGGAGATCAAGTCCGGCTACGGCCTGGACCTGGACTCTGAATCGAAGATGCTACGCGTGGCGCGCCGCGTCGAGGAAGTAATGCCGGTCGCGGTGCGCACCACCTTCCTCGGAGCCCATGCGCTGCCGCCTGAATTCAAGGACCGTCCCGATGATTACGTGGACGCGGTGATCGGCATGATCCCGGCGCTGGCTGCCGATGGCCTGGCCGATGCTGTGGATGCCTTCTGCGAGCGCATCGGATTCACTGCCGCGCAAACGGAGCGCGTCTTCGCCGCCGCGCGCGAACATGGCCTGCCGGTCAAGCTGCACGCCGAACAGCTGTCCGACCAGGGCGGTGCGGCGCTGGTGGCCCGCTACGGCGGCTTGTCCGCCGACCACCTGGAGCACCTGTCCGCCGAAGGCATCGCCGCCATGGATGCCGCCGGCACAGTGGCCGTACTGCTGCCCGGCGCCTATTACTTCCTGCGCGACACCACACCGCCGCCGGTTGCCGCCTTGCGCGCAGCCGGCGTGCCGATGGCCGTCGCCACCGACAACAATCCCGGCACCTCGCCGATGACATCCCTGCTGCTGGCGATGAACATGGTGTGCACGCTGTGGCGCCTGACGCCGCTCGAGGCGCTGGCCGGCTGCACCATCCACGCCGCCCGCGCACTGGGGCTGGACGGCGAGGTTGGCACGCTGGAATTGGGCAAGCGTGCCGACTTCGCGCTGTGGCAGATTGCCCGCCCGGCGGATTTGTCGTACGCCTTCGGCTTCAACCCCTGCGTCGCCGTCGTCAACCACGGCGTCTGGCGCGATCCCGTGGTCGGCATTCCCGCAGTCGCCCCTGCGGCAGGCGCCTGAACTTGCTGCGCCGCGCCGCCACTGTCTTGCTGGCCCTGGCGGCCTTCACCTTCTTTTCTTGCCCCGCCAGCGCTGATGCCACGCTGCGCATCGGTTCCAAGCGTTTCACGGAGTCCTACGTCCTGGGCGAACTGCTGGCGCAATCGGCTGCGCCGCACGCCCGGGTCGAGCATAAGCAAGGCCTGGGCAACACCGCCATCGTGCTGGCGGCACTGAAGTCCGGCAGCATCGACGTCTACCCTGAATATACGGGTACCATCAGCCTGGAAATTCTCAAGCACGCGCAACCCGCGACGCTGGAACAGATGCAGCGCGAACTGGCGGCGCAAGGCCTGGGCGTTGCCGTCCCGCTGGGCTTCAACAACAGCTATGCGCTGGCGGTGCGCGGCGACGCCGACGGCCCCCGCAAACTGAGCGAACTGGCCGCACGGCGCGAGCTGCGTTACGGCCTGTCGCATGAATTTATCGGGCGCGCCGACGGCTGGCCCGGCCTTGCCAGGCAATACGGCATCGGCGCCAGGCCGCGCGGCCTGGACCACGGCATCGCCTACGAAGCCCTGGCACGGAAGCAGGTCGACGTCATCGACATCTACGCGACCGACGCCAAGATCAGCCAATATGGCTTGCGCGTGCTGGAGGACGACCGCGCCTACTTTCCGCGCTACGACGCCGTCCTGCTGTACCGCCTCGACACCGAGCAGCGCTTTCCCGCAGCCTGGCAAGCTTTGCGCGCGTTGGAAGGCCGTCTCAGCGCTCCCGACATGATCGCCATGAATGCCGCCGCCGAATTGCGCGGCCAGCCATTCAACGCCATTGCCCACGACTGGCTCACGCGCCATGCCGCATCCGCTCCCGGCCCAGTCAGCTCCCCCACGTTCTGGCAACGCCTTTTTGCAGACGACTTCTGGCCGCTAACCCGCCAACATATCCTCCTGGTCGCGCTGTCGGTGGCCATGGCGAGCTTCGTCGGCATCCCACTCGGCATCATCGCCGCCTACCAGCCGAAACTGCGCGAACCCGTCATGGCTGCGGCAGGCATCCTGCAAACCATTCCCTCATTGGCGCTGCTGGCCATGCTGATCCCCCTGCTGGGCATGATCGGCACCATGCCAGCCTTGTGCGCGCTGTTCTTCTACGCGCTGCTGCCGATCATCCGCAACACCTGCACCGGCATCGGCGGCGTCCCGCAAGGCTTGAAGCAGGCCGCCGAAGCACTGGGCCTGCGCACCACACAGCGCCTGAAAGAGATCGAGCTCCCGCTTGCAGCGCCGGTGATCCTGGCTGGCGTGAAGACAGCCGCGGTGATGAGCGTCGGCACTGCCACGATTGCCGCCTTCATCGGTGCCGGCGGCTATGGCGAACGCATTACCACCGGACTGGCCCTGAACGACCATACGCTGATGCTGGCCGGCGCGCTGCCGGCAGCCGTCCTGGCCCTGCTCACGCAAGGCCTGTTCGAATGGATGGAAAGGGGATTTAAAGCATCAGCAGCCGCGCGCGCACCTGCTCGGCTTCATGTGTAAGTACTTGCTCCGCTAGCGCGTCATTGGCCCGTTGCGCCGCCAAGACCTGCAATTCCCGCGTATAGCGGCTCAGCAAAAAGCGCAGATAAGCCCGATAAAAAGCCTTGAACATCTTGAGTCTCCACCGAGGGCGGGACTATCCATTTTGGGAGTTTCCTCAGGGAATGTATTGAGCTAGATCAAATGTAAGCCAGGTAAGAATTTGTAAGGGACAAGGCAAGGCCGGGTCAGGGCGACTATATTGAAACCGTCGATTCATCTCCCCTCCCAACTGACACCTGGGTTTACTCTCCCTCGCCCGACCACACACGAGCCGCGAGGGATTTTTTTTGCCCAAGCGGGAACTCCAACGCCTGCGCCATATCAAAGCGTCTACGGTCGAACGGCGAACAATGGCATGACCACATCAGGAGATGCCATGGATGCGACCAAAGCTGAATCGCAGGAAGTGCGTACTCGCAATCTGGAGTTAAGAATGGAAGCCATGGCCAAAGAACCAGATCTATTGAGAGCTGAGTTCCGTGCCACGATCCTTGAGTCCGAAATGCGGATGAAGGAATATGTAGACCAGCGCTTTTCAAGGCTTGAGACGCGTGTCGACTTTCAGTTCAAGGTCGTGATGAGTCTGCATGCCGTCCAGATCGCCGGCATCATCGCCGTCGCGGTGCGTCTGTTCCAGGCCTAAGCGTTAGCCAGGGCCTGCAGCGACGGGCCAGTCACGCGGCACACGCGCCAGTCAGGCAACACATCGGCCCCCATCTGCTCGTAGAACTTGATCGCATTCACATTCCAGTCCAGCACCGACCATTCGAAGCGACCGCACTGGCGTTCGACCGCGATTTTGGCCAGCGCCGCCAGCATTTGCTTGCCGTAGCCCGCGCCGCGGCGGTTCTGTTTCACGTACAAGTCTTCCAGGTACAGGCCTTTCTTGCACAGGAAGGTGGAGAAATTATGGAAGAACAGCGCGTAAGTCACCACCTCGCCCGCTTCCTCGCCCACGATGCCTTCCACGCCCGGCTTGGCACCGAACATTTCCTGATGCAGCATGGCCTCATCGGCCACCACCAGGTGTTCCAGCTTTTCGAAAACAGCCAGTTCACGAATCATGGCCATGATGGACGCCACGTCGTCCGGACGGGCAGGGCGGATATGCAAATTGCTCATGAGGCTTTCTTCAAAGGTTTAAGGTCAACAGGAGTACGGCTGGCCGGCATCGATGGCGCCTTGAGGGCCCAGGCCACGCTGGCGATACACACCACCATGCCCAGGATTTCCATCCAGCCCGGCCGGTAATTTTCAAGGCGAATGCTCAGCAGCACAGAAATCACCGGCGTCACCACGCCGATGTATACGGCCTTTTGGGTGCCGATACGGTCGATCAGCGTGAAATAGCAGGCAAACGCAATGACGGAGCCCAGCAGCGACAAATACAGCAAGCCGCCCCAATACGAAGCCGTGGTCGGCATGACAAAGGCATCGCCCCGTACCAATGCCCACAACGCCACCAGCAGCGTGCCCCACAACATGCCCCAGGCCATGGTCAGCAGCACATTCGATTCATGCTGGCGCACCTTGACCACCAGGGTATTGCCGACCGAGCTGGCAATGGTCGCACCCAGTGCCAGTCCCAAGCCCAGGATGAAATGCCCTTGGCCGCCTGCCAATACATCGCGCAGCGACGCGGAAATCGAGTGATAGAACAGCAGCACCACGCCGCCCACCGCAGCGCTGCCGGCCGTCCAGGTACGCCAGGTCAGCGGCGTGCCGAAGGCGATGCGGTTCAGGATCGGGTTCCAGAACACCATCAGCGCAAACAGCACGGCCACCAGGGCCGACACGACGTACTGCTCGGCGTTATAGGTGCCGATATAGCTCAGGCCAAAGCTGCAGCAGCCCTGCAGGATGGTCCAGCGCTGCGCCTTCCACGACAACTTCAGCTTGTCGCCCCGCAGGAAGCACCATGCAAACAGCACGCTCGAGGCCAGCGCAAAGCGGTAAACGATGGAAACTGCGGGAGCGATTTCACCCAATTGCAGGGTAATCGCGAAGAAGGTGGAACCCCAGATAAGGCAGGCGAGAATGAAGAGTATCGGAGAAGGCATCCCGCCAGTATAAGTGTTTCTGTAATATGGCGCAGTGCGACAATCAGTGACTATTCGAGGCCAAAAAATCGGTATTATTCAAGTACTTAAAGACTGGAGAGCGGCATGAACATGGAAACGCGCATCTGGGTCGCCTCGGTGCTCGGCTATGTCGCGGCAGCGGTGATCATCCTGGTGGCCGGGGAAGCGATGTCCCCCGACCAGCTCAACGTCGCACTGTTCTAGTAGGCGAGATTCAGGCGGCGATACAGCACGCCCAGCACGAACAGGGGCCCGATCAGCAGGAAGCGCAGGTCATCGAAGAACGATGGCTTCTTGCCCTCGATCTTGTGGCCGATGAACTGGCCGATCCAGGCCAGCACGAAAATCACAATACTCAGCGGCAGTACCGACGCCGGCGGCAGCGCGCTCAGCACGGCCAGCATGAAGCCGGCCATGAGCAGCATCCCTAACGCGAAATTGCGCGACAGCTTGAAGTAGTAGACCATCGAGGCCGCAGCCAGCGCCACTGCCAGCAGCGGGTGGACAGCCCAGATCAGTCCCAGCAGGCTGAACACGATCAGCGGCACGCAAACGCAGTGGATCGCCTCATTGGTGGGATTCAGGTGACTCTCGCTGTATTTCAACAGCAGGGTAACGATGGCACGCTGCTCAGACATGGTTGCGGTCTCCGGTGTGATTATTTGTTTAGCACTACCGTTCGATTCTACACCCGAACTCCCGCTAAAATGCATGAATGGAACTGAAACGTTGCTTTGATCCCGTCGTCGACGAACGCACGCGCCTGCTGGTGCTGGGCAGCTTGCCGGGCGACAAATCCCTGGCTGTGCAGGAGTACTACGGCAATCGCCAGAACAAGTTTTGGGAGCTGCTTGGGGCCGTCATTGATGTTGACCTGCGCACCTTGGCTTACGAGCAGCGCCTGACAGTGCTGCGCGCGCATGGTATCGGCTTGTGGGACGTCGTCGCCGAAGCGCACCGCCAAGGAAGCCTGGACAGCGCAATTCGCTTCCGCAATGAGAATGACCTTCACGGATTGCTTGACCGCTTCCCGACCATCAAAGCGATTGCCTTTAACGGCGGCACGGCAGGGAAATTAGGCATCAAAGTGCTTGGTGCACGAGCTGACGCGTATGAGATTCTTACTTTGCCATCGAGTAGTCCGGCTTACACCTTACCGTATCAAGATAAGGCGAAGTTATGGTTGGCGCTACAGCAGATGATGAGACGATTCGATGGTTATTAGGCGGCGGCTTCAAACGGGCCAGAAGCTGACTTGCCTGCGCACTGCTCGAAAGGATGGCGCAAGGGCTGAAAGGCACTTTTTCGATTACTGACAGCAGCGGTCACACAAGATGCGCGGCACCGTCAGAATGAAGATCCAACATGGAATTTCGCAAGGATCCAAAGTATTCGGCGGGCAGGCGTATCCCCAAGCGCGAGTGCTGACGCAACCGTCAATGAGCGGTTGCAAGCGCTTCTGCGACGAATCGATGGGACGCGTACTAGACACCCTCGGGACAGTCTCCTAGAGAGCAGCCGCCGGCCGGGAGCCGTTGATTTTGATGAAAAAACACCCTATGAAGCGCATTCAGGTTCGACACGAAGCACCTTCCAATGGCTGGTTACCGATTCGCTTGACTGTGAGTGGGCGTGAAATCGTCATTGTTGCGTCGGATGTTCCAAATAATCCTGTTCAAGAATTGCTTGAGACGCTAGAGTCGGCTGCGCGCGGAAGCGAGGCGAGCGTATGGTGGCACTTGGAGCCCGATGGTTACTACTTGCGATTTTTTCCGATTGGAGGTGAGATCAAGCTCGTGCTTGAATTTGCTGCGGAAAGCAAAGCATGTTGTGTCGAAGATGTTCTATCGATCCAGGGGACACGTGCTGAAGTTCTGCTCCCGTTCTGGCGATTCTTAAGGGAGTTCCAATCGTATGATTACTCTGAACCGGACTGGCCTAGTGTCGACTACAGGCGCATTGCTGCAGTTCGAGAAGCGATCGGAATCTCCCATGAAGACTGATATCGATTCCGACGAACGCCCTGCAGCACCGCTGAAGAGCCCTGCTGAAACTCTGGCGCCATCGGCCAAGAGCAGTCATTGCATAATGAAAAGAAGCGACTGAAAGTAAACCTATGGTTGACGACAAACAGAGGACCGAAGTGTTCGATATGGCAAGTGGCTCCTGATTCGTCTAGCAAATGAACAACGCGGCTGACGGCCAGTAGCCGACCTCCAACTTCGCCAGGCCCAGACCGAGAAACTTGTTCGGGAGGCTGCTGTGGCTGGTCTCCGCATTGAAGACTATGCTTCGCCTGCAGTGATAGGTTGTACTGCTAGGCGTAATCCAATGGAACTCAGAATCGCTCGCAATGTTCGAACAGCCTGGCTAATTTCACTGAAGGCTTGCGACATAGCCATCGAAGACGGCGTGCACCTGTGTGCTGTTCATGACGCTGGCCGGCGTGACCGTCTCGCGTTCCCATGGAATCTGCCCGAAGTACCAGTACTTCCAGAATGCCTGGTCGGTGTCGGGATTGCGCGCGAGCAGGTTGGCGAAGGTTTCCACCTGGCCCACTTCGAGGCCGCTCGCTTCGCGCAGCACCTCGTGCACAAAGCGTGAACAGAACTGGCGTCGCGAATGTAAGTTGAAGCCGGTGTCGTAGAGAACACCCATGCGTTCCTGCGCTGCCTGGATCAAGATACGCTGCTGGTCGTCTGTGAGCGGTGTGTTAAGGCGGCTCACTTCCACGCGCCCGCCTTCCGAGCGCGCCAGGAAACGTCCGAGGCTGCCTCGCTTGGAAACCGGGAAGGTGCTCTCTGCGATCACGGGCTCGGCGCCGTCGGTCGCTACGACGATGCCGACATGGTTAGTCCAGCTATTCGTGGTCGAGGCGACCTTGAGGAAGGGAAGGGCGCCTACCCGGATAAAGACCAGGTCACCGACCTGCAATTGCTGGGCCAATGCCGGCCGGGAAATCGAAGGAAGCTCCGACGCGGCCGATGCGGCCGACGCCCGCAGCGCAAGCAGTCCGATGGCCAGGATGGCGACAGTACGGCAGCAACGCCGCACGTGGTTGATTCCCCACATGATGTTCTCCTTTAGTAATGATGGAAACGGTAGAAGTGGAGAAGTTTGGCCACAGGGCGAGGAAAGCAGAAGTTTTATTTCCAAGATATCATCGGCGGGATGGCTTGGTATCACTAGCCGATACTTATTGGGAAACTCCATGCAAGAATACGTCCGGATCAAATCGGTCCAGCTACTGTCAGACAACTGGTACGTCCTCAAAACCTCCACCTTCGATTTGAAGCGCCGCGACGGCCGCTGGCAAACCATGAGCCGGGAAACCTATGACCGTGGCAATGGCGCCGTGGCCCTGTTGTATAACCGTGCGCGTCGCACGGTGCTGCTGACGCGCCAGTTCCGCTTTCCCGCTTACGTCAACCAGCATGACGGCTACCTGATCGAAGCTCCGGCCGGGCTACTGGACGAGGCGCACCCGGAGCAGCGCATGCATGCCGAGCTGGAAGAAGAAACCGGCTACAAGGTGGATTCATTGCGCCAGGTATTCGACGTGTTCATGAGCCCTGGTTCCGTCACCGAGCGGCTGCATTTTTTCGTCGGCGAGTACGACGCGGCATCGAAGATCGGCAGTGGCGGCGGGCTGGAACATGAAGGCGAAGATATCGAGGTCCTCGAACTCGATGCCGACAAGGCGCTGGCCATGACCGCCAGCGGCGAGATCATGGACGCCAAGACCGTGATGCTGCTGCAGTACCTGCACCTGCACTTGCTGCCACCGCGCAGCATGATGATCCTGGTCGCCGGGCCGTACCGCTCCGGCACCGGCGACGATCCGGCGCGCATGGCGGCTAATGTAGCGGCGATGGAGTCGTACGTCCTTCCGCTGTACCGCAAAGGCCATACCCCGGTTTTGGGCGAGTGGCTGGCGCTGCCCGTGCTGCATGCGGCTGGCTCGAAGGCCGTTGGAGACCCGGTGTACGAAGAGATTTTTCAGAAGCACTGTGAGCGCTTACTCGCGCATTGCAATGCCGTCCTGCGTATTGGCGGGCCTTCCACCGGAGCCGACGCCATGGTGGCGGAGGCGCGCAAGCGCGGCCTGCTGGTGTATCACGACCTGGTGGATATTCCGGACGTACGATGAAGATCGGCATGCTGACATGGGGCAGCCACGGCGACATTCGTCCCTTTCTTGCCCTTGCCGACGGCCTGCAAGCCGCCGGCCATGAGGTCCATCTGGTCATCACCAGCCTGGAAGCGGGAACTTACGACAGGGTGCGCTCTGCGGTGGGCGCGAAGATCACGGTCCTCACACCGCACACATTCAGTCCCGAGCAGGCGCAGGCCGTCGGCCAGACCGCATACAGCATCCGCGACCCCATGAAGCAGATGGCGGCGATCTTGCGCCTTGCGTTTGCCCCGGCCGAAGACGCAATGTTCGAAGCGGCACAGCGCCTGTGCGCCGAGTCGGATGTGCTGGTAGGGCATTACTTTATGCACCCCTTGCAGATCGCGGCGGAGCATGCCGGCCTGCCGTACGTCAGCGTCCTGTTGTCCCATGCCGGGGTGCCAAGCGATTACGTCAATCCGCTCGGCTTGTCGATGGTGGGTCGGGGCGGCAACCGCCTGCTGTGGTGGCTGACCCGTACGTTCCTGAATCGTACGCTGCGGCACTATCCGGACCGGTTGCGCAAGCAGTTGGGCATGGCGCCAATGCGCGACATCGTGTCGGACGTCTGGGTGTCGCGCCACCTTGCCTTGGTGGCGGTCAGTCCCCAGCTCTGCCCGCGGCAGCCGGATTGGCCGGAGTCGATCCAGGTCTGCGGCTTCCTGGACCGCCCGAACTGCGAGCTGGAAGGCGTCTTGCCGCCATCCTTGGCCAGCTTCCTGGCAGCCGGGGAGTCGCCGCTGTATATGACATTTGGCAGCTGGATGCCCAAGGACCTGAAGGGGCAGACATTGGCACTGCGCTTGCTGACCGATGCGGCGCGCCGGGCGAACTGCCGCGCGATCATCCAGTGCAGCGACTGGCAAGCGTGCGGCTTCAGCTCAGATGACCGGATCCTGTACGCCGCAGCTGCGCCGCACCACCTGATCTTCCCCCATTGCCTGGCGATTGTTCACCATGGCGGCGCCGGGACGACCCAGTCCGCAACGCTGGCCGGCAAGCCTTCAATCGTGGTCGCCAATCTCAGTGAGCAGGAACACTGGGGGCGCGAGCTGCAACGTATCGGCGTTGCAGGCAAGCCTGCCAAGCGCCGCAACGCGACGGTGGCCAGTCTCGCGGCGCAGATCTGCGCGTTGCGCAGCACGCCGGCGATGGGCGAGCGGGCGCGCCGCGTCGGCGAAGTGATGCGGCAGGAGGATGGCGTTGCGCAAGCGGTACGGCAAATAGAAATTCGCAGCGGCCGCGAATCCTTTTGACATCCTGCTGCCTCTTAGCTGGTGATTTCAACCAGCGAAGGAGACATGATGGACGACCTGAAGTACTCAAAAGACCTGATCCAGTTCGCGCCGCAGGAGGCGAAAGCCTTCCTGGGCCTGAAGGCAGCGGCAGAGCGCGAAGACGGGGCAATACCCGCCAAATACCGCGAGCTGGTATCGATCGGGGTGGCGCTGACGACGCAGTGCACGTATTGCATCGACGTGCACACGAAAAACGCTGTCGCGGCGGGCGCCACGCGGCAGGAAATTGCGGAAGTGGTCTTTATCGCCGCTGCGCTGCGGGCCGGCGCGGCAGTAGGGCATGGCCTGTTAGCCATGAAAAAGGCCAGCGAAGGCTGGCCCGGGGAGGAATATCAGCGGTAGAACGCGTCTACCTTGCCTTTCAGCTTGATCAGCATCGGCTGGCCGCGGCGGTCTTTGGCCGTCGCGTGCTGGACTTTGATCCAGCCTTCGCTGATGCAGTATTCCTCAACGTCAAAGCGTTCTTTGTCGTTGAAATTGATGCCAATGTCGTGCTCGAACACGGCAGCCACGTGGTGCGGGCTGCGCGGGTCGATCGACAGGTGGTCCGGGAGTTCTGGGCGGGTAGTATCGTTCATGGGGCAGGATTATACCGGAAGCCGGGCCGCGGCCCGCGCTACACCGGCCAGGCGCGGTCGATGATGGCGGGCAGGGCGGTGGTGCCGGGCAGCGTGCCGTAGATGCGGCCGTGTGCGTTGTCGAAGCGGCTGGCGATGAAGGCGTCGGCGATGGCGGCCGGGGCGCGCTCGCGCAGCAGGCGGGCCTGGATCAACAGGACCAACGATTGCGCGTTGCGGCGGGCCAGGGTTTCCTGGGTGACCGAGTCGTCCAGCAGGCGGCCAAGCTCCTCGATGTGCGGGCGTAGCGCGGCATCGGCGTGGCAGCCGTCTTGCAGATCGGCCAGCAGTGCGGCCATTGCTTCCGGTTCGCGGGCGATGGCGCGCAGCAGGTCGAGCGCCATCACGTTGCCGGAGCCTTCCCAGATCGACAGCACCGGCGTTTCGCGGTACAGGCGTCCCATCGGCCCTTCATCCATGTAACCGTTGCCGCCAAAGACTTCCATCGCCTCCGCCGACAGTTCAATCGAGCGCTTGGTGGTCCACAGCTTGCCGGCCGGGGTGACAATGCGCTGGTAAGCGCGCTCCAGCGGGGAGTTGTCGCGCTCGAAGGCTTCAGCCATGCGCATCATCAATTGCGTGGCGGCCTCGCTTTCCAGCGCCATATCGGCCAGCACATTCTGCATCAGCGGCTGTTCGACCAGCCGCTTGCCAAAGGCGTTCCGCTGGCGCGAATGGTGGATCGCCTGCACCACGCACTGGCGCATCAGGCTCGCCGCGCCCATCACGCAGTTCAGCCGCGTGATATTGGCCATTTCGATGATGGTCGGGATGCCGCGCCCTTCCTGGCCGACCAGGTGCCCCCACGCGCCATGGAACTCGACTTCGCTGCTGGCGTTGGAGCGGTTGCCGACCTTCTCCTTCAGGCGTTGGACCAGCACCGCATTCTTGCTGCCGTCCGGCCGGTAGCGCGGCACGAAGAAGCAGGACAAGCCACCGTCGGTGCGGGCCAATACCAGGTGGGCATCGCACATCGGCGCTGAGAAGAACCATTTGTGGCCGGTCAGCTCGTAGCCGCCGGCTACCGGCTCGGCGCGCGTTGTGTTGGTGCGCAGGTCCGAACCGCCCTGTTTTTCGGTCATGCCCATGCCGACCAGGATCGACTCCTTTTGCTCTAGAGGGATGTCGCGCGGGTCGTAGGTGCGTGAGAACAGCTTGGGGGCCAGCGCCTCGAACAGTTCCGGCTCCTGGCGCAGCACGGGCACGCAAGCCAGTGTCATCGAATGCGGACACTGGCTGCCGGACTCGACCTGGTGGTGCATCGAGAAGGTCGCCGCGTAAGCAGCCCAGGCACCGGGCCGCGAGTCGGAGAATGGTTGGGTGATCATGCCCTGTTCGCGCGCCATGCGCATCATGCCGTGCCAGGCCGGATGGAACTCGACGCGGTCGATGCGGCGGCCCTGGCGGTCAAAGGTAAGTAGTTCGGGTTTGAAGTGGTTGGCGTCTTCCGCCATGCGGATCGTGGCCTCGCTGCCTAACAGGGCGCCGTAGGCTTCCAGCTCGGCTTCGTGGGTGCCGGCACCGGCGCGGCGGATGCCCTCCTGCAGCGCGAGGTCGCTGGTGTACAGGTTATAGCCTTTTAGTTCATGGGTCAGGTTATCCATTGCGGCACAGCTCCTTGATTAATGTACAAGAAAGTGTAATGCTCGGCGCTTTCCTGGGTGTTCGGGTTCCGACCATGCATGTACCACCTTCCGTTGCGCCGAAGCGGCGAAAACCGATACAGTCCCGCGCGCGGGCCACGGCGCAGGCCATCGAACAGGCCTTCATGCAATTGCTGGTCGAGAAGGGCTATGCGCAAGTGAGCATCCGCCAGGTGTTGGCGCTGGCGGGTGTCGGCGCGGGCAGCTTTTACGAGTACTTCGCCAGCAAGGAAGCGCTGGCGGCGGTCAGCATCCGCCAGCGGGTGCGGGCCATTGCCGGAGCATTGGAAAAATCGGCGCAAGCGGCAGCCGGCCTGGCACTGCCCGAACGGGTCGATGCGCTACTGGAAGCGCAACTGCAGGCGCCCCTGGCGGAACCCGAACAGTGGGCCGCTTTGTTCCACCTGGAGCGCCAGGTCTCGAAGCCGGAGGCATTCCGTGAGCTGTATCGGGAGTTCGTCGCGCTGTGGGAGCGCGGCCTTGGCGCCGGCGCTGACTGGCCGGCCGAGGCCGCGCTGGCTGATGCTGCCTTCGCAGCGCACGCCATCGCTTACAGCCTGGTGTCGCAGTCCTTGATGGCGCGCTCGGAACGGCCCGATGCGGCTGCGCTGCGGGCGCTGGTGCGGCAGGCGGTGCATGGTTATTTGTCCGTGGTCGCGCCGCGCGCGTACCGGGGCTGTCTCACGTTCTAAGGAGAAGGTATGGCAAGCAGGAGGCAGGTGTTGGGAATGGCGGCGGGGGCGTTGGCCGCCGCCATGGCAAGGGCCGGAGAGCAGGCGCCTCAGGGCGCGTCCTTGGGCGCGACGCCCGCCGCGCCGCTGGCGATCGGTGAAACCTTCACGATGGAGTCGAAGATCCTCGGTGAAACGCGCCGCATCAACGTATACTCGGCGCGCGCCTGGAACGTGAAGCCGGATGCGCCGTTGCCGGTGCTGTTCATGCTCGACGGCGGCGTCGCGGAAGATTTCGTCCACACGGCGGGCCTGCTGCAAATCTCGGTAGCGAGCCTGGTGATGCGTTCCTTCATGCTGGTAGGGATAGAGAATACCCAGCGCCGCCGGGACATGACGGCCCCCAGCGATAACGCGGAAGACAGGAAAATTGCCCCGGTGGTCGGTGGCTCGGCCGCGTTCCGCCGCTTCATCCACGAAGAGTTGATGCCACAGGTGAAAGCCCGCTACAGCACCACCGGTGAAACCGCCTTGATCGGTGAGTCGCTGGCCGGCATGTTCGTGCTGGAGACCTTCCTGCAGGCGCCTGGGATGTTCGACACCTTCATTGCCATCGATCCAACCCTATGGTGGAACAACCGCCATCTGCTGAAGACTACCGGCGACACGCTGCGCAAGCGCAAGCGCCTGGACAAGACCCTGTTCATTGCCAGCAGCGGCGAAAAGGGCCAACCCGAGCTGGCGAAGCAGTTGGAAGATGCGCTGGTCGGCGCAAAGATTGAAGGATTGCGCTGGCAAATGACGCCGATGCTGGAGGAAACCCATATGACCATCGGCCACCCGGCCGCGATGCGCGCCTTCCGCACTGTATTCAAGCCGCCTGCGTGAACTGCGACTGAAGGAAGGTGGCGATCTTCTGCTGCGTGGCTGGCAGGTAGGGGATATTCAGGTGGTCGGAATCGGGAATGATTTCGTCGTGGTGCAGGCAGCTCAGCTTGCTGACCAGCTCATTGGTGTGCGAATGCGGCACGATATCGTCGCTGGCCGCGCGCAGCACGTAGGTCGGCGCAGCCAGTTGCGTCGCGTGCTTGACCGATTCGAAGCGATGCTGCAGCAGCATTGACACCGGCAGGGCAGGGAATTTGCGCTGCGCCAGCGCCAGGATCGAATCGTAAGGCGTGATCAGCACCGTAGCCTGCACCCGGCGCCGCATCGCCAACTGCACCGCTACGCCAGAGCCAAGGCTGCGCCCGACCACCGCGATGCGGGTCGGGTCGACCTTGTGGTGTTTACATAGCCAGTCAAGCTGCATGCAGGCGTCGGCCACCAGCATTTCTTCGCCAGGCTCGCCGTGCGAGTCGCCGTAGCCGCGGTAATTCAGCGTCAGTACCGTCATGCCGGGGAACAGGTTGCCGGCGTCGCGTACCAGCCATGACACTTCCTCCGAGCGTCCGCCGAAATACACCACCGCGGGCCGTACGCCGGGCTCGCGCGGCGTCATCAGCCAGCCCGCAAGGCGCGTCCCGTCGTCGCCGCGCAACACGATCGCGCGCGTGCGGTGGCCGCTGCTGCGCGGGCTTTGCACCTCGCGCTTGACGGTGGGATTGAACAGCAGTTTGCGCTGGCCGGCCATGAGAAGGGCGGTCAACCCAGCCCATACGAATCCCACGGCGCCAGCGGCGGCGGCCACTTTGCGTGAATTGTTCATCAGGGTTGCTCCGAGAAATCCCGCCCTTCAGGGCGGGGAGTGAAAGGAGCCGACTGCGTAGCAATCGCTCTCCTTGAGATTTGCGAAATGCTGTATAAAATTACAGTATGATTCTCGTCTTTCGCTATCGTGTGAAGTCGTTGAGCGGACTGCTTAATCAATGGTGCCGTGCGGTGAATTTCGTCTGGAATTACTGCAACGACCGGCAGAAAGATGCCTTGCGATTCGAGCGACCTTGGATCAAGGGGCGCGACTTGCACCGGGAAGGCGATGCGTTTCGCTTTGCTGGACATACCTTCCGCGTGTTCAACTCGCGGCCTCTTCCCGAGGGCAAGATCAAGGATGGCACCTGCTTTTCGCAAGACAGCCGCGGCAACTGGTTCCTCAATATCGTGATTGAGGTTGCCGAATCGCCAGTGCGACCGATCGATCATGGAGTCGGCATTGACTTGGGTTTGAAAGACCTGGCCGTACTGTCTGATGCGAATAGGATTTCTGCACCTGGCTTCTATCGCAAGGCCGAAGCGGCGCTCGCGGCCGCGCAGCGCGCGCATAAACGGCGCAGGATCAAGGCCATCCATGCCTATACGGCGCGCCGCCGGCTCGATTCTCTGCATAACGCGTCGCTGCAGATTGCGCGTTCTTTTGACCATATCGTTGTCGGCAATATCAATGCCGCCGGACTCGCCCAAACCAGCCTGGCGAAGTCCGTGTTGGATGCAGGCTGGTCGTCCTTCCGGAAAATGCTGGCGTACAAGGCTGTTAAGCATGGCGCACGGTATGTGGAGGTGGACGAACGCTTTACCACCCAGACCTGCTCGAATTGTGGCGCCCTGCCCGACTCGCGGCCGAGAGGTATCGCAGGCCTTGGAATAAGGGAATGGGCATGCAGTGATTGCGGTGCAGTACATGATCGCGATCTAAACGCTGCGAAAAACATTCTCCGTCGCGGACGTGCGACGCTGGCTGCAGGAATTCCCGCCCTTTAGGACGGGGAGGACGTCAAGTGTTTTAGTATGCTCCTAATGCTGAGCAAACTGCGTTATGCAACGCACCTATGTCAGATTGCGGCAACACATTTATGAGGATGACCATGCCCACTACCGATCCGCGCGTCGACGAGTACATCGCCAATGCGGCCGGCTTCGCCCAGCCTATCCTGACGCACCTGCGCGAGGTGATTCACGCGGCTTGCCCGGAGGTGCAGGAAACCATCAAGTGGAGCATGCCGAATTTCGACTACCACGGGATTGTCTGCAGTTTCGCAGCCTTCAAGCAGCATTGCGCTCTGAATTTCTGGAAAGCCGAATTGCTGATCGCGGCGGAGAATGACAAGGGCAAGGAAGCCATGGGCCAGTTCGGCCGGATTACCTCCGTCAAGGACTTGCCGCCGAAGAAAGAACTGACTGCGTACATCAAGAAGGCGATGAAGCTCAATGAGCAAGGTGTGAAGGTCGCGCGGGCCAGGGCGGCGCCGCGCGAGCTGGTGGTGCCGGACTACTTCATCGCGGCGCTGGAGGACAATCCCGCCGCTTACGAAGTCTTTAACGAATTCTCAACCAGCGCCAAGCGCGATTACTGCGACTGGCTGACCGAAGCCAAGACCGAGGCCACGCGCGACAAACGCATGGCCCAGGCGGTCGAATGGATTGCCGAGGGCAAGAAGCGGCACTGGAAATACGAGAGCTGCTAAGCCCCCGCTTAAGGCATCACCATCAGCTGCAAGCCGGACGCCGTTCCGGGCGCATGGTAGACGCGCTGGGTGGCCTTCACGAAGTCTTCCGGCTTGGCGTTCGGGATGTTGGTGAATGTCTGCGGGTTCAGGTCGACCAGCGGGAACCAGCTGCTCTGCACATGCACCATGATGCGGTGGCCGCGGCGGAAGGTGTGCTGCACGTCGCCCAGTTGGTAGCTGAGCGGCTCTACCTTGCCTGGCACGAAAGGTTCGGGCTTTTCGAAGCTGTTGCGGAACTTGCCGCGCAGCGGATTTCCACGCACCAGTTGCTGGTAGCCGCCCATTTTGATTGAAGGCGGTGCCACGTCCTTGTGCTTCTCTTCCTCTTTCTCCTGCGGATAGTCGGTCGGGTAGACGTCGATCAGCTTGACCACGAAATCGCTGTCCGTGCCGGTGGTCGAGACGAACAGCTTGGGCGTCACCGGGCCGGCGATGGTCACGTCTTCTTCCAGCACTTCGCTCTGGTACACCAGCACGTCCGGGCGGCTTGAGGCAAAGCGTTGGTCCGACACCATATATTCGCGCGGCACGCCGGTGGCCGGGTAGCCGATGTATGGCACCGGCTTGCGTGGATCGCTGACGTATTCATCGAAGCCCGTGCCGGCTGCGGGTTGGGTCCAGCTCAGGGTGCCGTTCGGGCCCAGGTAAAGCGTTTTTGCCTTGGCCTGCACCGGCGGCCAGGCGCTGTACTGGCGCCAGACATTGGTGCCGGTCTCAAACGTGTTGACGGCGGCAATCGGCTGCGCCGGTTTGACGCCCTTCAACTGTTCCTCGAAGAAGGGGAACAGCAGCTTCTTGTTGAAATGCTCGCTGGTCTTGCTGTCGAATTGCACATGGCCCAGGCGCTTGCCTTCGCCACCGGCCCAGCCGCCGTGCGACCATGGGCCGATCACCAGGCCGTTGTAGATGCCCGGGTTGTGCTTGCCTACCGCGCGATAGATGGAGAACGGGCCGGCCGGATCCTCCGCATCGAACCAGCCGCCGACCGTCATCACGGCCGCCTTGACGTTCTTCATGTGCGGCGCCAGGTTGCGCGCTTTCCAGAACTCGTCGTAAGTGTCGTGGTCGATGGTCGGCTTCAGATAGGCGAGCTGCTTGGGCTGCATGCCGGCCAGGATCTTGGACAGCGTCAGGCGCTGCAGGAAGTAGTCGTAGCCGCTGGTGGTGCCGTAATCGAAATCGGTCCAGGTCTTGGGCAGGGGCGAGGGATTCTTTTCTTCCGTAAAGGCGGCATAGAAGTCGAAATTCGCCGCCAGCATGAAGGCACCGCCATGGTAGGAATCGTCGCCCATGAACAGGTCGGTGACTGGCGCCTGTGGCGAGGCGGCTTTGATCGCGGGGTGTGAATCGATGATGCTGGCCGCGGTGTAGAAGCCGGGATAGCTGATGCCGTAGATGCCGACCTTGCCGTTGTTGTTGGCCACGTGCTTGAGCAGCCAGTCGACGGTGTCGTGCATGTCGCGGCTTTCGTTGCCTTCGCCCGCTTCCAGCGCCGTCTTGGCGTGCGGCGTCATTTCCTGCCACTTGCCTTCGGACATATAGCGGCCGCGCACGTCCTGCTTGACGAAGATGTAGCCGGCTTCGCTGAAATCGGCCGCAGGGCCCAGGCGGCGCGGGAAGAAGTCAGGACCATACTGCAGCTGGCCGTTGACGTTTACGCCGGCACTGTAAGGCGTGCGCTCGATCAGGAAGGGATAGGTCTTGCCGGCATCCTTGGGCACATACACGGCCGTGAACAGGCGCACGCCATCGCGCATGGGGATGCGGAATTCGTATTTGGTGTAGCTGGAACGGAGGTCCGGTTTTTCATCAGGCGCCGCCTGGGCGGCGCCTGCGAAGGCCAGTGCAAGGGAAAGGGCGAGGGGACTGAGTTTTGAGAGCATGGGCTTATAGATGGCGGTGCCAGGCGCTGGCACCGGGTTGTCGGCTTATTTAGATTTCTCCCGGTCGAAGACGGGCTCGCGATTCGTACAGGCGCAGGTTGGCCAGTTTGCCGGCGTAGATGGCGCTGTCGCCGCGCGTGGTGCTATTCATCAAGGCCAGTGCCATATGTTTGTCGGCTTCCTTCAGGTTACCGAGCAGGAAGGCGGCCTTGGCCAGCCAGAAGTGGAACTCGTGGTAATACGGCGCGCGCTGCACTTCCCGCACGAACATCGAGCGTGCCTTCTGGTAGTCGCCATCGGCCATGGCTTTCTGGCCGATGTGGAAGAAGTGGAACGGCGGATACGGTTCCAGGCGCGCCAGCTCGGCTTTGTACCTGGCCGATTCCTCGCTCTTGCCGAGCGCATTGGTCACTTCGGACAGGTTGAACAGGATGACCGTATTGAGCGGGTCGTGCTGGTGGGCGAAGCGCAGCGTGCTTTCGGCCAGGTGTATGTTGCCGTGACGCTGGTAAATGGTGGACAGGGTGTTGTACCCCATCAGGAAATTGGGCTCGTATTCGATGGCGGCGCGGGCCCACCAGTAAGCCTCATCCAGCTTGCCCTGCACCAGCGTTTCCGCAGCGCGGTTATTCATGTACATGGCCACCACGGTGCGTTCCGAAATGACTTCGGTCGGCATCAATTCGGCATCCGGCGGCGGCAGGAAGTCGATGGTTACCGATTGGGCTGTGTCGTAGGTGCGCGCTGCTTCGGTCTTGGGCTTGCTCAGTACCAGGTTGACGTGGCCGCTGCTGAAGTACAAGGAGCCGGAACGGCTCCAGGTGTCTTCACTGGTGATGCGCTGGAATTGCACCTCCAGTCCCAGTTCCCGGGCAAAGGCGGCAGTCATGATCACCAGCGACATGCAGTTGCCCGCGCGGGCTTCAAAGGCCTGGGCGGCCGTGCGCGTGGTTTCGGAGTCGTACTCGAGGCGGAGCTGGTCGCGATGATACAGCGCTTCATACAGCGCCTGGTGCCTGGATTTGCTGCCAAGCGTTGCGCGGATCTTGCCCGCATACGCTTTCATCTCCGGCGACAGCTCGAACACTTGCGCCGGGGTGATCATGCCGGCCGGTTTGCGGAAAGCCGCGTCGGTAAAGAGCGTGCGCTCAGGCGTCTGAATCGCCGGCGGACCGCTTGCGCAGCCGGCCAGCAATGCCGCAAAAATCAATGTTGACAGTAGTTTCATGGTGGCGTCTCCTCACCTCTATGAAACAAGTATGTGCGTGTCTCAGGGGGCTGTCAATTCAACGCTGACGTCGTCGATTCCCAGGGTGGCCAGGGCGTCGCGCAAGTCGTCGATTTCCGCTTCCACATCGGCGCCGATGTCGAGGCGGCGGTCGGCATGCGCCAGTTCGCCGGCCGCGCCGATCAACTGCACGCCGAGGGCGGCATCTTCATCGGTTTCCACCAGGGTGATGACGGCACGGGCCGCGCCCTGGCTGTCCAGCGCGGCGCCGAATCCGGCCATCATGGCCAGCATCCAATGCTCGGACTTGCCCTGCTGCAGGGCGCCATGGAACAGGTCCTGGTACAGGAAGTTCAGGCGCAGTCCGGCGGCACGGGCGGCGCCGGCCAGGCAACGCTGTACCAGCGGCGCGGCGGACACGGTCCAATCCTGGTAACGGTGCATGCGCGCGTCGAACCAGGCGTCCTGCTTCTTGCCGGCGGCCGGCATGGCGTAGAACGGGTCGTCGGCGCGCTTCAGGGCGAAACCGAGCAGGAAGCGCAATTCGACCGCTTCGTCGTCGGCGCCGAAGGCCGATGGCTGCCAGCCGGCGATGCTGCGCAGCAGGGCCGGGGCGTCCGCCACTTTCTTGTCCAGCATGGCCGCTGCCGCTTCATGCACCATGGCGTTCAACTGGCTGGCGCTGATGCCTTCCATCTCGGCCTGGTCGTAGGCATGCTGCACCAGCACTACCTTGGCTCTGGGGCTTTCCAGGCCGGCCCTGGTAAAACTGTCCAGCAGGGCCGCATACGCCTCTTCATCCAGAAAGCCTTCCGTTTCGCGCAGGCCGCCCTGGCTGTGCACGAACAAGGGAATGGCGAAGGCGTTGATTTCCATGTCCGGCCCGTCGCCCTTGCGCAGCAGGACGGTGCCGGCGTCTTCCTCGATGGCTTCCTTCAGCGTGCGGTAGGCGTCGGCGTCTTCGCCGCGCGCCAGCTCGATGGCGCCGTACAGGATGGCGTCCTTGCCCTGGCGCAGGTAGCGCCGCACGGCGTGGCGCAGGTCGTCTTCCTGTGCCAGCGCGAGGCTGAACAGTTCCTGGCTCAGGGTTTCATCTTTGTCGGCGGGCGGGGTAGTCGGCTTGCGTGGTGCTGGGCGCTTGTTGTTGGTCTTTGGCATGCGGCTCAGTGTTCAATGTGGAAGGTTTCGTGCAGTTCGTCCAGCAGGTCGGCGGTTTCGTCCTCGTTCATGCCGAGGTGGCGGCAGGCAGCGTCGCCGCCTTTTTCCCATTCCAGCGCAGCGCTGTTGCCGTGGTAGCGCTGGATGGCGCGTTCGGCCAGCACCGCGCTGGCCACCAGCGAGCGGATGGCGTCGTCGGTGGCGTCGTCGCCCAGCACTTCGTAATCGTGATGGTGCAGGATGGCCCAGGACACGTCCGGCGACAGGCCCCAGTTGCGCGCCAGCAGGCAGCCGATGGCGGCGTGGTTGGTGTTGTGGCGCGCGTCTTCGATGTCGGTGAACTTGCGGGTGGCGGCGCCGTTGCAGATGTCCAGGGTCTGGCCGTAATCGTCGAAGCGCGCCATCAGGATCGGGATGCCGATGTCGCAGAACAGGCCGAAGGTGTGGGCGATATCGGGTGGCGCCAGGCGCAGCTTGCGCGAAATGAAGACCAGGGCCTGGGCGCGGCAGGACGACACTTCCCAGAACTGGTTCAGGGACGGGTTGTTGGCGCCCACGGCTTCGCGCGCCAGGATGCCGGTCAGCATGGCGGCGCACTGGTTAATGCCGAGGAAGTTGATGGCTTGCTCGACCGATTTGGCCTTGCGTGCCGCGCCATAGAACGGCGAATTGGCCAGTTTCAGCAGGGCGCCCGACATGCCGACGTCGTTGCCGATGATGGTCGCAATCACGCGCGGCGAGGGGTCGGCTTGCGCCAGTTCGCGCTGCAGGTCGACCAGCAGGCTGGGACGCGGCGGGATGCGGATGGAGCGCAACAGCGCGTCTTCTGCGGTCGTATTGTGGGCCGGGAGCCGGGTTGCTGCTGTTGTCATTTTGCTTCGAGGGTTGTGCTGCTGGGCGGGCATCGCCATTATCGCCTGTTTTTTGCCTGCAACCCGCAGCACGAATGGGTTTTTTTTCATGTATAAATGGCAGGGTTGCTACAATCGATAGCATGTCTTCCCACATTTTGGCCGGTATCGATTTCAGTGCGCCCGCACAGCAAGTGGCGCGCCGCCTGATCGGTGTGACAGTGCTCGTCAATGGCGTGGGCGGCCGTATTGTCGAGGTGGAAGCGTACGACCGGGAAGATCCGGCTTCGCACGCCTTTGTCGGCGAGACGCCGCGCAATCTCGCCATGTTCGGGCCGCCGGCCCATGCTTATGTCTACCTGTCGCACGGCATCCACTGGTGCATGAACTTTGTGTGCCAAGAGGCGGGGCATGGGGCCGGGGTGCTGATCCGCGCCATCGAGCCGCTGCAAGGCATCGAGCAGATGCAGGCGCGGCGCGGCCTGCAGGACCTGCGCTTGCTGTGTTCCGGGCCGGGGCGCCTGGCGCAGGCGATGGGGGTGACGCGTGAGCTGAACGCCATGTCGCTTGGCGCGGCGCCGTTCGAACTGCTGCCGCGCAAAGGGCGGGCGCAGGTCGTGGTCGGGCCGCGCATCGGGATTTCAAAGGCGGTGGACGTGCCTTGGCGCTTCGGCTTGGCCGGCTCGCCGTTTGTCAGCCGCCCATTCCGCTAAGCCTGGCCGCCCGCGCATCGGGCTGCCCGCCGCGCGCCGTTCGCCATCATCGGGCGCCAGGCCGGCCCGGGCCGCGGCGACCGGGCTTGCCGCCGTTTCCGCTGACGCCTCATCGCCCAGCTCGAACACGGCAACCGCCTGCGCCAGCCCGGCCGCCTGCTCCTGCAGGCTGGCCGCTGCCGCTGCCGCCTGTTCAACCAGGGCGGCATTCTGCTGGGTGACATCGTCAATCTGCCCGACCGCCTGGTTGACCTCGGTAATCCCGCGCGCCTGCTCCGCACTGGCATCGCTGATGCGCTGGATAATGCCGCCGACCTGCCGCACCGAGGCCACGATATCGCCCATGCTGCCGCCCGCCACGCCTACCGATTGCGCGCCGCGGTCGATGGTTGCCACCGAGGCATTGATCAGGGCCTTGATTTCATGCGCCGCCGTCCCGCTGCGCTGCGCCAGCGTCCGCACTTCGGCGGCCACGACGGCAAAACCGCGGCCCTGCTCACCCGCCCGCGCCGCTTCCACCGCGGCATTCAGGGCCAGGATATTGGTCTGGAACGCGATGCCGTCGATCACCCCGATGATTTCGACGATCTTGCGGGACGAGGATCGGATCGCCTCCATGGTCTGTACCGCATCCGACACCGCCGAACCGCCACGGGCCGCGAGTTCGTTGGCATTGGCGGCCACCTGGCAGGCTTCGCGCGCATGTTCCGCATTGCTGCGCACGGCCGCCGCCAGGCTGTCCACCGCGCTGGCCGTTTCCTCCAGCGAGCTTGCCTGCAACTCTGTGCGCGCCGACAGATCCATGTTCCCGCTTGCGATCTCGCGTGCTGCCAGGTCAATCTGCCGCACCGCGCCGCGAATCGCGCGAATGGTGCCGTTCAGCTGGGCCACGCTGCCATCCAGCGCCCGCGCGGTATCGGCAATCTCATCGCGCCCGGGCGCCGGCGGCCTTGGCGCCAACTGTCCCGACGCCAGGCTGCGCACACCATCGCCGATGGCATGGATATCGCGCAGCAGCGCGCGCCGCACCAGCATCGATACCGCCAGCGACAAGGCCACCGACAGCAGCAGCAGGCCCGCCATCGTCATGCCAAGCAATCGGAATTCCTGCCGCGCCCCCGCGTAAGCCGCCTCGCTCAGCGCCTTCTCCAGCGCGGCCAGCTGCGACAACTGCTGGTCCAGCGCCGCGAACTGGCGCTCCGCCTTCGCCATCGCGTTGGTCGCAATCGACTGGTCCACTTGCGCCAGCTCGATGGTTTCCTGCACTGCCTTGCGATAGCTGGCCAGCGCCTCCAGCGACACCGCCAGCAAGGCGCGCTCGTCGGTTGCCGCCCCGCGGCCCAACTGCTCCAGCCGCGTGCCGACCGCGCCGTGCCGGTTGCGGATCTGCGCCGTCAGTGCATCGAGCCGGGCCTGCGCAAAGCTGCCGTTGATCCAGGCCAGGAGCTGGTAGATGTTGGCGTGCGCCATGCGCGCCTGGCCAGCCACGTCGGCCACTGCCTGCAGCCGCGCAGCGCGCAACTGCACCAGGTTTTCCATCGATGCGTTCTGCCGCACCATGCCGAACCAGGCGCAGGCCGCTGTCACCAGCAGCAGCGCCAGTACCACGCCCGGCGCCAACAACAGCTTGGGTCCAATCCGCAGTCGGTTCAGCATGCTCGCCTCCTACTTTTTGTAGATGCCGGCTTCCAGCACCGCGTCGCCGACGCGCTGGATATAGGTGGTCTTCGGTTCGATCTTGCCGGTGGTGGGATTCTTGTACATGTAGTCGACCCAGCCCTTGCCCTTCCTGGCGGCCAGTTCGATGATCTCGCGCCGGTACTTCTTGCCGCTGGCATCGGGCACGTCGGTCAGGTCCTTGCCGACGATGGTGGGATTGACCGGGTGCGCCAGCACGATGCCCGACTGCAGGTCGCGGATGTCGACGTACAGCGCGCCCTGGATGAACTCGGGATCCTTGGCGGCGACCTTCTCGATGAACTTGTCCTTGCCATGCTGCTTGATGAAGGCGGCGCCTTTTTCCACCATGGCGATGGCGTCTTTCTCGTTCGGTTCGCTGGCCAGTGCAGCCGTCATGGCGAGGCAGAGCAGTGCTGCGGTCAGGATGCGTTTCATGCCGGGCTCCTTTGGGTGGGGGGAAGCCCCACTGTACGTCTGCCCACCCGGTCGGGAATTGCGCAAACGCAAGCTCGTAGGATTTTTCCGGCCAGGTATTGAGCTACGGCAATAGGCGCTTTCTTAATCGGACCATCATGAACTCCTAGCCCACCCACCCAGGAGTACGTCATGACCGCCGATGCCCTGCCAAAGTTCAAGCCTTATACCCGCCAAACCATCCGCCAGGCACCGCAGTGGGAACTGCTGACGCCTGAGCAGCAGGAGGCGGTGCAGGTCATCTCGCATGTGCTGCCGTTTCGTACCAACCAGTATGTGCTGGAGCGCTTGATCGACTGGGACAATATCCCGGACGATCCGATCTACCGCCTGGTGTTCCCGCATCGCGACATGCTGCCGGCGCACGAGTACTGGCAGCTGCGCGACCTGGTGCTGGTGAAGCGGGATGACGCGGCCGCGCAACAACTGGTGCGCCAGATCCGCCTGCGCATGAATCCCCATCCCGCAGGGCAGATGACGCACAACGTGCCGCGCGTGAACGATGCGCCCTTGCGCGGCTTGCAGCACAAGTACAAGGAGACGGTGCTGTTCTTCCCCAGCGCCGGCCAGACGTGCCACGCCTACTGCACCTTCTGTTTCCGCTGGCCGCAATTCGTCGGCATGGACGACATGAAGTTCGATGCGCGTGAAACCACGGAGCTGGTGGAGTACCTGAAGATGCACAAGGATGTGACGGACGTGCTGATCACGGGCGGCGACCCGATGATCATGAATACGCGGTCGATGGAGGAGATCATCACGCCCTTGCTGGGACCGGGCCTGGAACATATCCAGAATATCCGTGTCGGCACCAAGTCGGTATCGTATTGGCCGCAGCGCTACGTCAGCGACCGCGATGCCGACGACTTGCTGCGCCTGTTCGAGCGTGTGGTCGCTGCCGGCAAGAACATGGCGATCATGGGACATTACAACCATGCCGTGGAATTGCGGCAGGAGGTGGCGCAGCAGGCGGTCAAGAGGATTGTCGGCACCGGTGCCACCTTGCGCATGCAGGGGCCCTTGATCAGGCATATCAACGAAGACCCGGCCAGTTGGGCTGAGTTGTGGCGTACCGGGGTCAGGCTGGGAGCGATACCGTATTACATGTTTGTGGAGCGCGATACCGGGCCGCGCGAATATTTCCAGCTGCCCCTGGCGCGCGCGCACGAGGTGTTCCAGCAGGCCTACCAGATGGTGTCCGGCCTGGCGCGCACGGTGCGCGGACCGTCCATGAGCGCCTTCCCCGGCAAGGTGGTGATCGACGGCGTGGCGCAGATCGGCGGCGAGAAGGTGTTTGCGCTGCAGTTCCTGCAGGCGCGCAACGCGGATTGGGTGCGCAAGCCGTTCTATGCCAGGTACGACCCTACCGCGACCTGGTTCGACCAGCTGCGTCCCGCGTTCGGGCGCGAGAAGTTCTTCTTCGAGGAGGATGGGCCGGGGGCAGGACATGTGCCGGGCATGGCGACGGTGCCGGTGCTGCCGCGCCGGGTGATTCCATTGGTCGCGTAGGGGCATGCGATGCGCGCGCCCGCCGCCGCTCCCGCAGCGCCCGCAACAGCGCCACTGCCCGGGGATTGGCGCAGGCGGTGGGCGGCGGCGCCGGTCCGCTGGTGGTGTGGGCACGAGCGGGTTCCCGGCACTTTGTCGGGACCCGCCACCTTGTTCCTGGTGTTCATTCCCTTCGCGCTGGGACATTACATCTCCTGGCTGCTGCGCAGCGTGAACGCCATGCTGGCGCCGCAGCTGGTGGCGCAGGCCAACCTGACGCCGTCGCAACTCGGCATGTTGACCAGCGCCTACTTCCTGGCTTTCGCGTTCGCCCAGCTGCCGATCGGCTTTGCGCTGGACCGCTACGGCCCGCGCCGCGTGCAGTTCGTGCTGCTGCTGGTGGCGGCAATCGGCACGCTGGCCTTCGCAGGCGGCAGGGACTTCGCCGGCCTGGCGATGGCCCGTGCGCTGATGGGGTTTGGGCTTGCTGCCTGCTTCATGTCCGCCCTCAAAGCCCTGACCACCTGGCTCCCTGCGCACAAGGTGCCGTCGGTACAAGGCTACCTGATCGCGGCCGGCGGACTGGGCGCCGCCACAGCTACCTTGCCGGTGCGCCTGGCCTTGCATCATATGAGCTGGCAATGGCTGATGATCGGGCTGGCCGGTGCCTGTATCGCGGTCGCGCTGCTGATCCTGTTCCTGTCCCCCACGCCGCCGGCCGCACCGCCACGCCCGTTCACCCGCAGTGCATTGGTGGAGACTTTCAGCCACCCGGTCTTCCGCGAGACTGCCATGCTGGTCCTGCTGCCGCATACGGTCTTCTTCGGCGTGCAGGGCTTGTGGATCGCGCGCTGGCTGGCCGACGTGCCGCGCTACAGCGAACAAGCCATCGCCTGGCTGCTCTATCTCGGCATGGCGGCAGTGATCTTCGGCTCCATCGCGGTCGGCCAGTTGACCGAATGCGCGACCAGGCGCGGCTGGCGTACGCTGGATGTGGCGGCCGCCGGCGTGCTGCTGTTCGTCCTGCTGCAATGCGCTTTCGTGTCCGGATGGCGTCCGGCCCAGCAGGTACTGCCGGTGCTGTTCATGCTGGTTGGCTGCGTCACCGGCATGGAATACTCGATCGTTGCGCAAGCCATGCCGCCAGCGTTGACCGGGCGTGCTTCGACTTGCCTGAACCTGTTGATCTTCGTTGGCGCCTTCCTGGTGCAGGCCGGTTTTGGACAAGTGATCGGCTTGTGGGCGCCTTCGCCGCTTGGGCATTACCCCGCCGTTGCATATGAATGCGCCTTCGCTTTGCTGGTGCTGATCCAGTTGCCGGGCCTGTGCAGGTACCTGCTCCGACGCTTCCGGTAAAATGTCGCCTTCAACAAGAAGGAAGATGTTTATGAAACTGGTTCGTTACGGCCGTATAGGCAAAGAAAAACCTGGCCTGATCGATGAATTCGGCAAACTGCGCGACTTGTCGGGCGAGATCAGCGACTTCGCCGGCGCCAACCTGTCGGACAAGGTGCTGCGCAAGCTGGCCAAGATCGATCCCGAAACGCTGCCGGTAGTGCGCGGCAATCCGCGCTTCGGCGTACCGGTTGCCAAAGTGGGCAAGTTTATCGGCGTGGGCCTGAACTACGCCGACCACGCGCAGGAAGCCGGCCTGCCGATTCCAAGCGAACCGATTATTTTCATGAAGGCGGTCACCTGCCTGTCCGGCCCGGACGATCCGATCATGCTGCCCAAAGGCTCCAGGAAGACCGACTGGGAAGTGGAGCTGGGCGTGGTGATCGGCACCCGCGCACGCAATGTCAGCGAGGAAGAGGCGGAGAAGCACATCGCCGGTTACTGCGTGGTGAACGACGTGTCCGAGCGCGAGTTCCAGTTGGAGAACGGCGGCACCTGGGACAAGGGCAAGGGTTGCGATACCTTCGGCCCGGTCGGCCCGTGGCTGGTGACGCGCGACGAGGTGTGGGACCTGGACCAGCTGGATCTCTATCTCGAGGTGAATGACAAGCGTATGCAGACCGGTTGCACCGAGACCATGATCTTCAAGGTGCCGCAGCTGGTTGCCTACATCTCGCGCTTCATGACGCTGGAGCCGGGCGATATCATCGCCACCGGCACGCCGCCCGGTGTCGGACTGGCGCGCAAGCGCTTCCTGAAGAAGGGCGATTTCGTGCGGCTGGGGATTGCCGGCCTGGGCGAACAACAGCAGGACGTGATCGGTTACCAGGAATTCTAAACCGGTAATTCAGTGCCTGACCCGCAGGGTCAGGCACTTGGCCCGCGGCTGCCGTTTGCCGGATTCAGGCCGGCCGCACCCGCAGCAACGCCCGCTCCAGCCCATCACTCAAGCGCGCCACGATCTGCTGCAAATCCACCTCGGTCGCAATGAACGGCGGCGCCAGGAGAACATGGTCCCCGCGCCGGCCGTCGATGGTCCCGCCCATTGGATACACCATCAACCCGCACTCCATGCAGGCATCCTTCACCGCCGCATGCAGCCGCAGATCCGGATCGAACGGCCGCTTGCCCTCCCGCTCCTGCACCAGCTCCAAGGCCAGCAGCATTCCGCGCCCCCTGATATCACCCACATGCGGATGCATCGCAAACGCATCGCGCAACATGCGCTTGAACGAAGCCCCGCGCACCGTCACGGCCCCCAGCAACGAATCGCGCCGGATCACCTTCTGCACTGCCAGCGCCGCCGCCGCCGCCACCGGATGCCCAACATAAGTATGCCCATGCTGGAACACCCCACTGCCTGAACGAAGCCGCTGCACGATATGGTCGCGCGCCACCACGGCACCGATCGGCTGGTAGCCGGCCCCCAGCCCCTTGCCCAGCGCAACGATGTCCGGCACCACGCCTTCCTGCTCGATCGCATACAGCGTGCCGGTGCGTCCCATGCCGCACATCACCTCATCGGCGATCATCAGAATCCCATACTTGTCGCACAGCGCCCGCACGCCCTTGAAATAACCCGGCGTGGGCGGCACCGCTCCGCTGGTGGCGCCAACCACCGTCTCGGCGCAGAAGCCGATCACGTGCTGCGGCCCCAGGTCGAGGATCTTGGCCTCCAGCTCCTGCAGCAGGGTGGCCGTGTACTCGTGCACATCCTGGCCGGCGCGGCGCTCACGGTATTCGAAGCAGGGCGAGACCCGCGCCACATCCATCAGCAGCGGCTCGAAATGGCGCCGGCGATACTCGTTGCCGCCCAGGGCCAGCGCGCCCAGCGTGTTGCCGTGATAGCTCTGGCGCCGCGCGATGAACACGCGGCGTTCGGTGTCGCCGTGCTCGACGAAGTACTGGCGCGCCAGCTTGAGCGCAGCCTCGATCGCCTCCGATCCGCCCGATACCAGATAGGCATGATTCAAATCGCCCGGCGCATCCTGTGCCAGACGGTCACCCAGCTCCTCCGCCACTTCGGTCGTAAAGAAGGAGGTATGCGCATAGGCGGCCACCTTGAGTTGCGACTGCATCGCCGCCAGCACGTCCGGGTGACCATGCCCCAGCGAGGAAACAGCGGCGCCGCCACTGGCATCGAGATAGGTTTTGCCCTCGCTGTCGCGCACTTGCATGCCGAAAGCGCAGACTGCAACGGACGGCGTGCGGCGCAGGTCGCGGTGGATCAGGTGGGTCATGGCAGCTCCTCGCAGGGTTGGTGGTCCAAGGACATTAGCGCGCGTGCCGCAGCGCCGTTTTGATTTTTCTCCTGTCCTGTGCGACCATTTGTCGCTATGAATGAACGACTAGGACCCATTCCCACTGCGGAGATGACAGCCGAGCAGCGTGCCGCCGCACAGGCCGTCATCGATGGCCCGCGCGGCGCCCTGTATGGCCCCTTTGTGCCCTTGCTGCACAGCCCTGAGCTGATGGCTTGCACCCAGCGGCTGGGCGAATACCTGCGCTACCGCAGCGCCATTGGCACCCGGCTGACCGAACTGGCCATCCTGGTGACCTCCCGCCACTGGGACCAGCAGGTGGAATGGGCGATCCACGCCCCTATCGCGGCACAGGAAGGGATCCCGCAGCTGGTGATCGACGCCATCGCTACCCGCCAGGCGCCGCAAGGCTTGCAGCCTGACGAGCAGGCCGTCTACGATTTTTGCCACGAACTGCACAGCACCAAGCAGGTCAGCGATGCCACCTGGGCGGCTGCCATGCTGCAGTTCGGCGAAAAAGGCGTGACGGACCTGATGGGTATCAACGGCTACTACACCCTGCTGGCCATGGTGATGAATGGCGCGCGCTCGACAGCCCCACCTTCCACCGCCGCCCCCCTCGCGGAATAGCATTTGTGTGCGCGGGCTAACGGAAGCCCGGCGCACGAGCGGGCACCATCGATAGCGCTGCTTTTTCCGGGGAGCCTACGATGCCTGACCGCCGAAGTTTCCTGCAATCCGCGCTGGCTGTTGTCGGCGCCACGCAAGTGCCAGCCGCAACAGGCGCGCCGCCGCTGGCGCCGGCGACTCCCGCCGCGCCACCGCGGCCGGTGCACCTGAACATCAACGGCCGCGATTACAGCCTGTCGCTGGAACCGCGCGTGACGTTGCTGGATGCCCTGCGCGAACATATCGGCCTGGCCGGCACCAAGAAGGGCTGCGACCGCGGCCAGTGCGGCGCCTGCACCGTGCTGGTGGACGGCCGCCGCATCAATGCCTGCCTGACGCTGGCCGTCATGCACGAGGGCCAGCGCATTACCACCATCGAAGGCCTGGCGCAGGACGGCAAGCTGTCGCCGATGCAGCAAGCGTTCCTCGAACAGGATGCCTTCCAGTGCGGTTACTGCACGCCGGGGCAGATCTGTTCGGCGACCGCGCTGCTGGAAGAGGTTCGTGCGGACGGCGCCGGCTTCACCGACGAGGAAATCCGCGAGCGCATGAGCGGCAATATCTGCCGCTGCGGCGCCTATCCCAATATTGTCGCCGCCATCCGCCAAGTGGCGCTGCGGCGCAGCTGAGCGAGCGCGCCATGCAATCCATCTACTACGATCGTGCCCGCGATGCGGCGGACGCCTTGCGCCTGGCGCAGCAGGACGGTGCGCGCTTCATCGGCGGCGGCACCAACCTGCTGGACTTGATGAAGGGCGACGTCGAACACCCGCTGCGGCTGGTCGACATCACCCACGCGGGCCTGGACCGTATTGAAGAACTGCCGGGCGGCGGGCTGCGTATCGGCGCCGGCGTGCGCAATGCCGATGCCGCGCGCCATGCAGTGATCCGCCAGCACTACCCCTTGCTGACACAAGCCATGCTATCCGGCGCTTCGGCGCAGTTGCGCAATATGGCGACCATGGGCGGCAACCTGATGCAACGCACCCGCTGTCCGTATTTCACCGATACGGCCTTCAGCCGTTGCAACAAACGCCAGCCCGGTTCCGGCTGCGATGCGCGCGAGGGAGTCCAGCGCATGCATGCGATTCTCGGCGCCAGTCCGGCCTGCGTGGCAGTCAACCCCTCCGACATGAGCGTCGCACTGGCGGCGCTGGAGGCTGTGGTGTTATTGCGCGGCCCGCAAGGCAATCGCGAAGTCGCGCTGGGCGACTTCCACCGACTGCCGGGCGACGCGCCGCAGCGGGATACGCTGTTGCGGCCTGGCGAGCTGATAATCGCCATCGACCTGCCGCCGTCGCGCATGGCGCGCCACAGCCACTACCTCAAGCTGCGCGACCGCGCCAGTTATGCCTTTGCGCTGGTGTCGGTGGCGGCAGCGCTGGAGATGGATGGTGGTACCGTACGCGAGGCGCGCATCGCACTGGGCGGTGTGGCACACAAGCCCTGGCGCCGGCCGGAAGCGGAAGCCATGCTGCAAGGCCATGCGCTCGACGACGCGCAATGCCGCGCTGCCGCCCAGCGCCTGCTGGAAGGTGCGCAACCGCTGGAAGGCAACCGCTTCAAAGTCGATCTCGCGCAGCGCGCCATCGTTCGTGCGCTGCGCATCGCAGGGGAGGGCGCATGAAACAGATCGGACAAGCCATTCCCCGCACCGACGGCCGCCTGAAGGTCACGGGTGCAGCCACCTTCGCCGCAGAGCATGCCGTGCCGCGGGTGGCGCACGCAATGCTGGTGCTCAGCACCATCGCCAAGGGCCGCATCAGTGCCATCGACACTGCGCGCGCAAGCAGCATGCGCGGCGTGCTGGCGGTCATGACGCACAAGAACGCACCACGCCTGCCGCGCGAGAAGCCGGGCGGCGATGAGCAGAAACCGCCGCCGCCAAAGCTGAACCTGCTGCAGGATGATGAGATCAAATACAACGGCCAGCCAATCGCGGTCGTGGTGGCCGAAACACTGGAGCAGGCGCAAGACGCGGCGCGCGCTATCAAGGTGCGTTATGCGCTGCAACCGGCGCTGCTGGACTTCCAGGCCGCCAAGCGCAAACTGCGCAAACCGAAAGAACAGCCGGACCGGCCAATGCAGACGCAGCGCGGCAATGTGCAAGCCGGCCTGTCGCAGGCTGCCCAGCGCGTCGACGCCCTGTACAGCACGCCGATCGAGAACCACAACCCGATGGAACCGCATGCCACCATTGCCGCCTGGGAAGGCGACCACCTCACCTTGTACGATGCTACGCAGTACGTCTCCGGCGTAAGAAAGAACTGCGCCCGTGCGCTCGGCATACCGCCGGAAAAGGTAAGGGTGGTATCGCCCTACGTCGGCGGCGGGTTCGGATGCAAAGGCAATATGTGGTCGCACGTGGTGCTGGCCGCCATGGCCGCGCGCATGGCTGGCCGCCCGGTCAAGCTGGCGCTCGAGCGGCCGCAGATGTTCGCGCCGGTCGGCGCCCGCCCAATGACGGAACAACGCTTCCGCCTTGGCGCTAGCGCCGATGGCCGCCTGCTGGCGGTGGTGCACGACACCATCTCGCACACGTCGGTGCAGGACGATTTCACCGAGCCTTGCAGTTCGCCGACGCGCATGATGTACGCCAGCGACAGCCTGCAGACCACGCAGCAACTGGCGACGCTGAACGTCGGCGTGCCCACCTATATGCGCGCCCCGGGAGAGGCGACAGGCAGTTTCGCCCTCGAGTGCGCCATCGATGAAATGGCCTATGCGTTGAACATGGACCCGGTGGCCCTGCGGCTGCAGAACTACGCCGAACAGGATCCGGAAAAGAACATTCCTTTCTCAGCCAAGCAACTGCGCGAGTGTTACAAGGTTGCTGCTGAACGCTTCGGCTGGGCCAAGCGGACTTCGGCGCCACGCTCGATGAAGGCCGGCCGCACGCTGGTCGGTTGGGGCATGGCCACGGCCACCTATCCCGCCAACCGCATGCCGGCCAAGGCATGGGCCAGCATTGCGCCTGACGGCACGGCGCTGGTGCGCTGCGGTTCACAGGATATCGGCACCGGCACCTACACCATCATGACCCAGGTGGCGGCCGACGCGCTGGGCCTGCCGCTCGAGAAGGTGCGCTTTGAACTGGGCGATACCGAGATGCCCGAAGCACCCGTATCGGGCGGATCAATGACAGCGGCCAGCGTTGGCCCGGCCGTGCATCGCGCCTGCACGGTTGCGCGCGACAAACTGGTGGCGATGGCGGTGTCCGACAAGGATTCGCCGCTCCACGGCTTCAATGCGGCCGAAGTGGAGGCGGCCGGTGGCTGGCTGCGGCTGCGCGCCACGCCGGAACGCGGCGAGCCAATGGCAGCGGTTATAGCGCGCAATGGCGGGCAGGCGGTGAGCGGCGATGCGGAAGCCAAACCGGGCGAGGAGAAGAAGCAGTATTCCATGCATTCCTTCGGCGCCATCTTCGTGGAGGTGAATGTTGATCCAGACCTCGGCACGGTGCGCGTGCCCCGCATCGCGGCCTGCTACGACGTGGGCACGGTGCTGAATGCGAAGACCGCGCGCAGCCAGTTCATCGGCGGCATTGTCTGGGGCCTGGGCATGGCCCTGATGGAAAACACCGAGATGGACTGGCGCTACGGCCGCGCCACCAACGCCAACCTGGCCGACTACCACGTGCCGGTGAATGCCGACGTCGGCGACATCGACGTGGTGGCGTTACCGGGCAATGACACGCGCTTCAATGAACTGGGTGCGCGCGGCATTGGCGAGATCGGCATCGTCGGCGTAGCCGCCGCGGTGGCGAACGCGGTCTATCACGCCACAGGAAAACGGGTACGCGACCTGCCGATTACACTGGATAAACTGGTTTGAGCAGCATGGCGGTTCCGCGTCGGCAAGCGCGGCAGGATCTAAGCCAAGGCGAGTAATTCAAGTTTCTCTCCCAATCGATAGAAATAATTTGCACACTAACGATTAGTGCGCTATATTTATATCCATGCGCTGAGCGCGCTAATCATTAATACACTACTTATAAGGAGCTTCGCCATGAAAACGTCCATCAAATCCGCCCTGTTTGCTGCTTCCCTGGTTGCCGGCGCCGCCATTGCCCCTGCCCACGCTGCCGAAGACACCACTGTCGTACTGGTACACGGCGCCTTCGCCGACGGCTCCGCCTGGAACAAGGTCATCCCGATCCTGCAGAAACAGGGTGTCAAGGTGGTATCGGTGCAGAATCCGCTGACCTCCCTGGCGGACGACGTGGCCTTTGCCCAGCGCGTGATCGATGCGCAAAGCGGCAAGGTGGTCCTGGTCGGCCACTCCTGGGGCGGCGCGGTGATCACCCAGGCTGGCGCCAGCGATAAGGTGAAATCCCTGGTCTACGTGGCCGCTTTCGCGCCATCGGAAGGCGAGGTGGTTGGTGAAGTGGGCAAGGACTTCCCGCTGCCACCCGGCATCGCCACCCTGAAACCCGACAACAACGGCTTCATTTACCTGTCGGCGGAATCGATGGCCGTCAACTTCGCGCAGGACCTGACTCCTGCCGAGCACCGCCTGATGACCGCGACCCAAGGCCCGATCAAGGCCAGCGCCTTCGGCGACAAGGTCGACGTGGCCGCGTGGAAGACCAAGCCGAGCTACTACATTGTCGCGTCCAAGGATCGCATGATCGATCCGGGCCTGCAGAAATCCTTCGCTGCCAAGATGAACGCGACCACCACCACGCTGCCGACCAGCCATGTGCCGATGGCGTCGCAACCGGAAGCGGTGGCGAAGGTGATCCTGGCCGCGGTCAAGCGTTAATCCCAAAGGGGGGCTGTGCTACAGTACGCGCCATGGAAAAACGCACGCCCCCTACGCTGGACCAGCATCTCTGCTTCAAGCTGTATTCGACTTCGCTGAAGGTGACGCAGCTCTACAAGCCTATCCTGGCTCCGCTCAACCTGACCTATCCCCAGTACCTGGTGATGGTGGTGTTGTGGCAGCAGGAGGGCTTGGGCATCAAGGGCCTGGCCGAGCGACTGCAGCAGGACTCCGGCTCGATCACGCCGCTGGTCAAGCGGCTGGAGGCGGAAGGTTATCTGGTGCGCGACCGCGATCCGAACGATGAGCGCAACCGCGTGCTGACCTTGACCGACAGAGGCCGCAAGCTGCGCGCCGAAGGCCTGAAGGTGAGCGAAAAGATTGCCGAGGCTTGCGCCATCACAGCCGGTGATGTGGAGCGGTTGGCGGCAGGGTTGGACAAGTTGAGCAGCAACCTCGGTTGATGCTTCGCTCCTGGCGGAGCATTTGTCGTCGAACGCAGCAGCAGATTATCCTCAATTTCCCGGTGAAGGACCTGAACCGGTCCAAGGCTTTCTTATCCGCGCTCGGTTTTACTTTCAACGAGCAATTGAGCGGCGAGAACGCGGCGTTCATGAACGTCGCCTTTCATGTATGACCAGGGTTTCGAAGACCTGGATGGCCACCTGTGGAACCTGGTCTGGTCGGCGTCGTGAGGCGTTGTCTTATGCGAGCACTTTCTTCAGCCATGCCGAGATGTGTACCAGTTCTTCGGCGCAGGCGGAATGCTGCATCGGATAGTCGTGCCATTCAATCTGGTAGCCCAGCTTCGCCAGCAGGTCGCGCGATGCCACCGCGCGGTCGATCGGGATCACCGGGTCCATACGGCCGTGCACCATGAAGACCGGGGTCTCCTGGTTGGCAGCGTGGCGCTCGGCGGCCACCTTGTCGGCCAGCGGCACGTAGCCGGAAAGGCACATCAGGCCTGCCAGCTTCTTGGGATAGCGCAGGCCGGCCTGCAATGTCATCGCACAGCCTTGCGAGAAGCCGCCCAGCACGATGCGGTCGGCAGGAACGCCGCGCGCGATTTCGCGTTCGATCAGCGCGTCGACCAGGATCTGCGACTCGCGCAAGCCTTTCTCATCTTCCTGGCGACCCAGGTCGGTGTGGATGATGTCGTACCACGAGCGCATGACGTAGCCGCCGTTGATCGTTACCGGCATGGTGTTCGCATGCGGGAAGATGAAGCGGATACCCGGCAGGCCGCTCAGGTTCAGCTCATTGACGATAGGCGCCCAGCCTTCGCCGCTGTCGCCCAGGCCGTGCATCCAGATCACGGACACTTCCGGATTGGGCTTGCTGTCGATGACGATGGAATCCAGCAGGTGGGTCATGCGTTGTCCTTCTTGCGAATGGCGGATTTGGGGCGGAATGCCTTGCACACGGCGTCGTTGGTTTCAGCGTAAGGACCGCCGATCAGGTCGATGCAGTAAGGGACGGCTGCGAACACGCCGCCGACCAGTTGCTTGCCGTCGGCATCCTTCAGGCCTTCCAGGGTTTCCTTGATGGCTTTCGGCTGGCCCGGCAGGTTGATCACGAGGGCAGCGTGGCCGGCGGTCTCGCGGATGACGGCGACCTGGCGCGACAGGATGGCGGTCGGTACGAAGGCCAGGCTGACCTGGCGCATCTGCTCGCCGAAGCCCGGCATTTCCTTGGTGGCGATGGCCAGTGTGGCTTCCGGCGTCACGTCGCGGCGCGCCGGACCGGTGCCGCCGGTGGTCAGCACCAGGTGGCAGCGCACGTTGTCGACCAGGTCCACCAGGGTGGACTCGATCTGCGCGCGTTCATCGGGAATCAGGCGCGTTTCGAAACGCAACGGGCTGGTCAGGGCGCTGCGCAGCCACTCTTCCAGCGCCGGAATGCCCTGGTCCTGGTACACGCCGCCGCTGGCGCGGTCGGAGACCGATACCAGGCCAACGACGAGCGTTTCGTCACTCATCTTCATCGCCTTCGGGCGCGTCGACGTCCACCTCCTCGCCTGGCGACGGAGCGGCGGCGGCCGGCTTGTTCAGGTCCTTCAGGATCTGGAAGATTTCGCGGTAGGCCTTCGGCGGTTTGTTTTCAGCCTGCTCCTTGCGGGCGTTGCGGATCAGGGTGCGCAGGTGCTGCACATCCAGCTGCGGCGCTTCTTCCAGCAGTGCGGTCAGGGCCTTGTCGTCGGCCAGCAGCTTGTCGCGGCGGCGTTCCAGCGCGTGCAGGGCGGCGGTATCGGCCTTGGAGGCGCCTTTCCAACCTTCGATGGTGCGCTTGATGGCAGCCACTTCCTCTTCGGACAGGGTGCGCATCTTCTTGCCGATGAATTGCATCTGGCGGCGGCGGCCTTCGTGGTTATTGATATTTTGGCATTCAAGAATGACATCACGCACATCTTCCGGCATCGGCACGCGCTTGACTCGGTCGCGCGGCGCTTCCACCAGTTCCTTGCCCAGCGCTTGCAGCGCGTCGGACTGGCGTTTCAGCTCGGTTTTGGAAGGGCGTTCGTATTCTTGTTCGAACTCGCTGGACTGAAAGCCCACCGAGCCACGGTTTGGATTTGGCATGATATGGACGGCAGGGGCTTACACACCCCACCTGTAAAAACGGTAAACGGCTGCTATGATAACTGTTTTAACGCCCAGACCCCTAAAACACCCCATGAGCGAATCCGCCTTCTCCTATTCCCAGGACCAGCTGAAACAGCTGGCACGCGACGTTTTGAAGTACGCGCGCGAGCAGGGCGGTTCCGATGCCGCCGTCGAGATCAGCGAAGGCAGCGGGCTCTCGGTCTCGGTCCGCAAGAGCAAGATTGAAACCATCGAGCAAAACCGCGACAAGGGCATCGGCGTCACCGTGTTCATCGGCCAAAAACGCGGCAATGCCAGCACTTCCGATTTTTCCCCCGCTTCGCTGAAGGCGACCGTGGAAGCGGCCTACAACATCGCCCGCTTCACGGCGGAAGACGATTGCGCCGGCCTGGCGGAAGAAGAGCTGCTGGAAAAGAATCCTCAAGACCTGCAACTGTTCTATCCATGGGCGATTTCCACGGAAGAAGCGGTGGTCCTGGCGCAGCGCGCTGAAGCAGCGGCCTTCGCGGTCGATCCGCGCGTGACCAATAGCGAAGGCGCCGGCGTGCATGTGCAGCAGTCGCACTTCGTGTCGGCCAACTCGCGCGGCTTCATCGGCGGCTATCCTTACTCGCGCCACACCCTCTCGGTGACACCGATCGCGGGCAAGGGCGCCAAGATGCAGCGCGACGACTGGTACACCTCGGTGCGCGATCCCAAGAAAATGGCGAGTGCAGAGGCGGTCGGTCGCTATGCCGCCGAACGCTCGCTGGCCCGCCTGAACGCGCGCAAGCTGGCGACCCGAACCTGCCCGGTACTGTTCGAGGCGCCGCTGGCAGCCGGCCTGCTGGGCGCCTTCGTCCAGGCCACGTCGGGCGGCGCGCTGTACCGCAAGTCCACCTTCCTGGTCGATTCGCTGGGCAAGGACGTCTTCCCCTCGCACATCCAGGTCAAGGAAGACCCGCACGTGGTCGGCGCCATCGGTTCCGCGCCGTTCGATGAAGAAGGCGTGCGCACCCACAAGCGCGAGGTGGTCAAGAACGGCGTGTTGCAGGGTTACTTCCTGTCGACCTATTCGGCGCGCAAGCTGGGCATGAAAACCACCGGCAATGCCGGCGGCTCGCACAACCTCACCATTACTTCCTCGAACACCAGGAAGGACGACGACTTTGCCGGCATGTTGCGCAAGATGGGCACCGGCCTGCTGGTCACCGAGTTGATGGGCCAGGGCACCAACTACGTCACCGGCGATTACAGCCGCGGCGCGTCCGGCTATTGGGTGGAGAATGGCGTGATCCAGTACCCGGTGGAAGAGATCACCATCGCCGGCAATATGAAGGATATGTTCAAGGACATCGTCGGCATTGGCACCGATGTCCTGGTGCGCGGCACCAAGCAAACCGGCTCGATCCTGATTGAAAAGATGGTGGTTGCCGGGAACTAAATATTTCCATACACTGTCCCGAGATAAAACCCTCATAAGGAGACAGTACGTATGGAACGTCGTTCCTTTATCAAGAAGGCCGCAGCAGGTGCGGGCGCAGGAGTTATCGCCGCACCGGCTGTCGCCGCCGAAATGCCTGCCATCACCTGGCGCCTGGCATCCAGCTTTCCCAAATCCCTCGACACCATTTACGGCGCAGCCGACACGTTCACCAAACGCGTGTCGCAGCTGACCGGTGGCAAGTTCAATATTCGCGTATTCGCCGCCGGCGAAATCGTGCCGGGCCTGCAGGTGCTGGATGCGGTACAGGCGGGTACGGTGGAATGCGGCCACAGCGCTTCATACTACTACTACGGCAAGGACGCAACGTTCTCCCTCGACTGCGCGGTGCCGTTCGGGCTGACCTCGCGCCAGCACACCGCCTGGTACGACCAGGGCGGCGGCAAGGAGCTGCTGCGCGCCTTCTATAAGGACTACGGCGTGATGAACTTCATCGCCGGCAACTCGGGCACCCAGATGGGCGGCTGGTTCCGCAAGGAAGTCAAATCCGTGGCCGACCTGAAGGGCACCAAGATGCGCATCGCCGGCCTGGCCGGCAAGGTGATGGAGCGCCTGGGCGCGGTGCCGCAGCAGCTGGCTGGTGGCGACATCTATCCCGCGCTGGAAAAAGGCACCATCGACGCGGCGGAATGGGTTGGTCCATACGACGACGAGAAGCTGGGCTTCTACAAAGTCGCACCGTTCTACTACTATCCGGGCTGGTGGGAACCGGGTGCTTCCTTCACCTTGTACGTCAACATCAAGGAGTGGGAGAAGCTGCCGAAGGAATACCAGGCCGCACTGGAATGCGCTTCTTACGAGGCACACGTGGTGATGCAGGCCGAGTACGACTTCAAGAACCCGAGCGCGCTGGGCCGTCTGATGAAAAACGGCGTCAAGCTGCGCAACTACTCCAACGACATCATGGAAGCGGCGTACAAGGCTTCCAATGAGCTGATGGCGGAGGAGGCTTCGAAGAACGCCAAGTTCGCCAAGATCTACGAACCGTGGAAGCGCTTCCGCAACGACCAGAACCAGTGGGCGTCGGTGGCGGAATCGACCATGCAGAACTTCCTGATCAAGGCTGGCCGAGGAGGGAAGTAATCAAGCCATGCCCCGCAGCGCTCATCCGGCGCTGCGGGCGCGGAACAGCGATGGCGCCGGCCAGGCGGCGCTAGTTAAACCACGGCAGCGCTGAACGACTCGGGCCGCCGCGCAAGCAGATGAGACAGCCGTTGAAGCCCCGCCTGTAAGCGCCCACGGTCTTTGATGTTGCCCAAAGAGATCCGTATTGCATTCACGGATTCGCTGCCAGTCGCGAATGCCTCCGCCGGCGTGACTGCGATGCCTTCGCTGGCGGCTGCACGCGCAAGCTGCAACGAGTTCCAATATGCCGGCAACTCGAGCCATACATGCAGGCCGTCTCCAGCGCCGCAGTAACGCCCCGCCAGAATATCCCTAGCCATCCGGTGGCGCAGGCGCGCCTCCTTGCGCACCCCTTCCATCAATCCGCCAGCGGAACCGTCGAAGATCCACTGAGTGGCCAATGCGGCCGTCAGAGGAGCGACCATCAACGCAAATGATCTTAGCGCGACCAGGAACCGTTCGCGTTCTTGCGGGTCGCGTATCAGCACGAAGGCGACACGCAAGCCGGGCGTCAGGCATTTCGACAGGGTCGAAATGTAGTACACCTGTTCCGGGGCCAAGGAGGCAATAGGCGGAGGCGGGGCATCGGCAAGAAGCAAGTAGGGATCGTCCTCAACGATGCGTACCTTGCAGCGCTGCGCGATGCTGGCGAGCTCCCTGCGCCGGCGTATCGGCATGGTGATGGCGGTCGGGTTCTGCAATGTCGGATTGAGGTAGACCAAGCCGGGCTTGTGCTGGCGGCACGCTTTTTCGAGCATCTCCGGCACCATCCCGTGCTTGTCCGCTTGCACGGCAATGAGGTGCCGGCCAAATTGGGTCGCTGCGGCGCGCAAGCCGGGATAACTCATTGGCTCTGCCAGGATAATATCGCCAGGCTTCGTCAGCGCAAGGATTAATGCGGCGATCGCCGCTTGCGCACCGGGACAGACAACAACCTGCCGGGAATCCAGATGGTCAAACATCGGTTCGAGCCATTTGGCTCCAGCGTGACGGTCAGAGTCGCTGCCCCCGGCCAAGTGGTAAGTCATCAGCAATTCGCTATCTGCCCTCATCAGTACTTGAGACAAACCCTGTTTCAACATGTCGTCGAAGTCCACGCCATCCGGCGGCGGTGGGGTATTCATGCTCAGGTCGAGGATCGAGGTCAATTCGACTTTCGGCGCCGCGACATACGTGCCCCGGGCGCCGCGGCCCTCCAACAAGTTGCGGCGCCGGGCTTCGTCGTACGCGCGCGTGATCGTTGTCAGGTCGACGCCCAGCTGTGCTGCCAGCTGGCGCTGCGGAGGAAGACGGTCACCCGCCTTCAGCGATCCATCTGCCACCGCCGCCTGCAACGCATCCGCAATCTGCAAGAAACGTGGCCCGCCATGCAGCGCCAATCGGGGCAACCAGATTGGCAAATGTGCATTTTGTATGGTTTTCGGCTGGGACATTTTGTCTCAATGTATGGAAGTTGCTTTCAAGTAGTATGCACAAGAGCGCGCAGCAACGCCATCTTGCATGGCAGTCGCTGACGGATAGAGTCAAGTAATAGTCCTGGAAATATGCAAAAGATGGATTGGATCCCGATAGTCTTGGTTACGTTCAAATTTCTCGTGCTCGGCACGGGCATGTTCTTCGCCATCAAGTGGCATTACGACCAAGGGAAGAAGGAGAATGGAAAAGAGAGGCGCGCTGTGCTAAGCGCGGGCGGCAAGGTCGCCGCAGTCTTCGTGTTATCGCTCCTGGGGGTGGGGTTCGCGACCGTCGTCCTTGGCAGGATGCTGGGTTTGGACTTGAGCTTCCCGTGATGGTGGACGACAAGAACCGTAAGGGCGGCCCTACGTCTCGCCAAGGAGGCAAGCAAGCAAGGCACGCGCCGCGGCCGTCATTCGGCGCTGCGGCGTGTAGATCAAGGAGAAGGGCCGGCTGCGGCCCTTCAATTCTGGCAGCACTTCCACCAGCACGCCGCGTTCCAGGCGGTCCTGTGCGATGAAGCGGAAGGTCTGGCATATACCCAGTCCTGCCTCTGCCAGCGATACCGTTCCCAGCGCATCATCCGTCACCTGCAATGCCGATTCCGGCGGCCAGTCCAGCTCCTCGCCTCGGCGCATGAATTGCCAGGGAAAGGCGCGCCCCGTGCTGGGTAGCAGGAAGGTCAGGCAATCATGCTCCGCCAGCGCATCGAGGTCGCGCGGCAAGCCTCGCCGCTGCACGTATGCCGGCGAACAGACCAGCACCAACTGGGCGTCTTCCAGCTTGCGGGCGATCATGCCGCTGTCTTTCAGGGCGCCCTGGCGGATGGCGAAGTCGAAATTCTCGCCCGCAAGGTCGACGTTGCGGTTGGTGATGTTCAGCTCCACGCGCACCGACGGATAGCATTCGGCGAACTGTTGCAGCAGGGCGGGCAAGCGGTAATGGCCGAAGGTGGTCGGGGCGCTGATGCGAATGCGGCCTGTGACTTCGCCGCCTTCAGCCTGTACGGCGCGTTCGGCGTCGTCGATCAGGGAGAGGGCGGCGCGTGTCTGTTCCAGGTACAGGCGGCCGGCATCGGTCAGTCCAAGGCTGCGCGTGGTCCTGCGCAAAAGCTGGGTGCCGAGGCGTGTTTCCAGCCTAGCCAATGCGCGGCTGATCACCGAGGGCGTGGTGGACATGGCGACAGCGGCCGCCGTCAGCGAGCCGCGTTCGACGACAGTGACGAAAGTTTCGACGTCGCTCAGGTGGTCGTATTTCCGGCTCATTATTGCCTTTAAGGGAAAAATGGTTTGGTCTGGCGGTAGTTTATCGCCGTTGGAGGTTTGAATAAAGTAGCGCCATCAACTTCCACAAAGGAGCAAAACCATGATCAAGAAACTCACCGCCATCGCCCTCGCCGCCGCCGCAATGAACGCCCATGCCGGCAACGTGCTGGTCGTGCTGTCCGACGCAGCGACGCTGGACCTGAAAGCCGGCAAGACCTTCCAGACCGGCTTTTACCTGAATGAGCTGATGCAGCCGGTGAAGATGCTGCTGGATGCCGGCCACACCATCACTTTCGCCACCCCGAACGGCAAGGCGCCCACCCTGGACAAGGGTTCGGTCAACCCCATGTTCTTCGGCGGCGACCAGGCCGCGCTGGATGCGCATCAAAAGCTGTTGGAGCAGCTGCGCCTGACCGACAGCGCCAATTCGCCGGTGGTGAGCCTGGCGCGCGTGGAGCAGCAGGGCTACGGCAAATACGACGCGGTCTACGTGCCGGGCGGCCACGCGCCGATGCAGGATTTGCTGACCAGTTCCGCATTGGGTAAGGTGTTGGCTGCCTTCCACCAGGACGGCAAGCCGACCGCGCTGGTGTGCCACGGCCCGATCGCACTGCTGTCGGCCATGCCGGACGCGAAAAGCTTCACCATGAAGCTGGCACAAGGTGCCACGCCGACCCAGCCGAAATGGATCTACGCCGGCTACAAGGTGACCGTCTTCACCAATGATGAAGAGGAAGCATCCAAGGGCCAACTGGGCGGCGGCGAAATGAAGTTCTACCCACAAACCGCGCTGCAAAAGGCCGGCCTGCAGTTCTCCAAGGCCGCCAACTGGCAGGGCAATATGGTGACAGACCGTGAACTGATCACCGGCCAGAATCCCGCTTCCGCAGCCCTGGTAGGTAAGGAATTGCTGGCACGCCTTCAAAAGTAATATGATGGGCGCATGAGTTATGCGCCCGATCCTGAAGGACTGCGCTCCGCCTTTGCAGCGGAGCGCTTTGCGTTTGAAGAGACCTCGATTCAGTTCTCGCTGGTCGAAGCCGGCCGGCTGGCCATCACGTCCGGCCAGATCGCCGCCGGTGACCCCCAAGGTGAAGTCGGGCTGCTGCCGTTCACCCAATGCCTGCCGAGCGGCGATTATCCCGTCACGCTGGCGGTTGCCAGAAACGGGAACGGCGACGAGCGCATCGCCTACGCCCGCGTGCAGCTTGGCGCTGCGCCGGCGGTCTGCTGGTATCCGGCGCTGGTGGCTACGCAGGATGCCCGTTCGCTCAAACCAGGCGACATCTTCGGCTACCACGTGGAATCGGGCAGCGCCTGTTTCATGGATCCTCAGGCAGGGCAGGAAAACGCCATCTCGTTCTCCATTGGTGGGAGCGGCGGCCCTTACGCTTCCTACTTCGGTTACAGCGCCGACGGCCGTGCTGTCAGCCTGGTCACGGACTTCGCTGTGGTCCCCAACATACACGACGCACCGCCTGCGGACCGAAGTTGGTGGAAACGCTTACTGTTCTTCTGGAAGTGACAATCTGCCAGAATTGAAAGCACTCCTGCCGGGTAAGATGACGGCATGGATAATTTGTCAACCAATGAACGCGTCTTATGGAGCGGCGCCCCGCGACAGGGCCTGGTGCTGCGCGCTTCCGACTTGCTGATGATTCCATTCAGCCTGCTATGGGGCGGTTTTGCCCTGGTCTGGGAATACTCCGTTCTCAGTTCCGACGCGCCGCTGCTGTTTCGCCTGTGGGGCATGCCCTTTGTGCTGGTTGGGCTGTACATGATCGCCGGCCGCTTCATGGTCGAAGCGTGGCAACGTGCTTATACCGACTATACGGTGACCAATGAACGCATCATCATCCGCTCGGGCATCTTCAAGCGCCGGATGAAAAGCCTGCAGCTGCGCGCCATGGGCGAGTTCTCGCTGACAGAAAACGGCAAGGGCGAAGGCACCATTGCGTTCGGCATTTCGGCGGCGGGGAATATGTTCAGCGGGCTCGCTTCCTGGCCCGGCATAGACGAGCTGCCGCGCTTTGACACCATTGCCGATGCGCGCAAGGTCTACGAAATTATCCGCAACGCGCACTCCGCGGCTCACCACACGCGTCCCTTCGGCCAACGCCTGGGCTAAGGAGCAAGGCGCAAGCCAACAGGAAAATAAATAGCGCCAAGTTCGCTGCCCAAAAGAGGCATATTCGACGCAGATCGCAGCACGGCCTTGGCGCCGGCGTAAAACTGGCAACTTTCGGGGCCCGTGCCTAACATGAAGCATGACCAGCAAACGCCAAATCGAGCGCCTGCCTGCGCTGTATTTCGAGCCGGAGGCGCCATCCACTCTCCCACCGCACCTGCGCGCACCCGGCCAGCCAGGCTACCCACAGGCGCGCGAGCTTGAACGGCTACGCCGCAAGCATGTCACGCGCGTCCGGCAACTGACCCGTAAGTAATCACAGTTCGATCACGCGTGCGCCGCTGTCATGGCTGCGCACGAAATTCTCGATCTCATCGACCGTGATCGTGTCGAAGTGGCCGCGGATGCGCGGGCCGGTCGGATGGTCGTCAAACGCGACGTTGGCGCGGAACAGGCGGGCGCCGACGCGCGAACCCAGGCCTATGTCGATGCCGGAAGGGCGAAAGCCTGCGTCGTTCAGCCACTTTTGCGCCTCGGCGCGGGTTTCAACCCTGCCCGGGGCCGCACTGGCAGCGGCCAGCGTCTCGAGCACCCACTGGTTGGAGTTCTGGTAGCGCGTCGACCAGGCATAGGACAGCATGCTGTATTTCGGCTCGTGCAGTCGTTGCGGCGTGCGCGAAGCCAGCACCTGCGCCAGCCGTTGCTGCACGTCCGGCGACGGCAGGATCAGTTGCGATGTGTATTGATGCAGGCCGCTAAGAAAGAAGTTGCCCAGGCCGTCGTTGTACAGGGCGGAATGGGCGGTGCCGCAATCGTTCAGCAACTGCACCACCACCCAGCGCCCGGCTGGATGATCGCGCCACGCCAGGCCGACGTGGGAATAGCGCAAGCCATACTTCGACAGGTCCTGTCCGGCGCGGGCGATGATTGCAACCTGGGCGCCGCTGGCGTCGAGCTTTTGCATGCTGCGCTGGGCCAGGTCCAGCGAGCGTTCCACTTCGTCCAGCGCGAGCGGCTTGTTTTCGCAATGCTGGCCCGCGTGGGCGGCGCCGGCCATCGTGCAGGCCAGCGACATTGAAAGGAGCAAGCGCTTCATGGCTTAGTTCACGCGGCTATGATGCAGCAGGGCCTTGCCCAATTCGTTCGGGATAAAGGCGATCACCTTGCCCGATACCACCAGCGCATGGCCGGCCGACATGGCCACGGCGCTGACCGCGGTGCCGGCCGCCACCGAGACGCCTTCCAGCGCCTTGCCGCTGAATTCCACCGTGGCCTTGCTGCCGTCGCCCACGGCCTTCAGCACCACCACGACGCCGTCGCCGATGACTTCGACGGATTCGACCACCAGCGATCCGGCCGCAAAGACGGTCAACGCCGAACCGGCCGCCACGACGGCCGACAGGCCGCCGGCGTTCTTGCTCAAAGCTTGCGAACCATCCGCCGCCTGGCTGCTGGCGCAAGCGGCAGCAAGCAGGGCGGCGATCAGGATGCGTTTCATTTTCTGCTCCACAGGTTAAGGGAGCGGCCATCTTGGCGCGCTTGCCGGCGGCGGGGCAATCGCTGTGCGCACTGTAGCGTCGGGGCATGCTGGTGGTATCATATTCCGATACTTATTGCAGGAATTCCAAGCATGTCCAACGTTATCCGCCTGGTCGACGCGCTCAAACGCCAACTCAAGGCGCGCGGCATCACTTACGCTGCCCTCGGGCAGAAGATCGGCCTCTCCGAGCCCAGCATCAAACGCATGTTCGCGGCCCGCAATTTCACGCTCGACCGCCTGGAGCAGGTCCTGGCCGTGCTGGAGATGGACTTCGCGGAACTGGCGCAGGCCAGCGCCGACACGCCGCAGCTGGTCTCGCAACTGACCTATGCGCAGGAAAAGGAAATCATCAGCGACACCAAGCTCTTGGTGGTGGCCGTGCTGGCGCTGAACCAGGTGCCGATTGAGGAAGTGGTGGCCAACTACAAGATCAGCGCCGCCGAGGCGACGGCCTGCCTGCTCAGGCTGGACAAGATCGGCTTCCTGATGCTGAAACCGAATAACAAGGTCAAGCTGCTGGTGTCGCGCACCTTCAGCTGGCTGCCGAATGGCCCGATCCAGGCCTTCTTCCGCGACGAGGCGTACAGCGATTATTTCGACAGCCGTTTCGACGGCCATCATGAGGTGCAGCGGCTGGTGAGTGTGATGCTGTCGCAGCAATCGACGCGTCTCTTGCTGGATCGTCTGAAGCAGGTGGCAGACGAATTCTCGCTGCAGCACCAGGATGATGCGCGGCTGCCGTGGGAACAGCGCCGCGCCGTGACCATCATGCTGGCAGCGCGCCCGTGGATACCGAAGGCATTCCGGGCGCTGCTGCGCTAGGCCATCAGGTGGCTTAGAAGTTGCGCAGGGCGCGCAGCACCGGCTGCAGCACGTCCGCCCCCAGCTTGGCGGAACGGGCGCCGTTCCAACCAACCAGTTCGTCCGGATCGTTGGCGTTGTCCTTGAACGGCAGTTCCAGGGTCAGCGACAGGCAGCCGAACAGGTGGGTGATGTGCGGCGAACCCATGGTCAGCACTTCCGGCGTGTAAGGCGAGTCAGGATAGCCATGCTCGGACTGGAAGTCCGGCGACGCCAGCTTGAAGTCGGCGATGAACTTGTCCTGCGCAGCCTTGTGCTCCTTGGTGAAGTTCGGCAGCGCATCGCTGCCGGCCACGAAGACGTAAGGCAGGCCTTCGTCGCCGTGCACGTCCAGGAACAGGTCGCAGCCGGTTTCCTTCATCTTCTCTTTCACCAGGAAGACTTCCGGCGAACGCGCCATGGTCGGCTCGTTCCACTCGCGGTTCAGGTTCGCGCCGGCGGCGTTGGTGCGCAGGTTGCCGCGCACGGAGCCGTCCGGGTTCATGTTCGGCACGACGTAGAAGCAGGCATCCTGCAGGCACTGGCGGGCGTGTGGGTTGGACGCGTCGAGCAGCGCTTCGACCATGCCTTCCACGAACCATTCAGCCATGGTTTCGCCTGGGTGCTGGCGCGCGATGACCCACACTTTTTTCTCGGCTGCCTGGTCGCCGATGACCAGCATGTTCATGTCGCGCCCTTCCACCGAGCTGCCCAGGTCGACCAGTTCGGCCAGCGGGTGCATTTGCGCGGAGTCCAGCAGGGACAGGTGGCGTTCCCACGAATACGGCTCGAAGTACGCGTAGTAGACCGAATCGTGCTCCGGCGCGTGCTCGATGGTCATCACTTCGCCATCGAAGGAAGTCGGGACGCGGAACCAGTGGTCGCGGTCGTAGGAAGCGACCGCGTTGTAGCCCTTCCAGCCTTCAGCATAAGCAGCCTGGCCAGCGTTCATGAAACGGATGGTCAGCGGCACGGCTTGCGCACCCTGCACCCGGAAATAGAACCACTGGATGATGTCCGCGTGGGAATCCTTGCGGATATCGAGGTCGATATCGCCAGCGGAGGTAACGCTGACCACATCGATGGCGCCAGCATCGAACTGGCTGCTGATCTTGATAGACATTGTGTGTCCTGTCGGAAATGAAGCGCTGCGCGCGAAGCCCGACATGATACACCAGACAACAATTGTCCACTTGGGGTCAGGAACGATGTGGACATTTCTTTTCGAATGGAACTAAATGTCCACTCCGTTCCTGACCCCAGCAAGGACTATTAATGCTGCCCGGCAAAGCGGTGGTAGAAACCGGATTCCGGTTGCGGGGCTCTGGGGTCCTCGCGTTGCAAGGTGGCGAGGATGTGCCGTTCGGCGGGCGCGGTGAGCTGGCGATACAGCTGGCTGGCCAGTGCGTAAGCGCGGGCGCCGGGCCAGAGTGCGGGCAGCAGCTCGATCGGCAGTTGCGGGTCGTGCAGCTGCACGCGGCGGTAGGCGTGGATCAGCAGGGTGCGCAGCACGAAGGCTTGCTCGGGGTCGATGTCGACCGCATCGGCCAGCAGGCCAGGCAGGGCGCTGAAGCTTGCAGCAAACTTTTCGTAGCCGGCGGCCACCTCGCTGAGGTCCCAGCCTTCGGCCACCATCTCGCCCAGCGGCCGCGCGCGCAGGCCGGGTACCTCGCTGGCCTGCACGACATACACCTTCTGCAGCAGGCCAAGGCGCGACAGCAGCGCTTCCAAAGCTTCCATATCACCGGCGGGATGCCCTGCAATGCCGGGGGCAATCACGCTGTACCCCTCCCACAGCAGCTCCTTGCGCAACTGGCCTCGAGCGGGGGCGTCGAGGCCATCGGCGGCGAGCACCAGGGTCCATTGACCGTTCCAATGCACGTTCAGCGGGGCGTAGATGCGGCGGAAGGCGCGGCTGAAGCGGCGCATGGCGTCGGGCGTGATGGCGTAGCTGCTGCGGCGTCCGTCGCGCTGGGCGCCGAGCCAGCCTTCCTGTGCCAGCCGGAATACCGATGTGCGCAGCAGGCGGTCGTTGACGCCGAAAGGGGCCAGCAGTTCGATCAGGCTGCCGGTCCAGACCATGCCGCCGTGCGGGACGATGGCGTCGCCGAAGATGGTCATCACCAGCGATTTGGAGCGCGGCGGGTCGCTGGCCAGGAATTTCTCGATCCAGCCATTGATTTTCTGGTTTTTTTGCATAGAACCGATTTTATACACTGTCATTGATCTAGATACAGATTTTTTAAATGACACACAAAATTCGTTTGCAAAGCAGTTTTTGTATCGTATTATGAAGCTATCCCGATCAAGGAGGCCCTCCTTATGTACGCACAAATGGTGGAAACCGGCCTGAAGAAGGTTCAGACCGCGGAAGAGATGGACGCGCAGGAGCGCGAGTTCCAGGGGCGCATCGACGCCGGCATCAAGATCGAGCCGAAGGACTGGATGCCGGAGGCTTACCGCAAGACGCTGATCCGCCAAATCTCCCAGCACGCCCACTCCGAAATCGTCGGCCAGTTGCCTGAGGGTAACTGGGTGACCCGTGCCCCGACCTTGAAGCGCAAGTCCATCCTGCTGGCCAAGATCCAGGACGAAGCGGGTCACGGCCTCTACCTGTACAGCGCGGCCGAAACCCTGGGCGTGTCGCGCGATGAATTGCTGGCGGCGCTGCATAGCGGCAAAGCCAAATACTCGTCCATCTTCAATTACCCGACCCTGAACTGGGCCGACATGGGCGCCATCGGCTGGCTGGTGGATGGCTCGGCCATCATCAACCAGATCCCGCTGTGCCGCTGCTCGTATGGCCCTTACGCGCGCGCCATGATCCGCGTCTGCAAGGAGGAATCCTTCCACGCGCGCCAGGGCTACGACATCATGATGTCGCTGGCGAAGGGCACGCCGGAACAGAAGGCGATGGCGCAGGATGCCCTGAACCGCTGGTGGTGGCCTTCGCTGATGATGTTCGGCCCATCCGACGCCGCTTCGGTCAACAGCGCGCAATCGAGCGCCTGGCGTATCAAGCTGTTCTCCAACGATGAACTGCGCCAGCGCATGGTCGACCAGACCGTGCCGCAAGCCGAATTCCTGGGACTGACCGTGCCCGATCCGGACCTGAAATGGAACGAGGCGCGCGGCTCCTACGATTTCGGCGAAATCGACTGGGAAGAATTCCATCAGGTACTGAAGGGCAACGGCCCTTGCAACCGCGAGCGCCTGCGCACCCGCGTCAAAGCCTACGAGGATGGCGAATGGTTCCGCGACGCGCTGGTTGCCTACGCAGACAAACACAATAAGGAGCAGGCTGCAGCCTGAGAGGAGACAAGATGAGCAAAGAATGGCCACTGTGGGAAGTCTTCATTCGCAGCCAGCACGGCCTGGCGCACAAGCATGTGGGCAGCCTGCATGCCCCGGACGCGGCGATGGCAATCAACAACGCGCGCGACGTTTATACCCGTCGCAATGAAGGCGTGAGCATCTGGGTGGTGCGCGCCGCCGATATCGTCGCCAGCGCACCTGCCGACAAGGGGCCGCTGTTCGAGCCTTCCAACAGCAAGGTATATCGCCACCCGACCTTCTTCCCGATGCCGGAAGAAGTGAAGAACCTGTAAGGCTCCCGACATGGATAACAAGGTCAATTACCTGCTGCGCCTGGGCGACAACGCCATGGTGCTGAGCCAGCGCCTGTGCGAGTTGTGCGGCAAGGGGCCGGCGCTGGAGGAGGATATGGCGCTGTCCAATGTGTCGCTGGACCTGTTGGGGCAGACCCGCATGTGGTACACCTACGCCGCCGAACTGGAAGGCGCGGGCCGCGACGAGGACAAGCTGGCGTACCTGCGCGATGCGCACGATTACAAAAACGTGCTGCTGGTGGAACAGCCGAACGGGAACTATGCACACACGATGGTGCGCCAGTTCTTCTTCGACACCTGGCACTACTTCCTGATTGGCGCGCTGACCAAGTGCAGCGATCCACGCATTGCGGAGATCGCGGAGAAGTCGCTGAAGGAGGTCACCTACCACCTGCGCCGTAGCGGCGACCTGATTGTGCGACTTGGCGACGGCACCGACGTGTCGCACCAGTTCACGCAGACTGCGGTCGATGAACTGTGGATGTACTCCGGCGAGGTATTCAACTATGACGCGGTGGACGAAGCCATGGTGGCGGAAGGCATTGCGCCATCGGCTGCCATGCTGCGCGAGCAGTGGCTGTCGCACGTTTCCGATATCCTTGGCGAGGCGACGCTGGTCATGCCCCCGGCTGATGCGTGGATGCAGAAGGGCGGTAAGCAAGGTCGCCATAGCGAGCACCTGGGCTACCTGTTGGCCGAGATGCAGTTCCTGCAGCGCGCTTACCCAGGTTCGGAGTGGTGATGGACACAGCGCGTGTCTGGTCGCTGCTGGAGCAGGTCTCCGATCCGGAAATTCCTGTGATCTCCGTGGTGGATCTTGGCATCGTGCGCGATGTCCAGGTCACCGGCGCATCGTCGTGCGCGGTCACGATCACGCCTACTTATTCTGGCTGCCCGGCGATGCAGGTCATCGCCGATGCGGTGCAGGGCGCACTGCACGATGCAGGCATCAAGCAGGTCGACATCATTACCCGCCTGTCGCCCGCATGGACCACCGACTGGATGAGCGATTCCGGCAAGGCCAAGCTGAAAGGTTATGGCATCGCGCCGCCGGCCCAGCGCGTGGTCGACATCAGTGGCCTGCGCGCGCCGCGCACGGTGGCTGCCCCGCTCGATGCGCTGAAGGCCGGGATTGCGCGCGGCGCTGTTCCCGCACCTAAAGTCGTCTGCCCGCACTGCGGATCCAGTCACACCGAAATCACCAGCCAGTTCGGCTCAACGCCATGCAAGGCGCTGTACAAGTGCCTCGATTGCCGCGAGCCCTTTGACTACTTCAAGTGCCACTGACACCATGAGTAAATTCTATCCATTGTCCGTCGCCAAGGTGCAGCAAGAAACCCGCGACTGCATCGCCGTTACGTTCACCGTGCCGTCCGAGCTGCAGGAGAGCTTCAAGTACCAGCAAGGGCAGCACCTGACCCTGCGCACGAATATCAACAACGAAGACGTGCGTCGTTCGTACTCGATCTGCTCCGCCGTGCAGGACGGCGCGCTGCGCGTGGCGATCAAGCGCACGCCGGGCGGCATGTTCTCGACCTGGGCCAACGAGTCGCTGAAGCCTGGCGCGACCATCGAGGTGATGCCGCCAATGGGCCACTTCAACGTGCCGCTCGACGCGGAACAAAGCAGGAACTACCTGGCCTTCGCCGCCGGTAGCGGCATCACACCTATCCTGTCCATCATCAAGACCACCCTGCTGACGGAGCCGGCCAGCCGATTCACCCTGTTCTACGGCAATCGCGCTTCCTCGTCGGTGATCTTCAAGACGGAGCTGATGGAACTGAAGGACGCATACCTCGAGCGCCTCAACATCGTCTACGTGATGTCGCGCGAGCAGCAGGATATTGAGCTGTTCAACGGCCGCATCACCAGGGAAAAGACCGAACAGTTCCTGCAGCACTGGATCGACATCAAGGACTACGACACCGCCTTTATCTGCGGCCCGGAGGACATGATGCTCGGCGTCTCGGCCGCCCTGCAGGAAGGCGGCATGCCGAAGTCGAACATCAAGATCGAACTGTTCGCTGCCAGCATTCCAAAACACCAGCATAAGCCTCGCGTACAGGCCGATGCCGCGCCGCACCTGACCGAAGTCACGGTGATCATGGACGGCAATGCCGCCAGCTTCACCATGGAGAAGGACAAGGAATCGATCCTGGATGCCGGCTTGCGCGCCGGCCTGGACATGCGCTATTCCTGCAAAGGCGGCGTATGCTCTACCTGCCGCTGCAAGATGGTGGAAGGCAAAGTGGACATGGACGTCAACTACGCGCTGGAAGACTACGAGATTGCACGTGGCTTTGTATTGAGCTGCCAGGCGTTCCCGGTCACTGATAAAGTGATCATCGACTTCGACCAGGCGGAATAAAAACGGCCCGCGACCGCCGCGTATCAGTGTCTGACCCTGCGGGCCTGACACTGGTTTACCCGGTTTAACAAGGAGACAAAGTGAGCTACGAAAACATCCAATTTGAAATCGAAGCAGGCGTCGCAAAACTGACCCTGAACCGTCCCGACAAGTTGAACAGCTTCACCCAGGCCATGCACCTGGAAGTGCGCGAAGCGCTCGGCCAGCTGCGCGCCGACAAATCCGTGCGCGTACTGGTGCTGACCGGTGCCGGCCGCGGTTTCTGCGCTGGCCAGGACCTGGGCGACCGCGCTGTCGCCCCGGGCGGCGCCGCGGTGGACCTTGGCGAATCGGTCGAAAAGTTCTACGCCCCGCTGGTGCTGGCGCTGCGCGAACTGCCGATGCCGGTGATCTGCGCCGTCAACGGCGTCGCAGCCGGTGCCGGCGCCAACCTGGCCCTGGCCTGTGACATCGTACTGGCCGCTAAATCCGCCAGCTTCATCGAAGCATTTTGCAAGCTTGGATTGATCCCGGATACCGGCGGCACCTGGCACCTGCCGCGCCTGATCGGCCACGCGCGCGCCACCGGTCTCGCCATGCTGGGCGAAAAACTCTCCGCCGAACGCGCCGAGCAATGGGGCCTGATCTGGAAAGCGGTTCCTGACGAAGAATTGATGAACGAAGCCATGGCCATGGCCAGGCACTTCGCCACCGCCCCGACCAAGGGCCTGGCTTTCACCAAGCATGCGCTGCAAGCCAGCTATGGCAACACCCTGGCCGACCAACTGAAACTGGAAGGCGAGATGATGCGCGAACTTGGCTACAGCCACGACTACCGCGAAGGCGTGGACGCCTTCATCAACAAGCGCGCTCCACACTTCAAGGGGGAATAAGCATGGCGGCTCTGGCGAAAGGCAGTGTCGTTGCCGTTATCGGCAGCGGGGCAATGGGTTCCGGCATCGCGCAGGTGGCAGCGGCTTCCGGCTATACGGTCAAGCTGTTCGACACCCGCGCAGAAGCGGTCGAAAAGGCGATTGCGGATATCGGAAAGGTGTACGGCAAGCTGGTTGAAAAGGGCAAGATGTCCGGCGCCGATGCGGATGCCGCGCGCAGCCGCCTGCACGGCGTAGCGGGCCTGGCCGACGTCGCCGACGCCAGGCTGGTGGTGGAAGCCATTGTCGAAAACCTGGACGTCAAGCGCAGCCTGTTCGCCGACCTGGAAGGCATCGTCGGCGACGACGCCATCCTGGCCACCAATACCTCCTCGATATCCGTCACCGCCATCGCCGCCCGGTTGCGCAAGCCGCAGCGCCTGGTCGGCATGCACTTCTTCAATCCCGTTCCTTTGATGGCGCTGGTGGAAGTGATCAGCGGCCTGGCGACCGATGCCGCTGTTGCCGAAACCGTGTTCGAGACGTCCGTCGCCTGGGGCAAGAACCCGGTGCACGCCAAGTCGACGCCGGGCTTCATCGTCAATCGTGTGGCGCGCCCTTATTACGCCGAAGGTTGGCGCCTGCTGAACGAGCAGGCTGCCGATGCAGCGACCATCGACGCCGTGATGCGCGAAGGCGGCGGTTTCCGCATGGGGCCTTTCGAGCTGATGGACCTGATCGGCCACGACGTGAACTACTCCGTCACCGAATCCGTGTTCCGCGCCTACTACAACGACCCGCGCTTCACGCCATCCGTGCTGCAGCAGGAAATGGTGAACGCCGGCTTCCTGGGCCGCAAGTCCGGCCGCGGCTTCTACGACTACAGCGAGGGCGCGCCAGCGCCGCAACCGCGCTCCGAAGCGCCGCAACCGCTGCCTGAATATATCGGCTACAGCTTCGAGCCGGGCGACCACACCGCCATCGCGACCATGATCATCGAGCGCCTGAAGTCGCGCGGCGTTGCCGTCACCAAGCGCAATTCCGCGGAAGGCCACCGTTCCTCCGAAGCGCCTGCCTTCCATACCAACGGTGCCGCGATCTACCTGACCGATGGCCGTACCGCCACCCAGCGCGCACGCGACGACAAGCACGACGATATGGTGGTGTACGACCTGGTATTCGACTTCAACGCTTCGCCGCGCATAGCCATCGCTTGCAGCGACCAATGCAGCGCGCGTGCCATGGCATCGGCCATCGGCATGTTCCAGGCCGCCGGCTTCACCGTAACCCGCCTGGATGACGCGCCCGGCCTGGCTGTGATGCGCACCGTTGCCATGCTGGCCAACGAAGCAGCCGACGCCGTCAGCCAGGGCGTGTGCAGTGCGCAGGCGGCTGACGTGGCGATGCAAAAAGGCGTCAACTACCCGCGCGGCCCGCTGGCCTGGGCCGACATGGTGGGTGTCAAACACATCGTGACGGTGCTGGAGAACCTGGCAGGCAGCTATGGCGAGGACCGCTACCGCGTGTCGCCGCTGCTGCGCCGCCGCGAGCAAAGCGGAGCCAAGATCCATGCATAACCCCAAGATGCACCCGCAGGCCGTGGCCGAAGCGGCCGGCGCGGCGATGTTCGCGCGCGATGCCGCCAGCCAGGCCCTGGGTATGAAGTTGGTAGAAATCCGCCCCGGTTATGCACGCATGACCATGCCGGTGCGCAGCGATATGCTGAACGGGCACCAGACCTGCCACGGCGGCTTTATCTTTGCGTTGGCGGACAGTGCTTTCGCATTCGCGTGCAACAGCCATAACCACACGACGGTTGGCGCGGGCTGCACCATCGACTACCTGGCCCCCGGGCGGATGGATGACTTGCTGACGGCGGAGGCGGTTGAGCGCACGCTGGTCGGCAAGACCGGCATCTACGATGTCGCCGTCAGCAACCAGGAGGGCAAGATGATCGCCACCTTCCGCGGCAAGTCGCACCGCGTGGCCGGAGAGGTGGTTCCAACCCATAGCTAGTTGATGGAGGTAGCACCGTGGTCCAACGCATTCCCGCCCCTTCCGACCTGGAGCCGATCGAGCGCGCCAGCCGTGACGAATTGCAGGCGCTCCAGCTTGAGCGACTGAAATGGTCGCTGATGCACGCCTACGAGAACGTGCCGCACTACCGCAAGGCCTTTGATGACAAAGGCGTGCATCCGAATGACTTGAAGTCGCTGTCCGACCTGGGCAAATTCCCGTTCACGGACAAAAAAGCACTGCGCGACAATTATCCCTTCGGCCTGTTCGCGGTGCCGCGCGAGAAAGTCGTGCGCGTGCATGCCTCCAGCGGCACCACCGGCAAGCCGACTGTGGTTGGCTACACCCAGCGCGATGTCGATATGTGGGCCGACGTGGTGGCGCGCTCCATCCGGGCCGCCGGCGGCCGCGCGGGCGATATGGTGCACATATCCTACGGCTATGGGCTGTTCACCGGCGGCCTGGGTGCGCATTATGGTGCCGAACGCCTGGGCTGCACCGTGATCCCGATGTCCGGCGGGCAGACCGAAAAGCAGGTCCAGTTGATCCAGGACTTCAAGCCTTCGATCATCATGGTCACGCCGTCCTACATGCTGAACATTGTCGAGGAATTCCAGCGCCAGGGACTGGATTGCTCCAAGTCCTCGCTGGAGGTCGGCATCTTCGGTGCCGAGCCGTGGACCAACGCCATGCGCGGCGAAATCGAAAAGCGCGCCGGCATCGATGCGGTGGACATCTACGGCCTGTCCGAAGTGATCGGCCCAGGCGTGGCCAGCGAATGCATCGAGTCGAAAGATGGTCCGGTGATCTGGGAAGACCATTTTTACCCGGAGATCATCGATCCGGAGACTGGCGAGGTGCTGGCGGACGGCGAAGAGGGCGAGCTGGTGTTCACCTCCTTGAGCAAGGAAGCCATGCCGGTAGTGCGCTACCGCACACGCGACCTCACGCGCCTGCTGCCACCGACTTCCCGATCGATGCGCCGCATCGGCAAGATCACTGGCCGCTCGGACGACATGCTGATCATCCGCGGCGTGAACGTGTTCCCGACCCAGATAGAAGAACAGATCTGCAAGCTGCCAAAGCTCGAACCGCAATACCAGCTGGTGGTGACCCGCGACGGCCACCTCGACAAGCTGGAAGTGCTGGTGGAGCTGCGCGCCGGGCTGGCCCGCGCCGATGCCGGCGACGCGGCGCGTGAACTGGAACAACGCATCAAGACCAATGTCGGCGTCAGCACGACCGTCACGCTGCTTGGCGTGGGCGGCATCGAGCGCACCGCGACCGGCAAGGCTAAACGAGTAATCGATAAACGACCTAAGGAATAAATCAATGACCGAAGCATTCATCTGCGACGCCGTTCGCACACCGTTCGGCCGCTACGGCGGCGCGTTGGCAGGCGTGCGCGCCGACGACCTGGCGGCAATCCCGATCGCAGCCCTGATGGCGCGCAATCCTTCCGTCGATTGGACGCAGGTGGACGATGTCTACTACGGCTGCGCCAACGGTGCCGGTGAAGATAACCGCAACGTGGGCCGGATGGCAGGCCTGCTGGCCGGACTGCCGGTCGAAGTGCCGGGCAACACCATCAACCGCCTGTGCGGCTCCTCGCTGGATGCGGTGGGCATCGCGGCACGTGCCATCAAGTCGGGCGAAGCGCAGCTGGTAATCGCCGGTGGCGTCGAGAGCATGACCCGTGCGCCTTTCGTGATGGGCAAGGCCGATAGCGCTTTCTCGCGCAGCGCCAAGATCGAGGACACCACCATCGGCTGGCGTTTCGTCAACCCGCTGATGAAGGCGCAGTACGGCATCGACTCCATGCCGGAGACGGCGGAGAACGTGGCCGAGCAATGGTCCGTCGCGCGTGCCGACCAGGACGCTTTTGCGATCCGCAGCCAGCAGCGCTGGGCCGCTGCCCACGCGGCAGGTTTCTTCAAAGGCGAGATGGTGCCGGTCAGCATCCCGCAGAAGAAAGGCGATCCCAAAGTCGTCGACACCGACGAACACCCGCGTCCGGACACCACGATCGAAGCATTGGCCAAGCTGAAAGGCGTAGTCAAGCCCGATGGCACGGTCACTGCCGGCAATGCTTCCGGCGTCAACGACGGCGCCTGCGCTCTGCTACTGGCGTCCGCTGCCGCAGTCGACAAGTTCGGCCTGAAGCCGCGCGCCAAGGTGCTGGGCATGGCGACTGCCGGCCTGGCGCCGCGTGTCATGGGCTTCGGCCCGTCGCCGGCCAGCAAGAAGCTGCTGGCGCAACTGGGCATGACCATCGAGCAGATGGACGTGATTGAACTGAACGAAGCCTTTGCTGCGCAGGGCCTGGCCGTGACGCGCGATCTTGGCTTGAAGGATGACGATGCCCGCGTCAACCCGAACGGCGGCGCCATCGCCATCGGCCATCCTTTGGGCGCTTCGGGTGCGCGCCTGGTGACAACGGCACTGAACCAGCTCGAACGTACCGGCGGCCGTTATGCCTTGTGCACCATGTGCATCGGCGTGGGCCAGGGCATCGCGCTGGTGATTGAGCGAGTCTGACCATGCCTTGCTACGAAATCAATGGCGTGCGGCCGGTGGTGCACCCGACCGCCTATGTGCATCCGACCGCGGTGCTGATCGGTGACGTGATCGTCGGCCCGCGCTGCTACGTTGCGCCGCTGGCATCGCTGCGCGGCGACTTCGGGCGCCTGATCCTGGAAGAGGGCGCCAATGTGCAGGATACCTGCGTGATGCACGGCTTCCCCGGCGGCGACACGGTGGTCGAGCAGGATGGCCATATCGGTCATGGCGCCGTGCTGCACGGCTGCCGTATCGGCCGCAATGCCCTGGTGGGCATGAACGCGGTCGTGATGGATAACGCGGTAGTCGGTGCTGAAAGCATCGTCGGCGCCGCCGCCTTCGTCAAAGCCGGCATGGAAATCCCGCCGCGCAGCATGGTGGTTGGCGCACCGGCCAGGATCCTGCGCCACGTCAGCGACAGCGAGATCGCGTGGAAGACCCTGGGCACGGGCCAATACCAGGAGCTGGCCGTACGCTCCATGCAAACGATGGTGGAGTGCCAGCCCGACACCGAGGCTGGGCCGGGCCGCCAGCGCATGCAATGGGACACGTCGCTGCCCATGCACCTGCACAAGCAAGCATTCGACAATAAACAGTAATCGGAGACTATCAATGGTACACACCCTGCAAAGCTTCATCGGTGGCCGCTGGCAAGGCAAGGAAGCTGCGACCGCGCTGCACAGCGCCCTGGATAACCGCGTCATCTACCACACCCACGCCGAACAGATCGACTTCGCCGAGGCCGTGCATTACGGCCGCAAGACCGGCATCCCGGCCCTGATGAAGCTGGACTTCCAGACTCGTGCCCAGCGCCTGAAAGCGCTGGCGATGTACCTGATGGAGCGCAAGGAAGAACTGTATGCGATCTCGCACCTGACCGGCGCCACCCGCCCGGACAGCTGGGTTGACGTGGAAGGCGGCATCGGCACCTTGTTCGCCTACGCCAGCATGGGTAGCCGCGAGCTGCCGTCGTCGAACGTGCTGCATGAGGGGCCGGCCATGGCGCTGGGCAAGCGCGGCGGCTTCTCCGGCACCCACATCCTGGTTCCCCGCGGCGGCATCGCAGTGCACATCAATGCCTTCAACTTCCCGATCTGGGGCTTGCTGGAAAAGTTCGCACCGTCCTTCCTGGCTGCCATGCCGTGCATCGGCAAGCCTGCCAGCGCGACTTCGTACCTGACTGAAGCCCTGATCCGCATGATCAACGATTCTGGCCTCCTGCCGGACGGCTCGCTGCAACTCGTGATCGGCAGCACCGGCGACCTGCTGGACCGCCTGGGCGGCGCGGACGTGGTGACCTTCACCGGTTCCGCCGACACGGCCGCCAAGCTGCGCTCCAACCGCAACCTGATCACCAACTCGGTGCCGTTCACCGCTGAAGCCGATTCGCTGAACTGCGCAATCCTGGCGCCGGACGTTACGCCGGACGACCCAGAGTTCGACCTGTTCGTGAAAGAGGTGCAGCGCGAAATGACCACCAAGGCTGGCCAGAAATGTACCGCCGTGCGTCGTATCATCGTGCCGCGCCAGCATGCGGACGCAGTGGCGGAGAAGCTGCGCGAGCGCCTGGCGAAAGTCGTGGTGGGCGATCCCTCGGTGGAAGGCGTGCGCATGGGCGCACTGGCGTCGAAAGACCAGCAGCGCGACGTGGCCGAGCGCGTGGCGCAACTGGCGCAGGGCAATGAGATCCTGTTCGGCGGCGCGGGCGCACTGAAACTGGTGGGCGAGGGTGTCGAGAACGGCGCCTTCTTCGCGCCGACCCTGCTGCTGTGCCGTAATGCGCTGAGCAACGATGCAGTGCACGATGTGGAAGCCTTCGGCCCGGTCAGCACCATGATGACTTACGATTCCATCGACGAAGCACTGGAACTGGCGGCACGCGGCAAGGGTTCGCTGGTGTCCTCGCTGATTACCAAGGATCCCGCCATCGCTGCCTACGCGGTGCCGATCGCCGCCGCCTCGCATGGCCGCGTGCATGTGCTGGACCGTGAATCCTCGGTCGACTCCACCGGTCACGGCTCGCCCCTGCCGCAGTTGAAGCACGGTGGTCCTGGCCGCGCCGGCGGCGGTGAAGAGCTGGGCGGCATCCGCGCCGTGCGCCATTTCCTGCAGCGCGCTGCGGTGCAGGGTTCACCGACCATGCTGAGCGCCATCACCGGCGAGTATGTGCGCGGTGGCGCGGTGCGCGAGGGCGACGTGCATCCGTTCCGCAAATGTTTCGAAGACCTGCAGATGGGTGATTCCCTGCTGACCCATCGCCGCACCGTGAGCGAGGCTGACATCGTCAACTTCGGCGGTATTTCTGGCGACTACTTCTACATGCATTTCGACGATATCGCGGCCAAGGACACCCAGTTCGGCAAGCGCATCGCGCACGGCTACTTCGTGCTGTCGGCGGCGGCAGGCCTGTTCGTGTCGCCGGCACCTGGACCTGTGCTGGCCAACTATGGCCTGGACAACCTGCGCTTCATCACGCCGGTGGCGATCGGCGACACCATCCGCGCCCGCTTGACCTGCAAGCGCAAGGTCGACCGTAACCGCACCGATGATAAAGGCCGCGGCCAGGGCGTTGTGGCGTGGGACGTGCAAGTGACCAACCAGAACGACGAGCTGGTCGCCAGCTACGACATCCTGACGCTGGTGTCGAAGCGCGCCTGACGTTCCAGCACGTACCAGCAAGCGGTGCCGCCGGCGGCGCCGCTTGCCGCCATGTGAAGGGCGTAGTTCCAGGCCTGCATTACCGGGCCGTCGTCGCATGCATAAGCGTCGACCCCAAGCACGGTGCCGAAGACAGCGAGGGCCGTCACGACACCCGTTCCGGCAAAATAGCGCCAGCTGCGTGTTCCGAGGCGGTTGGCCAGTTTGATCGTCAGCACGAACGGAATCAGGGCGCTGACAAAGGCGCAAAGCCAGGAAGCGCCCAAAAGCATGACGGCACCCATGAAGATCTGGACACCAACCTGCATGGCGAAGGTGAAGGTGCCGCATACTGCGGCAGCAGTGACGGCGGCGAGATATGCCACAATTGCGTGGCGAAGAGTGATGGTGTTTTCCATGTCCCGCACTGTAGCGGGCGAATGTGCGGCCAGTATGAACTTGCTGTGCGAACTTGCGGTATGAACTTGCTGTGAAGCGCAGCTACATCATCATTAAGTAGATCACGCCTGCAAACGCCAGAACTATCAACGCCACAGCCGACCACTTCAATTTGTAGTGACGTGCATGGCAGCGCTGGCAAACCCGCATCTTCGCGCCGCCACCGCTTGCCAACGGCAGCTCTTCGTAGGTATTCCAGTTGATTTCAGCGGCGCATAGCGCACAGGCGCCGCGTTCGTTGCGCCTTCCGCCCCGCCATTGGCGCAGCCGGTCGGTCACCAGCGCCGCCACCAGCAGCGCACTAAATAGCAGGAACAGTATCTTCATTGTGCGCCGACTTTAGCATAAGCCAGCAGGCGCTGCCCGCTGCCAGTCCGGCGATGAAGAGCATTGGAGCCAGCCGCACCAGGTGGCGCGGCGAATAGGCGCATGCCAGCAGCGGCAGGAATGCCATGGCGGTGAGGACTGCACCGCCGATGAAGAAATAGGGGCTGCGGATGCCGCGGCGCACGGCCAGCGTCATCGCACCGGCATAAGGCAGGACCGAGGCGGCGAAAGCCATGATCCATGCCAGTACCAATGTGGCAAGCGGAAAGCGGAAGGTTTTATCGCCGTTGACGACGAAGTCCCACAGCTCGTTGCCGAAGACGAACGTGACTGCGGCGCAGCTAACCGCAAGAAGGTGGGCGTACATGACGCGCTGCATGGAGGTGGAGATATTCATGGCCGGCACTGTAGCGGGCCCGTATGCGTTCAGAATGAAGCGACGGTGAAGTTCCACAGGGCGACGCGGATTCGCTACACTGCGGGCAGTGTTGTTCTCAACTTCCTAGGGTTAGTATGAAATTAGTATCGCTGGCGGCGATTGCCGCCGTGGCTCTGCTTACGGGCTGCTCTTCGGTATCCGGAACCAGGTTCGCGCAGCAAGAGGCTGTCATGCCGAAGCTGTCGGCCGACCAGGGCCGTGTGTATTTTTACCGCGTTGACGCCCTCACCGGCGGCGGCTTGACTGCCCCGGTCAAGCTGGATGGGGTGGTAGTGGGCGAGTCGGTTCCAGGCGCCTATTTCTTTGTCGATGTAGCCCCAGGCAAGTACGAAGCATCAGCCGCCACCAGGGTCACCAGGAAGTTCAGCTTCGTTCTTGAAGCAGGGGAGACCAGGTACGTGCGCACCAAGGCTCAATTTGAAGAGAAGGTCGGCCGCGTGGTGCTGGAATCGGTCAGCGCCGAAGAAGCCCGTAGGGAACTGCCTGCCCTGAACTTCACCGGCACCGCGAAGGCCAACTGATCAGGCCTGCAATCCGAAAGGATCGTCGATGGAGTGGGACGGTTGGGTGAACCAGCGCGGGCCGTCTTCCGCCATGTAGAAGTGGTCTTCATGGCGCACGCCGAATTCACCCGGCACCACGATCATCGGCTCGTTCGAGAACGTCATGCCGACGTCCAGCGGGGTCTTGTCGCCGCCGACCAGGTAAGGCCATTCGTGGATGTCCAGGCCGATACCGTGGCCGGTGCGGTGCGGCAGGCCGGGCAGCTTGTATTCCGGGCCGAAGCCAGCCGCCTGCAGTGAGCGGCGCGCGGCCTGGTCCACTGCCTCGCAAGCCACGCCCAGCTGGGCAGCTTCAAACGCGGCCAGTTGCGCCGCCTTTTCCGCATGCCATACCGCGCGCTGGCGCTCGCTGGCTTCGCCGTACACATAGGTGCGCGTGATGTCGGAAATGTAGTTGTGCAGCTTGCAGCCGGTGTCGATCAGCACCGTGTCGCCCTGCTTCAGCGTCTGTACGTAAGAAACGCCGTGCGGGAAGGAGCTGGCCACGCCGAACAGCACGATCACGAAATAGGAACCTGCCGGCGCGCCGACCTTGCGGTGCGCCTTGTCGATGAATTCAGCCACTTCGGTGGTGGTAATGCCCTCGCGCAGGATGCTGGCGGTGGCGATGTGCACGGCCAGGGTCATGTCCTTGGCGCGCTGCATCAGGGCGATCTCCGCTTTCGACTTGCGGGTGCGGCAGTGAGCAGTCACCGGGCGGGCATTTTCCAGCGCATAGCCTTCGGCCAGTGGACGGATGCCGTCGTAGATGAAGAAGGCGGCGCTTTCGTCGATGCCGATGCGTGGCGGTTGTGCGGCATTGGGCATGATGCCCATCTTTTTCAGGACCGCGATGAACAGGGCGGATGGGCTTTCGTGCTCGTGCCAGCAGTTGACCGCGCCTTCCACCAGCATGAAGTCCTGCAGGGTATTTTCTTCGAAAGCGGGGGCGATGTACTCCACCGCGCCGCCGGCCGGAAGAATGGCACCGACCATGCGTTCGCTCGGGTACCACTTGGTGCCGGTGAAGTAGAGGAGGCTGGAGCCGGCATTGATGTAGATGGCCGCGATGCCTTGCTGGCGCATGAAGGCTTGCGCCTTTTCGATGCGTGCCAGGTGTTCGTCCTTGCCGATCGGCGTTGCGCCCGCCGTCATGTCCGACAGGGATGCCAAAGCCTGTTCGATAGTCTTGCCGCCAATACCAATGCCCATGCTGCCTCCTTAAAAACAAGGCAAACATCATAGCACCGCAAAGAAGAAAAAAAGCCGGCTATGCAGCTATCGTATCCGGGGATGACGATAGCCGCATACCGGCCAGGATGATGAAAGTTTATTGAACTTGCAGGCTTACCTTGTCAACAACGAAGGAAGTCTGCAGCGAATAGTCTTCCGTCATGTTGAAGTGAATGCGCACGGTCTGGCCTTTGTACGGCAGCAGGTTGAAGGTGCGCATCTGGTAGCCACTGACCGGCATGGTGTTGTTGTAGGTGGCCAGGGTGCCCAGGGTGGTGCCGGAGCTGTTCTTCACGGTCACGGCCATCTTGTCATACACGGTGCTGCCGGTTTCCGCGGTGTCGATATGCAGCGCGAACGACAGGGTTGCCGAGGTTGCGGTGGATGGGATGGTCACGGTCTGGTACAGGGATTCGGTAGCGGTGCGACCGTTGCCACCCAGCCATGCGAAGCGGCTGCCTTCGTACGCAGTCTGGCCGCTGTAGTTGCCGATCACGCCGGTGGTGCCCGCCCATGGCGAAGTGCCGGACTCGAAGCCGCCGTTGACAATCAGCTCGCTCTGCGGAGGAATCACTCCAACGGTCAAGGTGGCGTCGTTCGAGGTCGCAGTCTTCACCGGCGACGAGGAGTCGCTGACGATGGCCTTGAACACGGCGCCGTTGTCGGCCGTCTGTGCGGTGAACGAGTAGGTGGCCGAAGTCGCGCCCGAAATCTGGGTGCCGTTACGGTACCAGGCGTAGCTGTAAGGCGTGGTGCCGCCGCTTGCGCCAACGGTGAAGGTCGCGGTGCCGCCGGCAGCAACGGTGACGTTGTTCGGCTGCGTAGTGATCGTCACGGTGTTTGGATTGGCTTCATCCACGTCCGTGCCGACGTTGATCGCGGCATAAGCGCGCTTGACGGCGGTCGCTTCGGCGCTGCCCACGCCGTACAGCTGTTCGGCCGACTCGATCATCTTCAGGCGGGCGTTGGCGTAGTTGGTCGATGCGGTGAACTTGGTGGTGTTCGCCTTGAACCAGATGCGGAACGCCTTGTCGGTACCGATACCGGTCATGGCCAGCGGCTGCTTGTTCAGGTAAGAGCTGTACATCTCGCTCGAGGAAGAGGAGTTGGAGCCCTTGGACAGGAAGTAGAACATGCGGTTGTTCGGGCCGGAGGAGTAGTGCACGTCGATGCCACCCAGGCCGCTGCTCCAGGCGTCCTTCGACGAGCCGTCCTTGGATGGCTTCCACATCCAGCGCAGCGGCTGGCCGTTCTTGGCGATCTCCTTGCCCATCATCCAGTCGTTGCCGGTCAGCGGGATGGAGGTGCCGGTGCCGCCAGCGCGCGCATAGGCTTCCACCGCTTCGCCGGTGATGTCCGAGTTCGACTCGTTCAGGCCGCCGGACTCGCCGGAGTAGGTCAGGTTGGAGGTGGCGTCGGTCACGCCGTGGCCCATTTCGTGGCCGATCACGTCGATCGAACCCAGGTTGTTGAAGTAGGAGCCGCCGTCGCCGATGTACATGCACTTGCAGCTAGGGTCGAAGAAGGCGTTGTCGTAGTTGTTGTCGACGTGGACCGCGATATAGGTCGCGGTGTTGTTGCCGTCCAGCGAAGACCAGCCCATCACGTTCTTCAGCGTGTCGTAAGTGTTCATCAGGCCCCACAGCGCGTTCACTGCGGCGGTCTGGCCGTTGGCGTTGGTGGTGCTGCCGCCGCTGATGTATTGCTGGCCGTCGCCCCAGGTGTTGGTGCTGTTGGTGTAGATCGAGCCGGGATTTGGATTGTTGGCCGACGAGTGGTTGGCATTGGTGATCGCCATGCCGCCGTAGGTGCCGCCCACGCCGCGCGAGGTATCGAGCATCTTGTAGGTGGAGCCGGACAGGGTGGTGTTGATCGGCACGTCGCCGTTGTACTGGCTGTGGCCTACGCCGACCACGGTCTGCAGGGCATTCCACTGCTTGATGACGGCGCCGGTCTTGGCGCTGATCACGGTGTCGCGGAACACCGGGCGGCCATCCTTGTTCATGCGGGTCTTGACCAGGTAGGCCAGTTCATAATGGTCGACCACTTCTTCCACGTCCGTCGCATTCAGCGCGCTGTCGGCCTTGTTGGCGGCAGCAGCGGTGCGCTGGGTCTTGACCACCGGCCAGATCAGCAGTTCGGCTTCCGGCTTGATGCGGTGCTGGCTGCCCGGCGTGCGCGAGACGGCGATGCGGATCGCTTCATCGGCGCCGAAAGCGGCTGCGGTGTCAGGAGCGCCCTTGCCGGAGGCCTTGGCAGCGCGCGAAGCGTCCAGGTTGTTGCGGCGATCGGAGGCCGACTCGCTGACGACGTTGCCGTTTTCATCGGTGACGACGACCGAATCGGAACCGAACACGCGCAGGCCCTGGAAGGTGTGGTCGGCGCGCACGATGCGCTGGCCGTTGACACCGGGGTGCTGTTCGCGCAGTTTGTACCCATGCTCGCTATCGAGCCCGGCTGCGGAGCGAAGGGAGTCCAGGCGCGATACCAAGTTCGCCTTGGCTTCAACGCTCATCGGCTGAGCCGGAGCGGCCATCAGGGTATCGGGCAGGACGCCTGCGAATGCAGGGGCGAACGAGGCGGCAACGGCTGCGGCCAACAGGCTTTTGCGAAGTTTCATCGACTCTCCTTGGGGAACTTGGGTTGGTGGGAGAGACGACGTTATGCCTGTTTTTTAAGCAAGTCAAAAAACTTGTGAAATGAGTCAGTTTTACAGATTTTGTATATTTTTAGACAATAGATTACATGTCTATAGTCACACAAAAACACAGGGGGCGGCCCTGAGAGCCGCCCCCTGCTTGCTACCGACTAGCGCTTACTGGACTTGCAGGCTGACCTTATCCACCACGAAGGACGTCTGCAGCGACGAGTCTTCGGTCATATTGAAGTGCAGGCGCACGGTCTGGCCTTTGTAAGGCAGCAGGTTGAAGCTGCGGATCTGGTAACCGCTGGCAGCATTGGCGTTGCTGTAGGTAGCCAGGGTGCCCAGGGTGGTGCCGGAAGAGTTCTTCACGGTCACCACCATCTTGTCGTACGCGGTGCTGCCCGATTCCGCGGTGTCGATATGCAGTGCGAACGAGAAGTTCGCCGACGTTGCGGTCGATGGGATGGCCACGCTCTGGTACAGCGCTTCGGTAGCGGTGCTGCCGTTACCACCCAGCCATGCGAAGCGGGTGCCTTCGTACGCGCTCTGGCCGCTGTAATTGCCGATCACGCCGGTGCTGCCAGCCCAAGGCGAAGTGCCGGATTCGAAGCCGCCGTTCACAACCTTCTCGGTTTGCTGGGTGGTACCTACGGTCAGGGTGGCGTTGTTCGAGGTCGCGGTCTTCACCGGCGACGACGAATCGGTGACTACGGCGTTGAACACGGCGCCGTTGTCGGCGGCCTGCGCGGTGAACGAGTAGGTGGCCGAGGTGGCGCCCGAGATCTGGGTGCCGTTGCGGTACCACTTGTAGCTGTAAGGCGAAGTGCCGCCGGTTGCGCCCACGGTGAAGCTGGCGGTGCCGCCCGCTGCCACGGTGACGTTGTTCGGCTGGCTGCTGATCGACACGCCGCTGCCTGCGCCGGCTTCGTCGACGTCGGTACCGACGTTGATCGCAGCGTAAGCGCGCTTGACGGCGGTCGCTTCAGCGCTGCCCACGCCGTACAGTTGTTCAGCCGACTCGATCATCTTCAGGCGGGCATTGGCGTAGTTGGTCGATGCGGTGAACTTGGTGGTGTTCGCCTTGAACCAGATACGGAACGCCTTGTCGCTGCCGATACCGGTCATGGCCAGCGGCTGCTTGTTCAGGTAAGAGCTGTACATCTCGCTCGACGAGGAGGAGTTGGAACCCTTGGCCAGGAAGTAGAACATGCGGTTGTTCGGGCCGGAGGAGTAGTGCACGTTGATGTTGCCCAGGGTGCTGCTCCAGGCGTCCTTCGATGCGCCGTCCTTGGATGGCTTCCACATCCAGCGCAGCGGCTGGCCGGACTTGCTGATTTCCTTGCCCATCATCCAGTCGTTGCCGGTCAGCGGGATCGAGGTGCCGGTGCCGCCAGCGCGCGCATAGGCTTCCACCATTTCACCGATGATGTCCGAGTTCGACTCGTTCAGGCCGCCGGACTCGCCGGAGTAGGTCAGGTTGGAGGTGGCGTCGGTCACGCCGTGGCCCATTTCGTGGCCGATCACGTCGATCGAACCCAGGCTGTTGAAGCTGGAGCCGCCGTCGCCGATGTACATGCATTTGCAGTTCGGGTCGAAGAAGGCGTTGTCGTAGTTGTTGTCGACGTGGACCGCGATATAGGTCGCGGTGTTGTTGCCGTCCAGCGAAGACCAGCCCATCACGTTCTTCAGCGTGTCGTAGGTGTTCATCAGGCCCCACAGCGCGTTCACCGCGGCGGTCTGGCCGTTGGCGTTGGTGGTGCTGCCGCCGCTGATGTATTGCTGGCCGTCGCCCCAGGTGTTGGTGCTGTTGGTGTAGATCGAGCCGGCTTGCGGGTTCGATTCAGGCGAGTGGTTGGCATTGGTGATGGCCATGCCGCCGAAGGTGCCGCCTACGCCGCGGGTCGAGTCCAGCATCTTGTAGGTGGAGCCGGACAGGGTGGTGTTGATCGGCACGTCGCCGTTGTACTGGCTGTGGCCAACGCCAACCACGGTCTGCAGCGCGTCCCACTGCTTGATCACGGCGCCGGTGGTGGCGTTGATCACGGTGTCGCGGAACACAGGACGGCCGTCCTTGTTCATGCGGGTCTTGACCATGTAGGCCAGCTCGTAATGGTCGACCACTTCCTCCACGTCGGTCGCATTCAGCGCGCTTTCGGCCTTGTTGGCGGCAGCAGCGGTGCGCTGGGTCTTGACCACCGGCCAGATCAGCAGTTCGGCTTCCGGCTTGATGCGGTGGGTTTTGCCGCCGGTGCGCGAGACGGCGATGCGGATCGCTTCGTCGGCGCTGAAAGCTGCGGTGGTTTCAGGTGCGGCCTTGCCGGTCGCCCGTGCGGAGCGATGCGAGTCCAGGCCGTTGCGGCGGTTGTCGGCCGATTCGCTGACGATGTCGCCGTTTTCATCGGTGACGACGACGGACTCGGAACCGAACACGCGCAGGCCCTGGAAGGTGTGGTCGGCGCGCAGGATGCGGTGGCCGTTGGCGCCTGGGTGCTGTTCACGCATCTTGTAGCCATGCTCGCTGTCCAGGCCGGCGGCGGAGCGGCGCGCTTCGAGGCGGGAAGCCAGGTTGGCCTTGGCTTCCAGGCTCATCGGCTGGGCCGGCGCGGCCATCATATTGTCCGGCAGGACGCCTGCAAATGCGGGGGCGAAAGAGGCGGCTACGGCTGCAGCCAGCAGGCTTTTGCGAAGTTTCATCAGCTCTCCTTATGAGCGTTGGGGTGATTGGGAGAGCCGGAAGTTATGCCTGTTCTTTATGCAAGTCAAAAAAGTTGCGAAATAAGTCGGTTCTACACTTTTTGTTCAGTTTTAGACATTTGATTACATTTGCGAGGTTATTGAACTAGCTTGCATCGTGACCAAATGGCGCACGATTGGCGCGATTTGTAGGGAAGTTACAACGAAATAGAGGGTTTTTTCTAGTTTCGTGTTGGACGCAACACAAATATGTATCAAATTGTCACACTCATGTTGCACTAGTTGAATTTTGCGTTTTACACTAGCCCGTCATTTGTTTGACGTACTACTTAGTGAGGGCGCATCACTCATGCTGTCTATATCTACCAAAGTCGAAAGGATCGTCACGGAGTCGCCCTTCCTGAGCGAAGGTCTGCGCCGTGGCCTGATCAACCTGTCGGAACTGGCGCGCCAGCTGCAGCCGCAGCTCCAGAACGACCTGTGGAAGCCAGTCGGCCAGGCGGCCGTGGTCATGGCCTTGCGCCGTGTCGCCGGGCGCCTGCCGGACAAGGATGCCCAGGAACTGGTGCTGGCCCAGCAGTCCGGCCAGCTGACCGCGCGCACCGACCTCGTCGAATTCACTTTCCGCCGTTCGGACCGCATCGATGAATGCCACCGCCAGCTGCTGGAGCGCTCGGGGACCGGCCATGGCCTGTACCTGACCGTCACCCGCGGCAGCGAAGAGGTGGTGGTGATCTGCAGCCGTCCGTTGATCGGCCTGGTGGAACAGATCTTCGCCGGCGAGCGCCTGCTGGCGCGGCTGGAGAACCTGAACGCCGTCACGCTGCAGCTCACGGCCGATTCCTGGCGCACGCCGGGCATCTACCACGCCATCCTGAAGAAGCTGGCGTGGGACAAGGTCAACCTGATCAACCTGATCTCGACCCACACCGAGCTGACCCTGCTGCTGGAGAAGGAACACACGGGCGCCGCCTTCAGCGTCCTGTCCAACATGATCGCGCACAAGCACTGATGTACACTTCCCTGTAGGGCAAACCGACAGGGAGTCAGCATGGGCTTGAGGGACGCGCAGCGGGTGGTGCCGGCATTGCGGGTGGCGAGCTACGCCGCCAGCAAGGCTTTCTATGAATCGCTGGGCTTTCGCGAAGAGTGGACCCACCACGTCGAGCCCGGCCTGCCGACCTTTGCCTCGATGATGCTCGACGGCATGGAAATTTTCTTATCTGAACATTCGGGCGACTGCCAACCCGGCGGGCTGGTACACTTTTACGTTCCGGACGTCGATGCCCTGTATGACGACTTCCTGGCGTATGGCGTGAACGTCGAGCAAGCGCCGAACAATGACCTGGGAGCGGACCTGCGCGTCATGTCCGTTCTCGATCCAGACAATAACCGGCTCAAATTTTTGACCCAAACCCATTGGGAGTAAGCGCAATGAAGAAAGCGCTGTTGTTCGCAGTCCTTGGCATGGCCGCCGCATCGCAGGCCAGCGCGCAAGGGCTATTCAAGTGCACGGTGGAAGGCAAGGTGATTTACCAGTCCATGCCGTGTGCCAAAGGCGGTGCCACCCTCGACTATCCGCCGCCACCAACTGCCGCCCAGGTCAAGTCGGCCCAGGCGCGCGCGCAGGAAGACCGCGAACGCGCCGACGAACTGGCGGCGCGCAACCGCGAGGTGCGCGAGAAGAAGGCGAAGGAAGAGGCGGAAACGGCGCGCGAGGAGGCCGCCAGCAAGCCGGCGCCCAAGCAGAGCTGCGACTCGCTGCGGACCCGCCGCGCAGAGCTGTATGGCCAGCGCAATGAGAACCGCCGCAATTCCCAGCTCGATGCGATGTCCAAGACCCAGAACGATATCGACAAGCTGGAAGTGGAATACACCAAGTCCGCCTGCGGCCCGCTCGACTGAGGGGCCGCCGGGCCGCGCCGCTTTATTGCGGTGCGGCGCCCGTCGGCGACGCTGCGGCGTCTGGCTGCGGCGCCACCGGAACTGCCTGCAGCGACAGTTCACGCAGCTTGCCCAGCACAGCCTTATCCTTGACCAGCGTAATCGGGCTGATTTTGCCCATCTCCTGATTGACCAGGTAAGCCACCAGTGCCCCAGCGATGGCGCCGCCGGCCGCGGCTTGTCCGTAGCTGAGGCTGCTATGTTTGACGGCAGCACGGCCAGCCATCGCACCTGCCCCACCAGAGACCGCCATTAGGCCGACACTGAGTTTCTGCGTCACCGGGTCCTTGACGTAGCCGACATCGGCACAGCCGACGCCTGCAGCCGGCGCCTCGTGCGGCACGCCTTCCATTGAACTGTACATGTAGATGTAAGGCATCTTCTGCGGATCCTTGGGGAGGTAGAAGCCGCCGTCGTTGTGACCGCGCTTCGCGCCAGGATTCCCAGGCTGGAACATGGAAATGCCGCCCTGCGGGGCACGGTAATACGTGCCTTCCGCATCCTCTTTTTCCGAAACATAGGGGCCGCGCTCCAGGCGGGTTTCAGTCACCAGTTTCAGGAGGCCGGCTTCATCGACGGCGGTCATGGCTTCAGGCAGCTGGATGCAGGTGATGGTGGCCGGCGCCGCCAGCTGGTCCGGCGCGATCAGCGGGGCGTTATTGGCGCAGCCGCTCAGCATTGCGCTGGCGGCCAAGGGGATTAGCAGTTTCTTGTACATGATTATCCTGTGGTATCGGCCCAGGAAACGGACCGCTCACCACAGAATAATTGCTTTATTGAAAGTTCTCAATAAAACAATCAAGTTTGTCTGAATTACTTTTTCTTTTCTTCTTCCGGCTGCGAGAAATTCAGCTCCGGCGGCTGCTCCTCGTCCTGTTTTTGCGCAGGCAGCGAATCGGGAATCGCCGGCTGCTCGATGCGCAAGTCGCCCGATTCCACCTTGCCGCCGGTGCCGCGGTCAAGGAAGGCGGTGACGGTTTGCGGCAGCGCGGCCACCAGCAGCACCATCAGCATCTGCAGGCCGACCCAGGGCAGCGCGCCCCAGTAGATGTCCGAAGACTTCACTTCCTTCGGCGCCACGCCGCGCAGGTAGAACAGCGCGAAGCCGAATGGCGGGTGCATGAAGGAGGTCTGCATGTTCACGCACAGCATCACGCCGAACCACACCAGCGCTGCCGATGCCGCCGCTTCCGGACTGCCCATGAGGGGCTCCAGCTGCGGCGCCAGCACCTTTTGCGCCACCGGTGCCAGCATCGGCACCACGATGAAGGCGATCTCGAAGAAGTCGAGGAAAAAGGCCAGGAAGAACACGAACAGGTTCACCACCAGCAGGAAGCCGATCCAGCCGCCCGGAATGCCGTTGAACAGGTGCTCGACCCACAGCCCGCCGTCCACGCCCTGGAACACCACCGAGAAGCAGGTGGAGCCGATCAGGATGAACACCACCATCGCGGTCAGGCGCATGGTGGACTGGTAGCTCAGGACGATCAGGTCGCGCAGCGGCTTGATCTGGCTGGCGCGGAATACGATCCACGCCACGCAGAGGTACAGCACGCCCAGCGCGCCTTGCACGACCGGCTTGGCGCCGTCGACAAAGGCGCCGGTCAGCGCCGCCGCGGCGAGGGCAACCATGCCGATGCGGAACACGATCTTGTCGCGCCGGTTGAATTCGGGATGGCGCAGCGCCGCCAGGATCACCGCACCCAGCGCCCCCATGGCGCCCGACTCGGTGGGCGTCGCCACACCCAGCATCATGGTGCCCAGTACCATGAAGATCAGCACTGCGGCCGGCACGATGCCTTGCAGGCACTGCTTCCACAACGCCCAGCCGCGCGGGCCCAGTTCGTTCCGCGGCGCTGCCGGCAGCCATGCCGGCTTGATGCGCGACAGGGCGAAGGTGTACAGGGCGAACAGGGCGATCTGAACCAGCGAAGGACCCCAGGCGCCCAGGTACATGCTGCCCACGTCGGCAGCTGCGGTCGGGGTTTTCAACTGGTCGGCCAGCACCACCAGCACCAGCGATGGCGGCACCAGTTGCGTGATGGTGCCTGACGCGGCCAGCACGCCGGTGGCGTAGCGCATGTGGTAACCGTAGCGCATCATCACCGGCAGCGAGATCATGGCCATGGCGATCACCTGCGCCGCCACCGTGCCGGTAATCGCGCCGAGGATGAAGCCGACGATGATCACCGAGTAACCCAGGCCGCCGCGCACGCCGCCGAACAGGCGGCCCATGGAGTCCAGCATGTCCTCGGCCAGGCGGCACTTCTCCAGCACCGCGCCCATGAAGGTGAAGAAGGGGATCGCCAGCAGCAGGTCGTTGGCCAGCACGCTGCCGAATATCCTTTGCGGCACCGCCTGCAGGAAGGACACGCCGAAGAAGCCTTCCGCAATCGCGATCAAGCCGAAGAACAGGCCTACCGCCAACAGCGAGAACGCAACCGGGAAGCCGACCAGCATGAATACCACCAGGCCGCCGAACATTAGCGGCGGCATCATCTCCAATGGAATCATTGCACTGGCCTTTCGTATTTGCTGTCCAAATGGGCTTGGCCGGTGAGGTGGGCAATGCGTTTGATTAGTTCAGACAAGCCTTGCAGCGTCAGCAGCGCAAAGCCGAAGGGCACCACGAATTTGATCGGCCAGCGCGCCAGGCCGCCGGCATTGCTCGATTGTTCCATGATGGCCCAGGATGGCAGGAACAGCGATTCCCACGACAGCCAGGCAAACAGGATGCAGGCCGGGAACAGGAAGAAGATGATGCCGAAGATGTCGATCCACAGCTGCTTGCGTTCGGAGACGTGGCCGTAGACCAGGTCGACGCGCACGTGTTCATTGCGCTGGAAGGTGTAGCTGGCGCCGAGCATGACGGCGGCGCCAAACAGGTACCACTGCATTTCAAGCAGGGCGTTGGAGCTCCAGTCGAAGCCATAACGGATCATGGCGTTGGATGCGCTGATGAAGCAGGACGCCAGTATCATCAGATTGGCTAACTGGCCGCAGCGGTAGCCGATGCGGTCCAGCCAGCCGGAAAGGCGGAGGAATCCTTGCATTACTGTCTCCATAGTTGGAATAGTTATTGCAAGGATATTAGCGGATTATCTGCGCGCGGAAAACCGGTAAACCAGCCGGGCGGCCGCCTGCCAGGTGTCCGATCCTGCGGGTCAGACATCGGGTTAGCGGTTTAAGCCAACTGCCCGCGCACGCGCGCAATCGCCGTGCGCACCTGGTTCGGCGCGGTACCGCCAACGTGGTCGCGCGCCGCCACCGAGCCTTCCAGGGTCAGCACCGCAAATACATCCTCGCCCACCAGCGGCGAGAACGCGCGCAACTGCTCCAGCGACATCTGCGCCAGGTCGATCCTCAAGTCGTCGCAAGCACGCACCGCATGCGCCACAGCTTCGTGCGCATCACGGAACGGCAGGCCTTTCTTCACCAGGTAGTCGGCCAGGTCGGTCGCGGTGGCGTAGCCTTGCAGCGCGGCCGAACGCATCGCTTCCGGCTTGACGGTGATGCCGCCGGCCATGTCGGCGAAGATGCGCAGGGTGTCGACCACGGTATCGACGGTGTCGAACAGCGGCTCTTTGTCTTCCTGGTTGTCCTTGTTGTAGGCCAGCGGCTGGCCTTTCATCAGGGTCAGCAAGCCCATCAGGTGGCCGTAGACCCGGCCGGTTTTGCCGCGCGCCAGTTCCGGCACGTCCGGGTTTTTCTTCTGCGGCATGATCGAGGAACCGGTGCAGAAGCGGTCGGCGATGTCGATAAAGCCGACCCGTGGACTCATCCAGATGATCAGCTCTTCCGACATGCGCGACACGTGCATCATCACCAGCGAAGCGGCAGCGGTGAATTCGATCGCGAAGTCGCGGTCGGACACGGCGTCCAGCGAGTTGTGGCAGACATCGTCGAAGCCCAGGGTCTTGGCCACGCGCAGGCGGTCGATCGGGAAGGTGGTCCCGGCCAGTGCGGCCGCGCCCAGCGGCAGGCGGTTCACGCGCTTGCGGCAATCCTGCATGCGCTCGACGTCGCGGCCGAACATTTCAACGTAGGCCAGCATATGGTGGCCGAAGGTGATCGGCTGCGCCACCTGCATATGGGTGAAGCCGGGCAGGATCACGTCGGCATTCTTCTCGGCCAGGTCGACCAGGGCGCCGCGCAGTTGCTGCAGCAGGCCGGTGATGTCGTCGATGGCCGAGCGCACGTACAGGCGGATATCGGTGGCCACCTGGTCGTTGCGGGAGCGGCCGGTGTGCAGGCGCTTGCCGGCGTCGCCAACCAGTTCGGTCAGGCGTTTTTCGATATTCAGGTGCACGTCTTCCAGGTCCAGCTGCCATGCGAACTGGCCGCCGTCGATTTCGGCGCTGACCTGGGCCAGGCCTTTCTGGATCGCGGCCAGGTCGGCGGCCGGGATGATGCCTTGCGCAGCCAGCATGTCGGCGTGGGCCAGGGAGCCCTCGATGTCGGCCTTGGCCATGCGCTTGTCAAAAAACACCGAGGCGGTGTAACGTTTCACGAGGTCGGAAACAGGTTCGGAGAAGCGAGCGGACCAGGCTTCCGCCTTCTTGGAGAATTGATCTGTCATAGTGGCTTTTGCGGTGAGATTTGCACGAGAAATTCAAACGATTATAAATTAGTAGGAGAATCAATGAAGAAGTTAGCAAGTTTGCTACTGTTGGTGCTGGCCAGCGGTGGCGCCTTCGCGCAGGGTGCGCTTCCGTCCGACGTGGCCTCCGTGGACGGCATCGTGGCCGCCCTGTACGACACCATTTCCGGTCCGGCCGGCAAGGCGCGCGACTGGGACCGCCTGCGCTCCCTGTTCCGCAACGATGGCCGCATGGTGGTGCACAGCACCGGCAAGGATGGCGCGATCAATACCCGCGTGCTGTCGCTGGAGGACTACATCACCCGCGTGACGCCGGTGTTTGCAAAAGAGGGATTCTACGAGTCCGAACTGGCGCGCAAGGGCGAGGAATATGGACAGATTGCTCAGGTTTTCAGCACGTATGAAGCGCGCCATGCGCCGGCCGACAAGCCTTTCGTGCGCGGCATCAATTCGATCCAGCTGGTGAACGACGGCAAGCGCTGGTGGATTTCGCAACTCCTGTGGCAGCCGGAAGGCGAAAAGACGCCTCTTCCGGAGCGCTACCTGAAGCCGCAATAAAATAAGTGTGCACGGACGCGCGATAGGGTTTTACTCCGCCGTTGCGTCCGACTACACTGATGGAAAGGTATTACCCAGATGTCTAGCAGCGATGCCAGCGAGCAAGCCGAACAGGAGGCCATCGTGAAGCTGTATTCCCCCGCCGGCCTGGCCCGTTTGGGCCTGGCCTTGCTAGCCGCATGCGGCCTTCCGATCCACGCCCGCGAAGCGCCGCCCAGGAATCCCCTGCCAGCCGCCAATGCCCGCACCAGCACCACGCCGCCGCCGGACACCCCGTCCAAGCTTCCAACTGCGCCGCCTTCGACGCCTGTCCCCTTGCCCGATACGGCCGCTCCTGTGCGCATCGTGGCCGGCGCCAGTGCCACGGTCAGCGGTGGATCGGCTGCCATCGCGCCGTCGCCCGTAGCCGCGCACCAGGGTTCCCTGGTGATCATCGGCGGCGGCCTGCGCGGCGACAATGCCGACGTCTGGCAGCGCGTGGTGAAACTGGCTGGCGGCAAGGGCTCGCGCATCGCGGTGTTCCCTTCCGCGGCGGGCAATCCGGAACGTTCGGCCCAGTCCATCATCGGCTACCTGCGCAAGTGGGGCGCCGATGCCTTCCTGGTGCCCGTTGCGGTGCGCCTGGCCGGCAGCGACTACAAGAAGAATGCGGACGATGCCGTGCTGGCCAGAAAAATCCGCGAATCCGACGGCGTCTATTTTGCCGGTGGCGACCAGGGGCGCATCACCAAGGCGCTGCTGCGCGAAGACGGCACCCAGACCGCGGTGCTGGAGGCGGTGTGGGACGTGTACCGCCGCGGCGGCGTGGTGGCCGGCTCCTCGGCCGGCGCGGCCATCATGAGCAGCACCATGTTCGCCAATCCCAAGGCGATCCTGTCCATGCTGCAGACCGGTATAGCGGATGGCCGCGAACTGGGCCCGGGCCTGGGCTTCATAGGCGACGACGTGTTCGTCGACCAGCACTTGCTGGTGCGCGGCCGCTTTGCGCGCATGATCCCGGCCATGCTGGCCAAGGGTTACCAGATCGGACTTGGCATCGACGAAGACAGTGCCATGGTGGTCAATGCGCAGCGCGAGGTGGAAATCATCGGCTACAAGGGCGCCTTGCTGATCGACCTGTCGCGTGCCGAATGGGACAAGGAGGCGCCGCACTTCGGCGTGCGCAATGCCGTGATCAGTTACCTCGACCGCGGTGACAAGTTCAATATCGGCACCCATATGTTCCTGCCGTCCAACGACAAGGCTGGCGGCCGCATCGACCCTACGCGCACGCTGGGGCGGGGCGCAGTGTTCAGCAACGACGTGCTGGGCAACAACGCTGTGATCGACCTGATGGAGCGCCTGATCGACAGCAACCAGGAGGAGGCGATCGGCATTGCCAGCGGCAACCCGCGCGCCAGCGGGAGCGAGGTCGGCTTCGAGTTCCGCTTCACCAAGACGGCCGATACGGTGGGTTATGTCTCCAGTGTGGCTGAGGCATATTCGGTGCTGAATATCCGCCTCGATATCCGGCCCATCGAGATCACCCGGCCGCTATACAAATATAAATGAGAAGTTGAATCCGGCGGCGCATCCGCCGCGTATATGCCATGGCAACCAACCACCCGGGAGGAAACCATGGCACTCATCAAGCAAGCTGCTGTCCAGTTGGCAATACTGTCGGCCCTGGCGCCGGCGGCGTTTTCGCCTGCAGTGCAGGCGTCCAGCCATCGCGAGGCACCGTTCATCACGCGTGAACCCAAGGTCGACGGGACCGACTTCTACATGTTCCGCAGCTACGAGCCGGGGCGCGAACAGTTCGTCACCCTGATCGCCAACTACGTGCCCCTGCAGGATGCGTACGGCGCGCCGAATTTCTTCACCATGGATCCGGACGCGCTGTACGAGATCCACATCGATAACAACGGCGACGCGCGGGAAGACCTGTCCTTCCAGTTCCGCTTCACCAACACGTTCAAGAATGCCGCCTTTACCGTGGGCGGCAAAAAGGTGCCGATTCCATTGGTGATCAACGGCGGGCCGATCAACCAGGTGAATGCGGCCGGCCTGAATGTACGCGAAACCTACACGGTGGACGTGGTACGCGGCGACCGGCGCGGTACGCGGCAAGCGGTGCGCATGGCCGGCAATGGCGCCACGGTGTTCGACAAGCCGGTCGACAATATCGGCAACAAGGCGATTCCCGATTACGCCGGCTACGCGGGCAAGCATGTGTACGCAGTGAATATTCCTGGTTGTGCGGTACCGGCGCGCATGTTCGTCGGCCAGCGCAAGGATTCGTTCGTGGTCAACCTCGGCGAGACCTTCGACCTGATCAACATCAAGGCGCCGGCGGTGGAGTTCCTCCCCAATGCGGAACGCAACGCGCGCGACGACCTGTACGACAAGAATGTGACTTCCATCGAGCTGGAAGTGGCGGCGTCGTGCCTGACTTCCGGCACGGAAGCGGTGATCGGAGGCTGGACCACGGCCAGCCTGCGGCAGGGGCGCTTGATCAACCCGAACGGCGGTTCGAAAGAAGGCGGGGCATGGACGCAGGTGTCGCGGCTCGGCATGCCGCTGGTGAACGAGGTGGTGATCGGCTTGAAAGACAAGGACCGCTTCAACCACAGCAAGCCGCGTCAGGACGGCCAGTTCGCGGACTATGTCACCCATCCAACCTTGCCTGCGCTGATCGAGGTGCTGTTTGGCAGCGCTGGCGCCAAGGCACCAACCAACTTCCCGCGCAAAGACCTGGTGACGGCTTTCCTTACCGGCGTACCGGGATTGAACCAGCCGGCCAATGTGAAGGCCTCCGAAATGCTGCGGCTGAACACTTCGGTTGCGCCGGTTGCGAAAGGCGCGCAAAAGCGGCTGGGCGTGATTGATGGCGACAATGCGGGCTTCCCCAATGGGCGCCGGCCGGGCGACGACGTGGTGGATATCGCCTTGCGCGTGGTGATGGGCAAACTGTGTACGCTGAATATCGGCTGCGCGCCCGGCGATGCTCCGGCAGGCGCAATCCGCTTTACCGATGGTGCTTTCCTCGACGACAGCTACTTCAGCGCCGGCTTTCCCTACCTGAAGACGCCGCTTGCCGGCTCGCCGCAGCAATAGGAGGGCGTGATCATGAAACACCTATGTCTTGCTTTGGCGGCCGTGCTGCTGGCCGGTTGCGGTGGCGGCACTGATACCGCTTCGGCGATGTCGATGCCCGATCAGTCGCCGGTACCGCCGCCAGGCGATACCTTCACCTCGGCGCTGATTGTGCTGGTTCGCAGCGCGCCCGACACCACGGAACCGGCCGACGTCGATGGTGCGGCGCCGGTCGCCCATGACGGCGGCGAGCCGGTGGCTGTGGAGTGAGGGGAGCCATGAGGCCCGCTGCCTGCACCATGCGCGTCGCCATCGCGTTGGCCTTCTCCGCTATGGCATCGGCGCTGCCGCTACCCGGTTTGGGCGCCCCGTTCGTACCGCGATCCGGCGCCGAGGTGCTGGAGAGGCTGCCACAGCGGGGGACTGCTGCCGAGGCGGCGCTGCGGCGCCAGCGCATGCGCTTGGCAACGGCGCCGGGCGACCCGGCAATTGCCGCCGAAGCCGCGCTGCGTTACATCGAGCTTGGCCGCGCAACGAGCGATCCACGCTACTTTGGTTACGCGCAAGCCGTACTGGCTCCCTGGTGGGAGGCGGCCGAGCCGCCGCTGCCGGTGCTGCTTCTGCGCGCAACACTGCTGCAATCCAGCCATCGTTTTGCGGAAGCGATGCGCGACCTGGGCGCCCTGACGCGCGCAGACCCCGGCAACGCCCAGGCATGGCTGACGCTGGCGACCGTGCAGGTGGTGCAGGGCGAGTACGATGCGGCCGTGCGCAGCTGCGGCCGGCTCTCGTCGCTGGCCAATCAACTTGCCAGCGTGACCTGCCTCGCCAATGCCCGTGCCTCCAGCGGCCAGCTTGCTGCCAGCGAACGCTTGCTGGCGCTGGCTCTCGAGCGCTCGCCGACCGCGCCGGACGGGGCCAATGCCGGCCTGCGGCTTTGGGCGTTGACGCTGTCCGGCGAACTGGCGGCCCGGCGCGGGGATGCCCCCCGCGCCGAAGCACGATTGCGCCAGGCGCTCGACCTGGCGCCGGGCGATAGCTACCTGCTTGGTGCGTATGCGGACCTGCTGCTGGACCAGGGCCGCCATGCCGACGTGCAGGCCCTGCTGCGCGACCACCTTCGCATCGACGGTCTGCTGCTGCGGCACACGATTGCGTCGCGCGCGGTCGCGCCGGCCGCGGCCAGCGCTACTGCGGAACTGCAAGCGCGCTTCGAGGCTTCGGCCCGCCGTGGCGAGGCAACCCACCAGCGCGAACAGGCGCGCTTCGAACTGCATTTGCGCCATAACCCGCCGGCCGCGCTGGAACTGGCCCTGGCCAACTGGCAAGTTCAGAAAGAACCGGCTGACTTGCGCATCCTGCTGGAAGCAGCGCTTGCGGCACGCGATTCCAAGGCCGCCCGCCCAGCGCTGGCTTGGCTCCGGCGGCAGGGCCTTGAGGACGATAAGGTCGCCTCGCTGGCACGCCAGCTGGAAGGAGGCCTCCCATGACCGCCTTGCCTTCGGCCGCGCGTTGGCTGGCCGCACTGGTCTTTCTGCCATTGTTGTTTGCCGCCAGTGCGGCCTGGGCGCACAAGCCGAGTGACAGCTACCTGACGCTGCGCGTTGCGACGGCCGAACCAGCATCGCGCCAGCGGCAGCTTATCGACGGTCGCTGGGATATTGCATTGCGCGACCTTGATTTCGCCATCGGACTCGATACTGATGGCGACAGCCAGCTAACTTGGGACGAGGTCCTTTCCCGTCACGCCGACATCGTCGCTTACGCCATGCCTCGCCTCGGCCTGGCAGCGGGCTGCCGCCTTCGCGTGGCAAGGCAGCAGATTGACCGCCACGCCGACGGAACCTACACCGTCCTGCTGCTGCGCGGGGATTGCGAGCCTGGCGCCACTTTCGCCATCGACTACAGACTGTTCGCCGAACTCGATGCCCAGCACCGCGGCATGGCCAGCATCACGATCGATGGCCGCACGCAATCGGCCGTGCTGGGCGGCGACCGCACGCGCCTGGCAGCCTTCAATCGCGACGGCAGCACATGGCAACAGGCTTCAGGTTACCTGCGGCACGGGGTGTGGCACATCTGGACCGGCTACGACCACATCCTGTTCCTGCTTTCCCTGTTGCTGCCGGCCGTGCTGGTGACAGGCTGGCGGCCTGCGAGCGCAGATGTCCTGCGCGTTGTCACTGCTTTCACGCTCGCCCACTCGATCACGCTCTCGCTTGCGGCGCTGCAAGTGGTCGCGCTGCCAAGCCGCTTGATCGAATCGGCCATCGCTGCCTCGGTCGCAGTCGCTGCGCTGAACAATGTCTGGCCGCTGGTGCGAGGCAAGCGCTGGCTGGCCTCGTTCGCCTTCGGGCTATTGCATGGTTTCGGCTTTGCCGGCGTGCTGGGCGATCTTGGCCTGCCCCAAGGCGCTACGGTACTCGCGCTGGCAGCGTTCAATGCAGGCGTCGAGTTGGGGCAGCTGGCAATCGTCGCGGCCTTCGTCCCGCTGGCCTACGTCCTGCGCAGCACATGGGTCTACCGGCAGCTCATGGTGAAGGGCGGCTCGGCCGGCATCGCCGTGCTGGCGATGGTGTGGCTCGTCGAGCGGGCCACTGTGTGATTACATGGCCCGTACCCAAGGGCCTTTGTACAGCACAGGCCCGGTTGGTCCGTTAGGATCCGGCGAGCCGCCGCGCGGCTCCAGTGAAATCGCCAACACCACAACGTCGTCGCTTACGCCGCCCGAAGCGAGGGAGAAAGTTGAACGTCCTTCGGCACCCAGCACGCCCAGCGAGCGCGGCGAACCTTTTTTCGGAATCGCCCACAACTGCAGGGAGCGGTCGACCGGCACCGGTGCACCTCCGACGATATGGACCTGCAGCAGCCGCTTGCTGGTATCGGCCTTCACCAACAAGGCGGGCTGCGCCTGCTGGTCGGTCAATGTCGCGACCAGGTCGTAGGATGGCCCCCGCAGCTGCTGCAAGCCGATCGCCACCACCAGTGCCGCAGCCACTGCGGCGCACGCGGTCCCGATGCCGAAGCCACGCCAGAAATGCCAGCTACTGCGCTCCGGCTTCAGGTGCAGGCGCATTTCGATATTTCGCCATACCTGAGGGGAGGGCTCCTGCGCACGCACGAATTCGTGCATCGGCAGAAGGCGGCGTTCCCATTCCTTGACCAGCATGCGCAGGGCGGCATCGCTGTACATCCAGCCTTCGAAACGACGGCGCGCGCCGCCACGCAAGGCGCCCAGCACGTATTCGGCGGCCAGTTTGTCGCGCAAATCGTCATTTTCACGGAAGTTCATGACGGTTCCCCCAGCGACAGGCAAAGCCTGAGCTTCTCCATTCCGCGCCGGATCCAGGTCTTGACGGTGCCGACGGGCAGCGACATGCGTTGCGCCACTTCGGTGTGCGACAAGTCATGGAAGAAGGCCAGGCCGATCGCCAGCCGGTGCAAGCCCTCCAGCCGCGCCATGCAGGCGGCGAGCGCGCGCGCGTCGCTGCTCATTTCACTCGCCTCGGCAGGGGAGCTTGTGTATTCATCGCGAAATGCTTCATGATCCAGTTCCACCGTGTCGTCCGTGCGGCGCAGGATATCCAGCGCCTTGTTGCGGACGATGGCTGCCATCCAGGTAAGAGGGGCCGCCAGGCCGGCCTCGTAGTGGGGCGCCGCGTGCCAGATCGACACGAAACCCTCCTGCAGCGCCTCTTCGGCCAGCTCCCGCTTACGTAATATACGCATGGCAAAGCCAAACAGTTTCGGCGCGGCCGCATCATATAGCGCGCGAAAAGCAACGGCGTCCTGACGGCCGGCCGCTGCCAGCCATGTTCTTAGCTGTTCGGGTTCAATGGGCATGGGGCCATCTTATGCCTGGCGTATTGGCTGGTCTACTGTATTCCGCAAAGCACAGCTACAATAACCGCCACCAAAACCACACTGGAGACTTCATGTCGTACCTGAATCGACTGCTGGCGGGAGCGGTGCTCGGCACCGTGTCCGGCCTGGCACTGGCGGCGCAACCGGCAACCGTACGCCTCGACTATATGCACACCGGTAACGCGCTAAACGAAAGTTATGCGATCGAACAAGTAGTGATTGAACCGTTGCCATGGCCGGGCGATATGTCCAAGACAATCGATACCACCAACCGCGGCGTGAACAAGGTCGAAGTGGCGGATGCCAAGACCGGCAAGGTGCTGTATTCGCGTACGTTCTCCACCATCTTTGTCGAGTGGAAGTCGACCGAAGAAGCAGCAAAGCTGACACGCGGCTTCCACGAGTCGGTGCGCTTCCCCAAGCCTGACCGCCCGGTCAAGGTACGTATCCTGAAGCGCGACGAGCGCAATGAGTTCTCCGTGGCCTGGAGCGTGGACGTCGATGCCGATGCCATGGACGTGGTGCGCAAGCAGGACGCGGCGCCTGCCAAGCCGATCCCGATCCGCGTCAATGGGGCCAGTGAGAAGAAAGTGGACTTGCTGATCCTGGGCGACGGCTACACCAAAGCCGACATGGCCAAGTTCGAAGCCCGTGCACGCAAGCTGTCCGACTACCTGTTCACGGTTTCACCGTTCAAGGAGCGCGCCAAGGACTTCAACGTGTGGGCGATGGCGGTGCCGACCCAGGAAAGCGGCGTATCGCGCCCTTCCACCAACACCCACCATGCGTCGAAGCTGGGTACGCGCTACGACATCTTCGGCAGCGAGCGTTATGTGCTGACCATCGACAACCGCGCGCTGCGCGAGATTGCGCAGCATGCGCCGTATGAGTTCATCGAGATCCTGGTGAACAACGACACCTACGGCGGGGGCGGTATTTACGGCCAATTCAGCACTGCGGCGGCGGATAACGACTGGGCGAACTACCTGTTCGTGCACGAATTCGGCCATCACTTCGCAGGCCTGGCCGACGAGTATTACACCTCGCCGGTGGCGTATGCGACGGGCGGTGTGCGCATGGAGCCTTGGGAGCCGAACGTGACGGCCTTGCTGGACCCGGCCAACGTGAAGTGGAAGAAGTTCGTGACAGCGGGGACTGCCTTGCCGACGGCGTGGCCAAAGGCGGAGTATGAAACGCATTCGCGCGAATACCAGAAGATCCGCGCACAACTACGCAAGGACAACCGCCCGGAATCGGAGATGAGCAAGTTGTTCAAGGAAGACCTGGCCTGGACCAATGCGCTGTTCTCGAAGGCGCCGAACCGCAAGGCTGTGGGGGCGTTCGAAGGGGCGAATTACGAGGCGACTGGCTACTACCGTTCGCAGCAGCAGTGCCTGATGTTTGACCGCAGTGAGGAGTTTTGTGCGGTTTGCAGCGATGCGGTGCAGGAGACGATCGACCTGTACGCACCGCGCTGAAACCGGTAAACCTGCGGCCGCCGCGTCATCGGTGCCTGACCCAGCGGGTCAGACACCGGATTGCCGGCTCTAGGTGTTCGGCGCCAGGCCAGTCGGCTTGATCCTTACCGGCATCGGCTTGCCCTTGCGAGCGCGCTTGCCAAAGTGAGGTCCCAGAGCCGTCGGCCCCATGCGGTCTTCCTTGGCCTTCTGCGCATTACCGATACCCAGCACGGTCACACCCTTGTCGGTGATCGCGCATGCAGCAACCAGCTTCTCCTTGTCGGCCAGATCCATCAGGATCACACCACGGCCGCCGTTGGACAGCACCTTCATCTCGTCCATGCCGAACACCAGCAGGTTCGACTTCTCTGAAATGACCGCCACCGCGCTCGCGCCATCGACAACGACGGTCGGCGGCAGCGGCTTGTCGCCTTCGTCCAGCGTGATGAAGGACTTGCCGCCCTTCAGTCGCGACACCATATCGCCAGCCTTGGCAATAAAGCCGTAGCCCGCGTCGGAGGCCAGCAGCAACTGCTTGTCGCCGTTGCCCGCAAAGTAGTGCAGCAGGCGCGCACCGCCCGACAGGTCGACCAGCGTGGTGATCGGCACACCATCGCCGCGAGCGTTAGGCAGGGCGGCTACCGGCACGGAGTACACCTTGCCGTTGTCGCCGAAGCCCAGCAGGGTGTCCACCGTGCGGCACTCGAACGCGCCGTACAGCGAATCGCCCGCCTTGAAGGTGAACTGCGCCGGATCGTGGCCGATGCCGGTACGCGCGCGCACCCAGCCTTTCTCGGAAATGATCACGGTCACCGGTTCGTCGGCCACCTTCTGTTCGACAACCGCCTTCTGTGCCTCCTCGATCAGGGTGCGGCGCGCGTCGCCGTAAGTCTTGGCATCGCCGTCGATTTCCTTGATGACCAGGCGGCGCAAGGTGGACGGATTTTCCAGGATGTCCAGCAGGCCTTCACGCTCCTTGCGCAACTCGGCAAGTTGTTGTTCGATCTTGATCGCTTCCAGGCGCGCCAGTTGGCGCAAGCGGATTTCCAGGATGTCTTCGGCCTGGCGGTCCGACAGCTTGAAGCGTTCGATCAGCGCCGCCTTCGGCTCGTCCGAATTGCGGATGATGGCGATCACTTCATCGATGTTCAGCAGGACGATCTGGCGGCCTTCCAGGATGTGGATGCGCTCATCGACCTGGTTCAGGCGGAACTGGGTACGGCGGGTCACGGTGGCGAAGCGGAATTCGATCCATTCGCCCAGGATGTCGCTGATGCCCTTCTGGCGCGGACGGCCATCGCCGCCAATCATCACCAGGTTCATCGACGCCGAAGTCTCCAGCGAGGTATGCGCCAGCAGCATGTGCATGAACTCAGTCTGGTTCTGGTTCTTCGATTTCGGTTCGAATACCAGCCGCACCGCAGCTTCGCGGCCCGATTCATCGCGTACCTTATCCAATTGGCCCAGCAGCAGGCCTTTCAGCGCAACCTGTTCCGGCGACAGGGCTTTCTTGCCCAGCTTGACTTTCGGATTGGTCAATTCTTCAATTTCTTCCAGCACCTTCTGGCTGGAGGTGCCCGGCGGCAGTTCGTACACGACGGCCTGCCACTGGCCACGCGCCAGTTCCTCGATCTTCCAGCGCGCACGCACCTTCATCGAGCCGCGGCCGGACGCGTACATATCGTCCAGTTGTGCACGCGGGGTGATCAACTGGCCGCCGCCCGGGAAATCCGGGCCCGGGATCAGTTCCATCAGTTCCGCGTGGGTGATCTTCGGATTGCGGATCATGGCCACGGCGGCTTTGGCCACCTCGGTCAGGTTGTGCGACGGGATTTCGGTCGCCAGGCCCACCGCGATACCGGAGGCGCCGTTCAGCAGCACCATCGGCAGGCGCGCCGGCAGCAGGGCCGGTTCCTCGTACGAGCCGTCGTAGTTCGGGATGAAGTCCACGGTGCCCTGGTCGATCTCGTCCAGCAGCAGGCGCGAGATCGGGGTCAAACGGGCTTCGGTGTATCGCATTGCTGCGGCGCCGTCGCCGTCGCGCGAACCGAAGTTACCCTGGCCATCGATCAGCGGATAGCGCAGGGAGAAGTCCTGCGCCATGCGCACCAGCGCGTCGTACACCGACTGGTCGCCGTGCGGGTGCAGCTTGCCCAGCACGTCACCGACCACGGTGGCGGACTTGCGCGGCTTGGCAGTCGGGCCCAGGCCCAGTTCATTCATCGAATACAGGATACGGCGCTGCACCGGCTTCTGGCCGTCGCACACATCCGGCAGGGCGCGGCCCTTGACCACGGAAATCGCGTAATCCAGGTAGGCGCGCTCGGCGAAGGTCGACAGGGTCAGCGATTCGCCGCCGTCATCACCGCCGCTGCCACCGCTTGGCGGCAGCTCCGGGGTTGGTTCGTCAAAGAGGTTTGCTTGAGTCATGTTCGATACTTGTATTAGATGTCTGCTTCAACTTCGTTGCCGTGTTCTTCAATCCAGGCGCGGCGGGCGGCGGCTTCGCCTTTGCCCATCAGCATATTGAAGCGCGAGGACGAGTAGCTGTGGTCGAAATCGCCCAGCGACACAGGCAGCAGGCGGCGGGTGTCCGGATTCATGGTGGTTTCCCACAGCTGCTCGGCGTTCATCTCGCCCAGGCCCTTGAAGCGCGAGATGGTCCAGGAGCCTTCCTTCAGGCCGTCCTTGCGCAGCTTGTCCTCGATCGCCACCAGCTCGCCGTCGTCCAGCGCGTACAGTTTCTGGATCGGTTTCTTGCCGCGTGCCGGCGCGTCGACGCGGTACAGCGGCGGGCGGGCGATGCAGATATTGCCGTTCTCGATCAGTTTCGGGAAATGGCGGAAGAACAGGGTAAGCAGCAGCACCTGGATGTGCGAGCCGTCGACGTCCGCATCGGAGAGGATGCAGATTTTGCCGTAGCGCAGGCCGCTCAGGTCCGGTGTGTCGCTGTGGTTGTGCGGATCGACGCCGATTGCCACGGCGATGTCGTGGATCTCGTTATTTGCAAACAGGCGGTCCTTGTCGGTTTCCCAGGAGTTCAGCACCTTGCCGCGCAGCGGCAGGATGGCCTGGAATTCCTTGTCGCGGCCCATCTTGGCCGAGCCGCCTGCGGAATCGCCCTCGACCAGGAAGATTTCGGTGCGGGTCACTTCGTCCGATTCGCAATCGGTCAGCTTGCCCGGCAACACGGCCACGCCGGAGGATTTCTTCTTCTCGACCTTCTGCGCCGAACGCAGGCGCGATTGCGCCTGCTTGATCACCAGCTCCGCCAGCTTCTTGCCGTAGTCGATGTGCTGGTTCAGCCACAATTCCAGCGCAGGCTTGGAGAAGGTGGACACCAGGCGCACCGCATCGCGCGAATTCAGGCGTTCCTTGATCTGGCCCTGGAACTGCGGGTCCAGCACCTTGGCCGACAGCACGAAGGAGGCCCGTGCAAACACGTCTTCCGGCAGCAGCTTCACGCCTTTCGGCAGCAGCGAGTGCAGCTCGACGAAGTTCTTCATCGCACCGAACAGGCCATCGCGCAGGCCCGATTCGTGGGTGCCGCCGTTCGGGGTCGGGATCAGGTTGACGTAGGACTCGCGCACCACGGCGCCTTCCTCGGTCCATGCAACCACCCACGACGCGCCTTCGCCTTCGGCAAAGCCTTCCGCGTCAGGGGTGGCGAATTGCTCGCCCTCGAACAGCGGGATCAGGGTTTCGCCGCCGGAGGTGGTTTGCGCCAGTTGTTCGTTCAGGTAGCCGCGCAGGCCGTCCTTGTACATCCAGGTCTGCTCGTCGCCGTTCTTGGCGTTTTTCAGCGTGACGGTCACGCCGGGCAGCAGCACGGCCTTGGAGCGCAGCAGGCGTTGCAGCTCGACCTGGGAAATCAGCGGCGAATCGAAATACTTCGCATCCGGCCAGGCGGTAACGCGGGTACCGGACTTCTTGCCGTCTTTCGGGGCAGGTTCGGAGCGCAGCGGTTCCACCAGGTCGCCGTTTTCGAAAGCGATATTGTGGAAACCATTGCCGGCGTCGTCTTTTCGCCACACTGCGATCTCCAGGCGCTTGGACAGCGCGTTGGTGACCGAAACGCCGACACCGTGCAGGCCGCCCGAGAAGGCATAGGCGCCGCCCGAGCCCTTATCGAACTTGCCGCCCGCGTGCAGGCGGGTGAAGACGATTTCCACCGTCGGTACGTTTTCTTCAGGATGCAAGCCGACCGGAATACCACGGCCGTCGTCTTCGACGGTGATGGAACCGTCGGCATTCTGCGTCACGATGATATTTTTGCAATGGCCGCCCAATGCTTCATCGGAAGCATTGTCGATCACCTCCTGGATGATGTGCAGCGGGTTCTCGGTGCGGGTGTACATGCCCGGGCGCTGCTTGACGGGCTCCAGTCCTTTGAGGACGCGGATAGATGATTCGCTGTAGTCGGAAACTGGTTTTTTAGTGGCCATACGTGTTATTGGTAATGCAAAGTGCTGTGATTATATACAGTATTTTCCGCTTTGACGGGTCGCATGCTTGCGCATTCTATCCGCAACGGCCGGTGGCGCAAGGGAATCACAGCGGTAAAATGGGTTTATGACCACAGATCGGCGCCCGTTCGCAGTCAGGCTGGTTGGCTTCCCGCCGGAGGCCGGGCTGGCGCTCGCGCATGGCCTGGCCCGGGCGCCAGCCGACGGCCCGTCGTATCTTTCATTGTCCGAAGACAGCCTGCAGGACCCCGATATTTACCTGGCCAACGGCACCGAATTGAAAGCCCTGGCCGTCATCGCATCGTTGGCGGCAGGCGACATCCGGCCGGCGCTGGTGCTGGGTGCGACCGGTGTGCTCCTGCCTTACCCGAACTTGCCGCTGCCGGTGCAGTGGAGCGCCATGTATGCCGGGCTGGCGCGCCTGGTCGAGCGCCGTGCCGCAGTGCTAGCCGGCCTGTCGGCGTCCGAAGGTTCGCTGGTACCCGAGCGCCGGCGCCGCGAGCGGCTCGACCTGGACCTGACCGACCCGGATGTCTATGAAAAGATGCGCAAGCCGCGGCGGGAAGGGGCCGTGCTGTGCGTGGACGCCAATGCCCATTTCAGCGAGCAGCTGGGACAATCGCTGAAACAGTTCGGCACCGCGGTATTGTGGGCGGTGGACGGCGTGGCTGCGCTGGCGATCTGCCGCCAGCGGCCGGTCGCCGTGGTGTTGATCGACTTTGCCTCGCCCATCCTCGACCACTACCTGCTGTGCGCCCAACTGCGCGGCGAAGAGACGCATCCCGAAGTAGTCTTCCTGGTGCAGTCCGCCCACGACTACGACCTCACCCGCGGCCGCGCCGCCGGCGCTGCAGGCTTGCTGAATAAGCCGCTGGCCGAGCACCAGGTGCAGGCTGTGCTGCGCAAATTTATGCGCCTGTGAGATGTTTACGCGGCGTTGATGTGCTGCCGCCTTCTATTTAGACCGTTTTTACGCACTGGTCGCTACGCTTTCGTCACCTTCTTTTTTGACGAAAGTGGATGTATGAAAAATGCGATTTTCCTGGCCGCGGCGATGCTGGCGGCGCCTGCCTTTGCCGATGACCTGAGCTTCAACGCTTCGCTGACCAGCGATTACCGCTATCGCGGCATCTCGCAGTCGCGCCTGCAGCCTGCCGTGCAAGGCGGCGCCGATCTTGCCAGCGCTGCTACTGGTTTATACGTCGGCGCCTGGGCATCAACCATCAACTGGACGCGCGATGCGGGCGGCTCCGGCCGCGTGGAACTGGACATCTACGGCGGCAGGCGCGGCCAACTGACGCAAGACATCAGCTACGACGCCGGCGTACTGACCTATGTTTACAAAGGCCGTATCCCGGGCATCGACAATCCCGACACCACGGAAATCTACGCCCAGCTTGGCTACGGCCCGGCCATTTTGAAGTATTCGCATTCGCTGACAAGCCTGTTCGGCTTCGTCGACAGCAAAGACTCGGGCTACCTGGACCTGAGCGCCAACATTGACGCGGGTGCCGGTTATACCGTCAACCTGCATGCCGGACACCAGCGCGTGAAGCATAACGCCGCTTCCGATTACAGCGACTGGAAGCTGGGTGTGACCAGGGACATGGGTTTCGCCAGCGTGCAACTGGCTGCCCTCGGCACCAATGCCGGCAAGACGGCCTATGCGTCGCCGGCCAACGGCAAATTCCTGGGCAAGAACGCCCTGCAGCTCACCGTCAGCCGGACCTTCTGATTTTTACAACTTGTTTACACCGGCTTGCCGAGTCTTTACACCGATTTTAGACGTGGCTCGATAAGCTGGTTTACAGACAAACAAGACCTTTCGGGGAACGTAATGGACATCGTCTTTATCGGCGCAATCGTCGCCTTTTTCGTGCTGGTCGTCGCCATGGCGGCCGGTTGCGACAAGCTGGGAGACCAGCAATGAACATCTTTTATTTCATCGGCTCCATAGCCACGGCCGGTTTGCTGGTCTACCTGCTGGCGGCCCTGCTGAAAGCGGAGGAGCTGTAACATGAGCCCCCAATCTTTCCTGTTGCTGGCGGTTTTCCTGCTGGTGCTGGTCGCCGCAGCGTGGCCGCTGGGCGGTTTGCTGGCACGCGTTGCCGATGGCCGCCAAATCCCGGGCCTGGGCTGGCTGGCAGCGGCCGAACGGCTGCTATACCGCGCCGCCGGGATAACGGCCGACGAAACGCAGCGCGGCATGGGCTGGAAAGCCTATGCCATCTCGCTACTGGTCTTCAACCTCGTTGGCACCCTGTTTGTCTATGCCGTGCAGCGCATGCAAGCGTGGTTGCCGCTCAACCCCCAAGGCCTGCCGGGCGTCAGCCCCGATTCCTCGTTCAATACCGCCGTCAGTTTTGTGGCCAACACCAACTGGCAAGGGTATGCCGGCGAGCAGACCATGAGCTATATGAGCCAGATGCTGGCGCTGACGGGCCAGAACTTCTTCTCGGCTGCCACCGGCATTGCCGTGGCATTTGCGCTGATCCGGGGTTTTGCTGCCCGATCCGCCAAATCGATCGGCAATTTCTGGGTCGACCTGACCCGCATCATGCTGTATGTGCTGCTTCCACTGTCCTTTGTGTTTGCAGTGTTCCTGGTTGGCCAGGGCGCGATCCAGAATTTCTCAGCCTATAAGGAAGTGGCCCTGATGGAACCGGTGACGTACACAGTGCCCGGCGCCACGCCCGAGGCGCCTGCGCAAATCCAGACCGCGACCACGCAGTTGATCGCGATGGGGCCGGTCGCTTCGCAGGAAGCGATCAAGATGCTGGGCACAAATGGCGGTGGCTACTTCAATGCGAACTCCGCGCATCCGTATGAAAACCCGACCGCAATGTCGAATTTCGGCGAGATGCTGGCGATCTTCCTGATCCCCGCCGCGTTGTGCTTCGCCTTTGGCCGCATGGTGGGCGACCGCCGCCAGGGCTGGGCCGTGCTGGGTGCAATGACCATCATGTTCGTGGTCGCCGCCGTCGGCATCACGGCTGCGGAGCAGTCTGCGCAACCGGCACTGCAGGCGATTGGTGTCGACCAGTCGGCCACTGCGCTGCAAGCGGGCGGCAATATGGAGGGCAAGGAAACGCGCTTCGGTATCGCAGCCACCGGCCTGTTCGCAACCGTGACCACGGCAGCGTCCTGCGGCGCAGTGAACGGCATGCATGATTCCTTCACGCCGCTGGGCGGGGCAGGACCGATGCTGCTGATGCAGCTGGGCGAAGTGGTGTTCGGCGGCGTGGGCTCGGGCCTGTACGGCATGCTGGTCTTTGCCATCATGGCGGTGTTCATCGCCGGCTTGATGATCGGCCGCACGCCGGAATATCTGGGCAAGAAAATCCAGTCGTACGAGATGAAAATGACCTCGATCGCGATCCTGGTCACGCCGACCCTGGTGCTGGCGGGTACTGCCATCGCCGTCATGCTGGACGTCGGCAGGGTGGGCGTTGCCAATCCAGGCGCGCATGGCTTCTCGGAGATACTGTACGCCTTCAGTTCGGCCGCTAACAACAACGGCAGCGCCTTCGCCGGTCTCTCCGCCAACACGCCGTTCTACAACACCATGCTGGCCGTCGCCATGTGGTTCGGCCGCTTCGCCATGATCGTGCCGGTGCTGGCGATTGCCGGTTCGCTGGCATCGAAGCCGCGCCTGCAAGCGAACTCCGGAACCATGCCGACCCATGGTCCGATGTTCGTGTTCCTGCTGGTAGCTGTCGTGCTGCTGGTAGGCGTGTTGAATTACGTTCCTTCGCTGGCGCTTGGCCCGGTGATCGAACACCTGCAACTGTATAAGTAAGGAGAGCACATCATGTCGCAATCCCAGGCGATTCCAGTCGCCCAACCAGGCAAGCGCCTCAAGCTGCTCGACTCGCAGCTTGTCGTGCCGGCCATTGCCGACGCGTTCCGCAAGCTGAGCCCTGCGGTCCAACTGCGCAGCCCCGTCATGTTCGTCGTCTATATCGGCAGCATCACCACCACGCTGCTTTACCTCCAGTCGCTGAACGGCGTGGGAGAAGCCGGTTCTGGCTTCATCCTTGCCACCACGATCTGGCTGTGGTTCACCGTGCTGTTCGCAAACTTTGCCGAAGCCCTGGCCGAAGGCCGCAGCAAGGCGCAGGCGGCTTCGCTGCGCAGCTTGAAACAGAGCGTGACGTCGAAGCGCCTGGCAGTACCAAAGCACGGCACGCCATGGCTGCCATGCCCCGCCACCGACCTGCGCAAGAATAACTACGTGCTGGTGGAAGCCGGCGACGTGATCCCGATCGACGGCACTGTAATTGAAGGCGTGGCTTCGGTGGACGAAAGCGCCATTACCGGCGAATCCGCGCCGGTCATCCGCGAATCGGGCGGCGACTTTTCCTCGGTTACCGGCGGCACCCGCGTGCTTTCCGACTGGCTGGTGGTCCAGGTCACCGCCAACCCGGGCGAGACTTTCCTCGACCGCATGATCGCCATGGTGGAAGGCGCCAAGCGCAAGAAAACCCCCAACGAAATCGCGCTGACCATCTTGCTGGTGGCGCTGACCATCGTGTTCCTGATCGTGACCGCGACCTTGCTGCCGTTCTCGCTGTTCTCGGTGGCAGCCGCGCAGTCAGGTTCACCGATCACCATCACCGTGCTGATCGCATTGCTGGTGTGCCTGATTCCGACCACCATCGGCGGCCTGCTGTCGGCCATCGGCGTGGCGGGCATGAGCCGCATGATGCAGGCCAACGTCATCGCTACTTCCGGCCGCGCGGTGGAAGCCGCGGGCGACGTCGACGTCCTGTTGCTGGACAAGACCGGTACCATCACCCTCGGCAACCGGCAGGCTTCGGCCTTCTTCGCCGCGCCGGGAGTGACCGAGCGCGAACTGGCCGACGTGGCGCAACTGGCTTCGCTGGCGGACGAAACGCCGGAAGGCCGCAGCATCGTGGTGCTGGCCAAGCAGAAGTTCAATATCCGCGGGCGCGAAATGTCGCCGTTGCACGCCGCTTTCATCCCGTTTTCAGCCAACACCCGCATGAGCGGCGTGGACATGGATGGCCGTGAAGTGCGCAAGGGTTCGGCCGACGCCGTGCGCAAGTACGTGGAAGCGGCTGGCCAGCAGTGGCCTGACGAAGTGGCGCACACCGTGGAAGACGTTTCGCGCCGGGGCAGCACGCCGCTGGTGGTGGCCGACAACGGCCGCGTCGTGGGCGTGGTGGAGCTGAAGGATATCGTCAAGGGCGGCATCAAGGAGCGCTTCGCGGAGCTGCGGCGCATGGGCATCAAGACCGTGATGATCACCGGCGACAACAAGCTGACCGCCGCTGCGATAGCGGCTGAAGCGGGTGTGGATGATTTCCTGGCCGAGGCGACGCCTGAGGATAAGTTGAAACTTATCCGCAGCTACCAATCCGACGGCCGCCTGGTGGCCATGACCGGCGACGGCACCAACGACGCTCCCGCGCTGGCCCAGGCCGACGTGGCGGTGGCCATGAGCTCCGGCACCCAGGCTGCGAAAGAAGCGGGCAATATGGTGGACCTGGATTCGAATCCGACCAAGCTGCTGGAGATCGTGGAGATCGGCAAGCAGATGCTGATGACGCGCGGCTCGCTGACCACTTTCTCGATTTCGAACGATATCGCCAAGTACTTTGCGATCATTCCGGCCGCCTTCGTCGGCACCTACCCGCAATTGAAGACCCTGGACATCATGCACCTGGCCAGCCCCAACTCCGCCATCATGTCCGCCGTGATCTTCAACGCCCTGATCATCGTGTTCCTGATCCCCCTGGCCCTGAAAGGCGTGCCCTATCGCGCCATCGGCGCCACTGCGCTGCTGCGCCGCAATCTGCTGCTGTACGGAGTGGGCGGACTGGTGCTGCCGTTCATCGGCATCAAATTGATCGACATGCTGCTGGCAGCGTTCAACCTCGTATAAGCTGGAGAACAAGATGATTTCGACTATTCGTCCCGCGCTGGTACTGTTCGGCGTCCTGACCATCGCTTGCGGCATGGCTTATCCGTTGGCCGTCACGGCGGTCGGCTCCTTGGCCTTTCCCAGCCAGGCTGGCGGCTCGATCCTGGAAGTGGACGGCAAGCCGGTTGGCTCCGCGCTGATCGGCCAGCAGTTCACTTCGCCGAGATATTTCTGGGGCCGCCCGTCGGCCACTGGACCGATGCCGTACAACGCCAATGGCTCCGGCGGCTCCAACCAGGGCCCGCTCAACCCGGCCTACACAGATGCCGTGCGCGCCCGCGTCGAGGCGCTCAAGGCTGCCGATCCCGGCAACCCGGCGCCGATCCCGGTCGACCTGGTCACGGCTTCCGGTAGCGGGCTCGATCCGGAAATCAGCCTGTCGGCCGCCGAATATCAGGCCAGGCGGGTGGCGGCTGAGCGCCGCATCGCGCCGCAGCAGGTGCAGGCCCTGATCGCCGAGCACGCATCGGGCAAGGTCCTGGGCATTTTCGGCGAACCGCGCGTGAACGTCCTGGCGCTGAATCTGGCGTTGGACAGAAAAACGCCGCATACTCGCTGACATGATCCCTCTCGACGAAGACCGACCGGACCCGGATGTGCTCCTGGCGCATATGCAGGAGCAGCAGCGCAAAGCGGCGCGCGGCAAGCTGCGCATCTACTTCGGGGCTTCGGCCGGCGTCGGCAAGACCTACGCCATGCTGTCGGCCGCCCGCAAATTGCAGGCGGCAGGGCAGCAGGTGCTGGTCGGCGTAATCGAGACCCACGGCCGCAGCGAAACCGCGGCGCTGCTGGAAGGGCTGGAGGTCTTGCCGCTGCGGGCAATCGCGTATCGCGGCAAGACCCTGGGCGAATTCGACATCGATGGCGCGCTGGCGTGTCGCCCGCCGCTAGTCCTGATTGACGAGCTGGCGCACTCCAACGCGCCGGGCTCGCGCCACCCCAAGCGGTGGCAGGACGTGGCGGAGTTGCTGGAAGCCGGCATCGATGTTTTCAGCACCGTCAACGTGCAGCACCTGGAAAGCCTGAACGACGTGGTGGGCGGCATCACCGGCATTCAGGTCAACGAAACCGTGCCGGATACGGTGTTCGACGCCGCCGACGAGGTGGTGCTGGTCGATATCCCGGCCGACGAATTGCTGTTACGCCTGAAAGGCGGCAAGGTCTATCAGGCGCCGCAAGCCGAACGCGCCGCAAAGAACTTCTTCCGCAAGGGGAACCTGATCGCGCTGCGCGAGCTGGCCTTGCGCCGCACCGCAGACCGCATTGAAGACGATGTGCGCGCTTACCGCGTCGAACAGTCGATCGACACTATCTGGAAAACCGGCGCCTCCGTGCTGGCGCTGGTTGGTCCACGGCACGGCTGCGAGCAGGTGGTGCGCAGCGCCGCGCGCCTGGCAGGCCAGTTGGGCACGCAATGGCATGCCGTCTATGTCGAAACACCCACCCTGCAACGCCTGCCCGCCGGTGAGCGGGAGCGGGTGCTGAAAATGCTCAAGCTGGCGCAAGACCTGGGGGCCACCACTGCCGTGCTCTCCGGCGGCGATATTGCCGCCGCTGCCGCCGATTATGCGCGCAGCCACAACCTGTCCAGGATTGCCATGGGGCGGGCGCACCGCACCTGGCCATGGCGCCGCTCGCATATGCGCAGCCTGGCGGCATATGCGCCGGACATCGACCTGATCGTGGTCTCCGGGAGTGAGCGCACAGGAGCGCCGGCGACGACAGCGGCCAGTACCGCCGCACCGGGCGATGCAGAAGAGGACGCGCTGCGCTTCAAGCGGCGCGCGGCCGGTTATGCGGCTGCCGCCGCCGCCAGTGTCGGCATGGCCTTGTTGGCGACGCCGTTGCTGCCTTACTTCGACCTGGCCAATATCGCCATGTTGTTTTTGCTGGTGGTGCTGCTGGTAGCTGTGCGCTTCGGACGCGGGCCATCCGTGTTGGCAACCTGCGTCAGCGTGGCCTGTTTCGACTTCTTCTTTGTCGCGCCCCGCTTCAGCTTCGCGATCACGGACTTGCAATACACCATTACCTTTGCCGTCATGCTGGCGGTGGGCCTGATCACCGGCCACTTGACCGCCGGCCTGCGTTTCCAGGCGCGCGTCGCTTCGTATCGCGAAAGCCGTGCCCGTGCATTGTATGAGTTTGCGCGCGAGCTGTCGGGCGCGCTGCAAACGGAGCAAATATTCGAGACCACGGCGCGCTTCGTGCAATCGACGTTCAATGCCAAGGCAAGCCTGTTGTTGCCAGATGCCGGTGGGCGCCTGCATCCGCCCACCGGGGCGGATGCGAATCGTGCCGTGGACCAGGGCGTGGCGCAATGGGCTTTCGACCATGCCGCAAGCGCTGGCCTCGGCACCGACACGCTGCCGGCCAGCCCGCTGTTCTACATGCCGCTGGTGGCGCCGATGCGCACCCGCGGCGTGCTGGCGATCGAGCCGGCGCAGCGCCGCTGGATACTGATTCCCGAGCAGCGGCAGCATCTCGATACCTTCGCCGCGCTGGCCGCCATTGCCCTGGAACGCGTGCATTATGTGGAAGTAGCGCAGCAAGCGCTGGTCAATATGGAATCGGAACGTTTGCGCAACTCCCTGCTGGCGGCCTTGTCGCACGACCTGCGCACGCCGCTGACTTCACTGGTGGGATTGTCCGAATCGCTGGCCGGCTCGCGCCCGCCCCTGGCGGAGCCTCAGCTGGAGCTGGCCAGCTCGCTGCACGCGGAGGCGCTGCGCATGAGCGCCCTGGTGGCCAACCTGCTCGATATGGCGCGCATCGAAAGCGGGGAACTGAAATTCAACCTGCAATGGCAACCGCTGGAAGAGGTGGTCGGCAGTGCCTTGCGCGCCAGTCGCCTGCAACTGGGCGGCCACAAGGTCAGCACCCAGCTTTCACTGGAGCTGCCGCTGCTACGCTTCGACGCAATGCTGATCGAACGCGTGCTGTGCAATCTGCTGGAGAACGCCGCCAAGTACACGCCGCCTGGATCGTCGATTGTGATCTACGCCGTACAGCGCGCCGAGTTGGTACGGGTCATGGTGTACGATAACGGCCCGGGTTTGCCGCGCGGGCGTGAAGAAGCGATATTCGAGAAGTTCACGCGCGGCGAAAAGGAGTCGGCCAAACCGGGCGTTGGCCTGGGATTGGCGATTTGCCGCGCCATCGTCGAAGCGCACGGCGGCACTATCGCGGCGGATAAATCCCCGCTCGGCGGAGCCGCCTTCGTCTTCACGCTGCCGGTCGGCACTCCGCCGCAGCTGCCTGACATCGAGGAAGAATGAACACGCAACAGACCGAGATTGTCCCCACCGCCTTGCTGGTGGAAGACGAACCGCAGATCAGGCGCTTCGTACGCGCCGCGCTGGAGGATGAGGGCTGGCACGTCCACGAAGCGGCCAGCATGCAGCGCGGCCTGATCGACGCCGGCACGCGTCGCCCGGACCTGGTGATCCTCGACCTTGGGCTGCCCGATGGCGACGGCATCGACTTCATTGCCGACCTGCGCAAATGGTCGAACGTGCCGGTGATCGTGCTGTCGGCGCGCGTCAACGAGTCCGACAAGATCAAGGCACTGGATGCCGGCGCCGACGATTACCTGAGCAAGCCGTTCGGCACGGGAGAGTTGCTGGCCCGCGTGCGCGCCACGCTGCGCCGCCAGCGGCAACCACAAGCCGACAATGCCGGGCAAGTGCAATTCGGTGAAGTCGTGGTGGATCTGCCGAACCGCCGCGTCAGCAAGCGCGGCGAGCACGTGCACCTGACGCCCACCGAATACCGGCTGTTATCCGTGCTGGTCGCCAACGCCGGCCGCGTAATGACCGCGCCGCAACTGCTGCGCGCCGTGTGGGGCCCCGCGCAATCGGACAACAGCCATTACCTGCGCATCTACATGGGCCACCTGCGCCACAAGCTGGAAGACGAGCCCGCCCAGCCGCAATACCTGCTCACCGAAACCGCCGTCGGCTACCGCCTCCAACTCAATTTACTTTGAGAGCATGCGCATTGCGCGCTCGAGGCCTTCGATGGTGATGGGGAACATCCGGTTCTGCATGATCTGGCGGATCACGGAAATCGATTGGCGGTATTGCCACAGGCCTTCCGGTTCGGGGTTGAGCCAGATGAACTTCGGGAAGTGCGAAGTGAATCGTCCGAGCCATTCGGCGCCGGCTTCTTCGTTGTTGTATTCGACCGAGCCGCCGGGCTGCAGCACTTCATAAGGACTCATAGTGGCGTCGCCGACAAAGATCAACTTGGTGTCGGGCGGGTATTTGCGCAGCACGTCCCAGGTGGCGAAGCGTTCGGCGTTGCGGCGGCGGTTGCTGCGCCAGAGGTAGTCGTACACGCAGTTGTGGAAGTAGTAGAACTCCATGTTCTTGAACTCGGTCTTGGCGGCCGAGAACAGTTCTTCCGCGCGTTCGATGTGGTCGTCCATCGTGCCGCCCACGTCCATCAGCATCAGCACCTTGACGTTGTTCTTGCGCTCGGGCTGCATCTTGATGTCGAGGTAGCCGGCGTTGTTGGCGGTGGCGCGGATGGTCTGGTCCAGCGCCAGTTCTTCCGCCGCGCCTTGGCGGGCGAACTTGCGCAGGCGGCGCAGGGCCACCTTGATGTTGCGCGTGCCCAGTTCGCGCTCGCCATCGTAGTCCTTATAGGTGCGCTGTTCCCACACCTTCACTGCGCTGCGGTTGCCGCCCTTGCCGCCGATGCGGATGCCTTCCGGATTGGTGCCGCCGTTGCCGAACGGGGAGGTGCCGCCGCTGCCGATCCATTTGTTGCCGCCTTCGTGGCGTTCCTTCTGCTCTTTCAGCAGTTCGTTGAGGCGGTCCATCAGCTTATCGTAGCCGAATTTCTCGAGCGCGGCGATCTGCTCCGGCGTCAGCTCGCGCTTCATGCGCTGCAGCAGCCAGTCGAGCGGGATCTCCTTGGTGGTGTCGAAGACGGCGTTGATGCCTTTGAAGTACTGGCCGAAGGCGCGGTCGAATTTGTCGTAGTTGGCTTCGTCCTTCACCAGGCACAGGCGGCTCATGTAGTAGAAGTCGTCCAGCGAGGGTTCCAGCACCTGCTTTTGCATGGCTTCGAGCAGGATGAGGAATTCCTTGATCGTGACCGGGATCTTGGCATCTTTCAGCGTGAAGAAGAAGTCGATCAGCATGCCGTCTCCCTCCGCGCCAGCAGGTAGCGCAGCTGCGCTTTCACTTCGGGCCATTCGCCGCGCACGATGCTGTACATGACCGTGTCGCGCACCGTGCCGTCCCGGCGCACGGCGTGGTGACGGATGACGCCATCCTTCTTCGCGCCCAGGCGTTCGATGGCGGCTTGCGAGGCGTGGTTGAAATTATCGGTGCGGAAGCCGACCACGGCGCAGCCGAGCGTTTCGAAGGCGTGCGTCAGCAACAACAGCTTGCAGGTGGTGTTGACGTGGGTGCGCTGTACGCTGCGGCGGTACCAGGTGTAGCCGATTTCCGCGCGGTCGATGGATGGCACGATGTCGTGGTAGCTGGTGGTGCCCAGCACCTGGCCACTGGTCGCGTCAACCACGGCGAAGGCCAGGCGGGAAGGGTGCATTTCCAGCGCAGTGGCGATGTAGGCTTCCACCTTGTGCGGCTCCGGCACGGAAGTGATGCGCAGCTTCCACAGCTCGCCGTCCTGTGCGGCTTCGCGCAGGGCGTCGGCGTGCTGCGGGCCGAGCGGCTCCAGGCGCAGGCCGTTGGCTTGCAGCGTGACCGGGGTTGGGGCTTCCATCAGCGGTTGGTCCTCGACATGAATACCAGGCGTTCGAACAGGTGCACGTCCTGTTCGTTTTTCAGCAGGGCGCCGTGCAGCGGCGGAACGGCGGCTTTCTGGTCCTTGCCGCGCAGGACTTCCGGCGGAATGTCTTCGGCCATCAGGAGCTTCAGCCAATCGAGGAATTCGCTGGTGGAAGGCTTTTTCTTCAGGCCCGGCACGTCGCGCACTTCGTAGAAGGTTTGCAGGGCGGTGGCCAGCAATTCCTGCTTCAGGTGCGGGTAGTGGACTTTGACGATGGCTTCCATCGTGTCCTTGTCCGGGAATTTGATGTAGTGGAAGAAGCAGCGGCGCAGGAAGGCGTCCGGCAGCTCTTTCTCGTTATTGGAGGTGATGATCACCAGCGGGCGGTGCTTGGCGGTGACCATTTCACGCGTCTCGTAGACGTAGAACTCCATGCGGTCCAGTTCGCGCAGCAGGTCGTTCGGGAATTCGATGTCGGCCTTGTCGATCTCGTCGATCAGCAGCACCACCGGTTCCGGCGCGGTGAAGGCTTGCCACAGCACGCCTTTGACGATGTAGTTGTGGATGTCGCGCACGCGTTCATCGCCCAGTTGGGAGTCGCGCAGGCGGGAGACGGCGTCGTATTCGTACAGGCCTTGCTGGGCCTTGGTGGTGGATTTGATATGCCACTGCATCAGCGGCATATCGAGTGCGGCGGCGACTTCTTCGGCCAGCATGGTCTTGCCGGTGCCCGGTTCGCCCTTGATCAGCAAGGGACGCTGCAGGGTCAGGGCGGCGTTGACGGCCAGTTTCAGGTCATTGGTGGCGACGTAGTTGTCGGAGCCTTCAAAGCGTTGCGGTGCGTGCATGGTAAAAACTTCCGGTGAGGGTGATCACCGGAAGTATATGCCAGAGCCGCTTACTGTGTGCAGTTGCCTGCGACCGGCCAGGCGCTCACGCCGTCCACCGCCACCGGTGCCGACAGCGGGGCTTTCAGGCCATTTTTCTCGCACGGAACCACCCAGAAGCGCTTGCTGCTTGCAGGGTAGCCGTAGGCGGCTACCTGGGCGGCGGCGGTGGCGCTGTACTTGATGCCCCACATGTCGAAGAAGCTGCGCTGGTCGCGCCCCGTGATGAACGAGACTGCCACCAGCATGTTGTCTTCGGCCGTGATGGACTGCACGGTGGCGCGGCTGGCATAGCCGGCATCCGAGAAGCCCAGCTTGGCGCGCTCGCTGCTCCAGCTGGCGTCGCTGCCGCTTGCCTTGGAGAGCAGGCGCTCGTGCAGGTAGAGCAGGCGGTACAGGTCCCAACCGTTGTCGCCCAGGGTGCTGTTATCCATCGGCAGCTGCCAATAGAACTGCAGGCGGCCGCCGGACAGGTCGTCGTTGAACCACATATTGGTTTTCACGTAGTCCGCCGGGGCGGCCTGTTTCTGGGCCGCTTGCAGCAGGTCGAACGTTGCTTTCTGCTGAATGTCACGGCCGTACTGCTTGGCAGTCGGATTGTTGCGGTTGTAAAGCAGCCATTTGTGAATCGGGAAGATATTGTTCGATACTTCGGTCGATTGGCTGCCGTACATCTTGAGGCGGCCGCGCTGCAGGTTGTGGCCGATTTCGTGCGATTCGCCCCAGCCCAGCGGCGAGAAGACGGCATAGCTGTCGATCGGCTGGCCGGAGCACAGGTAGCCGCAATTTGCCTGGTCGGCATTGAAGTGCTGTACGCCGCCCAGGCCGTGGATATCCCAGCTGGCGCAGTCCCAGCCCTTGCCCTGGCAGAAGCTGGCGACGCCGGCCGGCAGGGCCAGGTCGCGGCCGTTGAAGGCGGCCAGGTTGTAGGCATCCTTGTACATATAGGTGTCGATATCGCTGAGCAGCTTGCCGACGTTGTCGCTGTAGTCGGTCACGGTCTTGCGCATCTTTTCCGTGGTGGAGTGGATTTCCAGTGCCGGGGTCAGGATTTCAGACCAGCCGATCGTGGTGCTGCGCACCGCGCTGGCGAAGGTGGCGGCGCTTTCCGGACCGGTGTAAGCCGCTTGCTGGCCGACGCCGCTGAACTGCAGCGCGACATTCAATGGGCTATCGGTTTCCTGCAGGCGCACGTAGATGATGCCGCCGGTCGGGCTGCTCAACTTGATGGTCTGGCCGGGTTCGAGCGGCACCTCATTACCCCACAAGAATTGCGGGCGGTCGTACTTGTCGCCAAAGATATGCGCGGCACCGCTGCGCAGCTGGTTGATGAACACCGTGACCTTGGCCGCGCTGCTGTCGTTGCGGGTCACGCTGAAAGTCTTGCCAGGCAGCGCATAAGTGGCTGCGCTGGTGCTGAAGTCAACCTTGCGGGTGGCAAAGCTGCGGCTGACCGAGGTCTCGGCGGCGCTGCCGGACAGCGATGGGAAGCTGCTGCCCTGCAGTTTCATGGCCGGCTGGATGTCGCGGTTGCTCGCCAGCGCATGGTCGGCGAACAGCGCCTGCAGGAAGGTGTTGACCGGCGTGCTGCTCTTGCTCATCGGGTAGGTGACGTGGTTGCGGTAGTAGTCGCCCAGCAGCACCAGGTACTTCAGGAGCTTGGGCGCATCCGCGTCAAACGGACGCTTGCCGGCAGTCTCGACACTGGCGATCCACGATTGCAGTTGTTCCGCGCCCTGGAAGAATTCAGCGCCCAAGGCCGGCACGGTAGGGCAGCGCCGGTCGTCTTCACACTGCCCGAGGTTGAAGGTGTAGTCGGCGGCCGCCAGGTGGTTGACCACGCGGCTGATCGACTGCATCGGCTTCAGCGCGCCCGGCTGGGCGGCCATCATGGCATCCTTGTTGGTCCAGTTGGCGCTGTCCTTGTCAAAGTAGTTGCCGGCGTAAGGCAGCGGCGCCTGGCCCAGCAGGCCGGCGATTTGCGGCAGCCCGCCGTCGCCCCAGCTGGCGGTGTGCTGGTACAGCAGGGGCTTGCCGGCCGCCAGCGATTTGTTCAGGAAGGCCAGCAGGGCCGCGTTGGAATCGTTCAGGCTGGAGCCCGCGCTGCCGACCAGCAGCAACTGGCCGTTCTGGGTGCAGCTGGCCAGTTGGTTGTCGTCGGCGCAGGTGCTGATGGTCCAGTTGGGGAACTGGGTCTTGAACCAAGCCTTCAAGGCCGTCTGTTCGCCGTTCGAGTAGCGCAGCAGGGTGATCTCGCGTGCGGCGCTGACGTCTTGCTGCTGGCCGGACAGCAGCCAGGACAGCAGGCGGCGCGTCGGCGCCACCATCGCAGGGAAGTCGCCGCCGATGACATTGGCGCCAAACGCTGCCACGCGGGCACCCTGCACCTTGCCGGCCATCGCCAGGCTGTCGCCACCGCTCCCCACCACCAGCGGGTAGGTGCGGGCCGACTCGCGCGTCGTCTGCGGGACCAGCAGCTGGCTATTGGCGCCCGGTGCGTAGACGATGGACTCGTTGCCCCATACCTGGTTCAGCAGGTCCGACTGTTCGGTTTCGCGCAGGGCGAATTCGGCCTTGATCGCTTTCAGCAGATCGGTGTTGTTGTCGTTCAATTTGCTGACGTCGCCGCTCGGCAGGGCGGCTTCCAGCGTGGATTTGCCATCAGGCTGGACCTGGGTTGGGGGCGTGCCGGAGCCGCCGTTGCCGGAGCCGCCGTTATTGCCGTTGCCGGAGTTGCTGGACTTGTCGCCGCCACCGCCGCAAGCGGTCAGCAGCATGGCCAGCGCCATGGTCGCCAGCAGGGGCCGGCGTTGTTGGGAGAGGTAAAAAGGCATGAAAAAAGTTTTGTGGAAACAAGGTAGTTAAATTTAACTGGCGAATTTACCACTAATTGCCACATGGAAACAAAAAGTTTCCGCTTGCGCGCTGAAAAAAAGCGGAAGGCATACAACAGTTTCGCGAAACTCATGTGAAAGAAGTGCTCCAACCCTGATCCATCTTATGGACGATTGGCCAACTCCTAAGGTAAAATCGCAGGTTGAGGGCGCAAAGGAGCGGTTTTGTTGCGCAATGCAGTGTCCGATTTCAACTGATTAAAGCCCACACCTATGAAAAAAATCTTCGCACTCCTCGCGCTGACCGCCGTTGCGCAGGCAGCCGTAGCCGCGGACATCGTCGGCGACGCCAAGAACGCAAAAGGCAAGATCGAGATGTGCATCGGTTGCCATGCAATTCCAGGCTACAAAGCGACTTTCCCCGAAGTTTTCCAGGTGCCGATGATCGGCGGCCAATCTGCCAAGTACATTGAAAACGCGCTCAAGGGCTACCAGAAGGGTGAGCGTAAGCACCCGAGCATGAAGGGTATCGCTGTCAGCCTGTCCGACCAGGACATCGCCGACATCGCCGCGTTCTACTCCCAGCAGAAATAAGGCCCTGAACCATGAAAAAACTGATTATTGCTCTGTTCTGCTCCGCGGTCTCGTTCAGCGCCCTGGCTGGCGGCAACATCGAAAATGGCAAGGCCCTGGCTGAAAAATACAGCTGCGCTGCCTGCCACGGCAAGGACTACAACTCCCCGATCGACCCGAGCTATCCCAAGCTGGCCGGCCAGCACAAGGACTACCTGCAGCACGCGCTGACCGCTTACAAGCGCGGCGACGCGCCGAACGGCCGCTCCAACGCGATCATGACCGGCCAGGTCAAGCCACTGACCAACAAGGACATCCAGGACATCGCCGCCTACCTGCACTCGCTGCCAGGTTCGCTGGTCCTGAAGCGCTGAACCAGCGCTGCTTGCAGAGAAGCCCGCCCAGTGCGGGCTTTTTCATTTTTAACCCATGGTTGCCGGCTTTCGTCACACCGGTGGTCCACGCGCCCCGGCCGCTGTTAAGCTTTCTCCAACTTTTTGGGGGGAAGACCATGGCTTACACACTCAATATCAACGGCGCGGCCCGAACGGCCGACGTCGAGGGCGATACGCCGCTGCTGTGGGTGCTGCGCGATACGCTGGGACTGACCGGGACCAAATACGGTTGCGGTGCCGGTGTGTGCGGGGCCTGCACCGTGCACATCGACGGCCAGGTGGTGCGCAGCTGCGTGATGCCGGTCAGCGCGGTGGGCAAGGGCAAGGTGCGCACCATCGAGGCGCTGTCGCCGGACCGCTCGCATGCCTTGCAGCAGGCATGGATTGCGGAGCAGGTGCCGCAGTGCGGCTATTGCCAGTCGGGCATGCTGATGGCAGCGGCGGCACTGCTTAAATCCCATCCCAAGCCGAGCGACGCGCAGATTGAGGAGGCCATGACCAACCTGTGCCGCTGCGGTACTTATCCACGCGTGCGGCGCGCGATCAGGCGCGCGGCGGGCATGCACGTGGAGGAGCTGGCATGAGCAATCGTCGCGATTTCCTGAAGACGCTGGCCGCCGGCGGCTTGCTGCTTGCGGTCGGCCCTGGCATCGTTGCCTCGGCAGCCGATGCGCCGGCGGCGGAGGTTGCGCCGCCGCCGGGCTGGGTGCGCATCGCGCCGGATGGCAGCGTCACCATCCTGTCCAATACCAGCGAGATCGGGCAGGGCACCGGCACCGCCATCGCGCAGATGCTGGCCGATGAAATGGACCTGGACTGGAAAACCGTGCGCATCGACATGGCGCCGGTGGAAAAGCAGTTCATCAATCCTGGCTGGGGCGAATACGCGACCTATGGCAGCGGCGGCGTGGCGCGCCAGTTCCAGCAGTTACGCAAGGCCGGCGCCCAGGCGCGCGCCATGCTGGTGGCGGCTGCGGCAGCGCAGTGGAAAGTCCCTGCGGCCGAATGCGACACCCAGCTCGGCGCCGTATTGCATCAGGCGACCGGCCGCAAACTGCCGTACGCGAAACTGGTGCAACAGGCTGCCCTGCAGCCGGTGCCGGCCGAGCCACCGCTGATGCCGAAGGAACGCTGGCGCCATATGGGCAAGGACGTGGCACGCCTCGACCTGCCGGCCAAGACCGATGGCAGCGCGGTGTACGGCATCGACGTGAAAATGCCCGGCATGCTGCATGCCGCCATCCTGCAATGCCCCCACTTCGGCGGCAAGCTGGCGGCAGTCGATGCGCAGCCGGCGCTGGCAAGGCGCGGCGTGAAAAAAGTGGTGCGCCTGCCCGATGCCGTGGCAGTCGTTGCCGATAGTTACTGGCGCGCGCAACAGGCGCTCAATGCGCTCAAGCCGGAATGGGATCTTGCCGCTGCCAGCAAGCACTCCAGCGCGCCTTACCGCGACATGCTGCGCGAGGCGGTGCGCAAAGATGGCGACCTGGTGGTGCCGCGCAATGGCAAGGCCGAAGACCTCAACGCCGCGCACGACGCCGGCGCGGCCAAGGCCAGCGCCTGGATTGAACGGACTTACAGCGTGCCGCTGCTGGCGCATGCCACGATGGAGCCAATGAACGGCACTGCCAGCGTCATGGACGGCAAGGCGCAGCTGTGGCTGCCGACGCAAGCGCAGGACACGGCCCGCACCTACGTCTCGCAGGCGCTCGGCATCGCGCCGGAAGCGGTCACCATCCACACCACGCTCAGCGGCGGCGGCTTCGGCCGCCGCATCGAGGCCGACTTCGCCGTGCAGGCGGCCTTGATCGCGAGGGACGCCGGGGTGCCGGTCAAGCTGCTGTGGAGCCGCGAAGAAGACATGCGCCACGGCTACCACCGTCCGGCAGCCGTACTGCGCCTGCGCGCCGGCTTCGATGCCGCAGGCGCCGTGACGGCCGTGCGCATGGACAGCGCAAGCGACACCCTGTTCAGCTACTCGCGCTTCGGCGCGGACAAGCAGTACGCCAAGCCCTTTGACCGCAGCGCGGTCGGCGTGCTGCTTACCCGCTACTATGGCTTGCCTGGTTTCGTCCACCGCACCAATACGGTCGATGCCGGGGTACCGCTTGGTTATTGGCGCTCGGTCGCGGCGTCGCAAAACATCTTTGCCACCGAGTCCTTCGTCGACGAACTGGCCTTGCGCGCCAAGCGCGATCCGCTCGACTACCGGCGCAGCCTGATGAAGCCGGGCAGCCGCGAACGCGCCGTGCTGGACCAGCTGGAAGCGCGTTCCGGCTGGCATGGCAAGGGGCCGGCCGGTCGTCACCGCGGCATGGCCTTCACCTGGGCCAACGGCACGTATATCGGCCAGGTGGTCGAGCTGTCGGTGGATGCGGAATCGCGCGTCAAGCTGCACCGGGTCACCACGGTGCTCGATTGCGGCATCACGGTCAATCCGCGCAATGTGCGCGGGCAGATCGAGGGGGGCGTCATCTTCGCCTTGAGCGCTGCCATCTATGGCGAAATCACGGTCAAGGATGGCGCGGTGGAGCAGTCGAACTTCACCGACTACAAGCTGCTCGCGCTGGCCGAGACCCCGGCGCTGGAGGTGGTCATCATCGACAGCAATGAAGCGCCCGGCGGTGTCGGCGAGGAAGCGGTCGGCCCCCTGGCGCCGGCGTTGGCCAACGCCTTGTTTGCCGCGACCGGGAAGCGCTACACCGATTTGCCATTGATCAAAGCGGGGCTGCGGCTGCAATGATTGGATAGTTTCCTTATGGCATCCATGGTCTATGCTGAAGTAAAGCTAGATGCCTGGAGGGAATTAATATGGAAACTTCGACAATCTATGTCAGCCACTCGCTGCCGCCGCGCGGGCTGCAGCGCCGGGTCGACAAGGCGCTGGGCCGGGTCGGGGGATTGCCGGCCAGCGTGCGCCGGGCCAGCCAGCACATGGTGGCGATCGAGCTGCGCGACGACGCCTTCTGCTGGCCGTGCGTGCTGCAGCGGGTCGGCAGCCGCGCCGCTTTGGCGGCGCTGGCGCTGCGCCTTGCTTCAGCGTTCGGCTCGAGCCACGCCATCGTCGCGCCGCGCGGCGGCCCTGGCGCGGGCGCCGCGTGGGACGACTTTGCCGCCGACGCGACGCTGCCCGAAATGCTGACGCACCTGGAAGCGTGTGCCGGTTCCTGCATCCACTTGCTAGCGGATGGACACCTGGCTGCGACGCCCGATGCGCGCCTGGCGGCCGGCTATTGCGTGTTCAGGAAGCCGGCATAAATAATTTGCGTTTCGCGATTTTTGGATAGTTTCCCGCCAGAACTGTTGGTCTATGATGACCCTATCCTGAAATCGCGGAGGTGCCGAGAAATGGTGTACTTGCTTACTGCATTGCTGGCCGGTGTGGCAGTGCTGATGCTGTGCCTGATCGCCCGCCTGGGACGCAAATCGCAAGCCTTGCTGGCAGCCACCTTGCCATGGCTGATCAATGTCGGCCCTGCGCTGGCCGTGGGTTCCGATCACCTGGTGCGCTCGGTGATTTTCGCGGCGATCGCCAGCCCGCTGGTGTTTGCCCTGATCTGGCATATGCCCATTGTCCGCGTGGACGAAGCTTAAATCCGGCGCTTGACCGCTTCCACATAGGCCGCGCCATCCGGCGGCACGCCACGGCGCTGCGAGTTCCAGATCATCTCGCCCAGGCATTCCATGATTTCATGGTGCGCCGCGTGTTCGGTGCCAAGCTTGCGCGCCAGGCCCACGAAGGCCTCGCGGATGCCGCGCGGCTGGTCGATCGAGAGCTGCTCGGTAATCGACAAGTGCATCGACAGGTGCAGGAAGGGGTTGGCCTCGCTGCCTTCCACCGAGTAGTCGCGCGCCATGGCGGCTTCCACATCTTTCAACTGGTCGTGGTATTCGGGGTGCGCCATGATCCAGTCGCGGGCGATCAGCTCGATCGGATCCATGATTTCGTTGGCGTTGGCTTTGCGGTAGACGTCGCAGAAGAAGCGGCGGACGTCGTGGGAAGACGGGGTAAACATTGCGCCATTGTACCTTGCGGCGCGAAGGTGTACCCTGCGCCTCTTTTTCGCTGTTCTTTTGCTAATGCCCATTTTCCTGCCATTCCTGTTCGTCGATCACGCGCTATATGAAGGCGCGCCCAAGGTGCCCGCCGCCATCGTGCTGCCGGTGAAAATCGACGGCATCGACTGTTACGCGCAGCTCGACACCGGCGCGCCCGGCGCCGTCATCTGGCACAGAAAAGGAAACGCGGATGCCCCGCGCAAGCAGGTGACAGTCGAACTGGCCGGGCTGCGCCGGGTCGCCAGTGCGGATGCTGCCAACCTGGCCCCGCTGGAGCAGGGCCACTGCACTTCCGACCTGATTGCCACCGTCGGCAATGAATTCTTCGAGCACGGCACGCTGGAACTTGACCTGGCTGGCGCCCGCTACCGCTGGCAGCAAGGACCATCCTTGCAGGATGCGCCGGACGCGCACACCATGCGTTATGTGCGCTGGGGCGGGCCGGGCGGCCACCCCTTGGTGACGGTGCGCGTGGCGGGCGGGGCGCCGCAAGCCGCGCTGCTCGATACAGGGTCGGCAGCCTTCGGCATCAATGGCCATTCGGCGCAGGCCTGGGCCGGGCTGACCGGCGGCGCGCCGCTACGGGACGCGCAGCGTTTCTCCGCCAACGCGTGGGGCCGCCAGTTGCCTTGTGTCATGGGAACGGTGCAGCGAACGCTGGAGATCGGCGACAGCGTCAAGCTTGCAGGCTTCCTGGCCGGATATTGCGAAGGGCTGGGCTTCCAGCCGGACGAACCATTGGCCGGGGTGGTGGGCTTGCACCATTTGCTGGGGAAGCTGCTGGTGATCGACTACGTATCGCAGCGCTGGGCCCTGCGCCAGCCGTAAAAAAAGCCGCCCTCGCGGGCAGCTTCCTTATTCCTTGGTCGCCAGTTCGGCATCCGGCGGCGTCACCACCGGCTGTTGCGGCTTGTCGCTGCTGCGCTGCCCACGCTGGCCGTGCGGCTGGCGCAGGTAGCGCGAGGAATGGCGGCGGTCGCCATGCGCCGGCCAGGTCAGGAAGCGCGATAGCTCCTGCAAGGCGCGCTGGTAGACTTCGCGCTTGAATTCGATCACCACGTCCAGCGGAACCCAGTAATCGTGCCAACGCCAGGCGTCGAATTCGGGATGGTCGGTCAAGCGCAGGTTCACGTCATTGTCGCGCGCGCACATGCGCAACAGGAACCAGATCTGCTTCTGGCCACGATAATGGCCGCGGATTTCCCGCTTGATAAAGTGATCCGGCACCTCATAGCGCAGCCAGTCGCGGGTGCGGCCGATGATCTTGACGTGTTCCGGACGCAGTCCGATTTCCTCTTCGAGCTCGCGGTACATTGCTTGCTCCGGCGTTTCACCATACTTGATCCCGCCCTGCGGGAACTGCCACGAGTGCTCGCGCACCCGTTTGCCCCACCACACCTCGTTATGCGAGTTGAGCAGGATGATGCCGACGTTGGGGCGAAACCCTTCACGATCGAGCATATTGCACCTCAAACTTTCCGTGGCCGAGGCGTCCTCTTATATTTTTGACTACAAATCCAACTGCAATAGCGCTCTTTGTATAAAGTTTGGACGCATCGGGCCAGCTAATCCTTTAAAATTAGGTTGATTATAACTCTCTCTTTTTAAAAAGAATTCACCGATATGCGTGCATCCCGCTTTTTTATTTCAACCCTCAAGGAAGCTCCATCTGACGCCGAAATCGTCAGCCACCAGTTGATGATGCGCGCGGGCATGATCAAACGCCTCGGTTCCGGCATTTATACCTATATGCCGATGGGCTTGAAAGTGATTCGAAAAGTCGAGGCCATCGTTCGCGAAGAAATGAATAATGCCGGTGCCATTGAGCTGCTGATGCCTCTGGTACAGCCTGCCGAGCTGTGGCAGGAAACCGGTCGTTGGGACAAGATGGGCCCGGAGCTGCTGCGCGTTAAGGACCGCCATGGCCGCGACTTCGCGATCCAGCCGACTTCCGAAGAAGTGATCACCGACGTGGTGCGCAGCGAGATCAAATCCTACCGTCAGATTCCGTTGAATTTTTACCACATCCAGACCAAGTTCCGCGACGAACGCCGCCCGCGCTTCGGCCTGATGCGTGGCCGCGAGTTCACCATGAAGGATGCTTATTCCTTCGACCGCGACCTGGAAGGCATGCAGAAGTCGTACCAGATCATGTTCGACGCCTACACCCGCATCTTCACCCGCTTCGGCCTGAAGTTCCGCGCTGTGGCGGCCGACAACGGCGCGATCGGCGGCACCGGCTCGCATGAATTCCACGTGATCGCCTCCACCGGCGAGGACGCGCTGGTGTACTGCCCGAGCTCCGACTACGCGGCCAATATGGAAGCGGCGGAAGCGGTGGCCACCGGCACCCGCGCGGCCGCCGGCGCTACGCTGGCCAAGACGTCGACCCCGAAGGCTGCCAAGTGCGAAGACGTGGCCAAGCTGCTGGGCATCGACCTGAAACAGACCGTCAAGACCATCGCCCTGACGTCGGAAAAAGAAGACGGCAGCAAGCAGCACTTCATGCTGCTGCTGCGTGGCGACCACGAGCTGAATGAAATCAAGGCCAGCAAGGTGCCTGGCCTGGCGCAGAACCGCTTCTCGACCGAGGCCGAGATCCTGGAAGTCTACGGCTGCAAGCCCGGCTACCTGGGCCCGATCGGCACCAAGGGAGCCGTGACCGTGGTGGCCGACCGCACCGTGGCGCTGATGTCGGACTTCGTGACCGGCGCCAACGAAGTGGATTACCACTTCACGGGCGCCAACTGGGGCCGCGACGTGGCGGAACCTGCCATCGTGGCCGACCTGCGCAACGTGGTGGAAGGCGATGCCTCGCCGGACGGCAAAGGCGTGCTGGCGATCGAGCGCGGCATCGAAGTGGGCCACGTGTTCCAGCTGGGCACCGCTTACTCCGCATCGATGCAGGCCACCTTCCTGGATGAAAACCAGAAGCCGGCCCCGCTGCAAATGGGCTGCTACGGCATCGGCATCACCCGCATCCTGGGCGCCGCCATCGAGCAGAACTTCGATGACAAGGGCATCATCTGGCCGACCTCCCTGGCGCCGTTCGAACTGGTGCTGTGCCCGATGGGCATGGACCGCTCGGAGCTGGTGAAGGCCGAGACCGAGAAGCTGTACACCGCTGCGCTGGAAGCCGGCATCGACGTCATCCTGGATGACCGCGGCCAGCGCCCGGGCGCCATGTTCGCCGACTGGGAACTGATCGGCGTGCCGCACCGCGTGGTGATCGGCGAGCGTGGCCTGAAGGAAGGCAACCTGGAATACCAGGGCCGCCGCGATACCGAGGCGACTGCCGTTCCGGTGGCCGATGCCCTGGCCTTCATCAAGGGCAAAATCCAGAAGTGATCCCGATGGCTTGGCGATCACCAAGGCAGGGACGCGAACGCCGCCGCTGGTGGGCGCGTCCTTTGCGCTGGTGGCATACGCTGGCATTCGCCAGCGGCGTGCTGTGCGCGCCGCTCGGCTTTGCCGGCAACCAGAAAGAGGAAGCGCTGGCCGACGGCGTGCGGGTGGCGCTGTCCAACGCCATCATGGATGCACGGCCGCCCAAGCCGGTGTTCCTGACGCCGGCCGACCGCGCGCAGTACGACCAGTGGTACGCCGCCATGTCGGACCGGTTGAGGCGCAAGCTGTCGGACGAATTCACGCGCCGCGAATTCCTCGAAACCGCCTGGTACGAAGCGCGCCGCGCCGGCCTGGACCCGGGCCTGGTGTTGGGATTGATCCAGGTCGAATCGGCCTACCGCAAATACGCGGTGTCGATCGTCGGCGCGCGTGGCTATATGCAGGTGATGCCGTTCTGGACCAATGTGATCGGCGACCGTGACCGCGCCAAATTGTTCAATATGCAGACCAACCTGCGCTATGGCTGCTCGATCCTGCGCATGTACATCGACATGGAGCAAGGCAACCTGTATCTCGCCCTCGGCCGCTACAACGGCAGCCGTGGCCGGCCCGAGTATCCGAACGCGGTGCTGGCGGCGTGGAACAAGTGGAAGCTTTAAAGCGGCTGTGACAATCGGTGCATCTGTGCGAGGAGGCTGGCGCTTACACTCTGCGCCTTGACTCACTCGCAACGGAGCACCTATGCATTCCAATAAATTCCTGTTCATCCTGGCCAGCCTGGCCTTCGCCGGCAGCACGGCGGCAGCTCCAGGCCAACTCGTCAAAGGCAAGCTGGTCGACGGCGGCGGCAAGCTCAAGGGCAAGCCTGTCAGCGCGACCATCGCTACCGGGCGCAATGCCGGCCGCATCGCAGGTCCTGACGATGATGAACGCGTCCAATTCATCCAGAGCATCTCGTTCAGCAAATAGCCTACGCATTAAAGTATTGCAAAATGTATTGAATTGTCGGAAATCTTTACATTTGTCTAATTTTGAACATTGGTCAATATTGTAACTGGCTGAAAGATAAGAAACTTTTCCTTTTGGCATGATTCCTGCTTGGAAATGTTGTAGCAATTAAACATTTCATGAAATCATGTAAAGGGAGAAGGTAATTTGAGCAATACCGCAATCAAGAAGCTGCTTGGCATCGTCCTGGCAATTGGCGCTGTCGGCAGCGCGTCCGCAGGCCCGGTGGCCCAACTGACCGGCCTCAAGCCGATGATCAGCGCCGGGGCGCCACCGGACTCTCCCGAAGCCCGCGTGGACGGCAACCTTGCTTCGTCGCGCTTCACCGGCGTGGTCAGCTTGGCCATCCAGAAAGATAACCAGTTGTACATCTGCTCCGGCACCCTGGTCGGCAAGCGCCAGGTGGTGACCGCCGGCCATTGCGTCGACTCCAACGACAACGGTGTCCTAGTCGACCTGAACAAGCCGGGCAATTCCGTGCGGGTAGTCTTCAACGCGACCTCGTCCGGCCCGGGTTCCCAAGTGATCAATGCGTCGAAAATCTCGATGCACGGCGATTACGCCGGCTTTGGCAATTGCCCGGCAGGCTTTGGTCCCAACGACCAGTGCGTCAATGATGACGTGGCGGTGGTGACCCTGAGCCAGGATGCGCCGAAGGAAGCGCAAATCTACAAGATCGCGGCCACCGAACTGCGGGCCGGTACTCGCCTGATCATGGCTGGTTACGGTACTTCGGGCGACGGTATCAACGGTTACACGGTCGACCCGCAGTTCCGCGTGAAGCGCAGCGGCGAAAACTATGTGGACGTGTTTGATGCAGACGACGAGCAAGGCTACACCGGCCGCCGCGAAGTCTGGTACGGCGACTTCGACGGTGAAGGCAAGGACTTCTGGTGCGCGAACGCCGGAGTGTGCACGCCGGTCCTGCCAAACGACCGCGAAGCCAATATCGGTGGTGGCGATTCGGGCGGTCCTACGTTCGTGGAAATGTACGGTGAGCTGATGCTGATCGCCACCAACACCTTCGGCGGGACGCCGCGCGGCCTGGCGGAAGGCGCGTTCGGCAGCTACTTCGGCGGCATGCTCCTGCACAGCTACCTGGACTACATCAAGGATGCCACCGGTGGTGACGTGACCTTCGTCCCCGAGCCGGCCTCGGTTGCCGTGTTCGGCCTGGGCCTGCTGGCGCTGGCCGGCGCCCGTCGCCGCAAGCAAGGGAAGTAAGACTTACCTGGGCAGCAGCAGCGCGCTGGCACCGACCATCGCGAACAGCAGGCCGCCCAGCGGCAGCAAGCCGTAATGCAGGAAGGGCGCCACCAGTTGCGTGGCGCCTGCAACACAAGCAAAGGCGAAGAACATCAAGAGGCCCGCGCCCTTGCCCGCATCTTCTCCGGCCGCATGCAGCGCGCCGCCCATGGTGGCAGGGCCGCGCAGGCCGAGCCCGGCGCAGAACAAGGCGGCCAGCACGGCCAGCGCCACCAGGCCGCGCGTGCCCACCAGGCCCGCCAGCGCCATCCCCATCAAGCCCGCACCCGCCAGACATTGCAGCAGCGTCCCTGTGCGCATCAGCCAGAGCTGGCCAAGCCGCTGCACCATGCGCACCGCAGCCGAGGCGCCGACCATGAAGGCCAGCACGCCGCACATCTGCAGGATGGCGAATGCTTCGATCCCGAGCCCGAGGGTATGCGTGACCAGTACCGGCGCACTTGCCACGTACATCAGCAAGGCGCCGAACATGACGGCGTAGCTCAGGGCGTAGCGCAGGTAGCGGCGGTTGCGCAGCAGCGGGGCATAGCCGCGCCGGGCATGGGATGCTGCCGGGGGCAGTTGCGCTGCGCGGCCGACGATGCGCGCGACCAGCGGCAGCAGCAGGAGCGACATGGCGGCGATCAGCCAGAACGTGGTGCGCCAGTCGGCGTACAGCACGATGGCGGCGCCGGCCACCGGTCCCAGTGCCGGAACGGTGGATTCGGCCATGGCGACCATGGCCAGCGCCTTGACGGCATCGGCCTCGTTGAAACGTCGCCGTATCAGGGCGGGCACGGCCACCGTTGCGGCTCCTGCGCCCAGCCCTTGCAGCAGGCGACCGGCCAGCATCGCGTCGATCGCAGGCGCCATGGCGCAAACCAGGCTGCCCCCGCCCAGCAGGGCGGTGCCGGCCATGATGGTGCGGCGGTCGCCGAAACGATCGGCCGCCCAACCCCAGGCCAGTTGCGACAGGGCCAGCGCCGCCATGAACAAGGCCATGGTCGCCTGCGCGGATGGAATGGAGGCGCCGAGCTCCGCCGCCATCACTGGAATCGCCGGCAGGTACAGGTCCGAGGCCAGCAGGCCCAGGGCTGTCAGGCTGGCGAGGGGAATGGCAAGGCGGTGCAGTGCTTGCATGGCGGCTGGCTAATGTTTGATGTCGGCGGAACGCCAGATAAACCCCGGCAGCAAGGCCGCTCCCGCAATCACCATCACGGCGGCGCTACCGAAGGTGATCAGTGCCGCGTCTTCCACATTGCCCTTGGCCGTCAACCGGATAGCGGCAGCGGCAACCGCGTGGCTGGCAAACTGTAGCAGCGACAAGCCGGCGCGTGCATGCCGGCCTGCCGCCTTGAGCGCGCCCGCGGTCAGCGGCATGGCGCATGCCGAGAAGCCGGCGCACAGTGCCGCCCAGCATCCGAACAGGTAATAGAAGGGATCGACGCCTTGCTCCAATTGGTTCCACGCGACGATGAAGGCGGCGGCCATGATCATCACGGCGATGCCGCCGGTGACCCGCTGCCTCGTCGGTCCGCCCGGGTTGCCGAACGACTGCACCAGCATGACCGAAGCGCCGGCGGCTTGCAGCAGGGCGATATGGGCGGCGCCCAGCCCAAGGTCGAGAGAGATCATGACGGGCAGGGTGGCTGCACCGGCCATCATGGCGCCAAAGCACAAGGCATGGCAGGCGGCATAGCGCAGGTAGGTGAAGTTTCCCATCAACTCCCCGAACTGGAACTCGTCGCCAGCCTTGTTGGCGGCGGCCGGCGCACTGGCCAACAGCACGAGCAACAGCAGGCACGCCGCTACCGCCATCCAGAAGGTGTAGCGCCAGCCGGCACCCAGCACCAACAGCGCGCCGATCGCCGGTGCCAGGATCGGGATCGCGCCATCGGTCAACAGGCGAAGCCGGCGGCTCGCATGGGGCCGCATCAGCAGCGGCAGCAGGGCCGCCGCGGCGCCCGCGCCCAGCCCTTGAAGAACGCGTCCGGCCTGCAGTTCCCACGGCACTTGCGCCAGCGCGCACAGGGCGCTGCCGGCGGTAAGCAGCAGCGTGCCGCCAATCAGGACCGCACGCTTGCCCAGGGCATTTGAGGTCCAGGCGAACAGCAGGTGGGCCGATGCCAGGGCTGCCATGTACACGGACAGCAGGGACTGTGCGGCGGGCAGGGACAGGCCGAATTCCTTGCCGAGCGCCGGCAAGGCCGGCAGGACAGCATCAAACGCCAGCGGGCCAAGGGCGGCCAGGCTGGCGAGCGACAGGGTCAGGTGAAGGCGTGCACGCATAAAAAATAAAAGCCCCGAGCGCGTGGCGTCGGGGCTCCTCGAATGGCTGCAACAGCCAGAAGCAGCTTATTTCAGGTGGTCGGAAATCAGCTTGGTCATTTCAAACATGGAAACCTGGGCCTTGCCGCCGAAGACAGCTTTCAGCTTGTCGTCCGCATTGATCATGCGGCGGTTGGCGGCGTCCTGCAGGTTCAGTTTCTTGATGTAGTCCCAGACTTTCTTGGTCACTTCGGTACGCGGCAGCGGTGCGGAACCGACTACGGCGGACAGTGCGCTCGATGGCGTCATCGCCTTCATGAAGGCTGCGTTAGGTTTACGTGCGGCTGGTGCTGCTGCTTTCTTTGCTGCTGGCTTGGCTGCTGCCTTGGCCGGCGCAGCTTTTTTTGCTGCTGGCTTGGCGGCGGCTTTCTTTGCTGCTGGTGCTGCTTTCTTGGCTGTTGCCATATTCGAGCCTCCTTAACAAACAAATGGAAAATTGCGCAATACTATCGCACGGCTAATATTGGCGGGGGTTTGCTGCTTGTGCAAGTGTTTTTGTGGGTTTTTTAGGGGAAACAAGCCTGAAACACAAAAAAAGCCGCCCGAAGGCGGCTTTTTGCGGCAACGCGAGGCTTAGCGCATGCCGGGCATCATGCCCTTCATCGAGCGCATCATCTTCATCATGCCGCCGCCGGACAGCTTTTTCATCATGGTCTGCATCTGCTCGAACTGGTTCAGCATGCGGTTCACTTCCTGCACCTGGACCCCGGCACCGGCCGCGATGCGGCGCTTGCGCGCCGCCTTGATCAGTTCCGGCTTGGCGCGTTCCTGCGGCGTCATCGAGTCGATGATGCCGACCATGCGCCGCACCTGCTTCTCGGCCTGGCCCATGTTGGCGCCGGCCGCGGCTTGCTGGAACTGGGCCGGCAGCTTGTCGAGCAGGCCGCTCATGCCGCCCATTTTTTTCATCTGCGCCAGTTGCGCCTTGAAGTCGTTCATGTCGAACTTGCCGCCCGACTTGACCTTGGCGGCCAGCTCGGCCGCCGCCTTGGCGTCGACGTTCTTCTGCGCTTCCTCGACCAGGGCCAGGATGTCGCCCATGCCCAGGATACGGTTGGCCATGCGCTGCGGATCGAACGCTTCCAGGCCGTCCAGTTTTTCCGACACGCCGGCAAACTTGATCGGCTTGCCGGTAATGTGGCGCACCGACAGCGCCGCACCGCCGCGCGAATCGCCATCGAGCTTGGTCAGCACCACGCCGGTCAGCGGCAGCGCGTCGTTGAAGGCCTTGGCGGTGTTGATCGCGTCCTGGCCCAGCATCGCGTCGACCACGAACAGGGTTTCGATCGGCTTGACCGCGCCGTGCACGGCGGCGATCTCTTTCATCATCTCTTCGTCGATACCGAGGCGGCCGGCGGTGTCGATGATCAGCACGTCATGATGGTGCTTCTTGGCCCAGTCCAGCGCGGCCAGCGCGATGTCGACCGGCTTGTCCTGCGCAGTGGAAGGGAAGAAGTCGGCGCCGACCTGGCCGGTCACCGATTGCAGCTGGGCGATAGCGGCGGGACGATACACGTCGGCCGATACGGTCAGCACTTTCTTCTTCTTTTGTTCTTTCAGGTACTTGGCCAGCTTGCCGACGGTGGTGGTCTTGCCCACGCCCTGCAAGCCGGCCATCAGGATGATCGCCGGCGGCTGCTGGGCGAAGGAAAGCTGCGACGCTTCGGCACCCAGGTCCGCGCCCATCAGGGCGCCCAGTTCGCGCTGCACCACGCCGACCAGGGCCTGGCCCGGGGTCAGCGAGGAAATCACTTCTTCGCCGAGGGCTTTTTCCTTGACCTTGGCGATGAATTCGCGCACGGCCGGCAGGGCGACGTCGGCCTCCAGCAGCGCCATGCGCACTTCGCGCAGCATGTCGGCGGTGTTGGTTTCGGTCAGGCGGGCCTCGCCGCGCATCGTCTTGACGACTTTGGCAAGGCGCGTAGTCAGGTTGTCTAGCATTGGTGGCCTACTAATTAATAAAGAGAGCTGCGAATAAAGAGAGCGGCGAAAGAGCGCTGCGATCAGCGGAAAATCCCGCCATTCTACCTTAGTAGGGGGCGCCGGCGGCAGCGCAGGGTGGTGACCGCCTGTCTCTCACGAAATGTCACTATCGTGCACAAATTTGCGAAATAAACAAAGTTTCTTCTTGACAAGACATGCGGCCACCATGCATCTTGTTCATAAATTAATTTTACGGATGAACTTGTGCAATCGCTGGCCGTTCCAGACCTGATCAATCTATGCGCGCCCGGCCGGCGGCGCGCCCTGCGCCATTGGCGCCTGGCAGCCCTGGTGGCTGCGGTGTGCCTTGTCCTGTGCGCCGGCTGGCAACTGGCCCGCCCCGTCATCGTCGACCAGTTGGCCGCGGCGTTTCCGCCGGCCCTGGAAATCCAGCTGGGACAGGACATGCTGCGCCAACTGGACCTGCAGGCGCTGAAACCGAGCGAGCTGTCGGAGACGCACCGGGCCCGCATCGGCGCGGCCTTCAACAGCCTGCAAGCGCCGCACGAAGGCGCGCCGCGCCACCGCCTGCTGTTTCGCAGCAGCCAACTGGGCGCGGCCGCCTTCACGCTGCCCTCGGGCGACATCATCCTGACCGACAGCCTGGTGCTGGCGCTGCCCGACGACGGCGCGGTGCTGGCGGTACTGGCCCATGAACTGGGCCACCAGCAGCAGCACCACATGCTGCGCCGCCTGGCGCAGGAAGCCATGTTGCCGGCAGCAGCCGGCGTGGTGCTGGGCGATACCAGCTGGCTGGTTTCCAGCATGGCGGCGCGTGCGCCGCATCTGGATTGGCCGCAACAGACCGAAATCGAAGCCGACAAGTATGCCGCCGACCTGCTGGAACATAACGGCTTGTCCTTGCGCCTCCTGAGCGAAGTACAGGAAGCATTAAGCGGCGCCACCGGCATGGCCGGCGCAGAGCGAGCCTACCTCTCGATCCATCCGCCATGCGCGGAACGCCTGGCGCAACAGCGCGAACGCAGCGCCCTTTAAGCGCCCCTGCCTTCAATGTATGATGGGCGCGCGGCCGCGCAGGCCAACTATTCACTAAGGAGAGCTGGATGAGACTGAAAAGTATCGGCACGGCGGCAGCCGTGGCGGCATTGGTGTTGGCTGGCAGCGCGCAGGCGCAGGAGGTGGTGCGGCTGGGGAACCTGAAGTTCGCCCATTACGGCGCCGTATCGTATATCAAGGAGATCGCGCCGAAGTGCGGCATCAAGGTCGAAGAGCGCGTGTTCGCCAAGGGCCTGGACGTGATGTCCGCCGTGCTGGCCGGCGAGCTTGACGTGGGCGCTACCGCTTCCGAGGCTGCCATCTCCGGCCGCGCCGGCGGCGCGCCGATCTACGTGGTGGCCGGTTTCGCCAAGGGCGGCGCACGCCTGGTGGGGCGCAGCGACCTGAATCTCAAATCGATCAAGGACCTGAAGGGCAAGCGGGTCGGCGTGACGCGCGGCGGCATCCAGGAAGTGCTGCTGCTGGCGGAACTGCAGCAGGCCGGCCTGACCGTCTCCGAACAACCGGGCAAGGACGTGCAGACCGTGCTGCTGGCCTATGCGGACCTGAACCAGGCCCTGCTGGGCAAGCATATCGACGCCATGATGCAGTCGGAGCCGCAATCGTCGCAAGCCATCAACAAGGGCTACGGCAGCGAGATCCTGAAGCCGTACAACACCGCGATCGGCGAGCCGATCCGCACCATGGTGATGACCGAGAAGTTCTACAAGGAGCGCCGCCCGGTGGCCGAGAAGTTCATGCGCTGCTTCGTGGAGGCGACCAAGACCTTCATCGACCAGCCGGCCACGGCCGAAAAATACGTGCGCGATACCGTGTTCAAGGGCCAGATCACCAGCGACGATTTCCAGGACGCGATCGGCAACTCGCCCTATTCGTACGACGTGTCGCCCGAGCACATCCAGGTTACCACCGACACCATGGTCAAGACCGGCGTCGGCAAGATGGCCAAGCCGCCGCTGGCCAAGGACTGGGTCAAGACCGACCTGCTGGAGCAGGCCAAGAAATCGCTGGGCGTCAAATGAGGGTGGCGTGGCGCGATGTCGCTGTCGGCCTGGTGGTGCCGGCGGCGCTGGTATTGGTCTGGCATTTCGTCACGTTCCGCGGCTGGGTCAACCCGCAGGCCCTGCCGTCGCCGGAAGCGGTGGCGCGCAAGTGGGTGGAATACCTGCTGCCGCTGCAGCCGTATGACGGCAACGGTAGCCGGCTGGCGTGGGCTTTCTCCGGTGAGTTGATCCACGATGCGATCGGCAGCATGTACCGCGTGCTGCTCGGTTTCGTCATCGGCGGTGGACTGGCGCTGCCGCTGGGACTGGCCATGGGCGCCAGCGCCCACGCCTACCGCCTGTTCAATGTGCTGGTGCAGATCATCCGCCCGGTGCCGCCGATTGCCTATATCCCGCTGTCGATGCTGTGGTTCGGGCTGGGCAACCCGCCGGCCATCTTCCTGATTTCGCTGGGCGCCTTCTTCCCGGTCCTGATCAACACCATCGCCGGCGTGCGCCAGGTGGACGGCATCTACCTGCGCGCGGCGCGCAACCTGGGCGCCTCCGGTCCCACCATGTTCCTGCGCGTGATCCTGCCGGCAGCGGTGCCGTCGATCCTGGCCGGCGTGCGCATCGGCATCGGCACCGCCTTCATCGTGGTGATCGTGGCGGAAATGGTGGCGGTGAACAACGGCCTGGGCTTCCGCATCAGCGAGGCGCGCGAGTACTTCTGGTCGGACAAGATCATCGCCGGCATGATCACCATTGGTATGCTGGGACTGGCGATCGACGTCGCGATGGACCGCCTGAACAACCACCTGCTGCGCTGGCACCGCGGCCTGGAGAGCTGAATGAGCGCCGCACATATTGAAGTCAGGGGTGTCAGCAAGGTCTTCGGCACCTCGGTGGTGGCGCTGCAGGACATCAACCTGGAGATCCCGCGCGGCCAGTTCGTCTGCCTGCTCGGGCCTTCCGGCTGCGGCAAGTCGACCCTGTTGAACGCCATCGCCGGCTTTTCGCCGCCCACCGGCGGCAGCATCGTCGCCGATGGCAAGCCGGTGACCGCTCCGGGCCCGGAGCGCGGCATGGTATTCCAGGAATACGCCCTGTTCCCCTGGATGACGGTGGCCGACAACGTGGCCTTCGGCCTGGAGATCAAGGGCCTGCCGAAGGAGCAGATCGCGGCCACGGTGGACCAGCTGCTGAAGACCTTGTCGCTGCAGGACTTCCGCCAGCGCTTCCCGAAAGACCTGTCGGGCGGCATGCGGCAGCGGGTGGCGATCGCCCGCGTGCTGGCGCTGGATTCGCCGATCATGCTGATGGACGAGCCGTTCGGCGCACTCGATGCGCTGACCCGGCGCGACCTGCAGGACGAGTTGCTGCGCATCTGGGACGAGCAGAAAAAGACCATCATCTTCGTCACCCACAGCATCGAGGAGGCGATTTACCTGGCCGACCGCATCGTGGTCATGACGTACCGTCCCGGTACGGTCAAGCGCGACATCCTGGTCGACCTGCCGCGCCTGCGCGACCCGTCGTCGCCGGAATTCAACGCCTTGAAGCGCGAGCTGGGACAGTTGGTGATGGAAGAACAACAACGCCATCATCATGACGAGTTGCGTGCGGCGGCGGTTGATTGAAATCGTCCCGGTGCCAGCTCCTGACACGCGGAGCGTGTTGGGACCTGGCACCGCTGACTGAGTGTTAAACTTACCGGATGCAAACTTACTTCCTGCTCGCAGCAACGCTGCTTTACCTGATTTGTGGTGTCCTCCCGTCGCGTAAATCCGTGCCTATCGCCGCACTGACGGCCGGCGCCTGGCTGCTGCACGGGGCGGCGCTGTGGGTCGACGTGATGGTGCCCGGTTCGCTGCGCGTCGGCTTTGCCACCATGCTATCGTCGGCGCTGTGGATTTCGGTGGGCGCCTACTGGCTGGAAAACCAGAACTTCCCGCTGGACGGCCTGCGCCGCATCGTGATGCCGGTGGCCGCGCTGGCGGTGGCCTTGCAAGCGGGCTTCCCCGGCGCGCTGATCCCGACCGCCGGCCGTTCCACCATGCTGGGCTGGCACATCGCCATCGCCACGCTGGCCTACAGTACCTTGACCATCGCCGCCTTCCACGCCGTGCTGATGGCGCTGCAGGAGTCGCGCCTGCATACGCGCAGCGACAGCCCGGGCTTTTTCGCCACCGCCCTGGACCAGTTGCCCGCCTTGCTGACGATGGAAAAGCTGCTGTTCCGCCTGATCGCCTTCGGCTTCGTGCTGCTCAGCCTGACCGTCCTGTCGGGCATCGTGTTCAGTGAAGAATTGTTTGGCCGGGCGCTGAAGTGGGACCATAAATCGGTCTTCACCCTGCTGTCCTGGGCCCTGTTCGCCGCCTTGCTGGCCGGCCGTCATTTCCGCGGCTGGCGCGGCAAGACTGCCCTCAGCTTCACGCTGGCGGGCTTTGCGACCCTGCTGCTGGCCTACGTCGGCAGCCGTTTTGTGCTGGAAGTGGTTTTACATCGAGGTTTGGCATGACACGAGTCCTGTTCTGGCTGGCGCTGTTTTTCCTGGTGATCGCCGCCATCCGCAGCAAATTGCGCAAGATGAGCGGCCCGCCGCAAGGCGGCACATCGCCTGCGCCGCAGCAGCCGCGCGCGGCCGAGCCGCAACAGGCTGAACAGATGCTGCAATGCGACCATTGCGGCGTGCATTTCCCAGCCTCCGAAAATGTCCCGGCCAACGGCCGTGACTACTGCTGCGCGGCGCACGCCCCGCATTGAGTTCCAGCGTGTTTGCCCGTCTCCACACCCTGTCGGCCGCCTCGCGCGACACCTTCTGGCGCTCGCTGAAGGCGCTGGGCGCGACCCGCATCGTGATCACCCTGGTGCTTTCGCTGTACTTTACTGCCGGCGACCTGTTGTCGCGCGAGCTGAAGGTGCAGGTGTGCGCGGCCTACCTGCTGGCGGCGGTCGCCATGCAGGTGCTGGCCATGCGCTGGCGCCGCCACTTCATGTTGCAGCTGATGTCGCAGGTAGCCTGCGACCTGACCTGCATTTCGCTGCTCTACCTGGCGGCGGGCGGCTTGCGCTCCGGACTGGCCATCCTGTACCTGTTCCCGCTGGCCGGCTGCGCCATCCTGGCGCCGCTGGTGCTGTCGCTGTTCAGCGCCTCGCTGGCCACGCTGTTCATGCTGGCCGACAGCACCTATCTCGCTATTTCGGGCGGAGAATCGCTGGTGTTGCAGGCCGGCCTGTACGGCGTTGCCTGGTTTGCCGTGGTGCTGATCGTGAACCGCATGGCGGCGCGCCTGATCGGCCAGGAAGAGCTGGCAGCCCAGCGCGGCATTGAAATCGGCGTGCAGCAAGCCGTCAACCGGCTGGTGATCGCACATTCGGCCGACGGCATCCTGGTGGTCGGACCGGACGGCACCATCCACATGAGCAACCCGGCGGCGCAGCAAATGCTGGGCGGCACCGCACAGGTGCTGGATGGCGCGGCGCTGCAGCCGATCGCGGTCGCCTATGAGGCTTGGCGCAGCGACCCGCAACAGGCCAGCGCCTTCATCACCATCAAGCCGTTCGAGGATCCGGAGCAGGCAGACCTGACCGCCGCCTGGAATTCGCGGCGCGACGTTTCTTTGCACCTGAAATTGCGCTTCGCCGCCGCCGACACCAAGGGCCTGGATGTGGAACGCAACGTGATCTTCCTGGAGGACGTGACCGGCATCGAGGAAAAGGCGCAGCAACTCAAGCTGGCCTCGATGGGCCGCCTGACCGCCAGCATCGCGCATGAAGTGCGCAACCCGCTGTCGGCCATCGGCCACGCCAATTCGCTGCTGGAAGAGGATTTGCAGGCGCCGGTGCACAAGCGGCTACTGAGGATCATCAGCGACAACGTGGCGCGCGTGAATCGCATGGTGGAGGACATCCTGCAGCTGTCGCGCAAGGCGCAAAGCCACCACGAACCGATGGAACTGGAATCCTTCCTCAATGAGTTGAAGGCGGAGTTCGACGAAACCCATCGGCTGGACCGCAAGATCGTATGTTTGGGCGGCATGGCCCAGGTGATGGTGCGCTTCGACCCGCTGCACTTGCGCGAAGTGCTGATCAACCTGCTCAATAACGCGGTGCGCTATGCCAGCGGCACCCCGGCCAGCATCCGCGTCTTCGTCGTGCAGGTGGCCGGGCGGCCGCTGGAATTGCATGTGCAGGACGATGGCCCCGGCATTTCGCCGCAGGTGCGGGCCCACCTGTTCGAGCCGTTTTATACAACATCGAGCAAGGGGACGGGCCTGGGCCTGTATCTGGCGCGCGAATTGTGTTTGAATAACGAAGCCATGCTGGATTACGAGCACCGATTCGAAGACAGCGTGACTGAGGGCGGCGCGCGCAAGTCGAGCGGCCGCTTTGTGATTACATTTGCGAAAAACACATGACTTCTCCACGTGTCCTGGTCGTTGACGATGAAGCCGACCTGCGCGAATTGCTGGAAATTACCTTGTTGAAGATGGGGCTGGACGTGGACAGCACCGAAACCCTTCAGCAAGCGCGCCAGCATTTTGCCGAAAAAGATTATCAACTGGTGCTGACCGACATGCGCCTGCCCGACGGCCTTGGGCTGGACCTGGTGCGCGAGGTGACGGCCAGCGGCAAGAACATCCCGATCGCGGTCGTGACGGCCTTCGGCAGCGCCGAAAATGCCGTGGTGGCGCTGAAGGCGGGCGCCTTTGACTATGTCAGCAAGCCGGTGCAGCTGGAGCAGTTGCGCATCCTGGTGCAGTCGGCATTGAAGGTGAGCGACAGCGTGCCGGCCGCCGCCCCGGCGCGTGGCCAGTCGCCAAGCCGGTTGCGCGGCAGCTCGGCCGCGATCCAGGCCCTGCGTGCCCAGATTGCCCGGCTGGCGCGGTCGATGGCGCCGATTGCCATCAATGGCGAGTCGGGCAGCGGCAAGGAACTGGCGGCGCGCGAAATCCATGCCCAGAGCTCGCGCGCGGACAAGCCTTTCATCGCCGTCAACTGCGGCGCCATTCCGGAGGCGCTGATGGAGGCCGAGTTCTTCGGCTACCGCAAGGGCGCCTTCACCGGTGCGGCCGACGAACGCGACGGCTTTTTCCAGGCGGCCAACGGCGGCACCCTGATGCTGGACGAAGTGGCCGACCTGCCGCTGGCGATGCAGGTCAAGCTGCTGCGCGCGATCCAGGAACGGCGGGTGCGCAAGATCGGCGCCACGGCCGAAGAGCCGGTCGACGTGCGGATCATCTCGGCCACCCACAAGAACCTGGAAAAACTGGTCGAGGATGGCCTGTTCCGGCAGGATTTGTTCTACCGCCTGAACGTGATCGAGCTGCGCCTGGCACCGTTGCGCGAGCGCCTCGATGACCTGGATGAACTGGTGGAGGCCATCCTGGCGCGGCTGGGCAGCTTTGACCACAAGGTGGTGTTGGCGCCCGGCGTGCTGGACGCCTTGAAGGGATATCCCTTCCCGGGCAATGTGCGCGAGCTGGAGAACATCCTCGAACGCGCACTGGCATTTTCCAACGATGGCGTGATCTCGGCGGAAGACCTGGCGCTGAAGGGCGGCACCTTGCCGCCGGCCGTGCCAGCCGCAGCGCAGGCAGCGGTACCGGCTGCTGGCGCCAGCCAGGCGGCCGCTCCTGCCGGCGCGGCGCCAAGCCAGGCGGTTGAAGCGGCGGCCGTGGAAGCCGCGCCAGCCGGTGAGTCATCGCTGCCGGCGCTGCCGGTGTTCGACGTCCTGCCCAGCAACCTGCCGGCTTACCTGGAAGCGGTCGAACGCCACATCATCACGCGCGCCCTGGCCCAGACCAATTACAACCGCACCCAGGCTGCCCAGCTGCTGGGCATCAGCTTCCGCCAACTGCGCTACCAGATGCAGAAGCTGAACATCCAGGACCCAAGCTAGCGGTTCGCGGCGGCGCGGCAGGCGCCGCCCGAATCGTCTATAATCCCGGTCCGCTGCGAAAATCCCGCCCAATCCTGTAGCGTTTTCGCCAGCGCACAAGCGCATGCTGCGCTGCAACATTGCTTAATCGATCAGCAAACAAAACGCGGTGCCGCCACTGATCGCCTGTTCTGGCAGGGGATATCAAAAGTCAATAAAAAATCGTGGCTGATTCGAAAAAATTCATCTTGTGCCAACCTTATCGCGTCACTACAATTAGTGCACAGCATTCAATGGTTCACTAGATATAGTGGCCATAAACAAAACTTAGATACGCGGAGCATAAATGCAATCTACTCAAGATATTTCCACCACTCAGGCGCCTCAAGTGCCTGTTTCCGCTGGCGAAACTGCCGGTGGTGTCGCTGTTTCCGCTAGCCAGATGGCCGACTACCGCATCATCCGCCGCAATGGCGCCGTGGTAGCTTTCGAGCCATCCAAGATCGCCGTCGCAATGACCAAGGCTTTCCTGGCAGTGAACGGCGGCCAGGGTGCGGCTTCCGCCCGCATCCGCGAACTGGTGGAAGACCTGACCAAGCACGTGGTGGCCGCCCTGATGCGCCGCCAGCCAGCCGGCGGCACCTTCCATATCGAAGACGTGCAAGACCAGGTTGAACTGGCCCTGATGCGTTCCGGCGAACACGACGTGGCACGTTCCTACGTGCTGTACCGCGCCAAGCACATGGAAGAACGCCGCCTGAAGAAAGAGGCTGCCGGTGCTTCCGCCACCGCGGAGCCGCAGATCAACGTGACCGAGAACGGCGTTTCCCGTCCTCTGGTGATGCAGGAAGTGCGCGACCTGATCGGCGCCGCCTGCAAGGGCCTGGAAAAGCACGTCGATGCCGACGCCATCCTGGCCGAAACCGTCAAGAACCTGTACGACGGCGTGCCGGTCGAAGAACTGCACAAGTCCGCCATCCTGGCTGCCCGCGCGCTGATGGAAAAGGACCCTGCGTACTCCCAGGTGACCGCCCGCATCCTGCTGCACACCATCCGTAAGGAAGTGTTCGGCAAGGAAGTGCCGCAAGCCGGCGCCGTTGCCGCCTACATCGAGTACTTCCCACAGTACATCGCCAAGGGCATCGCCGCAGAACTGCTGAACGAAGAACTGGGCAAGTTCGACCTGGCCAAGCTGGCCAAGGCCCTGGTGGCCGACCGCGACCTGCAGTTCGGCTACATCGGCCTGCAAACCCTGTACGACCGCTACTTCCTGCACGTGCGCGATGTGCGCATCGAAATGCCGCAGGCCTTCTACATGCGCGTCGCCATGGGCCTGGCCCTGAACGAAACCGACCGCGAAGCGCGCGCCATCGAGTTCTACAACCTGCTGTCGACCTTCGACTTCATGTCGTCGACCCCGACCCTGTTCAACTCCGGCACCCAGCGTTCGCAGCTGTCCTCCTGCTACCTGACCACCGTGTCCGACGACCTGGAAGGCATCTACGACGCCATCAAGGAAAACGCACTGCTGGCCAAGTTCGCCGGCGGCCTGGGCAACGACTGGACCCCGGTGCGCGCACTGGGCGCCCACATCAAGGGCACCAACGGCAAATCGCAAGGCGTGGTGCCGTTCCTGAAAGTGGTGAACGACACCGCGGTGGCAGTGAACCAGGGCGGCAAGCGCAAAGGTGCAGTCTGCGCCTACCTGGAAACCTGGCACATGGACATCGAGGAATTCCTCGACCTGCGCAAGAACACCGGCGACGACCGCCGCCGCACCCACGACATGAACACCGCGAACTGGATTCCGGACCTGTTCATGAAGCGTGTGATGGAAAAATCGCACTGGACCCTGTTCTCGCCGTCCGAAACGCCTGACCTGCACGATAAAGTCGGCAAGGCCTTCGAAGAAGCCTACGTCGGCTACGAAGCCAAAGCCGCTGCCGGCGAAATCCGTGTGTTCAAGAAGATCGAAGCGCTGGACCTGTGGCGCAAGATGCTGTCGATGCTGTTCGAAACCGGCCACCCATGGATCACCTTCAAGGATCCTTGCAACATCCGTTCGCCGCAGCAGCACGTCGGCGTGGTTCACTCGTCGAACCTGTGCACCGAGATCACCCTGAACACCAACGAAGACGAAATCGCCGTCTGCAACCTGGGTTCCGTGAACATGCCTGCCCACATGAAAGAGGGCAAGATCGACCACGTCAAGCTGCAGAAGACCATCCGCACCGCAATGCGCATGCTCGACAACGTGATCGACATCAACTACTACGCAGTTGAGAAGGCACGCAACGCCAACATGCGCCACCGCCCGGTCGGCATGGGCGTGATGGGCTTCCAGGACTGCCTGCACATGATGCGCGTACCGTACGCCTCGATGGAAGCGGTGCAGTTCGCCGACACCTCGATGGAAGCTGTCTGCTACTACGCCTACCTGGCATCGACCGAGCTGGCCGAAGAACGCGGCAAGTACGAGTCCTACGAAGGTTCCCTGTGGTCGCGCGGCATCCTGCCGCAAGACTCGGTGCGCCTGCTGGCAGAACAGCGCGGCGGCTACCTGGAGCAGGACCTGTCGTGCGCGATGGACTGGACCCCGGTACGTGAACGCATCGCCAAGTTCGGCATGCGTAACTCGAACTGCGTGGCGATCGCCCCGACCGCGACCATTTCGAACATCATCGGCGTGTCGGCTTGCATCGAACCGACCTTCCAGAACCTGTATGTGAAGTCCAACCTGTCCGGCGAATTCACCGAGATCAATGCCTACCTGGTACGCGACCTGAAGGCGCGCGACCTGTGGGACGAAGTGATGATCGCCGACCTGAAGTACTTCGACGGCTCGCTGAGCAAGATCGACCGTGCACCGCAAGACCTTCGCGACATCTACGCCACCGCGTTCGAAGTGTCGCCAAGCTGGCTGGTGGAAGCCGCGTCGCGCCGCCAGAAGTGGATCGACCAGGCCCAGTCGCTGAACATCTACATGGCAGGTGCATCCGGCAAGACCCTGGACGAGACCTACAAGCTGGCATGGCTGCGTGGCCTGAAGACCACCTATTACCTGCGCACCATCGCTGCCTCGCACATGGAGAAGTCGACTTCCCGTACCGGCGCCCTGAACGCCGTGTCCGCGAACGTGCCGGACGCCCCGGCGGCCGTAGCTGCTGAGCCAGATGGCGCCGCCTGCTACCTGCGTCCTGGTGACGACGGTTTCGAGGAATGCGAAGCCTGCCAGTAATACAATAGAGAGGTAATGGTGTCAGACCCGATGGGTCTGACACCGGTTTACCGGTTTTGAATACAAGAGGAAATAATACAAATGCTATCCTGGGATGATGAAGCCGCGGCTGCCCCGCGCCAAACCCCACCACAGGGCGCCACTGCCGAAGCCAGCGCCGCACAAGTCGCCCTGCGCGTCAACGCCGACGACAAGCGCGTGATCAATGGCCAGACCGACGTCAACCAGCTGGTCCCGTTCAAATACAAATGGGCCTGGGACAAATACCTGGCCGGCTGCGCCAACCACTGGATGCCGCAGGAAGTGAACATGCAGCGCGACATCGAGCTGTGGAAGAACCCGAACGGCCTGTCCGAAGACGAGCGCCGCCTGGTCAAGCGCAACCTGGGTTTCTTCGTCACCGCCGACTCGCTGGCAGCCAATAACATCGTGCTGGGCACCTATCGCCACATCACCGCTCCCGAGTGCCGCCAGTACCTGCTGCGCCAAGCCTTCGAAGAGGCGATCCACACCCACGCCTACCAGTACATCGTGGAATCCCTGGGCCTGGATGAGCAGGAAATCTTCAACGCCTACAACGAAGTAGCGTCGATCCGCGACAAGGACCAGTTCCTGATCCCGTTCATCAACGTGCTGACCGAACCGACCTTCAAGACCGGCACACTGGAGACCGACCAGCAACTGCTGAAGTCCCTGATCGTCTTCGCCTGCCTGATGGAAGGCCTGTTCTTCTACGTCGGCTTCACCCAGATCCTGGCGCTGGGCCGCCAGAACAAGATGATGGGCGCCGCCGAGCAGTACCAGTACATCCTGCGCGACGAATCGATGCACTGCAACTTCGGCATCGACCTGATCAACACCATCAAGCTGGAAAACCCTCAACTGTGGACTCCGGCCTTCAAGGAAGAGATCAAAGGCCTGTTCCTGCAGGCGGTCGAACTGGAATACCGCTATGCGGAAGACACCATGCCACGTGGCGTGCTGGGCCTGAACGCAGCCATGTTCAAAGGCTACCTGCGCTTCATCGCCAACCGCCGCGCCACCCAGATCGGCCTGGAAACCCTGTTCGACCAGGACGAGAATCCATTCCCATGGATGTCGGAAATGATCGACCTGAAGAAGGAACGCAACTTCTTCGAAACCCGCGTGACCGAGTACCAGACCGGCGGCGCGTTGAGCTGGGATTAAACCCCGCTACCAGGAAAGCCCGGCACTGCCGGGCTTTTTTGTATCTGAAGCCAGGATGCTCATTAGGAGCGCGGCCTGACAGAAGCACAAATTGAGGTACTTCAATGACCAACGTTGTCTCTCCGAAGCAGATCGCGGCCGGCCTTACTGAACACTGGTCGCCCCGCGTAGTAGCAGAACTTGACGACTCGTTCGTCAAAGTTGCCAAGGTACTTGGCTCGCTCATCTGGCACAGCCACGATAACGAAGACGAGCTTTTCTATATTCTCAAAGGTTCATTAACTATCGAGATGGAAGATAGAACAGTGGTGCTGCATGAGGGGGAGGCTTTCGTCGTCCCGAAAGGCGTCAGGCACAATCCTGTCGCTGTTGAGGAGTGCCATATCATGCTGATCGAACGAAAATCGACGCTTCATACCGGTACCGAAGTAGCGACAATGACGCGGAGCCTTGCCGATCAATTGCGGCCGGTCTGAGCCCCTTCGGCATAGGCGAGTACGCCAGGGGCGCGATGTCGTTTATGCTGTTTTCCGCTGCGCTTTGTCAATGTAAAAAAATTCAATCGTGCATCAATGAAGTGTTGAATAAAATATAATTTCCGCTCCGAATTTTCTTGATTTTCAGGAGTGCTCGCATGTCCCCACGCCTCGCCGGCCTTGAAATGGCCGGGCTCACCGAAGCCAATCGTCCGATCCGCCTGCGCCTGTTCCGCGGCGAGGGCGCAGCCGACGACAAACTGCTGGTCAAGCATGTCAGCGGTGTGGAGACCATCTGTGGCGGTATCGAATACAGCCTGCTCTGCGTTGCGTCTGAAGCCGGCCTGCCGCTCAAGCAGTTCATGGCGAACCCGGTTGAACTGCAGTTCGTTACCGACAGCGGCGGCATGCGCTCCGTGTGCGGCATCGTCGCCTCGGCCATTGAAGGGCAGGGCGATGGCGGCCTGGCTACCTACCAGTTGATCGTGCGCGACGCGCTGTCCTTGCTCGACAAAACCAGCAACACGCGGGTGTTCCGCAATGCCAGCGAAACCGATATCACCAATACCATCTTGCGCGAATGGCGGGAATCCAACCCCGTCGTGGCACGCGCATTCCAGTTCGACCTGGGTCACCTGAAGACCTACCCGGCGCGCGAATTCACTATGCAGTACAACGAATCGAACGCCGCTTTCCTGCAGCGCCTCTGGAAGCGCCGCGGCATTGCGTGGTTCATCCGTCCCGGCGCATCGAGTGAACACGGCAGCGACGAAGCGCCAGCCCACACGCTGGTGCTGTTCGACGATGCCATGACGCTGGAAGAAAACGCGGCCGGCACCATTCGCTACCACCGGGACGACGGCACCGAACAGCGCGACTCCATCACGACCTGGCACGCAGTGCGGCAACTGAGCGCTGGCAGCGTGAGCCGCCGCAGTTGGGATTACGCCCAGGCCTGGTCTATGGGAAGCCAGAACCTCAGCGGGGCTGACCAGGGAAAACTTGGCAACCAGTTCGCCAGCGGCCTTGATGACTACCTGGTCGATGTGCCGCATGCCGGCGAAAATGACGTCGATTACCGCAGCCTGGGCACCCTGCGTATGCAAAGGCATGAATACGAGTCCAAGTTTTTCCAGGGCGAGGGCAGCGACCGCAGCATGTGCGTCGGCCAGTGGAACCGTGTGAGCAGCCATCCGGAGCTCGAGTCCCATCCGGAAGAGCAGCGTGAGTTTGTCATCACCGAGTTGCGTGTGGAGGCCGAAAACAACCTGCCGAAAGCGTTCGACGACCGCGTGCGCCGGCTGTTCGCGCTCAATCACTGGCGCACCGACAGCAACGGCATGGAGCAGGCCAGCGCCGAACGCGGCGTGCGCTACACCAATCGCTTTACTTGCGTGAGACGCGGCATTCCCATCGTGCCGCGCTACGACCCGCGCATTGACCTGCCGCGTACCGAGGCTCAGAGCGTGACGGTAGTCGGCCCCATCAACGAAGAAATCCACTGCGATGCGCTGGGTCGCGTCAAGATCCGCTTTGCCGGCTGCCGCAACGAAGACCACGAGCACGCCAACGGCGCTGGAGCGTCCGACAGCGAGCGCGATTCGGCCTGGGTGCGCGTGGCCAGCGGCTGGGCCAGCGCCCAGTACGGCGCGATCTCCCTGCCGCGTGCCGGGGACGAAGTGATCTGCGTCTTCCTCGGCGGCGACCCGGACAAACCGCTGATCGTCGGCCGCGTACATGGTGGCAAGACCAACCCACCCTCATTCAGCCACCGCAGCCGACTGCCCGGCGACAAATACCTGTCCGGCATCAAGAGCAAAGAGGTCAAGGCACAGCGCTATAACCAGCTGCGCATGGACGATACGCCCGGGCAGATCAGCGCCCAATTGGCCAGCGAACATGGGCACAGCCAGTTGAACCTCGGCTACCTGACCCACCCGCGCTGCGACGGCGAAGCCGACCCGCGCGGTGAAGGCTTCGAGCTGGCCACCAACGACAGCGGCGCCATTCGCACGGCCAAGTCGCTCCTGATCTCCGCCTGGAAGCGGCTCGACGCCTGCGGCAACCAGTTAAGCGGCGACGAGCACCTGGCCCTGATGCAGGACTGTCTGGACCTGTTCAAGTCCCTTGGCCAGTACGCCGCCGAACACCAGGGCCTGGCGCTGGATGCCGAGCCGCAGGCTGAACTCAAAGACCATGTGGACGCCGCTGCCGGTGGCAGTAATACCGATCGCCAGCGCGACGGTGGCAAGCCGACGCTGAGCATGACGGCGCCGGCCGGTATCGCGCTCAGTACACCGAAAACGCTGGTCAGCTACGCCGGTGTGAACGTCGACACGGTGGCCCAGCAGCATATGCAGTTCACCAGCGGCCAGCGCTTCAACCTCAATGCGGGCAAGGGCATTTCGCTGTTCTCGCACATGGACGGCATCACCCAGGTGGCGCACAAAGGCAAGTTCCTGTTGCAAAGCCAACTGGATGACATGCAGATCAATTCGGCCAAGGACATCAAGGTCACCGCAGCCAAGCGCCTGATCATCATGGCCGAAGAAGAAGTGACCTTGATGGTGAGTGGTGGCGCCTATTTGACGCTGAAAGGCGGCAATGCCGAAATCGGCGGTCCGGGATCACTCACCGTGAAAACGGATGGCCACCACTGGAACGGCCCCGCAAGCGCCACAACGGAGTTGCCCAAGTTTGAATCAGGCGACTTTGGCCGCGTGCCACGCCTGCTGCGCGCCACCGACGGCAAGCCGGTGGAAGGCATGCAGCTGCACGTCGAGCGCGTCGGCGACAGTGCGATGAAGGGCATCAGCGATGGTGCCGGTACCGGCGAAAAGATCGTCGCCGACCGCCTGCAGCAGATCAAGGCCATTTTCTATCGTCCGCGCAAATGAAGCGCACTCCCGTATCAGCCAGGAAATCGCATCAATGACGAAGCCCTTATCTTTCGACAGTCCGTTTGAAGACCCCTGTAATCTGATCGTCGGCGCCAAAAGTGGCGTCTGTCTGGTCGACCCCAAACACCTCGACGTGATCGCCCAGATGCCGCTGCCGGGCATCACCATTTTCGTCCATGGCGTCAATTCTGACGGCGAGTGGTATACGCAATCGGAAGACGGCATCTGTAAGGGCCTGAACGACCGCCTCAAACGCAATGAGGGCCAGATCGTCCATGCTACGCCAGAAGGTGGCCAACTGAAACCGGCCAAATATATGGACGAATTGACGCCGGATGGTTTCATCAATCCCAAAATGACCGATAAATCCTTCGTATCCAGCGAAGGTAGTTTCTCCCCCGTCATCCATTTTCGCTGGGGCTACAAGGCCAGCAGCGAAGAACTGCAGGCATTCGGCGACTCCATTTATCTCAATGAAGAGAATTACTGGGGTGGAGGTCCGTTTGCCAATGGTTGCACCTCGTTGCCCGATTTATGGGGCAGTGGCATCGACGATAGCCTGTTCTTGTGGCTTCACATCCAGCACATGAACCCCACGAACGATCGCCTGGTGTACTCCACCCCTCCGCGTCCATACTACGTGTTGGCCGCATTACGTCTGGCTAAGCTGGTCGAGTCGATCCGCAAGAAGCAGGCTGACACCCCCATTACCATCGTCTGCCATAGCCAAGGCAATATGATCGGCATCGCCGCCGCCTTCCTCGGCGACCGCCTCGATCCGGTAACTGACGTCGCCGGCAAGACCGGCAACTGCGTAGCCGATACCTATGTGCTGTGCAATCCGCCCTATAGCCTATTGCAAAAGAATGCCACCCAGACCTGGTCCGAACGCGGCATGGAAGATCCGGAGGGAAAGCATGGCCGTACCAGCGGCGAAGCGCGCTACAAGACCATGGCCGCATTCTTCGACATCATCCGTAAGCAGTCGAATTTTGAGCAACCCGCCGCCACCATCGATGAATTGATGAAGAATGAGGCCCATGGTTTCGATGCGCGCAGCGACCGCAACAAATACGGCTACGGCGATAAACTCTCCACGCTCGGTCGGGTAACGCTATATTTCAACCCTCACGATCAGGTGATTTCGTCCACCACCATCCAAGGTATCGGCTGGCGCGGCCTGAGCCAGCAGGAAATCAATGCCACCAATGGTCATGGGGTTTTCAGCCAACGCGTGTTTGCACAGGGATTCAAAGTCGGTGAGCAAGGGCACTATGACTTTGCCCAGGCAATGAAGGACCGCGGCGTGACAGAATTCTGGCATCCACCATCGCCGATCGCAAAGTATTCCCTGTCAAAGGGCTTGGCCGCAAACACCACGAGCATCGGCAAGGTAATGACGATTGTCACTGCTCCTGTAATAAGTATTGTCACGGCCGTGGCGCGCACTCGCATTAATGGCGACCCGCCTAAGGACTGGAAGACTCCGCTAACGGCGCCGAAATTGCCGGAAGCGTTCTTGCCGGTAGCCGTGCGTTTCGGCCAGCCTTGCGCCGATTTCGATCAGGGCTACGACATGCCGGGCGAGTCACGCGACCAACAGCGTGTGCGCGATGTTGACGATCCGTATGCAGGTGATCGCAACATACCGCGTGGCGGTGCCGAGGGAGCAGCGCGAAAGCGTACTGATGCGGCACAGGGCGACACCTCCACCGAGGCTGGTTTGCGCTATGAGCACCACGCTATGTTGCGGATGCAGGCAAAGCGTGAAGGGCTCTATAAAAATGGGGAGCAGGTGACAGAAGAAGACGATCCGCCTTCCGCCAGCTCAGAATACAATGCCTGGCGCACAAAAAAGATCAAAGAAAGCCTGGCGGGCAATATCGACACTCATGCAACGGACCACTCAACCATCATGACCAACGGCATGCATGCGCAGAAGGCACTGGCATACGATGTCGCGGTCGGTACGTGCTACATCACTGAAAAGGACATGAATAAGCTCAGAAAGGCCGCTGACTGGCGTTTCCTCGACGGTCTCGAGGACATCGATCCTAACAAAGAATTTAAGGAATATTTCAAAACCGGCCTCTTTCGAAAAGTTCCCATCCCTCAGTGGGCAAATGAAACGCCGGAGGGCAGCATGCCAGTTAAGATTGTCAATCAACGCGGCTTCTTCGCTAAAGTTCCTAAAGGTGCCCAATGAAAGTTTTAGTTCAGACGCGTTCGCGTCGCGTTGCCTGCGCCTTGGCCGCCTTCGCTTTCGCGATAATCACGGCGCTCTTTCTTACAAGAGCGTCTAGTTTATCTGCGCCGCATGTGCTATCAGATGGAGACCTTATGAATCGTTTCTTGCTTTTCCCTACGCTGTTTGCCGCTGGCGTACTGGCCTTACTTAGCTTCAGTGCTTCAGCGTCGGCCCAGACTGTTGCCAGTCCGATAGCTCCAGCCGTACCGCAGCACGCCAAGCCATTCCAAGCTCAAGTCGTCGGACTGCAATGGCTCAACCCACTGCAGCGGCGCGACTATCCGACTGAATGGCAATTGCTTTGGACCTTGGGATTAGCGAAGCCCAATAAAGACGATGACATGGTGAAGACTGATCCCAAGACATTTTCTAAACTTCAGGCGATCGGAATTATCGCCAATGGAAATGATGGTGAGGAAACGTTCAAGGGATTTCACCATAAATACGTCGAAGCATTGACAGTACGTTTTCATGACATCTATTTCTCAAGCTCCACGTACTTCTATAACGCACATTCACTTACGGATAAGAAGACTCGGCGTGAACTGGCGGGCATTCATATCGAATACGCCCTTCCAGAAGGACGGCTCGACCCGGTTGAAGCCGCAAATTACCTGCGAGATGACATTATTGCTACTTTCAGTATTGGTAATAAGGCGGTTCCAAATGCTTGGAGCAGAGACACCCCCCCTGATGTGCGCGTGACCATGGGCGGCGCAAACGCCGGCTTCAGTTCATTGGCGGCGGGCCTGGACTACCTGCAAACGCATCCGAAAGAAACCGTCTGGGTAATGAACTGGGACGCCCCGAGCTTCCCGCCGAAGGACGAGCAAATCAACGAGAACATGGTGCTGCTCGTACTCGCCGGAGCTGACTACAACACTGAGCGCGCTCCGTTGGCCTGGATCGGTTACCCTGCCACCAAAAAAGTTGGCGAATTCGAAGCGCAGAAGGGCTTGCCTCCACGCCAGATCCAGGCATGGAAAGCCGCAGTTGAGGCGGCAGCGTATAACGCCGGAAAACAGGACAGTGACATTGGTTACGTAATCCATGACGCAAACAACAGTCATCCCGCATCGTCCGAACGCATTGGGGCCCTGGCGCAAACCCTCACTACTGAACTGGTGGATTTCGATTTCAAGAGGCAGACCTTCAATACGCCAGCGCTTTTGGGCGAAATGGGAGCTGGCACGGCGTTGACCAACGTTGCACTTGGTATTGCCTACGCAAATCACTTGGGTAAGAACGTCCTGGTCGCCGGCACTACAAACTCAGAGCAACCAACAGCAGTTGTTGTGAGCCCGCCATCTAAGGTGCGCCCAATCGATCCGAACGCGCCGTGGTTCCGTGCCCGTGGCGGGGGGAATGCGTTCCTGCCCTGGTGGGGACTGCGTCACGATACCAAGCCTGGTTCACAAGGCTATTCGCGATGAGTAAAGCTTTCACATGCGCGGTGTAATCCGCTTGAACGACCCTACTAGCCACGGTGGGATCGTCATCAGTGCATCGCCCAATTCCACCGTCCATGGAATTGCGGTCGCTCGCAAAGGGGACAGCTGTACCTGCCCCTTGCCTGGGCATGGTGTCTGTGTGATTGCTGAGGGCGACCCGAAAGTGCTGATTGACGGTGTGCCAGTCGCGTTCGATGGTCACAAAACCAGTTGCGGAGCTACCCTTATAACAACTGCCCCAAAGAGCACGCGGGGGTAGGGCTGGGCAATTGCCCATCAAAGCGATAGAAGCGGCGTTTATGTCGGCGCTATTTCGATTAGCTATTGCCGTTGGACTCACGCTACCCTGTCACTAAGACAGCGTTGGCTCGCGCATCTCTTCGATACTGAGATTGAGTTCACAGACGCACCCTGGGACGGTTGCCAGTATTGGCAAGAGCTTGATCCCAAGCTAGGTGAGAAGATCAATGCGCAGATCGACGCGTACATGGATTCGCCCACTTCGGGGATCGGCAAGCCAGAGCCGCTCAAAGGAACCTGACAGGTCTCTGGTCGCGGCGGATTAATCGCGAGCACCGTCTTGTCTACATGTTCGAGACCGGCACTCTGTCTATTGTGTCGTGCCGTTACCATTACTAAACGTAACCGTCGTAAGCGGCATTCGGGCGCGCACGACTGAAATCAAATTTCCTTGGCTTTTGTATAATTGCGCGCCTGTTAACATTGCCACTGCACAACATGGAAGAAACCACGATCCCAGAACAGCCAAAACGCGCCAGGAAGCTGGGCCGCATTGCCATTTACATCTTTGCCGCAGTCGGCCTGCTGTTCTCGGTGCTGATCGCAGTGATCGCGCTGCAGGAAAAACCGCAAGCGCCACGCACTTTCGACGCCAACGAAGCCATCGACGGCGTCATGACGCGCAACTATGGCAAGTATTCGGAAGCCCAGCATGGCTGGCTCTATGTGGACGAAGCAAGTCATGCAACGTATCTCGTCACGGTAGTGCAGCAAAAGAAAGTCGACGGCAAGGAGGGCGATGAACTCTACCTGGTCACCAGCGGCCAAGCCACCGACGGTGATGATTCGTTCTACGGCGTGTTCCAGCTGCGCTACCGCGATGGCCAGCTGTATGAGTACAGCGACCCGCGCCGCGCGAGCGGCGTCGAGCCGGTCACCCCGGAGCGCGTGCATTTCGAAGCCTTGAGCGCCGATGTGTGGGGATGGGTGGTGAAGGTCAAAATGAAGGAGTTCGGCGTGGGGCAACAGTTCACCACCACTAATAACGTCGTCCTGGCGCCGCGCAACGAACAGATCGTCGAGCTGACGGAGTTCACTTCCGCGTTCCAGGTTCTCGGCGGCGGCGACTGCAAGGAAACCGAGAGCCGGTACGCCGAGTGGGAAAAGACCAAGGGCGACAAGAAGATCGCGCCGGCCGAGGGGGAAGGTTCGCCTGAAACACCGAGCGAAGAAGTGGAGGACGACGAAGACATCGTTCCGCCGCGTTGCACCCAGCTGCAGTGGTCCTACCGGACCGACCCGGTAAGCGATTCGACCTTCACGCCGCTGTACATCACGCGCAAGGCCGGTATGCAGGAGGGCATCCAGGTCGACACGAAAACCTGGAAGGTGATGTTCGATCCAAAGAGCTATACCTATCTGCTGCCGGACGAACTGAAAAACGTCGGCACCTGAAGCCGCACAGGCGCTTAGCGGAACTGGGCCAGGATCCGTGCCAGCGTGCCGTCCTTGCTGGCGGCAGCGATCGCCCGATTGGCTTCTTCCAGGCTGAGCCGGCCTTTGCGTGAGACCGCGCAGCGGGTGTTGAAGGTCGCCGCGGGCAAGGGTGGATGCAGCTTCAGCGGCATGGCCCGCAGGCGCTGCCGGTATTCGAGGACGCCGCGCGCGATCAGAATGTGGTGCACCCGGCCGCGCGCGAGTTTCTCAAGATTGGTTTCCATATTGGGCGAATCGTCGCGTACGAATCCGGCACCCAGGATCTTTTCGATTTCCGGGTGCTGGTAGCCGAGGATGGTGCCGATGGCCTGTCCGCGCAAGTCGGCGATGGCACGCGGTTGCGGCTGGCTCGCATCGGTGACCAGGACTTCCTCCGCCGTGAACACAGTCTCCGTCCATAAATAGTCCCCCTCGATCCATTCCGGCGTATAGCCGCACAGGATGTCGGCCTCGCCTTGCTGCAGGGCCTTGGCAATGCGCTTGCGCGGCAGCAGCAGGAAACGCAGCTCGCGCCCGGTGCCACGGGCCAGCGCCTCTCCCAGCATTTTGTGCACGCCGTCCGTCAGGCGGCCATTCTCGATGCGCGACATGGGCATGTCGGCTGCACGGTCGACCAGCACGACGAGTTCACCGCACCATCCGTACGACGCGGAAAGCAGCAGGCAGGCGAGGGCGAGCGGGCGCAACGGCTTCATTCGTCAGGGCGCTAGGGCGGCGATGGAGTTGTACAGGATTGTGTGCAATGATGACACGCAAATTGACTCTAAGGAATCGATGCAGGCATCAGCCGCCCGGCCGGCCAATGCGTACGACTTCATTGCCTTCTTCCCCGATCATCGCCCACCGCTTTTCCACCATCCTGCAGATGGCCACTACCAGAACCTGATGCGGCACCAGGTGGCGCTGGCCGGTTAGCCCGGGCATGGGAAAACGGTGGTATCATGACCGGCTATTTACATCATATTGTGATATAAAATGCCCTCTCCACCCGATTCGCTGGCCAAGGCCGATTTCATGGCGCTGTCCGAATTCCGCTACCAGATGCGGCGCTTCGAGCGCTTTTCCGAGAACGCCGCCCAGGCCGAGGGCATCACGCCGCTGCAGTACCTGTTGCTGCTGCACATCAAAGGCTTCCCCGGCCGCGACTGGGCCACCGTTGGCGAGCTGGCCGAGCGGCTGCAGGCGCAGCAGCATGGCGTGGTGGCCTTGCTGGGCCGCTGCGAGGCGGCCGGGCTGGTGCAGCGCCGCCCCAATGCGCAGGACCGGCGCCGGGTCGAAGTCCACCTGATGCCGGCCGGCGAAGAGGTGCTGCTGCGCCTGGCCGCCATCCACCGCGCCGAACTGCAATCGCTGCACGGCGTGTTCACCATTCCCAACCTGCCTCGAAAACCATGAAACCGTACGACCCACGACGCGACTTCAGCGGCGACGCGCGCCTGTTGCCGATCGGCGCCATGGCCGCCTTGATCGGCATGCTGAGCACAGGCACCGCCTGGCTGCTGCTGAAGGCGATCACGCTGTTTACCAACCTGTTCTTCTTCCAGACCCTGTCCAGCGTGCCGCAATCGCCGGCCGCCCATACGCTGGGCGCCTGGGTGATCGCGGTGCCGGTCATCGGCGCCGTGCTGATCGGATTGATCGCACGTTACGGCTCGGAGCAGATCCGCGGCCACGGCATTCCGGAGGCAATCGAGGCCATCCTGTTCAAGCGCAGCGCCATGTCGCCCAAGGTGGCGCTGCTCAAGCCGCTGGCGTCGGCGATTGCCATCGGCAGCGGCGGCCCGTTCGGCGCCGAGGGGCCGATCATCATGACCGGCGGTGCGGTCGGCTCGCTGTTCGCCCAGCACTTCCATCTGAGCGACGCCGAGCGCAAGACGCTGCTGGTGGCCGGCGCGGTCGCCGGCATGACGGCCGTCTTCGGCACGCCGATTGCGGCGCTGCTGCTGGCGGTTGAATTGCTGTTGTTCGAATTGCGTCCGCGCAGCCTGCTGCCGGTGGCGGTTGCCTGCGCGGTGGCCGGTTTCCTGCGGCCGCTGCTGATGGAAGCCGGACCGCTGTTCCCGCAGCAAAGCCCGGTGCTGCCGCCGGTGGCTTTGCTGTCCTGCGCCGTGGCCGGGGTGCTGTGCGGCGCCATGGCGTGGCTGCTGTCGACCGCCCTGTACCGCGTGGAAGACGGCTTCCACAAGCTGCCTGTTCACTGGATGTGGTGGCCGGCGCTGGGCGCCGTCGCCATCGGCATCGGCGGCTACTTCCAGCCGCGCGCGCTGGGCGTTGGCTACGACGTGATCGGCGACCTGCTGCAAAACCACCTGGCCGCCGGCGTGGTGGCGGCGCTGCTGGTGGCCAAGGCCATCATGTGGCTGATCGCGCTCGGTTCGGGCACTTCCGGCGGCGTGCTGGCGCCCCTACTGATGCTGGGCGCCGGCCTGGGCACGGTGCTGGCGCCTTACCTGCCGGGCGGCACGCCTGCCGTGTGGCCGCTGGTGTTCATGGCCGCCACGCTGGGCGGCATGATGCGCGCACCGATCATGGCCACCGTGTTCGCCTATGAGCTGACGCATGACGCCAATGCGCTGCTGCCGGTATTGGCCGCGTCGGTGGTGGCATACGGCTTTACCGTCATCACCATGCACCGTTCCATCCTGACCGAGAAGATCGCCCGCCGCGGCCACCATATCTACCGCGAGTACGGCATCGATCCGCTGGAGCGGCATAGCGTGGCGGAGGTGATGACGGCCAGCCCGATGTCGATCGACGCCGATGCGCGGGTGGCCGAGGTGCTGGTTTCCCACTTCGGCGCCACCCAGCGCCACCGTGCCTATCCGGTCACCAGCCAGGGCATGGTGCTTGGCATGCTCGATCGCGCGACCCTGGAGCAGGCCAGGCATGCGGTGCACGTGCGCGAACTGTACGGCGTGAACGCACCGATCGTGGCGCTGCGCGGCGAGACCTGCCGCACGGTGGCGGTGCGCCTGGCGGTGCATGGCCTGGAGCGTTTGCCGGTGGTGGCCGATGCCGCCAATCGTCAGTTGGTGGGTGTGATCAGCCGCAGCGACATGATCAAGTCGTCGCTTGCGCTGGACAACGAGGAGCACCGGCGCCACCGCTTCCGCCGCTTTACGCTGCGTCCCCCCGGTTGACGGAAATCGGGCGCTTGAAAGATGGCACCGAGGTGTCAGCCCCGGGCTGGCGCGTGGCATTCACTGTGCCGGCCGCGTTGCGCCGGCCCGGTCGGCAGGCGGCGCTGGCCGCCAATTGGCATACTTGCGGTCTATCGCGCTCGAGGTACCGTCTTTCACCATGTCGGCCATGGCGGCCGACATCGCGGCGATCTGCGCGTCCGGCACCGCCTTGTTGCAGGCCAGATAAGCACGTGAAGTGCGGAAGGTGAGCAGCGGCACGATCTTGCCGAGCAGGCCTTCCTGCGCCAGTACGCCGTTGGCCAGCTGGTGGCTGGTCACCCACAGGTCGATGCGCCCGCCCAGCAATTTGCGCGGGTTGGAAAAATTATCCGGCGCCGTATCGACCGTGAAGCCGCGCGCCAGCAGGTATTGGGCGCGCACGTCGCCGTTGTAGCCGCCGATGCGCAAGTGCCTGGCATCGTCCAGCGTGGCCAGCTGGAACGGCGGCTTGGCCAAGCCATACAAGGTCCAGTCCACCTCGCGCAGCGGTCCCACCCATTTGAACAGCGCTTCCCGTTCCGGCGTGCGGGAGGTGGAAAACACGCAGGAACCGGGCGTGCGCAGCGCCAGTTCGTAGGCGCGGCGCCAGGCCATGATCTCGATGCTGTAGCCGATGCCGGCGCGCGCCATGATTTCTTTCACCTTGTCCGGCGAGATGCCGACAATCGTTTCACCTTCACGCATGATGTCGGGCGGGGTGTACTCGGTAAACAGTTGAAGCGGGCCCGCCGGCGCCGCCAAGGGGAGCGCCAGGATGGTTGCGGCAAGGTGCAGCTTGGGAGCCATAGTCAGCCAATCATGTGCGCCTTGGCGGGCGAAGTCAATCAAAGTGAAGGGCCTTACTTGTGTCGTCGAATAATTGCTGGTACAACATTACTAGTAGCGCAAATCCAACAATTAATCAGCAACTGGAGAACCACATGAAACGACGCGCCCTCATCACCGCCATGGCATGCCTGCCCCTGTTCGGCGCCGGCCTTGCGCAGGCCCAGAGCTACCCGACCAAGACGATTACCATGATCGTGCCGTTTGCCGCCGGCGGACCGACCGACACCGTGGCGCGCCTGCTGGCGCAATCCATGGGCACCAAGCTGAAACAGCAGATCATCGTGGAAAACGTCGGCGGCGCCGGCGGCACCATCGGCGCGGCGCGCGCCGCCAAGGCCACTCCGGACGGCTACACCATCTTCCTGCACCACATCGGCCACTCCACCGCGCCGGCCCTGTACCGCAAGCTGAGCTACAACGCGATCGACAGTTTCGAGCCGATCGGCCTGGTGACCGACGTGCCGATGACCGTGGTGGCGCGCAAGGACTTCCCGGCCAAGGATTTCAAGGAGATGCTGGCTTATGTGAAAGCCAACAAGACCAAGGTCACCTACGCCAACGCCGGCCTGGGTTCGGCGTCCCACCTGTGCGGCATGCTGTTCATGTCCGCCATCCAGACCGACCTGACCACCGTGCCGTACAAGGGCACCGGCCCGGCCATGAACGACCTGCTGGGCGGCCAGGTGGACTTCATGTGCGACCAGACCACCAATACCACCAGCCAGATCAAGGGCGGCAAGATCAAGGTCTATGGCGTGACCACCAAGACCCGCGTGCCGTCCATGCCGGACGTGCCGACCCTGAACGAAGCCGGCCTGCCGGGCTTTGAAGTGGCGGTGTGGCACGGCATGTACGCGCCGAAAGGCACGCCGAAACCGGTGATCGACACCCTGGTCGGCGCGCTGCAGGTGGCGCTGAAAGATCCGGCCGTCAAGCAGCGCTTTGCCGACCTGGGCACGGAACCGGTGGACGCCAAACGCGCCACGCCGGAAGCGCTGCGCAGCCACCTGAAGGCCGATATCGACCGTTGGGCGCCGATCATCAGCAAAGCCGGTGTTTACGCTGACTAAGCGCCGGCCAAGGAGTCTGTGATGTCTTCCGCAATCCGTCACCCGAAGGATTTCTGGATCGGGGTGATCTTTATCGTTATCGGACTGGGCGCCGTGTTCACGCGCGGCGACCTGGCCATGGGCACGTCCTTGCGCATGGGGCCGGCCTTCTTCCCGGTCGTGCTGGGCGTCCTGCTGGCCGTGATCGGCCTGACCGGGGTGCTGCGTTCCTTCTTCCGCCACGGCGCGCCGATGGAAAAGCTGCACCTCAAGCCGCTGGCCCTGGTCACGCTCGCCGTGGTGCTGTTCGGCGTGCTGATGCGCGGCGCCGGGCTGGTGCCGGCCGCCGTGGTGCTGGTGCTGGTCAGCGCCTATGCCAGCCCCAAGTTCCGCTGGAAAGAAGCGGGCCTGCTGGCCGTCGGCCTGGCGCTGTTCGCCTATCTGCTGTTCATTAAACTGTTGGGATTGCCGATACCTGCGCTCGGCCCCTGGCTCGGATTCTAGGGAGCTGGCATGGAAATTTTAAGCAACCTGGGTTTGGGCTTTGAAACCGCCTTCACCCTGACCAACCTGATGTACTGCCTGATGGGCGTCTTCATCGGCACGGCGGTCGGTGTGCTGCCGGGCCTGGGCCCGATCGCCACCATCGCCATGCTGCTGCCTGCCACCTTCGGCCTGCCGCCGGTGGCGGCGCTGATCATGCTGGCCGGTATTTATTACGGCGCCCAGTATGGCGGTTCCACCACGGCCATCCTGGTCAACCTGCCGGGCGAGTCATCCTCGGTGGTCACCGCCATCGACGGCTACCAGATGGCGCGCAACGGCCACGCCGGCAAGGCGCTGGCGACGGCCGCCCTGGGCTCCTTCTTTGCCGGCACGGTGGCCACGGTGGTGGTGGCCTGCTTCGCGCCGCCGCTGGCCGACCTGGCGCTGGAGTTCGGCGCGGCCGACTACTTCTCGCTGATGGTGCTGGGCCTGGTGGCGGCCGTGGTGCTGGCCAGCGGTTCCTTGCTGAACGCGATCGGCATGGTGGTTACGGGCCTGCTGCTGGGCATGATCGGTACCGACGTCAACTCCGGGCAGCAGCGCTACACCTACGATGTGCCGGAATTGGCGGAAGGCATTTCCTTCGTGATCGTGGCGATGGGCATGTTCGGCATCGGCGAGATCGTACGCAACCTGGAGCATAGCGAGGAACGCCATGTCCTGATGAAGAAAGTGTCGGGGCTGATGCTGACCAAGCAGGACTTCAAGCGCATCCTGGCGCCGGTCTTGCGCGGCACCTTGCTCGGTTCGGCGCTCGGCATCCTGCCCGGCGGCGGCGCCATGCTGGCTTCCTTCGCCTCCTACTCGATCGAGAAAAAGGTGTCGCCCAATGCCAAGGAGTTCGGCAAGGGCGCCATCGAAGGGGTGGCGGCGCCCGAGTCGGCCAACAACGCCGGCGCCCAGACTTCCTTCATCCCGATGCTGACACTGGGCATCCCGTCCAACCCGGTGATGGCCTTGATGATCGGCGCCATGATCATCCAGGGCATCACGCCGGGACCGGCGGTGATGACCGAGAAGCCGGACCTGTTCTGGGGCCTGATCGTGTCGATGTGGTTCGGCAACCTGTTCCTGGTGGTGCTGAACCTGCCGATGATCGGCCTGTGGGTCAAGATGATCACCGTGCCTTACCATCGCCTGTTCCCGGCCATCCTGATGTTCTGCGCCATCGGCGTGTTCAGCCTGAACAACTCGCAGTTCGACGTCTGGCTGATGGCGCTGTTCGGGGTGTTCGGCTACCTCTGCGCCAAGCTCGATGCCGAGCCGGCGCCGATGCTGCTCGGTTTCATCATCGGCCCCATGCTGGAAGAGTACCTGCGGCGCGCCATGACGCTGTCGCACGGCGATCCGATGGTGTTCCTCAACCGCCCGATCAGTGCCACCTTGCTGGCGCTGGCGGTGCTGGCGCTGGCGGTGGTGCTGTCGCCGTCCTTGCGCAAGAAGCGGGAAGAAGCCTTCCACGAAGAGTAAGAAACTGACAACGCCCGGCTTGCCGGGCGTTGTTGCGTTGTGGGTCCACAACGGTGACAAAGCGTGAGTTTCCCGCGCAGGGCGATGTCTATACTGAAGATTCTCAGTGGCAACATCCCCCTTCAGGAGCTCACCCAAATGAACAGCCCAGCCATCCAGCAAAGCCAGCTACAGGAAGTCGAACTGCAGGCCATCAACGCCGCCCTCAACCGGGTCCAGGCCGTCATTGAATTCCAGCTCGATGGCACCATCCTGCACGCCAACGACAACTTCCTGAGCGCGGTCGGCTACACGCTGGATGAAGTGCTGGGCCGCCATCATTCGATGTTCTGCGACCCTGCTTTTGCGGCAAGCGAAGCATATAAACAATTCTGGGAACGCCTGCGCGGCGGCCACTTCGAGCACGGCGAGTACAAGCGTTGCGGCAAAGGCGGGCGCGAGATCTGGATCAACGCTTCCTACAACCCGGTGTTCGATGCAGACGGCAAGCCTTATAAAGTAATCAAGTTCGCCACCGACATCACCGCCACCAAGCTGCGCAACGCGGAGTACGAGGGCAAGGTCAGCGCGATGGACAAGGCGCAGGCCGTGATCGAGTTCGACATGGGCGGCCACGTGCTGACCGCCAACGGCAACTTCCTCGATGCGATGGGTTATTCGCTGGACGACATCCAGGGCGAACACCACCGCATGTTCTGCGAGACCGAATACGCCGCCAGCGTCGACTACAAACGCTTCTGGCAAAAACTGAACCGCGGCGAATTCGACAGCGGCCGCTACAAACGGGTCGGCAATGGCGGCAAGCCGATCTGGATCCAGGCCACCTATAACCCGATCCTCGACATGAACGGCACGCCTTTCAAAATCGTCAAGTTCGCCAGCGACATCACCGAGCAGGTGATGATGGAGCAGGGCATCAAGGACAAGGCCGCCAGCGACGCGGCCAAGATCGAGCGCCTGCTCGATGCGGTGGCGCGCGCGGCAAAAGGCGACCTGACGGCCGACGTGCCGCTGGCCGGCGCGGAGCCGCTCGACCAGCTGGGCGCCGGCATCGGCAAGATGATGGGCGATTTGCGCGGCGTGATCGGCCAGGTGGTGATGTCGGCCACCGCCTTCGCCGATGACGCCGAGGAGATCGCCAACCGCGCCGGCGTGGTGGCGGGCGGCTCGCAGGAGCTGGGCGCCACGGTGGAGGAAATGAATGCCACGGTGGACGGCCTGACCCGTTCCATCGATGCGATTGCCACCAGCACCGGCCATGCCAACGACTTGGCCAAGTCGACGCAGGACGAGGCCGAGGCGGGCGCCAAGGCCGTGGCGCGCTCGATCGAGGCGATGGACTTGATCAACCGTTCCTCGGAAGACATCGGCGAGATCGTGAAAGTGATCAGCGATATTGCCAATCAGACCAATATGCTGGCCTTCAACGCCGCCATCGAAGCGGCGCGCGCCGGCGAACACGGTCTCGGCTTCTCGGTGGTGGCGGACGAGGTGCGCAAGCTGGCCGAGCGTTCTTCGCAGGCGACCAAGGAGATCTCCAAGCTGATCAGCGAGTCGGTCAAGCGGGTGAATACCGGCACGGCCATTTCGCACCAGGCCAGCGAAGCCTTCGACCGCATCGTGAAGGGCGTCGGCAAGACCAGCGAAGCGATTGCCGAGATCTCGCACGAGGCCCGGGAGCAGCTGTTGTCGGCGCGCGAGGTCAGCGTGGCCATCAACCATATTGCCGAAGCGGCCGAGCAGTCCGCCGGCAGTTGCGACAGCATTGCCTCGTCGACTTCCAGCCTGAATGCGCGCGCCGGGGAATTGAACAAGCTGGTCGCCGGCTTCGTGGTGTAAGCCATGGAAGCCTTGCGTGTAGTGGCGGCGTCGGCGCAGGCGGACGCCGGGGCAGCGGTTGAACTGTTCGGCTCCTTCATGCTGGGCGGGGACGAGTTCGCGCTGCCCGCCCTGTGCATCCGGGAGGTGGTCAATTTTCCCGAACGCATGACCAGCCTGCCGTTGGCGCCGGCCTACCTGGAAGGCATGTTCACGCTGCGCGGCAGCGTGATCCCGGTGGTGAACCTGGGGCGCTTGTTCGACCCGGCGGCGCCGGCGGCCGCAGCGTCCAACAAGATCGCCATCATCGACTACCAGGAAGCGCAAGTCGGTTTGCTGGTTCACGCAACCGGCGAAATCCTGCGCGTGCGGCCCGAACAACGCAGCCGGTTGCGTTATGCGGAGGGTTCGACACAAGGGGTAGTAGCCGGCACCATCTTGCTGGAGGAGGGCCGGCGCCTGCTCCAGGTGCTGGACATCGCGCGCCTGGTGCAGATCGAGAACGTGCCGCAGGTGCAGTCAATGCGCGCCGCCGGCGCCGAAACGCGGCGCCAGTTGCGCGTGGTCGGCGAGCGCCGCCACGCGATCAGCTTCCGCGCTGCCGGCACCCGTTTTGCGATGGAGATGAAGGCGATCCAGGAAATCGTCCGCGTGCCCGAGCTGGCCGAATCGGTCCTGGCCAGTCCCCTGTGCCGCGGCCGGATGCCGTTCCGCGGCATGCAGGTGCCGGTGGTGGACTTTGCCGCCCTGGCCGGCGCCCAGCCGGTGCCGGCGCACGCCGAACAGCGCATCCTGGTGGCCCACATCGGCGAGGCGACGCTCGGCTTCCTGGTCGACGAAGTCGAAAGCATCCTGCATTTCACCAGCGATGAAGTACTGGCCATCCCTTTGCTGAGCAAAGAGCGCAGCGCCATGTTTGCCGGTTGCGTGGCGCGGGCCGGAGAGCAAGATGTGATCCTGCTGGACCACGAAGGCATTTTCTCGCGCAGCGAGATCGGCGCAATGGACCTGGGCCACCGGCAGCTGTATCCCGTCCAGGATGGTGCACCGGCGGCAACCGGACAACGTGCCGGGCGCAAGGTCTACCTGAGCTTCCGGGTCGGCGAACTGTTTGCACTGGAGTTGAAGCAGGTGCGCGAGATCATCGACCACGCCGGCGATATCAGCCATCCGCCCGGCATGCCGGACTACTTGTGCGGGGTGCTTAACCTGCGCCAACAGCTCATCAGCCTGGTCGACCTGCGCCGCCTGTATGGCATGGCGGCAGGCGAGGGCAGGGGCAAGGTGCTGGTCATCGAGCGCGCAGAAGGACGCTACGGCCTGGTGGTCGATGCAGTGGCCGACATCGTCACGGTCGGCGACGGCAAGCGCTTCGCCGCACCGTCGCTGATGAAGACCTCGGCGACAGCGCAAGGCCTCTCGGCGGAATCGAACGAAGTGGTGGAGCTGCCGCAAACAGATGGCAGCACGCACAGCACCTGTTTGCTCGATCTCGAACGTGTGATGAAGCGGATTTTGCATGTCGCGTAATCGCGACGAAAAAAAAATTTCAAACGCATCCTTCGGCCGCCCCGGTCTCGCGCCCAAACGCGAGCCGGGGCGCTTCACTTTTTATACAGCCTTTACCTAAAGGCGTTATGCGAAGGTGGTCAGCACTGCGATGAGCGATCGATGTGCGTGAACGGCTCGTGAAGCGCGCTTCAATGTGCGCGAACTCGCAGATCGACGCAAAAAAAGAAGAAGAAAATCATTCGTGCTGGTTGCGCATCGACAAGCTTTCGTGTACTTTGCGAACTTGAAATCGCGTGAATTTGCAAGCACTGTTTTTTGAGTGTGTTGTTACCGCAAAAATCGAACAATAATGGGAACCAAAAACGCATAAGTATGCTTAAAGACCACACGACGACAGCGAAGCCGCTCACCTGATCTCTCGATCAGGCCGGGCGGTTTTTTCTTTGAACGCTGGTCGTATCACGTGGCCCGACGAGGGTTGAGGAGCTGTATTCACGCCCCACCCGCGCAATCGTCGCGACAAAGAATTTGAGTCCTGCGCTGCCAAGCACCGGCGTAGGAATCGATGGCTGAAGCGCTGCACTTGTGAGGAGGTGCAGCAGTTCAGCTGGGTGCAGAATTCATTAGCGCAAACCGCAACCGTGTTTGTGCCGATGAATAATTCGCCTGGTCCAGCGCAGGGCCGGACGGGTTTTAAATTTGTGCGTGAATTTTCCCATCCCAGATGAAGGAGAACTAAAAATGGCAACCGCCGCTAAGAAGAAACCAGCAGCCGCTAAAGCAGCTGCTCCAGCAAAGAAAGCTGCCGCTAAGCCGGCCGCTAAAGCCGCAGCTAAGCCAGCTGCTAAAGCTGCAGCTAAACCAGCTGCCAAGAAAGCCGCTGCCAAGCCAGCCGCTAAACCAGCCGCTAAGAAAGCTGCCGCTAAGCCAGCAGCAAAACCAGCAGCGAAAAAAGCAGCTGCAAAACCAGCTGTGAAGAAAGCCGCTGCTAAGCCAGCAGCAAAACCAGCTGCCAAGAAAGCAGCAGCCAAGCCAGCAGCGAAGAAAACCGTCGCCAAGGCAGCCGCTAAGCCAGCAGCTAAAAAAGCAGCCGCTAAACCAGCAGCTAAAAAAGCCGTCGCTAAAAAAGCAGCAGCCAAGCCAGTAGCAAAGAAAGCCGCAGCGAAGCCGGCAGCCAAGAAAGCTGCAGCTAAACCAGCAGCTAAAAAGACCGTAGCTAAAGCAGCTGCCAAGCCAGCCGCCAAGAAAGCAGCTGCAAAACCAGCCGCCAAGAAAGCTGCCGCTAAGCCAGCTGCCAAGAAAGCCGCTGCCAAACCAGCTGCGAAGAAAGCTGCTGCCAAGCCAGCTGCCAAGAAGGCCGCTCCTAAAGCTGCTGCCAAACCAGCCGCCAAGAAAGCCGCTGCCAAGCCAGCCGCCAAGAAAGCCGCTGCCAAGCCAGCTGCTAAAAAAGCCGCTCCTAAAGCCGCCGCAAAACCAGCTGCCAAGCCTGCAGCTAAAAAGGCCGCCCCAAAAAAAGCCTCGGCTAAGCCAACAGCCAAGCCAGCTGTTGCGCCAGTAGCCGTAGCACCGGCTGCAGCTCCGGCTGCCAAACCAGCTGCCCCTAAAAAGGCCGCTCCTAAGAAACCAGCTGCTCCTAAGAAGGAAGCTGTGAAGCCAGCCGCCGCACCAGCACCTGCTGCTGCAGCCCCGGCTCCAGCCGCCGCCCCGGCAGCTAAAACCGTGATCGCCCCGGCAGCCGCCTGGCCGTTCCCGACCAGCACCCGTCCTGCCTAAGCCCTTCAACGCTTAGTGCCGGATGGCGAAAACACCGCTGTGTGAGACAATCGCACAGCGGTTTTTTTATTTGGAGAACTCGTGTTTAGTATTCTTAAGCTGATCGTCGATGTCGCAGCCGGCCTGCTTGGCGGGGTTCTATTGCTGCGATTCTGGATGCAGGCTATCCGCGTCCGCCCGCCTTCGTCGGTGGCACAGTTTACTTTTCAATTATCGGATTGGCTGGTGCGCCCGCTGCGCCGCATCGTCCCCGGCATGGGGGGCTATGACTGGGCCAGCCTGATTGGCGCGTTCCTGATTGTGATCCTGGCGACCTCGGTGCTGTTCCTGGTGGGGGCGACGCCGGAGATTGTGCTGCTGGCGGCCTTGCAGCGCTTCCTGGAATGGGTCCTGTTCGGCTTTATGGCCTTGCTGATCATCGAAGCGATTTTCAGCTGGGTCAATCCGCATGCGCCGCTGGCGCCCTTCGTGCGTGCGCTGAACGATCCGCTGCTCAGGCCTATCCGTAAGGTGGTACCCCTGGTGGGCAACCTGGATTTGTCGCTGTTGGTGGCCTTGATCCTGCTGCAAATCTGCCAGATCCTGCTTGGCATGCTGTTCGGCCGATGAGCCGTATGTGGTGCTGGAGGATGTTGGCCGGCTGTTAAACCGGTACACCGGGGTCCGACCCGCAGGGTCGGACCCAGCCTTACCTGATTAGAAGCGGTAGCCGAACGCCGCTTCGAACTTGTCCGCGATTTCTGCAGGGGTGAAGACGTGGTTCTGCGCGCCTTTGGTGACGATCTTGATGGCGCCCAGCAAGCTGGCCAGGCGGCCGGTCGATTCCCAGCCCAGGTCATTGACCAGGCCAAACAACAGGCCTGCGCGGTAAGCGTCGCCGCAGCCGGTCGGATCCAGGTCCAGCGACGCATCCACGGTCACCGCAGGAATATCGATGCGCTTGCCGCCCGCGTAAATCTCCGAACCCTTCTCGCCGCGCGTCACGATCAGCGCTTCCAGCTTGGCAGCGATCTCCGGAATGGTCAGGCCGGTGCGCGACATCAGCAGCTCGATCTCATAGTCATTGCAGGTGACATAAGTAGCCTGTTCAATGAAGCCAATCAATTGTTCCGGCGTGAACATCGGCATCTGCTGGCCCGGGTCGAAGACGAACGGGATGCCCAGGCGTGCCAGGTCTTCCGCGTGCTTCAGCATGCCCAGATGGCCGTCAGGTGAAATGATCGCGATGCGGGCCGCGCCGGCTTTCTCGATCGGATTCTCATGCGCAAACGACATGGCGCCAGGGTGGAAGGCGTTGATCTGGTTGTGGTCCGCATCGGCGGTGACGAAGCACTGCGCGTTGTAGGCATCCTTCTTGATCAGGATGTTGTCGGTCGAGATGCCGAGCTGCTGGAAGCGTTCCAGGTAGGCCGCGCAATCCTGTCCCAATACGCCGACGATGCGCGGGTCGCCGCCCAGCATCTTCAGCGAGTAGGCGATATTGCCGGAGCAGCCGCCAAACTCGGTGCGCATGGTCGGCACCAGGAAGGACACGTTGACCTTGTGCAGCTGGTCGGCCAGCAGCGTGTCGCCGAAACGGCCTTCATATTGCATGATGATGTCGATGGCCAGCGAGCCACAGACAAGCGCGGTTTTAGTCATAGTATTTTTAAGGGTAGAAAATGGCGATGTGATAGCCGGAAGCTTTGAGCTCTTTCAGCTCGAAGTACAGTTTAATGCTTTGTTCGCTGCGCGGGCCGAAGCCTTTTTCGGCCTCGGTCGACGACGGCAGGTATTCGATCGGGGCGAACACGCGGCGCAGCACCGGCTTGTCGGCGTTGTCGTTCAAGGTCAGTTCGACGTGCGGCCAGGCTTGCGGGGTCTTGGACTGGTTACGCAGGACGGTGCTGAAGCTGAAGGTGTTTTCAGTCATGCTGGCCAGCTCGCCCGGTTCGACGCTGAGGGCGTCGAGCTGGCTTGGAAGCGCGATCTTGCAGCCGAGCGGCTGGCAGACGGCGGTCAGGGCCGGCTTCAGTTGCGGGTAGTTGGCGGCCAGGGTATCGCGGAAGGTGGTGGCGGCTTGCAGCACCAGTCCGGCCAGCAGGATCGGGACGCCGACCGCCATCGTGATGGTGACGGCCTTGCCGTATCTCTGGCTGCGGTCGACGCGTTTTACGAAGTTCAGGTCGGCGTGATCGAGGTCTTCGGATGCCGCTGCGCTCTCATCGACGCCGGCGATGGCGCGCATGCGGGCGGCGACTTCTTCGGCGCTGATTTCCTGCTCGGGGCCGTTCTCTTCGAGGGCAAAGACCTCGTGTTCAGCGGCAGGGCCGCTGGCGTCGCGGCGCGATTTGGCGCGTTTCAGGGCGCGTTCACGGCGGGACTTGGCTGGTCGGTCGGCCGGTTCGTCGTCGGTAACGGAGGCGCCGTCATCCGGCGCGTCCGTGTTGACAGCCGCCACGGCGTGCAGGGCGGTTTCGTCGGGTTCGGACAGGCTCCATGGTTCGCCGTCCGGCTCGCGCGCCTGGTCCGCGGCCAAGTCGGTGCCGGACCAGGGTTCTGCATGCAGCGATGGCTCGCTGATACCGTCCGCCTCGGGGTCGGCGACCGGCAACTCAGCTGCAGGCTGCTCGTCGGGCGGCAAGTCTTCAAAATGATGCGCGTCATCGAGTGCTGCGATGAGCAGGTGCTCTTGCGGTGTGTCGAGTGAAGGCTCGACGCGGCCGTCAGGATGCGGTTGGTCAGCCGACCATTGGTCGATAGCATCCACGAGTGCGGCGCCGGCTTGCTCACCGGTGTCGGCCGGTGCGCTGGCTTCGTCGGCAGGCGGTTCCGACTGATCGGGCGACGATGGGGGTTCGACTGCCGGCGTTTGTTCCCAGGCTAGTGCCTCAACCTCGACTGGCTGTTCCGGCGCGGCCGGCGATTCGTCTTGCGGCGGCGGGGCCTCAGCGGCAGGCGCGGCTTCGTGGTCGACCGGCGCTGGTGCCTCGAAGGCGGGCGTGAGCGCGTCTTCCGGCGGGAGCTGGCTCTCTTCGGCAACTTCCTCAGGCTCGGCTGGAGCCTCACCGGGATGCTGCGGCGCTTCAATTGTGACGGCGTCGTCCGATGGGAGCGCGTCTTCTATGGCGAGGTGCTGGGGCGCGACGGGTTCTTCGTCTCCCAGCGGCAGCACTTCAGCAGCAGGGGCCGCCAGACTATTTTCCGATGGCAGCGCGTCCTCTATGGCGTTGCGCAGAGGTTCGGCAGGGGCTTCGTCTCGCACAGGCGGCGCTTCCGCGGTGGCGGGAACTGCGTGGCTAACCGGCGGCGGCGTGTCGATTACGGGTGCCGGTTCCGACGCGAACTTGCTCGCTTCAGGGGCCGGCGCGGGCTCGGCGGGCGCTTCGACGCGAGGCGGCAGGCCAGCCGCGGGGCGGGCAACCGGGACTGGCGGCGGCGCGAAAGCGGTGCGGGGTGCCGGGGCGGCTGGTGCCGTGGCAGCAGGCGTCGTTCCGGTAGCCGCCGAGAAGGTGGCGTCAGGCGAAAACGCGTCTGAAAGCTGGGCCGAGCCGGTCGCAAGCGGTGCTTTGGCAAACGACGGCGCGGTAGCCGGCGGCGCCAGTGGCGGCGATGGTTCCGCGGTGGCTGAGAAGATGGCGTCTGGCGCCACCAAGTCCGCCAGCGACGACAGGCCGGCAGGCGATTTGGCCCGTGCTGGCGACGCCACGTCAAGCGGTTCGGGCACCAGCGGAGGCGATGGCTCGGCGGCGGCGCTGAAGGCTGCGTCGGGCGACACGACGTCGATCAGCGAGCGCGTGGCCGGAGCAGGCGTTGCGCGAGCTGCTGGCGCGGCGGCGGCAAATACTGGAGCAGGTGCCTGCTCGGCAGCGCGTTGCGGCAGCGGCGCTTGCGCCGGTGCCGCAGGATGCGATGGAACGAAGCTCTGCGACGGCTCGGCCGTTGGCGCTGGGGCAGGCCCTGGCACGGCGGCATGCGGTGGTTCTGCTGCCCGCGGCGACTCGAAGGCTGGTATCGGTACGCTGCTTGGCGATGCCGCAGCTGGCGTAGACGGGGCATCATGCGTAGTAACGGCGGCGAACGCGCGGGCCACGGCGGCTATGGCGATGTCGTCCGGGGTCGGGGCATGCGGCTTGGCGGCTGCATGCACCGGCCCAGGGACGGAAGCGGGCGCGCTGGGCGATGGTGTGCCGGGCGCAGGAGCTGGCGTGGAACGCCACACGGCAGGCGACGGCGCGTCAGCCGCTGGCACAGCCTCGGCCGGCTTGGCGGCGGGCTGCTGCGGCGCCTCGGCGGCCGGCTCTTCGCTGAAATCGATCTCGAAGTCGACCGGCGAGCCATGGACGTAGTCGGAGATCGCCGGCTTCGCAGGCGGCGCTTCGGCCACGACATCGGGAATCACAGGAGTCGGCTTGGTTGCCGGTTCGACCAGGGCGGCATTGCCGTCGAAAACCAGCGCGCATGAGCCGCAGCGGACAATGCCCCCGCGCAGTTTCAGTTGGTCAGCCGCGACCCTGAAGATCGTACTGCAATGGGGGCATTTAGTGGCGAGCGCCATCAGTCAGGGGGATACCTTATGCCAGCGTGCCGGACAGGCACACCCAGCCTTCGTGCTCAGCCCAGACGCTCAGCTTGATGAACGGTGCGTAAGCCGCAGCGACTTCTTCCGCCTGGCGCGCCAGCACGCCGGACAGCACCAGCGCACCGCCTGGCGCCACGCGGCCGGACAGCATCGGTGCCATCAGCTTCAGCGGGGAGGACAGGATGTTGGCGACCACGATATCGAAACGCTGCGCGGCAAACGACGATTCCGCGAAATCATCCGGCACGAAGTACTGGATATCTTCCACGCGGTTGCGCACCGCGTTGTCGTTGGCCGACACGACAGCCTGTGGATCGATATCCACCCCGGCGACGGTAGTGGCGCCCAGTTTGCGCGCCACCATGGCCAGGATGCCCGAACCGCAGCCGTAGTCCAGCACGGACTTGCCCGGCGCCGGATGGGCTTCCAGCCACTCCATGCACAGCTTGGTGGTCGGGTGCGACCCGGTACCGAAGGCCAGGCCCGGGTCCAGCTCCAGGATCAGGGCCGACGGATCCGGCGCCTCGTGCCAGCTCGGCACGACCCAGATGTTCTTGCCGATATGGATCGGCTCAAATTGCGACTGGGTCAAACGCACCCAGTCGGCGTCTGCCACCTTGCGGGTGGTGAACTTGGGCAGGTGAGCCAGCCCGATCGCGCCGGCGGCAGCCGCCACGATCAGGGCCTGGTCTTCCTCGTCATCGGTCAGCGCGACCACGCGGCTATGATCCCATGCCGCTTCGGTCGGCTCCATGCCCGGCTCGCCGAACAGGGGTTTTTCGGCGTCGGTGCCTTCATCGGCATCCTCCACCGACACCGACAGCGCGCCCGCGTCCATCAGCGCCTCAGACAGTGCCTCGGCGTGTTCACGTGCTACTTCGATGACGATTTCAGTCCAGCTCATATTGATTACTTACCTGCCTTATTTGCCTGCTTTTGGCATTTCTGCCAGACGTTGTTCCAGATAGTGGATGTTGGTGCCACCTTCGATGAAGCGTGCATCGACCATCAGCTCGCGGTGCAGCGGGATGTTGGTCGAAATGCCTTCAACCACCATTTCCGACAGCGCGATCTGCATGCGTCGGATCGCCTGCTCGCGGGTTGCGCCGTAGGTAATGACCTTGCCGATCATCGAATCGTAGTTCGGTGGTACAAAGTAACCCGCATAGGAGTGCGAGTCAACACGCACGCCTGGGCCACCCGGAGTATGCCATGCGGTAATGCGGCCTGGCGACGGGGTGAACTTGAACGGATCCTCGGCATTGATACGGCACTCGATGGCGTGGCCGGACAGCATCACGTCGCGCTGGCGGAAGCGCAGCTTCTCACCCGCAGCAATGCGGATCTGTTCCTGCACGATGTCGATTCCGGTGATCATTTCGGTCACCGGATGCTCAACCTGCACGCGGGTGTTCATTTCGATGAAATAGAACTCGCCGTTTTCGTACAGGAACTCGAAGGTGCCCGCACCGCGGTAGCCGATCTTGCGGCAAGCTTCGGCGCAACGGTCGCCGATCTTTTCGATCACCTTGCGCGGGATGCCCGGTGCCGGCGCTTCTTCGATCACCTTCTGGTGGCGGCGCTGCATGGAGCAATCGCGCTCGCCCAGCCAGACGGCGTTCTTGTGTTCGTCGGCCAGGATCTGGATTTCCACGTGACGCGGATTCTCCAGGTACTTCTCCATATAGACTTCCGGATTGCCGAAGGCAGCACCGGCTTCCGATTTGGTCATGGTGACCGCGTTCAGCAGGGCAGCTTCGGTATGCACCACGCGCATGCCGCGGCCACCGCCGCCGCCGGCGGCCTTGATGATCACCGGATAGCCGATTTTGCGCGCAATCTGCACAATGGCTTTCGGATCATCCGGCAGGGCGCCTTCGGAACCTGGCACGCATGGCACGCCGGCCTTGATCATCGCGTGCTTGGCCGACACTTTGTCGCCCATCAAGCGGATCGATTCGGCGCGCGGGCCGATGAAGACGAAACCGGATTTCTCCACCCGCTCGGCAAAGTCCGCGTTCTCGGACAGGAAGCCATAGCCAGGGTGGATCGCTTCCGCGTCGGTGACTTCGGCCGCGGAAATGATGGCCGGCATATTCAGGTAGGACTGCGCCGAAGGAGCCGGGCCGATGCAGACGGATTCGTCGGCCAGCTTCACGTACTTGGCGTCACGGTCGGCCTCGGAGTGCACGACCACAGTCTTGATGCCCAGTTCGCGGCACGCGCGCTGGATGCGCAAGGCGATTTCGCCGCGATTGGCAATAAGGATTTTTTCAAACATGGCAGCTTCTATGTTTGTGGAAAGGGAGGATGTGCTGGCCGCTGGGATGTCCACAGCGGCCATGGTCCGGCGTTAGCCGATCACAAACAGTGGCTGGCCGAATTCGACCGGTTGGCCGTTCTCGACCAGGATCTGGGTGATGGTGCCGGACTTGTCGGCATCGATCTCGTTCAGCAGCTTCATCGCTTCGATGATGCACAGGGTATCGCCTTCTTTCACGGTGGCGCCCACTTCAACGAAAGCGGGATTGCCCGGTGCGGAAGCGCGGTAGAAGGTGCCCACCATTGGGGACTTGACAACGTGGCCGGTTGGCTCGGCGGCAGCTGGGGCGGCGGCAGGCGCGGCGACCGGCGCGGCGACAGGTGCGTAATGGGTTGGCGCTTGCGGCGGCATCATCACCACCTGGTTTGGTGCCAGACCGCCGGACTTGACGATGCGAACCTTGCTTTCGCCTTCGGTCACTTCCAGTTCAGCGATGTCCGACTCTGCTACCAGGTCGATCAGCGTCTTCAGCTTGCGTAGATCCATTTGTTGGCTCCCTTGTTCTATCTATTATGTTGACGGTGTCTTTGATGTCGCCTTATGGGCGGCATCGCGTTAGATGCGCGCAGATCGCGGTAGATTACTTGCTTTTTAAGGCAAAGTCGATGGCGAGACGATATCCCTCGATACCAAGCCCGCAGATCGTCCCCTGTGCGATTGCGCTGAGATAGGAATGGTGGCGGAATTCCTCCCGCCGATAAATATTCGAAATGTGTACTTCAATAAAAGGGATTGCTACGCCGGCCAATGCATCGCGCAGTGCGACGCTGGTGTGGGTATAGCCTCCCGGGTTGATGACGATGAAATCCACGCCCTCGGTTCGGGCTGCGTGGATGCGGTCTATCAACGCTCCTTCGTGGTTGCTCTGGTAACAGGCGAGCCGGGCACCGGCTGTGTTGGCCTGTGCCTGCGCAGCCTGTTCAACGTCTGCCAGGGTGCTGGCGCCGTAGGTTTCAGGCTCGCGCGTCCCCAACAAATTCAGGTTGGGGCCATTGAGTAGCAGCAGGTTCGATGCCATGATTCCCTGACCATTTTCCGCGAAAGTTCCGCATTTTGCCGCCATCTACGAGCATTGGCAAGAGAAAATAACTTGGCGGAAGTTAATAGAACGGTCGTTCGGCGACCGGCTTCTACTAGTTTAAGGCCGCCAGGTCGGCCTTCAGGTCATCGAATTTCAGGCGTGCCAGGTAGGTCTTCTTGACCGTACCGTCAGCGCCGATCAGGACCGTGAACGGCAGGCCGCCTTGCGTATTGCCGAACTGGCGCGACAGTTCGGTGCCGCTCATGCCGGCCACGTAGATGGGGTAGGCGACCTTCACCTTCTGTGTGAATTCTGCAATATTGGAAGGCGAATCGATGCCGATGCCAAGCACCTGGACCTTCTTGCCGAGTTCGGAATTTTGTAGTTCCGACAATTCCGGCATCTCTTCCACGCATGGCGCGCACCAGGGGGCCCAGAAGTTGACCAGCAGGTTCTTGCCTTGCCATTTCGATAGCGCCTCCTTGACGCCTTTATCGTTTGGCAGCGATTCGGCCAGCATGGCGGCGACCGGGCCGCTGACGCCGGCCGGAGCGGTGGTGGTGATCGGTGCAGGCGCTTCTTTTTTATGGGTGCCGTACCAGGCGCCGGCGCCGGCAAACAGGACGGCGACCACGGCGTACATTGCAAATTTTTTCATTGTCGGGCTGGGTGAGAGCTGTTGGTGAGGATGGTGCGCAGTTCCTGGAGATCGGCACGCAGCAGCTTGTCGCCGCTTTTCTTTTTCGCGCCGCGCAAGTCGTCCTGCTCATACAGTTCGACGTGCACGCCCACGTTCTTCCACATGAAGCTGACCGTTTCGACATCGTCGAAACGGGGGCCGCGGAAGTGGGGCGATTCGGAAATCTCGATTTGCAGGTTCTTGTTCAATAGATAAATCTCCACTTCCTTGGCGCTGTCCACGAAGACTTGCAGGCGGATGTCGTCGTGCATGCCCGCCGTGCCGTGCAGTACGGGGCCGGTCAGGAAGGGTTGGTATTGTTCCAGCATTTCCATCACTTGCAAAGCCAGGCCGCGCAATCTGAATAAATGCGCTGGGTGGGTATCGGCGTTATATAGAGCGTGGTATAGGCGGACTTCTTCTTCGATCTGCTCGTTGTCGGGGAGGATGTCGGGCAGGTCGCGGGCCTGCGACTCGCCCAGTATCTGGCGGGCTGCCTTGCGTTTGGCGCTGCCGTAGTCGGCGCCATCCTGCGCGATCATGCGGGCGGCGGCGGCGGCGATTTCGGTCTTGATCTCGGGGTTCATGATTGCATCATACCTAAAACCGGTAATTCGGGGTCTGACCCACAGGCCTGGAAACCATTGGGGGTCTGACCCTGCGGGTCAGACCCCGGTTTCCCGGTTCTAATCAGGTAAAATCCGGCTCTTGATTCTTTTCTATCTGCACCATGCACATCCACATCCTAGGCATTTGCGGCACCTTCATGGGCGGCCTTGCCGTTCTGGCAAAGGAAGCCGGCCACCGCGTAACGGGTTGCGACGCCAACGTCTACCCGCCGATGAGCACGCAGCTGGAAGCCCAGGGGATTGAGCTGATCCAGGGTTTCGGCCCCGAGCAGGTGGCATTGAATCCCGATCTTTATGTGATTGGCAACGTGGTCTCGCGCGGCAATCCCCTGGTCGAAGAGATCATGAACCGCAACCTGCCGATGATCTCCGGCCCGCAATGGATCGGCGATCACATCCTGAAAGACAAATGGGTGCTGTCGGTCGCCGGCACGCACGGCAAGACCACCACCTCGGCCATGGTGGCCTGGATCCTGGAGCACGCCGGCTACGCGCCCGGTTTCCTGATCGGCGGCATTCCGCAGAACTTCGGCATTTCGGCGCGCCTGTCCGGCCCCGGCGCCAACTCGGAATTCTTCGTCATCGAAGCGGACGAATACGACACCGCCTTCTTCGACAAGCGCAGCAAGTTCGTGCACTACCACTCGAAGACGGCCATCCTGAACAACCTGGAATACGACCACGCCGACATCTTCCCGGACATTGGCGCCATCGAAACCCAGTTCCACCACCTGGTACGCACCGTGCCGGGCATCGGCCGCGTGATCGCCAATGCCGACGAGGCGAGCCTGCAGCGCGTGCTGAAACGCGGCTGCTGGAGCGAGAAGGAAACCTTTGGCGGCGCGCAGGGCGCCGACTGGACCATGGCAGAACATGCCGACGGCAGCTTCGACGTCATCTTCAAGGGCGCCAAGGCCGCCACCGTGCACTGGCAGTTGACCGGCAGGCATAACCGCAGCAACGCGCTGGCCGCGATTGCCGCCGCCCGCCACGTGGGCGTGCCGATCGACGTCGCGGCCCAGGCGCTGGACAGCTTCCAGAGTGTCAAGCGCCGCATGGAAGTGCGCGGCACCGTCAACGGCGTGACCGTGTACGACGATTTCGCCCACCACCCGACTGCCATCGAAACCACTGTCGGTGGCCTGCGCCAGAAGATCGGCAAGGATGTGCGGATCCTGGCCGTGCTGGAGCCGCGCTCCAACACCATGAAGCTGGGCACCATGAAAGATGCTTTGCCGGGCAGCCTGCAAGAAGCCGACCTGATATTCGGCTTCGGCAGCGAAAAAGCCCTGGGCTGGAACCTGGGCGAAGCGCTGTCGCCGATGGGCGACGTCGCCTCGGCCTACGAGGACCTGGACGTGATGGTGCAAGCCATTGTGGCGCGGGCCAGGACGGGCGACCATATTATTGTGATGAGCAATGGCGGCTTCGGCGGCGTCCACCAGAAATTGCTGGAGGCGTTGAAGTAATGATCTTGTACCTGCATGGCTTCCGTTCCTCGCCGCTGTCGATGAAGGCGCGGCTGACAGGGGAGCGGATGGCGCAGCTTGGCCGCAGCGATGAATTCCTTTGCCCGCAATTGCCGGCCAGCCCCAAGCTGGCGATGGAACTGGCATTCGGCCTGGTCGAAGGCGTGCCTGCCGAGACGCTGACCATCGTCGGGTCTTCGCTGGGCGGCTATTACGCCACCTGGATGGCGGAAAAGCTGGGCTGCCGCGCGGTCCTGCTGAATCCCGCCGTGGTGCCCATGCTGGACCTCGACCAGCACGTCGGCGTCACCACCGCCTACCATTCGGACCAGCCGTTCGAGTTCAAGCGTGAATATATAGAGGAGTTGCGCGCCCTGGCAGTGCCGCAAGTCGCGCAGCCTGGGCGCTACTTCCTGCTGGCCTGCACTGGCGACGAAGTACTGGACTACCGCGACATGGTGGCCCATTATGCCGGCGCGCGGCAGAAGGTGGTGCAGGGCAGCGACCACGCGATCAGCGAGTACGCCGACTACCTCGGCGAAGTGCTCGCGTTCTGCGGTGTCACGGGCGAGGTTCAATGAAAGGTCAATCGCTGCGCCAGGCCAACTGGCATGGTCACGTGCTTGCGACGAACGCCCCGCACCCTTACCGCCACTGGCTGACCAGCGGCGGCTCGCTGACCAATAAGCTGAAAGCGCACAGCAATGCCTTCCGCGTGCAACTGCTGCACCAGGACACGGCAATCTGCCTGGCCGACGAAGCCAACATCATCGGCTATCATCGTCCCGGCCGCGTGTGGGAGAGGGAAGTCCTGCTGCGGTGTGATAATACGCCTGTCGTCTTCGCCCACACCGTGGTGCCGCTGTCGGCCGATGCCTCGGACTGGCCGTTGTTCAGTGCCCTGGGCGAACGCTCGCTTGGCAGTACACTGTTCGGCGACCCGCAGGTGCGGCGCGGCGAACTGGAATTTGCGCGCCTGCGCGCGACGCATCCACTGGCGCGGCGCGCCCGCAGCGCCCTGGCGGCGCGCGGCGCCGACGTCCCGGATGAGGCTTTACTGTATGCACGGCGCTGCCTGTACCGGCGCCACGAAGGAACTTTGCTGGTGACCGAGGTCTTCCTGCCCCCGGTCCTCAAGCTTGAACGGAATAATGTGAAATGAATGTATTTTTTGAAGAATCCGGCGATTTCAAAGTAGGCAGCGTGCTGTCGCAAGCAGGCGAGGCCTACCAGGTTGAAATGGCCAGCGGCAAGCGCAACAAGGTCAAGACCAAGGATGTGATGCTGCAATTCGACAAGCCGGCGCCGGCTGAATTGATGGAGCAGGCCAAGGCCATCGCCGCCGACGTCGACCTGGACTTCCTGTGGGAAGTGGCGGGCGAAGAGGAATTCGGATTTGCCGAACTGGGCGCCGAGTATTTCGGCCATGCCCCGCAGCCGGCCGAGGCGGCCGGCCTGATCCTGAGCCTGCATGCGGCACCGATCTACTTCCACAAGAAGGGCCGCGGCCGCTACAAGAAAGCGCCGGAGCAGACCTTGAAGGCGGCCCTGGCCGGCATCGAAAAGAAGAAGCAGCAAGCCGTCATCCAGGGCCAGTACGCCGAGGAACTGAAGGCGGGCACCCTGCCGGCTTCGATGCACAACATCGTCAGCCAGCTGCTGTTCAAGCCGGACAAGAACACCATCGAATACAAGGCGCTGGAGCAGGCCGCGAACGAGGCGCACACCACGCCGGCGCGGCTGATGCTGTCGGCCGGCGGCATCAAGTCGCCGAAAGAGCTGCATATGGCCAAGTTTCTGTTCGAGAACTTCCCGAAAGGCCATGGCTTCCCGGAACTGCCGGTGCCGTCGGCGCCGGCCAACCTGCCGCTGGCGGCAGTGGAAGCGTTCTCGATCGACGACGTGACCACCACCGAGATCGACGACGCCTTCTCCGTGGTGCACCAGGCGGACGGCAAGGTGCGCGTCGGCATCCACATCGCCGCGCCAGGCCTGGGCATCAAGCCGGACGACGCCATCGACAAGATCGCGCGCGGCCGCATGTCCACGGTCTATATGCCGGGCGACAAGATCACTATGCTGCCGGACAGCATCGTCGATGCGTTCACCCTGGCCGAGGGCAAGACCTGCCCGGCGCTGTCGCTGTACGCCGTGCTCGATCCAGCCGACTGGACGGTGATCTCGACCGAAACCAAGGCCGAGCTGGTTCCGATCGCCAACAACCTGCGCCACAACACCCTGGACGAGCTGGTCAACGAGGAAACCCTGGCCAGCGGCGCTGGCGACTACCCGCGCAAGGCGGAACTGACCCTGCTGTGGGGCTGGGCCCAGCACCTGGAAGCCGGCCGCATGGTCAAGCGCGAGGCGTTCGGCCTGAAGCCGGAGCAGAACAACCGGGTCGACTTCAACTTCTACGTGGAAGACGACGTGGTCACCATTTCCCGCCGCAAGCGCGGCGCGCCGCTGGACAAGATCGTGGCCGAGCTGATGATCTTCGCCAACAGCACCTGGGGCAAGCTGATGCACGACCATGGCGTGCCGGGCATCTACCGCACCCAGGGACAGGGCGCTGGCGGCTGGGCCGCCAAGATGCAGGTGCGCATGATGACGCAGGCCGCGCCGCACCAGGGCCTGGGCGTGGACCAGTACGCCTGGTCGACCTCGCCGCTGCGCCGGTATACCGACCTGGTCAACCAGTGGCAGATCCTGGCCTGCGCCTCGCATGGCGTGACCGCGCCGATGGTGGCGCCGTTCAAGCACAAGGACGCCAACCTGTTTGCCATTGTGTCGGCCTTCGATGCGGCTTACGCGGCCTACGCGGACTTCCAGTCGAATATGGAACGCTACTGGTGCCTGCGCTGGCTGGGCCAGGAAGACGCCAAGGTTGTCGAGGCCGTGGTGCTGAAGGATGAAGTGCTGCGCCTGTCCGATATTCCGCTGATCGTGCGTATGCCGGGCATGCCGTCTGTTGCGCGTGGGTCACACGTGAAGCTGGACGTGCTGCGCTGGGATGAAGTCGACCTGGCGCTCGAGACGCGGCTGCAGGAAGGTTCGATTACCCTGCCTTCCGAGCCCGAGGCGGAACTGGACGAGGAAGAGGCGCCGGCCGACCCGGCGCAGCCGACCGAGGCCGAGGCGGAGGAGGCTGCGCTCGCCAGCGAGACGGTTGTTACCGAACCCGGCCCACAGTGAAGTAGAATTCAAGATTCTCAAAAGCATCATTTCTGATTCCAGCGCGTGAAGTATTTCAAAGAAAACCAGTTCCTTGTCATCGCCTCCGCCGTCTCGGTGGTGTTCCACGCCGTGGCGCTGACGGTGCATTTCGTCGCCCCCAAAGACTTCAAGGTCGAGCCAACCGACCCTGGCCTTGAAGTCATCCTGGTCAATGCAAAGCATGCCTCCAAGCCGCTGAAGGCCGATGCACTGGCGCAGGCTGACCTGGACGGCGGCGGCAATGCCGATGCCGGCCGAGCCAAATCGCCGCTGCCCGACATGCGCCGCATGGAAACCGGCGAAAGCATCAAGGCCTCCCAGCGTTATATGCAGGAGCTTGAAGAGCGCCAGAAAAACCTGCTGACCCAGGTGCGGAAGAGTCCTTTGTCCGCCGCCCCGGTGACGGAAAAGAACCAGACCGACCCGAGCCGCACTGGCGCCGACCTGATTGAGAGCAGCAAGGCGATCGCGCGCATGGAAGCGGAAATCACGCAAACCATCGAGGACCAGAACAAGCGGCCGAAGAAGACGTTCCTGTCGCCGAGCACGCAGGGCGTCGGCTACGCCATGTATTACAACGCCTTCCGCCGCCGGGTGGAGGATATCGGCACGCTGAATTTCCCGCAGAAGGATGGGCGCAAGCTGTACGGCGTGGTGGTGCTCAGCATTCCGATCTTCCAGGACGGTAGCGTGTATGAAAAAGAAGGCGGCACCGTGGTCGAGCGCAGCTCCGGCAACCCGGCCCTGGATGCGGCGGCCATCAGCATCGTGCGCCGCTCGGCGCCGTTCGGCAAGTTCCCGCCGAATATGCGCTCCAAGGATCGCGACGACCTGTGGGTGATCGTGCAGAAGTTCGTATTCACGCGGGAAGAGAAGGTCCAGGTCTCCTACGGAAGCCCGGAATAATGGACAGGTACTGCGTCTTCGGCAATCCGATTGCCCACAGCAAGTCGCCTGACATCCACGCGGCTTATGCGGCGCAGACCGGCCAGCAACTGAGTTACGAAAAATCGCTGGCAGCACTGGACGGCTTTGGCGCCGCAGTGCGGGCCTTCATTGCCGCCGGCGGCAAGGGTGCCAATGTCACCGTGCCGTTCAAGCTCGAAGCGCACAAGCTGGCCACATCGCTGACCGTGCGCGCCCAGGCTGCAGGCGCGGTGAATACCCTGGTGTTCGACAGCGACGGCAGCATCACGGGCGACAATACCGATGGCGCCGGCCTGGTGGCCGACATCGTGCAGAACGCCGGCGTGCCGATCACCGGCAAACGCGTGCTGCTGCTCGGTGCCGGCGGCGCGGCGCGCGGCGTGGTGCTGCCTATCCTGGAACACCGTCCCGCCGCACTGGTGATCGCCAACCGCACCGTCGCCACGGCGGAAGCGCTGGTCGACCAGTTCGGCGCGCTGGCCGGCACCGGCGTGCTGTCGGCCTGCGGCTTTGCCGACGTGCTGGGTGCGTTCGACATCGTCATCAACGCCACCTCCGCCAGCCTGAGCGCCGACCTGCCGCCCGTACCGGCCACGGTCTTTGCGCCGGGCGCGCTGGCGCTGGACATGATGTACGGCGCCCAGCCGACTGTCTTCATGGCGTTCGCCGCCAGCCACGGCGCTGTCACGCGCGACGGCCTGGGCATGCTGGTCGAGCAAGCGGCCGAAGCCTTCCTGGTGTGGCGCGGCGTGCGCCCGCAGACGGCCGAAGTGCTGCAGCAGCTGCGCGCCAAGCTATGATCAGGAAGTTCAAGTGGTTCATCATCGTGCCCATCGCGATCTTCCTCGCGGTGCAGCTGTATTTTTTCGTGCAGATCTGGTGGTGGGTCGACCATAACCCGACCATGACGGCCTTCATGCGCGAGCAGCAGGCGGCCATGCAGGAAAAAGACCCGAAAGCGCGCGTGCAGCAGGCGTGGGTCGGCTACCAGGCCATTTCGCCCAACCTGAAACGCGCGGTGATCGCTTCGGAAGATGCCAACTTCGCCGAGCACGAGGGGGTGGACTGGGAGGCGATGCAGAAAGCCTACGAACATAACCAGGAAAAGAAGAAGGGCAAGAAGATCCACGGCGGCTCGACCATTACCCAGCAACTGGCCAAGAACCTGTTCCTGTCCGGCTCGCGCAGCTACCTGCGCAAGGGCCAGGAACTGATCATCACCTATATGCTGGAAACGCTGATGGACAAGCGCCGCATCTTCGAGATCTACCTGAACGTGGCGGAATTCGGGCGCGGCATCTACGGCGCGGAAGCGGCGGCGCGCCACTATTACCGTATTCCGGCGTCGAAGCTGGGGCCGGAACAGGCGGCGCGGCTGGCGGTGATGCTGCCGCGCCCTAAATATTATGATGCGCACCGCGAATCGGCCTACCTGGCGCGGCGTACCGGCATCATCATGCAACGAATGAACTCGGCGGACCTGCCATGAAAAAATATCAATCCGGCATCAGCTTGATCGCGGTGGCGCTCATCATGGGCGTGCTGGGCGGCATCGCGGCCTTCGCGCTGATCTCGATGCGGCAAGAGCGCAACCTGTTTGCCGAAGGGCTCAACCAGGTCGGCGCCAAGGCGGCGGCGGCAGCTGCGCCCGTGGTGGCGACGGTGACGCCGCCGGCGGCGCCGATGCGCAAGTGCGTCATCAATGGCAAGACCATCATTTCCAATACCGAGTGTGGTGAAAAAGGCAAAGTGATCGAGATCCACGACTCGCGCGGGATCGAGGCGCCAAAGGAGCCGCCCAAGCCGCCGCCACAGGCGCTGCCGGGCCCGAAAGAGCGCGCCATGGAGCAGGCGACGCGTTAAAAAATATGCAGCGCCGGGGTGGCAGGCGCCACCCCTTTGCGGGTACACTTGCGAAGTTTTTTAGAACCCGCGCTCTACACCTCCTGTCCGGCTGAGATTGCCTATGATCAATGTTTTCGTTTTACAAAATGGCCGGCTCAACCAGGTGCCTATTGAGACGCGCGAAGACCTTGAACAAGCGGCGCCGGTCTGGGTCGACCTGACCGATCCGACGGAAGACGAACGCGCCTGGGTCAAGTCCATCTATGGCGTGATCCTGCCTGGCGAAGACGAAGTCAAGGACATCGAAGCCTCCGCCCGTTACTACGAAGCGGAAAACGGCGACCTCCACCTGCGCACCGACTTCCTGCTGGAAGAAGATGAAGGTCCGTCGCGCGTGGTCACGGTGGCGTTCATCCTGGCCAAGAAGATGCTGTTCTCGGTGCATACCGACGACCTGCCGGTGTTCCGCCTGGTGCGCATGCGCGCCCGCTCGCGCCCCGGCTCGATCGCCGACTACATGGATGTGCTGCTGGACCTGTACGCCACCGACGCCGAGTACTCGGCGGATGCGCTGGAAGGCATCTACCAGAACCTGGAAGAAGTCTCCGGCCGCGTGCTGCAGGAAGAATTCACCGACAAGGACGCGGCCGACGCCCTGAGCGCCATCGCGCACGAGGAAGACTTGAACGGCCGTATCCGCCGCAACATGATGGACACGCGCCGCGCGGTGTCGTTCCTGATGCGCGGCCGCCTGCTGAATTCCGACCAGTTCGAGGAAGCGCGCCAGATCCTGCGCGACATTGAATCGCTGGACGGCCACACCTCCTTCCTGTTCGATAAGATCAACTTCCTGATGGATGCCACCGTCGGCTTCATCAACATTAACCAGAATAAGATCATCAAGATCTTCTCGGTGGCGTCGGTGGCCTTCCTGCCGCCGACCCTGATCGCCTCGGTATACGGCATGAACTTCGACTTCATGCCCGAGTTGAAGTGGCAACTGGGCTATCCATGGGCCTGGGGCCTGATGATCGTCAGCGCTGCCGCGCCATTGTTGTATTTCCGCCGCCGCGGCTGGCTCAGGTAAGCCAAAATGCCGCGGTGCGGCCCCAGGGCGCGAAGCCGGGCCGGTAGCGGCGATGCCTGGCGTCGTTGACGTTGAGCAACATATTTATTTGCCAAGTCCCTTTTGATAGGTAAAATTTCGCCGCAACTCCCGGTTGCGGAAATTTTAATGACACGAAAGGGCTGAGATGAGATTCCGAGTTGGATTGCTGGTTGCCGTTGCCGCAGCATTCCTGGGCGGCTGCGCCACCACGCCTCAAGCACCGGTATCGATGCCATACAGGCCGTTTGCGGAACCGGGCCTGCGCATCGGCGTCGCGATGAGCCAGTTGCCCAAGGTCGAAACCAGCTTTCCCGGTGCCGAGTGGCCGCTGTGCCGCGCGGCCGCCGCGCTGGCCAACGCCAAGCTGACGGCCCACACCCGCACGTTGCCGGCGGACGAGCTGGCCGGCCTGAAGGACGACATTGCCGACGTGCTCAAGCGGAAGCGACAGGTAGCGGTCGTGATCGACGAGCCGATTGCCGTGGACCAGCTGCCCAAAGCGAGCGGCACTGCGCGCAATGCGCCTGCCAGGGATTATGCTTCGCTCAAGGCGCGCTACCAGTTGGATAAGTTGCTGGTGGTGGAGGTGACGGAAGTGGGCATCAGCCGTCCCTATTCTTCGTACATTCCCATCGGCGAACCGAAGGGAATCGTCAACGCCACCACCTATATGATCGACTTCAGGGACAACTCCTACGATTGGTACGTGCCGGTGGTGCAGCAAAAGAGCGCGCAGGGCGACTGGGATGAGGCGCCGGCTTTCCCTGGCTTGAGCAATGCCTATTTCCAGGCGATCGAAGCGGCCCGCCAGGCCATCCTGCAGCCGCTGGCGAACTAAACATGGCCCGACATCACTTCATTACGCTGGCTTTGCTGCTGGCTTGCATGCCGGCCGCGCAGGCGCTCGAACCGGCGCCGGCCGATGCGGCCTGGTCGCTCAGTTTGCCGGCCAGGGAAAACGTCGACTTCCGCGGCCAGGTCAATTTTGACAAGGCGGGACAGGAGCCTGGCACCATGTTGTACCCGACGCCAGGCCTGGCCGGTTTTATCGTGGCCTTGGCCACGCACGCCGCCGTGGTCAAGGGCCAGATGAAAGAGCAGCGCAGCGAGATCGAAGCGGATGCGGAGCGGATCCTGGTGCCTTTCCGGAAGACGCTGGAGACCTTCAGCCATGGCGAACTGGCTGAGCGGGCCTTTCCGGCGGCATCGGGCGTGCCCTGGCTCGGTAGCGGTGGCCGGCCGCAGTCAGGATGGCTGATTGCCAGTTCACCGGTGTTTTACATGACGCAGGACCAGAGTGCGCTGATCGTCGACAATACCGTGTCCGTGTTCCAGGCGGGCAGCCAGCAGCCGGTCTACAGCAATACGGTGCGGGTCGTGTCGCGCGCCGTCGAGGTGGAGAACGAGGCCGTATTCTGGCTGTGGAATGGCGGGGCGCGGTTGCGCGAGACGAGCGCCGCGCTGTTCCGCGCCTCAGTCGAAATCGCGCGAGCGCATGCGCTGGCGCCCGCGGCAGCGGCGGCCGGCGGCCAGCGCACTTTCCGCTACCTGGAAGGCAAGAGCGACGCGGTCGAGCGCGCCGAGCCGATCAGCGAGCACTGCGGCCGGGCGCTGGTCAGGAATTTGCGGGGCTGGTTGATGTCGATCCCGCTCAAGCGCGCGCGCCCGGCAGCGCCCGGCTGCGAGGCGCCAGCGCTGTAGCCAGCCCGAGCGGGCGCAATCAGCAAATATGCAACAGCGGATGTAACCAAAAGGTTCAAGCGCGAACAGGGATTCCGGTGGCCCGGCGGCTGGCGCCGCCTGCGCCCAGGGTCCAGGAGGACGCCCGGAGCGCCGCCGCGCAGCAGTGTAAACCGCTGGTGGCTGCCTACGTTGCGTCCCTGGGCCGATTCCAGGAATTGTACTTGTCAATCATAGAAGGCATTTGTGCCACGTATTGACACGAAAGTCTCTGCGTAACATTCTTTCGATTCACAATTCACATTTTCCCGGAGGCTGAATGACTGAGGTCGGTTTGTCTCCTTCATCGCACGCTATGCTGGCCCTGCGCGACCAAGTGATCGGGGCCTGGTGCCAGGCGGCGCGGCAGACGCTGTGCAAGGCCGGCGAGCTGCCCGATCCGATCTTGCTGAACACCTTGCCGACTTTCTACGAGCACCTGGCGCGCCTGCTGACGCACGAGTATTACCAGGCCAGCGGGGTCGACGTGGCGGTGATCGCCCAGGAGCATGGCGGCGAACGGGCGCGCCTGAGCGGCTACGACACCACTACCCTGATCCGCGAATACCAGTTGTTCCGGCAAGTGCTGTTCAAAATGCTGCACCAGGGCGGCGTGTCGCTGACGCATGAGCAGCACGAAGCGATTGCCACCTCGATCGACAGCGCCATCCGCGAAAGCGTGACGGCGTTTGCGCTGATCCAGTCGGCCCTGCGCGAGCAGTTCATCGCGGCGCTGACCCACGATTTGCGCACGCCGCTATCGACTGTCAGCGTGGCGGCGCAAGTGATCGAGTCCAAGGCGCCGAGCGAGGATATCCGCCGGCTGGCCGAGCGCATCGTGGTGAACGCGCAGCGCATCGAGACCATGACGCGCGACCTGCTTGATTGCATGGTGTTCGAAGGCGGCCAGCGCCTGCCATTGCACCTGGAGGAGTTCGACCTGGCCCTGTTGGCCTATGAGGTCGCGCAGCAGACCATGGAGCGCAGCATGGTGCAGGTGCAGGTGAAGTTCGAATCGGCGGTGGGGCATTGGTGCCGTGCCTCGCTGCAGCGGGCGCTGGAGAACTTGCTGGGCAATGCCATCAAATACCGCGCACCAGCCACCCCGATCCTGGTATCGGTGGAGAGCCGCGGCCAGCGCGTGCAATTATCGGTGCATAACGAAGGCGAGCAGATTCCGCCGGAAGAGCTGGAATCGATCTTCCAGGTCTATCGCCGCGCGCGCGGCGGCAAATGCACCAAGGACGGCTGGGGCGTCGGGCTGCCGTATGCGCGCCGGGTGGCCGAGAGCCACGGCGGCAGCATCATCGTCACCAGTTCGGCGGCGCTGGGCACCACCTTCCGCATCGACATCCCGATGGACGCGCGGCCTTTCAGCGGCGCGCCGGTGGCCGGCTAGCGCACTGGATGAAATAGCCCGCTCCGTATAGAATCCCCGGCAAATCTTATCAATTTGTCTAAGGGGAGCCGGATGAAGCGCATCTGGAATCTGCTCGTACGCGTCGCCGCCACCGTTTTCGGCAGTGTGTCCTGGTCTCCTCCCGCATGGCTGCGCGGCATCGGGCAGCGCTTGTTGCCGCTGCGCGCCTGGGCCGGGCGCCATCTGCGCGTGATGGCGGCGCTGGCCGTGGTGATGGTGGCCGCGCTGGCCGCCTCCCCCTATCTCAAGAACCGCATGCCCTATCTCAAGCCGGACAAGGTCGCCTCCAGCGATGCCGGCGTGCGCATCGTTGCCCCCGGCCGCACCGAACTGGAAAACGAGGGGCTGCCGCAGCCGCTGCGCATTGAATTCAGCGCATCGGCCGCACCGCTGGCGCGGGTCGGGCGCGAGGCGACGGACCTGCAGCTGTCGCCTGCGATCGCCGGCAAATGGACCTGGAACAGCGACCATGAACTGTCGTTCCAGCCGGCCCAGGATTGGCCGGTCGGCCAGAAGTTCACGCTCAGGTTCGGCCCCAAGGCGCTGGCCGCCCAGGTCAGGACGGACAAGGAATACGCCTTCGAAACCGCGCGCTTTGCCGTCACGCTTGCCAATGGCGAGTTTTACCAGGACCCCACCCAGTTCAACCTGCGCAAGGGCGTGTTCGAGGTGAAGTTCACGCACCCGGTGGCGCCGGCCGAATTCGAAAAGCGCATGCGCATGGAGCTCGATGGCAAGCCGGTCAAATTTACGCTGACCTACGATAAGTGGAAAGTCGGCGCCACCGTCCAGTCCGAGCCGCTGGCCATTCCGCAGGACACGGCGGCGCTCACGCTGCGTATCGATGCCGGCGTGCGGGCTCAGCGCGGCGGCGATGGTACGCCCGAAGAAATTGCCAAGGCGGTGTCGGTACCCGGCCTGTTCGGGCTGGAAGTGCAGGCGATCGAGACGCAGATCGTCACCGGCCAGACCGGCGACATGGAAAACGTGCTGCGCATCGCCACCGGCATGTCGGTCACCGAAAAGGAGGCGGCGCGCACGGTCAGCGCCTGGGCGCTGCCGGCGGCCAGCAATGAAACGAAGAGCTGGGACGATCCGGCCGAGGTCACCGAGGCAGTGCTGAAAAACGCCAGGCGCCTGGCGTTGACGGCGTTGCCGCAGGAGCGCGACAACAGCGAGCTGCATGCCTTCAAGTTTGACGCCGAGCCGGGCAGCTTCATGTTCGTGCGCATCGCAGCAGGAATGAAGTCGGTCGGCGGCTACCAGCTCGGCCAGAAACGGGAAGCGATCCTGCAGGTGAAGGCCTCGGCGCCGGAATTGTCCATCATGGGCAGCGGTGCGCTGCTGGCGCTGAATGGCGAACGCAAGCTGCCGATCATGGTGCGCGATATCCCGGGCGTGAAGATCGAGATCGGCCGCGTGCTGCCGCACCAGTTGCATTTTTTGGCGACGCATTCGGCCGGCAGCTACGCCAGGCCTGAGTTCTACCAGGGCCTGGCGCCGGACAGCCTGACCGAGCGCTTCGAGAAGAAGCTGCCGTTGCAACTGGCGCCCGGCAAGACGCATTTCGAGACCATCGATTTCGCGGAGTACCTGAAAACCGACGGCGGCGAGCGGCGCGGCATTTTCCTGGTCAAGATCAATGGCTACGACCCGTCCAGGTCGGACGACGGCCGGCCGCCTGCCGCGCAATACAACCAGGAAGAGGGCGCGGGCGAGGGCATGCCGGAGGAGCAGTACGACGGCGAAGCGGGCGCGCTGTCGGACAGCCGCCTGATCATGCTGACCGACCTCGGCCTGGTCAGCAAGCGCGCGCTCGACGGCTCGCAGCAGGTGTACGTGCAGTCCATCGCCGGCGGCACGCCGGTGGCTGGCGCCACGGTCGAAGTCTGGGGCCGCAACGGCCTGGTGCTGCATAGCCAGGCCACCGATGCCGGCGGCACGGTGCGCCTGCCGGACTTGCGCGGCTACACCCGCGAAAAGCAGGCGGTGCTGCTGGTGGTGAAGAAGGCCGGCGATACCGCCTTCATGGCGTTGAACCGCAACGACCGCGCGCTGGACATGTCGCGTTTCGACGTGGGCGGCACCCATAGCGGCGGCCTGCCGAACCAGATGCGCGCCTACCTGTTCTCGGACCGCGGCATCTACCGCCCCGGCGACACGATCCAGGCCGGTATCATCGTCAAGAGCGGCGACTGGAGCCAGAACCTGAAGGACCTGCCGGTGGAAGCCGAGGTGGTCGATGCGCGCGGCCAGACCGTGCGGCGCGAAAAGCTCAAGCTGGGCCCGGCCGGGATGGCGGAAATCGCCCACCCCACGCTCGATAGCGCGCCAACCGGCAACTACACGATTTACCTGAACCTGCCGCGCGATGGGGCGCAGGGGGAAGCGCTGCGGCTGGGCTCCACTACCGTCAAGGTGCAGGAATTCCTGCCCGACCGCACCAAGGTCGCGCTCAAGCTGTCGGCCGATGCCGGCGAGGGCTGGATCAGCCCGCAGTCGCTGACGGCGCAGATGAATGTGCAGAACCTGTTCGGCACGCCGGCGCCCAACCGCAAGGTGGAGGCGGTGGTGACCCTGGCGCCGGCCTATCCGGCTTTTGCGTCCTGGCCGGGCTACAGCTTCTACGATCCGCAGCGCGCCAAGGAGCGCTTCAGCGACACCATCGCGGACCAGAAGACCGACGACAAGGGCGATGCCAGTTTCGACCTTGGGCTGCACCGCTACCAGTCCGCCACCTACCAGTTGCACGTGCTGGCCAAGGCCTTTGAACCGGAGGGCGGCCGCAGCGTCAGCGCGGAAGTGCAGGCGCTGGTGTCCGACGCGCCCTACCTGGTCGGCTACAAGGCCGATGGCGACCTCAATTACATCAACCGCGGTGCGGCGCGCGGCGTGCACCTGATCGCGATCGATCCGAAAGCGCGCAAGATGGCCGTCCCGGGCCTGACGCTGGAGCGCTACGAGAACCGCGTGCTGTCGGTGCTGGTCAAGCAGGCCAATGGCCTGTTCAAGTACGAGTCGCGCGGCAAGGACGTGCTGCTGAAGAGCGAGCCGTTTGCCATTGCGGCCGCCGGCGCGCAGCTGGTGCCGGCCACCGATACGCCGGGCAACTTCACCTATGTACTGAAAAATGCCCAGGGCGCGGCGCTGGCCCAGTTCCGCTACAGCGTGGCCGGCACCGGTAACGTCACGCGCAGCCTGGACCGCAACGCCGAGCTGCAGCTGACCTTGAACAAAAAGGATTACCAGCCCGGCGAGGAGATCGAGATCAGCGTGCGCGCGCCATACACCGGTTCCGGCCTGATCACCATCGAGCGCGACAAGGTGTATGCCTACAAGTGGTTCAAGGCCGACAAGAACGCCTCGGTGCAGAAGATCACGCTGCCCAAGGACTATGACGGCAACGGCTACGTGATGGTGCAGTTCACGCGCGACCCCTCGTCCGACGAAATTTACATGAGCCCCCTGAGCTATGGGGTGGCGCCGTTTGCCACCAGCCTGGAACGGCGCACCACCCGCTTCGCGCTGAAGGCGCCGGCGCTGGTCAAGCCGGGGCAGACGGTGCAATTCCACCTCGATTCGGCCAAGCCGGTGCGGGCCGTGGTGTTCGCGGTCGATGAAGGCATCCTGCAGGTGGCGCGCTACCAGACGCCCAACCCGCTGCAGTACTTCTTCCAGAAGCGCGCGCTGGAAGTGACGACGGCGCAGACGCTGGACCAGATCCTGCCGGAGTTCCGCAAGCTGATGCAGGGGGCGGCCCCCGGCGGCGACGCCGACAGCGAAGCTGGCAAGCACCTCAATCCGTTCAAGCGCAAGCGCGACAAGCCGGTAGCCTATTGGTCGGGCATCGTGGACGTGCAGGGTGGCCGCGATTTCAGCTACACGGTGCCGGAATACTTCAACGGCAGCCTGCGTGTGATGGCGGTGGCGGTGGACGATACGTCGGCTGCCGCGGCCAGTGCCAGGACCACGGTGCGCGGCGACATCGTGCTGCTGCCGAACGTGCCGGTGGCGCTGACGCCGGGCGACGAGGCGGAAGTGGGGATCGGCGTGGCCAACAACGTCAAGGGTTCGGGCAGGGGCGCCCCCGTGGCGCTCACGCTGCAGGTGGCGCCGGCGCTGGAGGTGCTCGGCAAGAGCCAGGTGACGCTGGCCATCAACGAAGGCGGCGAGGCGACCGCACGCTTCCGCGTACGTGCCCGCAGCGGCGCCCAGGCGCAACTCGGGTCGGCCAGCGTGGTATTCAACGCGCAATACCAGGAGCGCAAGGCCAGGCTGTCGACCGACCTGTCGGTACGGCCGGCATCGGCGCTGGTCACTCTGGTGCAGAGCGGCCGCTTCAAGGGCGGCGGTGAAATCGCGGCGCAAGGCCAGTTCTATCCGCAGATGCAGCGCAGCGAACTGTCGGTGTCGGCCACGCCGTGGTCGTTGGCCTCGGGCATGCTGCGCTACCTGCAGGAGTACCCGTACGGCTGCACCGAGCAGATGGTCAGCCAGATGATGCCGACGGTACTGCTGGCCAACCGGCCGGATCTCGCCAAGGAATTGCAGGCGGCCAAGGCCGCTGGCGGCGCGGCGATCGATCCGAAGAAAGGCTTCGAGCGCACGCTGGCCGTGCTGCGCTCGCGCCAGACCGGCGATGGCGGCTTTGGCCTGTATGCGCCGGGCGAGTCGGCGCATCCATTTGCCACTGTGTATGCGGCGCAGATGCTGCTGGAAGCGCGCGAACACAAGCTGCAGGTGCCGGAGGACATGCTGGCGCGTTCGCTGGCCTGGCTGCAGAACTACGCCGCGCGCGGCAGCGATGACCGTTACAGCTGGCGCACCCGCGCCCAGGCGGCCTACCTGCTGACCCGCAGCGGCGCGGTGACGACGGCGGCGCTGGTGAACCTGCGTGGCGCGACGCCCAAGGATGCGCGTGCAGGGCAGGCGGCCGATGTCGACATCGGCAACGGCTACCTGGCGGCCAGCTACCAGATCCTGAAGCAGGACCAGGTGGCGGGACAGCTGATCGACCCGCTGTGGAAAGACATGCTGGCGCGGCTGGCGAAGAAGGAACAGTTCAAGAGCTGGGGCTGGTATTACGACCCGCTGGTGCATGACGCCACGCTGGTGACCCTGGTGGCGCGCCACTTCCCGAACCGGCTCAATGAATTGCCGCCGGAAGTGTTCGACCGCCTGGCAGCCTGGATGAGCGAAGGCTGGTACAGCAGCCTGTCGTCGGCCGCCGTGGTGACGGCCGTCGATGCCTACAGCAACGCGGCCGCCAACGGCGCCGCCGGCGCCATCACGGCCAGGGCGATCGACCGCCAGGGCAAGGAAAAGGCGCTGGAACTGGGCGCGTTGAAGCTGATCGCCAAGGCGGCGGTGCCGGCCGATGCCGCGCGGCTCAAGATCGGCAGCAGCGGCGGCCTGCCGCTCTACTACTCGCTGGCGGAGACCGGCTTCGAGCGCAATATTCCCGCCACGGCCGCTTCCAACGGCATCGAAATCATCCGCGAATTCGTCGATGGCGCAGGCAAGCCTTTGGCGGAAGTCACGCTGGGCGATGAAGTGACGGTGCGGGTGCGGGTGCGTGCCGTCGGCCGCAGCGAAGTGCAGCAGGTGGCCCTGGTGGACGTGCTGCCGGGCGGCCTGGAACCTGTGCTGAGCAGCCCCTCGGACGAAGACTCCGACGCGCCGCTGTGGCAGCGCCGGGTCGGCACCAAGGGCTGGAGCTGGAACGTCGATTATGTCGACATGCGCGAAGACCGCGTGATCATTTTCGGCAACGTGGGCAGCAGCCAGACCGAGATCACCTACAAGGTGCGCGCCACCAACGTCGGCGAATTCGTGGTGCCGGGCGCATTCGGCGAAGCGATGTACGAGCGCAAGGTGTTCGGCCGCTCGGCCGGCTCCAGGCTCGCGATCCGGGACCGCAAATAATGTGGCCAGGGCGGCAAGGCCTGCGCGCCCTGGCCGGCGCCTGTGCGCTGGCCATGCTTGCATTACGCGTCTGGCCGCATGAGCCTTTGCTGGCCGGCCAGGCCTGGTCGCACGCCGTGCATGCCAGCGGCGGCGAGCTCCTGCGCCTGACGTTGGCGGCGGACCAGCAGTTCCGCCTGCCGTTGCGGTTGGCGGACATGCCGGCCGCGCTGCCGGAATCGGTGCTGCTGTATGAAGACCGCTGGTTCTACTGGCATCCCGGCGTCAACCCGCTGGCGCTGGTGCGCAGCGCCTGGGCCAGCGCCACCGGCACGCGGCGCCAGGGCGGCTCCACCATCACCATGCAGCTGGCGCGCCGCCTGTACGGCATCGACAGCCGCAGCGTGGGCGGCAAGCTGCAGCAAGCCGCGGCCGCGCTGTGGATCGAAGCGCGCTACAGCAAACGCGACATCCTGGAAGCCTACCTCAACCTCGCGCCCTACGGCGGCAATGTGGAAGGCGTGGGGGCGGCCAGCGTGGTCTACTTCCGCAAGAGCGCCGGCGCACTGGTGCTGCCGGAGATGCTGGCGCTGGCGGTCATCCCGCAGAACCCGCGCCAGCGGCTGGCGGGCGTTGCGGCCCCGCTCGCGCTGCGTGCCGCGCGCGCCCGCCTGTGGCAGCTCTGGCAGGAGCGCCATCCGGACGACCGCCGCTGGCAGGCCGACATGCAGCTCGCCCTGCACACGCAAGGCAAGGGCAGCCTGCCGTTCCTGGCGCCGCACCTGGTGGACCTGCTGTTGCGCGAACAGCAGCAGGCGCAGGATGTGCAGGGCGTCATCGATTCCAGCCTCGATTTGCGCGCGCAGCGCGTGCTGGAGCGCGTCATCGGCGATTACCTGCGCTCGCGCGCCGAGACCGGCGTGGTCAACGCCAGCGCCATGCTGGTGGACAGCGCCACCATGCAGGTGCGGGCGCTGGTGGGTTCGGCCGATTACGGCAACGCTGCGATTGCCGGGCAAGTCAACGGCACCCTGGGACGCCGTTCGCCCGGCTCCACCCTCAAGCCCTTCATCTACGGCCTGGCGCTGGACCAGGGCCTGCTGCACCCGAAAACAGTGCTGCGCGACACGCCGTCCGCCTTTGGCGCCTTCACGCCGGAAAATTTCGATGGCCGCTTCGCGGGGCCGCTGCCGGCGGAAGACGCCTTGATCCGCAGCCGCAACGTGCCCGCCGTCGCCGTGGCGGCCAGGCTGTCGCGCCCCGACCTTTACGACTTCCTGCAGCAGGCCGGCGTGGCGCACATGGACACGCGCGAGCATTACGGCCTGGCGCTGGTGCTGGGCGGCGGCGAGGTATCGATGGAAGAACTGGTGCAGATGTATGCCATGCTGGCCAACGGTGGCCAGTGGCGTCCCGTCACCTATCGCGGCGCGGCGGCGCCGGAGCAGCAGCGCCGGCTGCTCAGCGAGGAGGCCGCCTACATCACGCTCGACATGCTGCGCCGCAATCCGCGCCCCGACACCGCCGTCCCCGGCCAGCCGGCGATCGCCTGGAAGACCGGCACCTCATGGGGCTTTCGCGACGCCTGGACGGCCGGCGTGTTCGGCCGCTATGCGCTGGTGGTCTGGCTGGGCAATTTCGACGGCGCCGGCAACCCGGCGCTGGTAGGCGTCGACATGGCCGCGCCGCTGTTCCTGCGCATGGTCGACGCCTTGCGCGCCGAACGGCTCGACCCTGGTCCGGTGCCGCGCGCGCTGCCGGCCGACCTGCGCCTGGTCGACGTCTGCGCCGCCAGCGGCGACCTGCCGGACCAGGCCTGCCCGCGTGTCGTGCCTTCCTGGTTCATCGCCGGCAAATCGCCGATCAAGCGCAGCACGCTGCACCGCCAGGTCTGGATCGACAAGGACAAGGGAACGCTGGCTTGCCGGCAGGGGCCAAATACGGTGGCCAGGACGGTCGAAGCCTGGTCTTCCGACGTGCAGCAGCTGATGCGCCAGGCCGGGCTGCCCTTGCGCGACAGCAGTGCCTGCGGTCCGACCGATACCGACAGCGCGCCGCGCATCCTGCAACCGCTGCGCGGGGTGCGCCACCTGCTGCGCGCGGCGCACCCCGAACCGATCCTGCTGGTCGCGCAGGCGGCGGGCGAGGTGCGTGAATTGTTCTGGTTTGTCGATGGCGCCCTGGTGGGGCGCGCCGCGCCCGGCGCAACCCTGGCCTGGAAGCCGTCCGGCCCCGGCCACTACACAGTGCGCGTGGCCGACGGCAACGGCCACGCCGACACGCGCGAAATCGACATCGACCTGGTGCCTTGAGCTTAGATGATGAAAGTCGGGGTCAGCTCTGGCAATCGGACATTTCGCTTGCGAAATGTCCGATTGCCAGAGCTGACCCCGACTTTTTAAATGGAAGCGAAGACTTTTTTGGCGGCGGCGATGGTGGCGTCGATCACGGCGTCGTCGTGCTGGGCGCTGACGAAGCCGGCTTCGAAGGCGGCGGGGGCGAAGTAGACGCCTTCGTCCAGCATCTTGTGGAAGAACAGGTTGAACTTGTCGCGGTCGCCGGCCATCATTTCAGCGTAGTTGTTGGGCGGGGTGGCGCTGAAGTAGAGGCCGAACATGCCGCCTTCGGCATCGGCGCAGAAGGTCACGCCGGCTTCTTTCGCCGCGGCGGTCAGGCCGTCGGCCAGGCGGCGTGCGCTGCGGGCCAATCCTTGGTAGAAGCCCGGCTGCTGGATCAGCTTCAAGGTGGTCATGCCCGCTGCCACCGCCACCGGGTTGCCGGACAGGGTGCCGGCCTGGTACACCGCGCCCACCGGCGACATCTGCGACATCAGTTCTTTGGAGCCGCCAAAGGCCGCTACCGGCAGGCCGCCGCCGATCACCTTGCCCAGCGCGGTCAGGTCGGGCTTGATGCCGTACAGTTCCTGCGCGCCGCCCAGGCCGACGCGGAAGCCGCACATCACTTCGTCGAAGATCAGGATGGCGCCGTGCTGGGTGCACAGCTCGCGCAGCGCGCCCAGGAATTCCGGGCTGCCCTTGATCAGGTTCATATTGCCGGCTACCGGTTCCACGATGACGCAGGCGATCTGGTCGCCGAATTCGGCAAACGCGGCGCGGATTGCCGCCACGTTGTTGTAGTCCAGCACCAGGGTGTGCTTGACGAAGTCTTCCGGCACGCCGGCCGAGGTCGGGTTGCCGAAGGTGAGCAGGCCGCTGCCGGCCTTCACCAGCAGGGAGTCGGCGTGGCCGTGGTAGCAGCCTTCGAACTTGACGATCTTGTCGCGGCCGGTGGCGCCGCGCGCCAGGCGCAGTGCGCTCATGGTCGCTTCGGTGCCGGACGAGACCAGGCGTACCTGCTCGATCGAAGGCAGCAGGCGGCAGATCTCTTCCGCCATCTCGATTTCCGCTTCGGTCGGGGCGCCGAAAGACAGGCCGCGCGTGGCGGCGTCCTGCACTGCCTTTACCACTTCAGGATGGGCGTGGCCGACGATGGCCGGGCCCCAGGAGCCGATGTAGTCGATATAGCGCTTGCCGTCCGCATCCCAGAAGTAAGGGCCTTCGGCACGGGTGATGAAGCGCGGCGTGCCGCCCACGGAGCGGAAGGCGCGCACCGGCGAGTTGACGCCGCCCGGGGTGGATTTCTGGGCGCGCTCGAACAGGATGTCGTTTTTCGAAGTAGTCATAGCTTGAAGAAGCGATTGGGGACAAAGCGCCCCATGCCATAGCGTTGGGCATGGAGCAGGGTCTGGTAGGTGTATTGCTCGGCGCGCTCGACCGCTTCCGGCACGGCCAGGCCGTGCGCCAGCCAGGCGGCGATGGCGGCCGACAAGGTGCCGCCGGCGCCCACGAAGGGGCCCGGCAGGTGCTGCCATTTATCGTGGCGCAGCACGCCGTCGGCGCTGTACAGGGTATTGGCGCGCTGGCCGCTGCCGGCATTGGTGCCGGTCACCAGCACGTATTCGCAACCGAGGTCGATCAGGTGTTCGGCGTCGTCGGCCATGGTTTCGCCGTTGCCCAGCTCGCGCCAGGTTTCGGCCATGCGCGCCAGTTCGACTTCGGACAGCATCAGCAGCGTGCCCTGCGGCACCAGCAGCTGGCGCAGCACGGTCAGCAGTTCTTCGGGATCGTCTTCGTCGCCCGGCGGCGGCAGCTGGCTGCCGAAGGGGTCGAGCACCAGCGGCGCATCGGGGTAATCGGAGACGATTTCGGCCAGGGTGGAGACATGTTCCAGGTGGTCCAGCGCGCCGACCTTGAAGGCTTGCACCGGCACGTCTTCCAGCACCATGCGGGCCTGGTCGGCCACCCAGTCGGGATCGACGTGCTGCTGGTCTTCGACGCGCGCGCTGTCGCCGACCAGCAGGGCGGTGGTGGCGGCCAGGCCGCGGCAACCCAGGGCATGGAACACGGCCAGGTCGGCATGCACGCCAACCGCACCGACCGGATCGGCCACGCCAAATGTCAGGATCAAGGGAGATGTTTGGTTTTGCACGGCGGGTAGATTAAGATACCTAATTCAGCATTTTACTTGATTAGAAGGTGACTCAACGTGAGCAGCAATGAACCAAGCCAGGAATTCCAGAGTTGGATGTGCCTGATCTGCGGTTGGATTTATGACGAAGCCGCCGGCTTGCCGGAAGAAGGCATTGCGCCGGGCACCCGCTGGGCCGACGTGCCGATGAACTGGACTTGCCCCGAATGCGGCGCGCGCAAGGACGATTTTGAAATGGTGGCGCTGTAAAGTTATTTGAGTGGAAACTGAATTACTTATCAATTAATGAATGTTTCCAAGTTTTCAAATAAATAAGTGTTTCTTTTCAGCAGCATGATCTGCCACAGGCCCTCCCCCTGTGCTATCGTAGCGAGACTATTGAGCGAATACTTTAGAAATGACGAATAAACCGCAAGGAACCGGACTGAAAATCATGGTGATCGACGATAGCAGCACCATTCGTCGGTCTGCAGAAATTTTCCTGACCCAGGCGGGATACCAGGTAATCCTGGCCGAGGATGGCTTCGACGCGCTGGCCAAGATCAATGACCAGCAGCCCGCGCTGATCTTCTGCGACATCCTGATGCCGCGGCTGGATGGTTACCAAACCTGCGCCCTGATCAAAAAGAGCGCCAAGTTTCATTCCACTCCAGTGCTGATGCTCTCATCCAAGGATGGCCTGTTCGACCGGGCGCGCGGCGCCATGGTCGGTTCGGCGGCCTACCTGACCAAACCGTTCACCAAAGACAGCCTGTTGGCTGCGGTGCGAGAGCACACCGCCGCTGCCAGTGCATAAAACATCGTAATACAGAGAGTAAAGCATGGCTATTCAACGAATCCTGATCGTAGACGACTCGCCTACCGAGCGTTATTACCTGACCGACATCCTGGTGCGCAGCGGTTTCACCGTTTCCACCGCTGAAAACGGCGAAGAGGCGATGGCCAAGATCAAGGCCGACAAGCCGCAATTGATCCTGATGGACGTGGTGATGCCTGGCCAGAACGGCTTCCAGGTCACCCGCGCCATCGCCAAGGATCCTGAGCTGCAGGACGTGCCGATCATCATCTGCTCGTCCAAGAACCAGGAAACCGACCGTATCTGGGGCATCCGCCAGGGCGCCAAGGATTACCTGGTCAAGCCGGTCGATGCGGCCGAGCTGTTGGCCAAGATTGCCGCACTCGGTTAAGCGATGACGACCGAACAGCAGGCGCCGACCGGCGCTGAACGCCGCAGCCGCCTGCGGCAGTACCAAGTGACGCTGCTGGAGCGCATGCAGGCCGCCAAGGCCGGCACGGGCAATGCCGGGCGTGAGCTGGGCGTGCTGCTGGGCGGCCGCCGCTGCCTGCTGGACCTGACCCAGGTTGGCGAAATCGTGCCGTTCCAGGCCGTCACGGCGGTGCCGCTGTCGCAGGACTGGTATCGCGGCCTGTCCAATATTCGCGGCAACCTGGTCGGTGTGGTCGACCTGGCGCGCTATATGGGCGAGGCGGGCACGCAGCCGGGGCCGGACAGCCGCCTGGTGACGTTGGCCACCCACCTTGGTTTCAACGTTGCCATCCTGGCCGGGCGGGTGCTCGGCTTGCGCAACCTGGACGAAATGGTGGAACAAGCAGTGGCTGACAACGGGCAGGCCGCCTGGGGTGGCCAGCAATTCCAAGACCGTGACGGGCAACAGTGGACCAGGCTGGACCTGGGTGGACTGGTGCACGATGCGCGGTTCCTGCAAATCGGCCTGTAATCACGCGCTGCCATCGGGCAGGCGCAACTCTATCGAAAGCTATCGGGGGACGTAGTAATGGCATTTAAATTCTTGTCGCGCTCCGCACCGGAGGCCAGCGCCGAGCTGGGTTCCAATTCGGAGTTTGCCAGCTTTAACAATTCTCAGTACGAGGGCACGCCGCCGGATGCGGCGCTGGCCACTGCTGAACAACCGGCTGCGACCGAAGGTGTCACCCCGGAAGCGGCGGAAGGCACCCGTGGCCTGCTGCAGCGCCTGCGTACCAGTTCGGTGGGCGAAGCGGCCGCCAACGTCAAGCTGCCACTGATCGGCCACCTGCCAAGCGCACGCCAACTGAGCCTGCTGTCGACCACGCTGGGTGTGTCCCTGCTGCTGTCGGTGGTGTTCGTGGCGTGGAACGCGTACAACAGCGGCGTGACGTCGACCCGTACCCAGATCGCTTCGGACGTGCTGATGCACTCGCAGCGTATCGGCAAGGCGGCGCCTAACGCGATTAAGGGTAACCAGCAAGCGATCAAACAGCTGGAGGACAGCCGCAGCGAACTGAATCGCGCGCTGCTGGCGCTGGCCGACGGCGGCCGCTATGCCGGCCACTCGGTGCTGTCGGCACCGGGCGCGGTGCTGCCGACCCTGAACGATGCCCGCAAGAAGTGGACCGCTTCCGACAAGGCCGCTGCCACGATCGCCAAATACAAGTGGGACTTGGCGGGTCTGGACGAGACCTTGCAGAAGCTGAACGCCATGTCGCCTGACCTGCTGTCGCTGACCGAGGAAGTCTCGTCGGCGCGCCTGAAGCAGGGCGGCAGCGCCAAGGAACTGGCAGCGCTGGGCAAGCTGGGCATGCTGACCCAGCGCATGAGCCGTAGCGCTTCGGCGTTCCTGACCGAGGGCGGCATTTCTTCGTCCGAGACCGCCTTCCAGCTGGGCCGCGACGCGACCGTGTTCCGCCAGACCGTGGACGGCTTCCTGGCCGGCAGCGACCAGCTCGGCCTGCCCGCCGTGAAGGATGGCGAAACCCGCGAAAACCTGCAGGCGCTGAAAAAAGGCTTCGAAGACTACGACAAGCTGGTCAAGTTCATTCTGGACCGTCTGGAAAAATTCTCCGCGGCGAAGAGCGCGGAACGACTGCTGTTTAACGAGAATGAAGACGTGCGTGCCAGCCTGGCGACCCTGCAGACCAAGCTGCGTGAGCAGCAGGACTCGCTGGGTATCTCGTTCTGGCTGATGGTGGTCGGCCTGGTGGTGACCCTGGTCTCCGCCGCGGCGATCGGCCGCGTGCTGCTGCTCGATTCCCAGAACCGTGGCCGCGCTTCCGAGCGCCGCCGCCAGGAAGCGGAAGCCATGCGCCAGAAAGCGCAGCAGCAGGAAGAAGAAACCAAGGCCATTAACGAGCAGAACCAGGCCGCAATTTTGCGCCTGATGAACGAACTGCAGGAAGTGGCGGACGGTGACTTGACCGTGCAGGCAACCGTGTCGGAAGACATTACCGGCGCGATTGCCGACTCGGTTAACTACACGGTGGAAGAGCTGCGCGGCCTGGTAGGCCGTGTGACGATTACCGCGGAACAGGTTACCTCCGCATCCAGCCACGCACAGGGCATCTCGAATGACCTGCTGGCAGCATCGGCAGCGCAGTCGAAAGAGATTCAGGACGCATCCAACACCGTTGTGAAGATGGCCAACGAAATTACCGACGTGTCGCGCAGTGCGGCGGAATCGGCGGACGTTGCGCGCCAGTCGGTTGATGCGGCGCGCCAGGGTGCGGATGCGGTGCAGAATGCGATCAAGGGTATGGATGAGATCCGCGAAAACATCCAGGAAACCTCGAAGCGCATCAAGCGACTGGGTGAATCCTCGCAGGAGATTGGTGAGATTACCGAGCTGATTTCCGACATTACCGAACAGACCAACGTGCTGGCGCTGAACGCGGCGATCCAGGCGGCATCGGCAGGTGAAGCAGGCCGAGGCTTCTCGGTGGTTGCGGAAGAGGTGCAGCGACTGGCGGAACGTTCGGCCGAAGCGGCCAAGCAGATCGGTGCGCTGGTGAAGACCATTCAGACCGACACCCACGACGCGGTAGCCGCTATGGAAAAATCCACGCAGGGTGTGGTTGAGGGTGCCAAACTGTCCGACGCGGCAGGTACCGCACTGCAGGACATCTCGCAGGTGTCGAACCGCCTGGCGGAACTGATTCAGGGCATCTCCTACGCGACCGGCATGCAGGCGACGTCGGCAAACGGCGTGGCGCACAATATGCAACACATCCTGCAGGTCACGCAGCAAACCCAGGACGGTACCCAGCAAACCGCCAGTTCGGTTCGCAAACTGACCTCGCTGGCGCAGGAGTTGAAGAACTCCGTGTCGCGATTCCGTGTTGGTGCCTGATTAGTGCCCAAGTTGCCGCTTAATTTTTAGAATCTATGAGCAAACCTGATCTTTCGTTCACCGCTTTGCCGCAATACGACACCGGCCCGCTGTCCTGGGTCATGGGTGAAATCCGCGAAGCGCTGGCCCGTTCCCGTACGGCGCTGTTCGAAGCCGGCGGGCGTGACGCGGAAGACCAGACTACGGCGCTGATGCACGCCAAGTCGCACCTGCACCAGGCGCACGGCGCCTTGCAGATGGTGGACGTGGACGGCGTCGCGCTGCTGACGCAATTGGCCGAAGTGGTGCTGGACCGCATGCGTGACGGCACCCTGAAATGCACGTCGGACCACGCCCAGTTGCTGGCCAATATGTACCAGGCACTGGTGGAATTCCTGGAGGAGCTGTTGTCCGGCGCCCCATTCCAGCCGGTGCGCCTGTTCCCGTTCTTCCGCGATATCCAGGATTTGCTGGGCATCGACCGGGTCCACCCGGCCGACCTGTTCTTCCCCGACGTATCGTACGTGCCGGAACTGCCATCGGCCTTGCCTTCGACCGGCGCGCCAACCGGCGCACCGGACTACAAGGCCTTGCGCCAGCGTTTCGAACGCGCGCTGCTGCCTTACCTGAAGGCAGCCGATGCCGGCAGCCAGGCCATCCACGCCGCGGCGCTGCAGGCAGCCATCACCGACGTGGCCGACCAGCAGGGCGAGCACAAGGCGCGCGTGTTCTGGCGCGCCATGCAAGCCTTCGCCGAGCTGGTGGTGGGCGGCCAGCAGGAAAGCAACCGTTACGTCAAACAGCTGTTCGGCCTGATCAACCTGCAACTGCGCCGCCTGTCGGCCGGTGCGCCTGAACTGCCGGACAATGTTCTGAAGGAAGCGCTGTTCTTCGTCGCCTCGGCCGATCCGGAGCACCTGCCGCCGTTGGCGCGCCAGCTGCGCGCCGGTTATGCGCTGGACGGCATGGTGCCGCACGATTTCGAAACGCGCCGCTACGGCCGTATCGACGATGGCTCGCTGGCTGCGGCGCGCGAGGGCATTGCCCATGCGCGTACGGTGTGGCAGCGCATCGAGCAGAACGAGAACAGTACGGAACTCGACAACGATTTCGGCCAGTCCCTGGCCAAGGTCGCCGTGGCAAGCGAAATGCTGGGCCTGGGCGCGCTGGCGGCGCTGCTGCGCCAGTTGGCGGAATCGGCCCGCAGCACCGTGGGCACCCGCCGCAGCGAGGCGCTGGGGCTGGAAATGGCGACGGCGCTGCTGTTCGCCGAGCATGGCATCGCTCAGATCCGCCACCTGCCGGACGATTTCAACGCCCACGCCGACACCATCGCGGCGCGCCTGCAGGCCCTGGCCGCCGGCGGCGCGGCGCCGGAGCCGGCGCAATGGCAAGGCGGCCTGGCCCGCCAGTTGCACGAAGAAGACACCGTAGTCGCCCTGGCATTGGAAATGAAGACCGGCTTGCGCCAGGTCGAGAAGATGCTGGACGAGTATTACACCGACCCGGCGCGCCGCGCCGAACTGTCGGACCTGGACAAGGTGCTGCACCAGCTGCACGGCGCCTGCGCCATCCTGGACCAGGATGACGCCATGAACGCGGCCGCGCACGTGCGCATCGAGATCGGCCGCCTGGCATCGGGCCAGTTCGATGAAGCGCACGAAGCCAGGGCGCTGGACGACATTGCCCAGAACGTGGGTGCGCTGGGCTTCTTCGTCGACATGCTGGCGCAGAATCCATCCGGCGCGCGCGAGCGTTTCGCCTTCGATCCTGAACACGGGACCTTCCGTGCCGTGCCGTTCAAGAAAATTTCCGGCCCTGAATCGATCCCGGTGCTGGAAGAAGCACTGCCGGAGCCGGAAGCGGCTCCTGAACCGGTGTTGACCGCACCGGTCCCGGAAGCCGGCGCCGCCGGCGACGAGGCAGTCGAAGCAGAACTGCTGGAGATTTTCATCGGCGAAGCACAGGAAGTGCTGGCCTTCGTGCGCGAGACGCTGGCGCGCCCGCATAGCGAGATCTCCAACCTCGATATCCTGACCATGCTGCGCCGCTCCTTCCACACGCTGAAGGGCAGCAGCCGCATGGTGGGCCTGAACCGCTTCGGCGACGGCGGCCACGCGATCGAGAAAATCATGAACCTGTGGCTGGCGGAAGAGCGCCGCGCCTCGGAAGACTTGTTCGCGCTGCTCAATTACGCGAGCGAAGAGATGTCGGCCTGGGTGGAAGAACTGGCCACCACCGGCAACTCGGCACGCCAGGAAAAACCGATCGTCGACGCTGCCACGCGCCTGCAGGAAACCGGCGTGTTCGAACGCCCGGCCGTTGGCACCCAGGCCGCTGCCGCGCCGAGCGCGCCGGTTGTCGCCGAACCTGTCGCCGAACCTGTCGCCGAACCTGTCGCCGCCGCGAGCGAAGCGCCTGCCGAAGAGCCGGTGCTCGCCGACGTGAGCGAAGCACTGGAAGCAACCGTCCCGGCAATCGAGGCCGAAGCCGTCGAAGTTGCCGAGGCGGCGCCGGTGGCAGGCGAACCGGTGGTGGACGCGGTGGAAGCGCTGTCCGATGACCTGTCGTTCGACCTGGAGGCGATCGAGGTTTCCGAACCCGAGGCCGCCCTGACGCTGGACGAACCGCTGCTGGTCGAGGCACTCGTAGACGAGGCAGCACCGGCCCGCCCGACCAACGTCATCGATTTCCCGACCGCTACCGCGCCGACGCCAGCGGAGCCGCCGGCCGAAGACAATATGAAGTTCGTGGGACGCCTGGCGATCCCGCTGCCGCTGTACAACATCTATATGGCGGAGGCCGACGAACTGATACGCCTGCTGTCGCAAGATTTCGGCGAATGGCGCCACGAGCAGCGTCCGGTCAATCCGGAAGCGCTGCAGGCGGTGCACACCCTGACCGGCACTTCCGGTACGGTCGGCTTCAAGGCGCTGCGCGAGCTGTCCTACGCGCTGGAAATTACGCTGCAGGAGCTGCAGCCGCCGGCACCGCACCTGGACGATGCCCAGCACGACCTGTTCGACTTCACCATCGAGCGCGTGCGCCAGATGCTGCAAAGCTTCGCCACCGGCGAATTGCCGCCGGAGCAACCGGAACTGATTGAAGCGCTGCACAAGCTGCGCGATGCATTGGCGCACCCGCCGGAAGTAGGCGAAGCGCTCGACGATCGCCTGGACAGCATCGTGGGTGAGCCAGGCGGTGAGAAGCTGGAAGAGCGTCTCGACAACCTGTTCAGCGACACGTACCACAGCCTGGTGACCGAACCGCCGGCTGCAGTCGACAGCGCGGCGCAGCCGCAACCGGATGTGGCCGCGCAAGAAGGCACCATCGACAACCTGTTCGAAGCCGCCTTCGATGACGCGTTCGATGCGCCGGAGCTCACGCAAGCCGCACCGGTCGTCGAGGAAGTCGCCGCACCGGTCGTCGAAGAAATCGCCGCACCGGTCGTCGAAGAAATCGCAGAACCAGTCATCGAGGAAATCGCTGCGCCGGTCGTCGAAGAAATCGCAGAACCAGTCATCGAGGAAATCGCTGCGCCGGTCGTCGAGGAAATCGCCGCACCGGTCGTCGAAGAAATCGCCGCACCGGTCGTCAAGGAAATCGCAGAACCAGTCATCGAGGAAATCGCTGCGCCGGTCGTCGAGGAAATCGCTGCACCGGTCGTTGCCGAGGCCGAACCGGAGTTGGCTGCCGAAGACATTGAAGTGGCAGCGTTGCTGGCCGAAGCGGAAGCCGCAAGCGCCGAAGCTGCAATCGAAGTCGACGCCATCGATGCCACCGCACTGGCCGCCGGCGAAGCCATCGAGGAAGACGCGGTCGACCTCGACCACGCAGCCCCAAGCGAAGTGCAGGTGGTCGAACTGCCGGAAACCCCGCACCTGCTGGGAGCCAGCCCGTCCGACATCCACGACGAGCTGGACCCGGACCTGCTGCCGGTATTCCTGGAAGAAGGCACCGACCTGCTGCCGCAGATCGGCGAATCGCTGCGCGCATGGCACGCCAAGCCGACCGATTTCAGCCACGCCCACAGCCTGCAGCGCGTGCTGCACACCGTGAAGGGCAGTGCCCGCATGGCCGGCGCAATGCGCCTTGGCCAGCACGCGCACGAAATCGAGACGCACATTGAAAACATGGTGCACGCAGGTAGCGCGTCCCAGCACTCGTTCGACGAGCTGATGGCGCACTACGACCACGCGCTGCTGCTGTTCGAACAACTGCAAAATCCGGAAGCCTACGCTGCTGCCATGGCCGCTGCGCAAGCGGCAGCGGCCGCACCGTCCGCCGAAGCCGGCGCGCCGGCCGCCCCTGGTGCAGCGCAGCCTTCGCTCAGCGCCCTGGCCGCGCGCCTGGCTGCAGCGCCTGCAACGGCAGCTCGCGGCGACGAAGCGGAAGCCGCCAAGGCCTCGCCGCTGGTGCGTGTGCGTGCGGACATCCTCGACCGCCTGGTGAACCAGGCCGGTGAAGTGTCGATCACCCGTTCGCGCCTGGAAAACGAAGTGACCTCGCTGCGTACTTCGGTGTCCGACTTCCAGGAAAACTTGAATCGACTGCGCCGCCAGCTGCGCGAAGTCGAGATGCAAGCGGAATCGCAGATCGCCTCGCGTATGTCGATTGCCGGCGAACGCGAATTCGACCCGCTGGAGTTCGACCGCTTCACCCGCCTGCAGGAATTGACCCGCATGATGGCCGAATCGGTGAGCGACGTGGCCTCTTTCCACGAAGGCCTGATCCGCTCCATCGACGGCGCCACCGGCGACTTGACGCAGCAAGCGCGTATGACGCGCGACCTGCAGCGTGACCTGATGCGCGTGCGCATGGTGCCGTTCAACAGCGTCTCCGAGCGTCTGTTCCGCGTGGCCCGCCAGGGTGCGAAGGAAACCGACAAGCGCGTCAACCTGGACATCCGTGGCGGCGGCGTGGAAATGGACCGTAGCGTTCTGGAACGCATGGCGGCGCCATTTGAACACTTGCTGCGTAACGCCATCGTGCACGGCATCGAGTCGCGCGAGCGCCGCGTCGAACACGGCAAGGGCGAGACCGGCGAACTGCTGGTGCAGGTCAGCCAGCAGGGTAACGAAGTGGTGCTGGAGTTCAGCGACGACGGCGCCGGCCTGGACCTGGAACGCATCCGCGCCAAGGCGCGCAGCGTCGGCCTGCTGGCCGAAGACCAGGTGGTCAGCGACGCCGAGGCGTCCAACCTGATCTTCCATCCGGGCTTCTCGACCGCCGATACGCTGACCGAACTGGCCGGCCGCGGCGTGGGGATGGACATCGTGCTGTCCGAGGCACAAGCCCTGGGCGGCCGCGTGGAAACCTTCACCGAGGCTGGCAAAGGTTCCCGCTTCACGATTCGCCTGCCGCTGACGCTGGCCGTGACCCAGGTGGTTCTGATCTCCGCCGGCGGCCGCACCCATGCGGTGCCGGCGCTGATGGTGGAGCAGGTGCTGCAACTGAAGGAAGGCGCGCTGGCCGAAGCCACCGCCAAGGGCGCCGTGGTGCACCACGGCCAGCACGTGCCGCTGCGCTACCTGGCCACGTTGCTGGGCGACGGCGATGCCCGTCCGCTGCTGCAGCGTTCCTCCCCGGTCATGATGCTGCGTAACGGTACCGACCGCGTGGCGCTGCACGTCGACGAAATCGTCGGCAACCGCGAGGTGGTGATCAAGAACATCGGCCCGCAACTGTCGCGCATGCCCGGCATCGCCGGCGCAACCGTGCTCGGTTCGGGCGAGATCGTGCTGATCCTGAATCCGGTGGCGCTGCAGCTGCACGTGGCGCAGCATCCGGAACTGGCGCCGCGCACTGCCGCCACCCCGGCGCCGGCCCCGGCCGGCGGCGTTGCCGAGGCAGTGGAGCAGACCCGCGCCCATGGCACCGTCATGGTGGTGGACGATTCGCTCACCGTGCGCAAGGTGACCCAGCGCCTGCTGGAGCGCGAAGGCTACCAGGTGATGCTGGCCAAGGACGGCGTGGATGCGCTGGAGCAGTTGCAGGACCGCTTGCCGGAACTGATGCTGGTCGATATCGAGATGCCGCGCATGGACGGCTTCGACTTGACCCGCAACGTGCGCGGCGACGAACGCACCAAGGAGATCCCGATCATCATGATCACCTCGCGTTCGGCGGACAAGCACCGCAACTACGCGCTGCAACTGGGCGTGAATGCCTACTTCGGCAAACCGTTCCAGGAAGACATCCTGCTCGGCGCCATCGCCGGCCTGCTGCCGCAACGCGTTTGAGGCGTGCAGTAGCGAACTAAAGGGCAGGCCGCAGCGCCTGCCCTTTTTTATTTCTTGACGACTTGGTAGCGTTCGAGGGTGCGCTTGCGGGCTTCGTCGTGGTCGACGATCGGGTTGCGTGGCAGGTGGATTTCCTTGGCCGACAGGCCGGCCAGCTGCGGCAGGTAGCGCTTGATGAACTTCCCTTCCGGGTCGAACTTTTGCGACTGCGTGACAGGATTGAAAATGCGGAAGTAGGGTTGCGCATCGCAGCCTGACGATGAGGCCCACTGCCAGCCCCCATTGTTGGACGCCAGTTCGAAATCGTTGAGGTGCAGCGCGAAGTAAGCTTCGCCGCGGCGCCAGTCGATGCCGAGGTCCTTGCACAGGAACGAGGCCGTCACCATGCGCAGGCGGTTATGCATATAGCCGGTGCGGTTCAGCTGCAGCATGGCGGCATCGACCAGCGCGTAGCCGGTGCGCCCTTCGCACCAGGCGGCAAACAGCTGGTCGGCCCCGGGCCCGGTTTCCCATTCGATCTTGTCGTAGGCCGGCTTGAAGGCGCCATCGACCACATGCGGATGGTGGTACAGGATCTGCATGTAGAACTCGCGCCAGATCAGCTCCGACAGCCAGGCCGCGCCGCCTTCGCCGGTGGCGCCGCGCGCCGACATGGTCATCACGGTGCGCACCAGGTGGCGGATCGACACGGTGCCAAAGCGCAGGTGCATCGAGAGATAGGACGGACCTTTGATGGCCGGGTAATCGCGCGCCACGCCGTAATCGGCGATCCGCTCAAGGAAGGCGTCGAACAGCTGCGCGCCATCGCCGATGCCCAGTTCATGCAGGTTGGTGCGCTCGAAACCGAGGCTGGCCAGCGAGGGCAGCGTGCTGCGGCCGGGCGCAAAGCGGCCGGCTTCCACGGTCCAAGGCGCCAGCACCGACGGATCGGCCTCCAGCTTGCGCAGCCAGGCGTTCTTGTAGGGTGTAAACACGGAAAACGGCTGGCCGGCCTGGGTCAGCACCTCATCGCGCTCGAACACCACCTGGTCCTTGAACGTGCGCAAGGCGCGGCCGGCAGCGCGCAGGCTGCGCGCCACCGCCGTGTCGCGCGCCACGGCAGCCGGCTCGTAGTCGTGATTGGCAAAGACCACCTCGACGCCGAGCTCGGCGGCCAGCTCGGGAATTGCTTTTTCGGCAAAGTCGTGCCGGACAATCAGGTGCCCGCCAGCCGCTTCGAGCTCAGCAGCAAGAGCCGTGAGCGTATCGACAATGAACTCGAGCCGCCGGTCCGCCGGCGGCAGCGGCGCCAGGATGGCGCGGTCGAAAACAAAGGCAACGTACACTGTCCCTGCAGAGGCCAGCGCGTGATGCATGGCGGCATGATCGAACAGGCGCAGGTCGCGGCGCAACCAGACGAGGGCGTTTTTCATGGCTGGATCAGCAATTCATAGTAAACTGTGGGTATATCCGGCAGTTGCAGCGCGGATATTACAGTAAAGAACTCTTAACAGTCCTGCATAGAGAGCAATCATGAAAAAAGTCAAATTGACCAGAAGCATGCCTGTGCCGGGATTGTTACCGGAAACTAGTGAACTGAAGGAGCTAAAGGCACATATGACTGCCCCTGCGCTCAACCTGGCAAATCATTTCCTGATTGCCATGCCATCCATGCATGACCCGATCTTTGGCGGCACGGTCGTGTATGTGTGCGAACACAACGAGAACGGCGTGCTGGGCGTCGTGATCAACAAACCTACCGATATGACCATGGAAGTGCTGTTCGACCGGATCGACCTCGAAGTGTCGTCCGCCGCCGAGCGCCACCTGGAGTCGGAGCCGATCATGTTCGGCGGCCCGGTGCAGGATGACCGCGGCTTCGTGCTGCATACCCCGGGCGCACACTATTCTTCTTCGCTGACGGTGACCAATGACGTGGCCTTCACCACCTCGATCGACGTGCTGGAAGCGGTGGCCCGCGGCCAGGGGCCGGAACGCATGATGGTGTCGATCGGCTACGCCGGCTGGAGCCCGGGTCAGCTGGAGGACGAGCTGGCCCGCAATGGCTGGCTGACGGTGGCCGCCGACCCGCGCATCGTGTTCGACGTGCCGATCGAAGAGCGCTACCAGGCCGCTATCAAGTTGCTGGGCTTCGACCCCCTGATGCTTAACTCTGAAGCGGGTCATGCATAGTCCGGAAACTGTCTTAGGCTTCGACTTCGGCATCAAACGCATTGGTGTCGCAATGGGAAACACGATGATCGGCCAGGCCAGCCCCCTGGCCGTCGTTCAATCCGCTGTCAACGATATCCGCTTCGCCGAGATCAAGGCCCTGATCGACAAATGGGGGCCGACCAGGCTGATCGTGGGCCTGCCTTTCCACCCGGACGGGGCAGAGCATGACATGACGGCGCGCTGCCGCAAGTTCGCCAATCAGCTGAACGGCCGCTTCAATCTTCCCGTGGTGCTGGTCGACGAGCGCTACTCGTCGGCGATGATTGCCGCCAAGCGCGGCGAAATCATCGATGACCGCGCCGCCGCCATCATCCTCCAACAATACTTTGACGAATATGTCCCACACTGATCCCCACCAGCTGGAAGCGGAAGCGCTGTACGCCAGCCTGCTCGAGCAGGTCAAGGCCGGCATCGCCGGCGCCAACGAAGCGGCCATCGTCGGCATCCACTCCGGCGGCGCCTGGATCGCCGAGCGCCTGGCGCAGGACCTGAACCTCAGCGCACGCCTCGGCGTGCTGGACGTGTCCTTCTACCGCGACGATTATGCGAAGAAGGGCTTGCCGCACGATGTGAAGCCAACCCATATCGGCTTTGACGTGAACGGCGCCACCATCGTGCTGGTGGACGATGTGCTCTACACCGGCCGCACCACGCGCGCCGCCATCAACGAATTGTTCGACTACGGCCGCCCGGCGCGCATCATGCTCGCCGCGCTGGTGGACCGCGGCGAACGCCAATTGCCGGTGGCCGCCGATTTCGTGGCGGCCCATACCCGCTGTGCGCCAGGCCAGGCGCTGCGCCTGCAGCAGGGCGGCGACGGAAAGTTTTCCCTGACTATTGAACAGAACCATGCTTAATCCGCAACTCAACAAACACGGCGAGCTTCAGCACCTGCTGTCGACCGAGGGCCTGCCCAAGGCCATCATCAACCAGATCCTCGATACCGCCTCCTCCTTCGTGTCCGTGTCGGACCGCGAAGTGAAGAAGGTCCCGCTGATGCGCGGCAAGAGCGTTTTCAACCTGTTCTTCGAGAATTCCACCCGCACCCGCACCACCTTCGAGATCGCGGCCAAGCGCCTGTCGGCCGACGTGATCAACCTGAACATCGCCGCGTCTTCCGCCAGCAAGGGCGAGTCGCTGCTGGACACCATCGACAACCTGTCGGCCATGCACGCCGACATGTTCGTGGTGCGCCACTCGCAGTCCGGCGCGCCGTACCTGATCGCCAAGCACCTGCACGACACCAGGCAGAACCACGTGCACGTGGTGAACGCGGGCGACGGCCGCCACGCGCACCCGACGCAGGGCCTGCTGGACATGTACACCATCCGCCACTACAAGAAGGACTTCACCGAGCTGCGCGTGGCCATCGTGGGCGACATCCTGCACAGCCGCGTGGCCCGTTCCGACATCCACGCCTTGACCACCCTGGGCGTGCCTGAAATCCGCGCCATCGGCCCGCACACCCTGCTGCCGGGCGGCCTGGAACAGCTGGGCGTGCGCACCTTCACCAACATGGACGAAGGCCTGAAGGACGTGGACGTGATCATCATGCTGCGCCTGCAGAACGAGCGCATGAGCGGCGCGCTGCTGCCGTCCGCCGGCGAGTACTTCCGCGCCTACGGCCTGACGCCGGAGCGCCTGGCGCTGGCAGCACCGGACGCCATCGTGATGCATCCGGGCCCGATGAACCGCGGCGTGGAGATCGACTCCGCCGTGGCCGACGGCCCGCAAGCGGTGATCCTGTCGCAGGTCACTTTCGGTATCGCAGTCCGCATGGCGGTGATGAGCATCCTGGCAGGCACGCAAGCATAAAAATGAACGTACATATCCAAAACGGCCGACTGATCGATCCGGCCAACAAGATCGATTCCAAGCAAGACCTGTACATCGTGGATGGCAAGGTGGCCGCGATCGGCAGCGCGCCGGCCGGCTTCAAGGCCGGGCGCACCATCGACGCCGCCGGCAAGGTGGTGGCGCCGGGCCTGGTCGACCTGTCGGCGCGCCTGCGTGAGCCGGGCTTCGAATACAAGGCCACGCTGAAGTCGGAAATGCAGGCGGCAGTGCAGGGCGGCGTGACCTCCCTGGTGTGCCCGCCCGATACCGACCCCGTGCTCGACGAGCCGGGCCTGGTGGAAATGCTGAAGCACCGCGCGCGCGGCCTGAACCAGGCCCACGTGCATCCGCTGGGTGCGCTGACGCACGGGCTGAAAGGCGAAGCGCTGACCGAACTGGTGGAACTGACCGGCGCCGGCTGCATCGGCTTCTCGCAAGCCGAGACCCCGATCAAGGACACCACGGTGCTGCAGCGCTGCATGCAGTACGCCGCCACCTTCGGCTTCACCATCTGGCTGCGCCCGCAGGACGCCTACATCGGCCGCGGCGGCGTGGCCCACAGCGGCCCGCTGGCTTCGCGCCTGGGCCTGTCCGGCGTGCCGGTGATGGCCGAGACCATCGCCCTGCACACCATCTTCGAACTGATGCGCGCCACCGGCGCCAAGGTCCACCTGTGCCGCATGTCGTCCGCGGCCGGCCTGGAACTGGTGCGTGCCGCCAAGGCGGAAGGCTTGCCGATCAGCTGCGACGTGGGCGTGCACCACGTGCACCTGACCGACACCGACATCAACTTCTTCGATTCCAATGCGCGCGTCGACCCGCCGTTCCGCACCCAGCGCGACCGCGAAGCGATCCGCGCCGGCCTGCTGGACGGCACCATCGATGCGATGTGCTCCGACCACACCCCGTGCGACGACGATGAAAAGCTGCTGCCGTTCGGCGAAGCCTCGCCGGGCGCCACCGGCCTGGAACTGCTGCTGTCGCTGGCCATCAAGTGGGCCGACGACTACGCTGCCGCCCAGGGCAAGGACGACGCCCTGTCGCGCGCCGTGGCACGCGTGACCTGCGACGCCGCGCGCGTGGCCGGCCTGGCGCAAGCCGGCCAGCTGGGCGTGGGCAGCGTAGCCGACGTAGTCGTGTTCGATCCGGCCGCACGCTGGACCGTCACCGGCAGCGCCCTGGCCAGCCAGGGCAAGCACACCCCGTTCCTCGGCTACGAACTGGCGGGGCAGGTGCAGGCGACCATCGTTGCAGGCCAAGTCGCATATGAACGCAAACCCGGCTAAACGCAATCTCGACTGGCGCCTGATGCTGCGCATCGGGCGCATGGTGCTGCACCTGCTCGCTGGCATGGCGACTTGCGCTTTCATCTTCCCTTTTATCGGGACCGAACAGCGCAACGGCCATATCCGCCGCTGGTCGCGCCAGCTGCTGGCGATCTGCAACGTCAGCGTGCAGATGACGCCGGGCAGCGCGGTGCCGCTGGAGCGGGGCATGATTGTCTGCAACCACGTCTCGTGGCTGGACATCTTCGTCATCAATGCACTGTATCCTTGCCGCTTCGTGGCGAAGTCGGAGATCCGCGACTGGCCGCTGGCCGGCTGGCTGGCGGCGCAGGCCGGCACGGTGTTCATTGCGCGCGGCAACAAGCGCGAACTGCGCAATATCTTCAAGGGCCTGGTGCATGCCTTGCAGGATGGCCAGCGCGTAGCATTCTTCCCCGAGGGGACCACGGCGGCGCAAGGCACGCTGCTGCCGTTCCACGCCAACCTGTTCGAGGCGGCAGTGGATGCCAAGGTGCTGGTGCAGCCGTTCGCTTTATCCTATGTCGATCCAGCGGGCCAGGCGCATCCCTCGGTCGACTTCATCGGCGACATGACTTTCGCGCAAAGCGTGATCAATATCCTCGATGGCAAGCCGGTGCGGGCACGCCTGGCCGTGCTGGCAGCGATGCCGGGCGAAGGCGCCCATCGCCGCGAACTGGCGGCGGCAAGCCATGCGGCGATCGGCGCCGCGCTGGGCATCGTGCCGGAGGCGCAATCTTTACAGGAGCAATCAGCATGACCAGGATCAGTGTGCTGGCAGCCTGCCTGCTGTTGGCGGCCTGCAGCGGCGACACCTTCACCAATGCCAAGACCCTGCGCACGCAGGCGACGGAAAGCCTGGCGCAGAAGAACTATGGCATCGCGGCCGACAAGGCGTACGCCGCCACGCTGAAGGCGCCGAAGGAAGCGGAGTCCTATTTCCTGCTGGCGCAGGCGCAGGCGCAACTGGGCCGCAAGAATGCCGCCATGGCTGCGCTGGAGACGGCCATCGTGAACGGTTTCACGGATGAAGAGGCGATCAAGGGCAGCAGTAACCTGGAGCCGCTGCGCAAGGCGGAAGCCTACCGGGAACTGATGGCGGCCACGTTTGCGCCGGCCGCTGCAGCGCCGGCCGACGGCGCAGCGCCCGCCGCAGCGGAAGGCGGCGGCGAAACAGGCCAGGCCGACGGCCAGGCACAGTCGCAGGCTTCAGCCCCGGCCGAAGGCACCTCCAGGCATTAAACCGAGCGGTATTCCGGGCAATCGACCTGCAGCAGGCTGCGGTCGTCGAGGCAGACGGCCGACAGCTTGCCGCCCCACACGCAACCGCTGTCGAGTGCGATCAGGCGCGGCATGATGCGCAGGCCCAGCGCCGACCAGTGGCCGAACACCACGCTGGTATCGCTGGTGCGGCGGCCCGGCACGTCGAACCACGGCATCAGGCCGGTCGACGGGTCGGCATGCGCCGATTCCTTCATCTTGAAGTCCATCACCCCTTCGGCGCTGCAAAAGCGCATGCGGGTCAGGGCATTGACGATGCAGCGCAGGCGCGCGGCGCCGCTCAATTCATCGCTCCAGCGGTCCGGCTGGTTGCCGTACATCTCGCGCAGGAAGCCGACCCACTGCTCGCCGCGCAATGCCGCCTCCACTTCGCCGGCCAGTTGCAGGGTCTGCTGCGCCGTCCATTGCGGCAGTACGCCCCCGTGCACCAGCAGGTGGCCAAGGCGCATCATGGCCATCGGGCGCAGGCGCAGCCAGTGCAGCAAGGCGTCGCGGTCGGCCGCAGCCAGGATATGCTCGATGGTGTCCGAGCTCGATTCGGGGCGGATGCCGTTGGCCACCGCCAGCAGGTGCAGGTCATGATTGCCCAGTACCGCGTCGATGCGGCCGTCGCTGCCCTGGCTGAGCGCCTGGACGTAGCGCAGGGTGGACAGGGAATCGGGACCGCGGTTGATCAAGTCGCCGCAAAACAGGATGGCTGGCGGTTCATGGCCGGCGGCATGTTCGGTGTCCAGGATCTTTTCGACCAGGCTGACGGTCTCGCCATGGCAACCCTGCAGGTCGCCCACTACATAGGTTTTCATCCCCATAGGATAGCGCAGGATCAGCGCGGCCGGCGGTACGCAGCGCCCGACTAAAAGTATCAATTGGTAAGTAAAGGCCCCGATCACAACGGCCCAGGCTAGAATTTCCCGTCCCGCCCCGTGCATACGGTACAATCGCCGCTTAGCGTGCGAGCAATCTTTCTTGCTGCGCTGCGACAATGGCGGCTGGCTCACTATACTGATAAGAACAAATGTTTTCCTTCCTCGTGAGCTTTTTCACGTCAGCACTCTTGACCCTGTGGGTTATCAAGGAAGTGCGCTTGCATGGCCCCGCGCTGGACACTGATTTCGGCGGCGTGCAAAAAGTGCATGCCCACCATGTGGCCCGGATCGGCGGCCTGTCGATTTTCCTGGCGGTTGCGCTGAGCGCCTGCGTGTCGGTGTGGCGCGTGCCGGTCATGACAAGCTGGATGCTGTCGCTGATCATGTGCGCCATGTTTGCCTTCCTGGGCGGCATTGTCGAAGATTACACGGGCAAAGTCAGCGCGCGCCGGCGCCTGCTGCTGACCATGTTTGCCGCCTTGCTCGCCTATTTCCTGATGGATGCGCGCATCGACCGCATCGACTGGATGTTCTCGACCTCGCCGCTGCCCTACCTGTGGCTCACGCTGCCGCTGACGGTGCTGGCGGTGGCCGGCATTGCCAACGCCGTCAATATCATCGATGGTTTCAATGGACTGGCCAGCGTGGTGACGATTTGCATGCTGCTGTCGCTCGGTTATGTCGCGCTGCAGGTCAATGATATGTTCGTGCTGGTGGCGGCCTTGATGGTGGCCGGCGCCACGGCCGGCTTCCTGATCTGGAATTATCCGGTCGGCCTGATATTCCTGGGCGATGGCGGTGCCTACTTTATCGGATTTATGCTGGGCGAATTGGCCCTGTTGCTGGTAATGCGCAATCCACAGGTTTCTACTTGGTACGCGGTATTGCTATTAATATATCCGACCTTTGAAACCCTGTTCAGCGTATATCGCCGATTCTTCATTCGCGGCACTTCGCCGGCAATGCCGGACGGTATTCACCTGCATAGCCTGATTTTCCGGCGCGTGGTGCAGTGGGCGGTGGGCCGCAAGGATGCGCGCGCCCTGGTGCGCCGCAATTCCATGACCTCGCCCTACCTGTGGATGTTTTCGCTGATGGCGGTGATTCCGGCCACGGTATTCTGGCGCTACACCTGGGTCTTGATGCTGTTCTGCCTGTTATTTATAGCGAGTTATGTCTGGCTATATGCGCGCATCGTCCGATTTAAAGCGCCGCGCTGGATGATTCGACATAAGAAAATCCGATAAGCCGATTTCGTGTATATTCCCAAACATCGAAATTCAATAAAGGATATATCATGGACCTGTCGAATCTGGCGTCCCCTGAATTGCGCAACCTGCAAGAACAGATTAAGCGCGAGTTAAAGCAGCGCGAGGGCATGGATAAGCAAAAGGCACGCGAGAAGATTTTCGCGATTGCCCAGCAGGCAGGTGTGCCGCTCAAGGAATTGCTGGTTGGCTACCCAGGCACCCGCAACAAGGGCGGCAAGGTGGAAGCGCGCTATCGCAACCCCGCCAATACATCCGAGCAGTGGACTGGCCGCGGCCGCCAGCCGAAATGGGTCAAGGACTGGGTCGAGGGCGGCAAGTCGATTGACGACCTGCGCATCTGAGCCCGTTATTATTCTTCAATATTCGTCGTTTTCAGTTCTCTATGGTTGCTCTCTCTAAATCCATCTTCAAGGCTTACGATATTCGCGGCATCATCGGCAAAACACTGGACGAAGGCGTGGCGCGCGCGGTTGGCCATGCTTTCGGCCTGGCTGCCGCCGCCAAGGGAGAGCGCAGCGTCGTGATCGGCCGTGACGGCCGCCTGTCCGGTCCCGGACTGGTTGCCGCACTGGCACAGGGCCTGCAGGCCGCCGGCGTCGACGTGATCGACCTGGGCGTGGTGGCCACACCGATGGTGTATTTCGGCACCCAGGTGCTCGACAGCCGTTCCGGCATCATGGTCACCGGCAGCCATAATCCGCCGGACTATAACGGCTTCAAGATGGTGCTGAAGGGCGAGGCAATCCATGGCGATGCCATCACCGCCCTGTACCACGCCATCGAAGCGGGCTTGCGGCCGGCCGCCGCTGCCGGCAAGTACGGCAGCTACGATATCCGCGCGCAATACCTGCAGCGCATCATCGGCGACGTGAAGATTGCGCGCCCGATCAAGATTGCAGTCGATTGCGGCAACGGCGTGGCCGGTGCCTTCGCGGGCGACCTGTACCGCGGCATGGGCTGCGAAGTGGTTGAACTGTTCTGCGAAGTCGATGGCACCTTCCCGAACCATCATCCGGACCCGGCCCACCCGGAAAACCTGCAGGACCTGGTCAAGGCGCTGCAGGACACCGACGCTGAAATCGGGCTGGCGTTCGACGGCGACGGCGACCGCCTCGGCATCGTGACCAAGGATGGCCAGATCATCTTCCCCGACCGCCAGCTGATGCTGTTCGCGGAGGATGTTTTGTCCCGCAACCCGGGCGAGCAAATCCTGTACGACGTGAAATGCACGCGCCACCTGGCCGCGTACATCGAGAAAGCAGGCGGCAAGCCGCTGATGTGCAAGACCGGCCATTCGCTGGTGAAGGCCAAGCTGAAGGAAACCGGCGCCCCGCTGGGCGGTGAAATGAGCGGCCACGTGTTCTTCAAGGACCGCTGGTACGGCTTCGACGACGGCCTGTATGCCGGCGCACGCATGCTGGAGATCCTGACGCGTCATGCCGATCCTTCCGCGCTGCTGAATGCACTGCCCAAGTCGGACAGCACGCCGGAGCTGCAACTGCAACTGGACGAAGGCGAAAATTACGCGCTGATGGCCAAGCTGGCCGCCGAAGCAAAGTTCCCGGGCAATGAGCGCGTGATCGATATCGACGGCCTGCGCGTGGAGTATGCCGACGGCTTCGGCCTGGCGCGTTCCTCCAACACCACCCCGGTGATCGTGATGCGCTTCGAGGCCGAATCGCCGGCTGCGCTGGCGCGCATCCAGGGCCAGTTCCGCGACGTGATCCTGGCAGCCAAGCCGGATGCGAAGCTGCCGTTCTAAATGAATATCCTCCTGGTACGCGTCTCTTCGCTGGGGGACGTGCTGCACAATATGCCCATCGTGGCCGACATCAAGCGCCACTTCCCCGACGCGAACATCGACTGGGTGGTGGAGGAAGGTTATGTCAGCCTGGTGCGCCTGAACCCGATGGTGCGCACTATCCTGCCGTGGGGCCTGCGCCGCTGGCGCAAGAGCCTGGGCAGGAAGGAAACCCGCGCCGAGATCGGCGCCTTCTTCAGCAAGCTGCGCGAGGTGCAGTACGACTATGTGTTCGACACCCAAGGCCTGCTGAAGACCGGCATCGTCATGGGCGCTGCGCGCGGCAGGAACAAGGTCGGCCTGGCCAACGGCAGTGAAGGCTCGGGCTACGAAGGCATCTCGCGCATCTTCCACAGCAAGAGCATCCCGCTCGACCCGCGCACGCATGCGGTGGCGCGCGGCCGCCTGGTGGTCGGTGCCGCGCTGGGATTCAAGGTCGACTATCCGGCCGACTTCGGCCTGCCGGAAGTGCCGGCCGACCAGCCGCGCCCGGATTGGATGGGCGAAACGCCGTATGCCGTGTTCTTCCATGGCACGGCACGCGACGCCAAGAAATGGGCGCCGGCCAACTGGATTGAACTTGGCAAGGCGCTGGCGCCGATGCCGGTGCTGCTGCCATGGGGCTCGGACAAGGAAAAGGCGGAGGCCGAAGCGCTGGCCGCCGGCATGCCGAATGCCCGCGTGCTGCCGAAGCTGTCAATGTCCGACGCCGTGATGCTGGCGCGCCGCGCCGCGCTGGCGGTGGGCGTGGATACCGGCCTGACGCATATCGCTGCGGCTTTCTCGCGCCCCGTGGTGGAGATCTATGCCGATTCGCCGCGCTGGAAAACCGAAGGCAACTGGTCGCCGCGCATCATCAACCTTGGCGACAAAGGCGCGCCGCCCGGCGTGGCTGACGTGCTGGCTGCGGCCAAGAGCCTGCTCTGAGCATGCGCCTCTTTTACACTTTCATGTGGTGGTTGGCCTTGCCGCTGGTGCTGGGCCGCCTGTGGTGGCGCGGCCGCAAGGAACCGGGCTACCGCCAGCATTGGGGCGAGCGCCTGGGCGTGTATGGCGCGCGCGCCGCCAACGACGAACCTGCCACCATCTGGGTGCACGCAGTCTCGGTCGGCGAGACGCGCGCCGCAGAACCGCTGGTCGATGCCCTGTTGAACAAGCACCCGCAGGCGCGCATCGTCCTGACCTGCATGACCCCAACCGGCCGCGCTACCGGCAAGAGCCTGTTCGGCAAGCATGGCGCGCGCGTGGTGCAATCCTACCTGCCATACGATATGCCGCCGCTGGTAGCGCGCTTCATCCGCCATTTCGAGCCGCGCGTCTGCATCCTGATGGAGACCGAAGTGTGGCCGAACCTGATCCTGCAATGCCAGCGTGACAAGGTGCCGGTGGTGCTGGCCAACGCGCGCCTGAGTGAGCGCTCGCTGGGCAAGGCGCAGCGCTTCGGCAAAGTGATACGCGATGCAGCGCAGGGCATCACCCTGGTGGCGGCACAGACCGAAGCCGATGCGCTGCGCATCCGCGAACTGGGCGCCGCCAATGTGAACGTGACCGGCAGTATCAAGTTCGACGTGGTGATTCCGCAAGCCGCGCTGGCAACGGGCGCGCAACTGCGCCGGCAGTTCGGCGTGCGCCCGGTCTTCCTGTGCGCCAGCACGCGCGAAGGCGAGGAAGGCATGATCCTGGAAGCGTTCCAGGCGGCGCGCGCATCGCTGCCGCCGGACTTGCTGCTGCTGATCGTTCCGCGCCACCCGCAGCGCTTTGACGAAGTGGCGGCAATGGTGGCGGAACGCGGCCTGTCGCTGCGGCGCCGTTCGTCGCTGACGGCAGCCGGCGCCAGTGTTGATCCTTCCGTCGAAGTGGTGCTGGGCGATTCGATGGGCGAGATGTTTGCCTATTATTCGGCCTGCGACCTGGCGTTCATCGGCGGCAGCCTGCAGCCGCTGGGCGGCCAGAACCTGATAGAGCCGGCTGCGCTGGGCAAGCCGATCATCGTCGGCGAGCATACCTTCAATTTCGCGCAGGCCACCGAAGACTGCCTGCAGCAAGGCGGCGCAGTGCGGGTGCCGAACAGCGATGGCCTGATGCACCAGGCCGCGCGCCTGCTGGCTGATAGCACCGCACGCGGTGCGATGGGCGCGCATGCCCTGACCTTTGCCAATACCCACCGCGGCGCCACCGCACGCACGATTGCATTGCTTCCGGATTTGAAGTGACAAATGTCATGACGAAGTCATGGCATTTGATTCTGGTGCGAGCGAACTGCAGGCCGGATACTGCGTTCACCTGAACACAAGGAGACCGCAAAAATGCAATCGTTCCGCAAGCTGTTGATCGCCGCCAGTCTGGCCAGTGCCCTGCCTGCCATGGCAGCCGAAACCACCCTGATCAAGGACGTCCGCGTTTTCGACGGGCAGAAAGTGCATGCCATGCGCAGCGTGCTGCTGGAAGGCGGCCGGATCGCAAACGTCGATTTCAAGGGCAAGGCGCCCGCTGGCGCGAAAGTGGTCGAGGGCTCCGGGCGCACGCTGATGCCGGGCCTGATCGATTCCCACACCCACAGCTTCCAGCACCTCGAGCTGCCGTTGGTGTTCGGCGTGACCAGCGAGCTCGATATGTTCACTGCCGTGCCGCTGTTGCAGGAAATGAACGGCCGCATGCAGCGTGGAGAAAACAAGGATCGTCCGGACATCATCTCGGCCGGCATACTGGCCACCGTGCCGGGGGGGCATGGTACCGAATACGGCATGCCGATCCCCACCCTGAGCAAGCCGGAAGAAGCGCAGCCCTGGGTCGATGCCCGCATTGCCGAAGGCTCTCACTTCATCAAGATCGTGATGGAGCCGGGCCGGACGGGACATCCGGTGCCGAGCCTGGAGCGCGCCACCGTGAAGGCGCTGATCGCGGCTGCCCACAAGCGTGGCAAGCTGGCGGTGGTGCACATTTCCAATCCGGAGGATGCGCGCAGCGCACTGGAAGAAGGCGCCGATGGCCTGGTGCACCTGTTCGGCGGCGAGTCGATTGCGGACGCCGACCTCAAGTCCTTCGTCAAGCTGGCGCACGATCGCAAGGCCTTCGTCATCCCGACCTTCAGCGTGCTCGAGAGCGTATCGGGCCTGAAGGAAAAGGACGTACTGGAAGACAAGCAGATGATGGCCCTGCTGACAAGCGACCAGATTGCGCCGCTCAATTCCCCGTACGGGAAAAAGGAAATGGCGCAACGCCTGAACGCGACCAGGTCGGCGGTCGCCGCACTGCGAACGGCCGGCGTGCCGGTGCTGGCCGGCACCGACGCCGGCAACGGCGGGACCCAGGCCGGGGCCAGCCTGCACCATGAACTGCTGTCCTTGACCGAGGCCGGCTTGACGCCGCTGGAAGCGCTGCGCGCCGCCACGTCGGTGCCGGCCAAGGCTTTCCGCCTGGCTGACCGCGGCACCATTGCCAAAGGCGCCAAGGCCGACCTGGTGCTGGTTGAGGGCGACCCGAGCCGGGACATCACGGCCACCCGCAATATCGTGGAGGTGTGGAAGGATGGCGCCACCGTGTCGGCACGCCGCAAGGCGCAGCAGGAATTGGTGGCCAAGGAGCTGAACACGCCGAAAGGCGCGCCGCTGGCGCTGCCTGCGGACGGCATGATCAGCATGTTCAGCAAGGACAAGCTGGCCAGCCCGTTCGGCTCCGGCTGGGTGCCGTCCAACGACGCCTTCCTGGGCGGCAAATCGACGGTGAACCTGGAATACGCAGGCGAGAACGCGGTCAACGTGAAGGCGAGCGTGCAGCAGGGCTTCGCCTTTCCATGGGCCGGTATCGCTTTCATGCCCGGCAGCCAGCCGTTCCAGGCGGCGAACCTGAGCGCCGCCAAAACCTTGCGCTTCCGCGTCAAGGGCGACGGCCAGGGCTACCAGGTGGGGATCATGCACGGCAGTGCGCGCATTCCGGTCTACCAGCAGTTTGCCGCCGGTGCGGACTGGCAGGAAGTAGCGATGCCGATGGCCAGCTTCGCCGGGGTCGATACCAGCGCGATCACCCTGATCATGTTCAATGCGGGCCCCAAGATTGGCGACTATCAGTTCCAGATCGCCGACGTGCGGTTGACCAACCAGTAAAGGAATCAGCATGCTCCAGGCAAGGCGGTGGCTCAAAGGTCCCTGGGTGCCGCCGCACCTTGGCAAGGCGCCTTACCTGTGGCTGCTGTCGCTGAACTTCTTCCTTTGGAAGTACTTCTACATCCAGCCCACGCTGCTGGAGCTGGGCATGCTGGCACTGTCGATCACCGTCTTCGTACCCATGTATTTCGCCAGCTACTGGCTACGCAACCGGCGCGCCGTTGCGCTGTTGCTGGCGACTGTCGCCCTGGGATTCGCCTGGGCACCATTCAATTTCGGCGCCTGCACCTTTTTCATCTTTGCCTGTTCGATGTGTGCGGCGCTGGAGCAGCCGCGTCACGCCTACTTCGGGATAGGAATGATCCTTGGCGGCGCCGCGCTGGTGTCGCTGGCAGTCGAGTTGCCCCTGACTTTCCTGCTGCCGGCACTGGCGGTGGGTGCGCCGGTGGGCATCGCCAGTGTGATGGATGCGCGCGTGCGCCGCTCGGGCCAGCAGCTGCTGCGCAAGCAGGAAGAAGTCGAGCACCTGGCCCGCATCGCCGAACGCGAGCGCATCTCGCGCGACCTGCATGACCTGCTGGGCCACACCTTGTCGCTGATCGCGATCAAGGCCGAACTGGCAGGGCGCCTGCTGGAGCGCGATGCGGCGGCGACGGCGAAGGAGATCAAGGATATCGAAACCACCGCCCGCCACGCGCTGGCCGAAGTGCGCAGCGCCGTCACGGGCTTTCGCCAAAGCGGTTTCGCCCAGGAGCTGGCGCAGGCGCGCGCAGCGCTTGCCGCCGCCGGCGTGGAGCTCGATGCGGACGTGCATTCCTTCCCGATGCCTGCGACGGTGGAAAATGTGCTTGCGCTTTCCTTGCGCGAGGCTGTCACCAACATCCTGCGCCATGCCAGGGCTACCCGCTGCCAGGTCAGCGTAAGACAGGGGGGCGGGCAGGTCGTCTGCCATATCAGCGACGACGGCAGCGCGCCGGTCGACCGCGATGCGCTGGCGAGCGGCAATGGCCTGCGCGGCATGCGTGAGCGCGTCATGGCAGCGGGCGGACGCCTGGCCCTGGAGGCCGGGCCAGGCGGTCCCGCGGGCGGCTTGGCGCTGGAATTACATTTACCGATGGGAGCTGTTGCATGATCCGGGTACTGATTGCCGAAGACCAGTCGATGGTGCTGGGCGCCCTGGCTGCGTTACTGAAGCTTGAGCCGGACCTCGATGTGGTCGGCCAGGCGCGCAACGGACAGGAGGCGTTGGCGCTGTGCGAAGCGCTGCATCCCGATATCGTGTTGACCGATATCGAGATGCCGTTGATGACTGGCCTCGAACTGGCAGCCGTACTGGCCGAGCGTGGCGCTGCGGCGCGCGTGGTGATCGTCACGACCTTTGCCCGCTCAGGCTACCTGCGGCGGGCCATGGCGGCCGGCGTGCGCGGGTATCTGCTGAAGGACGCACCGTCCGAATCGTTGGCCGCCGCCATCCGGAACGTGCATGCCGGCGGCCGCGCCATCGCGCCCGAACTTGCGCTGGAGAGCTGGGGCGGCGGAGCAGATCCATTGAGCGAACGCGAACGGCAGGTGCTGCGCATGGCCGGCGAAGGCCGCAGTGGCGCGGAGATCGCACGGCAATTGAGCCTGTCGGAAGGCACGGTGCGCAACTACCTGTCCGAAGCGATCAGCAAGCTCAATGCCGGCAACCGCGTGGAAGCCTTCCGCCTGGCCCGCGAGGCCGGCTGGCTTTAGTTTGCCACGACCCCGATGATCGGCCCCAGGTTGGCGCGGCTGTCGTTGCGGCCCAGCGCCGGGGAGTACAGCGAGGAAATCGAACCGTCCAGGTAGAGGGCGTCGCGGCACTGCAGGGTGTCGCGGAAATACCGCGCAAAGTCATGCAAGTTGACCGGGTCTTCGCTGATGACGAAGATTGCCTTGCCATCGATGGCGCATACGCCGTTGCGGATATGGCGCGAACTGGAGCCGGGCACGAACAAGGGGTTGATGATTCCATGCGACACCAGCATCGGCCCCGACTGCGTTGCCAGCTGCGCCGTCGGCGACAAAGCCGGGTATCCGGACGACTCCACGACGTGGGCGCCGGCTTCATTGACCAGGAATACGCCGTTGGGGCGCATGAAGAAGTTGCCCTTGCCCGGCGCCAGGTTCAAAGGGGCGAGTTCGATGCCGTCGGCGACCAACAGTCCCACCGGCGCGTAGTCCGCATGGTACATGCCGGCATTCATGCCGAATGCGAGGCGCTGGCCGCGCTTGCCCAATGCGGCAGCGAGTCGCTCCAGCCGCTTGTACGGCCGGCCCTGTTCATCGTTCAGGAACAGCTGCAGCCGTTCGCGCAGCGGGTCGACCGTGACGACGGTAAAACGCGGCTCGCCGGCGCGGATCGTGCCGCAGGCTGCCAGCGATGCAAGCAGCAGGGTGGCTGGCAGGCGCACTACGTGAACAGGGGAGGGAGCTCCGCGGCGCGCTTGCGCAGCAGCTGCTTGGCTTCCTCGTATTGCGGATAGATGCGCCCGACATTGGCCCAGAAACGCGCGCTGTGGTTCATTTCCAGGATGTGCGCCAGTTCGTGTGCCACCACGTAATCCACCAGCGGCAACGAGAAGTGCATCAGCTTCCAGTTCAGGCGGATGGTGCGCTGTGCGGTGCACGAGCCCCAGCGCGTGTCGGCCGAGGACAGCGAGAATCCCGCATACTGCACGCCGAGGCGCGCCGCATACAGGTCCAGCCGCTGCTGGAACAGGCCTTCCGCCTGGCCCTTGTACCAGTTCTTGACGCGCTCCTTGAGCAATTGCTCGGTGGCGCCTTGCACCAGGCCCATGGACAGCTCCATCGCTGCCGGGTCGAACTCGGTGCGGTTGCGCGGGGCCTGGTACAGGCGCAGCGTGATTTCCTCCCCCAGGTAGGGCAGCCTGGCGCCGTCATCCCACACGATGGGGGGCTTCTCCAGGCGCGCGGCACGGCGTTGGCGGCGCTCATCGAGCTTGGACAGGATCCAGTGCTGCTTGGCGCGGATGGCATTGTCGATATCGGCCAGCGAGCAACGCTTGGGCGCCGTTACATACAGGCCGGTATCGTCGACGGTAAAACCGATCGAGTGGCGCGCCGAGCGCTTCAGCACATATTCGAGGATGTATTCGCCGACCAGCAGCTGCCGCTTGTCCTGGTCACCGGTCAGCGGCGGGGTGGTCGATTCGGGACGGCGCAATTGCACCGGAGGGCGCAGCAGGTTCACTGCCGCGGGAGCGGGAACGGGAAACGGAGACGAAGGCGCGGCCGCTGGCGGCGGCGCCTCCTGTTGCGCTTCAGCCTTTTCGGCTAGCCAGCGCTGTAGGCGTGGGGCGAAATGACGCGCATTTCTGATTCGATCCACTGTTCCACCTGCTCCATCAATTCGTCCGGAGATTTACCTTCCGACGAAATCGGTTTGCCAACCGACACCGTGACGGTGCCCGGCTTCTTGATAAAGGAATTCTTTGGCCAGCATTCGCCCGAGTTCAGGGCGATCGGCACGACCACTGCACCGGTTTCCACTGCCAGGCGCGTGCCGCCGCTTTTGTACTTGCCTTGCTGGCCGACCGGAATGCGGGTCCCTTCCGGGAACATGATAATCCATTGGCCGTCTTTGAGTCGACGCTTGCCGTGCGCTACAACGGATTTGAACGCATTCTTGCCCTGCTTGCGGTCGATCGGGATCATGCGCAGCAGCGCGATGCCCCAGCCGAAGAAGGGGATGTACAGGATTTCTTTTTTAAATACAAACACCAGCGGGCGTGGCAGGTTCGCCAGCAGGAAGATGGTTTCCCACGCCGACTGGTGCTTGGACAGGATGATGGCCGGGGCATCCGGGAAGTTCTCATAGCCCTTGAACTGGTAGTTGATGCCGCAGATCCATTTGGCACACCAGACGATGAAGACATTCCAGCGTGAGGTCACGAAATAGCGTTTGTTGTATGGCAGCGGCGCTGCCAGCATGCAGACTGCAGACCAGATGACCGTGGCAACGGCCATCACAACCATGAACAGGGCGGAACGCAGGAACAGAACGAAATTACGCAACGACAGTCTCCAATCAATCGGCTTTTAAGATGTAGTCTACAGTGGCCGCCAGGTCGGGAAAGACCTGGGTGCCGGGTGGCAGGCCGCCGGTGGCATGGGTCTTTTCGCCCTTACCGGTCAGCACCAGGAAAGGCACGCAGCCGCTGATGAAGCCGGCCTGCAGGTCGCGCAGCGAGTCGCCCACGGTCGGCACGCCTTTCAGGCTGATCTCGAAGCGTTTCGAGATTTCCGTGAACATGCCAGGTTTTGGCTTGCGGCAGTCGCAGTTGTCGGCCGCCGCGTGCGGGCAGAAAAAGATGGCGTCGATATCGGCGCCAACCTGCTGCGCCAGGCGGTGCATTTTCTGGTGGATCGCGTTCAGGGTGTTGATGTCGAAATACTGGCGGGCGATGCCCGACTGGTTCGACGCAATCACCACGCGATAACCCGCCTGGTTCAGGCGGGCGATCGCTTCCAGCGAACCGGGGATGGGGATCCACTCGTCCGGCGACTTGATGAAGTCGGGGGAATCGTGGTTGATCACGCCATCCCGATCCAGGATGATCAGCTTGGTCGGCTGGCTCTGTGGCATATCAGGCCGCCAGTTTGGAAATGTCGGCCACGCGGTTCATCATGCCGTGCAGGGAAGACAGCAGCGCCAGGCGGTTGTTGCGCAGGGCGATGTCTTCGGCCATGACCATCACGTCGTTGAAGAAGGCGTCGACTTCTTCCTTCAGCTGCGCCAGGGTCTTCAGGGTGGCGCTGAAGTCGCCCTTGGCCCATGCCGCGTCCACTTCCGGTGCCACGCGGCCCATCGCCGCATGCAGGGCTTTCTCGGCTGCGTCCTGCAGCAGTTCAGCCTTGACGGTGCCTGCCTGCGCCAGCGCTTCCTCGTTTTTCTTCAGGATGTTGGTGATGCGCTTGTTGGCGCCGGCCAGCGAGACCGCTTCCGGCAGGGCGGCAAAGGCTTGCACGGCTTCCAGGCGCTGCACGATGTCGTCCAGGCGGTCGGGGTTCTGCGCCACCACGGCTTCGATCTCGTTCACGCTGAAGCCGCGCTCGCGCAGCATGCCGCGCAGGCGGTCCATCATGAAGGCCGTGACCTCGGCGGTCGGATCCTTGAAGTTCGGCACGGCCGCGAACTGCGCGGCGGCGTCGCCCAGGAGGGCCGAGATCGACAGCGGCAGGCGCTTTTCCACCAGCATGCGCAGCACGCCCAGGGCGTGGCGGCGCAGCGCGAACGGGTCCTTGTCGCCGGTTGGCTGCAGGCCGATGGCCCAGATGCCGACCAGGGTTTCCACCTTGTCGGCCAGCGCCACGGCGGTGCCGGTGGCGGTGGACGGCAGGCTGTCGCCGGCGAAGCGCGGCTGGTAGTGCTCGGAGGCGGCCAGCGCGACATCTTCGTGCTCGCCGTCATGGCGGGCGTAGTAGGTGCCCATGACGCCTTGCAGCTCAGGGAATTCGCCCACCATATCGGTCAGCAGGTCGGCCTTGGACAGGCGTGCCGCGCGTTCGGCCAGCGCCTTGTCGCCGCCCAGGCGGCCGGCGATGGCCGCTGCCAGCGAGGTGACGCGCTCGGAGCGTTCGGCCTGGGTGCCCAGCTTGTTGTGGTAGACCACGTTCTTCAGCAGCGGCAGGCGCGATTCCAGCGACTTCTTCTTGTCCTGCTCGAAGAAGAATTTGGCGTCGGACAAGCGCGGGCGCACCACGCGCTCGTTGCCGCCGATGATGGCTGCCGGCGTGTCGGTCGCAATGTTCGACACGATCAGGAAGCGCGAACGCAGCTTGCCGTTGGCGTCGGTCAGGGCGAAGTATTTCTGGTTGGTCTGCATGGTGAGGATCAGGCATTCCTGCGGCACGGCCAGGAATTCTTCCTCGAAATGGCACTCGTACACCACCGGCCATTCAACCAGGGACGACACTTCCTCCAGCAGCGCCTCAGGCATCAGCACCTGGTCGGCGCCCGCTTTTTCGAGCAGGGCAGCGCGGATGGCGTCCTTGCGCGCGTCGAAGCCTGCGACCACCTTGCCGGCATCCGCCAGGGTGGCTGCGTAGGATTCGGCGTCGGCGATAGTCACGTCGCGTTTGCCCGGTGCGGTCAGGAAGCGGTGGCCTTCGGTCTTGTTCGATGCGGTCAGGCCCAGCAGGGTCAGTGGCAGCACGGTAGCGCCATGCAGGGCGATCAGTGCGTGGGCTGGGCGCACGAACTGCACGGTCTCGCCGTCCGGGCGCTGGTAGCTCATGATCTTGGGGATCGGCAGCCTGGCGATGGTTTCGTCCAGCGCCGCTTGCGCACCAGTTTGCAGGGCGGAGCCGGCGGCTAGTTTGGTGTAGAAGAAGCTTTCGGCCTTGCCGTCCTGGGCGCGTTCCATGTCGGTCACTGCAATGTGGGCCAGGCCCATGGCAGCCAGCTTCTTGGTCAGCGGAGCGGTCGGATTGCCGTCGGCGTCGAGCGCGATGGCGACCGGCAGGATTTTTTCGCGTACCTGCTTGTCGGGCGAGGTGGCGCGCACCTTGGTGATCGACACGGCCAGGCGGCGCGGCGTGGCATAGGTGGTGGCGACGCTGTCCTCTTCCAGGAAGTCGCGCGATTTCAGGCCGTTGACGATGCCGGCGGCGAAAGCGGCGCCCAGCTTGGACAGGGCTTTCGGCGGCAGTTCTTCGGTCAGCAGTTCGATGAGCAGGGTCTGATTCATGTTCGGTATTCTTTTATTTGGCGACCATCGGGAAGCCGAGGCGTTCGCGGGACTCGTAGTAGGCCTGGGCGACCATGCGCGACAGGGTGCGCACGCGGCCGATATAGGCGGCACGCTCGGTCACGGAAATGGCGCCGCGGGCGTCCAGCATATTGAAGCTGTGCGAGGCTTTCATGATCTGCTCGTAGGCCGGCAGGACCAGTTGCAGTTCGATCAGGCGCTTGGCTTCCGATTCGTGGTTGGCGAATTGCGCGAACAGCAGGTCGGTGTTGGCGTGCTCGAAGTTGTAGGTGGATTGCTCCACTTCGTTCTGGTGGAACACGTCGCCATACTTCAGCTGCTTGCTAACCCCACCTTCTTGCCATTCGGTCCAGACCAGGTCGTAGACGTTTTCAACGCCCTGCAGGTACATGGCCAGGCGCTCAAGGCCGTAGGTGATCTCGCCCAGCACCGGTTTGCAATCGAGGCCGCCGACTTGCTGGAAGTAGGTGAACTGGGTCACTTCCATGCCGTTCAGCCAGACTTCCCAACCCAGGCCCCAGGCGCCCAGGGTCGGGCTTTCCCAGTCGTCTTCCACGAAGCGCACGTCGTTCTGCTTCAGGTCCAGGCCCAGCGCGGCCAGGGAGCCCAGGTACAGGTCCAGGATGTTTTCCGGCGCCGGCTTCAGGACCACCTGGTACTGGTAGTAGTGCTGCAGACGGTTCGGGTTTTCGCCGTAGCGGCCGTCTTTCGGACGGCGCGACGGCTGGACGTAGGCCGCACGCCAAGGCTCAGGGCCGATGGCGCGCAGGAAAGTACCGGTGTGGAAGGTGCCCGCGCCGACTTCCATGTCGTACGGCTGGAGCAGTGCGCAGCCCTGCTTGTCCCAATAGGTTTGCAGGGTCAGGATAATTTGTTGAAATGTCAGCATCGTGGTCGTTGGTGGCGCCCTGGGCGCGAGCGTTATCGGTTCGCTAAAACGGCTCATTTTAGCGGTTTTTGCGGCGAACCTGTAGAGTTTTGCCCGGCCCGCTGGGCGTTTGATCCATATCAAAGCTCGTGCCTGCTGGCCGAACCTGGTACCCGCCTGGCCGTCCAACCCGCATGGACACGCCGAATGCCGACTACGACTCCGTCTGGAAACAGGCAATCGAACGCTACTGGCCTGATTTTACGGAACTTTTCCTGCGCGAAGCGTGGGGCTGCCGCGCTGCGCCTGAGGGGATGGACCAGGAGCTGGACAAGTGCACCCGCGACAGCAAGCTGGGCCTGTTCCGGGTCGACAAGCTGCTCCGAGCGCCCGGCGCCGATGGCCAGCCTTGCCTTTGGCATCTCGAAATCCAGGTCGCCCGGCAGCGGGGCTTTGTCGAGCGCATGTTTGTTTGTCAATATCGGCTCTACGACCATTTCCACCTGCCGGTACGTAGCATTGCAATCCTCGGCGACCCCAGCCCGACTTGGACGCCCAACCGCTTTGAGCTTTGCTCGGGCGGAACCCGGCTTTCATTCGAGTTTGACATTATCAAACTGCGCGATTTTGATGAGCGATTGGCTGAACTTCTGCTTAGCGATAATGTGTTTGCCTGGTTGACGGTGGCGCATTTGCTCACACTTCGCACACGCCGGGAACCTGAGGACAGGATGCTTGTCAAAGGTAGTCTGCTGACCGGTCTCCGCTCGTGCGGTTGGGAAGAGCAGAAGTTTCGCGATGTATTTGATCTCATCGACCGAATGATGAGATTGCCGAAAGTGCTGCAGTACATGCTTGAGCAGCAGCAGGAATTTTTCGATGGGAGGCAGGACATGGCCTGGAAATATCTATGGGAAGAGCGCGCCGAGGAACGCGGGCTGCAGCGAGGAATTGCAGCAGGCTTGGAGCAGGGGCTGCAGGCGGGCCTTCAAGAAGGCCGGCAAGAAGGCTGGCAAGAAGGCAGGGAAGAAGGCAGGGAAGAAGGCAGGGAAGAAGGCAGGGAAGAAGGCCGCCTGGAAGGCCGCATGATTGCCATGCGGGAATTGCTTTGTGCGCAGCTGAGCCAGCGCTTCGGACAATACGATGAGGACGTGGATAGTCGCATTGGAAATGCGACTATCCAGGAATTGGAGGGCTGGATCCTGGCGGTGGTGACCGCCGGGACCATCGACGAGGTGTTTTAGGCGCGGCGCTGGCGCGACCACAGCCAGGCTGCCCCGATTGACAGCGCGGCAAGCGCGAGGAACAGCTTGTTCTGCAGCTTGATGTAAGGCGTATCGCCCGACATGCCTTGCACCGTTGTGCTCAACACACCCGGTTGGCGGTAAGGCAGCGCGTGCGCCACCTCGCCGCGTGGGGAGATCACGACCGTGGCGCCGGTATTGGTTGCGCTCAGCATTGGCCGGCCCGTTTCGAGCGCGCGCATCTGCGACATCTGCAAGTGCTGCGGAATGGCGATCGACTCACCGTACCAGGCCAGCTCGGACACGTTCAGCATGACGGTGGCGCCGGTCAGCGAAATCTGTTCCGCAATTTCTTCGCCGAACACATTTTCGTAGCAAATGTTCGGCAGCACTTTCTGGTCCTTCACCGGAAACGGCGCCTGGATGACCGCGCCGCGCGTCTGGTCGCCCAACGGGATCTGCATCAGGTTGGTGAACCAGCGGAAACCGGTAGGAATGAATTCGCCAAACGGCACCAGATGGTGCTTGTCGTAACGGTAGGTGCTTGCCGCCAGCGTCGGCGGCAAGCCCAGCACGCTGTTCGAATATTCCATTCCATTCGTCATTGGGATGCCCAGCACGATATGGCTGCCGGTGCGGCGCGCGAACTGGCCGTAGGAATCCAGGTAGCCCGGCGGCAGTTGCGAGGCGAACAGCGGCACGCCCGTTTCGGGAATGGCGATCAGGTCGGCCGGTGCCGCAGTTACCTGTTGCTGGTACATGCGCAGGATATCGCCCAGATGCTTGATATCGAACTTGTTCTGGAGCGCCACGTTGCCTTGAACCAGGCGCACCGACAGCGGTTTGCCCGACGGCGCGGTCCATGCGATCCGGCCCAGCGCAAAGCCGCCGATCCAGATGGCCGCTACCAGGGCAGTCGCCTTGTAGCGCAAAGGATGCATCAGCAGCGGCAGCGCGCCGGCGCTGATGGCAGCCAGCCAGCTGATGCCATATACGCCCAGCACGGGAGCGTAGCCGGCCAGCGGCGAGGTATTGTGTGCGTAGCCCGCGGTGACCCAAGGGAAGCCGGTAAACAACCAGCCGCGCAGGAATTCAAACAAGGCCCAGAAGGCCGGCAGCACCAGCAAGGTGGCAGCCGGCAGGGGGAGCGGCCAGCGCTTGCGCAGCCAGGCGGTAGCCGCCACGGCGCCAGAAGCATACAAGGCCATCGCCGCTGCCAGCAGGGCGATCGATAGGGCAGCGAGAGGCGCCGGCATGCCGCCGAAACGGTTGATCGCGATGTACAGCCAGTGGAAACCGGCCAGGCACCAGCCGAAACCGAAAGCCCAGCCGACCAAGGCGGAAGCGCGCACGCCATCGGCGCGCAACGCCTGGTACACCAGCACCGCCAGGGAAAGGATCTGCAGCGGCCACCAGCCGAACGGCGCAAATGCAAACACGCCAAGCGCGCCGGCGATGGCTGCGATCAGCATGCGGCTACGGGTAGAGCGGGGTGGGGCAGGCGGTTCGCCTGCCTTGGTCTTACGCCAACGCATCAGTCCTGCTCGTCCAGGGAGGCGGGCAGTTTCTCAACCGTCAGCACATGGACCTGGCGCGCGTCGGCGCGCAGCACTTCAAAGCGCAAGTTGGCGATGTCGAATGTATCGCCCTTGTGTGGCATGCGGCCCAGGTGTTTGGCCACCAGGCCGCCGATGGTGTCGACATCCTCGTCGGCCAGGTCGGCATCCAGCTCTTCGTTGAACTGTTCCAGTTCGGTCAGCGCCTTGATGCGCCAGCGCGGGCCGATCTTGCCTTCCTTGATGGAGAGGATATTGTCTTCTTCTTCGTCGAAGTCGTATTCGTCCTCGATATCGCCGACGATCTGCTCCAGCACGTCCTCGATGGTGATCAGGCCGGCTACGCCGGAATACTCATCGACCACGATGGCCATGTGATTGTGGTTGGCGCGGAAATCGCGCAACAGCACGTTCAGGCGTTTCGATTCGGGGATGAAGATTGCCGGGCGCAGCATGTCGCGCACGTCGAACGATTCTTCCACGTAGTAGCGCAGCAGATCCTTGGCCAGCAGGATGCCGACCACCTTGTCGCGCTCACCTTCGATGGCAGGGAAGCGCGAGTGGGCCGTTTCCAGCGCCAGCGGGATCCATTCCTCGATCGGTTTGGTGATATCGATGACGTCCATCTGCGAGCGCGGGATCATGATGTCGCGCGCCGACAGGTCCGACACCTGGAACACGCCTTCGATCATCGACAGCGCGTCGGCATCGATCAGGTTGCGTTCATGGGCGTCGTGCAGGACTTCAAGCAGCTCCGAGCGGCTCTCGGGCTCAGGGGAAATCAGGGCGGTGAGTCGCTCGAACAGCGACCGGTGTGGTTTAGCGTCATTCCTGACGCTACTAGAGTGCTCTTGCATAATTGGCATGAAAGCCGTCGTTCCGAAGTGCTATAGCATACACTAAACGGCCGAGTCCCGGCCGAAATTATCAGATTGGAAACTCATGCAGATCAGTGCAGTCACGTATGGCTCCGACCAGCGCGGCCTCGTCTGCGGTTACCTGTTCGGGCGCGGCCCGCAACCGCTGCCGATCGAAGCCGCCGAGGCCGAACAGTGGCTGCGTGACCCTGCCAATCCACCTGGTGAATTCCTCTGGCTGCATTTCAATCTTGCCAACACCGCCAGCGAAAAATGGATGCGCGAACATGCCGTGCTGGCCAATGAATACTACGACAGCCTGCACGAAGAGGGCGCGCGCTCGACCCGCATCGTGCGCGACGCCAGCGGCAAGGATCGTGACGGTGCTGGCGCTGCCGATCAATATCATCGCGGGCTTGCTGGGGATGAATATCGGCGGCGTGCCACTGGCAGGCGACCAGGCCGGCTTCTGGATCATCGCCGGCATCGCTTTGCTGTTTACCGTGGTGGCGGGCGCCTGGCTGTTGCGCCAAAGGAGCGATTAGTAAGGATCGGCATAACCGAGACCGGTGACAATCTCGGTCTCGATGCCTTCCATCTCGGCCGCTTCCTGGTCGTCCTCGTGGTCGTAGCCCTGGGCGTGCAGTACGCCGTGCACGATCAGGTGGGCGGTATGTTCTTCCACGGTTTTCTTCTGTTCTGCGGCTTCACGCTGCAGCACGTCGGTGCACAGGATGATGTCGGCGCGGGTCGGCTCGTCCTCGGCCACTTCCTCGCCTTCGTTGTAGGCGAAGGTCAGCACATTGGTGGCGTAGTCCTTGCCGCGGTAGTCGCGGTTCAGTTCCTGGCCTTCTGCCGCAGCGACGAAGCGGATGGTGAGTTCGGCCGGTGCGAACAAGGCGGCCTTGACCCATTTGCGGATCATCGGGCGGGTGATTTCCTGCTGCAGGCGCGGGTCTGCGTATTGGACGGAAAGGGTCAGTTTATTTTTTTCGGACATTGCGCACAGCTTTCACAGCGGGTTTGACGGTTTGCAACAGGGGAGCGATTTCGGCGCTGGCTTCCTGCGCGCTCTCGTAGGCATCGACGATGCGCGCCACCAGCGGATGGCGCACCACGTCGGCGCTGGAGAACTGGCTGAAGGCGATGCCGCGCACATTGCGCAGCACGTGCATGGCGTCGACCAGGCCGGACCTCTGGTGCTTGGCCAGGTCGACCTGGGTCACGTCGCCCGTCACCACGGCCTTGCTGCCGAAGCCGATACGGGTCAGGAACATCTTCATCTGTTCGACGGTGGTGTTCTGGGCCTCGTCCAGGATCACGAAGGCGTGGTTCAAGGTGCGGCCGCGCATGTATGCCAGCGGCGCAATCTCGATCACCTGCTTCTCGAACATTTTCTGGGTGCGGTCGAAGCCGAGCAGGTCGTACAGCGCGTCGTACAGCGGGCGCAAATACGGGTCGACTTTCTGCGCCAGGTCGCCCGGCAGGAAACCCAGGCGCTCGCCCGCTTCCACGGCAGGGCGCGTCAGGATGATGCGCTTGACGGCGTCGCGCTCCAGCGCATCGACGGCGCAGGCTACAGCCAGGTAAGTCTTGCCGGTGCCGGCCGGACCAACCCCGAAGCTGATGTCGTGGTCGAGGATGTTGCGCAGGTAGCGGATCTGGTGCGGCGTGCGGCCGCGCAAGTCGTTGCGGCGCGTCTTCAGCAGCGGGCTGGTGATGTCCGGCTCGTGGAAGGGCGGTTCTTCGCCGGCCGGACCGAAATCGTCCGGCGCTTCGCTGGCACGCTGTTCGACCAGGGCCAGCTGCACTTCCTCCACCGGCACCACCTTGTCGGCGACGGCGTAGAAGCGCTCGAGGATGGCAACGGCGCGTTCGGCGTTGGTGCCGCTGACGATGAACTTCTCGCCGCGGCGGAAAATGGTCACGTCCAGCGCCGCGGAAATCTGGCGCAGGTTCTCATCGAGCGGGCCGCACAAATGGGCCAGGCGCGTGTTGTCCAGCGGTTCTGGAACGAAGTAGTGCGGTTGCACCGGGGTTTTTGTTTTCAAAGTATCGCTTCTCCGCGCAGGGAGTAATCCAGGCTTTCAGTGATGCGCACGCTGACCAGCTGGCCAACCAGGGCTTGCGCATTGGCGCCGCCGTCGAAGTGGACGGTGCGGGTATTGCTGGCGCGGCCCTGCATGTCATTGCCGCCGCGCTTGGACGGGCCTTCCACCAGCACCTGCATGGTCATGCCGACCATGGCGGCGCTGTGGCGCCTGGTGTTCTCGTCGAACAGGGCTTGCAGGCGCTGCAGGCGGGCCGACTTCACGTCGGCCGGCGTATCGTCGGCCAGGTTGGCGGCCGGGGTGCCGGGGCGCTTGCTGAAAATGAAGCTGAAGCTGTTGTCGAAGTCGACGTCCTGAACCAGCTTGACCATGGCTTCGAAATCCTCGTCGGTCTCGCCGGGGAAGCCGACGATGAAGTCCGAGGAGATCACCACGTTCGGGCGCACCGCGCGCACCTTGCGGATGATGGACTTGTATTCGATTGCCGTGTAGCCGCGCTTCATCGCGCCCAGGATCCTGTCCGAGCCATGCTGGGCCGGCAGGTAAAGCTGGTCGGCCAGTTTCGGGATCTTCGCGTAGCAGTCGATCAGGCGCTGCGTGAATTCCTTCGGGTGGCTGGTGACGAAACGGATGCGCTCAATGCCCGGGATCTCGGCCACGTATTCGATCAGCATGGCGAAATCGGCGATGCTGCCGTCGGCGGTCACGCCGCGGAATGCATTCACGTTCTGGCCAAGCAGCATGACTTCCTTGACACCCTGCGCCGCCAGGCCGGCGACTTCGGTCAGCACGTCTTCGAAGCGGCGCGACACTTCCTCGCCGCGGGTGTAGGGCACCACGCAGTAGGAACAGTATTTGGAGCAGCCTTCCATGATCGAGACATAGGCGAAAGCGCCCTCCACGCGTGCCGGCGGCAGGTGGTCGAACTTTTCGATCTCGGGGAAGCTGATGTCGATTTGCGGCTTGCCGGTGTGGCGGCGCAGTTCGATCATCTTCGGCAGGCGGTGCAGGGTTTGCGGGCCGAACACCACATCCACCAGGGGCGCGCGCTTGACGATGGCTTCGCCCTCTTGCGAGGCGACGCAGCCGCCCACGCCGATCACCAGTTCCGGCTTGGCTTGCTTGAGCTTCTTGAAGGTGCCCAGGTCCGAAAACACCTTTTCCTGCGCTTTTTCGCGCACGGAGCAAGTGTTCAGGAGGATAACGTCGGCGTCTTCCGGGGATTCGGTGCGTACCAGTCCCTCGGACGCGCCGAGCAGGTCTGCCATCTTGTCCGAGTCGTACTCGTTCATCTGGCAGCCGAAGGTTTTAATGAATACTTTTTTCTGCATACCCGCAAGTTTACCGTAAATCGCCAAGCAGCCCTTGAAATCGGGCGCTGCGGGTCCTAGAGTTAAAAAAGCAATTTTCTGCGGGAGCTACGTCATGGCTATCAACGGAGTAGGACCGACCACCCAGAACTTCCAGGTCAACAATGCCGCGGCCGAGCGACGCCTGGCTGAACAGCGCCAGTTGCAGCAGGAAGAGCAGCGCATCCGTGAACAGCAGACGGCGCGCAGCGAGCAAACCAGTACCCGCCGCGAAGAAACCCGTGCCTTGGAGCAATCGCAGTCGGCCGACCTGCAAGACTTCCTGACCCGGCAAGACCTGCTGGCCCAGAACGCCCAGGCCAACCGCCCGACCCCAGGCACGCCGGCACCGGGCAGCATTATTTCCGTTACGGCCTGAAATATCCGCGCAACACAATTTCCGTGTGGTTCTTTCGTGCGACACAGGAATAATGACTGTGTTGAAATGGCATTGTTGTCAAGATTTTCGGCAAATCATCGCCAAGTCTTGATGTTGAACAAGGTTCGCTTCGCAGAGCAGCATGAGAATTTAGCAAGACTGCAAGGCCCTTTCCTCAACACTCCACTGTCAAGAGAGGATTATCATGGCACACCACGCTCTCGCTTCGCAGGAAAGCTACAACCCGAACCACCTGCTGGACATCCTGCTCGGCAAAATGCAATTGAAGAACGACGCTGCGCTCTCGCGCATGCTGGAAGTTGCTCCACCTGTAATCAGTAAGATCCGTCACCACCGCTTGCCAGTCGGCGCTTCGCTGCTGATCCGCATGCATGAAGTGACAGGCATGAGCATTCGCGAACTGCGTGACTTGATGGGCGACCGCCGCACCAAGTACCGCCTGTCGGATGCCCAAGGCCGCCCGAAACCGGAAGACAAGCCAGTCGGCGCGTCGACCCAGGGCGGCATGCCGCAGGCCAGCGCGCACTGAGCGTGCCGGCGCCTTAGGCCATTAGCACCAAGGCAATTTCTTCATATTGCAGTTCCGTTTCGCGGAACAGGTGCAGGAAAGTGTCTTCGCTCAGGTTGAGCGCTTTCCAGGCAATCGGGGAAACGGGCGGCACCAGGTCGTCCGGTTTCCGCACCAGGTCGAGCGCATGCACCAGCGCGTCGGCCACGTGCACGATGGCGGCCAGGAAGCCGGCTCCCGGCGTTCCTGGTTCATGATGGCCGGCAATTGCCAGCCGCATCGTATCGGAAAAATTCCAATGTTCGGCCAACGCCAGTCCGGCTTCGACATGATCGATGCCGAGCACGGCGCGTTCCGCTTCCAGCGGATAGCAATCATGCTCCTGCTGGTAGGCGATCACTGTCGCATACAGGTCCGGGAAGGTCGAGACCAGCACCAGGCGGCCGATATCGTGCAGCAGGCCTGCCGTGAAAGCGTAATCCTGGTTGAAGCGCACGTGGCGCGCCAGCACTTTGGCGCAGGCCGCCGTGGCGATCGAGTGGCGCCAGAACATATTGTGGTCGAAGCCGGGACACATTTTGTCGGCAAAGCAGCCGGTAACGGCAGCTGCCGTAATCAGGTTGCGCGTGCTCTGGAAACCGAGAAAGGTAATCGCTTGCTGGATCGTGGTCACCTTGACCTGCAGCCCGAACAGCGAAGAGTTGGCAAGGCGCAGCGTCTTGGCCGTCAGGGCCTGGTCATGCGATACCTTCCTGGCCAGCACCGCGATATCGATTTCTTCCTGGTCTACGCTGTTAAGCAATTCCATCACCACTGCGGGCAGCGACGGCAGGTCCTCCAGGTTTTTCACCACATCGTCATAACTGAGCTGTTCGCTCATGCAACCTCCTTGCCGACGCGGAATTCGGTGACCAGGGTGTGCAGTACCTGGGCCGCCCAGTCCTCGGCATTGGCGGGATCGTGGCGGCGGAACAGCACGCCGATGCGCGCCAGTTGGGCTGCGCGTTCGGCGGCGCTCTGCGCCGGGTCGGGCGGCGTGTCGTCCACCACGGCCAGCGATTCGATGCCGTGGTCCTGCAAGCGCGCCAGCATGCGCTCGCTCAGCACGGCGCCCGCCGGCAGCAGCACCTGGCCATGCGTGTCCAGCAGTTCGTCTGAAAGCACCATGCCGGGCTCGACTTTAGCGAGGGGCAGGTGGCGGTAAGTGCCCGTCATTTCGTTCTCCATGGTATGCACAACAAATCTTACCTCAGTGATGGAAAGCCATCACCCTTAAAATCTTGCCAAGCAACACTCCATCCCGTACATTGGTGGGAATTCGGGGAGGGAGTGAATGTTTGGTATCCAAGGCCGGCTGACCGCACTGTTCGTGGTGATCGTCACCGTTGTGCTGGGCATTTCCGGTACTTACGCGCAGTACAGCCTGGGCCATGAACTGGAAGTGGCCAACCAGCGCTTGCGCGAAGGGGTGCTGACCCGTTTGCAGACCAGTTTGCCATCTGCCCTGTGGGACCTCGACAAGGCCAAGGTCGACAATATCGTGGCGGCGGAGATGCTGCCGCCGGAACTGGTCGCGATCCGTGTCTATGACACCTCGGTCGGCTTGTTCTCCGGCAAGCGCCGCAAGGACGACGGCAGCATCGCCCCGATCGAATCCGAAACCACCGTGCCGGGAGCGCCGGTGGTGGCCGACCTGGCCTACCGCGATGCCGGCGCCGCCGGCAGTGCATTGAAGCCGGTCATCGTCGGCCGCGTCGTGGTCAATTTCAGCCGCGCCCAGATCGATGCCACGCTGGCCGCCGAAGTGCGGCGCAAGGTGGTGGAAGTACTGACACTGGACCTGATCCTGGTGGTGGCGCTGGCGTTCTCGCTGCGCATCGTGTTCGATCCGCTGAAGAAGCTGCGCGACGGCTTGTTCGAACTGGCCACGCGCGGTTCCGATGAAGTGGAGGAACTGCCGGAAAAGCGCAGCGATGAACTGGGCGATGTGATCCGCGGCTTCAACGCCATCCAGCGCAAGGTGAAGTCCATCATCAAGCGCACGCGCGAAGCGGAAGACCTGGCGCGCCGCTCGGCGCAGGAAACGGCGCAGGCGCTGGACGACCTGCAGCGCACCCAGGAATCGCTGTTGCAGGCCGAGCGCCTGGCGTCCCTGGGTTCGCTGGTGGCCGGTGTGGCGCATGAAATCAATACGCCGGTCGGCATTGCGCTGACCAGCGCCTCGGTGCTGATGGATGCCACCACCGCCGTCGACGAGTCGATGAAGGCCGGCCAGGTGAAGAAGTCGGAGATCCAGAAGTACATCGACACGGCCGGCGAGAGCGCGCGCCTGATCATGAACAACGCCTACCGCGCGGCGCACCTGATCCACAGCTTCAAGCAGATCGCGGTCGACCAGGTCAGCGAAGCGCGCCGCCGCTTCGAGCTGAAGGAGTACATCGGCGAAGTGGTGTCCAGCCTGCAGCCCAAGCTGAAGAAGACCCGCATCGTGGTCGCGATCAACTGTCCCGACGACATCATGCTGGACAGCTACCCCGGCGCCCTGGCCCAGGTCATCACCAACCTCACGCTGAACTGCGTCGAGCACGCCTTCGAGCCTGAGGGCGCGGGCAATATCGATATCAACGTCATCCCCGAAGGCGACAGCATCGAAATGCAGGTGGTCGACAACGGCAAGGGGATCGCCCCCGATATGCTGGACAAGGTGTTCGATCCCTTCGTCACCACCCGGCGCGGGCAGGGCGGCACCGGCCTTGGCCTGAACATTGTCTTCAACCTGATCGTCAAGCAGTTCGGTGGCACCATTTCGGTGTCGAGCACGCAGGGTAAGGGCGCCAGCTTCGTGCTGCGCATCCCGCGCGTGACGCCGGGCGAAGAGAACGGAGACAAGCATCCGGATGCCCCGCTGCACGCCCCCACGGTGAGCTGAGCGCCGCCGCTGGCGCGTCTGCCCCATACTGGGGCCTGCAGGGGGGAAAGTTATGGAAAAGCAGCGCCTGATCGCCTTGCTGCGCGGCATTAATGTCGGACGCGCAAAACGCGTTGCGATGGCCGATCTGCGCAAGGTGCTGAGCGATATGGGTTTCGGCGATGTGCGCACGCTGCTCAACAGCGGCAACGTCGTGTTCGATTGCAGCGCCACCGATGCGGCCGACTGTGCCGCACGCATCGAGGAAGCGCTGGTGCTGAAGCTCGGCGTGCCCGCCAAAGTCACCGTGATCGAGGCCGCCCGGTTGGCTGAGATCGTCCTCGAAAACAGCCTGCAGAACGTGGCCAACGATCATTCGCGCCTGCTGGTGGCGGTCCTCAATAAACCCGACGAAGACCGTGGCAAGCTGGAACCGCTGGCGCGCCAGAGCTGGCATCCGGAGGCCTTCGCCCTGGGCCGCCACGCCGCCTATATCTGGTGCCCGGACGGCGTGCTGGCCAGCCGCGCTGCCGCCGCCATGGGCAAGGCGCTGGGCGACGCGGTCACCTCGCGCAACTGGAGCACCATCAGCAAACTGCACGCGATGGCAAATAATTAGTTGTCGAGTGCCGCATTGAGCGTCTAAAATCGCTTGTCCATGAATTTGTCAGATAAACAATGAGAATTAACGATTCGATAAGGGGGGCGCTGATTCTCGGCGCCGTGGTGCTGGTGCTGGTCATCGGCGGCTTCGCCGTGGCCGACAATGGCTGGCAGAAAGTCAGTTGCATTGGGCGCGCCATTGTCGGTGGTGTCGCATTCAGCAATATCCACAGCGTTTGCGGTTTATGACTCGCGCGCCCGTCGCTCGGTCACCGATTCAACTCCCACTCCCCAGCTATCGGTCTCCACTTCGTCGATGATGACGAAGGTGGTGGCCGGGTCCTTGTCCAGCACCTCCTGCAGCATGCGGGTGGTGCGGACGATCAGTTCCTTCTTCTGTTCCCTGGTCGGGCCGCCTTGTTCGCGGGTGACCTTGATGTTCACGTAGGGCATGTCGCTCTCCTTGCTTACCAGTTGCCGGCCGCGGCGCCATCGTCGACCGTCAGCACATGGCCGGAAATGAACGTGGAATCGGTCAGGTAGAGCACCGCGTCGGCGATGTCTTCGGCCGTGCCCATCTTGTGGGTCGGTACCAGGCCTTTCAGGAATTCCTGGGTACCGGCATCCGGGCTATGCAGCGGGGTGCTGATGATGCCTGGCGCCACCGCATTCACCTTGATGTTCTTGCTGGCCACTTCCAGCGCCAGGGCGCGGGTGGCCATGTTCAGGCCGCCCTTGACCAGTACCGGCAGCAGGGCGCTTGCCTTGGCTGGCGTCACGCCCAGGCTGGCGGTGATGTTGACGATATGGCCGCCGCCGTTGGCTTCCATGTGGCGCACCGCCGCCTGCGCCGGGAACAGGAAGCCCTTCAGGTTGGTCGCCACCAGGGCATCGGTGTCGGCTTCGGTGTAATCGACGGTCGGCTTGGCGATGAAGATGCCGGCGTTATTCACCAGGATGTCGACCTTGCCGAAACGTGCGGCGGCTTTCTCGAACAGGTCCTTGGCGGTGGCAGGAGCGGCAATATCGCCGGCCACCGGCAGGAAGTTGGCCGGATTGCCCAGTTGTGCCGCCGCGCTTTGCAGGCGGTCCATGGTGCGGGCGTTGCCCACCACGTTGTAGCCGCGCGCCAGGTAGGCCTTGGCGATGGCGAAACCGAGGCCGCTGGATGCGCCGGTGACGATTGCTGTCTTGGTCATTTGAAACTCCATGAGTTGGGTTACGGTGAGTCCACTATACTTATGACGCATAAGCGAATAAATACGGCTTCCAGCAATTGACTTGATACATGGGGTAATGAATGCAACGCCACTTCGATGATATGCAGTTGGGCAGCATCGAGCTGTTCGTGCTGGCGGGGGAGCAGGGGAGTTTCACCGCCGCCGCGGCAATGGCGGGCGTGACGCCGGCGGCGGTGAGCCGGTCGATCTCGCGGCTGGAGGAGCGCCTCGGTGTGCGCCTGTTCGTGCGCACCACGCGCCAGATCCGCCTGACTGATGGCGGCAAGGTGTACTTCGAGCAGTGCCGGCAAGCGCTGTCGCAGCTGGTGGAAGCCGAGCGCGAGGTGACGGGGCAGCAGGCCGCGCCATCAGGCAAGCTGCGCATCAGCGTGCCGACGCCGTATGCGCATTACCGTCTGCTGGAACGCATCGCGGCATTCCGCCTGCAGTTTCCGGAGGTGCAGGTGGAAGTCCACATCAGCAACCGCAATATCGATTTCGCGGAAGAGGGCTATGACTTGGCCGTGCGCGGGCGCGCGCCGCAGGATTCGACCCTGATCGCGCGCAAGCTGGAAGATGCGGCGCTGGTGCTGGTTGCATCGCCGTCTTACCTGAAGCGGCGCGGCAAGCCGAAATCGCTGGAGGAGCTGGCCCGGCATGACTGCATCCAGTTCGTGCTGCCCAGCACGGGGCGGCTGATTCCCTGGCAGTTCATGCGCGACGGCGCGCAGATTGAACTGGCAGGCGGCGACGCCATCGTGTGTGCGGAAGACTTCCTCGGCATGGGCACGCTGGCCGTGCATGGCGGCGGTATCGCGCAAACCTATCGCTTCTGCGTGGAGCGCGAACTGGCCAGTGGGGCGCTGCTTGAATTGCTGCCGCAGCATGGCGGCTGTGCGCGTCCTTTCTACCTGATTTACCCGCACGCGCGCCATCTATCGCTGCGGGTGCGCAGCTTCGTCGAATTCCTGCTGCGCTAGCCTTCCTGCTGGCGCTGGCGGAAAGCCGCGACCTTGTTGCGGTTGCCGCATAGCGCCATACTGCACCAGCGGCGCCGATGCGACTTGGTGCGGTCCAGGAACCACAGCGTGCAGGCGTGGTCTTCGCATTTGCGCACCAGCTTGAAATCGGCGGTGGCCAGCAGTTGCGCCGCCGCTTCCGCCAGGGGAGCCAATAACTGCTGCGGCGTGCGGGCAGCGTAGCGGGCCTGCAAGGACAGTCCAGCCCCACTTTCCTCCACCAGCACCATGTGACGCTCGGCGTGCGCCAGCGCCGTGTTCAGCGCGCCGGCGTCGAACCGCGTGCCACCCTTGCGCGCCGCCACGGCGGCACGGACTGTCTCGCGCAGGGCGCGCGCCGCCGCCAGCAGCTCGCCCGGCTTGCCGGGTGCGCCTTCCGGTGCCGTGCTTTGCCCGGCCGCCGCCAGCCATGCCATGACGTCCGCATCGTCATGCCAGGTTTCCTCGCCCTGCACGACGGTATTCAGCAAATCCAGCGCGGGATGGTCGCCATAGAACTCGATCATTTTCCTGTCCTCCTGGTCTATTGTAACCATCAAAATAATGCTTGACAAGTTACGCGGCAGGAGTAATCTGGTAACCATCAAAACAAACTTTAAAAGGTTAATTATGAACCGCACCATCCAGGCCGACGGCGTCAACGTTTTCTACCGCGAAGCGGGCGCGCCGGACGCACCGGCGATCCTGCTGATGCACGGTTTCCCCACCAGTTCCCACATGTTCCGCAACCTGATCCCGTTGCTGGCGACTAAATACCGCGTCATCGCTCCCGACCTGCCAGGCTTCGGCTTCACCGAGGTGCCTGCGGAGCGCCATTACGAATACACCTTCGATAACCTGGCCCGCACCATGGAAGCCTTCCTGCAGGCCATCAAGTTGGATAAATTCGCGCTGTACGTGTTCGACTACGGCGCCCCGGTCGGGCTGCGACTGGCCGCCGCCAAACCGGAACGCGTTACCGCCCTGATTTCACAGAATGGCAATGCCTATCTGGAGGGCTTGAGCGATGGCTGGTCCCCAATGCGCAAACACTGGGCTGACCCGAATGAAGAAAACACCAATGTGATGCGCGGCTTCCTGACGCCGGATGCAACCAAATGGCAATACACCCACGGTGTCGCCGATCCCGCCAGCGTGGCGCCCGAGTCCTACACCCTGGACTCGGCCTTGATGGCGCGCCCCGGCAATATCGACATCCAGCTCAAACTGTTCTACGACTATCGCAAGAACCTCGAGTTGTACCCGGTGTTCCAGGAGTTTTTCCGCAAAGCGCAGCTGCCTACGCTGGCGATTTGGGGCCGGAACGACCCGTTCTTCACCCCACCGGGCGCCGAGGCCTATCGCCGCGACAACCCGAACGCCATCGTGCAATTGCTGGACACCGGCCATTTCGCGCTGGAGACCCACGCCGAGGTGATCGGCAAAGCCATCCATGCCCTGTTAGACTAGACGCTTTCGAGGATAGCCTGACCACGCATCGATGAAGCCATACACCATCGCACTGCTGCTGGCCGGCCTGGCTTTGGCCGGCTGCAGCAGCAAACAAGCCGTTACCTACACGGCCCCCACCACCGCCTCCAACCCGCAAGTGCTCTTGCTCGGAGAGGTGCACGACAACAAGGAAGGCCACAAGCTGCGCTTCGAGGATTTGCGCCAGCGCGTGGAAGCCGGCTGGCGCCCGGTCATCGCGATGGAGCAGTTCGACCGCGAATCGCAAGGCCTGCTGGATGAAGCGCAAAAGGGCTGCCTCGACGCTTCCTGTGTGATCAACGTCATGAACAAGAAAGGGTGGGACTGGCAGCTTTACCACCCGATCATCCAGCTCGCGCTGAGCAACCACCTGCCGCTGGTGGCCGTCAACCTGTCGCGCACCGATGCGTCGAAAGTGGTGCGCGACGGCGTCGCCTCCAGTTTCGATGCCGCCACCGTTGCCGCCTACAAGCTGAAGGACCCGCTGCCGTCGGACCTGCGCCGCGGCCAGGAGAAGGCGATCCAGGAAGGTCATTGCAATATGGCGCCGGACATGATGTTGCCCGGCATGGTCAACGCCCAGGTGGCGCGCGATATCTGGATGGCCAAGCTGATCCGCCAGCAGCAGCCGCGCGATGTGGTCCTCATCGCCGGCAATGGCCATGTGCGCAAGGACATCGGCGTGCCGCGTTGGCTGAACGCTATTGAACCGAAGCTGAACGTGCGCACCATAGGCTTCATCGAGCCGGATGGCCTGCAAGGCAGCTATGACGAAATCCGCAAGGTAGCTGCGCAAAAGCGCACAGACCCCTGCGCCAAATTCAAGTAAACTTTCGGCCCTGCCGACCCCAATCAATCAAGGAGCAAAGAATGCAGATCGCAGGTGAAATGTTGATCGGACGAGCCGCCATCAAAGGCAGCGCAGGCCCGATGAAGGCCACCGACCCGGCCCGCAATATCGAAATCGAGCCAGCATTCGGCATGGCTACGCCGGGAGACCTGCAGCGCGCCTGTGAGCTGGCAGCGCAAGCATTCGACTCCTACCGCGAAACCACGCTGGAAAAGCGTGCGCAATTCCTGGAGCAGGCGGCGCAAAACATCCTCGACATCGGCCCGCAACTGATCGAGCGCGCCATGCAGGAATCCGGCCTGCCGCAAGCTCGCCTGGAAGGCGAGCGCGGCCGCACCGTCACCCAGCTGCGCCTGTTCGCCAAGGTGGTGCGCGACGGCCTGTTCCTGGGCGCGACGCTGGACTCCGCGTTGCCCGAACGCGTGCCGCCACGCTCCGACCTGCGCATGCGCAAGATCGGCGTCGGCCCGGTCGCCGTATTCGGCGCCTCCAATTTCCCGCTGGCGTTCTCGGTAGCCGGGGGCGATACGGCGTCCGCACTGGCCGCCGGCTGTCCGGTAGTAGTGAAAGCCCACCCTGCGCACCTCGGCACCTCTGAGCTGGTGGGCAAGGCGATCCAGAAGGCCGTGGCCGATTGCGGCCTGCATGAAGGGGTGTTCTCGCTGGTGATCGGCGATGTGCAGATCGGTGGCGACCTGGTGGCGCATCCGGCCATCAAGGCGGTCGGTTTCACCGGCTCGCGCGGCGGCGGCCTGGCCCTGGTGCGTATCGCCCAGGCCCGCAAGGAGCCGATTCCCGTGTACGCAGAAATGGCATCGATCAATCCCGTATTCCTGCTGCCGGGCGCGCTGAAAGCTGGCGCATCGCGCATCGCGCAAGGCTTTGCCGATTCGCTGACCTTGGGCTCCGGCCAGTTTTGCACCAATCCGGGCCTGCTGATTGGCCTGGAAGGTCCCGAGTTGAACGAGTTTGCCGCCGCTGCAGTGGCGGCGGTCCAGGCCAAGCCATCGACCACGATGCTGACTCCAGGCATCCACAAGTCGTACGAAGCAGGCGTTGGCAAGCTGTCCTCGCTGGACAAGGTGGAGCTGCTGGCACAAGGCGGCGCGGGCAGTGCCGCCTGCGCGGCACGACCGCACCTGTACAGCACTGACGTCGACACCTTCCTGTCCACGCCAGCGCTGGAAGATGAGAACTTCGGCCCGAGCTCGGTGCTGGTGCGCTGCCGTGACGCGGCCGACCTGCGCCGCATCGCCGAACACGTGGAAGGCCAGTTGACCTCCACCGTGCACGCCACCGCCGACGACCGCGAAATCGCCGCCGGCCTGTTGCCAACGCTGGAGCGCAAGGCTGGCCGCATCCTGTTCAACGGCTTCCCGACCGGCGTTGAAGTGGCGCACGCCATGGTGCACGGCGGCCCGTTCCCGTCGACTTCCGATCCGCGCAGTACCTCGGTCGGCGCTACCGCCATCGACCGCTTCCTGCGTCCGGTGTGCTACCAGGATGCGCCGGAATGGGCGCTGCCATCGACCCTGGCCAACAGCAATCCGCAAAACGTGCCGCGCGTGGTCGACGGCAAGATCCAGCCGGGCGCATAGGCCCGCCGGATCATGGTAAGGTGGGCCGCATGATGGAAACTGTGTACAAGACAGAGCAGCCCACCCGGGCAGGCATTGATGCGCTCACCGGACCTGCGGTGCTGGAATTCGGCACCAACTGGTGCGGCTATTGCCGTGGTGCCCAGCCGGCGATCGCCGAAGCATACCGCGAGTACGCCAACATCCCTCACTTCAAGGTGGAAGACGGTCCTGGCCGCGTGCTGGGCCGTGCCTTCCGCATCAAACTTTGGCCGACTGTGATCTTCCTGAAAGACGGCAAAGAAGTTGCGCGCGTTGTCCGGCCTGAAGACGCCGATGAGTTGCGCGAAGGCTTCGGCCGGATCGCCGGCATTGAACCCTGATTAATTCAAGCGACTTGACTTCGGCCCCAAAAACGATTTAACTATTAACGAATTAGTTAATTTTGTAATTATGGAACTCGATAAAGTCTTTGAAGCGCTCGCGTCGAAACCGCGCCGCCAGATCCTTGCGTACTTGTCTGAAGTTGAGCTTTCCACGTCCGACCTTGCCGAACGATTCGGCATCAGCGCGCCGGCAATTTCGAGGCACTTATCGGTGCTGGAAAACGCTGGCCTGGTCAGCAGCGAAAGGCGAGGGCAGTTCGTGTTCTACAAACTGAACGGCGACAACCTGGTGAACACGTTGACCGGCTACGCGCTGGAGGTCTGTCCGGTAGGGCGTCCGCTCAAACGCGAATCGCGGGCGATGGCTGTGGCAAAAAAGGGAGGCCGGCATGAGAAGGATTCGTAACGTCATAAGAAATCATCGCATCGCAAGCGAGGATCTGGCAGAGGTGTGCGCCGGCCAGGTGCGTTATTCGCCGGTGAAATCGCTCTGGCTGGTGGCGATGTGGGGCGGCGCGGCATTCGGGGCGATCGCGTATCCACAGTTGCCGGCGATGGCGCTGTTTGTCGCTGCCACAGTCTTCGTACTGCTGTTCGGACACTCGCTTGGAAGCCATCGCAAGCTGATTCACAACAGCTTTGCATGTCCCAAATGGCTGGAGTACCTGCTGGTCTGGACTGGTGTGCAAGTGGGCCTGGCCGGACCGATTGGCTTGCTGCGCCAGCACGAGCTGCGTGATTACGCGCAGCGCCAGCGCGACTGCCACCCATACTTGAGGCATGGCGCGGGATTCGGGCGCGATGCCTGGTGGCAGTTGCATTGCGATCTGGTGCTGGACAACCCGCCGGCAATCCACATTGAGCCGCGTATCGCCGGCGACGTGTTCTATCGGTTCCTCGAACGGACATGGATGCTCCAGCAGTTGCCGTTGGCTGTGCTCTTCTATGTATGGGGCGGCTGGGCGTTCGTTTGCTGGGGCGTTTGCGCCCGCGTCGTCGCCGGCGTGACAGGCCATTGGCTGATCGGCTACTTCGCCCATAACCACGGCGATATGTCGTATGAAGTGGACGGCGCAGCAGTCCAGGGCCGCAACATCCGTTGGACGTCGCTATTGACGATGGGGGAGAGCTGGCATAACAACCATCACGCCTTCCCGCATTCGGCGCGGCTTGGGCTGGCGGAAGGGGAGTGGGATCCTGGCTGGTGGGCCTTGCGAGCCTTGGAACACTTTGGATTGGTGAGGGATTTGCAGTTGCCGGACAGGCTGGAAAACAAAAATGGCCTGGACCGTTGCCGGTTCAGGCCACTTCTGATGAATCTTTGGTGGTGATAGGTGGACTTGAACCACCGACCCTAGCATTATGAATGCTATGCTCTAACCAACTGAGCTATATCACCAGAGCCATGCATTATGCGGTGGTTCACATATGTTGTCAATGGTTGATTAATTGGTAATTCAACGTACGGATCATGGCGCCTGCCAAAGTTTTGCCTAGCAAGAAGATTCCTGTGCGAAACGTGACAAAAGCCCTGCTCCCAACACCCTATTGATGGGCTCTCACACCTAGCGAGAAGAGGGCAATGTACTCATGCGCTTGTGCAAACTCGGCTGTTAAATTGTTATCGATGAGGATAGGAAATATAAATGCCTCTCGATCAATTTAGCTGGATGAAAAGAATCAATATTTACGATTAATCATCTATCGCCGGTCAAACGGCGAAGTCTAGGGAGAAGACCATGGGCACCATTACCGGATCCAATGGAAGCGACACGATTACCGGCACCAGCGGGAGTGACATTATCAACAGCGGCAACGGTGATGATCTTGTCAATGGCGGTGCTGGTAGCGACCAGGTCAACGGGGGCGCGGGAAACGATACGCTTATCTACACCGTCTCGGAAAATCTGGGGGGCTTCAAGGATGTGTACACCGGCGGCTCCGGCATCGACACGGTTCGGCTGCAACTGAGTTTCGAACAATGGAACGATCCAGCGGTGCGCTGGGAGTTGGAACGGTATGTGAAGTTTCTTTCTACCGTCAAGGTCAGCCCCCAGGGTGAAGTATCGAACGGATCGGCCAGCGATTTCGTATTCAACTTTGGGACGTCCACGCTGACAGTCCAAATGATGGAGAAGCTGGCAGTTTGGGTGAAACCTGAGTCGGGCGGCAACTACGCCCAGGTTGATTACCTTACGTCACTGATCACCGGCAATGCTGCAGGCACCGCCGTCGAAGCCGGGGGTGTCGGCAATTCAAATCCCGGGGTGCCAACTGTCAGCGGCTTGCTCAAGTCTGACGACTTGAACGGCACTGACAATCTCTTTCAATCCGTGGATGCCGGCAAGGCAGCAAAGTACGGTACTTACAGCGTATCCGCGAATGGCGAGTGGCATTACACGCTAAACAACGCCGACAGTCGCGTGCAGGAACTGGCGGCCAACGATACCCTGAGCGACAGCTTCACCGTGACCAGTGCTGATGGGGCGGTTAAAGTCATTACCATCACCATTGTGGGCAGCAATGATGCGCCGGTGGTGACGGGAGCGGTGACTGGCGGTGCGACCGAGGACGGTGCGGTAGTAACGCTCAACGCACTAGCCAATGCGTCGGATGTGGATGCCGGCACGACTTTGGCGGTGGTGTCAGTACCAGTTGTCCTGCCGGCAGGTGTCAGCTACAACGTCGGGACACACAGTTTCACGCTGGATCCCAGCCATGCGGATTATCAGAGTTTGGCAGCAGGCCAGGCGAAAGAGGTGACGGTCAGCTATCAGGTGTCCGACGGCATCACGAGCACTCCAGCATCGGTGAAGTTCACCGTCACCGGCACCAACGATGCGCCGGTGGTGACGGGTGCGGTGACTGGCAGTGCGACTGAGGACGGTGTGGCAGTGACGCTCAATGCACTGGCCAACGCGTCGGATGTCGATGCCGGCACGACACTCATGGTGCAATCGGTGCCAGCTGTTCTGCCGGCAGGTGTCAGTTACGATGCAGGGACGCACAGCTTCACGTTGGATCCAAGCCACTCTGACTATCAGAGCCTCGCTCAAGGCCAGTTGAAAGAAGTAACGGTTAGCTATCAAGTATCCGACGGCATCACGACCACTCCAGCATCAGTGAAATTCACCGTCACCGGCACCAACGATGCGCCGGTGGTGACGGGTGCAGTGACTGGCGGCGCGACTGAAGACGATGTGATGGTAACGCTCGATGCGCTGGCTAATGCATCGGATGTCGATGCTGGCACAACACTCATGGTGGAATCGGTACCGGCTGTTCTACCGGAAGGTGTCAGCTACGACGCCGGTACGCACAGCTTCACGCTGGACCCAAGCCATGCGGACTATCAAAGCCTCGCGCAAGGCCAGGCGAAAGAGGTAATGGTCAGCTATCAAGTCTCTGACGGCATTACGACGACTCCTGCATCGGTGAAGTTCACCGTCACCGGCACCAACGATGCGCCGGTGGTAACGGGCGCGGTGACTGGCAGCGCGACTGAAGACGATGTGATGGTGACGCTCGATGCACTGGCTAATGCATCGGATGTCGATGCTGGCACAACACTCATGGTGGAGTCTGTACCGGCTGTTCTACCGGCAGGCGTTAGTTACGATGCAGGGACGCACAGCTTCACGCTGGACCCAAGCCATCCAGACTTTCAGAGCTTGGCCCAAGGTCAGACTAAAGAGGTGATGGTCAGCTATCAAGTCTCTGACGGCATCACGACCACTCCGGCATCAGTGAAATTCACCGTCACCGGCACCAACGATGTACCAATGGTAACGGGCGCGGTGACTGGTAGCGCGACTGAAGACGGTGTGATGGTGACGCTCAATGCGCTGGCCAACGCCTCGGATGTGGATGCCGGCACGACACTCATGGTGGAATCGGTGCCGGCCGTACTGCCGGCAGGTGTCAGTTACGACGCTGGGACGCACAGCTTTACGCTGGATCCAAGCGATGTAGGTTATCAGAACCTAGCGCAAGGCCAGTTGAAAGAAGTAACGGTCAGCTATCAAGTGTCCGACGGCATCACGACCACTCCAGCATTAGTGAAGTTCTCCGTCACCGGCACCAACGATGCACCGGTGGTGACAGGTGCAGTGACTGGCAGTGCGACTGAAGACGATGTGATGGTGACGCTCAATGCACTGGCCAACGCGTCGGATGTCGATGCTGGCACAACACTCATGGTGGAATCGGTGCCGGCCGTACTGCCGGCAGGTGTCAGTTATGACGCCGGGACGCATAGCTTCACACTGGACCCAAGCCATTCTGACTATCAGAGCCTAGCGCAAGGCCAAGCCAAAGAGGTGATGGTCAGCTATCAAGTCTCTGACGGCATCACGACCACTCTGGCATCAGCGAAGTTCACCGTCACCGGCACCAACGATGTACCAATGGTAACGGGCGCGGTGACTGGTAGCGCGACTGAAGACGGTGTGATGGTGACGCTGAATGCGCTGGCCAACGCCTCGGATGTGGACGCCGGCACGAATTTGACGGTGGATTCAGTTCCCGCTGTACTGCCCGCAGGTGTCAGTTATGACGCCGGGACGCACAGCTTCACGTTGGATCCAAGCCATTCTGACTATCAGAGTTTGGCGCAAGCCCAGACTAAAGAGGTAACGGTCAGCTATCAAGTGTCTGACGGCATCACGACCACGCCGGCATCAGTGAAATTCACCGTCACCGGCACCAACGATGCGCCGGTGGTGACGGGTGCGGTGACTGGCAGTGCGACTGAAGACGGTGTGGCAGTGACGCTCAATGCGCTGGCCCACGCGTCGGATGTAGATGCCGGCACGACACTCATGGTGCAATCGGTTCCGGCTGTACTGCCGGCAGGTGTTATTTACGATGTCGGGACGCATAGCTTTACGCTCGATCCAAGCCATGCGGACTATCAAAGCCTCGCACAAGGCCAGACTAAAGAAGTGATGGTCAGCTATCAGGTATCCGACGGCATCACGACCACTCCGGCATCGGCGAAATTCACTGTCACCGGCATCAATGATGCGCCGGTCCTGAATATGGCGGCATCTCCTGTCATGACAAATGTTGTCGAAGATGCCGGGGCCCCAATCGGCGCGGTGGGCACGCTCGTTTCAGGCCTGGTCAATCTGAATCCACCGCTTGGCGGCCTCGATAATGTGACTGATGCGGATACTGGTGCACTCACCGGTATCGCGTTGACTGGTACTAACGCCACTAGCGGAACATGGTGGTATTCCACCAACGGCGGTGCCAATTGGGCGACGGTTGGCACGGTGTCGAATTCGTCTGCGTTGTTGCTGTCCGCGGATGCGAACACCAGAATCTACTTCCAGGGCAATTTGGACTTCAATGGAACTGTCAGCGACGGCCTGACTTTCCGTGCCTGGGATCGTAGCAGCGGAACGGCGGGAACAAAGGTCAGCACAACCACGAATGGTGGCAGCTCGGCCTTCTCTGCGGCTACCGACACTGCCGCCATCACCATCATTGACGACAACTTTGCTCCCGTTTCCGCTGGCGACCGGATCATCGTCTCAAGCAACACTAACGTCACGATTTCAACGAGCGCGCTGCTGGCAAACGATATCGATATTGACGGTTCCGCGTTGACGATCACCAGCGTGAGCGCCGCATCTGGGATCAGCAACTTATCGTTGACCAGCAACGGCATTACCTTCAAAAGCGGCGGTGCGGCCGGCACATCGGTTGGCAGTTTCCAATACACGGTGTCGGATGGCCGGGGTGGAACCGCGACAGGTACGGTATTGATCGACGTGAAGGCAGTCACCAGCAGCGGCGGTGGCGACACGATTGATCTCAGCGGAGCTGGTAACTACCAGGCTTCCTATATTGATGCCGATAACGGGGCGGATACCCTGACCGGCGGTGCGCCAGGCGACAGCTTCTACGGTGGGGCCGGAAATGCGGTAGATACGTTGAGGGGATTCGGCGGCAACGATCTTCTGGTCGGCGAAGGTGGCAACGACGATTTGTCTGGTGGGGCCGGCAACGACATTCTGCGCGGAGGCAGCGGCGACGACGCGATTGACGGCGGCGACGGCAGCGAGGACATGCTCGACATGTCCGACGGCAGCGCGCTGACCAATTTCACGCTGGTTCAAAGTATCAACGCTACGAACACTAGCGGTGCGGGTGGCCTTGGCAATGACTTGTACAAGAACGTGGAGGGCGTCATCGGTAGCTCCTCGAACGACACCATCAACGGTAGCTCCGGCAATGACATCATCCGCGGTGGTGCGGGTAACGACACGCTTGACGGTAAAGGCGGTAAGGACCTGCTTGACTTTTCCGATGCTACGGCGGGTATCACTTTTACGATGGGTCTTAATGGTGCCGGAACATTCAGCGCAGCGGGCCTTGGCAACGATACATACGCCAGTTTCGAGGGTGTGATTGGCACGGCCTTCGCCGATACCTTGACAGGGTTGGCGACCGCTGATGAACTGCGCGGTGGCGCAGGCAACGATACGATCAATGGCCAGGCAGGCGCCGACCGCATCGTCGGCGGCGCTGGTGCCGACACGCTCACCGGCGGTGCCGACAACGACACTTTCGTCTTCGATACGGCACCCAACGCCGTCGATTCGATTACGGACTTCAATGCATCTGGTTCGGCTGCGAGTGGAGACATGATCGAATTGTCGCTGGCAGTGTTTGCAGGAATCACGACAACGGCGGGCAATGGCCTGTCATCATCCGAATTCGCTATGTCTGCCGGCGGTGGTGTCACCGACCTGGTGGGCGCCGGCGTAAGAGTGATCTACGACAGCGTAACGGGCAACCTTTACTATGACTCGGATGGACAAGGCTCTGGAGGCCGCTCCCTGGTCGCGAAACTGGTGCTGACAGATCCGTCTGACACCTTCGACTACAACGACATCAAGGTTGGTTCATGAACTGCTAACAGCACGGGTGAATCTCATGAAATCGCTCTTTCAACTCCTTAAGCGTCCGCTCTTCGTTGTCGCAGGCTTCTCTTTTCTCGTCAACCTGCTGCTCTTGGCGCCCGCGTTTTTCATGCTGCAAGTGTTCGATCGCGTGTTGACCAGCCAGAGCAAGGAAACGCTGCTGGTACTGTTGCTCGGCATGGTAGTCGCGTTGGCCTTGATGCTGATGCTCGACTACCTGCGCAGCCGCTTGCAGGGTGTGGCGGGCAACATGATCGCCGAACATCTTTCGCCTGTAGTCGCCAAGGTAATGCTGGCAAAGACGGCGCGCCGCGCGGAGAGCGTTCCATCGGAGGGACTGCGTGACGTTGCGTCCTTGCGCAGCCTGTTTTCGGCGCACGGCCTGCTGGCGTTGTTCGATACGCCATGGGCAGTGGTTTACATCGCAGTCATCTGGCTGGCCCACCCGGTGCTGGGTGCGGCGGCGGCCTGCGCCTCGGTTCTGATGCTGGTACTGGCTGTGCTCAACGACCGTATCACGCGTCGAGATATTGAAGCATTGCAGAAGGAAGCCGCGAAGGCCACGCGCTATCTTGAGTCATCGATTCACAATGCCGAAGTGGTGCAATCGCTCGGCATGGGTGATGCCTTGATCTCACGCTGGCAGGCATTCAACGCGCGGGTCTCCGAGTTGCAGGGGCCGACCGCGCGCAAGTCGGTGGCGATGGCGGCTTTCACGCGCATGGTGCGGCAGATGGTGCAGATCCTGATGCAGGCGCTGGGCGCCTACCTTGTGATCAGTGGCGAAGGCACGCCAGGCATCCTGGTTGCCACCACTGTCTTGTTGGGACGGGCGTTGTCTCCGGTTGAGCAGGTGGTTGGCAGCTGGCGTGTGCTGGCCGAGGCACGTCTCGGATTTGCACGGTTATCCGAATTGCTGAATGCTGAGGATCGCCAACCGGAACGCATGAAGCTGCCGGCACCCGCCGGAAGGCTGACGGCGCAAGGATTGGTCTTCCGCGCGCCGCAAAGCGAACACCCGATCCTGGTCGGCGTGTCGCTCAACCTGGAGCCGGGCGAATCGCTGGCCATCATCGGTGCCAGTGGTGCCGGCAAATCCACCCTGGCGCGCCTGCTCACCGGATTGTGGACAGCCAATACCGGCACCGTGCGGCTGGACGGCGTGGACCTGGCCCAGTGGCCGCGCGAGGACTTTGGCCCCTGGCTGGGATATTTGCCGCAGGATGTCGAGTTGTTCCCTGGCAGCGTGGCAGACAATATTGCCCGCCTGGGTGCCGTTGATGCCGAGCAGGTAGTGCTGGCCGCGAAACGCGCCGGGGTCCATGCGCTCATACTTGGGCTGCCGCAAGGCTACGACACGCAGATCGAGGGCATGGGTGGGATGCTCTCGCCCGGCCAGCGCCAGCGCATTGCCTTGGCGCGTGCCTTGTATGGCGATCCCAAGTTGCTGGTGCTGGACGAGCCCAATTCCAACCTCGATGGCGCAGGCGAACTGGCGCTGGCCGATGCTTTGAAGCAGCTGAAGGGGCAGGTAACGGTGGTCGTCATCACGCATCGCAGCACCCTGGTGCAGCACATGGACAAGATGCTGGTACTCGACTCCGGCCGCGTGCAGCATTTTGGCACGGTACCGGAAGTCATGCAGGCGATGCAGTCGGGCCAGGGCAGGGCGGGGGCGCAGGTGGTCCCCATGCCGCGAGCAGCTGAAGGGAGGGCATGATGGAAAGCGCACTGCAACAGATGGTGACGAACGATTCCATGCAGCTGCACCTGGGCGAGGCGCGCCGCCTGGCAAATTGGGGCATGGCGGTGGTGATCTTCGGGCTGCTGCCGGTAACGGCCTGGATGACGTTTGCGCCCTTGTCATCGGCGGTGGTGGCGCAGGCGTATGTAAAAGTGGACCTGAATCGCCGTCCGGTGCAGCATGCCGAGGGTGGCATGGTGCGCCAGGTGCTGGTGCGCGATGGCCAGCGCGTGAAGCAGGGAGAACCCTTGCTGGTGCTGGGCGACGTGTCGGTCGATGCCGACAAGAACCGGCTGGATTACCGCGTCAAGACCGAGCGTGCCAGCCTGGCGCGGCTCGATGCTGAGCAAGGCATGCAGCAGTCGCTCGGTTTCCCGGCGGACGTGGTTGAAGCCGCGCAAGCGGATCCGCGCCTGGCCGAGCAGCTCGCGAAGGAGCGTGCGCTGTTTGCCGCGCGGCGCGATGCCCTGGTGGCGCAGGTGCGGCTGTTGCATGCGCAGCGGGACAAGGTGGCGGAAGAAGTCGTGGCCCTGCGCGCGCAACTCGCGCAGGCAGGCGAATCGATGAAGTTCCAGAAGGTCGACCTGGACACCCACAACAAGCTGCGCAAGGATGGCTTTGTTTCCGCCACCCGCATCGCCCAGATCGAAGGCGCGCTGGCCGATTACGGCGTCAAGCTCGAAGAGCGGCGCTCGGAGCTGGCGCGCGCCCAGCAGCGCATGGTCGACATCGACCTGCGGGTAAGTGCGCTGGAAGGCGAATACAGGCAACAGGCGAGCGACCAGCTCAAGGTGGCGACGGCGCGCTTGTCCGAAATTGAACAGGAGCAGCGCAAGTCGGTGGATGCGTCGGCGCGCCAGGTCATCAGCGCGCCGGCCAGTGGCGAAGTTATCGGCCTGAGATACCCCGTGCCCGGAACGGTGATCCCGCCGCGCGAAACGATTGCGGACATCGTGCCGGACGACACGCGCCTCGTGACCGAGGCCCGGATCCGGCCGGATGACATCAGCCGCATCGTGCGTGGCCAGCCCGCCGACATCCGCTTCACCGCTTTCAAGTACCGCACGACGCAACTGGTGCGCGGCAAAGTGATTTACATCTCCGCCGATCGACTGGTCGACCGCGCCACGGAGGCTCCTTATTACTCGGTTCTGGTGGAAGCCGATCCGGCATCCCTGGCCAAGGCGGGCGATCTGAAACTGCTGGCCGGGATGCCGGCGGAGATTTTTATCGAAGGGGAGAAGCGCACGCCACTGCAATACCTGCTCGAGCCGGTCAGCCAGGTGCTGCGTCACGCGGGGCGTGAGCGCTGAGCGCCTGGAAAACGAAAAACCCGCAGTGCATCGCGTGCAGTGCGGGTTTTCGCTGAATCCTTTGGTGGTGATAGGTGGACTTGAACCACCGACCCTAGCATTATGAATGCTATGCTCTAACCAACTGAGCTATATCACCGCAAGGCCAGCATTATCGATGCCGGCCGAGGATCTGTCAAGGACAGATTAGGCTGTAGCTATTTTTGCAAGCACTTGTTGTTGCAATTGCAGGCTGGCGCCAGGGGCGCAGCAGTCGACCACGATCCGTTCCGGCATGGAGCGCAGCCAGGTTAGCTGGCGCTTACATAACTGGCGGGTCGCGATGATGCCGGTTTCGCGCATCGCCGCATGGTCGATGGTGCCGTCCAGGTATTCCCAAGCCTGGCGATAGCCCACGCAGCGAATCGACGGCAGACCAGGATGCAGGTCGCCGCGCGCGCGCAGGGTTTTCACTTCGTCCAGGAAGCCGGAATCGAGCATGATGTCGAAACGGCGCGCTATCCGTTCGTGTAGCCAGGCGCGGTCGGAAGGCTCAAGCGCGAACGACACCAGGTCGAAGGGCAATTCTTCCTTTTCGCGCTGGGCCAGCAATTCCGACATCGGCTGGCCGGACAGGGCATGGATTTCCAGAGCGCGCTGGACCCGCTGGGAGTCGTTGGGCTTAAGGCGGGCGGCGGTGTCGGGGTCGACCTGCGCCAGGCGCGCGTGCATGGCGGGCCAGCCGATGCGGGCCGCCTCTGCGTCCAGTTGCGCGCGCAGGGCGGCGTCGGCGCCGGGCAGGTCGTCCAGGCCGTCGGCCAGGCCTTTGTAATACAGCATGGTGCCGCCCACCAGCAGGGGGATTTTGCCGCGCGCGCCGATTTCAGCGGCCAGGCGCAGCGTATCGGTGCGGAACTGGGCCACCGAATAGGCATCCAGCGGGTCGATGATATCGATCAGGTGATGCGGCACGACGGCCAGTTCTTCCTTCGAAGGCTTGGCGGTGCCGATATCCATGCCGCGATATACCAAAGCGGAATCGACGGAGATGATCTCGCACGGCACCTGCTGTGCGATGGCCAACGCGGCGGCGGTCTTGCCGGACGCGGTCGGCCCCATGATGGCGACCGCCAGCGGGCGCTTGTTGGACTGCTGGTTCATTATCTATTTACTGCCCGCGCAGGAAGAGTTTATCCAGCGCGTTGATGTCGATCTGCACCCAGGTCGGGCGGCCATGGTTGCACTGGTCGGCGCGCTCGGTGGCTTCCATATGGCGCAGCAGGGCGTTCATCTCCGGCACCGCGAGGATGCGATTGGCACGCACGGCGGTATGGCAGGCGAGGGTGCCCAGCAGTTCATTGCGGCGCTCGATCAGCACGCGCGAGCCGCCGTATTCGCGAACGTCGCGGATCACGTCGCGCGCCAGGGCCTGGGCGTCGGCGTTCTTCAGCAAGGCGGGAACGGCGCGTACGGCCAGCGTGGTCGGCGACATCACGGCGATGTCGAATCCCAGTGTTTTCAGGGTATCGCCGTGTTCCTGCACGGTGCCCACTTCCACCGCATCGGCGTAGAAGGTGACGGGGATCAGCAGGTTCTGCACGGACATTTCAGTGCCGTCGATCTGGGCGTCCAGCGCGTTCTTCAGCTGCTCGTACAGGATGCGCTCATGCGCGGCGTGCATGTCGACCAGCACCAGGCCTTTGCTATTCTGGGCCAGGATGTAGATGCCATGCAGTTGCGCCAAGGCGAAACCGAGCGGGAATTCTTCGCCGGCCATCTGCGCCGAGGAAGCGGTAATCGACGTGGCTTGCGGCAGCGTGTAGTCGGCGGAGGCGCGGAAGCCATTGCCGCCGTCAGCTGCCGTTGCGCCCGGAGCAAAATTGTCGCGCGGGTCGTTCGACCACAGCGCGCCGTAGCGCTCCGTGTTCTGGGCTACACCCCCATTGCCCGCAGCGCCGAAAGGCGATGGCGAGAAGGTCGGGCGATATTCCGGATTCAGGATCGAGCCGAAGCTGGTCTGCTCCTGCGGGCGCCACATGGGGCCCGATGCCTGCAGCTTGTCCGCGGCCGGCAGCGGCGAAGGCACGCTGCCGTGCGAGGTGGCCGAGGTTGCGGCCAGCGCACGCTGCACGGCGTGGAACACGAACTGGTGCACCGCGCGGCCGTCGCGGAAACGCACCTCGATTTTCGACGGGTGCACGTTCACGTCGACCAGGGCCGGGTCGAGGTCGAGTGCCAGCACATAGGATGGATAGCGGTCGCCATGCAGCACGTCTTCATACGCGGCGCGCACGGCGTGCACCAGCAGCTTGTCGCGCACGAAACGGCCGTTGACGTAGAAGTACTGGCTGTCGGCGCGACCCTTGGAGGCGGTCGGCAGGCCGGCAAAGCCGTGGATGCGCAGCACGCCGGAGCCTTCGTCCAGCGCCAGGCGCGCCTCTTCGAAATTGCTGCCCAGGATCTGGGCGCTGCGCTTGGCCATGTCGCTGACCATCCAGTGGTCGACGGTCTTGCCGTTGTGGCTGAGCGTGAACGAAACATCGGGACGCGCCAGTGCGATGCGGCGCACCACTTCCGCGCAGTGGCCGTATTCGGTCTGCTCGGACTTCAGGAACTTGCGCCGCGCGGGAGTATTGAAATACAGGTCGCGCACGTCGATCGTGGTACCGGGGGCGCCGGACGAGGGCACCACCGTTCCTTGGTGCGAGCCTTCCAGTTCCCAGGCATGGGCGCCGTCGGCGGTGCGGGAGGTCAGGGTGACTGCCGCCACGGAGGCGATCGAAGCCAGGGCTTCGCCGCGGAAACCGAGGGTGCCGACGTTTTCCAGGTCATCCAGCGAAGCGATTTTCGAGGTCGCATGGCGCGCCAGGGCCAATGGCATCTGGTCGGGCGGAATACCGCGGCCGTTGTCAGTAATGCAAATGCGTTTGACGCCGCCTTCCTCCAGCCGCACGGTGACCTGGGTCGATCCGGCATCCAGAGCGTTTTCCAGCAGCTCTTTGACAACTGCCGATGGACGTTCCACTACCTCGCCGGCGGCGATCTGGGAAATCAGTTGGTCTGGGAGGGCCCGGATCGGGCGTGGTGGGGTCGGCGCGTTCATTGCCACATTATAATAAATGTCCGCTCGGGGTCAGGAACGAAAGTGGACATTTAGTGTTCAAGCGCAAAAAATGTCCCTTTCGTTCCTGACCCCGAGGGGGACAAAAATTACTTATTTACTTACTTCGCTTCGCGGACGGGGATGGGGACGTTGCACAAGTCCACATGGCCGGCCGCATGCTTGGTCCATGGGCCGCCGCGATTGCGCTGCGCCTCGATCACGGACTTGAAGCTGGCCGACTCGGTGCGCATCACTTCATACTTCGAGCGCTCCGCCTCCGGCACATCGGCCGCCAGCTTGACCGACTTGATCGGCACCCACTGTTCCTCTTTCTCAAACATGCCCATCGGCGCCGGGCCGCGCGGCAGCACGGACAGCAGCGGCATGCCGCTCACGATACGCCCCACCACGGTGATATTGCGGTCCAGGTGGCGCGGCGAGTTGCCGATCACAGTGTACAAGGTGCCGCCGTTGCCGCTGTCGGATTCATTGCCGCGCGCCACGCCAACCATGCCGTAGCAATGCGCCAGCCAGGTCTGGCCGGTTTTCGGGTCGCGCGCGGAAGGGAAGCCGTTGGAGTGGCCCACCTGCGGCGCATAGCCATCCTTGTCGGGCAGGCGGGTGAATTGGGTGTCGTTCTTCATCGGCACGCTGAATTCCTGTTCCAGCTTGGCCTTGGCCGTCCCGATAGCCTTCGGCTTGTCCTCGCGCGGATCGCCCCACTGCACCACGAAATTGTCCTGCGTGCGATAGATCCACAGGCCGTCCCAGTAGCCTTCCTTGGCCATGGTGCGGATATTGGCCGCGTGGTTCGGCGCGAAGGCCGGCGCCAGCTCGATGATCACGCGTCCGCCAGCCAGGTCCATGTACAAGGTGTTGGCCGGGTCCAGCTGGCGCCAGTCCGCTTGCGGGGATGCCTTGACGATGTCGCCGACAGTCGGCTTGGGCGGCAATTCTTTGGTGGACGCGCCCATGGCGGCCAGGGGCAGGGCCAACGCGAGAACGGCGGGCATGGTGGCTTTCACTAATGTCTCCTTTATGGGGTTCTAAGCAGGTTCTAAGATGCCGGGGAATTTTAGCCTGTAAGATGGACAGTTTGGTATGATTCCCGCCGCAACCTTTTGGGACTTTAATAAATGGATTTCGTTCAATTGCTGGACATGCTGGTGCACGTGGATCGTGCAATGGGTACCCTGATCGCACAATATGGCGTGTATGTCTATGCGCTGCTGTTTGCCATTGTGTTCTGCGAGACCGGCCTGGTCGTACTGTTCTTCTTCCCTGGCGACACGCTGCTGTTCATTGCCGGTGCCTTCTGCGCCACCGGCGAAATGAACCTCGGCCTGCTGATGTTCCTGTTGACTACTGCCGCAATTTTGGGCAATACGACCAACTACTGGATCGGCGAGGCGATCGGCCAGCGCGTGTTTACCCATGATTACCGGTGGATTAACAAGGATGCGCTGAACCGCACCCACGAATTCTTCGAAAAGCACGGCGGCAAGACCATCATCCTGGCGCGTTTCGTGCCGGTGGTGCGCACTTTCGCGCCGTTCGTGGCCGGGGTGTCGGACATGACCCATGGCCGCTTCCAGCTGTTCAACGTGGTCGGCGCCGTGGCCTGGGTGGTGTCGCTGTGCGTGGCCGGTTATATCTTCGGCAACACCCCTTGGGTGCGCGATCATTTGAGCGCCATCGTGCTGGTGGGCGTCAGCGCGGCCGTGGTGCCGATGGCACTGGGCGGTGCCTGGAAACTGGGCCGCCGCATGCTCGGGCGTTAAGCCGCTCTCAAGTTTTCCCGCAGCGCAACCGTTAACCGGAGTAACAGTCTCTCCTCCGGATTTAACATGCGTAACTTGATCGCCCTGTCGGCCTGTTGTCTTGTCATCGGGACAGCAGGCGCCGCCGATCCCGCCACCGCGCCCTCGAAAGGCGTGCCGAGCATTCGCCCCAACCTGGCCGCTGCCGCTGCGGCGGACAAGGCGAATATTGAAAAAGAGGCCAATTCGAGCGCCGGCCCGAAGTACGTCCCTCCCGTGCGCAAGAATGCGGCGGCATCTGCCGCTGCCCAGCGCGAGGAGGAAGCGCGCGCCGAGGCCGAGCTGTCGGAAAAGATCGCCCAGCGCCTGGCCGAAATGCGCGCCAACCAGGCCGCCCGCATCGCCGCTGCCGAGAAGGCGCGCAAGCAGAAAGCCGTCAAGGCTGCCGCCGCGGAAGTCGCTGCCAAGGCCCCGCCGCCGCGCGTATACGGCACCCATTGGACCTATGAGGGCGAATCCGGCCCGGCCAATTGGTCGAGGATCAATTCGGATTGGGCGAAATGCTCGACAGGCAGCCGCCAGTCGCCGATCGACATCCGCGACGGCATGAAAGTGGACCTGGAGCAGATCTCATTCGATTACCGGCCATCCGGCTTCAATGTGACCGATAACGGCCATACCGTGCAGGTGATGGTCGGTCCGGGCAATTACCTGAGCGTGGCGGGCCGCACTTACGAGCTGCAGCAATTCCACTTCCATCGGCCGGCCGAGGAGCGTGTCAACGGCAAGGGGTTCGAGATGGTGGTGCACCTGGTGCACAAGGACCCCGAAGGCAGGCTGGCGGTGCTGGCGCTGCTGCTGGAGCGCGGCAAGGCGCAACCGACCATCCAGACCGTGTGGAACAACCTGCCGCTGGAGAAGGGCGACACGGCTACGCCGAGCATCGTGCTCGATCCGAACGACATGCTGCCGCAGCGCCGCGATTACTATACCTTCATGGGTTCCCTGACCACGCCGCCCTGCACCGAAGGCGTGCTGTGGCTGGTGATGAAGGAGTCGGTGCAGGCTTCGCCTGCGCAACTGGCCTTGTTCAGCCGCCTGTATCCATTCAATGCACGTCCGATCCAGGCCAGCTCCGGCCGCATGATCAAGGAATCAAACTGATGGTGTGAAGGCCGGTCCATTCGGCACCGGCCTGCAGCACCTGCTTGTCTACCCGGGCAGGTTCAATGCAGACAAAGCGGCGGTGGTCGCTGTCGTCCATGTCGGCGGTGGCCGTCGCGCCTTGCGCTCCCGGATTCCATACCACCCATTCCGAAAAGCCTTGCTGTTCCAGTTGCAGCGTGCCGGCGCCGGTATCGAGGCGTAGTTGCGGGGTGGCGGGGCGGATGTCGTCCAGCGCACCCTTGAACGGCATGCCGTCGACTTTTGCCTGGTCGAATTCCGCCACCGCGAAATATGTGTGCAGTGCGCCGGCCCAACTGAAGTCCTGCTGGCCGGTGTTGCGTACGGTGTAGCGGACGGCCAGCGCATCAGCCTTCAGTTCAAAGCGCAGGCGCAGTTCGAACGCGCGCGGCCAGGATTGGAAATGGTTGCGCTGCAGGTCGCTTTGCGCCAGTGCCAGTTCGGCCCAGTCATTGGCTTGTTCGACGAGGCGCCAGGTGGCAGTGCGGGCGAAGCCGTGGCGCGGGCCGTCGCCGCGCGTGGCGAACTGGGGGAAGATCACCGGCACGCCGCCGCGCACGGCCGCGCTGCCGTCAAGCGCTGAACGCTGGCTCAGGAACAGGCGTTCCTTGCCGTCCGCAGTCTTCCACGACATCAAATGTGCACCGAACAGGGAAATGGTGGCCTCGGCGCCTTCGGGTGTGGAGATGCGGACTTCGTTCATGCGCTTTCCTTATGTGAGCCGGTTCTTCGAAAGTGGCGGGTTCTTGGCGAAATAGCGGCGGATGCCCTTGACGATGGCGTCCGCGATCTTGTCCTGGTATTCGTCGTCCAGCAGGCGCGCCTCTTCCTCCGGATTGGAGATAAAGGCGGTTTCGATCAGGATCGACGGGATGTCGGGGGCTTTCAACACGGCGAAGCCGGCCTGCTCGACCGAACCTTTGTGCAGCTTGTTGATGCCGCCGATTTCGCCCAGCACCGCCTTGCCGACCTTCATGCTGTCGTTGATCTGGGCGGTGGTGGAGAGATCGAACAGCACGCTGGCCAGTTGCGGGTCGTGGCCCTTGGCGTTGGCGCCGCCGATCAGGTCGGCCTGGTTTTCCTTGTCGGCCAGCCAGCGTGCGGCGCTTGAGGTCGCGCCCTTTTCCGACAGCACGAAGACCGAGGAGCCGCGAGCGCTCGATTTCACGAAGGCGTCGGCGTGGATCGAGACGAACAGGTCGGCGTCGACCTTGCGGGCCTTCTCCACACGCTTGCCGAGCGGGACGAAATAGTCGCCGTCTCGCGTGAGCATGACGCGCATGTTGGGGTGGTCTTCTATCTTGTCTTTCAGGCGCTTGGCGATTGCCAGCACGATGTCTTTTTCGCGACTGCCGCGCGCGCCCATCGCACCGGGGTCCTCGCCGCCGTGGCCGGGGTCGAGGGCGATGGTGAGCATGCGGACCATTTTCTCCTGCCCGGTTTTCTGGCCCGGCTTGTGGTGCACCGGTGCCGGCTCCGGTTCGCCAGCGCCCGGCTTGCCGGATTGGGCGGCGACGGCGGGCGGTTGGCCGGGTGCGGTGGTGCCGGTGCCCGGCGCGGACGCCGTGGACTGGCTCGCCACGCCTTGGGCGTTGCTGCCTGCGCCGCCCTGGCCGGGCATTGCCGGCTGGCCGGCCAGGACTGGTTGCCCGGTAGCGGGGGCGGTGCCGTCGACTGGCTTGTCATCCTGCGACCATTCACCTTTTTCGATCAGCGCCGCGATCGGGTCGGCGGCCTTGACCGGATACAGGTCGAAAATCAGGCGATGCTTGTAAGTGCCGACCGGCTCCAGTGTGAATACCTGCGGCGTGACTTTTTCTTTCAGGTCGAACACCAGCCGCACCACATTAGGGCGGTTCTGGCCGACGCGCACTTCCTTGATGTACGGGTCGTTCGACTCGATCTTGGCGACCAGGCTTTTCAGCGTGGAGTTCAGCACCAGGCCTTCAATGTCGACCACCAGCCGGTCGGGATCCGGAACCAGGAAGTGCTTGACCTTGAGGTCGGTGTCGTTTTCCAGCGTGACGCGCGTGTAATCCTCCGCCGGCCACACGCGCACAGCCAGGATCTGCGCAGCTTGCGCATTCATGGGGGCGAGCACGGACAGCAGCAGGGTGCCGCCGGCCTTGAGCACCGTGCGGCGGCTTACAGGTTTGGAGCGAATTGGAGGCGTTGCAGGCATGACGTACCAAGAGCGGAAGACGGCTGCAATTCTACATCACGTCCGGACCCGGCTACAGAGAGGAAAACATGAAGATCGGGCGGCGGCAGCACGCCATCGGCCTTTTCCGGCCATTCGACGATGCAAACGTTCTCGCGATTGAACTCTTCGCGGAAGCCGGCGTCGAGGAATTCCTCCGGACTGCCCATGCGGTACAGGTCGAAATGCACCACATTGGCCAGCTTGCCGTCGACTTTCACGCGGTAGGGCTCGGACAGGGTATATGTCGGGCTTTTCACCGGCCCCACATGGCCGGCCGCGTGCAGCAGCGCGCGCGTCAGCGCCGTCTTGCCGGCGCCCAGGTCGCCGTGCAGATAGATCGCCATGCCTGGCAGCAGGGCGCGCGACAGCGCTGCGCCTAGCGCCGCAGTACCGGCTTCGTCGTGAAGATGGGATTTAAAGTGCTGCATCGAATAAAATGATGGTTTGGATTTCCCCGCATTGTAAGGCCGTGTCACTGTCCCAAGCCAATTTAGACGAATTAGCCAGCCGCATCAAGGCGTGGGGGCTGGAACTCGGCTTCGCGGAGGTGCGGATCGCCGATATCGACCTGTCGGCTGCCGAAGCGGGGTTACAGGCCTGGCTGGATGCCGGCATGCACGGCGATATGGACTATATGGCAAGCCATGGCATGAAGCGCGCGCGTCCGGCGGAACTGGTGCCGGGCACGGTGCGGGTGATCACGGCGCGCATGAATTACCTGCCCGGCGCCGCCGACGAGCGCTGGCGCGAGCGCGAAACGGCGCGCCTGTCCGATCCTACCCAGGCTGTGATCTCGGTGTATGCCCGTGGCCGCGATTACCACAAGGTGTTGCGGGCGCGGCTGCAGCAGCTGGCCGACAGGGTCAGCGCGGCCGTCGGGGAGTTCGGATATCGCGTGTTTACCGATTCGGCGCCGGTGATGGAGCTGCCGCTGGCGGAAAAATCGGGCCTGGGCTGGCGTGGCAAGCATACTTTGCTGATCAACCGCAGCGCGGGCTCCATGTTCTTCATGGGCGAAATCCTGGTTGACCTGCCGCTGCCGGTGGACGAACCGACCGGCGCCCACTGCGGCCAGTGCAGCGCCTGCATCGACATTTGCCCGACCCAGGCCATTCTCGGGCCGGGCAAGCTGGATGCGCGGCGCTGCATTTCCTACCTGACTATTGAGCTCAAAAGCGCGATCCCGGAAGAACTGCGGCCCTTGCTGGGCAACCGCGTCTACGGCTGTGACGATTGCCAGACAGCCTGCCCCTGGAACAAGTTCGCCCAGCGCGCCACGCTGCCGGACTTCGATGAGCGCCACGCCCTGGGCAGCGCCGGCATGATCGAGCTGTTTGCCTGGACCGAAGAGGAATTCAACCGCCGCATGGAGGGCAGTCCGATCCGCCGTATCGGCCATGAGCGCTGGTTGCGCAACCTGGCGGTCGGCCTGGGCAACGCGGCGCGCATGGGCGGCAAGGGCGATCCGGCCGTCCTGGCCGCGTTGCAGGCGCGCCGCAACCATCCGTCGGAACTGGTGCGGGAACATGTGGCATGGGCGCTCAGCCAGCACCACTAAGCACCACTAAGGCATAATTGACCTGTCCAGGTCAACAATCCCGAGTGACAAATTGTCTCCATTTGCGGAAGCCGTTCAGAGTTATCGCGAATTGTCGCCCTTGAACGTGTGGCGGCATGGCAGTGCGGCAGAACAGCGCGCCATCTTTGGCTGCTGGCTGCTGTTGCTGCTGCTTTGCGTGGCGCTGGGCGTGGCGACGGTCAAATGGAACTGGTCCGGCATGCCCGTCAACATGGGCGGCGTCACCGCCTACGTGACCGTTTATCCCCCGCTGCCGATCTGCCTGCTGCTGACGCTCACACTGGGCTGGTGGTGGGGTGCGATTCCTGCATATTGTTCGACCCTGGTGCTGGCGCTGTATGCCGGCATGCCCCTGCATTGGGCGCTGTTGTTTGCCTGCGCCAACCCGCTCGGATTCAGCATCCTGGCGATCGGCTATCGCGCCATGGTGATGCGGCGCGACTTGCGCCAACTGACATCGCTGCTGTTTTATATCCAGCTTTGTTTCGTGGCCAGCATCTTCGGTTCGTCCGGCGCCCTGATCTGGAGCTATACCAGCCACATGGCAGCGGGGGCGCAACTGCCGGTCTGGCAAGGCTGGTGGCTGGGCTCCTTCCTGCAAAGCGTGCTGATTGGCGGTCCGGCGATGGCCATCCTGTGGCCACGCGTGGATCGTTGGCAGTTGCTGCGCCAGAAGCTGATGCGCAAGCGGCGCGGCGGTTCGCGCCGTTCGGTGCTGCGCATGCTGGCAACGGTGGCGGCCGGCGTGTTGATGTACGGTTTCGTCACGATCCGCCTGGCGGAGGCCGATGCCGCCCACGCGCCGGAGATATTCCGGCAGACGGTGTGGATCTTCTATTGGGTGTTCGCCGCGATCATCATCTTCATCGCATTCTTCGGCTACCAGTTGTTTTCGCACTGGCAGGATTCGACCGATGGCCTGTTGAGCGAGATGCAGCGCATGAATATCGACCTGGAGCGCCTGGCCACCACCGATGCGCTGACCGGCCTGCTGAACCGCCGGGCCGCCGACGGCCACCTCGATGCCGAGTGGCACCGTGCGCGCCGTTCCGGTCACGTCTCGTCCCTGGTGCTGCTCGATATCGACCACTTCAAGCAGGTCAACGACAAGTACGGCCATCCAGGCGGCGACGCGGCGCTGCGCATGCTGGCTTCCTGCATCCGCTCAGTGATGCGCGAAGTCGATGTCGCGGCGCGCTATGGCGGCGAGGAATTCCTGGTCGTGCTGCCGGAAACCGGGCGGGAAGGGGCGTTCGTCTTTGCCGAACGCCTGCGCGAACGCGTGGCGGGCTGCGAGATCAACCACGACAACCGGCTTTTCCGCTGTCAGGTCAGCCTTGGCATCGCCGTCAGCGACAAGCACGAGGCGAGCTTCGAACACTGGGTGCGGCGCGCCGACGAGGCGATGTACCGCGCCAAGCAGGGCGGCCGCAATCAGGCTGTCATGGGCGTTTGACACCCCGGCGCAGCATCAGGGCGGCCGCTGCGCTCCACGCAAGGAAGGTCACCAGCGAACCTTCCACCCCGTAGGCGCCGCCGCCAAGCCATTCCGGGCCGGCCATCTGCACCTGCAGCCAGCCGCGCGCGGCATGGCCGGAGACCGGAATGCCCAGCACGCCGTCATACAGGTAATTCCACGCGAAGTGCACGCCGACCGGCAGCCACAGGCTGCGCGTCAGCATCCAGGCCGCGCACAAGGCCAGTCCGGCGATCCCGGTGTTGAGCACCGCCAGCGCGGTAATGTGCTCATTGGGCAGGTGGGCCAGTGCGAATAGCAGCACGTTGACCAGCAGGGAAGTGCGTGTGCCCCAGCGGGCTTCGACAATGCGGAACAGGACGGCGCGGAACAGGAGTTCTTCCATCACTGCCACCATGGCCTGCTCGGACAGCGGCTTCAGGATGGCGCTCCAGCCGCTGCTGCCGGTGACAACCAGCGCGCCTGCCGCCGCCAGGACTGCCGCGACAACGACGCTGAGCGCGGCGCCGATGCCGAGACCGCGCAGCAGGCCGGGTCCCGCGCCCTGCAGCGCAGCTTCGCCGGCGTCGCGCTGCTCGAAGCGGCGCACATAGAAGCGGTAGCCGGCCAGGCACAGTGCCGCCGCCAGCAGGTGGTGCCAGGCGATGCGCATCTCTTTCGGCACCAGCGCCTGGACCAGCATCATGGTGGCGACCAGGGGCACGGCGACGCAGGCGGTGCCGGCAACGATGCGGACCAGGGGATGACGGGCCAGTCGGGCACGCAGGGGCAAGGCGTGCGGCAGGGAGGATGGGATGGCTTGTTGCATCGTTCTATTCCTTTGCTTTGCGAATGCGTTCGTTGAAAGATTGCTGCTCCAGCGCCGCGATCGCGCGGGCCAGCGTTTCGGAAAGGGGATAAGGCAAATCGGCGTCCAGCGATTCGGCTGCGGCGGCAGTGGCGCGCCAGCAAGCCTGCAGCTTGGGCAACAGGCGCTCGCCCTGCTCGCTGAGCCGCAGCAGTTTCTGGCGCGCGTCGGTAGGGCTGGACTGGGCCACCAGCCAGCCTTCCTTCAGCATCAGGGCCACGGTCTGGGTGGCGGCGGGCTGGGTGATGCCGGCGCTGTCGGCGATCTGGCCGACGCTGCATGGCTGCCCGCCGGCCAGCGCGCGCATCACGGGCGTGTAGCGCGGCCGGTAATTGAGGCCGGCGTCAAGGTACGACTGCTGCACGGCGCCGTCCAGCAGTTCGATCAAATGGCGCAATTGGGTTCCGAGTCCTTGTTTCATGGACCCATCTTAGCACAATATATAAGTGCTTATATATTATTTTTTTTGCCAGTCCGGCATCACTTCAGCAGTCCGGCCAATTCCACCGCGGTCTTGACCTGCATCTTGTCGAAGATGTGGGCGCGGTGTACTTCGACGGTGCGCATCGAGATGCCCAGTTCGTCGGCCACCACCTTGTTCATCTTGCCGGCCAGGATCAGGTCCAGCACTTCGCGCTCGCGGCTCGAAAGGGTGGCGAGGCGCGCCTGCACCGCTGCCTTGGCGCTGGCCTGGCGCGAGGCGGCCAGGCCTTCCTGCACGCGGTCCATCAACTGGTTGTCGTTGAAGGGCTTTTCGAAGAAATCGAAGGCGCCGCGCTTGAGCGTATCGACAGCCATCGGCACGTCGCCGTGGCCGGTCAGGAAGATGACGGGCAGGCGCGCCGTCAGGCCGCGCGCCGCCAACTGGTCGAAAGCGGCCACCCCGCTGATCTCCGGCATGCGCACGTCGAGCAGAACGCAGTCGCCTTCCGGATCGAAAGCACCGCCTTGCGCAAAGGCCAGGAAGGCAGCCGCGCTTTCGTAGGTGGTGGCGGCGATGGCGCGCGAGGAAGCGAGCCAGGACAGGGCATCGCGCACCACGGCTTCATCGTCAACGATATGTAGCATTCTGGATCTCCCGAATCTGCTCTATTGGGCGCCGCCTGCGACCGGCAGCGTAAAAGTGAATATGGTACCGCCTTGCGGGTTGCCGCGGTGGGTCAACGTGCCGCCGTGGAACTCGATCGCGGTGCGGCAAATGTTGAGGCCCATGCCCATGCCTTCCGCCTTGGTCGAGAAGAAGGGCGAGAACAGCCGTTCGGCCACGTCCTGCGGAATGCCGTGCCCGTTGTCGATCACCTGCACCACCACCATGCCGGCCAGCGGGTCGTTTGCCGCGACCACCCGCAGTACACGTTTCAGCGGCTGCACGTCGGCCATGGCTTCGATGCCGTTGCGGGTCAGGTTCAGCAGCACCTGCTCGATCAGCATGCGGTCGGCGCGTACCAGGGGCAGTGAATCCGGGATCTCGATTTGCAGCGACACGTGATGCTGGCGGGCCTGCAGCTCGATCAGCACCAGGATGGCATCGAGCATCGATTGCAGCGCCACGTCCTGCCGCTCCGATTCGCGGTTCTTCACGAATTCGTGCACGCTGCGGATGATCTGGCCGGCGCGCTGCGCCTGGGTGCCGGCCTGTTCCAGCGCCGGCTTCAGCAAGCCGGTGTCGCCGCCGCGCGCAAGGATATTCAAGGCGCCGGTGGTGTAGCTGGAAATGGCCGCCAGCGGCTGGTTCAGTTCATGCGCCAGCATGGAGGCGATCTCGCCCATCGTTGCCAGGCGCGCGCTGGCCTGCAGTTTTTCCTGGTGCTGCCGGTTCAGGTCCTCCATCCGTTTGCGGTCAGAGATGTCGAGGATCGAACCCATGAAGCCGGTGTGGCGGCCTTCCTTGTCCACCAGCGGCGCTTCGAACACCAGCACCGGGATGCGGGTGCCGTCGGGACGCTGGAACAGGGTTTCGAATTCCGGCGTGACGGAGCCGGCCAGCACACTGGCCAGGCGGTGCTGGTATTCCTCCATGACGTCCGGCGCCCAGTAAGGCATGGGCGGCAGGCGGCCGATCAATTCTTCGGCCGGGTAGCCCACCATCTGGCAGAAGGCGGGGTTGACGTAGGTGATGCGGCCCTCCAGATCGCGCGCGCGCAAGCCGGTCACCAGCGAGTTTTCCATCGCCGTACGGAAGGTCATTTGCTGGCGCAGTTCGCCTTCCGCTGCCAGGCGGCGCGAGATGTGGCCCCACAGCGCGAACAGGCTCCATAACAGGGCCAGCGACAGGGCGATGACCGAGCCGACCAGCAGGTTGGGCAGCAGCTTGGGTTCGCTTTTCACGCTGTCGGTCATCAGGATGATGGTGGCACCGGGCAGGTCGAGCGGGCGCTTGTGGGTGTAGACGCCGTGGCCCGGGCCGGCCGAACTGCGGCGCGCCAGTACCTTATCGTCGCGGTCGAGAAGCGAGATCTGGTTATCCTGCGCGAACCACCACGGCACCATTTCATCCAGCAGGCTGCTGAGCTGGAAAGTCGCCACCAGGCTGCCCAGCCATTGCTCGCCGCGGTAGATCGGGAAGTGCAGATCCATTTTCAGCTCGCCGGGCGTGCTGCCGCCGGCAAGCGGCTCCGGCTCGGCATAGACCGGGGCATGGGTGCGGCGCGCATGGTCCTGCGCCGCCAGCGAGGCCGCGCCCAGCACGGCGCTGCCGGCCGGGCTGGCCGGCGCGCCTTCGCTCGCCACCACAATGCGGCCGTCGGGGTCGACCTGGATCACGCGTTTGAGTTCGGCGCCATTTTTCAGCATGCGGCCCATGCGTTGCTGCACGTCGGCCGGGGCCGGGTGGCCGGTGGCGATTTCATTGGCCAGGCCGCGCAGGCTTTCTTCGTGGCGGCCGAGCTGGAAGCGGATCGACTGTTCAACCCACAGCGTATCGGCGATCAACTGCTCCTGCCGTTCATTGCTCTCAAGCTGGCGCGCCTGCCAGGGCAGCCAGAACACGATGGCGACAAACAGCAGCACCAGCACCACCGGCAGCAGCCAGCGTATGGAAAAGGGCAGGGAAAGGCGTTTTAACATGCTCCGAGGGTATCGAATCCGGTTGCCGCTTGTATTGTGGGTTTCCACAGTTGTGTGCCACCATTCCGCTGACCACAATATAAAGTGAGAATAATAATGCACCAGAATCGCCGGGAGACCTTATGCATTTGAAGTCCCTCCTGGCCGCCTTCGGCGCGGCCGCACTTGTCACGTCCGCGGCCTTGGCGCAGGCGCCCATCGTCATCAAATTCAGCCACGTTGTTGCGCCCGACACCCCCAAGGGGCAGGCGGCGGAGCGTTTCAAGCAGCTCGCGGAAAAGGCCACGGGCGGCCGGGTCAGGGTCCAGGTCTACCCGAACAGCCAGCTGTACAAGGACAAGGAAGAGCTGGAAGCGCTGCAACTGGGGGCGGTGCAGATGCTGGCGCCCTCACTGGCCAAATTCGGCCCGCTCGGCGTGAAGGAATTCGAAGTGTTCGACCTGCCGTACATCTTCCCCAACAAGACCGCGCTGTACAACGTGACCGAGGGCCCGATCGGCAAGTCGCTGCTGAAGAAGCTCGAGACCAAGGGCATTACCGGCCTGGCGTATTGGGACAATGGCTTCAAGGTCATGTCGGCCAACCGCCAGTTGCGCGTGCCGGCCGACTTCAAAGGCCTGAAGATGCGGATCCAGTCTTCCAAGGTGTTGGACATCCAGATGCGCGCGCTGGGCGCGATCCCGCAGTCGCTGGCCTTCTCCGAAGCGTATATGGCGCTGCAGACCGGCGTGGTGGATGGCACCGAGAACCCGCCATCGAATATGTACACGCAAAAGATGCACGAGGTGCAGAAGAACCTGACCATTTCCAATCACGGCTACCTGGGCTATGCGGTCATCGTCAACAAGAAGTTCTGGGACGGCCTGCCGGGCGACATCCGCGGCAAGCTGGAAGCTGCGATGAAGGAAGCCACCACGTACGAAAAAGCCATCGCCCAGCGTGACAACGATATGGCGCTGGAAGCGATCCGCAAGTCCGGCAAGACCCAGATCTATAACCTGAGCGCCCAGGAACAGGCCTTGTGGCGCAATGCCCTGCTGCCGGTGCAAAAACAGATGGAAGAGCGCATCGGCAAGGACTTGATCCAGTCGATCAACCGCGAAACAGCAAAATGAAATCCTGTCAAGTTGCCAAAAATAAATAACGATATTCGGAAAAAGATCGGTTACTATGGCGACGCCCCCGAACGGTGCGACTTGCACCATGATGGTTACGGGCACAGGATTTAGTGGGGAGTGAAGAAGAAGAACTAGCGGCCCGGCCGCGGATCTAGAGGAGACACGCTGCCCGACAGTATGCTGTTGGCCGCCGCCACAAGCGGGGTTAAATGGCCGGGGTGGTGAAAAAAAAGATTCAAGACGCACCTGAGGGTGCGTTTTTTTTTGCCCTATCCTGGCGCGCTGGTGTAGCATGATTGCCACAGTTTTATTGGAGTAAGCGTGACCGAAAAACAACATGTTGGCAGGGACTTCAGCGCCATCATCCACCTCCCGTTTGGCGCCATGGGCGTCGGTACGGCCGGCGCAGTCGTGACGGAAATGTTTTACCTGCCCGGCGACACGCCGGAACAGGCGCCGAGCAACGCGCTGGCCGAACAGGCCGTGCAGCAGTTGCTGGCGTATTGCGACGATGCCGACTATGTCTTCGACCTGCCGCTGGCGATGCGCGGCAGCGAATTCCAGCGCCGCGTGTGGCAAGCGCTGCGCGAAATCCCGCGCGGCCAGGTCCGCACTTACGGCGAACTGGCCAAGCACCTCGATTCCGTGGCGCGCGCCGTGGGACAGGCTTGCCGCAGCAATCCCTTCCCGCCGCTGGTTCCCTGCCACCGGGTGATGGGCGCCAACAGCCTGGGCGGCTTTGCCGGCAGCGACGACCAGCACGGCTTCACCCTCGGCGTGAAGCGCTGGCTGCTGGCCCATGAAGGACATCAAGAGTATCAATGGCAGCAGGCAACCTTGCTCTGATCGACGAGTTTTGCGACAGCCTGTGGCTGGAGGACGGGTTGTCCAGGAATTCCCTTGACGCCTACCGGCGCGACCTGACCGCCTTTGCCAAGTGGCTGGAAACCGCGCGGCCCGCGGTCGGCAGCCTGTACGCAGCCGGAACCGCCGACCTGCAAGCCTATTTCGCGGCGCGCCATGCAGACACCAAGGCCAGTTCGGCCAACCGCCGCCTGTCGGCCCTCAAGCGCTTCTACCAGCTGGCGCTGCGCCAGCGCCATATCGCGGAAGACCCCTGCCTGCGCATGGCCTCGGCCAAGCAGCCGCTGCGCTTTGTGCATACCCTGAGCGAAGGGCAGGTGGAAGCGTTGTTGGCCGCACCGGACTTGCGCACCCCGCTGGGCATTCGCGACCGCACCATGCTGGAGCTGATGTATGCCAGCGGCTTGCGGGTGTCGGAGCTGGTCGCCCTGAAGACGCTTGAGCTGAGCATGAACGATGGCGTGCTGCGCGTCACCGGCAAGGGCGCCAAGACGCGCCTGGTACCGTTCGGCGAGCAGGCGCGCCTGTGGATCGAACGCTACCTGCGCGAGGCGCGCGGCGTGATCCTTGACGGCCAGCAGGATGATGCGCTGTTCATTACCGGCCGCGGTGGGCCGATGACGCGGCAAATGTTCTGGGTGGTGGTGAAAAAGCATGCGCTGAAAGCCGGTATCAGCGCGCCGCTGTCGCCGCACACCCTGCGCCACGCGTTTGCCACCCACCTGCTGAACCATGGCGCCGACCTGCGCGTGGTACAGTTGCTTTTAGGCCACTCTGACATATCTACAACACAGATTTATACCCACGTTGCCCGCGAGCGTTTGAAGCAGATTCATGCGTTACATCATCCCCGCGGATAATTTCGTTTGCGCAGCGCCGCCAATCGGCTTACCTTGAGGCCAGGAGGGTCACACACCATGGCAAAAACAAATTTCCAGTACGAAAAACGGCAACGCGAGTTGGAAAAGAAACGCAAGGCAGAAGAGAAAGCCCAGCGCAAGCTGGAGGCCAAGAACCGCTCGCCGTCAGAGCAGTCAGCCGATGAGGCCGGCTATGAAACCACCGAGACGGATATCACAACACCGGAATAATGACACGACGCGCCCTCGCCACACTCATCTTTACCACCGCATTCCTCGCTATCCCGCCAGCCATTGCCGTCGAGGGCAGCTTATCCCCGCCAAAGTGTGCAGCGCAATCCGATAACGCAGCTCCCGCGCTGGCCTATATCATCGCAAGCTCAGCCGCTGTGCGGGCGGCGCCATCGGCAACGGCTGAGCTACTTGCCTATGCGCCGATTGCCAGACCCCTCAACCTGTTTTGCCAGCAAGACGGTTGGGTCAAGGTATCGGTGATCGGACCGGTGGGCGCGAACGGCTGGCTGCGCGCCGACCTGGCGGGGCCGGAACTGCCGACCCGGGATGCCGCCCTTGCCGCGTTGCGCAGCGCCCAGGCGACAAATTTCGCCGCCTTGCGCACCCACTCCGAGCGTGTGCTGGCCTTCGATCCCCTGGATGAAGACAACTTCGAAGCCGTGCTGCAAGTGGTGCGCAACGCAGGCGATGCGGAATGGACGCAGAAGCTGGAGCGCCGCCTGGCGGCGCTGCGGGCGCCCGCGGTGGCACAAGGAAGCGATGAGCCGAAGGTGCTCTTCATCGCGAGTAACGGCTCGATGAGGCCTCTCGCCCGCCTGGATGGCGGCAAACTGTCCACCTTTCCCTCGATCGGCGGCAGTGGCGAGGCGTACGACAAAGGCTACCGCAAATACGTGGCGCGCTATTTTGCACCTGGCCGGGCCTATCATTTCTACACGCGTGGCGGTGTCGAAGGCATGGCGATCGTGCAGCGATTCAGCGATGAGCTGGAGCAGCCGATGGCCACCATCAGGCGTGTCGCCGCCAAGGCGCCGGAGGCCAACGGCCTGTTGGCGAACTTCACGCTCACCGAGAGGCAGCCGGACGGCGAACTGGCGGTCAGCCCTGGCCAGCAAAAGGCGGCGCTTGAGTTGGCACGGTCCGTGCTGAAATCCAGGAGCGTGCAGCGGGCGGATATTGCCCGCATCCTGGAAAGCCAGAACGTCGCGATCAACGCCATTCCGGGCCAGGATGGCGCAGCACCGGTGCTGGTCATGACGGCCAACCTGGAAATTCCGCCAGAGAAGCCGGAACAAGAGGCCCAGGTTTTCCGCATCTATACATTGCTGCTGGTGATGGAAGCAAACAACCAGGGCAAGTACGAGCTCACGCACCAGGTATTCAAGAAGGCCTCGGCGGAAGGCGAGGGCGCCACCCTGGACTTTCTGACCCATGCCGATGTCAACCAGGATGGCAAAGCCGACCTTGTGTTGCGCGAAGGTTTTTACGAATCCAACGGCTACTGGATCCTTGGCCGCCAAGGCAAGGGATGGAAAGAACTGGTGGAATCGAACCGCGGCAACTGATTGGCCGCCGTATCGTCCCCGCCAATGCGGGGACGGGTAAGGCGACCTTTGTTACGCGGCTTCGGCCACGTCGGGCTTGTCGGCCGGCGCATCGTCGTGGTGGCCGCGGCGCAGCCAGCGCTTGGCGCGCTTGCCGAAGGAGTCGAGGTAGGTGTAAGCCACCGGCACCACCACCAGGGTCAGCAAGGTGGAGGTGATCACGCCGCCAATCACCGCACGGCCCATCGGCGCCTGGGTTTCCCCGCCTTCACCGAGGCCGATCGCCATCGGCAGCATGCCGAAGATCATGGCCAGGGTCGTCATCAGGATCGGCCGCAGGCGCACCTGGCCGGCGGCCATGATGGCGTCGAACTGGCTCATGCCGTCGCGCTGGCCGTGGTTGGTGAAGTCCACCAGCAGGATCGCGTTCTTGGTCACGAGGCCCATCAGCATGATCACGCCGATCACGGAGAACACGTTCAGCGTGGAGCCGGTTGCCAGCAGCGCCACCAGCACGCCGATCAGCGACATCGGCAGCGATACCATGATCGCTATCGGCTGCAGGAAGCTGCCGAACTGCGAAGCCAGCACGATGTAGATGAATACCACCGCGATGCCCAGCGCCGTAGCGGCGCCGTTCATGGTCTCGGCCATCTGCTGCGCATTGCCGGCCACGTCGAAGCGCACGCCGTCCGGCAGCGTCATCGAATCCATGGCCTTTTTCACGTCGGCATCGACGTCGCCGGCCGGGCGGCCTTCGGTGCCGGCGTAGATCGCCACGCGGCGCTGCAAGGCCTGGCGTTTCAGTACTTGCGGGCTGAAGCCGGGAACGAAGTCCACCACCTGGCGCAGCGGCACCATCAGCGGGTTGCCGTCCGGGCCGGTCTTGCTCGAAGTGAGCGACAGGTCGGCCAGGTCGGCGATGCGCTGGCGATCCGATTTCGGCAATTGGACATTGACTTCATAGTTCTGGCCATCGGCAGCCAGCCAGTAGCTGGCCGTGTCGCCCGCCACGAAGGGACGCATGGCGCTGCCGATCTGCTGCACGCTCAGGCCCAGGTCGCTGGCCAGCTCGTTGTTGATCTTGATCAGCGTCGACGGGTTGGCGCCTTCCTGGCTGTATTCCAGGTCGGCCACGCCCTTGATGTTGCGCATCTTGGCCATCAGGGTCTGCGCGGTCTGTTCCAGCTTTGCTTCGTCGGTGCCCAGAATGGCGATGAAGATCGGCTTCTGGCCTACCGACAGGGTAATGCCGGGAATGCGCTCGATGCGTTTGCGGATCGCGCCTTCCAGCTTTTGCTGCGATTGGCGGTGAGTCAGCTTGACATCGGTCAGCTTGATGCGCAGGAAGGAGATGTGGCGGCCGGCGGGGTCGCCCACGTTGGCCGTGATGGCGTCGACTTCGGGAAATTCCTTCAGCGCCGCTTCCACCTGCTTCACCTTGGCGTCGTTGTATTCAAGGCTGGAGCCGACCGGCACCTTGAGTTGCAGGACGATCTGGCCTTGGTCGGTTTCCGGGAACATTTCGCCGCCGATCATCGGTACCAGCATCAGGCTGCCCGCGAACAGGCCGAAGGCGGTGACCAGCGTCAGCTTGCGCCATTTCAGCGCGAAGGCCAGCACCTTGCCGTACAGTTTGTGCACCTGCTCCACGCCGTGTTCGACCTTTTCCATGATGCGGCCCAGCCACGGCAGGTATTTGAAGCGGTCCTTGACCGGGTCATGCCAGAGCGACGACAGCATCGGATCAAGGGTGAAGGACACGAACAGCGATACCAGCACGGCCACCGTCACGGTCACGCCGAATTGCAGGAAGAAGCGGCCGATGATGCCGTCCATGAAAGCCACCGGCACGAATACGGCGACAATCGCGAAGGTGGTCGCCATCACGGCGATGCCGATTTCATTGGTGCCGTCTTCCGCCGCCTTGCGGTGGTGCTTGCCGAAGCCGAGGTGGCGCACGATGTTTTCGCGCACCACGATGGCGTCGTCGATCAGCAGGCCGATGCACAGCGACAGCGCCATCAGCGTCAGGAAGTTCAGCGTGAAGCCGAAGGCCTTCATGGCAATAAAGGAGGCCAGCACCGAGATCGGCAGCGTCAGGCCGGTGATGATGGTCGAGCGCCACGAATGCAGGAAGAAGAACACGATCACCATGGTCAGGATCGCGCCTTCGACGATGGTGCGCTTGACGTTGTCCAACTGGGCCTGCACGCGCTCGGACTGCGAATCCATCACCTTGATCTTGATGTCATCGGGCAGGGTGTTGCGCAGGTTTTCCACCACCTTCAGGATGCCGTTGCCGACCTCGACCACGTTGGCGTCCTGCACCTTGGTGATGTCGAGCGACACGGCGCGCTTGCCGTTGACGCGCGAGATCGATTGTTCCTCCGCTTCGCCGTCGATGACATCGGCGACCTGGTCCAGGTAGACCGGGCCGTTGGCGCGGCGTGCCACGATGATCTTGTTGAATTCCGCGGCTTCTTTCAGCTTGCCTTCCACCCGCACCAGGGTTTCGGTCACGTCGGCGGTCAGGCGGCCGGCCGGCAGGTTGGCGTTGGTGTTCTGGATGGCGCGCATGACTTCATCCACGCCGACGCCTTGCGCCCGCATGTCGGCGGGGCGCAGGCTGACCAGCATCTGGCGCTTGGTGGTGCCGAATACGCGCACCTGGCCCACACCGGGCACGCCCTGGAAGCGCTTGGCCAGGATCTGGTCGGTCATGGTGGACAGTTCGCGCAGGCTGCGCTTGTCCGAAGCGAACGACAGGCTGACGATGGGCTGGTCGTTCTCGCCTTCGGCACGTGCGATGAAAGGTTCCTTCGCTTCGCGCGGGAACTTCGGACGCACCAGCGCGATCTTGTCGCGCATGTCCTGCATCGCCTTGTCCATATTGGTGGACAGTTCGAACTCGAGATAGATGCCGGCCTTGCCTTCCCACGAGTTGGCGCGGATGGTCTTGACACCGGAGACGGTGTTGACGATGTCTTCGATCGGGCGCGTAATGTCGTTCTCGACCGCCTCAGGCGATGCGCCCGGGTACACCACCTCGATCGCGGCGAACGGGAAATTGACGTTCGGCATGGATTCCACGCCGAGGCCTCGGTAAGAGAAAATGCCAAGCACCATCAGCGCCACCATCACCATGGTGGCAAAGACCGGCTGGCGGATCGAGATTTTAGTGATCCACATGGTGGCGCCCCTTAGCCTTTCGCCGCAGCCAGCATGGCCGGCTTGGCGGCCGGAACGCCGGCCGGCGCCGCCAGTTTCACCTTGGCGCCGGGCTTGACGCCTTCCAGCTTGGATATGATGACGTTGGCGCCCTTGTCCAGGCCCCCGGTCACTTCGGCCAGGCCCGCGTCTTCGCTGCGCAGGCCAAGGCTGACCGGCTGCGCCACGATGACGCCGTTGGAAACCAGGTACACCACCTGCTTGCCCGATTCTTCGCGCAGCGCGGCCAGCGGCACCATCGGCGCTTCCTTGGTGCGCTCGGTGGTGATATTCCCTTTGGCGAACATGCCGCCGCGCAGCACGCCGTCGGCATTCGGTACCGAGATATAGACCAGCATGGCGCGCGAGCCGGCTTCCGTGGTCGGGTTGATGCGCGCCACCTTGCCGCTGAATTCGCGCTTGGCGAAGCCGTCGACGCGGAAGTTCACGTCCTGCCCGATTTTCACGCGCGGAATATCGGTGGTGGGCACTTGCGCCTCCAGCGTCAGCTCTTGCAAGCCGACGATGGTGTATACCGGCATGTCAGGCGCGACTTTATCGCCCGCCTGAACATGACGTTTGGAGATGATCCCGTCGATCGGGGCGCGGATCACGCTGTCGTTCAGCGCGATGCGGGCCAGCTCAACCATGGCGGAAGCGGATTTGACGCTCGCGCGTGCCAGCTCGACGGCATTGGCCGTGGTATCAAAGCTGGTCTGCGAGATGAATTTTTGCGACAGCAGCGCGCTCGCGTTGTATTCGTTTTTCTGGGCCATGCTGAGCTTGGCTTGTGCCTCGTCAAGCATGGCTTGCTGCTGGGCCAGGCGTGCCTTCAGGTCGGCCTGGTCGAGGCGGGCCAGCACTTGCCCCTCCTGCACCGACACGCCTTCGCGCAGCGCGGCCTCCTGCACCTGGCCCGATACTTTGGATTTGATGGTGGCCTGGTTAACCGGGATCAGCGAACCCGACAGTGGGAGGCCGACCGCCAGCGCGCGTGCATCGATGGCGGCAACGTCGGCATTGGCCAGCTCCAGCACTGGCGCGGGTTTGGCGGCCCCGGCCGTGGGCGTCTCGGCCGGCTTGGCTTGCGATTGCATCACGGTCCAGCCGCCACCCGCCAAGCCCAGTACCACGAGGCCGATCAGGGGAAGGCGCCAGCGTTTCGGGGCTGTCAGGTGCACGGCTTGTGGGCTCATTATTGTCTCTTCGTCAAAGTTGTCCGCTGGCGCGGGTGGCGATGGTGTCACTGTAGGTATTAACAAGTCCAGCAGCCACGGAAATGCGATAAAGCGTAAAAACGGCGACCTGAAATGCAAAAAGTGCGGATGGAGTGGGGCTTGTCAGGCACCTTTGATATAACGCAAACGCGAAAGCGCATGGCGGGCGAAAAATGTGGCATGCGCCCTCCCTCGCCCACCGACCTGACCCCTGTCCATGCAGCGCTGGACCTGATAGCGCGCATGGTGGGGGCGCTCGAGCTGACGCCCATGGTCGCCATCAGCAGTCTCGACCGCGACGGCAAGGTGACTTTCTGCAATTCCCAGTTTGAGCGCCTGGCTGGCCTGTCGATGCAGCAGGCGATCGGACGTCCCCTGGTTGAGCTATTGTCGCGCGCGGAACGGCAGGAAGAGCACGACGCCATGGTGGAAGAGGTGTGGCGCAGCGGCAAGCCTGGCCCGCTTGGCGACTGGCACGTTCGGTCTTTCTCCGGACGTGACTTGTGGCTGTACTCGACCAAAGTACCGGTCTGGCAGGATGGCGCGATGGCGCAGATCGTTTGCATGGATGTCGACGTCACCCAGCGCAAGGACGACGAATCTGCATTGCGCGCGGTCGGCGAGAACTTTTCCCTGATGTTTGGCCGATCCAGCGACGCTGTCCTGATCATGCGCGACGGCACGATTGCAGAGGCCAACCCTGCCGCGATGCGCCTGTTCAAATGCGATGCGGTGACGCGTTTGGCGGGCCACCGCCTGCACGAATTTTCGCCCTTGCGCCAGCCCGCTGGCGAATTGTCCGAAACTGCCGTGGTCAAGCGGGAGGAGGGTGCTTTTAGCGAGGGCAACAACCGTTTCGAATGGTGCTTTGCGGATTGCGAAGGCAAGACGTTCTGGGCCGAGGTACTCATGACCGCTTTGCAGCCGGGGCACTCGGACCTGCTGTATGTGGTCGTGCGCGATATTTCAGACCGCAGGCGAACCGAGCACGCGGTACGGCTCTCCGCCCAGGTGTTCGAGAACAGTCGCGACGCCATCGTCCTGACGGACCGCAGTCGCCACATCATTGCCAGCAACCGCGCATACGCGCAAACCACGGGTTTCACGGCAGAGGAGCTGTTGGGCCAGTCGATCAGCCTGTACCGCTCCGGGGTGCAGGACGAGTCTTTCTACCGTGAAGTATGGAGCCAGGTCGACGCGCGCGATCATTGGCAGGGTGAAACCTGGTCGCGCCGCAAGAATGGGGAGATTTTCCCCTGCTGGGTCAGCGTGACGGCGATCCGGGACCAGGCCGGCCTGGTCTCGAATTACATGGGCAGCCTGTCCGATATCACGGAGCGCAAGAAGTCGGAGGAATATACGCGCCACCTGGCCGAGCATGACTTCCTGACCGACTTGCCGAACCGCGTGCTGCTGCTCGACCGCCTCAACCTGGCCCTGGCCGCCGCCCGCCGCAGCAAGACTGCGCTGGCAGTGCTGTTCCTTGACCTGGACCGTTTCAAGATGATCAACGATACGCTCGGCCACGCGGTGGGCGACCGTTTGTTGAAGGAAGTCGCTGCCCGGCTGCTGAAATGCGTGCGCAGTGTCGACACGGTGAGCCGGCATGGCGGCGACGAATTCGTTGTCGTGCTGGCCGAAGTCGGCGGGCCCGAGCGGGCCGCGCACGTGGCCGACACCGTGCTGAAGGCGATCACGCAGGAATACGTGTTGGGCGAGCACCTGCTGCATATTTCGACTTCAATCGGGATTGCGATGTTCCCATCGGATGGGGCGGATATCGACAGCCTGGTCAAGCACGCCGATATCGCGATGTACCACGCCAAGCAGGCGGGGCGCGACCGCTACCAGTTCTTCGGACAGGAAATGAATGCACGCGTAGTCGAGCACGCCAGCCTGGAAAAGGGCTTGCGGCGTGCGCTGGACGAAGGGCAGTTCGAGCTGGCTTACCAGCCCGAAGTCGATATCGCCAGCGGCGAGGTGGTCGGCATGGAAGCGCTGCTGCGCTGGCGTCGCCCGGAGCAGGGCTTGTTGTTGCCGCAGCAATTCCTTGAGGTGGCGCAGGAAGCGGGGCTGATGCTGGCCATCGGCGGCTGGGTACTGCGCAGCGCCTGCAGCCGCGCACGCGGGTGGCAGGACGAGGGCCGGCAATTGGCCGTTTCGGTGAATATTGCGATCAGCCAGTTCATGCACAAGAACTTCATCGACAGCGTGGCCGATGCGTTGCGCGGCAGCGGCCTGGCGCCGCAATGGCTGGAACTGGAGCTGACCGAAGACACGATCATGCGCAGCGGACCCGGCGTGCTGGAGAAGCTGGGCGCCTTGCGGGAGTTGGGGGTACGGGTGTCGATCGACGACTTCGGGACCGGCTATTCGCAGCTATTGCAACTGAAAGCGTTCCCCATCCACAAACTCAAGATTGCCCAGTCCTTCCTCGACAATGGCACGGATGCCACCGCCATCCGCACCATCATCGCCATGGCGCGCAGCCTGGACATGACCGTTATCGCGGAAGGGGTCGAAACCGAGGACCAGCTTCAATTGCTGCGTGAGCTTGGCTGCGACCAGTATCAGGGGCAACTGGCGGAAAGCGCCGTGAGGTCGGCGCCGTGAGACGCATAGCCAGCAGGCTAACGCAACCGCAGCCGCACCAGCACCTGGCCGTGGTCGGAAGCTTCGGGGCGCTCCTGGCGCAAGTGGTCGTTGAAGTAGCTGACGTCCAGCACCTCGCCGATGGCGCGCGGGGAGGCGGGGTTGAATTCTTCCGACACCAGCACGTGGTCGATGGTGGAATAGTGGCCTTCGTGGATGCTGGTGTAGGCCACATGGCGCAAGTGGTCTTGCCGCAGCTGGATCTGGTTGGCGTCGTACATGCGGCCGCGGCGCTCGTCGCCGGGCATCATGCCGCCGCCATTGCCCAGCACGATGGTGGTGGTCACCGCGTCGGCTGTGTCGTTGAAGTCCCCCAGCACGATGCAGGGCCGGCGCGACTCGCGCATCATCTTGCTTAACAATACCCGCAAGGCCACCGCTTCGGTGCCGCGCCACACCAGCGAGCGCAGGCTGGCCATGGCCAGGTGCAGCGGGTCTTCCGACGTGTCGCCGCTGCGGTAGTCGGGGCGGCGCGATTTCAGGTGCACCACGATGACGTCCACCACCACTTCATTGGGCAGGACAATCTGCGCATGCAGGGGCGCGCGAGCGAAGCGGTCCGACTCCGGCAAGCCCGAATCGGCCGGCACGCCTTCGGGGAAATTGGCGTAGACTTCCGGCGCTGTCGCCAAAGGCAGGCGCGACACCAATGCCACATTGGGCGTCAAGCGTGCGGCGTGGGGATCGGGGTCGAAGCCGGCATGCACGGCTTCGCGGTACTTGCGGGTGCGCGAGAGTACGTCGCGCAAGGATTCCTGGGAGAAGATTTCCTGGAAACCGATCACGTCGGCATCGAGCTGGTCCAGTTGCTGCGCGGTCCATTCCGCCTTGGCCTCGTATTCCTGCTCCGTCAAAGGCTGCAGGTTGTCGTACAGTTTCGCCCCCGGCGGAGCAAGGTTGCAGACATTGAAGGTGGCAAAGCGAATTTCTTGCTGCATAATGAGGAACTCCTCTCTTGGCACTAGCGTATCACGGCATGGCAAAAAAAGAGCACATTTCCGAAACCCCGGCGACAGCCTTGCTGCGCAAGCACAAAGTCGCATTCTCCGAACATCCTTATGAGTACGAGGAGCATGGCGGCACCTCGGTCTCTTCGCGCGCACTCGGCGTCGACGAACACCAGGTGGTGAAGACCCTGGTCATGCAGGACGAAGCGGCCAAGCCGCTGATCGTGCTGATGCACGGCGACTGCAAGGTGTCGACCAAGAACCTGGCCCGCAATATCGGCTGTAAATCCGTTGAACCTTGCAAACCCGAGGTGGCGCAGCGCCATTCCGGCTACATGGTGGGCGGCACCTCGCCGTTCGGCACCAAGAAGGCGATGCCGGTCTACGTGGAAGAAAGCATCCTCGGGCTGGAAACGATTTATATCAATGGCGGCCGTCGTGGCTTTTTGATTGGTATCAAGCCAACGGTGCTGAGCGAAGTGCTGGCAGCCAAGCCGGTGCAGTGCGCATTGGCGGATTGATAAGATTACCTGGCCGCCGTACCGCCCGCGCCGGGCGCTATGGTGTATAGTCGCTGCCGCATATAAAAACAAGGAATCCTGGGGATTTATGATTACTCTGCTTCTGATGATTGCCGCTTACCTGATCGGCTCGATTTCTTTCGCCGTGGTGGTGAGCAAAATTTACGGCCTGGACGATCCACGTACCTATGGCTCCGGCAATCCCGGCGCCACCAACGTGCTGCGTAGCGGTAACAAGGGCGCGGCAATCTGGACCTTGATCGGCGATGCCTTCAAGGGTTGGCTGGCGGTGTTCCTGGTGGACCACTTCCAGCAGCAACTGGGCCTGGGTTACCAGGCGGACCAGGCGATTGCCCTGGTGGCCGTGGCGGTGTTCGTTGGCCACCTGTGGCCGGTGTTCTTCAAATTCGTCGGCGGCAAGGGCGTAGCGACCGCGCTGGGCGTGCTGCTGGCGCTGAATGTATGGCTGGGCCTGGCTACCCTGGTAACCTGGGCGGTGGTGGCGTATGCGTTCCGCTATTCCTCGTTGGCAGCCCTGATCGCTTCCGTGTTTGCGCCGTTCTACTACGGCCTGCTGTTCGGCGCCGAGCCGCAGTTGGCTGCGGTGCTGGCGATGAGCGGTTTGCTGATTTGGCGCCATGCCAAAAATATTGCTAACCTGATTGCTGGCAAGGAAAGCCGTATCGGCAGCAAAGCCAAGAAAAAGGCCTAGATAACCATGACTACCTCCCCGATCCGCATCGACTTCGTCTCCGACGTTTCCTGTCCCTGGTGTGCGATCGGGCTGAACAGCCTGGAAGTGGCGCTCGGCCGGTTGGGCGACAGCGTCCAGGCGCAAATCCATTTCCAGCCCTTCGAGTTGAACCCGCATATGGTTCCGGAAGGGCAGGACATCACCGAGCACCTGCGCCAGAAATACGGCGCCAGCCCCGCCCAGCAAGAACAAACCCGTGCAATGATCCGCCAGCGCGGCGCCGATGTCGGCTTCGACTTCGCCATGGGTATGCGTAGCCGTATTTACAACACTTTTGATGCGCATCGCCTGCTGCATTGGGCCGGCGAGCACGGCAAGCAAAAGGAGCTGAAGAAGGCCTTGTTCGAGGCGTATTTCACGCGCGGCCAGGACCCCAGCTCGCGCACCGTGCTGGTACAGGTGGCCGGCAAGGTCGGCCTGGATGAAGCAGAAGCTGTGCAAGTTCTGTCATCTGGCCGCTACGCGCAGGAAGTGCGCGATATGGAGCACTTCTATCACCGCAACGGCATCCAGTCGGTGCCGGCGGTCATCATCGATGAAAAACACCTGATTTCGGGCGGACAACCACCTGAAGCCTTTGAGCGGGTGCTGCGGCAGATCCTGGCCGCCAAATAAAGACTATTATCTTGCTAATAACCTTGTTACACTTGGTAAAGTAACAAGGGAGAGAGCATGTCTGCCGCAGCAAAAATCATAAGAACCCTGTACCCTCGGCAGTCGGACGAACACCAGCGCCTGGCTGCCCTGCACCGCTACGATGCCCTTGATGCGCCCACTAGCGAAGAATTCACCTTCCTTACCGAGCTGGCCGCCAAGGTCTGCGACGTCCCCTATGCGTTCATCACGCTGGTCGATGCCGAGCGTGCCGTTGTCACATCCTGTGCCGGGCTGGCGCTGGGCCCGATGCCGCGCAGCCAATGCTATTGCTCACTGGCGATGAGGGGCGACGCGGCCACCGAGATCTGCGACCTGAGCAAGGATGCCCGCACCGAGGCCATGCCGCTGACGAGGGAAGCACCGTTCATGCGCATGTACAGCAGCGTGCCGTTGAGCAGCAGCGATGGGTTCACCATCGGCACCCTGAGCGTGATGGACAGCAAACCCGGCCGCCTGTCGACTTCGCAGCGCGACATGCTGCGCAAGCTGGCGCGCCAGGTCATGGCCCTGTTCGAGCTGCGCGCCAACGACAAGGCACTCAAGGCCTCGGTGGATGAGCTGGAAACGCTGGCTACCACCGATGAGCTGACGGGGCTGCATAACCGCCGCTCGCTGCTGAACCGGCTCCGTTTTGAAGTCGCCCGTACGCGCCGCTTCCGTACGCCGCTGTCGGCGGTGATGGTCGACGTCGACCGCTTCAAGAACATCAACGACGAGTTCGGCCACCAGCTTGGCGACGACGTGCTGGCCGCGATCGGCCGGCTGGTGCGCGAAAACGTGCGGGTGATCGACGTGGCTGGACGCTACGGCGGCGAAGAATTGTGTATCCTGTTGCCGAACACACCGCTCGAAGGGGCGCGCAAGTTCGCAGAGACGTTGCGGTCGCGGATCGAAGCCCAGGTGCACAGCGCCGGGGCACGCGCAGTAACGGTGACGGCCAGCCTTGGCGTCGGTTCCTTCAATCATATGGATATTGATGATGCCGACATGCTGCTGAAGCAGGCCGACGCCGCGCTGTACCGGGCGAAAGCCAATGGCCGCAACCGTATAGAAGGTTGAACAGGACAGGAGTTTGCATGCCGAAGGCAATTTGGAACGGCGCCGTGATTGCGGAAGCCGATAGCAGCGAAGTCGAGATCGTCGAGCACAATATCTATTTCCCGCCATCGCGGGTCAAGCAGGACTATCTGCAACCGAGCCAGCACACCACGCTCTGCCCATGGAAGGGCGTGGCCAGCTATTACAACGTGGTGGTGGACGGCAAAGTGAACGCCAACGCGGCCTGGTACTACCCGGCGCCGAAAGAAGCGGCCCACAACATCAAGGACCGCATCGCCTTCTGGCATGGCGTGGAAGTCCAGCATTAATTGGACAATATCACCCATTCTGTCGTTGGTCTCGGCGTCGGCGAGCTGGTTCAGCGCTCGCTGCCGCCGGAAGCCGATCCGGCGCGGCATAAGACGCGCCATCGTTTGCTATTGACGGCTTGCGCTGTCGCCAGCAATTTCCCCGACCTCGACCTGGTGTTCACCCGGCTGGCGCCGGCGCCGCTGGGCTATTTGCTGCATCATCGCGGACATACCCATACCTTGCTGTACCTGCTGCCGCAGGCCTTGCTGTTGCTCGCCCTGTTGTGGGCACTATGGCCGAACGCGCGCGCGCTGCTGCGCGAGAGCCGCGATGCGCGGCGCGGCTTGCTGCTGGCGCTGGCCGCCGGCTTCCTGCTGCACATCGGCATGGACTCCATGAACAACTACGGTGTTCATCCGTTCTATCCATTCAGCGGGACCTGGTATTTCGGCGATATGGTCTACATCATCGAACCGGTGTTCTGGGTGGCGTTCGGGGTACCGCTGGCGATGGTGGCACCTTCGCGGCGGATGCGCATCGTGTTGCTGGCGGTGCTGCCGGTGGTACTGTTGTATGTGACGATGCATGGCTACCTTGGCTGGGCGTCGTTCGCGGCGCTCGTGGCGCTGGGCGGCACTGTGGCGGCGCTGCGCTTCATGCATATGCAAAGCCGGCGTGCACTGCTGCTGGCGCTGGGCGTGGCCCTGGCATTTGCCGGCATCCAGGCCTCGGCGTCGTACAAGGCGCGCCAGGCCGTGACGGCGGCACTGGTATTGCAAGACCCGCAGGCGCGCGTGCTGGATGTGGCGCTGACGGCTTTCCCGTCGCAGCCACTGTGCTGGAGCTTCACCTCGATCGAGTCGGACGGCAAGACTTACCAGCTCCGGCGCGGACACTTGAGTCTTGCTCCTTTGCTGCTGCCGCCGCGAGAATGCCCCGCGGCGCTGACGGCCGACGCTTCGCAGGAGATGGCCGGTACCGTGCCGGGCGTCCTGGTTTCTGGCTCGTGGCAGGGCGATGTGGCTGCCTTGCGTGCCCGCGCGGCTGCCGATTGCCAACTCGCCGCGTGGCTGCGCTTTGCGCGCATGCCGGCGGTGGATGCGGCGCAGGCCAGCGACCTGCGTTTCGCCACTACGCCGCGCGGCAATTTCACCACGTTGCTGCTGGCGGCGAAACCGGAATGCCCGTTCGACGTGCCGGGTTGGGGGAAGCCGCGCGCTGACCTGCTGGGGAGCGCGCAATGAAGACCTACGATCCACACCAGCGCTTCGGCCGGCCGGAAGGCGGCTGGCGCGAAAAGCTGTATGCCGTGATCTTCGAGTCCGACACGCGGGCCGGCATGATCTTCGACCTGGCGCTGATCGGTGCCGTCCTGCTTAGCGTGACGACGGTGGTGCTGGCCAGCGTGTCCGAGGTGGCGCGCGATTACGGCGACTGGCTGTTCGCAGCCGAGTGGTTCTTTACGGCGCTGTTCACCATCGAATACGTTTGCCGCCTGCTGAGCGTGCGGCACCCGCTGCGCTATGCCCGCAGCTTCTTCGGCATGATCGATTTGCTGGCGGTGTTGCCAAGCTATATGGCGCTGTTTGTGCCAGGCGCGCATGTGCTGCTGAATGTGCGGATCCTGCGCTTGCTGCGCATGTTCCGTATCCTCAAGCTCACGCTGTATATCGAGGAATATGGCATGCTAGGCCGCGCTTTGCTGGCCAGCCGCCGCAAGATCCTGATCTTCCTGTCGGTGGTGTTCATGATCGTGTTCCTGCTGGGGACCGTCATGTACGTGGTGGAAGGACCCGTGCATGGCTTCACCAGTATCCCGACTTCCGTCTACTGGGCGATTTCCGCGGTGACCACGGTGGGCTTCGGCGACCTGGTGCCGAAGACGGACCTGGGGCGCGGCATCGCGTCCATCATGATGCTGCTGGGGTGGGGCATTCTCGCGGTCCCGACCGGCATCATCAGCGCCGAAATCAGCCAGCAGCGCCGCTCGAGCCGTACTTGCGCCGGCTGCCTGGCCGGAGACCATGAGCAGTCGGCGCGTTTCTGCAAGAGCTGCGGGAGCAAGCTGCCGGGGAATTAAGCGGCCTGCCTGGCCGCTTGTTCGAAGTCGGTCGAGAGGGCCAGTTCCTTCCATTGCGCCAGCTCCTGCTCCACCTGCTGGTGCTTGGTATACGCACGGGCGACCGCATCGCTGCCCAGTTGCAGGCGCAGTGGCGGCTGCGCCGCGTCGGCCAGTTTCAGCAAGGCTTGCGACAGCTTGGCCGGATCGCCCGGCTGCGCGTGATTGGCAGCGGCCGCGAAGGTACGCATGGCGCCGACTGTGTCCTTATAATCTTCGATGCGTCTTGTGGTCTCCACCAGCGAGGTGGCGTCGAGGAAGTCGGTGCGGAAGAAACCCGGTTCCACCACAGTGACGTGCACGCCCAGCGGCGCAAGTTCCAGCGCCATCGCTTCGCTCAAGCCTTCCACCGCAAACTTGGTGGAGCCGTAGACACCCCAGCCGGAATAGGCCTGGTAACCGCCCAGCGAGGAAATGTTGATCACATGGCCGCTGCGCTGCTCGCGCATGACCGGCAGCACCGCGCGGCTGACGTTCAGCAGGCCGAAGACATTGGTCTCGAAGTTGCGGCGTACTTCCTCCGCCGAAGTCTCTTCGACGGCGCCGAGGATGCCGTAACCGGCATTGTTCACCAGCACGTCGATGCGGCCGAAGCGTTCGACTGCGGCCCGGGCGGCGACGACGGCAGCGGCTTCCTTGGTGACGTCCAGCTGCACCGGCAGCAGCTTGGGATGCACGCCCAGGGAGTCGACGATCGCTTGCGGGTTGCGGGCGGCAGCCACCACGGAATCGCCGCGCGCCAGGGCGTCGCGGGCAATCAGCAGGCCGAAGCCGCGGGACGCGCCAGTGATGAACCAGACTTGGTTGGCCATGATATTGCTCCTTCATTTGGGTGGGTTGGTGAAGGGAATATTAGGCTGTGGAAAGCTGTTACACTAGCCATGGTAAAGGTGATTGATCTTCAACCAGCGGTTGTAAATGGTGGACAAGGCGCGCGTCATCACACTATTCATCGGCGTCGTGCACGCCGGCAGCTTCAGCCAGGCGGCGGTAAATGCCGGCCTGTCCGCGCAGGCGGTCAGCAAGGCGATCCGGCAGCTGGAGGAGTACCTTGGCGTGCGCCTGTTCCACCGCACCACGCGCAGCCTGAGCCTGACCGACGAGGGCCAGCGCCTGTTCGAGCTTGCCCACCCTGGCCTGCGCTTGCTGGACGAAGCGCTGGACCATGTGCAGAACAGCCGCGCGGCGGTGGATGGCATGATCCGCGTCGCCGCGCCTACCTCGCTGGGCACGGTGATGCTGGCGCCGTTGCTGCGCGAATTCCAGGAGTTGTATCCCAGCGCGCATTTCGACATGCATTTCGACGACCATTTCACGGACCTGATCGAAGCCAAAATCGACGTCGGATTCCGGGCGGGGAATCCGCCGGAGCGCAACCTGGTCGCACGCCAGATGGGCAGGATCCCGTTGTATATCTGTGCTTCGCCCGGATATATCGCGCGCCACGGTGCGCCGCACATAGCGGAAGACCTGCTGCAGCACCGCTGTACCGGCTTCCGCCAGCCGAACAGCGGCCGCGTGATCCCGTGGGAGCTGAAGGGGCAGGGCGGCACGGTCTACCAGGACGTGCCCTGCGTGGCGACCTTCAACACGGCGGAAGGCGAAGTGGAGGCGGTGCGCGCCGGGGTCGGCATCGGCCAACTGGCGCTGTATATGGTGGAGCGCGACCTGGCAGAGGGGCGCTTGGTGCACCTGTTGCCGACCCACGTCACGGCGAATGCGGCGGTTTACATGTACTATCCGCAGCGCAGCCGCATGCCGATGCGCGTGCGGCACTTTATCGACTTCATGGTGAAACGCAAATGGACCGCCTTTACCTGATGACCGTCTACGTGGCCGTCGCCGAGGAGCAGGGCTTCGCGGCAGGCGCGCGCCGTCTCGGCATGTCGCCGCCGGCCGTCACGCGCGCGGTGGCGGCGCTGGAAGAAAGGCTGGGCGTCAAGCTATTGGACCGCACCACGCGCCATGTGCGGGTGACGGAAGCCGGCCAGCGCTACCTGGATGATGCGCGCCGCATCATCGCGGAAGTCGATGAGGCCGACGATGCTGTGGCCGGCATCAACGCCGCGCCGCGCGGCCACCTGACCGTGACGGCGCCGGTGCTGTTCGGCCGCATCTACATCGTGCCGGGCATCGTCGATTACCTGCAGCGCTATCCGGCGATGGATATCTCGACTGTTTTCGTCGACCGCGTGACCAACCTGCTGGAGGAGGGCATCGACGTCGGCGTGCGCATCGGTGAGTTGCCCGATTCGAGCATGCGCGCCATTCCGGTCGGGCAGGTACGACGCATGATCGTCGCCTCGCCCTCGTATATAGCCAAGCATGGCGCACCGCGCACGCCGCAGGAACTGGAACAGCACACCGTCGTCGCCTCGTCAGGATCCAGCGTGCCGCCGGACTGGCGCTTCCAGAACGGCGGCAGCACGCAATCGCTGCGCGTGAAGCCGCGCCTGGGCGTGAACAATAACGACTCTGCCATCGAGGCAGTGCGCAGCGGCTTCGGCATCGCGCGCCTGCTGTCCTACCAGGCGGCCGCACTGCTTGCTGCCGGCGAGCTGGTGGAGGTGCTGCAGGAGTACGCCATGCCGGCAGTACCCATCCATATCATTCATCGCGACAGCCGCCAGGGGTCGACCCGTATCCGCAGCTTCGTCGACTTGATGGCCGAGCGTTTGCGCACCGATCCGAGGCTCCGCCCGGTGCGCTGACAGCGCTAAATTGGTGCAGTGCACAAACAAGGTGCTGGTTTGCCACCGTTTTTCCCTCTGAAAGCGGGGTGGCACGACGCTTGCAATATCCCCATTATTTACAACCGGGGATAGCGATGGATCGCACGTTCAGCCTTACCCGTCGCCGCCTGCTTGCCGCGGGCGCTGCGACTGCCTTATCGAATTACGCCTGGGCTGCGGGCTCCGACAAGCCGGAGAAAGAAGAAGTCAAAGTCGGCTTCATCCCGCTTACCGATTGCGCTTCGGTCGTGATGGCGTCCGTGCTGGGTTTCGACAAGAAATACGGGATCAGGATCGTCCTGAGCAAGGAGGCTTCCTGGCCTGCGGTGCGCGACAAGCTGGTCAACGGTGAACTCGACGCAGCCCATGTGCTGTATGGGCTGGTGTATGGCGTGCACCTTGGCGCCGGCGGCCCGAAGAAGGACATGGCCGTGCTGATGAACCTTAATCACAATGGCCAGGCGATCACGCTGTCGAAGAAGCTGGCCGACAAGGGCGCAGTCGACGGCGCCTCGCTGGCGAAGCTGATGCACGTCGATCCTCGCGAGTACACCTTCGCGCAGACGTTCCCCACTGGAACCCACGCAATGTGGTTGTACTACTGGCTCGCGTCGTACGGCATCAATCCGATGAAAGAGGCGAAGGTGATTACGGTGCCGCCGCCGCAGATGGTGGCCAATATGCGGATCGGGAACATGGATGGCTTCTGCGTGGGCGAACCATGGAATCACCGCGCGATTGTGGATGGCGTCGGCATCACGGCCGCTACCACGCAGGATATCTGGCGCGACCACCCGGAGAAGGTGCTGGGCACCAGTGCCGAGTGGGTGAAGAAGTATCCCAACACAGCACGCGCGCTGGTTGCGGCGGTGCTGGATGCGGGGCGCTGGATCGATGCCTCCTTGTCGAACAAGGTGAAGATGGCGGAAGCCATTGCCGACAAGTCCTACGTCAACACGACGGTCGACGTGATAGGCCAACGCATCATGGGCCGCTACCAGAACGGCCTGGGCAAGACCTGGGACGACCCGAACTCCATGAAGTTCTTCAATGACGGCGCGGTGAACTTCCCATACCTGAGCGACGGCATGTGGTTTCTCACGCAACAGAAGCGTTGGGGCCTGCTGAAGGCGGAGCCGGATTACCTGGCGGTTGCCACGCAGATCAACCGGATCGACGTGTACCAGGACGCGGCGGCCATGGCCAAGGTAAGCGTGCCGAAGTCGCCGCTGCGCAGCGTGAAGATGATCGACGGGACGACCTGGGACGGTAGGAATCCCAAGGCCTACGCCGACTCGTTCAAGATCAAGGCGTAAAGGGAGGACGTATGAGTGCAATTTACGGATCGATAAGCGGTGCCGGCGCGAGCGAGCGCGATGCAGTTGCGGGAGCATCAGTGCAGGCGGTGCAGGCGGTGCCCGGAAGACCGACCCGCCGCATGCGGCTGGCGGCGAAGGGCATCCGCCTGGCGCCGGAGGGCGGGCGCTTGCGGCCCTTGGTGATGAAAGTGCTGCCACCGCTGCTTGGCCTGTCGTTGCTGGTGCTGGCCTGGCAAATCCTGGCGGTGCGCAATGCGGGCTTTCCCACGCCGCTGGAGACCTGGCATGAGGCGGTGAAGCTGTTTTCGGAACCGTTCTATCGCAAGGGCCCGAATGACCAGGGCATCGGCTGGAATATCCTTGCCTCGCTGCGCCGCGTGGCGCTGGGCTTCGGGCTGGCCGCACTGGTGGGCATCCCGCTCGGCTTCCTGATCGGCCGTTTCAACTTTGTGTACGGCATGTTCAGCCCGCTGATCAGCCTTCTGAAACCGGTATCGCCGCTTGCCTGGCTGCCGATTGGGCTGCTGGTATTCAAGGCCGCCGATCCCGCTGCAATCTGGGCCATCTTCATCTGTTCGATCTGGCCGATGATCGTCAACACCGCCGTTGGCGTACAACGCGTGCCGCAGGACTACCTGAACGTGGCGCGCGTGCTGAACCTGTCCGAATGGAAGGTGGCGACCAGGATTCTGCTGCCCTCCGTGCTGCCTTACATGCTGACCGGCGTGCGGCTCGCCATTGGCACTGCATGGCTGGTGATCGTCGCCGCCGAAATGCTGACCGGCGGCGTGGGCATCGGTTTCTGGGTGTGGGACGAATGGAATAACCTGAACGTGCCGCATATCCTGATCGCCATCGGCGTGATCGGCGTGGTCGGGTTGCTGCTGGAACTGGCGCTGGTCGGGCTGGCCAAAGCCTTCAGCTATGAGGAGAAATGAGATGGGGTCGAAATACATCGATATCAGCAGGGTCGAGATGCGCTTCGGCCCATTTCACGCGCTGAACGACATCAACCTGGCGGTGGAACAGGGCGAGTTCGTTACGCTGATCGGCCATTCGGGCTGCGGCAAGTCGACGCTGCTCAACCTGATCGCGGGCCTGAACCGGCCGAGCAGCGGCGTGCTGGTTTGCAGCGGACGCGAAATCGCCGGGCCGGGACCGGAGCGCGCGGTCGTGTTCCAGAACCATTCGCTGCTGCCCTGGCTGACCTGCTTCGAGAATGTCCACCTCGCGGTGGAGCGCGTGTTCGGCGGCAAGGAGACGCGCGCGCAACTGGACGAACGCAGCTGGAAGGCGTTGGAACTGGTGGGGCTGGCGGCAGCCGGTGGCAAACGTCCAAGCGAAATCTCCGGCGGAATGAAGCAGCGCGTCGGCATCGCCCGCGCGCTTTCGATGGAACCGAAGGTGCTGCTGATGGACGAACCGTTCGGCGCACTCGACGCACTGACCCGGGCCCACCTGCAGGATGAATTGATGCGTATCGTTGCCGCCACGGGGGCAACGGTGGCGATGGTGACGCACGATGTGGATGAAGCTGTCCTACTATCGGACCGTATTGTCATGATGACAAATGGGCCAGCCGCGACCATTGGCGGCATCGTCAAGATAAGGCTGGAGCGCCCGCGCGACAGGCTGGCGCTGGCGCAGGACCCGCTGTATCTTGACTATCGGACAAGCGTGCTGGAGTTTCTTTACCAACGACAGGGACGTCCGGTACAACGTTTTGCTGCATAGCAACGCGCAAAAGTGTGGCAGCGGGGCGACTCTGCTGCTACATTGGTGGTCTATACAAACGGAGATACCTGATGAGTACCGAAGTACAGCAGCACGAAGTTATCAAAGAAGCAAAGCGGGAAGAGAAGCCGAACCGCCACGAACTGGTGCGCCAGCAGATGAACCACACCGGTTTTCGTACCGGTATTGCAGCCGGCCTGCTGGCCCTGGTAGGCCTGAGCGCCTGGCTGCTCGCCTGATCAAATGACCCGCAGTTCGTCCAGCGGCCAACGCGGACGGACATTGAAGGAATAATCCCGCTGCGCCGCCTGCGGATTGATCTGCAAGCGCATGGCGCCGGCGAAGGCAATCATTGCGCCGTTATCGGTGCAAAATTCCAGTTCCGGGTAGTAGACCTTGAAGTGCTTCTTCCTGGCTGCCGCGTTCAGCGACGCGCGCAGTTGCGCGTTTGCGCCTACACCGCCGGCAATCACCAGGCGTTTCAGGCCGGTCTGCTTCAGCGCGGACAGGCATTTGGCCGTCAGCACGTCCACCATCGCATCCACGAAACCACGCGCGATATTCGCCTTGTCCTGCTGGCAGACATTGGCGGCGCCGCCGTTGTTGTTGACGACGGTCAGCACCGCTGTTTTCAAGCCGGAGAAGGAGAACATCAAATCCTTCGAATGCAGCATGGGGCGCGGCAGCTTGTAGGCTTCCGGATCGCCGAAATCGGCCATGCGCGAAATGGCCGGGCCGCCGGGGTAGCCCAGGCCGAGCAGCTTGGCGGATTTGTCGAAGGCTTCGCCGGCCGCGTCATCCAATGTTTCGCCCAGCAGCTCGTACTGGCCGACGCCGTCCACCCGCATCAATTGCGTATGGCCGCCTGAAACCAGCAGCGCCACGAAGGGAAACTCCGGCGGTTCGCTGGCCAGCAGCGGCGACAGCAGGTGGCCCTCCAGGTGGTGCACGCCCAATACCGGCTTATCCAGCGCCATGCCCAGCGCGCAAGCGATGGCCGAACCCACCAGCAAAGCGCCGGCCAGGCCGGGCCCTTGGGTGTAGGCGATGGCGTCGATCGCGCCGGCCTGCATATTGGCCTTGGCCAGCGCCTGCTCCAGCAATGGAATGGCGCGCCGGATATGGTCGCGCGAGGCGAGTTCCGGCACGACGCCACCGTATTCCTCGTGCATCGCCACCTGCGAGTGCAGGGCGTGCGACAGCAGGCCGCGCTGCGTGTCATACAGGGCCAGGCCGGTTTCGTCACAGGAGGATTCAACGCCGAGAACGATCATGGGAGTGCACAAAGGGAAAAGGGCAATCCGCCATTGTAATGGAAAGCCTGCTTGCGATCATTTGTATACGTGTATACAATTTATCGCATGAAGACACCTCCACCCCGTGCGCAAGGTGGTCCGGCCATCCTGGCGGCCCTGCGCGCCGACATCAGCAGCGGCAAGCTGGCGCCCGGCGCCGTGCTGCGCCAGGCCGAATTGGCCGAACAGTTCGGCACCAGCCGCATTCCGGTGCGCGAAGCGCTCAATGCGCTGCAGGCGGAAGGCCTGGTGCAGATCGAGCCGAATCGCGGCGCCTTCGTCACCACCTTGAGCGCCGAGGAGCTGCATGAGCTGTTCGACCTGCGCCTGCTGCTGGAAACCGATGTGCTGCGGCGCGCCGTGCCTTTGCATACGGAGCGCAGCCTGCGCCGCCTGGAGGCGATCCAGCACGAACTGGATGGCGAGACAGTGCCGCTGGAATGGCTGCGCCTTGACCGCGCCTTCCACGACGAGCTGTATGCGCCCAGCGCGCGGCCGCGCAGCCTGCAGCTGGTGGGGAGCCTGAGGGCATCGGTCGAGCGTTTTTACCTGGCGCGGCTGGGGCCGGAGGCGCGCCGTCCCGAATGGAACGATGAGCACCAGCGGTTGATCGCGCTGGTGAGGGCAGGGGATGCGGAGGGGGCTTGCGCCATGCTGGCAGGGCACCTGCGCGAAACTGAAAGGAGTATGCAATGAGCAGCCATACCAGCATTCATACCGCGCAAGTCGCATGGCATCGGCACGGCGCCAGATTCACCGATAACCGTTACAGCAGGCTGCACCAGTGGACGTTTGACGGCGGCGCGGTGGTGCCGGCGTCGTCGTCGCCGCATGTGGTGCGGGTGCCGCTGTCCGACCCTTCCGCGGTCGATCCTGAGGAGGCGTACCTGGCTTCGCTATCGAGCTGCCATATGCTGTGGTTCCTGAGCCTGGCGGCGCGCGATGGCTATGTGGTCGACAGCTATGTCGATGCGGCGGAAGGGGCGATGGAAGATGGCTGGATCAGCATGGTGACGCTGAAGCCGCTGGTTGCATTCTCGGGCGGGAAGGCGCCGACGGATGCGGAGCTGGACCGGCTGCACCATGAAGCACATGGAGCGTGCTTCCTGGCGCGTTCGGTCAAGTCCGAGATCAAAGTCGAAGGTGGCTGGCGCTATTAAGGACGGGCGCGCAGCTCGCGGTCGGCGTCTTTCAGCACGCGAACCGTGGTCTCCCAGTCGATGCAGGCATCGGTCACCGAGCAGCCGTATTTGAGTTCCGACAGGTCCGCCGGAATCTTCTGGTTGCCCGCCACAATGTTCGACTCGATCATCACGCCGACGACAGAGTCGTTGCCGTGCACGATCTGGTTGACCACATCGGTCATCACCAGCGGCTGCAGTTCCGGCTTCTTGTACGAGTTGGCGTGCGAGCAGTCGATCACGATATTGGCCGGCAGCTTGGCCTTCTGCAGCGATTGTTCCGCGATTGCCACCGACACGGAATCATAGTTAGGCCGGCCGTCGCCCCCGCGCAGCACCACGTGGCCATGCGGATTGCCGCGCGTGCGCACGACAGACACGGTACCCTGGCTGTTAATGCCCAGGAAGGCGTGCGGATTGGCCGCCGACAGGATCGCGTTGATCGCAATGCCGATATCGCCGTCGGTGCCGTTCTTGAAGCCCACAGGGGTCGACAGGCCCGACGACATTTCGCGGTGGGTCTGCGATTCAGTGGTGCGGGCGCCGATGGCGGTCCAGGCGATCAGGTCGCCCAGGTACTGCGGCGAGATCGGGTCCAGCGCCTCGGTGGCGGTTGGCAGGCCCAGTTCGCAGACGTCGAGCAGGAACTGGCGCGCTTTCAGCATGCCTTCGTCCACGCGGAACGAATCGTCCATATACGGATCGTTGATATAACCCTTCCAGCCGGTGGTGGTGCGCGGCTTTTCGAAATACACGCGCATTACCAGCAGCATGGTGTCCTTGACTTCTTCCTGCAGCGCTTTCAGGCGGCGTGCATAGTCCAGGCCCGCGACCGGGTCATGGATGGAGCAAGGACCCACGACCACGAACAGGCGCTTGTCCTTGCGCTCCAGGATGGCGCGCAGGTCGGCGCGGCCCTTGGTGACGGTGTCGGAGGCCTTGTCGGTCAGCGGCAGTTTCGCATGCAGCTCCTCGGGGGTAGGCATGGATGCGAACGAAGTAACGTTAATGTTTTCGAGGTTTTGGGCAATCATGATGAGCCTGCTAAATCAATGTGTTTTTGCTTATGGGGTCTAACAGTGTAGCCGAAATGCCGTAAACTGGTCGAATGACGACTAAACAACCTTTCCAGGCCGCCCCGTACATCAAGGAAATCGGCCGGGGCGCGAAGGGCGCCCGCAGCATGGAGCGCGAACAGGCACGCGAATTGTGGGGCGCGATCCTCGACGGGCGCGTATCGGACCTGGAGCTGGGCGGCATCTTGCTGTCGATGCGCATCAAGGGCGAATCTGTGGAGGAACTGGAGGGCTTCCTGGAAGCGTCCGAAGCCTCGTTCGGCAAGCTGCGCGCACCGGACGGCGCGTTTGCGCCGGTGGTCATCCCCAGCTATAACGGCGCACGCAAGATGGCCAACCTGACGGCTTTGCTGGCGCTGCTGCTGGCGCGCGAAGGCGTGCCGGTGCTGGTGCACGGCGTGGCGCACGACGTGGGCCGCGTCGCCACGGCGGAAGTGTTCGAGGCGCTCGGCGTGCATGCCGCGCCAGACCACGCGGCAGCCGAAACCGCGCTGGCAAATGGCCGCGTGGCCTTCATTACCATCGACGCGCTGGCGCCACGCTTGGCGTGGATGCTGTCGCTACGGCGGATTCTCGGCGTGCGCAATTCGACGCATACGCTGGTGAAGATCATGCAGCCATTCGAGGGAGCTGCGCTGCGGCTGGTCTCTTACACCCACCCGGAGTACCTGGAATCGCTGGGCGAGTTTTTCACGCTGAACAAAGGCCACGCCTTCCTGATGCGCGGCACGGAAGGAGAGACTGTCGCCAACGCCAACAAGGCGCAGAAGATCGACTGGTTCCACGGCGGCGAGCGCACCGTGCTGGTCGAGAAGCAGACCCTGGTCGAAAAACTGCCCGAGCTGCCGGAAGATAAGAGCGCCGCATCGACTGCCGCCTGGATCCAGGCCGTGCTGCGCGGAGAAATCCCGGTGCCGGATTCGATTGCCCAGCAGGTGGCGCACTGCAAAGATGTCGCGCGCGCGCTCGCTAGCAGCGCCACCCTCCTGTAAAATGGTGGGTTTGGTCTCAAGGCAGGGCGGCAGGAAATGGCAAATCAGTACGATGTAGCGGTGATCGGCGCGGGCGCGGCAGGCATGATGTGCGCGGCGACGGCTGGCAAGCGTGGCAAGCGCGTGGTCCTGCTCGACCACGCGGGAAAGCTGGCGGAGAAAATCCGCATCTCCGGCGGTGGACGTTGCAACTTCACCAATATTAACGCCGGCCCCGCCAATTTCCTGTCCGAGAACCCGCACTTCGCCAAGAGCGCGCTGTCGCGCTTCACGCCGCATGATTTCCTGGCGATGGTGAAGAAGCACCGCATCGGCTTCCATGAAAAGCACAAAGGGCAGCTGTTCTGCGACGACTCCGCCGAGCAGATCATCGAGATGCTGAAGGATGAATGCGCGGACGGCAATGTGCATTGGCGCATGCCCGCGAAAGTGGATGCCCTGCAGCAGAACGGTGCCGGCTACCTGTTGCAAACGGACGAAGGTGAAGAAATCCATGCGGCCTCGGTGGTTGTCGCCACTGGCGGCCTGTCGATCCCGAAAATCGGCGCCACCGATTTCGGTTACCGGATTGCCAAGCAGTTCGGCTTGAAACTGGTCGACCCGCGTCCCGCCCTGGTGCCGCTGACATTCGACGCCCAGGAATGGGCCCCGTTCGTGCCGCTGTCCGGCGTATCGCTGGAAGTGGATGTGGAAACCGGCTCCCTGAAGGGCCGCAACCCGACCGGCGCCCGCTTCCGCGAAGACCTGCTGTTCACCCACCGCGGCCTGAGCGGCCCGGCCATCCTGCAGATTTCCAGTTTCTGGCAGCCGGGCACCCCGATCACCATCAACCTGCTGCCGGAGATGGACTTGGCGCAGGCACTGATCGAAGGGAAGGGCACGCTGAAGAAGCAACTTGGCAACCTGCTGTCGCAATGGTTGCCAAGCCGCCTGGCCGAAGGCTTGCTGCAAGTGCAAGGCCTGGACCCCGAAGCGCGCATCGCCGACATGAAGGACGACACCCTGCGCAAGCTGGGCCGCGCCGTCAACCAATGGACCATCACGCCGAACGGCTCGGAAGGCTACCGCAAGGCCGAAGTCACGCGCGGCGGCGTCGATACCCGCGAGCTGTCCCAGCAATCGATGCAATGCAAGAACGTGCCGGGCCTGTACTTCATTGGCGAAACGGTGGACGTGACGGGATGGTTGGGCGGCTACAACTTCCAATGGGCCTGGGCATCCGGGGTGGCTGCTGGCCTCGCGATCTGATATCATTCCGCTTCCGGCAACGCATTTTTCGCCGGATTCATGATGTTAGCTCGGCTGAAATATTGCCCGCGAAAGACGTCGATATCCCCTTCGGAACCGCCTGAGTGGCCGGTTTGGCGTCTATTGTCTCTTCCATTTTTGAGCAAAACCTGCTAATATCGCTGTCTTTCCTGAACCCTAACGGTTTGAATTTTTACATGACTACTATCCGCCTTAAAGAAAACGAGCCGTTCGAAGTCGCAATGCGTCGCTTCAAGCGCACCATCGAAAAGACCGGTCTGCTGACCGAACTGCGCGCCCGCGAGTTCTACGAAAAGCCAACCGCAGAGCGCAAGCGCAAGCTGGCAGCTGCCGTGAAGCGCCACTACAAGCGCATCCGCAGCCAGCAACTGCCTAAGAAGCTGTACTAATTCAGCTCTCGTCGGCATTCTTGCAGGCGCATTGATCGCCACGGATGCCTACGCCAGAGTTTCAACCCGCTCCGGTATACGCCGCAGCGGGTTTTCCTTTTTCCACGCACACTTTTGAGGTAGCTATGAGCCTGAAAGCCAAGATCACTGATGACATGAAAGCCGCCATGCGCGCCAAGGAAGCCGGCAAGCTGGCCACCATCCGCCTGCTGCTGGCCGAGATCAAGCGCAAGGAAGTGGACGAGCAGATCGAAGTCAACGACACCCAGACCGTGGCCATCGTTGAAAAGATGATCAAGCAGCGCAAGGATTCGATCACCCAGTTCGAAGCCGGCGGCCGTTCCGACCTGGCCGACATCGAGAAAGCCGAACTGGCCTTCCTGGTCGACTACATGCCAGCCGGCCTGTCCGACGAAGAGATCGCCGCCGAAGTGAAAGCCGCAGTGGCCGCGTCCGGCGCCGCCGGTCCACAAGACATGGGCAAAGTCATGGCCATCGTCAAGCCAAAGCTGGCTGGCCGCGCCGACATGACCGTCGTATCCGCACTGGTCAAAAAGGCCCTCACCCCGGCATAATCTACAGCCGAGTTCGTGTCCCACCCTGGGGTCACACCCGAAACGGGACACGGCCTCGGCCATGACTCGGCTGAGGCCGTGTCTCATTTGGGGTGTGACCCCAGGGTGGGACACGAACCCAGCCATATCGTGGGCCGCGTGCGTTGAGGTGGATCAAATTCCCTTTGTGCGCGGCGGTATAGTCTGATTTATAACAAATACCGTTCAGCCTCGTGATTCCACAGTCATTTATTGCCGACCTGCTGAACCGCGTCGATATCGTCGATGTGGTGGGGCGCTACGTCCAGTTGAAAAAGGGCGGCGCCAATTTCCAGGGCTTGTGCCCTTTCCACAGCGAAAAATCCCCGAGCTTTACCGTCAGCCCGAGCAAGCAGTTCTATCACTGCTTCGGCTGCGGCGCGCACGGCACGGCGATCGGTTTCCTGATCGAATACTCGGGCATGGGCTTCGTCGATGCGGTCAAGGACTTGGCCCAGAACGTCGGCATGGTGGTGCCTGAGCAGGATGACAAGATTCCGCCCGCCCAGCGCGCTGCCCAGCAACAGCAATCCATGGCCTTGTCCGATGCCATGACCAGGGCTAACGAGTTCTATCGGGCACAGTTGCGCCTGGCGCCGCAGGCGATCGGCTACCTGAAAGGCCGCGGCCTGACCGGGGAAATCGCTGCCCGTTTCGCGCTGGGTTATTCGCCTAGCGGCTGGGATGGCTTGAAAGCCGTGTTCGCGGATTATGAAAACCCGGTCCTCGTGGAAGCCGGCCTGATCATCCAGAACGTGGACGAGGATGGCAAGCGCACCAAGCGCTATGACCGTTTCCGCGAACGGGTGATGTTCCCCATCCGCAACACCAAGGGCCAGGTGATTGCCTTCGGCGGCCGCATCATGGACCAGGGCGAACCGAAGTACTTGAATTCTCCGGAAACGCCTTTATTTTCAAAGGGCTCAGAGCTGTATGGCTTGTTCGAAGCGCGCCAGGCGATCCGCGATGCGGGCTATGTGCTGGTGACGGAAGGCTATATGGACGTGGTGGCGTTGGCCCAGATGGGCTTCCCCCAGGCGGTCGCGACGCTGGGAACCGCTTGCACCACGACTCACGTCCAGAAGTTGTTGCGTCAAACCGACAATGTGATCTTCAGTTTCGACGGCGACAAGGCTGGCCGCCGCGCCGCACGGCGTGCGCTGGAAGCCTGCCTGCCGCATGTGTCGGATGACAAGACGATCAAGTTCCTGTTCCTGCCGGCTGAGCACGACCCGGATAGCTATGTCCGCGAATACGGCGCCCAGGCGTTCGAGCAGCAGGTGCATGAAGCGATGCCGCTGTCCCAGTTCCTGCTGCGTGAAGCAGCCGGCGAGCATGATTTGACATCGCCTGAAGGCCGGGCCCGCGTCCAGTTCGACGCCAAGCCGCTGCTGCAGGCCATGCCGCCAACCTCGCTGCGCCTGCAAATCGTGCGCGGCCTGGCGACCATGACGCAGAGCACGCCGGGCGAGGTGGAGCAGTTGTTCGAGCTGGCCAAGCCGGTGGCCGCTAATAAGGTGGCGCCGCCCAAGAGCCGGCGCGTGCAGCCGGTGGGGCTGGAGTTGAAGCTGATCCGCGTGGTGCTGACCCACCCGACGCTGGCGCTGGAACTGGATGATGAGGCATTGCTGGCCTTCAGTCACTTTGGCCAGGAACCCGCCGAGCGCCTGGTGTGGCTGATGGTGCAGGCGCAATCATTGGGAGAGCAGGGTAGTTTCGCAGCCTTCTGCCAGTTGGTGAAAGAAACCGGCAGCGATTATGATGCACTCATCGGTGAGATTGCCGCCGCGCCGGAGCCGGATATCGAAGGCGAGCGCCTGTGGCTGCTGGCTACTGTGCGCCATTTGAAGATGGATGCGTTAAAGCAGGAGCTGGACCAGCTATTCACCGCCGGCCTGTCTTCTGAAGAAATTGGCGTACGCTACCGCGAAATTACTGCCAAGCAAGATCAACTAAGGAAGGAAGCTGAAGCTGATTTAAGCCCGAGGTAATTGCCCGCACGCACGGAAACCTTCCCGTCTGGTAATTGTAAAGTGGCGTGCTATAATAAAATGCTAAATATTGCAATATTTAGCGGGTCTGTTTTTTCGTTTGTTTTCAGTAAGTTACAGTAGTAGTTGTTGCGGTTTGTAGTGGACTTAACTATTCCCGAAAGCGCCTGTGCCAGCAAAGAAACCTGAAACCAAAGCGGCTGAAAAGCCTCGCAAAGTGACCGCCAAGCCTGCGACCAAGTCGGCTAATAAACCGGCAACTCGCGTCACGGCACCGCCGGTGGTTAGTCAGACAACGGACGCAGCTGCCCTGGCTGCCATCGATACTTCCGGATACGTGCTGCCATCCGTCAAGGTGCCGGGTCGCCGCGGCCGCAAGCCGAAGGAATTCACGCCGGAAAACGACGAGGTTGCAGCACTGAACGCTGTTGAGCGTGCCGAGCTGAAGGCTGCGGACAAGGCGAAAGCCAAGGACCGCAAGGCCAAGGAAAAGGCACTGCTGAAAGATGCGTTCTCGTCCGACACCGAGGCGACGGAAGAGGAACTCGAACGCCGCCGCCAGAAGCTCAAGACGCTGATCAAGTTCGGCAAGGAGCGCGGCTTCCTCACTTACGCTGAAATCAACGACCACCTGCCCGAAAATATCGTCGATCCGGAAGCGATCGAGGGCATTATCGGCACCTTCAACGACATGGGCATCGCCGTGTATGAACACGCGCCCGATGCCGAGACCCTGCTGCTGTCGGATAACGTCGCCACCGTCACCAGCGACGACGAAGCCGAAGCCGCTGCCGAAGCCGCGCTGTCCACCGTCGATTCCGACTTCGGCCGCACCACCGATCCGGTCCGCATGTATATGCGCGAAATGGGTTCGGTCGAGCTGCTGACCCGCGAGGGCGAGATCGAAATCGCCAAGCGTATCGAAGACGGCCTGCGCGACATGATCCAGGCGATTTCCGCCTGTCCGGTGACGATCGCCGAGATCCTTGCCACTTCCGAACGCATCCGCATCGACGAAATCAAGATCGACGAAATCGTCGATGGCCTGGTGGATGAGGATGGGGAAAACATCGCCACGGCTGCCGCCGCTTCCGACGACGAAGAAACGGACGAAGACGAGGAAGAAGAGGACGAAGAAGAAGAGGACGAAGCCGCCAGCCCAGGTGGCGCCGCGGCCGGCTACACCGCCGAGCAGCTGGAAGCGATGAAGCAGCTTGCCCTCGAAAAATTCGACAATATCGCCAACCAGTTCGAGCGCATGCGCAAGGCCTTCGAAAAGGATGGCTACAACTCAAAAGCCTACCTGAAGGCACAGGAATCGATTTCCGGCGAGCTGCTGGGCATCCGCTTCACCGCCAAAGTGGTGGAGAAGCTGTGCGACACCCTGCGCGGCCAGGTCGATGAAGTGCGCCATATCGAGAAGCAGATTCTCGACGTGGCGGTGAACAAGTGCGGCATGCCGCGCGCCCACTTCATCAAGGTCTTCCCGGGTAACGAAACCAATCTGGAATGGGTGGATGGCGAAGTCGCCGCCGGTCACGCGTACAGCGCTATCCTGGGCCGCAACATCCCGACCATCAAGGAACTGCAGCAACGCCTGATCGACCTGCAAGCGCGCGTCGTGCTGCCGCTGCCGGACCTGCGCAACATCAACCGCCAGATGGCGGCCGGTGAAATGAAGGCGCGCAAGGCCAAGCGTGAAATGACCGAGGCCAACCTGCGTCTGGTGATCTCGATCGCGAAGAAGTACACCAATCGCGGCCTGCAATTCCTCGACCTGATCCAGGAAGGCAATATCGGCCTGATGAAGGCCGTCGACAAGTTCGAGTACCGCCGCGGTTACAAGTTCTCCACGTACGCAACGTGGTGGATCCGCCAGGCGATTACCCGTTCCATTGCCGACCAGGCGCGTACCATCCGTATTCCGGTGCACATGATCGAAACGATCAACAAGATGAACCGGATCTCGCGCCAGATTTTGCAGGAGACGGGCGCCGAGCCGGATCCGGCCACCCTGGCGATCAAGATGGAAATGCCAGAGGATAAGATCCGCAAGATCATGAAGATCGCGAAAGAGCCGATCTCGATGGAAACGCCGATCGGTGACGACGACGACTCCCATCTGGGCGACTTTATCGAGGACAACAACACGCTGGCACCTTCGGACGCAGCGCTGCATGCCTCGATGCGCGGTGTCGTCAAGGATGTGCTGGATTCTCTGACGCCGCGCGAGGCCAAGGTGCTGCGCATGCGCTTCGGTATTGAAATGTCCACCGACCACACGCTGGAAGAGGTCGGAAAACAGTTCGACGTGACCCGGGAACGTATCCGCCAGATCGAAGCCAAGGCACTGCGCAAACTGCGCCACCCATCGCGCTCGGACAAGCTGAAGAGCTTCCTGGAAGGTAACTAAGACTTGACGGATGGGGCCTGCGGGCCCTATCCTGCCGAGTTCTCAGGGCCCTTAGCTCATGCTTGGTTAGAGCAGAGGACTCATAATCCTTTGGTGCGCGGTTCGACTCCGCGAGGGCCTACCAAAATTCGTTAATTGAAGAAAGGGTTAGCATTTGCTAACCCTTTTTTATTTCGGACACCGCTCGGCGCAGAGCTTTTTATTGAATTCCTAGCTTAGCCAGACTAGACTAAATCAAGCATCTAAAAGTGTTTGATATGAAAACGGTCAATATGCTGGAAGCCAAGTCTTCCCTGTCTCGTCTTGTCGAGGCCGTCGAGAACGGCGTGGCGAAAGAGGTCATCATCGCGCGCAATGGTCGGCCAGCGGCGAAGCTGGTGCCTGTAGATAACCATCCTACAGAGCGGAGAATTGGTGTCGCTAAAGGGAGGTTCGAAGTTCCAGATGACATCGATCAGCATAACGATGAAGTCGCACGGCTGTTCCAACGTGGCACAGTTAAGTGAACTTACTGCTGGATACTCACGTAGCGCTATGGGCGATTGCTGACAGTCCTAAATTGTCCAAGACTGCACGAGACTTGATCACATCCCCTAAAGCAGTTGTGTGGATCAGCACCGCTACTGTGTGGGAAATCGCTATCAAGCATGCTCTCGGTCGTGGGGATATGCCAGTGTCCAGCAGTGACGCCGTTCGCTATTTTCGCGAAGCCGGCTTCCGCTTTCTGGCAATTGAGGCCGAACACGCGATTGCAGTCGAGCGCTTGGCACCGATTCACCATGACCCGTTTGATCGCATGCTCGTCGCGCAAGCGCTCTTCGAGCCGATGCGCCTGATCACTCACGGCCCCTTGCTTGCACGTTATAGCGATCTGGTCATCAGCATATGAAGCGTGCATGAGTTGGTTGCTGTTCTGGTAATATTTCTCTCAAGCACATTTTTCGAATTCTGGAACCATCTTGGGCCAGCCTTGCGTTTTCCAACGCCTTGGCAGCGCCCCTCCAATTTAGCGCGAGGAAGTTCACGCCATTAGCTATTGCAGCAAGAACGGCGGCAAACTTTCCCTCACATTCACAGCGATTGGCGCGCGCCCCTAAATGCCATCCATCCGCTTAATCCTGCGGCCTGTCGGATTGTGAGGGCGCACACGCGCGCGCGATTCTAGAATCGGGCTTCCTATTAACCGTCAGGGGAGTGCAATGGGCATGTGGAAGAAAGCGATATGGGGGCTGGCTGCGGCATCGCCATTGATGGCGCAAGCGCAGGTGGATTTGACGAAGCTCGATCGCGACATGGTAGGACCGAAGTCGCGGGTATTGGTGCTCGGCACAGTGCACCTGAGCGAATTGCCGGCTGGCTTCAACGCCGCTTCGCTGGGCACCGTTATCGATCGTCTTGCTGCTTACAAGCCTGACATCATCACCATTGAGCACGAACCTGGTGAGGACTGCGACCTCGCGGCGCGGCACCCGGCAAAGTATGGTCCGGACTGGTGTCCCAAGACTGACGCGGCGAAGGCTGCAAGCGGACTCGATATGCCGGCCGCGCTGGCGGAAGTGGATAAAACGCTGAAGGAATGGCCCGCCCAGCCGTCGCCGTCGCAGCGCCGCCGGCTGGCTGCGGCGTTCCTGGCGGCGAACGATCCGGCATCTGCACTGGTGCAGTGGCTGCAATTACCCGCAACAGAGCGGCGTGCCGGCGATTCCCTGGATGGGGCGCTTGTGGCTACGCTGGAGAAGCTGGAGAAGCGCAAGAATGAGGACAGTCTGATCGCAGCTCCCCTGGCTGCGCGGCTTGGCTTGCAGAGGGTTTATCCGGTCGATAACCATACTGGCGACCGTATCGATGTGCCGGACATCAAGGCCTTCGTCAAGTCGATCGAGGCGGCATGGGCGACTGGCAACGGCGAGATGAAATCGCTGGAGAAGCGCAAGAACGAAATGGTGCTCGCAAACGATATGCTGCCGCTGTACCGCTACATCAATAGCCCGGAAAGCGTGCGTATTCACGCCGAGTCGAACATCGTCGGGCCGATGCGTGCGAAATCCGCAGAGGCTTATCCGCAGATCTGGGTCGGCGGTTGGGAGATTCGCAACCTGCGCATGGTGGCGAATATTCGCGAGACCTTCCGCGAGCGTCCAGGCGCTCGCGTGCTTTCCATCGTTGGCGCATCGCACAAGCCCTGGTTCGACCAGTGGCTGGGGCAATTGCAGGGTGTGGAAATCGTGGACGCGGCCGAAGTGCTGAAGTAGTTCACTCGAACGCGGCGCGTATTTCGCTGCTGGTTTGTTGCGGGGCTTGCAGGTGCGGGTAGTGACCAAGCTTGGGCAGGACGCTGAAAGGGTTGCCTGACTTGGCCGCAAATTCTTCGCCCATTCTCTTGTCGATATAGATGTCCTTCTCGCCCCACACAATTTGCACCGGCGTTTTCAGGCGTGCCAGGTTGGCTTCGAAATATTGCTGGTCACGCGTGAAGTGCGAGTAGTAGTGGAAAAAGGCGTCGCCGGTGCTTATGGTGCCTTGCGTCCAGCCGTTGCGCATGTCTTCCTTGAAATCAGCGGGCACATTGAATTGTTGGTTCATTTCCAGACCGCGGTGGAAGGTGTTTTCGATGATCTCGCTGCGGTTCTGGTTGATCGCGTTGCGGATCGCTTCCGAGGTTTGCGGGGCCTTTAGGCTGCGCAGGCGATCGGACATGTGTTGCGGCCGGTCGAACGGGGCGAAGTCGCCGACGATGATCTTCTTTGCGATATCCGGTTGCTCCAGTGCGAGCAACAGTGGCGGCAAGGCACCGATGTCGGTGGCGTAGATTACGAGCCTGGATTTGTCGATGCCGGCTTGATCGATGTAGGCCTTTACGACTTGGGCATAGTCGCGCGGCGCGTAAGCGAATTTTTCGGAGGAAGGACGGGATGACTGGCCATAGCCTGGCCAGTCGAATGCGTGCACTTCGTAATCGCGGCCAAGCTCCAGTGCGAGTTCGCGCCAGGTGAGTAATGTTTCGGGGAAGCCGTGCAGCAACAGTACCGTGCCCTTGGGGGCGGCATTCTGGAGGACCATGCGGCGCAAGGTGATATCCGGCTTGAGCTTCACATAGCTGATTTCCTGGGCGGCGGCTCCCGTTAATGCGAGGGTGCCTGCGGCTGCGATAACTAATTTCTTGAGCGCGGACATATCGAGGATCCTTGGTAAATGGTTCGAGATGCCTTCAATATAGGTTCCGCCCCTGATGTCGTAAATGACGTATTTCCCTCTTTTTATGACATGCGCGCAATGCGGCGCAATGCCTGTGGTGGCTGGCCGTAGGCGCGCAGGAACGCGCGCCGCATGCGTTCTGTATCGATAAACCCTGTTTCTGCGGCGATCTCTTCTACAGTGTGACGGCTTTGCTCGATCATCAGCCGCGCAGCTTCCAGGCGCAGATGTTCGATCCCCTTGGCCGGGGATTGGCCCGTTTCGGTCGTGAAGGCGCGGCTGAATTGGCGCGGGCTGAGATGGGCAATACCAGCCAGTTCCTGTACCGTTAACGCTGAGCTCAGGTTATTGCGCGCGTATTCGAGCACGCGCTGGATGCGGTCGGACTTGGCGCCGAGTTCCAGCAGGGCGGAATGTTGTGACTGGCCACCGGCGCGGCGATGGTAGACCACCAGCTTTTTCGCGACAGCCGCTGCGATTTCGGCGCCGAAGTCGGCCTCGATCAGTCCGAGCGCAAGGTCAATACCGGTGCTCATGCCGGCGGAAGTCCAGAGCGGGCCATCGTTGATAAAGATGCGATCCGCGTCGACTCGCGCCGAGGGAAATTGTTGTTGCAGCTCGCGGGCGAACAGCCAGTGCGTTGTTACGTGTCTGCCGTCGATCAATCCCGCTTCGCCAAGCAGGAAGGTGCCCGTGCAGACGGATGCGGTGCGGCGGGCGAGCCTGGCGGCGGAGCGAAGACGGTCCAATGTCAGCGTGTCGGTAGGCGTGGGGGCAACCAGCCCGCAGACGATCAGCGTGTCCAGCCGCCGCCGGGCAAGCGGCTGGGTTTCCACTGTCGCGCCGAACGAGTTGCCGACCGGGCCACCGGGTGCGGAGAACAAACCGATCTCGTACAGGCGCTCGCGCGCTGTGGTGTTGGCCAATTCGAAGGCGGAGGCGGCGGCCAGTCCCATGATCTGGAAGCCCGGCGGCAGCAGGAATCCAATTTTCAGCAAAATGGGACCTATGGCGTAAAAGGAGGTATTTAGATCATACGCGCCATTGGCGGCGAACCCCTGCATCCAATGTTATCCTCGTTAATCGCGCCGCAACTCGTGGGCGTATTTCGTCATGCAAGTTTGAACAAGGAGATCGGAATGGCAATCAAGAAGATCCTGTTTTTGACGGGCGATTTTGCGGAAGACTATGAAACCATGGTGCCGTTCCAGGCGCTGCAGATGGTTGGGCACACCGTGCATGCGGTCTGCCCCGGCAAGAAGGCGGGCGAGAAGATCAAGACCGCGATCCACGATTTCGAAGGCGACCAGACCTATACCGAAAAGCCTGGCCACCAGTTCGCATTGAATGCGAGCTTTGACGAAGCGCGTGCGTCGGCGTACGACGCGCTGATGATTGCTGGCGGACGGGCGCCGGAATATTTACGCCTCAATCCGCGCGTCTTGGAATCGGTGCAGGAATTTGCCAAGGCGGGCAAGCCAATTGCAGCAATTTGCCACGCTGCGCAGATCCTGACTGCGGCAGACGTCATCAAGGGCAAGCGTATCTCGGCTTACCCCGCATGTGCGCCTGAGGTACGCTCGGCCGGTGGAGAATATGTTTCGGTAGAGATGGACCAGGCGGTCACCGATGGAAACTTCGTGACGGCGCCAGCCTGGCCTGCGCATCCGCAATGGATGGCGCAATTCCTCAAGGTTCTCGGTACCGAGATCAAGCCTTAGTTCGCACCCAGCAGCGTTAGTGCTTGCTGGCGTGCCGCCGTACGCAGGGATGCGCGCAGCACAGGATCGTCGGTGGTACGGGCCAGCACCATGCCGCCGACGCAGAGCGCCACAATCGCTTGCGCGCGCTGTTCGCCATCGCTGAAGCCCTTCAAGGCATGGGCGTAAATGCGGGTAAGGTTGCGGATCAGGTCTGTGTATGCGCGTTGCGGCGACAGGCCGGCGCGGGCCACGTCGCCGGGCAGGGCATACAGCGGACAGTGGTTCTCAATGTCTTCCAGAACTTCGTCGCTCAGGTAGAGGTTGACCAGGCGGTGTGCCATGTCGCGCGGATCGCTCGTGGGTGCGCTCGCGATGTCCTTGCGGAAGGGGTTGCAGGTGGCGAAGCTGGCTACGGCCGCAGCGTACAGTTCATCCTTGCTTTCGAAGTGGTTGTAGAAACCACCGCGTGTCAGGCCGGCTTCAGACATGATGGTCTCGATCGATACCTGCTCGAAGCCGTGGCGGTTGAACAGCTTGCGGGCCGACTCGACGATTTTGGCGCGGGTACGTTCTTTGTGCTCTGCGGTGTAAGGCATGGGGTGACTCCTCCTTGTGCGGCATTATGCGTCCGATTCAAAATATGTTCTTGAACATATTAAGTATCTCCGTAATCTGGCCACATGTTCACACCCCAACCCTAAGGAGACAAACATGTACACCCTGATTACTTTGCGTTCCGTGCCCGATTTCGCTGTTGGTTACGTGCGCGACCTGCGCGTGCGCTGGGCGATGGAAGAAGCGGGCCAGCCGTATTCCGTCAAAACCATCGACCCGGAAGAGCAGAAGTCATCGACCTACCGCCAACAGCAACCGTTTGGGCAGGTGCCGGTGCTGCTGGACGGCGATCACGCGATCTTCGAGTCGGGTGCCATCCTGCGCCACCTGGGCGACAAGCTGGGATTGATGCCGGCCGGCGCGCGCGAACGCCAGCTGGCGGAAATGTGGCTCTATGCCGCCTTGAACTCCGTCGAACCATACTTCGGCAACTTCGTCGAACTTGCAGTCTTTCACGAGGGCGAGGCGTGGACAGTTGAACGCCGGCCTGTGCTGGAGGCCATGGTGAAGCGTCGCCTGGATGACCTGGAGGGATGGCTGTCGGGTAGCGACTACCTGGCCGGCACGTTCAGCGTGGCAGATATCATGATGTCTACCGTCCTGCGCCTGCTCGATGGCGCCGAGTTGCGCGAGCAATTCCCTACGGTCGAGGCTTACCAGCAGCGATGCATCTCGCGTCCGGCCTACCAGAAAGCCCTGGCGGCCCAGGTGGCGCTCTACTCCCCGGCGGAGGCGGCAGCATGACGATCGCCTTCAGCGCGGCACAATGGCGAACTGCGGCCGCTCGCTGTAGTTCGGTTTGACGCTGCGGTTGATGAAGCGGCTCCACGCCTCACGGGCATTGGGGATGCCGGTGACTGCAGCCATGGCCAGCGCCGGCTGCATGTTCGAAGGATAGCCTTCCTGCGAGGCGGAGTAGCCGGTCATCTCGCCGGCCAGCCATGGTGTGCGCCAGACCTTGGCATCCTTGTCGGCCTGCGTACGCCAGTTGGCCTGGGCCTGGCTGCCGCAGGGCTGGTCCAGGTAGCGTGCACCCGTGCTGTTGACCATTGGTGAGCCGTCGTTATTGCGCAGGGTGGCCTGGTAGGCTTCGGCGAAACTGGTGAAATAGCCGGACGTCGCGCTTGGCCGCACCATCAGGGCGTAGACCGCGCCGTCAATCCAGCAGTAGCCGCTGGCCATCATGCGGCCGACCGGGAAGCGCGCCTTCCACGTCAGGATCGGCTCCGCTGCCGTAAATCCCATTTCGTTCAGATGCCCGACGGCAGAGGTGAAGAAGTCGTCCATCCATGGGGCGACGCCGGTACCCGGCCCGGTAGGGCCGCCGTAAGCCACTGCGTAGCCGGTGGCTGTGTTGTCGATGAAGCCCAGCTGGTTGGTGGCACTGCCGGCGAAAGTCGTGTTGTAAAAATCCAGGTTGTCTTTCAGGACCTGGTTGAAGTAGGCCTTCATCGGATGCGCATCGGGCGTGATGTAGGCGGCGTGCCCCAGCGTGCGCAGCGACCATGCCTGGGCACGTACCTGGTTTCCCTTCACCAGGCCTTTGGAAAGGGCGCGGTAATGCGGGTTCATTGTGACCAGGTTCCAGTTCGCCCAGAACTGCAGTTCGTCCAAGTAATAGGTATCGCCGGTGAGGAGGTAGGGCAGGTAGGCGAAAGAAGGCTGATGGGCTGAATCGGGCGTATAAGGCGTTGCGCAAGCACCGGCTTCGGTTGAAGTACAGCGCGGCATGTCCTCGTGCTTTTTCGTGACCGGGTTGTAGCTGTCGGAGCCGATACGCAGGTCGCGTACATAAGGGTACTCAATGATCGATACCACCTGGTCCGTGTTCTTGTCGCGATAGTGGACCGGCCAGCTGCCCGCCAGATCGCCCAAGCCGGCTGTCACCTGCCTGGCGCGAGCATCCATGCTGAGGATGTACATCGCGGCCCAGGCGTGCTGCAGCCCGATATCGGGCCGTCCGCCAGTCGAAGGCATGTATTTGTTCACCAGCGGCATGGCCATCGGGCCACTGTCGGCCGCCTCCCAATCGGTCTTCATCCTGGCAAGGCCGGTTTGCGAGGGTACTACGGTCCGATCGTAATTGGGCAGGGCGCGCGTGCCAAGCAGGTACGCGATGTCGTGTTTGACGTGCACTTTCGGCTCAGCGCCGGCCCAGAACACCTTGCGCCAACGGGCGTGATGGAAGTGGCTTAGCGCGGCTCTGCTATACGTCAGCTGGTTGTTCACCACGACTTCGGCATCGTAAGTCACGTTTTTCGGGTTGGGCTCATAGGCCCAGTTGTTTTCGACCGTCACGTCGACCCGCGTCGGTCCCGGACGATCGGTGCCTGGCAGGCGGTAGCTTCGGATTGCGAAGCGCACGGCAAGGTGCGGGTGCGCGAGACCGTTCGCCAGCACAGGGCCGGCTACCTGCCATTCGTTGACCAGTGGCCCGGCAAGCCAGGTTTTATATGCTTTGCCAGCCAGCAGCTGTGCAGCGTCCGCACTGTAAGTGACGCCCCCTACGTTGAGCCGGACGACGGCGTTGAAGCCACTGGCCAGCAGGGCATCAGGGCCAGCGCCACCGGATGGAACAAGGACGGGTATCGTCGCTAGCGCCACGTCGGCAGTTTCTCCGCCGGCCAGCTGCGGCAGCACGGTAGTGAGTACGGCATGGCGTATCGAGCCATCGGCATGCGTGGCCTTGACGTCGGCCTGCAGCGGTATTGCGACGCCCTTGAACGTCGCCGCGATCGTTTCGCCGGCATTCACGTCCCCTTTTGCGAACACGTGGCCGACAGTGACAGGCACGCCGGCTTGCATCTGCGCCGACATGTCGTTCACTTGAAGCGCTGGTAGTTGCGCCGCGGCGGCGGTGCCTGCGGACAGTAAGGCTGCGAGGTAGGACAGGAATGATTTCATGGACGGTTCCTCTCAGATTGAAAGCGCTTGACCTGAATCAATTTAATTAATTGGCAAACTACGTAGAGTCCTGCACTGGAATAACACAGAGTAGGAGTATTGAAACATGGGTAGCGACAATGAGGTAAACGACGTGCAAACGAACAGCCGTCGGCGATTCCTGGGTAAGAGTGCTGCGCTAGGCCTGGCCGGCGCGGGCGTGCTGGCAGGCTGCAAGGAGAACGGTGCGGGGGCGCCCGGTTCTGCTGCAGGTTCGGCCAACGGCGCGGCGGCAGCGGGCAAGTCGCATGGCGCGAGCAAGTCGCACGTGGAGCCGGGCCAGCTGGACGACTATTACCTGTTCTCCAGCGGCGGCCACTCCGGCGAGGCACGCATCATGGGCGTTCCTTCCGGGCGAACTTTACGCCGTATCCCTGTTTTCAATATCGATCCTATGGTTGGTTGGGGTATCACCAACGAGTCCAAGGCCATCATGGGCACCAAGCCGGATGGCAGCCTGAAATACACTACCGGCGATACCCACCACGTGCACGGCAGCTACAAGGACGGCACCTACGATGGCCGCTTCCTCTGGGTGAACGACAAGATCCACTCGCGCCTGGCCCGCATCCGCATGGACACCATGGAGTGCGACAAAATCACCGAACTGCCTAACGTACAAGGCTTCCACGGCATCTTCCCGGACAAGTGCGACCCGGTCGACAAGTCGATCAACCACACCACGCGCGTGTTCTGCGGCGCGGAGTTTGCCATTCCCTTCCCGAACGATGGCCGTGACCTGGACGATCCTTCCAAGTGGGGCTCGCTGTTCACCTGCGTGGATGCGGAAACCATGGACGTGCGCTGGCAAGTGCGCGTGGACGGCAATATGGATTTGACGGCGACTTCCTACGATGGCCGCTTTGCCTGCTCCAACCAGTACAACTCCGAGAATGCGCCGGACCAGGCTGGCATGATGGCGGCCGAACGCGACGCCTGCGTGTTCTTCGACGTGGCGCGTGTGGAAGCGTTGGTCAAGGCCGGCAAGTTCACCACCATCGGCGCGTCCAAAGTGCCGGTGGTTGACGGCCGCAAGGCAGCCAATGCTGATCCCAAAACTGCCGTGACCTGCTACGTCCCGGTCGGCAAGAACCCGCACGGCGTCAATGCTTCCCCGGACGGCAAGTACATGGTCTGCTCCGGCAAGCTGTCGCCGACTGCGACGGTGATCGAGGTGGCGCTGGTGGCCAAATGGTTCGACGGCGAGCTGAAAACCGAGCGCGATGCCGTCGTGGCGGAGCCGGAAATCGGCCTGGGCCCGTTGCACACCGCTTTTGACGGGAAAGGCAACGCCTTCACCACCCTGTTCCTGGACAGCCAGATCGTCAAGTGGAACGTGGCGGCGGCCATTGCGCAGTTCAAGGGGGATAAGACTGTCAAACCGGTGGTGGACCGCGTGGACGTGCACTACCAGCCGGGTCACGGCTACGCTTCGATGGGTGAAACCAAGGAAGCGGACGGCAAGTACTTCAATTCCGGGAACAAGTTCTCAAAGGACCGCTTCCTGCCGGTCGGACCGCTGCATAGCGAAACGGAGCAGTTGATCGATATCACCGGCGACAAGATGGTGATCATCTCCGACCACACTGCCTATCCGGAACCGCACGACGCGATCATCGTACGCCGCGATATCGTGAAGACGCGCCAGATCTACAACATGGACGACTTCCCGAACAAGGTGACGGCGGATAACGCGGGCATCACGCGCAACGGCAACAAGGTGCACGTGCGCCTGATGTCCCAGGCACCGGCCTTCAGCATGCCGGTCATCAAGGTGAAGAAAGGTGACGAGGTGACGATCACGCTGACCAACTACGACAAGGTGGAAGACCTGACCCACGGTTGCGCGATCCCGACCTACGACATCAACTTCATCGTCAATCCGCAGGAGACCAGGTCGGTCACCTTCAAGGCCGATCATGCCGGTGCGTTCTGGATGTATTGCACGCACTTCTGCCACGCGCTGCACCTGGAAATGCGCAGCCGCTTCCTGGTGGAGGCGTAAGCCCGCGAGGGCGGTTCATTCATGCTGTATCGACTGATTTCCCTGCTTTGGGCGGCGCTGCTGGCGATGGCGTGCGCAGCCCCTGCCGCGGCCACTTCGATGTACGACACCGTGCTGTCCGCGGGGTTGATGGGTGGTCCCGATTTGTGTGCCGAAGCGCCATGCAGCGACGTGCTGCCTGCCGCGACGGCGTTCTCCAAGCGCAAAGGCACGCCGCCCTACGTTGAAGGCTACGTGCTGGAGCAGGGCAAGCAGAAGGTGGTGGGCTATGTGTTCCTGTCCACCGACGTGGTGGATATTCCAGCCTACTCTGGTAAGCCGGTCATCACGCTGATCGGCATGGATGCCAAAGGTTTGATTACCGGAGTGCGTATCCTGAAGCACTCCGAACCGATTTTGTTGGCGGGTATTCCCGAAACTGTGTTGACGAAGTTCGTCCGCCAGTACCTGGGCAAGCCCGGCGATGCCAAGCTGGAACTCGGTCTTGGACGTGATGGTGGTGATCTTGATGCGATCAGCGGGGCCACCGTTACTGCCATAGCCGAGAACCAGACCATTGCGCAAAGTGCGTACGAGATAGGCAAGCAGGTGGGCATCTTCAAGGGGATGGTCAAGCCGCGCGCACATTTCACGCAGCTACGCGAACGTCTGGACTGGGCCGCGCTCGTTGAGGAGGGCGCGGTCCAGCACCTGCGCGTTGAAAGCACTGATGTCGGTTTGCCGCCCGGCGGCAAGCCCTATATGGACCTGCATTTCGGCTACCTGAACGTGCCGAGCGTCGGCATCAGCCTGCTCGGCGAGCGCAATCACCAGCGCCTGATGCAGGACCTGAAGGAAGACGAGCATGCGATCTTTATCATCGGCACCGGCCTTGAATCGTTCAAGGGTTCAGGCTTTGTGCGCGGCGGCATTTATGACCGCATCCAGGTGCGCCAGGATGCGGACCGCTTTACTTTCCGCGACACCGATTACCTGAACCTGTACCACCTGGAGCCGGCCGATGCGCCGGACTACAAGGAATCGGCGATCTTCATCATTCGCTCGGCAAACTTCAATCCCGCATGGCCGTGGCAACTGAGCTTGCTGGCCAATAAGCTGGACATGCAGACCCACGCCAAGGTGTTCGTGCACTTCGACCAAGAGTACTGGACTCCGGCGCGCTATCTGGAAGGCGGCCGGCCAAAAGTGGAGCGCCCGGTGCCGGCGTGGAAGTCGGCCTGGCTGGCGCGCAAAGGCGAAATCGCGTTGTTCGTGCTGGCGCTGCTGGCGACTGCCGTCCTGCACTCGCAGCGCGACCGCCTGGTACGCGCCTCGAATCGCAAGAGCAAGCCTCTGATCAGCATCCCGCGCACCATTCTTTGGGTGATCGCAGTCGGCTTCATTGGCTTGTACCTGAAGGCACAGCCTTCGATTACCCAAGTGATGACCTGGTTCCATTCCCTGGTCCACCAGTGGAAGTGGGAGCTGTTCCTGTCCGATCCGTTCATCTTCATATTCTGGTGGTTCATGGTGGTCACCGTGGTGCTGTGGGGACGTGGCCTGTTCTGCGGCTGGCTATGCCCGTTCGGCTCGCTGCAGCACCTGGCGTACAAGCTTGGCACGCTGCTTGGCCTGGGCCGCTTCCAGGGACTGCTGCCCAAGCGCGTGCACGACAAGCTGAAATGGGTGAAATACGGCGTATTCGCGATGCTGGTTGGCGTGTCCTTCTACTCGATGGAACTGGCGGAGCAGCTGGCTGAGATTGAGCCGTTCAAGACGACTTTCCTGGTGGGCGTGCTGAATCGCGGCTGGCCGTTCGCAACCTTCGTCGCGGTCATCCTCGGGATTTCGATCCTGAGCGAGCGCCCCTACTGTAAATACATTTGTCCGTTGGGCGCCGGGCTGGCCGTGCCGAGCTTTTTCCGCCTGTTTAGCCTGAAGCGCAAGCAGGAGTGCGTGACCTGTACCGCTTGCGCCAAGGGCTGCGGCTCGCACGCTATCGATGCGCAGGGCCGCATCGACCAGAAAGAATGCCTGCTTTGCCTGGACTGCATGGTGATGTATTACGACGACCACGCCTGCCCGCCACTGGCCAGGGAGCGCAAGACGCGTGAGAAGGACGGCCAGCCGCTGACGCCTATCGATGAACGCGGCTACTTTATTTCGCTGGATGCGGTTCGTAGTGAGCTGAAAAGAAAGGCAGGGTAAGACCATGAGTGTCCGCACGGTTTGCGCGGCCGCCCTGGCCGCGTCCTTCACCGCGATGCTGGCCAGCGCCTCGGCAGGCGCCTACGCTGCCGTGCTCCAGGTCCGTGCCGGTCAGTCGATCGCCGCGGCCGTCGGCCTGGCCCAAACCGGCGACACCATCCAGGTCATGGCCGGCACTTACCAGGAGCGCATCGTGATCGACAAGCCGCTGCGCCTGGAGGGCATCGGCAAGCCGACGATAGCAGCCGGCTATGAGGGGGACGTCATTCGCGTCAAGTCGGCCGACGTATCGATTCGCGGCCTGATCGTGCGCGACAGTGGCACCGATCTTGGTTCGCAAAACGCCGGCATTTATGTGATGCCGGGTTCCGATCGCATCGTTGTCGCCAACTGCGACCTGGTCACCAACCTGTTCGGCATCTGGCTTGAGCAATCGCGTGATGCCGTCCTGCAGGGCAACCTGGTCACCGGCCGCCGCGACCTGATGTCGCAAATGCGGGGCAACGGCATCCAGGTCTACAACACCGACGATACCCAGGTGATCGACAACACGGTCAGCTACGTGCGCGACGGTATTTATGTCGATTATTCGCGCCGCGCGACCTTCCGTGGCAATACCGTGCACCACGTGCGCTACGGAACGCACTATATGAACACCCACAACAGCACTTGGGAAGGCAACACCGTGTACCAGAGCCGTGGCGGCCTGGCGCTGATGGAAGTGCGGAACCTCGTTGTTCGCAACAACGTCGCCTGGGGGAACGAGGATCACGGCATCATGCTGCGCACTATTCAGGATTCGCTCATTGAAAACAACATCGTAGCCGGCAACGGGCGTGGATTCTTCATATACGACGCTGAATTCAATACCCTGCGCGGCAACCTGGTGATCGGCAACCGTACCGGCGTGCACCTGACGGCTGGGTCGAGCAATAACGCTGTGGATGGAAACGACTTTATCCACAATGCCGAGCAGGTCAAGTTCGTAGCATCGAAAGACGTCGAATGGGGCCGCAGCAAAGGCAACTACTGGAGCAACTACAGCGGCTGGGACCAGGACAACGATGGTAACGGCGACATTCTTTACCAGGCCAACGACATGGTCGACCGCCTGCATTGGCAATACCCGCTGCTCAAGCTCCTGCTTAGCAGCCCCGCCGTGCAAACGCTGCGCTTCGTGTCGCGGCAGTTCCCCTTGCTGCGCGCACCCAGCGTGATCGACAAACACCCGCGCATGCAGCCCTGGAACACTGATTGGAGAAAATGGCATGGACGACAAGCTGATTGACTTGCGTGCCGTGGGCAAGCGCTATGAAGCGCTGCAGGCGGTGGATAGTCTCGACCTGTCCGTTGGGCGCGGCCGCATGGTAGGCCTGATCGGGCATAACGGTGCAGGCAAGAGTACTGTATTCAAGATGATGCTTGGCTTGCTGGAGCCGACTTCGGGCGAAGTGCGGATTTGCGGGGTCCGTACCAATGACGGCGCTTTCCGAGACGTACGGCGCCGTATCGGCTATCTGCCGGAGAGTTTTGTCGCCTACGATAACCTTACCGGAATAGAGCTGCTGCACCTGTTCGCGGATTTGAAGAAAGTCGCGCGCAGCGCCTGCGGCAATGTGCTGGAGCGGGTTGGCTTGTCGGCGGCAGCGCAGCGCCGTGTAGGCGGCTATTCGAAGGGTATGCGCCAGCGCCTGGGTTTCGCCCAGGTGCTGCTTGGCGCGCCGGAACTGGTCTTCCTCGACGAGCCGACCAATGGCCTTGATCCGGACGGCATTCATGACTTCTATCGCATCCTGCACCAGCTGCGCGAGGAAGGCGCCACTATCGTCATCACTTCCCACATCCTGGCCGAGATCCAGGAGCGGGTCGACGAGCTGGTGATCATGAGCCGCGGCCGCATTGCGGCGCAGGGCACCCTGGCGCAGTTGCGTGCCGGGGCGGCGATGCCGGCCGAGATCCGGCTGGTGGCGCGAGCGGGAGCGACCGGCCGCGTGATTGCCGCACTGCGCGGCCACCAGGTGCGCGTGGAGCGCGATTGCATCCGCGTTCCATGCGCACCGCGGCAGAAGATCGAGATGTTGCGGATTATCGCCACCCTCAGCGATTCCATCGATGACGTGGCGATCCACGAGCCGTCGCTGGAAGACCTGTTCTTTGGCATGGGAGGCCGTCATGCACGCGCGGCTTGACTGGTCGGCGGCGGCTACCATCGCTTCGCGCGAATTTCGCGATCGCTTGCGCAACCGCTGGGTGCTGGCGGTGGCGCTGGTGTTCGCCGTGTTTGCGCTGGCGATTGCCTGGTTTGGCACGGCGCAGCAGGGCAGCGTGGGTTATCGCGGCATCGATGTCACCATCGTCAGCCTTTCCAGCCTTGTCACCTACCTGGTGCCGCTGATCGCGCTGCTGCTTGGCTACGACGCGATCGTCGGCGAGCGTGAGCGCGGTTCACTCGAGTTGCTGCTGTCGCTGCCGATCACGCCCTTTGAACTGCTGCTCGGGAAGTTTACCGGCTTGGCGGCCGCGCTGGCGGCATCGACCGCGCTTGGCTTTGGCGTGGCATTGCTGGCACTCTCAAACCAGCTCGATGCGCGCGATGCCATGCATTTCTTCGGCTTTGCCGGCAGCGCCATCCTGCTGGGGCTGGCCTTCCTGAGCATGTCGCTGTGCCTGTCGGTGCTGGCGCATAACCGCATCCGGGCCAGCGGCCTGGCGATCGCCCTCTGGTTCATGTTCGTGCTGGTGTTCGACATGGTGCTGATGGGAGTACTGGTGCTGTCGCAGGGTGCGTTTGACAGCAGCGTGTTCGGTGCCATCCTGTTGCTCAATCCCGCCGACGTGTTCCGCCTGCTGAATATCTTCAGCTCCGAGCAGGTGCAGGGGCTGTATGGCCTGGCCACCGTGATGCCGGAGCATATGACCAATCCCGGCCTGCTGGCTGGTGTGATGCTGGCCTGGATCGCCGTTCCGTTTGCCTTTGCCGCCTGGAGGTTCAAATGAGCGTCAAGCGAAACGCCAGCGTCATCGTGGTGTTGCTGTTGCTGGCTGCGTGCGGCGACGCCCCGCGTTCGCCGACTGCAGGCGAACCGGCAGACGATGCGGTTTGCGCGCTGGATGGCATGAGTCTCAAGGATTATCCCGGTCCCAAGGCGCAGATCGTGTTCATGGACGGTCGCATCGATTACTTCTGCAGCCTTGCGGAATTGTTCGAAGTCCTGTTCGGGGAGGAAGGCCAGCGCGGCATCGGTGCCAGCTACGTGCAGGACATGGGCAAAGCTGCATGGGATAAGCCGCGCGGCCATTGGATCGAAGCCCGCAACGCGTCTTACGTGATCGACAGCCGAGCCCAGGGCGCCATGGGGCCGACCGTGGCCACCTTCGCCAGCAAGGAGGATGCGCAAACCTTTGCTAAACGTGAAGGCGGCCGCGTGCTCGATTACAGCCAGGTCCGGCCGGATGTGCTCAAGCTGGGCACCAGGCCGGCGCATGAGGCGCATGACGACTCAATGCGCTGAGTATTTTTCAACACCAACCAAGAGGAAGACAACATGAAAGCATATACCAAACTGACCGTCGCTATCGCCGCCGCCGTCCTGGCGCCTGCGGTTATGGCTGCAGCACCTGCCAAAGGCGCCGGTATCAACGGCGAAAAGATCTACGCCGCCAATTGCGCCTCCTGCCACGCCGCGGGCGTGCTGGGCGCGCCGAAAGCCGGCGACAAGGCAGCCTGGGCCCCGCGTGTCAAGCAAGGCAGGGAAGTGCTATACACCCACGGCTTAAATGGCTTCAAGATGATGCCTGCCAAGGGCGGCAATCCTGGCCTGAAAGACGACGAGGTGAAGGCCGCCATCGACTTCATGGCCAAGAGCTGATGACGCAGCGCCGACAGCTTTTGGCTTGCGCCGTGCTGCTGCACTTGCTGGCGGCCTGCACGGCCAGGGATGAAGTGCACCGCGTGCAAGGGCATGTATTCGGCACGCAGGTGGAGATCAGCATTTACGGTCCTTCCGAACCGGAGGCGCGCAAGCAGGGCGACGCCGTGCTGCGCGAGTTCGACCGCTTGCACCACAAGTACCACGCCTGGCAGCCAAGCCAGCTGACGGCGCTGAATGCTGCCATCGCCCGCGGCGAGCCGTTCGAAGCAGACGAAGAGATGGTGGCACTGCTGCGCTCCGCTGCCGATTTGTCGGCCCGCTCCGGCGATACTTTCAACCCCGCAATCGGTCGCCTGATACGGTTGTGGGGTTTCCAGAAGAACGATATTTCGGCCGGCGGTCCGTCGACGGCGGAGATCGGCAACCTGGTGAAGGCAAATCCGCGCATGGCGGATTTGCATTTCGACGGCAACCGCGTTTCGAGCAGCAACCGTACCGTCATGCTGGACTTGGGAGGGTATGCCAAGGGCTACGCGCTGGACCGTGCGGCGCAGATCCTGCGTCAAGCCCATGTCAAGGCGGCCCTCGTGAATGTGGGCGGCAATGCGATTGCGCTGGGCCAGCCGGGTTCCCGGCCGTGGATGGTCGGCATCCGCAACCCGCGCGGACCGGAAATGGTGGCGCGGGTTGCCTTGCACGACAACGAAGCAATCGGCACCAGCGGCGACTATGAACGTTACTTCATGAAGGAGGGCAAGCGCCATGCCCACGTCATCGATGCGCGCACCGGGCAGACGGTGGACCTGGTGGCCTCCGTGACCATCATTACCTCCGGTGGCAGCGATGCGGGTTTGCGCTCGGACGGCAATTCCAAGCCGCTATTCGTGGTCGGCCCGCAAGGCTGGTGCGATATGGCGCAGCGGCTTGACCTGACGGAAGCCATGCTGATCGACGCGCACGGCGAGGTGTATGCTACGCCTGCCATGATGGCCCGCACTGACCAGGGAAAAGGAAATGGGAAATCTGTACGAGGATGCACTGCCGCCCGTAACGGGTGAGCGCTTCGATACGCTGCTGTCGCACCAGGGGGTGGTGATCGAGCGCATCGTCAGCACATCAAAGATCGAATCGCAGGAATACGTGCAGCAGCAGGATGAATGGGTGGTGCTGCTGACAGGCGAAGCCACCCTTGCAGTGGGCGGCCGCAAGGTGCCGCTGAAGGCAGGCGACTATCTGTTCCTGCCGGCGCGCACGCCGCACACGGTCAAAAGCGTTTCCGATGGCGCCCTGTGGCTGGCTGTGCATCTTCATGGGGGGGGGGCGTGACAAAGCGCGCATCTTTTAACCGTTTCGATCTGCTACTCTTGGTTACTTTAGCTCTGGAGCCAATACAATGCAGTCGACGCAGCAGCAGGAAGCGATAGAGGAATTCTGGCAGCACATCTCGCATTGCGACCATGTGGTGCAGATGTATGAGAACGAAGACTCGTTCCTCGATACGCTGGAACGTTTTGTGCTCGAGGGTTTCCGCAAGGACGACGCCATCATCATCATTGCCACGCCGGAGCATCGCACCGCGTTGGCCGAGCGCCTGGAGCGCCACGGCATTGATGTAGCCGCTGCGGCGTCGAATGGCCAGTACATCGTACGCGATGCCCGTTCCTGCCTGGCGCGCTTCATGTTCGATGGCTGGCCGGCCGAGTCGCGTTTCATTGCGATGATCGAGGAATTGCTGGCCAAGGCGCGCGAGAAGCATCCTACGGTGCGCGCATTCGGCGAAATGGTCGCTTTGCTGTGGGACGAACAGCTGTATCGCGCCACCATGCGGCTGGAGCATATGTGGACGCAGTTGTGCCAGCGCGAGTCCTTCCCCCTGTTCTGCGCCTACCCCAAGGCCAGTTTCGATGCCGGCCCCCCGGCCGACTGCCGCGAGGTGCACAACGCGCATACGAGGGCTTGCCCACCGCTATAATGGGGCGATGAAAATCGTCCTGGTCACTTTCGGCTGCCTGTTCATGGTCCTCGCGGTCCTGGGCGTATTCCTGCCGTTGCTGCCCACCACGCCCTTCCTGTTGCTGGCGTCGGCCTGTTTCGCGCGCAGCTCGGACAAGCTGCACAACTGGCTGCGCAACCACGGCCGCTTCGGCCGCTACCTGCGCGACTATGAAGACGGACGCGGCATCCCGCTGCGCGGCAAGGTGCTGGCCATGGTGATGATGTGGCCGTCGATGTTCTATTCGATGTACAGGGTGCCTTTTCTGTCGCTGAAGGTCATGCTGTTCCTGATTGCCTGCTGCGTGACAGTCTATCTGTGGCGCCTTCCCACCTCCCGCCCGCTGGATGAATAAAAAAAGCTTGATTGCCGCTGCAGCCGCGCTGCTGCTGTCCCATACTGCCGTTGCCGCCAGGTGGGAGGTGATTGCGGGTGCCCCCATGGCCTTGCGCAGCGAACGGCTGGAGACGCCGCGCGGCATCGCGGTGGGGCAGGACGACACGATTTACTTCACCGATGGGGCGACAGTGAGGGCGTTAAAGCCGGATGGGCTGCTGGTGACCTTGCCGGGCCGCTTCATCGCGCCGGCTGGACTGGCCGTGGCGGCCGACGGGACAGTGTACGTGGCTGATGCAGGGAACCACGCTGTGAAGGCAATTTCGCCGGCGGGCGACGTGCGCACGGTGGCTGGCCAGGCGGGCACCGCCGGGCGTAATGACGGCAAAGGCATTGCAGCACGCTTTAACCAGCCGGCTGGGCTGGCACTCGATGGGGCGGGCGAACTTCTGGTGGCGGATGCAGGCAACAGCGCGCTGCGGCGGATATCGGCGTCCGGCGTGGTCAGCTCGGTGGTCCAGGGCTTGCCACTACAACCGCAAGGCATCGCGCTCGATGCGCGCGGCGGCGTGGTGTTGTCTGACGCAGCCAGTGCGCTGCTGGTAGATGCTGCCGGCAATTGGCAGGCGCTCGATTCTCCACCGCACACGGCGCCGGCGCAGGAAGAATGCCAGCGCGGACAATGCCTGCGGCGCTACCTGGCCCCGAGCATGCCGACGCTCGCCAAGGCGCGCACCTTGCCCGCCGGGCAGATGGCCGCCGATTCCCAAGGCCGGCTGCTAGCGACAGCGCCTGCCACCGGCACCATCTATCGCATTGAACGTAACGGCATGATCGTGCCCCTGCTGGGGACGGGCGACGTGACCGGCGAACTGTCCGGGGGCGCGCGCGACCGGGAGGGCGGCCTGCGTGTGCTGCTGGCTGAACGCCAGGCGGCAATGAGCTGGGACGCCAATGGCAAGCCGCAGCCCTTCGCCCTCCAATACGCAGCCTCGCTCAACCGCGACGGCCCGGCAATGCAGGCGCGCTTCGGCGATATCACCCAGCTCGCAGTGGGCCGCGACGGCGGGCTGTATGTGCTGGACGGCGACCAGCTGCGACGCATCGATAAGGAGGGCGTGGTGCGCACCCTGCTGGAAGCCGGAAGTTTCCGCAAGCTGCGTGATTCCCATACGGCGGCCCAGGTTGACTTGCATGGTTCGATGGTGGCGCGACCCAGCACCGGCGTATTCGTTACGGCCAACGGCGGTCTGGCCGGCGTCAGCACGGAAGGCTTGATTTCACTGGTAAGCGGTCCGCCGGGCATGACGCCCGAACAGACCGGTTTCGTACCGGCGCTGCGGCGCATCTGGGCCTATGTCGCGAAGGATGCCGAGCCCTTCATGCTGCCCGGCCTGGGCCAGCATCGCATCGCGGCGGATGCCACCGGCCAGGCCTGGTATTGCGCCGATAACGTGCTGTGGCGCATCCGCCCGCGCGGCGTGGCGCGCAAAATTGAGGTACAAGGGGCGGACGGTTGCGGCGACGTGCTGGTGGCTCCAAGCGACGATGTCTTCATGCTGCACGGCCAGTATGTGAGCCGGGTAGGCGCCGATGGCTATCAATGGCTGGCGGCGGGCAGCCGCGAACGCAAGGGGAGCAACGACGGGGCAAGCTTGTTGGCACGCTTCCGGAACATCACCCATGCGGCGCCGGACGCCGATAACAATATTTACCTGATTGACGATGGAGTGTTGCGCAAGATGTCGGCGAACGGGGAAGTCTCCACCGAAGGAAAGGATCTGCCCGCGGATGCCGGAAAACTGCGCGCCCTTGCCGTGGACAGGAAGGGCGCGCTTTACGTCGCTACTCAGCGTACGATTTTCAAGTTGAAGCCCTGATTCAAGGCTGCCAGTTCACGTTTACCGTTGCCGTGCCGCTGGCCGGCGTGGTGAAGGTGTGGTTGCTGCCGCCTTCCCACACGGTCGGATTGGCGCTCTTCTTCAGGAATTTATAGCTGACCGTGGTGCCGGCCGGTACGCTGACATCGGTGTACCAGTTAGGGTAGCTGTAGACCACCTGGTTGAACAGCGGGCCAAGTGGTGCGGTAGCGCTCCAGTTGGTAAGTTCGAACTTATCCCCCGCCAGGTTGACGTTTTCTCCTGATACGGTGGTGGCGCTGCCGACTACAAAGCGTACTGTGACTTGCGGCCCGCTGAGAATTTCGAAGTTATTCCAGCTGTCGCTGGTCACCGCACCTGCCGTGACAACGCTGATCCCGTTCATGCCTGCCGCCACGCTTGGCACCAGCACCTTGACCTGCGTGTCTTCCCAGGACAGGATGTTGGCGCCGCTCACCACCGTGCTGCCGAATTTCACCGTACCCTTGGCGGCGCCGAAGCCGCGGCCGTCGATGGTGATGGTCTTGCCGGGCATCGACATATTCGGCCCCACGTGACCCAGCTTTGGCGAGGCGGCGGCGGCGGTGTACTGCCAGACGGAGATGGCGCCGGCGGCCAGGGTGAAGTTGCTGACCGCGCCATTGGCTCCGACCGTGATGTTGTTGCCGTTGAAGCCCAGGCCATTCAACACGTCGGTGTAGCTGCCCGCAGGCAGGCCGGCGATGAAGCCGCTGATCGACGTAGCGGTGGACAGGTTGCGGTTGATCGCCACCACGGCCACGTTGTTGCCGAAGTTGCGTTCGTAGATCAGCACATCGTTATTGACCCAGCGCTGCTGCGTGCTGCCGTAAGCGATGGCGGGATTGGACTTGCGCAGTGGTGACAGGCGCGCCACCATGCGGTATGCCGGCGTGGTGGTGGCAAAAGAGGTCATCATCGCGCGGTTATCCGGATCGCCGGTGCCCTGCATGTATTGCTCGGTGCCGTAGTAGATGGCCGGCACGCCGCGCGAGGTAAGGGTAAAGGCCAATGCCTGCTCCAGCTTGCGGCCGCTGGCGCCAGCCACCTGGAAACGCGGCATGTCGTGGTTGTCGATGAAGGTGACCTGGTCGCCAACGTGGGAATACTGGCCGGCGGTATCGCTCACCATCTGGTTCAGCGATGTCATATTCGCAGAACCGTCCTTGAAGACTTGGCGCACCTTTTGCGCGAACTGGAAGTCGAGCAGGCTCATGCCGCTGCGGTTGGCGAAGTAATGGTTGGCCGGATCGACTTCATTCTCGCTCAGGTACCATTCGCCAAACGTGAACACCGGCTTGTAGCCATGGATATAGGACATCAGGCTTTTTTGCCAGCCGAAAGGCATGTGCTTGACGGCGTCCATGCGGATACCGTCGATGCCCAGGTCCAACCAGACCTTGATGGCGGCCTTCATGTAGGCGTCCACGGTGGCACTGTTGTGGTTCAGGTCCGCGAGGTCGAACAGGTTGCGGTAAATGCCGCTTTCCAGTGTGGAGAAGTCGGTGCCGCCGTTGTGGTGGAAGTAGCCGTTCGGGTCGGAGCCGTAGCCGGCCAGCAGCGCGCCGTTGTCGTACAGCTTGCCGTTCTCGCCGAAAGTAGTGTCGGCGGCTGAAGCAGGCGAGGTATGGTTAGGCGCGAAGTCGATGATCACCTTGATGTTGCGGGCGTGGGCCGCGTTGATCATGTTGGTGAAATCGGTCATGGTGCCGAAGGCTGGGTTGGCGCGCTTGAAGTCGCGCGCCCAGTAGCCGTGGTAGGCGGTGCTGTTGGTGCCCGAGTAGTTCAGCACCGCGGTGATGTTTTCGACCGGCTGCGAAATCCAGATGGCAGTGATGCCCATGCCGGTCAGGTAGCCATCTTCGAGCTTGTTCTGGATGCCTTTCCAGTCGCCGCCGCAGAACAGTTTTTTCTGCGTGCAGCCGGAACTGAAGGCGCTGCCGGCGGGATTGTTCGCGCTATTGCCGTCCGCCAGGCGGTCGGTCACGATCTGGTAGATCACATCCGTGTTGAAGCCTTGCTTGTTGCCGACCGAGGTGTCGGGCGCGGCGAGCGCGTGGATGCTGAAAGCGGCCAGGATGGCTGCCAACATGGCCTTGCGTTGAGTCTCCATCATCTTTCCTTCCTTTGTTTTGGTCGACAAAGTATGGAGTAGTTTTACTACGCGCACGCTTATGCTGTGGTGTAAACGCAGCAAAAAAAGCGATTAAATTTAAGTATTTTGACTACAAAAAATCCTGTAGTCGGCGTCCCAGCCACTTGCCCAACGCAAGCAGCGTGAGGGTGGGTGGCAGGCCCCAAGGGGCGGGCAGGACAGAGGCATCGCATACATGGAGGCCCGGGGTGGACGTGCGCAAATCGCTGTCCACGGCGGCCGCCCCACCGCCGCCCACGGCCAGCGCGCCGCCGGGATGGGCTGCGAAATGCCAACTCTGGAATACATGACGGGCGCCGGCCTGCGACAGGATGCGCCGCGCCAGCGCGGTGCCGTGACGGAAGCGTTCGTGGTCCGCCGCTTGCAGCGTCTTGTCGACCCGGTGCGGGCCGATGCCGCCGCCGGCCTGGTCCCGGATCTTGACCATGATGCTGAGCGTTCTGCGGTGAGCGAACAGGCGGTCGATGCGGCCGACTTGTAGCGCGAAGGCCTGGTACATCGGCTTGGGGAGGGTCAGGTCCGCGAAGGACAGGCCTTCTTCCGGCAGCGCCATTCCCGCTGTCATAGGCACTTCGGCGCCGCCATCAATATTGTCTACCGCGCCCATCACTGCCACCACAGGATCGCTGATGAAGGGCATGCTGCGCGGCGCCAATCCGGACGCATGCAGCAGGCGCGGGCTGCCGATGCCGCCGCCGGCCAGTATCACCGTAGCGGCGTGGGCGGTCTGGAGCGTGCCGCCGCGCACATATTCAACGCCGGTTGCACGGCCTCGCTCGAGCAGTACGCGCCTGGCTTGTGCATTGTCGAGAATATGCGCACCGCGCAGGCGCGCTTCGTCGAGCAGGTCGCGCGCAGTCCACTTGGCGCCGTACGGGCAGCCGTAGACGCATCGCCAGCAGCCGGTGCGGCAGACAGCGGGGCGGATCATCTTGTCGAGTTTTTGCCAGGGCAGGCCGCAGGACAGCGCGGCCTGCATGATGCGTTGGGCCATGGGGCCGAGCAATCCATCAGGCAGTTGGCCGATCGGTAATTCGGCACGGCATTCAGCCAGCGCCGGGGCCAGGTCGATGCCAAGCGCCGCAAAGCGTTCCAGCGGCGGCGCGGCGGCCGTGGCGAAATTCAGGGTGGAACTGCCGCCGGTTGCCAGACCGCGCACCAGCAGCGATGCATCGCGGTGGAAAAAAGCACCCTTGCCGGGGATGGCGCCGATGCTTGCCATGTGGGCCAGGGTGCCCCGCAACGGAGCGCCGCTGCCCTGTTCCAGAACCAAAACGCGCTGCCCATGCCGCGCCAGCGTATGCGCGACGCTGGCGCCACCGGGACCGCTGCCGACAACGATGGCGTCATAGCGCGTTAGCATTCGTGGATCAGCGGGTTTGCTTGTCGTGCTTCTGCTGATGGATGGCGGCGCTGTTGCGGTCTGCTTCCCGCTGCAGCTTATGGCGTTCCTTGCGGGTGACTTTGCCGTCGGCCTTGGCCATTGCTTCGTCGTTTGCCAGCTTGGCTTCGCGCGCTTCGAGGTGCTGCGCTTCCTTAGCGGTCAACTGGCCGGACGCGATACCTTGGGCGATGCGGGCCTGCTGGCGGTCTTCGCGCTTATCCAGGTTCGGGGTGGATTGGGCAAAGGCAGGCAAGACAAAGGCCGATACCAGGACGGCAGCGAACAGCTTGGTGGTTTTCATGGCGTTCCCTTTCATTTGTTGATTTCCGCAAGTCGCGTGGCTGCAGTATATGGCTGGCGGAGCCGGCGAAAAACATCGTCCCATGTAATCGGTGTAAGCATTTGCAACCGTTTTGTTAATGAATTTCAGGCCGAAGGCGCTGCATCAGGCCTTGCAGCGCGCCCTGCGACAGGCCGTCCAACTCTGGAGAGCGGCGGTCGATTTCATTGGCCAGGTCGGCCAGCAGCCAATCCATTTCATCAAGCATGGAGCGCAACTCGGCCAGCACTTCCGGATCGTCCTGCATCATGGCCAGCATGCTGGTCATATCGTCCGGGTTGAAGCCGGCTTGCAGAACCAATGAGCGTACAGATGCCATGCGCTCGAACAGGAATGCCAGCGGCGAGCCTGGCGAATCGGCGGCGGGGCGCTGCTCCAGCATTGCCCTCAGGTCGAACCAGGCTCGCAGCAAGTCCGATAGATGGTTCAGGCGCCCCGACGGATCGGCGATCGGGCCGGGTTCTGCCGGCTGGCTGGCTTGCGCTTGCAGCAGGTCGCGCAGGGCGGCCAGGACGTCGCTGTCGAAACGCGGCTTGTTAATCCGGTACAGCATTTCCAGGCGCGGCATGTCGAGGCGGCGCAGCACCGTCTCGGTCACGTCGGCTGCCGCCAGGATGCGCGCCAGCCGGTCGATTTTCGCACCGTGCAGTGCGTGCGGGTAGCCGCTGCCATCGAGGCGCTCATGGTGTTGTAGTACAGCTTTGCTGGCGGCGGAGGGAAAGCCCGGCAAGTCCTTCAGCAGGACATAACCGGTGACGGGATGCACGTGCACAAAGCGGCGTTCTTCGACCGTGACGTGGTGCGACAGGTCGAGGATGCGCGGGTCGGTGTGCATTTCGCCGAAGTCGTGGCACAAGGCCGCCAGCAACACGGCGGGCAAGTCGGCAGGCGGGACACCCATGCGCTGGGCACAGGCGAAGGCAATGATGGCGGTGCGCAGGGTATGTTCGAACATTTCGGCGTGCTTGTCCGACATGACGGTCAGGCGCAGCTCGACGGTCGAATGCAGGCGCAGGTTGGCGGTGCAGTGCTTTAGCTGGCGTGGGTCGCCGGCGCGCGATAGCAATTGGCGGTAAGCGGCATCGCGTTCGAGGATCCGGTCGAATTCGATCGCCAGCGTGGCGGCGTCGACGGCCTTGTCGGAGGAAAGTACCTGGTCGAGCGGGGCCGAGAGCTTGTAGCGGGTGAGCTTTTCGAACTGCTTGCTGTCGATGCGGGCGCCCTTGGCCAGCAGCTTGGTGCCGTTGCTGGCGTAGATATCTTCGCTGGCGATGACGTCGCGCGTGTCGCCCATCTCCGTCACCGAGCGCACGAAATGCGGGCTCTCGCCGGGAACCTCACTAAGTTGCATTTCGCTAGCCAAAATGTCCACCTTGGGGTCAGGAACCAAGTGGACATTCTGGCAGAAAAAAAAGGCCCCGCGCTAGGCGGGGCCGGAAGCAGAGGCGGAGAGACGCCTTTGAAACACCTTAGAACTTGTAGCGCAGGCCAGCCAGGAATTCGCGGCCGGTCACGTTGTTCACCACGACGCTGTTGCGCGCGCGGCTCACGAACTGGTCGTTTTCCTCGTTGGTCAGGTTCACGCCTTCCAATGTAAGTTCCAGCTTGTCGTTGACTTTGTACGACAGGGAGAGGTCCACGTTCAGCGACTTGTTCTTGCCTTCGACATCGTTGTTGTTCTGGCCCGGTACGCGGGTCACGAATGACGAGCGGGAAGACGCCGAGATGCGGGCACTGAGCTTGCCGTTGTCGTAGTACAGCGTGGCGTTCCAGGAACGTGGCGACAGGTTCAGCAAGTCGTCGGTAATGCGGGTATCGCTGGTCGGCGAAACCACGTACTCGATCTTCGACTTGACGTGGGTGTAGTTCACCAGCGCGCCGAAATCCTTGCCCCATGCTGGCAGGAAGGTGAACGGCTGCTGGTAATTCAGTTCGAAACCTTTCAGCTTGCCGCCATCGGTGTTGATCGGTGCAGTCACCTGGAATACTTCTTCGCCGGTGAAGTTGGACGGCAGCAGCGACAGCGGCAGGCCGGTGTCCTTGAACGCCACATTGGTGCGCAGCGACTGGATGTAGGTCTCGATGTTCTTCTGGAACAGGCCCAGGCCGAGGAAGGCATTCTTGCCGAAGTAGTACTCGAAGCTGGCGTCGAACGTCTTGGCGCGGAATGGCTTCAGGTTGGGGTTGCCGGTATTGATCGACAGCGTGCCGGTGGTGGCGATGGTACCGCCCGGCGACAGCAGGCCCAAAGGTGGGCGGGTCATCACTTTGGCCGCCCCAATGCGGGCGATGAAGTCCTGCGTCAGGTTGGCGGCCAGGTTGAACGATGGCAGCGTGTCCGAGTACTCGTTCGCCACGGTGACTGCGGTACCGCCGCCGGTCGCCAGGTAGCCGGTGGCGCTCAAGTCGGTTTTCACGTAGCGGGCGCCGAAGTTGCCGCGCAGCGGGATGTTGGCCAACTCCGTCTTGAATTCACCCATCAGGTAGAAGCCCTTGTCCTCTTCGCCGACAGCGCGGTTGTTGCCGCGTGCATTGCCGTTGGTGATCGAGGACAGCGTAAAGTCGCCCGGGCCGCCGGCAGGTCCGCTCTTGATGCAGTTGCAGTAGATGTCGTAAGCCTTGGCGATGGCGTTCAGGTCCGGTATCAGCCAGGTGGTGTAGGTACCAGCCGGCAGGTTCTGGCCTTTGCCGAAACCGCTCAGGGTGGTGGTCAGGTTGCCTGAGCCTGAAGGCGGCGCGAAGATCGTATCGTTCTGGTTCACGCGGCGCGATTCATAGGAATCGAAGTCGTACTTCTTGCGATTCAGGCCGCCCTTGAAGGTCAACGCGTCCGACGCTTCCCACGACAGGTCCACGGTCGCGGTGTCGTTGCGGTTGGTGGCGCCCTGCGGGCGAATGCGGATTTCGCTGGTGGTGGTGTTGGGGACGGTGGTCGGCTGGGTGCCGCTGGCAACCTGCGGTACGCCGACAATGCCCATGCTGCCGCCGGCAGCCGGGTCGAATGGCAGCGAAATGACCGGGTGGCGGTCATCCTGGCGGAAGTCGATGGTGTAACCGTTCACGTTCAGCGCATCGAGCGTGGTGGTGGTCTGTACCGGGTTGCGGAACTTCGACGTAGCGCGGCCAACGCGAGCTTGCAGCTGCAAGGTATCGGTCAAGCGCTGCTCGATGGTCAGTGTAGGCTGCGTGAACGTGGTGGACAGCTTGTCGAAGCGCGATTCCGCGCGCATGTCGACGCCGTTGAATTTACCGTACAACAGGTTGCCGTTCGAGGCGTACTGCGCTTCCACCACCGAGGTTTGCGGTTTGCCGCCCTGGCTGGCGGAGCGGCTGAACGAGATCGCTTCAAGGAAGTCTTCCTGGCGCGTTGCATCAAGCTTCGCGTACAGCATGTCGAAGGTCACCAGCGAGCCTTGCATCGGGCGCCATTGCACGGCACCGGTCAGGCCGATGCGGTCCTGGTCGTGGGTCAGGCGGCCATAGCGCGGCAGGCGTGGATGGAAGTTGTTGGCATTGCTGGCCAGGTTGTAGGCATCTGTGGCCGCTTGCGAAGCGGGCAGGCGCGCCACCCCTTGTGCGGCAGGCCCGCAAGTGGTGGCGGTGGAATTGGATGGGTTGGCAGCGACGCCTTGCGGTGCGCACCAGCCGCCGCTCGATGGGCCGTTGTCCCAGCGCACGGTGGAAAAACCTTCTTCCAGCAACTGGCGCTTGGAGAAGGCACCTGACAGCAGCACGCCCACCTTGCGGTCGGCGAAAGTATCGGACAGCAGGAAGGCTACGCGCGGGTCGGTCTTCTTCGACAGGTCGTTGTACTTGCCCTTGGCAGTGATGGTGGCGTTGAAACCCTTCAGGTCGAAGGGACGCATGGTTTGCAGGTCGACGGTGGCGCCCAGCGAACCTTCATCCACGTCGGCGGAGGAGCTCTTGCGCACGGTCAGCGACGAGAACAATTCGGAGGCGAACACGTTGAAGTCGAAACCGCGCGAACGGTTGGTGCCACCCGAGCTGTCGGTGCCGCCGGTGGTGGCCAGCGCTTCCAGGCCGTTGATGCGTACCCGGGTGAAATCCTGGCCCAGGCCGCGCACAGTAATGCTGCGGCCTTCACCGGCGTCGCGGTCAATCACCACGCCCGGCACGCGCTGGAGCGATTCGGCCAGGTTGGTGTCGGGGAATTTGCCCATGTCTTCGGCCTTGATGACGTCGACGATGCCGTTGTCCTCGCGCTTTTTGTTCAACGCCGATTCCAGAGCGGCGCGCAAGCCGGTGACGACCACCTTCATTTCTGGTTCTGCTGCTGGCGCGGCCGGTGCGGTGGACTGTGCGTGGGCGAGGCCCATGGCGAGCGCGGTGACTGAGTAAGTGCCGACGAGACGCAGCGCGAATTTGCGCAAGGCCTCGGATTGATCCGTAAACTTCATGCCATCTCCTGTTTTATCGTTTCTTTCGGCTCTTGTAATTGGTCAGGCCGGTTTTGGTATTCTATGCTAATGTTTTTGCAATGTGGTCAGTCCAAAGTGATTTATTTTAAAAAATTGGCCTGTCCACATTAAGCGTCGGCGGAAAATTCCCCGCTGTAGCGCTTGTCGCCTATGGTGACGTTGTCGAGAACCAGTCCGCGGACGTTGTGCAGAAGCCACGGTTGCCCGGCATTGCGTGGCGTTCCGAAGTCGCAGTCGTGGATTTTTACGCGCGTGATGGGCGGAATCGATACGCCGGCGGCGCCGTTGTAGCTGCTGGCGACGGGGCCAAGCAGCACCATCGCCTGGTAGCAGGAGACCGTGCCGGCGGGCGTGGCGACGTTGCCGACCTTGAGGCCGGAAATTTCAATATCGGATACTTGCGGCGGGCGATTGCGCACGGCATCGTCGGCCGGCGCGTAATCGCAGTCGATGGTGATGACTGCGCCGGCGCCGGAAGCGATCTGGCCGGACGGCCTGGTGCTGCCGGGTAGCGGCTTGTACAGGCCCGGGCTGGTTTGCACGCCGTTCGGCAGGGTGCAGTTGCGAACGTAGAGGTGGCGCAGGAAACCGCCGCGATTCATATTGGTCTTCAGGCGGATGGCGGTGTTGAGCGCGTCGCTGGCCCAATGCAGGTTCTTGAATTCGATCTGCTCCGCGTAGACGTGCTCGATGCCGCCTGCCATTTCACTGCCAAGCGTGACGCCGCCATGGCCGCTATTCATCACGCAGTGGCGGATCAGGATATTGCGGGTCGGGCCATGCTGCGTGTCCTTGTTCTTGCCGGCCTTGATGGCGATGCAGTCGTCGCCGTTGTTGAAGGTGCAGCCTTCCACCAGCACCCCGTCACAGGCCTCGGGATCGAAACCGTCGCTGTTCGGACCGAGGCTTTCCATGTTTACGTCCTTGAAGTGGACGTTGCGGCTGGCGACGGGATGGTGCACCCAGAATGGCGCACCGACGATGTGATAGCCCTGGAGCAGGACGTTTTCGCATTCGATCAGTTCGACCATGCAGGGACGCAGGAAGTGGCCGTGGCCGAATATGCGTTCCTTGGCCGGGATGCCGGCTTCGGACAGCGCCGGCAGGTAACGCGAATCGGTCTGCCATCGGTTTCCCTGGCCTTCGATCAAGGCGCGTTCTTCAGGCGTGACGTTGGGCGCGCGTTGGACGAGCGGGGCGTTGTTCGGGTTCGGGGCGATTTCCGTCCGTTCACGCGCTGGCTTGCCGCGGCCTTTCCAATCCCACCAGCATTCGTTCGGCTTGTTTTCGAACGGGACGCCGCCCTGGCCGTCCAGCACGGAGGTCCAGTCTTCGCCGGTGAGGGCGATGTTTTTCTGTCCGTATGCGTAGACCAGGGGGGAGAAGTTGAGGCAGTCGTTGCCTTGCCAGCGGCTGCGAACCAGCTGGCCGTTCTTGCCGCAGTCGATGTCGCCGTATTTGGCGTAATCGTCCGGATTGGCGCTGAACACCAGGCGCGCGTTTTTCTCCAGGTGCACGTGGACGTTGGAGCGCAGTACCAGCGGGCCCTTGATGTACCACACGCCTTCAGGGATGACAACGCGGCCGCCGCCGGCTTTGTGGGCAGCGGCGATGGCAGTGCTGATGGCGCGATAGCAGTCATGGCTGCCTTGCGCTGGCGTTTGCAACGTGCCTGGTTCGAGCGAGGCTACCTGGCCTTGTACCTCGACCAGCTTGCAAGGCCTGGCGCCATATTTCGTCACCAGGAAATCCTGCTTGCGGAAGGTGAGCGGCTGGGCAAAGCGCGCAGCGATTTCCTGTGCCCGCGTCCATGGATCGCCATTGGCCGCTTCCGCGGCGGCAAGCGCGATGCGTGCAAGCGCGGGCTGCGCAGCGAGCAGCGCGCCGCCAGCGACGATCGCGCGAAGCACAGCGCGGCGCTCACGTGCCGTTGGGCTCGTGTCCCATTTGGGGTGTGACCCCAAGGTGGGACACGGGCTCGGCTGGACTGGGTCGCGTGGGCCGCTCATTTGCTTGCCGCCAGGGTTGTGCGCACGGGGTTGGCGGCGCGGGCGGCGGCGTTGGCGATGTAGGTCTCCCACTGCTCGCGGGTGGTCACTTCGCCGGCGCGGCTCCAGGCTCCGCCGGCATAGTAGCGGAGTGGTTTTCCTGCCGTTGCCGGGGCGAGGATCAGTTCATTCAAACTGTCTTCTGCAAAGCCTTGTGCGGCCGGTATGATGACGGCTGTGCCAAAGGCGCCGTTGCTGGACTGCTCGACCCATTGCAGCAGTACCTTGCCTTCGCGCCTGGTGGAGACTTGCGGGCTTTGGCCTTTGTCGCTTGGTGTCTTGTTCAAGCCTACTGCAATGGTCAGTGGTTGATCGCCTGCATATGAGAAGGTCGATTCGATCATGTCGAGCTGCTGGCCGGCGTCGACCGTGAAGCGCTTGGTTTCGGTGACCGGCAGGCCGGCGGCGTCCCACGCTGCGTACGACAACTCGAATATCGAGCGCACCGGCCCGTTGGCCAGCACTTTCCAGCTTGCGTAGTTGGTGGACACATACAGCTTTCCGCCTTCCCACACCCCGGTACCGCCGGCGCCGCGCGAACGGCCGACGTTGTACATGTCCATGCCTTCACCTTCGTCGTGGTGGTAGTGGTCGTGGCCTTTGTTGTACCAGCGGTCGACGATAGGGTAGGGCACGCGCTTGAACCACAGGTCCAGGCCGGAGGTCACCAGCACTTCCTTCACGACGCCCGCAGGGGCGGGGGCAGCCAGGGCCGGACCGTAGGTGCGGTGGCCGATCTTGTCGTTCTCCCAGCCGAAATCGTCCAGGCGCTCGGGTACATAACGGGCGAAGGTTTGTGCGGCGAAAACCGGCGCAACGCCATCGATCTTTTCAACCGTATAGGTGGTGGACTTTTCGCCGGGTTTGAAGCTGTGCTGGAAAATCAGCTCGCCGTAAGCAACGCCGATGTTCTGTGGATCTTTCGCTTGCGGGGCGACATTGGTGACCTGGTGCGGCACCACCCGGCCGGAAGCATCGCGCACGGCGATTTTCTGCACCAAGGCATGCGGCAAGGCCTTGTTCACTTCCGACCATGGCACGGTTACGGTTTCCGCAGGACGTGCGATGTCGAGGTCGTGCTGCAGCGTGATGGTCAGGCGCTCCGCTGCGCTGGCGGCAATCGCGGGCAGGGCGGCGGCCAATGCGGCCAGGATGCTGGTGGTCTTCATGGCTGCTCCTCAGTGGTGTTCGCGGTAGTCGGTCTCGCCGCCTTTCGGCAAGTAATGGTAGGTGCGCACGCGGTACTGGATATCGAGCTTGGGATTGCTGATCAACTTGATCATCTCGGCGCCGGCCAGCAACATGGGGCCGTAACCGTGCAGTGCGTGTTTGCTGGTAGGCCGGTTGTAGTAGTACACCTGATCGCCGGCCAGCGTGGTGCCGACGCAGGTGCCTTCCACCTCGCCCTTCTCCGTGACCCTGGTCTGCAGGCCTGCCCAGCCGGCTTGTGCGATGGAGCCGTACGGCGCCGGTGCAATCCAGCCTTGATTGACGGCGTGTGCAATGACATAAGTGAAGATGGCGGAGGCCGAGGTCTCCAGGTAAGAATCGTTACGGTCGATCATCTGGTGCCATAAGCCTGTGCCGGACTGGCGTTCGCCGATCCCTTTCAGCGCCAGGCGCAGTTGCGCCAGGACTTTCGGATAGCCTGGGTGGTCTTTCGGCAGCACGTCCAGCAGGTCGGACATGGCCAGCACCGCCCAGCCATTGGCGCGCGACCAGTAGAAGTTCGGCGCGTCCTGCATGCCGGCGTGCCAGCCGTGGGTGTACAAGTTGGTCTGCGGGTTGAACAGGTAGCCGGCCATGTTGAGTACATTGTTCACCGCGTCGTCGTAATAGGCGCGCTTGCCGGACATGCGGCCCAATTCGGCCAGCGCGGGAACGCCCATGTACAAGTCGTCGCCCCATAGCGACTCGGCTTGCGGGCGCTTGCGGGCCAAGGTGCCGTCCTTCAGGCGGAACTGCTTGTTGGCGACCCAGTCGCTGCAGGTGGCGATCATGTCCGACAGGTCGGGACCTACCTTGGCGGCGCGGGCGCGCATCAGCGCGGCGCACATCGAGCCCGAATCATCAAGTGAACGCGGGTCGAGGAAGCGCGAGAAGCTGTTGGCGCGCTCCAGCTTGAACTGCTTTTCCTGCGCGGTGAAGTAAGGCTTGCTCGACTTGAAGAAAGCGAAGTGACGCTCGGTCATTGCAAGGAAGTTGCTGTCGCCGGTTGCTTCGGCTGCCCGCAGCAAGCCGGAATGGACGACGCCCATTTCGTAGACCTGGATGCCGAAATCACCCTTGCTCGGCTCGAAGATCGCATCGGCCACCGGGGTTTTCAGGTCGGAGATCGGTTGGCCGGTCTTTTTGTTGATGATGCGGGTCGGGGTGACGCCGTCCATGTAGCCGCGCACCTTCTGCAGCGTGCCGGTGATCTCCGCCACGGTCGGCATCTTGTAGGGCACAGGGTAGGTGCCTTCGCCGGCATCGTTCGGGTTCTTGTTGTCTGAATTGCGGTAGGGGCCTTCCGCGTGGGCCGGGGTGAGGGCGAACAGGCAGGCCAGGGCGGCTGCCAGCAGGGACGATGTCGGCTTCATAGGTCTCCGGTGCGACGTTTTAGTGTGGTGAAAGTGCGTCATCTGGTCAGGCCATTCTAATTTGGTCAGACCAAATATGCAAGGTGGACTAGCCAATCGAGATTTTTGTGTGGCATACTGAAAACGAAGGCAAGGAACAATGCAAGTACCCAAAGGATTTCTATGAAGATTGCACGCTACATCAAGATGCACGAGGCAGACAATGTCGCCATCGTGGTCAATGACGGCGGCTTGCCGGCCGGCGCAGTATTCCCGGACGGCCTGATGCTGGTCGAAGGCGTGCCACAAGGGCATAAAGTCGCGCTGCTCGACCTGGCTGAAGGCGATCCCGTGACGCGCTATAACGTGACTATCGGTTACGCCGACCAGGCGATTCCACGCGGCTCCTGGGTGTCGGAGAAGGTACTGCGCATGCCTGGGGCGCGTTCGCTGGATGGCCTGCCGATCGGCACCCGCAAGCCGGCGCCGTTGCCGCCGCTGGAGGGCTATACCTTCCAGGGCTACCGCAATGCCGATGGCTCGGTCGGCACGCGCAACATCCTGGCTGTGACCACCACCGTGCAGTGCGTGTCGGGCGTGGTCGACCACGCGGTCAAGCGCATCAAGGAAGAACTGCTGCCTCGCTATCCGAACGTGGATGACGTGGTGGGGCTGGAGCATATCTACGGATGCGGCGTGGCGATCGATGCGCCGGGCGCCGATGTGCCGATCCGCACGCTGCGCAATATCAGCAAGAACCCCAACTTCGGCAACCAGGTGATGGTGGTCAGTCTTGGCTGCGAAAAGCTGCCGCCGACGCGTTTGTTCCCGACCGGGAGCATCCCGATTGCGTCGGCCAACCTCAATTCGCCGGCCGGTGAGCCGGACGTGGTGTGCCTGCAGGACGGCGCGCACGTTGGCTTCAATTCGATGATCGATTCGATCATGCGCACAGCGGAGCATCATTTGATGGCGCTGAATGCGCGCCAGCGCGAGACCGTACCCGCTTCGGAACTGGTGGTGGGGGTGCAATGCGGCGGCAGCGACGCCTTCTCGGGCGTAACGGCCAATCCCGCAGTAGGCTTTGCGACGGACCTGCTGGTGCGTGCGGGCGCCACCGTGATGTTCTCGGAAGTGACGGAAGTGCGCGACGGCATCGACCAGCTTACCTCGCGCGCCGAGACGCCGGAAGTTGCAGCGGCGATGATCCGTGAAATGCAGTGGTATGACGATTACCTGAAGCGCGGCGGCGTTGACCGCAGCGCCAACACCACGCCGGGCAACAAGAAAGGCGGCCTGTCGAACATCGTGGAAAAGGCCATGGGCTCGATCGTGAAGTCCGGCTCGGGCGCGATCAATGGCGTGCTGGCGCCGGGCGACAAACTGTCGCAAAAAGGCCTGATCTACGCTGCGACGCCGGCCAGCGATTTCATTTGCGGTACGCTGCAGATGGCGGCTGGCATGAACATCCATGTGTTTACCACCGGCCGCGGCACGCCGTACGGCTTGGCGGCTGTGCCGGTGATCAAGGTGGCCACGCGCAACGACCTGGCGCAGCGCTGGCATGACCTGATGGACGTGAACGCGGGACGCATCGCCAGCGGCGAAGCTACCATCGAGGACGTGGGCTGGGAACTGTTCCGCCTGATGCTGGACGTGGCAAGCGGCAAAGAGACCTGGGCCGAACACTGGAAGATCCATAATTCACTGGCGTTGTTCAACCCGGCGCCGGTAACCTGATGACGGAGTAAAAGGCATGACTCAAACTGGAAAACCATTCAAGCGCATCCTGATGACCGGCGCCGCCGGCGGCCTGGGCAAGGTGCTGCGCGACCGCATCAAGCCTTGGGCGGAAGTGGTGCGCTTGAGCGATATCGCCGACATGGGCGAGGCGCGCCCCGGCGAGGAGCTGGTGCAGTGCGACCTGTCCGACAAGGCGGCCGTGATGAAACTGATGGAGGGCGTGGATGCGGTGCTGCACTTTGGCGGCATCTCGACCGAAGCCCCGTTCGAGGCCATCATGCAGGCCAATATCCTGGGTGTCGCGAACCTGTACGAGGCAGCCTACAAGCACGGCGTGAAGCGCTTGATGTTTGCCAGCTCGAACCACGCGATCGGCTATTACAAGACCACCGATATGCTCGATGCGAACATGCCGACGCGGCCGGACAGCATGTACGGCATCTCGAAGGTGTTCGGCGAGCAGATGTCGCGCTATTACTACGATCGCTTTGGCATCGAGACGGTTTGCATCCGCATCGGCTCAAGCTTCCCGCAGCCGGCCAACAAGCGCATGATGTCGACCTATCTGTCGTACGGCGATCTGACGGAGCTGCTGCGCTGCTCGCTCTTCGCGCCGCGCGTTGGACACACCATCGTGTTCGGCATGTCGGACAATGACTCGGTGTGGTGGGACAACCGTTATGCGGCCCACCTTGGCTATCGGCCAAAGGATTCATCGGCCAAGTTCTCCCATCTGTTCCCGGATACGTCCGACTTCCCGGAAAAGGACGACGTCACCACCATTTACCAGGGCGGTAAATTCCTGCTGGACGGCCCGATCTTCAAATGATCGTACTGCGCAGCGGCAGCCTGCGGGCGGTGGTGCTGCCCGCTGCCGGCGGCGGGCTGGCGCGGCTGGACTGGCTAGGTGGCGCAGCACCGGAATCGGTGCTGCGTCCCGCCCCCGACGGCGTTGCGAAGCCGCTGCCCGGCCAACTGGCCTGCTTCCCTCTTGTCCCCTGGTCCAACCGGATCGCGCCTGACGGTTTTGAATTTGAAGGCCGCCGTATCACGCCCGCGCCAACGCGCGAGGGCGAGCCCTGTCCGATCCACGGCGACGGCTGGCGCATGCCTTGGCACGTCGAGGCGCGGGACGAAAGCAGCGTCGTACTGTCACTGTATCGCCGCGATGCTTCGCCATTCGCGTTCACCGCGCATATGGCTTACACGCTGTCGGACAATGCTTTGCGCGTGACGCTCAAGGTTACCAATAACGGCCGGCACCCGCTGCCGTTCGGCCTGGGACTCCATCCCTGGATGCCTAACCCTGAGGACGCGCGCCTGCGTGCCGTGGCGAATGGCGTGTGGCTGTCCGGCGCCGATAAGCTGCCGGCCGTGCGCAGCGCGCTGCCGCCAGCGTGGGATTTCTGCACCGAGGCGACGCGCCCATTGCCGTGTGAAGGCGTCGATAACGCCTTTACCGGCTGGGATGGCCAAGCACAGATCGACTGGCCGGAGCGCCGTTTGCGGCTGCGGATCAGCGCCGACATGGGCTATTACATCCTGTACGTCCCCCGGGGCAAAGACTTCTTCTGCTTTGAACCGGTCGACCATCCGGTCAACGCGCACAACCTGCCCGGCGGCGCGGCAGCCAATGGCCTTACCGTTCTGGCGCCGGGGCAGGATTTGCGGCGCACTGTGCGTTTCGCCGTCGAGGAGATTGCATGAGGACGTTGCAAGCGGCGCTGGGCGCCGCCTGGCTCGCCGCCGGCGCGAACGCTTTGGCGGCTTCCGAGGTGCCGTATAACGCTGAAACCACATACGCCAAGCTGGTTGGCCAGTATCCGAACATCGCGATTGCCAGCCCGCAAGCATCTGCGCCGGTGCGGATGCTGCGCGACCTGACTTACGTCCAGCGCGGCGCGCATGCGTTGAAGCTCGATCTTTACCTGCCCGGCCCCAACGCCGTCGGGCCTAACGCTGTCGGCCGCGAACCTCTTGCGCCATTGGTCGTGCTGGTCCATGGGGGCGGATGGCGTAGCGGTACGCGGGAGAATATGGCACCGCTGGCCGCACGTCTTGCAGCCCGGGGTTTTGCCGCCGCCACGGTCGACTATCGCTTGTCCGGCGAAGCGCAATATCCAGCAGCGGTGCACGACGTCAGGCAAGCGGTTAGCTGGCTGCGGACGGCAGCGCCGAAATTTGGCCTGGATGGCAAGCGCATTGCCGTCGCCGGCGGATCGGCGGGCGGCCAGATTGCCGCGCTGGTCGGCATGACGGACGGCGGCGACGAGACCGGCGCCGTGCAAGCGGTCGTCAATATTGATGGCTTGTCCGACTTCACTTCCGAGGAGGCGCGCAAGCATGAAGACGATCCGGTCAAGAATCCATCCGCGGCCGGCGCCTGGCTCGGCGGCCGCTATGCTGAACAGGAAGCGCGCTGGCGCGATGCATCGCCCTTGACGCATGCGGGTGCCGGCAGCGCGCCGATACTGTTCATTACCAGCAGCCAGCCACGCTTCAGTGTTGGGCGAGCGGCGTTGGCGGAGCGCCTGCGTCAATTCAAGATATCGACCGAGCACGTGCAGCTGCCTGGAACGCCGCATTCATTCTGGCTATTCGACCCTTGGCTGGCTCCCACCGTCGACGCCATGCAAGGTTTCCTGGAGCGCACACTTGGTGTGCCGCAGATTGCGCGCGTGCCTTGGTCGGCGGATCTGGGCGATGGCCGCTACCGCAATCCGGTCCTTCACGCGGACTATTCCGACCCCGACGTGATCCGCGTCGGCAAGCGTTATTACATGACCTCTTCGAGTTTCACCAACGTGCCTGGCCTGCCGTTGCTGGAGTCCGACGATATGGTGAACTGGCGCCTGGTTGGCCATGCCTTGTCGCGACTGGTGCCGGAGGATGCTTTCCGCATGCCGCAGCATGGGAAAGGCGTGTGGGCACCATGCCTGCGCTATCACGACGGCAGGTTCTGGATCTTCTATCCCGACCCGGATTTCGGCATTTACGTGATCACCGCAAAAAGCTTCGCAGGACCGTGGAGCAAGCCCAGGCTGCTCATGGCCGGCAAAGGCCTGATCGATCCCGCACCGTTGTGGGACGACGACGGCAAGGCCTGGCTGTTGCACGGATGGGCCAAATCGCGTGCAGGCTTCAACAACGTTCTTAGCCTGCGCTCGATGGCGCCGGATGGCAGCCGCATGCTGGAAGATGTCAGCCGCGTGGTCATCGATGGCAATACCCTACCGGGCTACCGCACTCTGGAAGGGCCCAAGCTCTATAAGCACAATGGCTGGTACTACGTGTTCGCGCCGGCGGGGGGAGTGGAGACGGGGTGGCAGTCGGTGTTCCGCTCGCGGAATGTCGACGGCCCGTATGAAGCGCGCATCGTGATGGAGCAGGGCAGCTCTTCCATCAACGGGCCGCACCAGGGAGCCTGGGTGCGCGCGCAGGACGGGAGCGACTGGTTCTATCATTTCCAGGACAAGCGAGCGTTTGGCCGTGTGGTGCATTTGCAGCCGATGCGCTGGCAGGATGATGGCTGGCCGATTATCGGCGAGCCTTCCGGCAGGCCGGATGTGGGCCAACCTGTGGTCGAATACGCAAAGCCGATAGCGCGATCGGCGCCGTTCTCGCCTGCAAGTGGCGACGAGTTCGCGGGAATGCGCCTCGCGCCGCAATGGCAATGGGTGGCGAACCCGGCGCCCGATTGGTACTCGCTGGCTGCACGTGCCGGTTTCCTGCGGCTGTATGCGCAGGCTGCGCCAGCACGAGAGGGCGGCGCAGCGTCCATCGCACCGCTGCGGTCATTGCCTGCAGTGCTGACGCAAAAGCCGCCAGCGCCGACCTTTTCCGCGGTGGCAAAGCTGGACCTGCACGCCGTTGCCGATGGCGACACGGTCGGCCTGGCGATGTATGGCCAGAACTACGCTTGGCTGGGCCTGCGCCGTGAGCAGGGCGCACTGCACGTCGTCTACGTGCGCTGCGAAGCAAGCAACGGCAAATGCACGGAGCGACTGGAAGCGTCGGCTCCGCTGCCGCTGAAAACTTTCGCCCACTTACGCGTCGACGTTGGCGCAGGTGGCCAAGCCACTTTTTCCTACAGCCAGGACGGCGTGAACTTCGCGCCTGCCGGCACGCCGTTCACCGCCGCCATGGGCCGCTGGGTCGGCGCCCAGATCGGCCTGTTTGCCACCGGCGTGAAGGGCGCCTACGCGGACATCGATTATCTGCGCATCACTCCTTAGCGGGCTGCGGGACGGAGTTTTCCAAGGTGGCCGGCGCCGGCGTTGCTCATGACGTTGGGCTGGACATCGGCTGCGGGCAGGGCGGTGAAGACATAGGGGACACTCCAGCCAACATCCTGCGGGAAGGCACAATCGGCCAGCGCTTTGCCGTTCAACTGCGAGCCGCGCTCCAGCACCGCCCCCGGCTCGGACTTGCCAGGGTTGCGCAACACGTCGGCGCAACCGTGCGCACCGTCGATGTCGTAGGCGTTTGCGTCGATGATGACGCGCGCCTGCTTGGCGATGCCGACGCTGTACTCGTGCGCATATTCGGCATGCTTGCGCGAGCCCTTGTGGAAGTTGTTGAACAAATGGACTTGGCCGAAGCGAACGCGTGGCGCACGCGCCGTCACGTTATCGAAGAAATTGTTAGAAAAACTCACCCGCAGGTGGCCTTCGTCACTGGTGGCGCGATCGCTGGCGCCAACCAGCGTGTTCTTTTCGTGCAGCGCGAAGTGGTTGTACGACACGGTGACGAAGTCCGACGCCGATGTGATATCGAGCGCGCCATCGTGGCACTGTTTCAGCATGCCGTTCTCTTTTGGCGACTGCCCATCGGTACGCGGCGCGTCGGTGAAGCTGTTATGGTCGATCCACACATGATGCGAACCGGTGACGCTTATGCCGTCGTAATTCGAATTCCAGTTGCCGTGCGGGCCATCCTGCGGATCCCACTTCGGATCGGGATCGCATGGATTGCTGATCGAGAGATTGCGGATGATGACCTGGCTCACGTTGGCGACAACGATACTGGCGTTGATGAAGCCGGCATCTTCGCCAAGCCCGATTAACGTCGTATGGGACGGCAACCGCACCAAGCCCGGTTTGGCGCCATCGGCCATGTCGAGGGTGCCCCGTACCTGGATAATGCGTGCATCCGCAGCGCCGGCGACTGCGGAACGCAGTTCGGCCGCTGTGGCGACCGTGTATACGGCGGAAGCGGGAGCTGTGGCACCGCCATGCGTGCCACCTTGCTCGCCGGCCCAACCGTCGGCAGGCGCGCGTTCGCGCGCAGCTTGTTGCGACGTATCTGCAGGATCGGTAAGCGGGCCGAGTGCAGGGAACATTTGCAGCAACTCCCGTGCGGCCATGTCGCCGAAGAAGCGGCCGCCCTTCGGCCCCAGATGCGTGTAATCGAAGCCTGCGCCTTTGGCTTGGGCCAGTGTGTCCGCTTGTTCCGGCCCCATGGCCTGCACAGCCGCCAGCGAGAGAGCGTTCAAGTCCAGGATCGCCACCTGCTCACGTTTTGCCACTTCGCGCGCTGCCGACGCCCACGGCGCCAGGTCATTCCATACATGGCCGTTGCGGAAGCTGCGGCGGGTCAGGGACGTCACCAGCACCGGTACGCCGCCGCCAGCCTTTACGTCGGCTACATAACGCGCAAGGTTCGCCGGATATTCCTTGACCAGGTCCGTCGAGCGGCCTGGCTTGCCCGGCTGGTCGTTGTGACCGAATTGCATCAGGACATAGGTTTTGCCGAAGCGGGCGCTATCGCGCAGCAAGGCTTGCACTTCGTCCCAGCGCCCCTCGGCGCGGAAGGAACCGGAGCTGCGGCCATTCTTGGCGAGATTGAGGCAGGTGGTGTCGGGGCGCTGGCGTCGGCACAGGTAATCACCATAACCGCCACCGCTGGCGACCGTGGAATCGCCGACCAGGATGATGCGGTCGGCCGCGTAGGCAGGCAAGGTGGCCGCGCAGGCCAGGGACAAAAGGATGTGACGCAACATGAGGCTTCCCCTGAAGTTCGCCTCATTTTATTTTGGCCTGACCGCGATGGCAAGTGGTCAGGCCAAAATTATTTTAGCCGCGCGAGAAGGTCTTGGTAACCCGTTCCAAGTGGGCGCGCATGGCCTGGCGTGCGCCGGCCGCATCGTGCGCCGCGATGGCCGCCACAATATTGCGATGGTCATCCAGCGTGTTCTGGCGCAGTTCTTCCGTCTGGAAGTGCTCTTTCAGCTTATGCCACATGGTGCCACGCTGGTTCCACAGCGTTTCGACCACGCCCACCAGGGCCGTATTCCCGGTGGCGCGGGCAATCGCCAGGTGGAAGTTGCGGTCGGCCTGTTCGTTGGTCGCGCGGTCGGAGTGGTGCTGCTCCATCTCGGCTGCCGCGCGCAGGATCGCATCGATCGCCGAGTCGGTCGCCATCTTTGCCGCGATTGCCGCGACTTCGGATTCGATCAGGCGGCGCGCCGCCAGCACTTCGAACGGCCCGGGACCGCCTTCGGCCACGTCGGAAGGCGAGGAAGCCTTTTCGCTGACATATACGCCGGAACCGCCGCGCACCTCGACGATGCCCGACAGCTCCAGCGCAATCAAGGCTTCGCGCAGCGAGGCGCGGCTCACGCTCAGTTTGGCAGCGAGGTCGCGTTCGGCCGGCAAACGGGTGCCGGGCTTGATGTGCTCTTCGCGGATCAGGTCCTGGATCTTGGCGGCGACCACGCGGTACAGCCGTTGTTCGGCTGCTGGATTCGGCTCCGTTGCAACGATTTTTTTGTTCATGCGGCCAGGGCCTTCTATATAGGGGGAGGATGGTCGCCCGATTTTAATTTGGTCCGACCAATTTCGCAAGAAAGCAAAGGCCGGCAACGTCTGCAGATGTCTCTGATAAGATGTCTGACATCTTTTTCGCGTGTATAATGAAGCGATGACTATCCTTCCTCGCAAGCGACACACCCTGGCCCAGGGCGTGGTCGAACAGATCAGCGGCAGCATCAATAGCGGCGTGCTGAAACCCGGCGACAAGCTGCCCACCGAATCGGCCATCATGGAGCAGCATGGCGTCAGCCGCACCGTGGTGCGCGAAGCGATTTCGCACCTGCAGGCGGCCGGCCTGGTGCAGACCCGTCACGGCATCGGCACCTTCGTGCTTGAGAAGCCGCGCAATACCGGCGGCCTTGGCATCGACGCCGAGAGCATCGTGACGGTGCGCGACGTGCTGGCCATCCTCGAACTGCGCATCAGCATGGAAACCGAAACCGCCGGCCTGGCCGCAACCCGCCGCAGCGACGAACAAGTGGCTGAACTGGCGCAGGCGCTTGCCGATATGCGGCAAGCGATGGAGCAGGGGCGCGCTTCGGTGGAGGCCGACCGCCGCTTCCACCTGGTGATCGCCAAGGCCACCGGCAACCGCTATTTCGTCGACATCCTCGGCCAGCTTGGCCAGGCCATCATTCCACGGGCCCGCGTGAATACCGCCAACCTGTCGCAGGACCGCCCGGCCGACTACCTTGAACGCGTGCATCGCGAACACGAAGACATCTTCCGCGCCATCCAGCGCCAGGACCCCGAAGCCGCGCGCGCCGCGATGCGCACCCATCTCTCCAATTCCCGCGAACGCCTGTTACAGGCACAGCAGCGTTTCGAAAACGCCGCATAAAAATGGGGTACGTCCCCATTTTTTTGCTTGCGTTGATGTCGATTGAGTTGTACGATGACTTACAACTGAGCTCGCGCTCGATTCGTGCAAAAACCACACTTAGGAGTCAACGATGTCCATGTCCCCGCAAGAACTCAAGAAAGTCATGTCGTCCGGCCTGCTGTCCTTCCCGATCACCGACTTTGACGCCGAAGGCAACTTCAACGCCAAAACCTATGCCGAACGCCTGGACTGGCTGGCTCCTTACGGCGCCAGTGCATTGTTCGCCGCCGGCGGCACCGGCGAGTTCTTTTCGTTGACCGCTCCGGAATACTCGCAGGTCGTCAAGGTTGCCGTGGAAAGCTGCCGCGGCAAGGTGCCGCTGCTGGCCGGCACCGGCGGCCCGACCCGCCAGGCCATCGCGCTGGCACAGGAAGCGGAGCGTCTGGGCGCGGACGGCCTGCTGCTGCTGCCGCACTACCTGACCGAAGCCAGCCAGGATGGCCTGATCGAACACGTGGCACAGGTGTGCGAGTCCGTGAAAATCGGCGTGATCGTGTATAACCGCGCCAACTGCCGCCTGAGCGCCAACTCGCTGGCCATCCTGGCTGCACGCTGCCCGAACCTGATCGGTTTCAAGGATGGCGTAGGCGAGATCGAACTGATGGTGCAGATCTACCGCAAGCTGGGTGACCGCTTCTCCTACCTGGGCGGCTTGCCGACTGCGGAAGTCTATGCGGGGGCCTACAAGGCGCTGGGTACGCCGGTGTATTCCTCTGCCGTGTTCAACTTCGTGCCGAAATTGGCGATGGACTTCTACCATGCCACGGCCGCCGGCAACACCGCCGAAACCGACCGCATGCTCGACGAATTCTTCCTGCCATACCTGGAGATCCGCAACCGCAAGGCCGGTTACGCCGTCTCCATCGTCAAGGCCGGCGCGCGCCTGGTCGGCCACTCGGGCGGTCCTGTGCGTGCTCCGCTGACCGACCTGACTGCGGAAGAAGACGCCATGCTGCTGGCGCTGATCAAGAAGCAAGGTGCCCAATAATGCAAATCACCGGTGAAATGATCATCGGCCGGCAACTGGTGCGCGGCGCGGCCGGCAACCAGTTGGCCTTCAATCCGGCTACCGCGCAAAGCCTGCTGCCGGGGTTCGGTCAGGCCGAACTGGCGGACGTGGAGCGCGCTTGTGCGCTGGCCGAACAGGCCTTCGATACCTATCGCGCCACCACGCCGGAAGTGCGCGCCGGCTTCCTGGAAGCAGTCGCCGGCAATATCGACGCGCTGGGTGCAACCCTGACCGAGCGCGCCATGGCCGAAACCGGCCTGCCGCAAGCCCGCCTGGAAGGTGAGCGTGGCCGCACCGTCAATCAGCTGCGCCTGTTCGCTAAAGTGGTGCGCGACGGCCATTGGCTGAACGCCACGCTGGATTCGGCACTGCCGCAACGCACGCCGCCGCGTCCCGACCTGCGCCTGCGCAAGATTGCGGTCGGTCCGGTGGCCGTATTCGGCGCCTCCAACTTCCCGCTGGCATTCTCCGTCGCAGGCGGCGATACCGCGTCCGCACTGGCTGCCGGCTGCCCGGTGGTGGTGAAGGCGCATGCCGCCCACCCTGGCACGTCCGAGCTGGTCGCGCGCGCCGTGCAGAAAGCGGCAGCGGATTGCGGCATGCCGGAAGGCGTGTTTTCCATGATCCATGGCGATGGCCGCGTGGTGGGCCAGGCGCTGGTCGCGAACCCGTCGATCAAGGCTGTCGGCTTTACCGGTTCGCGCCAGGGCGGCACTGCCCTGATGCGCACCGCTGCCGCACGCCCTGAGCCGATCCCGGTCTACGCGGAGATGAGCAGCATTAACCCGGTCTTCATGCTGCCTGCGGTCCTGGCTGCGAACGCCGAGGCATTGGGCGCGGCTTTCGTCGACTCGCTGACCATGGGTGTCGGCCAGTTCTGCACCAACCCCGGCCTGGTGATCGGCGTGGCCGGCCCGGACTTCGACCGCTTTGCTGCCGCCGCTGCGGCGGCGCTGCAGCCGAAGGGGGCGGGCACCATGCTGACCGCCGGCATCCACAAGGCTTATCAGTCGGGCGTCGGCCGCTTGTCCGAAGTTGCCGGCGTCAAGCTGCTGGCATTGGGACAGGAGGAGGGCGCCGGTTGTGCCGCGCAGGCAGCGCTGTTCCGCGTTGACGCGGAAACTTTCGTCGCCAGTCACGCGCTGCAGGAAGAAGTGTTCGGCCCGGCCTCGGTGTTGATCGCTTGCCGCGACGAAGCCGAAGTGCTGCGCCTGGCCGTCAGCCTGGAAGGGCAGTTGACCGCCACCGTGCACTGCGCGGCAGACGACCATCCTCTGGCTGCGAAGCTGTTGCCGACGCTGGAGCGCAAGGCTGGCCGCGTGCTGTTCAACGGCTTCCCGACCGGCGTCGAGGTGTGCCACGCAATGGTGCACGGCGGCCCGTTCCCTGCCACTTCGGACACCCGCACCACGTCCGTCGGCGCCATGGCCATCGAGCGCTTCCTGCGTCCGGTCAGCTACCAGAATGTGCCGGCGGCCTTGCTGCCAGCCGCTTTACAGGACGATAATCCACTGCGCCTGGCACGCCTCGTGGATGGGGAGCTGCGCACGGCAGTTTGATGATGTAGTACGGCCGGGGGAGACACCGGCCGCTTTCGACTATAAGAAACCATGAATCAGCCTAACCCGCAAGCCGTCGGCCTGGCAGCCGAACCGGCCGCCGCCATCGGCAAATACCGCTGGACCATTTGTGGCCTGCTGTTCTTCGCCACCACCATCAACTACCTCGACCGCCAGGTGCTGTCGCTACTGGCGCCTGCGCTGTCGCAGGAATTCGGCTGGTCGAATACCGACTACGCCAACATCGCAGCCGTGTTCCAGTTCGTGTACGCGATCTCGATGCTGTTCGCCGGCCGCGTGATCGACAGGATGGGCACGCGCCGTGCCTTCGTGCTGGCGATTGTGATCTGGTCGTTCGGCGCAATCCTGCACGCTTACTCGGTGGGAATCGGCAGCACGCTGTCGAATCTTCTCGCTGCCGTGGGCATTGCGGCAGTCCCGGTGTCAGTGGCCGGCTTCATGGTGGGGCGCGCAGTGCTGGCACTGGGCGAGGCGGGCAACTTCCCGGCCGCCATCAAGGCTACCGCTGAATATTTCCCGAAGAAGGAACGCTCTTTCGCAACCGGCATCTTCAACTCCGGCGCGAATATCGGTGCGATCCTGGCGCCGGTCACGGTGCCGCTGATCGCCGATCTGTGGGGCTGGCAATCGGCCTTCATCATCATCGGCGCGATCGGCTTTGTCTGGATGGGTTTCTGGCTGTATTTCTACGATGTGCCGTCGAAGCAGAAGCGCCTGTCGCGCGCCGAACTGGATTACATCAATAGCGATGCGGCCGAGAATTCGGCTACAGCGGCTATGGCGGCTGCAGCGCCGGCCGCCGGGGCGGAGCCGCGCAAGGCATCCTGGTTCAAGCTGCTGGCCTACCGCCAGACTTGGGCGTTCACGGCTGGCAAGTTCCTGACCGACGGCGTGTGGTGGTTCTTCCTTTTCTGGCTGCCGAAATTCATGTCGGCGCAATACGGCATATCGGCGACCGAAATGGTGGTGCCGCTGGCGGTGCTGTACTCGATGACCATGTTCGGTTCCATCGGCGGCGGCTGGTTCCCGACCTTCTTCATCAACCGCGGTGCCAGCGTCTACCAAGGCCGTATGCGTGCCATGCTGACCATCGCCTTCTTCCCATTGGCGGTATTGCTGGCGCAGCCGCTTGGCTACCTTGGCATCTGGGTGCCGGTGATCCTGATCGGCATCGGCGCCTCGGCGCACCAGGCCTGGTCTGCCAACCTGTTCACGACGGTGTCGGACATGTTCCCGAAACACAGCGTCGGCTCCGTGGTCGGCATCGGCGGCATGGCCGGTGGCCTTGGGGGCGTGCTGATCACCAAGGTGGCCGGCAAGCTGTTCGATCACTACAACGCGCTGGGGCAGATCCAGACCGGCTACATGATCATGTTCACCTTCTGTGCGCTGGCTTACCTGATCGCCTGGTGCATCATGAAGGCGCTGGTCCCGGCGCACAAGGAAATTACTGACCTGTGATGGAAAAAGTAAGCGGTGTTCATTGCACGGTGGGTGAAAGCCCCACCTGGCACGCGGGCGAAGGCGCCTGGTATTGGGTCGACATTCCGGCGCGCCGCATCTGGCGCCTGGATGACGCTAGCGGCGCCACGCGCTTCTGGGAGGCGCCGGAGATGGTGGCATGCATATCGCCTGCTGCGCGCGGCGGCTTCATTGCGGGCATGGAGACCGGCATCTTCCACCTCGCACTGCAAGAAGACGGCAGCGTATCGGCCGAACGCCTGGCCGCGCCGCCCGGGTCCGAGCTGGGTGAGGGGATGCGCTTCAATGATGGCCGTTGCGACCGGCAAGGACGCTTCTGGGCCGGCACCATGTTCATGGACATGGCAGCGGAAAGGGCGGTCGGCCAGCTTTATCGCTACAGCGCTGGCGAAGGCCTGTCGGCGCCATCCGTGTCCGGTTTGCTGACTCAGAACGGCACGGCATTCTCGCCCGGCGGCGATGTGATGTACCTGTCCGATTCCCATCCGAAGCGGCGCATGGTGTGGGCCTTCGATTACGACATTGCCGGCGGCACGCTGCATAACAAGCGCATCTTCCTCGACCTGGGCGCGCAAAAAGGCCGTCCTGACGGCGCCGCCGTCGATGCCGACGGCTGCTACTGGACCTGCGCCAACGATGGCGGCCTCTTGCAGCGCTACACGCCGGCCGGTGTACTGGACCGGGAGCTCGCGCTGCCATTCGCCAAGCCATCGATGTGCAGCTTCGGCGGCCCTGACTTGTCCACGCTGCTGGTGACCTCGATCGACCCCGGCAATGCCGCCGATGGCTGGCCCGGCGCAGTGCTCTTGCTGCGGCCTGGTGCGCAAGGCTTGGCCGACGCCCTGTACGCAGAAGATTGATCTGTTGCAATCTTGCGTCAGGGAAGTTTTCTTTTTGTTAATTTTATTGCATACTTTATATTTTGAAAATTAAATATAAAGTATGAAACTTCTCGCCCTGCCAGCCATGCTGCTGGCCCTGGTCGCCGGAACGGCCCAAGCCGGCATCGCAAGCCCATTTACGGTCGATTTCGGCAAGCATTGGACCGGCAATAATCAAAGCTTCAACTATGACGACAAGGTCCTGAAATCGTTCAGCGGCACGCTGCGTTCCGACTTGAGTTCGTTGCGCAATTGCCTTAACAGCGTCAGTGGGGATGCGCATAACTCGACCTGTTTCTTCGCCGACCAGTCAGACTGGAAAACGCCGTATTTCCAGGATTATCGAAGCCGCTTTGACACCGATGTTCCGATAACGGCCAGCCTGCAGAGCCGGCTTCAAGTAAAGAGAGATGGTAGTTACTCCGGTTACTTCTCGTTCGTACACTTGATGGACGAGTTCATCCAAGGCGGGAACGGTAGCTACGTGAACAACTCCTTGACGATTTATATGTTCAGGTTCCGCGGTGAGGGCTTGGCATGGGATACGACCATGAATGCATCCCTCGCAGAAGCGATGTGGAACAAAGAAACGATGTACTCAAAGACGTTCAGTACCGATTGGCTACGTGAGACGATTGATCCCCTGACTGGCGAGTCGTTGAGTGTCATTGGCGAGGGCTGGGACGGTACTGTGGACCTCGATGCAGCAGCAGCGGTTCCTGAACCTGCCGCCCCGGCGCTGTTCGGTATCGGCTTGGCTGCCCTCGTTGCCCTGCGCCGGAGGAAAGGGTGAAGTCCCTCGTGTTGCCAGCCATCCTCCTGGCTTCGACTGGCTTGGCGCATGCCGGCATCGCGACGACATTTAATGTCGACTCCGGCAAGCACTGGAGCGTCAAAGACGATGTCCTCAGTTATGACACGCAGATCTTCACGCCGTTTGGCGGCACCTTGCGTTCAAACCTGACTTCCCAGCGCGATTGCCGCAACCGATACGTCGGCACGGCGCACAGTTCGACCTGCTTTTTCGACTTTGACCAATCGGGTATCAAATCGCCGTTCGACAACGGCTATCTTGCCCGGTTCGAATCTGCGGAACCTCCCGATCAAGTCCTATATGCCAATATTCAGGTAGCACTCGATGGCAGCTACACGGGTCACTTCATTTTCGCTGTCGAAAAGAATGAATACAATTGGAACGATAGTACATCGCTTTTCTACAGCGCCAGCTACCAGCTGCTCTTCAAAGGGACTGGAATGGACTGGGCGACTTCAATCGATGCTGCCTTGGCGGAAACGCTGTGGCACCGGGAGTCTCTATCGGAGGTGACGTTCGGCACAGTGTGGAGCCGTGTCCGGAATGACTGGAGCACCGGCGCTGAAACGTGGCTGGAATGGGAGGGTTGGGAGAGTGACTTGAAGGTGGCCGCTGTCCCTGAACCAGCTACAGCGGCGCTATTCGGTATCGGCTTGGCTGCCATCGCGGGCCTGCGCAGGCGAAAGCGCAACTAAGCTGCGCTGGCAATTGCAAGATCGCGGCAGAAGGCGGCGCTGGCCTCGTCGGAAGGGAAGCACGCTTCGACGTGCAGTTCCTCCAGCGTGACGTCGCGCGGGGTGCCGAAGGTGGTGATGGTGGAGAAGAACGCCACGCGCTGCCCGTCGCGCTCGAACACCGTTTCAAGCAACGGCGCCGGTACGCTACGCAGGTCGCGCTGGCGCCATTTCTCGGGCACGCCGGGATAGGCGAGGACTTCGTCCAGCAGGGCGCGCGCCTTGGCGTCGTTGGGCGTTGTCGCAACCAGCTTGTGCAGGTGGGCCAGCAGGTGGCCTGCGATTTCTTCCCAGTTCACCAGTGCGGCGCGCAAGTCCTGCGGGTCGAATGCGTGGCGCAGCATATTGCGGTGCGGGCTGTCGCGACCGCCCAGCAGCCAACGGTTCATGCGGATGGCGGCCTCGTTGGCCATCACGATATCCCAGTGGCGGTTCATCAGGAAGGCGGGGTAGGGTTCCTGCTGCTTCAGCATGGCCTCGATCGCGCGCCGCATCGGCGCCAGTTCGGGATTGGCCAGCGCGGATTCCGTGTAGCGCGGGGCGTAGCCGGCGGCCACCAGCAGCGCATTGCGGTCGCGCAGCGTCATGTCCAGCGTGTCGGCGATGCGTGTCAGGATGTCGCGGCTGGGCTGGGCCTTGCCGGTTTCGATGCAGCTCAGATGGCGGGTGGAGAGGCCGGCGTCCAGCGCCAGGTCCATCTGGCTCAGGCGGCGGGCGGAGCGCCATTCGCGCAGCAGGGCGCCAACGTGGACGATCGGGGTCGGGTTTGCGTTCATGTGGCGATATTAGCAAGGTTTTGTGAGGCAGTTCCATGACCTCCGAGGTCATTGCTTCGCGTCGCTCTCGGACCGATCATGCATTCCATCGATAACCTGTCTTGAAGGAGATGAGCATGATTCGCCGAAGCTTTTTAAAAGCCGCCGCCGCATTGACCGCCATGACCAGCGCGGGACGCTTCGCCAGCGCCGCACCAGGCGTTGGATCGGGAGGTGCGGTGGGCGTCGCGGTGGGCGACGCTGCATTGCGGACCGAGGCGGCGCGCGATGCCAGGCGCTGGCAGGCGGCGCGGCGCTTCGTCGCCACCAGCGCCGGACGTGTGGCTGTGGTCGAGCGGGGCCACGGGCCGCAGGCGGCCCTGTTCCTGCACGGCCTTCCTCTGAACAGCTTCCAGTGGCGTGGCGCGGTGGCGCGCCTGGCGCCCCATCGCCGCTGCATCGCGCCGGACTTCCTCGGCCTTGGCCACAGCGAGCCTGCGCCGGACGCCAAACTCGATCCTGAAGGCCAGGTAGCCATGCTGGCCGAACTGCTCGACAAACTGGGTATTGATAAGGTCGACCTGGTCGCCAGCGACAGCGGCGGCGCCGTGGCGCAGCTATTCCTGGTGCTGCATCCGGAGCGTGCGCGCAGCCTGCTGCTGGCCAACTGCGATACCGAAATCGATTGCCCGCCACCGGCCATGCTGCCGGTGATCGAACTGGCCAAGCAAGGCAAATTCGCGCAGGAGTGGCTGGAGCCCTGGCTGGCGGACAAGGACAAGGCGCGCTCGCCCGAAGGCCTGGGAGGCCTATGCTACGCCCGCCCTGCCGCGCTGGCGGACGAGGTATTCGAAACTTACCTGCGCCCCCTGGTCGACCATCCGCAGCGCTTGCACGGCTACATCGCGGCGCTGGAACGCAACGCGCTGCACGGCATCAAGCCCGCGCTGAAAACCAGCACGGCCCCGGTACGCGTGTTGTGGGGCATGGCTGACGGCATCTTCCTGCCGCGCGGTGCCGACTATCTCGAACAGGCTTTCGGCAACAGCAAGGGTGTGCGCCGCATCGAAGGCAGCAAATTGTTCTGGCCCGAAGAGCGCCCGGACCTGATTGCGCGCGAAGCGCTGGCGCTGTGGCGCAGCGCCTAAAACCTAACGCCTAACGCTTGCGGTAGATGCAGACCATGATATCGCTGGGGAAGAGCCGCATCAGCGGCAGCACCACCCAGCGCATGCCAAGGTAGCGCAGCGGCGCCTTGAACGGATGTACCTGGCCGAACACCGTCATCCAGCGCCACATGCCTTCCTTCTTCACGGCGGCCAGTTCGGTGCTGTGGCGCAGGGTAAAGCCCTCGCGTTCCACCAGCCTGGTGAGGTTGGCCGGATTGAAGTAATGCACATGCGGCGAAGGCATGCCCTTTTGCCACAGCCGGTCGAACGGCGCATGGAGGCCGAAGCGCGCGAACAGCTTGGACAGTCGGTAACACAGCCCGTGGCTGCTCGGCAGGTTCAGCACCAGGGTGCCGTCCGGCGCCAGGCGCTGGTGGCAATCGCGCAGCGCGGCACGGATGTCGGGAATATGTTCGATCACTTCGTTCAGGACGATGATGTCGAATTGTTCCCCCTCCGCCAGCGCCTGCGGGAAGTAGCCGATACGCACCGGCAGCCCGCGCACGGCCGCTTGCCGTGCCAGCGCTTCGTCGGGCTCGACGCCCAGTACGTCGAAGGCGCAGGATGCCGCTTCCAGGAACCAGCCATGGGCGCTGCCCACGTCAAGCAGGGTGTTGGCGCGCGGCGCGGCGAACTGGCGGGTGAGGGCGACGACGGTGCGGCAGTTCTCCTGGCGCAGCGCATTCAGCGACGCTTCCCGCAAGTCCTCGTCGCTTGCTGCGGGTGTAACAAAATGGGCCGCGCCTTCGTAGGCGCAGCCAGGGCAGGTACGGTGCCAGCCTGAGAGGCCGGCCTTCAATGGGGCGTAGCAAATAATACAAGTCATGCGCGCCACGATAGCATGCTTACATTGTTGCGATATTCACAAATACTCACTTTGCAGACTGCGGTAGAATCGCAGGTTTGGATCTTTCCGAGGTTTCGCAATGAAATGGGCTGTTGTCGGCTTTTACATCTTGTCCGTCCTGCATATCCACTTCCGTGGCAAGGTACGCCTCCCGTTCGGCCGCCAACTGTTCGACCACTCGTCGTTCATGGCTCCAATCAATATCTTCATGCACTGGTTCTCGCGCGTGCCATCCACGCCTTACCTGCCGGTTGACACCTTCAAGGAACTCAAGCCGCTGGAAGACAATTGGCAAGTGATCCGCGCCGAGGCGGAAAACCTGCTGCGCCTGCAGAAGATCAAGGCTTCGGAAAAGAACGACGATGCCGGCTTCAACTCCTTCTTCAAGAATGGCTGGAAGCGCTTTTACCTGAAGTGGTACAACGCCAGCCACCCGTCGGCCCAGGAACTGTGCCCGCAGACCTACGCCCTGCTGGCCTCGATCCCAGCGGTGAAGGCCGCCATGTTTGCCGAACTGCCGCCGGGCGGCAAGCTCAATCCGCACCGCGACCCGTTCGCCGGTTCGCTGCGCTACCACCTGGGCCTGGCCACGCCGAACGATGACCGCTGCTTCATCGACGTTGACGGCGAGCGCCATAGCTGGCGCGACGGGCAGGGCGTGATTTTCGACGAAACCTATATCCACTGGGCCATCAACGGCTCCGAGAGCGACCGCATCATCCTGTTTTGCGACGTGGAGCGCCCGATGCGCTATCGCTGGGCGCAGGCAGTCAACCGTTTCCTGGGCCGCACCATGATGACGGCGGCCGCTTCGCCGAACGAGCAGGGCGACCAGGTCGGCCTGGTGTCGAAGCTGTTCCGCGTGTCCTTCTACGCCGGCAAATACCGCCGCGCCTTCAAAGCCTGGAACAAGACCGTCTATAAGATCACCAAGTTTGGCCTGATTATCGGCGTAGCAGCAGCGATCTATTACATCTGAGGCGGCGGCGTTTCAGCGGCACGCGGCGACGGTGAACTGGTAGCGCAGGGCGATGCGGCGCCATTCGCGATCGCAGGGCATGGCGGCTGCGATCTTGTCCAGTTCCGCTGCCAGCTCGCCGGCGCCGCGCGCCAGCACGAAATGGCGGCCGAACTGGCTGAAGGGCTTGTCGCCCAGATGCAACTGCCCCACCGCAAGCTTTTCCCTGTCCATCTGGCGCCGCAGGTAGCGGAACGAGCTGAGCGGCATCACGGTGAAATCGGCCTGGCCCGCCACCAGCTTGCGCAGGTTCGACATCGCATCGGGCGCGTTGCTGCGTGTCAGGCTCTTGCCGACATATTCGTCGATGCCTGAATAACGGTTGCCGTAAATGCCGGCAAAGCGCAAGCCCACCAGGGACGCCGGTCCTTGGTAGCGCACCGGATTATCGATGCGCGACACGATGGCATTGCTGTCTTCCAGGAAGGCCGGGCTCCAATGGAAACGCTTGCGCGGCACGTCGCCGACGAAGGCCGGCGACAGGAACAGCGCCACGCCGTCGAAGCCGGCGGGTGCTTCCATCAGCTGGTTCAACTGGCGGCGCTGCAGCGACACCAACTGCAGCGTGTAGCGGCCTTCCAGCTTGCGGTTCACATAGCGCACCAGTTCCGGCGCAAGGCCGCTATTGCCGTCGGAGTAGGGCGGCCCGCGATAACTGTTGTAGGCCTTGACGATGGTGTCGGCGCCGGCCGGTGCCGCGGCCGCAAGCAGCAGGGCGAAGGCAAGGCGGCGCCGCGGCATAGGTCAGCGCGTGTTGGCTGCCGGCAGGCGCATTTCGTCCTGCGTCAGGATCCAGATGCGGTCGACATAGCCGTTCATGTCTTCCGTGTAGTTGACGATGAAGGTCGCATCGGCCAGCATGTTCGGCACCACGGTCAGGTTCTCTTCGCTGAAGATGCGCGCCGCAGGCGAGAGCTGGCGCGGCTTGCCGTCGATGGCGATGTCGGGCGCATACCCGAACCTGATCTTGCCGCGCTTGGCCTTTGCCGGGAATGGGCGGGCATCGTTGGCCAGCGCAGGCAGGGAGGGAAGGGTGATTGCTGCCGCAAGGGCCAGCAGGAAGTGTCGTTTGTTCATGCGCGCTAGCTTACCATGCTGGCGAACATGGCCAAAACAGCCAGGGCCATCACTGTTGTACAGGACCAGCCCAGCACACGCAGGCGGCGTGACAGGACCACCCCGCCCATCACTCCGCGCCGGGTCGACAGCAGCATCGTCACCACCATTACCGGCACCGCCACCACGCCGTTGATGACGGCGCTCCAGAACAGGGCCCGCATCGGGTCCATGGGGAGGAAGCCGATGCCAACGCCGGCCAGCGTGGCGGCGGCGATGATGGCGTAGAACTTGCGCGCAGCCCGCGGCTGCAGTTCCAGGCTGCTGCGCCAGTTGAAGGCGCCAGCCACGGCGTAGGCAGCCGAACCGGCCAGCACGGGAATGGCCAGCAAGCCGGTGCCGATGATGCCCAGCCCGAACAGCGCAAAGGCCAATTCGCCTGCAATCGGCCGCAACGCCGCCGCAGCCTGCGCCGACGAGCCGACATGGAAGATGCCATGCGCATGAAGCGTGACCGCGGTGGTCAGCATGATCGACCACGCCACCAGGTTCGAAAAGCCCATGCCGATGGCGGTATCGAGTTTGATGCGGCGCAGTTGCGGGCGTACCTGGCGCGGCGCGCGCTTGAGTGGTTCGGCCTGTGGGTCGGCGTGCAGTTCCTCGACTTCCTGCGCAGCCTGCCAGAAGAACAGGTAGGGGCTGATGGTGGTGCCGAACACCGCGACCATGGTGGTCAGGTACTCCTTGTTCCACTGGATGTGCGGCGCGAAGGTGTGGATGGCTACTTCGCGCCAGGGCACGTCGATCACCAGTACCGTGGCGGCATAGGCCAGCAGCGCCAGCGTCAGCCATTTCAGCAGGCGCGCATAGCGCTGGTAGGGGATGAAGACTTGCAGCAACACCGACAGCAGGCCGAAGGCCAGCGCATGCCATTGCGCCTTGCCGCCTGCCACCAGGTGCAGCGCATCGCCCATGGCAGCCAGGTCGGCGGCGATATTGATGGTGTTGGCAAACAGCAGCAGGCTGACCATGGCATACAAGATCCAGGCCGGGAAGCAGCGGCGCATATTGGATGCCAGGCCGCGCCCGCTGGTGCGGCCGATGCGGGCGCTGGTTTCCTGGATGCCGACCATCAGCGGATAGGTGAACAGTCCCAGCCACAGCATGCCGAAGCCGAACTGGGCTCCGGCCTGGGAATAGGTGGCGATGCCGCTGGGATCGTCGTCGGCGGCCCCCGAGATCAGGCCCGGGCCGAGCTTGTCCAGCCATGATTGGCTCTGCTGTTCCATGCCACCGATGCTAGCGGCGGCGCGCTTTCCCTTCTGTTCGCGCACTCACATGGCGCTTTTCCCATGCAGCAAGGGCGCTGCGGTAGCGCTCCAGCTCTTCGTAGTAGAGGTCGAGCACGCACCAGGTGCAACCGCTGCGGCAGCAGTCGTCCGGGCCGGGTTCGGCCGGCGGTTGCGGCTTGGGATCGTCAGGCGCGACCACGTCCATTATTCTTCCATGGCCAGCAAGGCCTGGTTGCGGCCGCGCTGCTTGGCGCGGTACAGCACTGCGTCGGCCAGGCGCACCAATTGTTCGGGGCGGCTGTTTTCGGTGGGTACCAGCACTGCCACGCCGATACTGATGGTCACGTGGCCCAGCGGCGAGGCATCGTGCGGCAGCTGCAGCCGCGCCAGTTCGCTGCAGATGGTCTGCGCCACGCCGATCGCGTCGGCGCCAGGCGTGGCGACCGACAGCAGCGCAAATTCTTCGCCGCCGTAGCGCGCCACCAGGTCGGAGCTGCGCCGGCCGTGTTCGGTGATCACGCGCGCCACCGCGCGCAGCGTGGCATCGCCGGCCAGGTGGCCATAGCGGTCATTGTATTTCTTGAAGTAGTCCACATCCAGCATCGACAGCGCCAGCGGCTGGCCGGTGCGCTGGGCACGCCGCCATTCCGCTTCCAGCGCCAGGTCGAAGCCGCGCCGGTTGCTGACGCCGGTCAGGCCGTCGGTCTGGCTCAGCGCTTCAAGCTTGCGGTTGGAATCTTCCAGCTCGACGGTACGGGCGGCGACTTGCTGTTCGAGCACGGCCTGCAGGCGCGTCAGGCGCCGGATGCGCCAGTGGTACAGGCTCCACAAACCGCCCAGGATCAGGGCTGCGGCGGCCAGGCGGAACCAGCTGGTCTGCCAGTACGGTGGCGTGATGGTCACGTCCAGCGTGGCGGCATGTTCGCTCCAGCTGCCGTGATGGTTGGCCGCGCGCACCCGGAACAGGTAGCGCCCCGGGTCGAGGTTGGTGTAGGTGGCCACACGGCGCTCGGCATCGGTTTCCTGCCAGTCGGGGTCGAAGCCTTGCAGTTGGTAGGCGTAGCGGTTCTGCGACGGTTCGGTGAAGTGCAGGGCGGCGAATTCGATGGTGAAGGCGGTGGCTTGCGACGACAGCACCAGGCCGGTGGGCGCCGTCAGCGGGCCCTCCAGCCGGGCCTGCTCGCGGAAGCGGCCTTCGCTTAGGGAGTGGCTGAACAGCTTGATGTCGGTGATGGCTACCTGCGGCGGCACCGAATCGCTGCGCACCTGTTCCGGGTCGATGCCGGTCATGCCGTGCACGCCGCCGAAGTACAGCTTGCCGTCCGCGCCGGGCGCCGAGGCATTGGTGGTGAAGCCGTCGGTCATGCCGTCGGCCACGGTATACAGCTGGGCCGAACCATTGCCGGGATTCAAGCGGAACAGGCCCGCCAGCGTGCTGGCCCAGATCCTGCCCTTGGCATCGGACTGGATCGACAGCGTTTTCAAGTGTTGCACGGCCGCGGCGTGCGAGCGCAGGCGCAGGCCGCCGCGGGCCGTTTCTTCCACCTGCACCAGGCCGCGCGAGGTGCCGACCCACAGCCGGCCTTCGGCGTCCTCGTGCAGCGAAGTGACGTTATCGTCGATCATGCCTTCCGGGCCGCCGGCGCGCAGGTGGCGGAACTTGCCGGTGGCCGGGTCCAGCAAATCGAGCCCGCCGCCGTTGAATTCCGACCCCATCCACACGCGGCCTTTGCTGTCTTCCAACACCACGCTGGCGCCGCCGACACTGCGGCTGTCCGGATTTTGCGGGTCGTGATAAAACAGCAGGGAGCGGTCGCGCTGCGTGTCGTAGCGCACCAGGCTGTTGCCGGTGCCGAGCCACAGCACGCCATCCTTGCCCGGCGCAATGGAGTTGATGAAGTCGCTTGCGGTATTGCCAAAGCGTACCAGCTTGAATTTGCCGTCCGGCGTATCCAGCCGGTTCAGGCCGTTGGCCGTGCCGACCCACAACGGTCCGGCGGGCTGCTGGTACAGGCTGTAGACGATATTGCTGTTGATCGCACCGGGCCGGCCGTCGGCCTGGTAGCGCCGCAGCACCGCGCCCTTGGCCGGATCGAACTGGCCGACGCCGAGGTTGCCGGCTACCCAGACTGTGCCGTGCGGGCCGGTTTCCAGGCTCAGCAAGGCGTTGTTGGCGCGGCCGTGGCGTCCGTCCAGGCGGTAGGGCAAGTAGCGCGTGAAGCCGCTGCTGCTCAGGTTGACCAGGGCAATGCCATCGGTGAAGGAAGCGATCCACAGCATGCCGCCGCGGTCCTGCAGCATGGCGCGCAGGTTATCGCCCGGCAAGGAATATGGGTCGTCGCTGTTGTGGCTGTACTGGTCGAAGCGCTGGGCCACGGCATCCCAGCGCAGCAGGCCGGCCGACAGGGTGGTGGCCCAGAGTGTGCCGTCGCGGTCGAAGTAGAAGCTGGTAACCCGGCTGTCGGGCACGCTCACGGTTTCGCGCGTGTCCCATGGCTTGCTGCTGTCCCAGCGCCACACGCCGCCCTCGGTGCCAATCCACAGCACGCCGTTGCGGTCGAATTGCAGGGCCCGTACGATGTTGGCGCGTGCATTCGGGTCCTGGCCCTTGTCCACGCGGCGGTGCTCGAATTCGCTGGTGCCGGCGGGCAGGTAGTCCAGGCCGCCGGGCCAGGTGGCGGCCCAGACGCCGCCCTTGCCATCGACCGCCACTGCATTCAGGTCGTTGCCGCCCAGGCTGCCTGGACGGGCCGGATCGTGCAGGTGCAGGGTGAACTTGCCGGTGCCCGGCGCGAAGTGCTGCAGCCCGCCCCAGGTCGCCAACCACATGCCGTCTCCCCCATCCGACACCATGGCGCGGATGATGCGGCCGCTATGGGGTGCATTGCTGGGCACGAAGGCTGTGAAATCGTTGCTTTCCGGGTTGAAGCGCGCCAGGCCATTCTGGGTCCCGGCCCACAGCCGGCCCTGCTTATCTTCAAACAGCGCGGCGACGCGGTCATGCGGCAGCGTGCGCGGGTCGCCCGCCTTGCTGCGGTACTTGGTGACGCGGTAGCCGTCATAGCGGTACAGGCCGTTCGCTTGGGTGCCGATCCACATGAAGCCGCGCTTGTCTTGCAGCAGCGATAACATGGAGGGTTCGTCATTGCCGAGCGGCCCCAGTTTGCGGAAGCGCAGCGATGGCGCGGCGGCCTGGGCGGCAGCCGCGAACAGGCTGCTTGCCAGGACGACCAGCAAGAGAATGCGGCTCAGATGCCAGCCGCGAGCGTTAATAGCATTCATTTAGTGACATTATAGCTTCCATCTCGGCAATAATTTCCGCTCCGGAGCCCCAATCCATGCGCTTTACCACAGTTCTCGGGTATCATGCGGGGTTGGCCGCCGTTAATTAAAGAATTGTATGTCTGATATTGAGAACACCCCTGAGCAAGTAAAGTTCGCCGATTTCGGCCTGGCGCCGGAAATCGAGCGCGCACTGACCGACCAGGGATACGTGCACCCTACGCCGATCCAGGCGAAAGCGATCCCGATCCTGCTGCAGGGTCGCGACGTGATGGGTGCTGCCCAGACCGGTACCGGTAAGACGGCCAGTTTTTCGCTGCCGATCATCCAGCTGCTGCTGGCCCATGCGAACACGTCGATGAGCCCGGCGCGCCACCCGGTGCGTGCCCTGGTACTGGCGCCGACCCGCGAACTGGCGGTGCAGGTGGCGGAAAACGTGGCCGCCTATTGCAAGCACACTCCGCTGCGTTCCACCGTCGTCTTCGGCGGCATGGACATGAAGCCGCAGACTGAGAAGCTGCGCAGCGGCGTGGAAATCGTGATCGCCACCCCGGGCCGCCTGCTGGACCACGTGGAGCAAAAGAATATTTCGCTGGGCCAGGTGCAGATGCTGGTCATGGATGAAGCCGACCGCATGCTGGACATGGGCTTCCTGCCCGACCTGCAGCGCATCATCAACCTGCTGCCGAAGAAGCGCCAGAACCTGATGTTCTCGGCCACCTTCTCGCCGGAGATCAAGAAGCTGGCATCGAGCTTCCTGACCGATCCGATCACCATCGAAGTGGCGCGCTCCAATGCCACGGCGGAAAAAGTGACGCAGGTGGTGTACAAGGTCAACGAAGACCACAAGCGCGATGCCGTTGCCCACATCCTGCGCCAGCGCGAGATGAAACAGGTGATCGTGTTCTCCAATACCAAGATCGGCGCTTCGCGCCTGGCGCGCGGTTTGGTGACCGAGGGCATGAAGGCCGCAGCCATCCACGGCGACAAGACGCAGCAGGAACGCATGCAGGCGCTGGAGGCCTTCAAGAAAGGCGAGATCGACGTGCTGGTGGCCACCGATGTGGCGGCGCGCGGCCTGGATATTTCCGACCTGCCTTGCGTGATCAACTTCGATTTGCCGTACAACGCGGAAGACTATGTGCACCGTATTGGCCGTACCGGCCGGGCCGGCGCATCGGGCGACGCGATTTCGATCTACTCGGACAAGGATGAACGCCTGCTGGCCGACATCGAAAAGCTGATCAAGCAGACCGTCCCGCGCGGCACGCTGGAAGGCTTTGTGCCGGGCGGCTTCCGCAGCGACGAGCGCCATGGCGACCGCCGCCGCGACCGCACCCAGAGCGACCGCGCACCGCGCAGCGGCGAACGCCGCGAAGGCCGTGGCGACGGACCGGCGTTCCCGCCACGCCGCGAGAAAGTCGATCCATGGTTCCTGAAGCCGTACGAGCCGACTCGCGGCAATGCTGCCCCGGCTGCTGCGGCGCCGGCCGCACCGGCCAAGCCGAAACAAAAAATTGCCGCCCTGCTGGGCGGACTGCCGAAAGGCTAAGACGAAAAAAAAGCCCGCTGGCCAGCGGGCTTTTTTTTCGATCGTGGACGATGGTGCCTGACCCTGAGGGTCTGGCACTCGGGGTCTGACTCGATTAATGCTTGCCGAAGCAGGCCGGGCAAGAAACCCCCGCCACGTATTCCGGTGCCAGCTGCTGGCGCGGCGTCACCACGGCGCGGCAGGCGAAGCATTGCTTGGTTTCTGTCGGCTCGAGCTGAGGGTTCAGCGCCGTGCGGTAGTCGAACACGAAACAATCGCCGGTGTAGTGCGCGCCGCCCACTTCCTCGAAGTACTTCAGGATGCCGCCTTCGAGCTGGTACACATTGTCGTAGCCGATGTTCTGCATGTGGATCGCGGCTTTCTCGCAGCGGATGCCGCCGGTGCAGAAGGTCACCACGGTCTTGCCTTCGAAATCAGCCTTGTGCTTCTCGATCACTTCCGGAAATTCGGTGAACTTGGTCAGGCGGTAGTCGACGGTGTTGTTGAAGGTGCCCACGTCCACTTCGTAGTCGTTGCGGGTTTCGACCATCACGACCGGCTTGCCGTTATCGTCGTGGCCCTGGTCCAGCCAGCGCTTCAGGGTCTTCGCTTGCACATGCGGTGCGCGGCCTTCCTCCGGACGGATCAGCGGATGGCGCATGGTGATGATTTCTTTCTTGATGCGCACCAGCATGCGGCGGTGCGACTGCTCGGCCGACAGGCTTTCCTTGACTTCCAGGTCCGCCAGGCGCGCATCGCTGCGCACCCAGGCCAGGTACGCGTCGATATTGCCGCGGGTGCCGGACAGGAACATATTGATGCCTTCCGGGGTCAGCAGGATGGTGCCCTTCAGGCCCAGGCGGGCGCAGATGTCCTGGTATTGCGGGCGCAGTTCGTCCAGCTGGTTCAGGGTGATGAATTTGTAGGCCGCGATATTGACGTAAACGGCTGGTGCCGCGCCGGGCGTTGCAGGCGCGTTGTCGATGGTTGCTTGCATGGGATTGGTAATCGATTGAATCCGGAACAGCCGACATTATAGCCGCACTCGGCGAAATGCCCAAATAATAGGCAGGGATTGCCAAATGGTTAAATGATCTGGAATAATTGCTATCAAATGATGCAAATTAGAAAGGTCGACTCAATGAAAGATGGCGCAGCATTCAATCCAACGTACGATTTCCTGACGCGTGCCGTGGCATACCTGAAAAGCACGGTCGAAGCAGATGGCGAGGCAGCGCTTGCCTTGCCAGAATCCGATAGCCCGGTATTGCGCCCGGTGGGTTGCGGCCTGATGGCGGCGTATGTCGTCGATGAACCGGAAGGCCTGGTCTACGTACAGCATCGCCATCTGGCTGAAGGCGGCATGGACGCGGCGCAGTTGCACCGCTCGGCCATCGCCAACCTGGACCAGCTGTGCAGCCAGCAGATGCGGGTCGAGCAGCATGGGCCGATCTTCGGCGTATTCGTCGATGGCAATTTCGAGGCCAGCATGTTCCTGCTGCAGGCGCTATGGCAGCGCGACCTGGCGGACCTGGTCGACGAAGGCTTCATGGTCGCTGTGCCGGCCCGCGACATCCTGGCGTTCTGCGACATGGCCTCGGAGGAGGGCGTCGCCACGCTGAAGGAAATGGTGGAGCGCGTCCAGCAGAACGGAGATCACCTGATCAGCGGGAACACCTTCCGCATCCGCAAACCCGCATGACGGCATTGCGCCTTTCACTGCCAGCGCTACGCGCGGTGGAAGGCCGCCCCGGTTAGTGCTTACTTCTGCGCCAGGACCCAGCGCACCAGTTGGTGTGCTTCGGCGTCGGTCACCTGGTTCGGCGGCATCGGAACCGCACCCCAGACACCGGAGCCGCCCTGCAGCACTTTCAGCACCAGCTTGTCTTCAGCGCCCTTGTCGCTTTTGTATTTGGCCGCGACATCCTTGAACGAAGGTCCCACCAGCTTCTTGGCCATGGCGTGGCAGGCGAAGCAGCTCTTCGATTTGGCCAACTGCTCAGGTTCTTCCGCATAGGCCGCCAGCGAGGCGGTCATCAGCAGGGCGGCAGCAACAATTTTCATCTTCATCTCCAAGGGTGGATTTGCTAAAGGTGATTCTAGCCGCGCCATGCGGCCATAACGCGCTCATTTGTAACAATTATGGCGCGTATCCGCCCGTCGACGAATAGCAGTCCAGTCAGCTCAGGCGTTAAAATAGGGGGATATTCGACTTAACATCCCGCCCGCCCCATGAGCATTGAAGCAATCGACCAGCCAGTAGACGCCACGCCAGCCGCAGGGCCCGTGGGACCGCAATTCGTCCACCTGCGCGTGCATACGGAATACTCGATTGTCGACGGCCTGGTGCGCTACGACGACATGATCAAGAAGGCGGTGAAGGACGGCCAGGGTGCCCTGGCCATCACCGACCTGGCCAATATGTTCGCCATGGTGCGCTTCTACAAGGCGGCGCGCGGCAAGGGCATCAAACCTATCGTCGGCGTCGATACCTGGATCACCAACGACGAGAACCGCGACAAACCGCACCGCATTATGCTGTTCGCGAAGAACCGCATGGGCTACCTGCAGTTGTGCGAGCTGCTGTCGGAAGCGTGGTTGAACAACCAGTGGAAGGGCCGCGCGGAGATCCGCACCGAATGGCTGCGCGACTTGCCGAACAAGCAGTATCCGCTGCTGCCGGACGAAGATCCGCGCAATTGCCTGATCGCCTTGTCCGGCGCCCATTTCGGCGACATCGGCCAGGCCATCGAGAACGGCAACCTGGAACTGGCGGAAGCCAACGCCCGCAAGTGGGCGGAGATTTTCCCGAACGGCCATTTCTACGTCGAGATCCAGCGCGCCGGCCAGGCCAACCAGGAAGTGCAGGTGCGCCAGTCGGTGGCGATTGCCGCCAGGCTTGGCCTGCCGGTGGTGGCCACGCACCCGGTGCAGTTCCTGTCGCAGGACGAATTCATCGCCCACGAGGCGCGCGTCTGTATCGCGGAAGGCGAAATGCTGGCCAACGCCAAGCGCGTCAAGCGCTTCAACGAGCAAATGCGCTTCCTGACCCAGGCGGAGATGGCCGAGCTGTTCCACGACCTGCCTGCCGCGCTGCAAAACTCGGTGGAAATCGCCAAGCGCTGCAACCTGTCGCTGGTGCTGGGCAAGCCGCAGCTGCCGAACTTCCCGACGCCGGGCATGACCATCGACGAGTTCCTGGTCTCGGAAACCACCAAGGGGCTGGAGGAGCGCCTGATCCAGCTGTTCCCCGACCCGGAGAAGCGTGAGAAGGAGCGCCCGCGCTACGAGGCGCGACTGAAGTTCGAGAACGACACCATCATCAAGATGAAGTTCCCGGGCTACTTCCTGATCGTTGCGGAGTTTATCCAGTGGGGCAAGAATAACGGCGTGCCGATCGGGCCGGGCCGTGGTTCCGGTGCGGGCTCGCTGGTGGCCTACGCGCTGAAGATTACCGACCTGGATCCGCTGAAGTACAACCTGCTGTTCGAGCGTTTCCTGAACCCGGAGCGGGTATCGATGCCCGACTTCGATATTGACTTCTGCCAGGAAAAGCGCGAGCTGGTGATCCAGCACGTGAAGGACCTGTACGGCCGCGAGGCGGTGTCGCAGATCGCCACCTTCGGTACCATGGCGGCCAAGGGCGCGATCCGCGACGTGGGCCGCGTGATGGACTTCGGCTATATGTTCTGCGACGGTGTGTCCAAGCTGATCCCGTTCAAGCCGGGCAAGCCGGTCTCGATTGCGGAGGCGATCGAGGAAGAACCGCTGCTGAAAGAGCGCCAGGAAAACGAAGAAGAAGTACGCCAACTGCTCGATCTCGCGCAGCAGGTGGAGGGCATCACCCGTAACATCGGCATGCACGCCGGCGGCGTCCTGATCGCGCCGGGCAAGCTGACCGACTTCTGTCCGCTGTACACCCAGTCCGGCGATACCGGCGTGGTGTCGCAGTTCGACAAGGACGACGTGGAGGCCATCGGCCTGGTGAAGTTCGACTTCCTGGGCTTGACCACGCTCACCATCCTGGATCGCGCCGTCAACTACATCAAGGACCTCGATCCTGAGCTGGCCGAGTTCGACCTGGCCAAGCTGCCGTTGAACGACCGCCCGACCTACGAGCTGCTGACCAAGGCGAAAACCGTCGCCGTGTTCCAGCTTGAATCGCGCGGCATGCAGGGCATGCTGAAAGATGCGCGTCCGGACCGTTTCGAAGACATTATCGCGCTGGTGGCGCTGTACCGTCCGGGCCCGATGGACCTGATTCCGGACTTCTGCAAGCGTAAGCACGGCGAGAAGTTCGACTACCCCGATCCCCGCACCGAGGGCATCCTGTCCGAAACCTACGGCATCATGGTTTACCAGGAACAGGTTATGCAGATGGCGCAGATCATCGGCGGCTACTCGCTGGGCGGCGCGGACATGCTGCGCCGTGCGATGGGTAAGAAAAAAGCCGAGGAGATGGCGGAGCATCGCGAGTTGTTCCGCAAGGGCGCGCAAGAGGGGGGGCTGACCGTCGAAAAGGCCGACGAGATCTTCGACTTGATGGAGAAGTTCGCCGGCTACGGCTTCAACAAATCGCACGCGGCGGCGTATGCGCTGCTGTCGTACCACACCGCCTACCTCAAGCATCACCACACCGCAGCGTTCATGGCAGCCAACATGTCGCTGGCCATGGACGATACCGAGAAGGTCAAGATCCTGGTCGAAGACTCGATCGACGTCTGCGGCCTGACCATCCTGCCGCCGGACGTCAACCAGTCGGCGTACCATTTCCGTCCGGATGGGGAGCCTGGCAAGAAGGCCACCAGGATCCGCTACGGCCTGGGTGGCGTGAAGGGCGCGGGCCAGAACGCGATCGAGGCGATCATCGCAGCGCGCACCAGCGGCGGCCCGTTCACCAGCCTGTTCGACTTCTGCAAGCGCGTGGACAAGAAGCAGATGAACCGCCGCACCATCGAAGCCCTGATCCGCGCCGGCGCGTTTGACGGCTTTGGCGTCGATCGCGCGGTGCTGTTTGCCTCGGTCAGCTTCGCCATGGAATACGCGGACCAGGAAGCCAAGTCGGCCAACCAGGTCAGCCTGTTCGGGGGCGACGATTCCGACCTGGTGGCGCCGCCGGATTATGTACAGGCCACGCCCTGGACCGACCGCGAAAAGCTGGCGGAAGAGAAGATTGCGCTGGGCTACTACCTGTCCGGCCACATGTTCGACTCTTACCAGCAGGAAGCGCGCCGCTTCGCGCGCACCAAGTTGTCCGAGCTCGAACCTTCGCGCGAACCGCGCATGATGTGCGGCGTGATTTCCGGCATCCGCACCCAGATGACCCAGCGCGGCAAGCTGCTGATCGTCACGCTGGACGACAAGACCGCCGTGGTCGAAGTCACCGTCTACAACGAAGTCTTTGAACCGAACAAGCATATGTTCAAGGAAGACGAGTTCCTGTGCGTGACGGGCAAGGTGTCGGAGGACCGCTTCTCGGGCGGCCTGCGCATTTCGGCGGAAAAGGTCTACAACATCACCGCGGCCCGCATCCAGTTCGGCCGCCAGATCGGCTTGGCGCTGCCCAAGGCCGTAGCGCCGGCCAGGCTGGCGGAAATTCTCGGCCCGCACCGCGACGAATACGGCTTGCCGCTGTCGATGCGCGTCAAGCCGCAGGGCATCGACTGCGTGTTGCAACTTGGCGACGATTGGCGCGTGGCGCCGTCCGATGCACTGAAAATCGCACTGGAACAGGGCTTGGGAGCGCAGGAAGTAGCGATCGAGTATTGATGTGTTATTGCATGGGTGATAACATTTTCACCCATGCTATTCAATTCATTCAGCTTCCTGCTAGGCTTTTTACCGGTCACCCTGATCGGCTATTTCCTGCTTGCGCGCCGTGACCCGGCGTGGGGCGTGGCGTGGCTGGCGCTGGCCTCCCTGTTCTTCTACGGCTGGTGGGACGTGCGCTACGTGCCGCTGCTGCTTGGCTCCATCGTCGCCAACTATGGCTGCGCGCAAGCCATTCGGCGCGCCCAGGGCCGGGCGCGCAACTGGTGGCTGGGCGGCGCCGTCGCAGCCAACCTGCTGCTGCTTGGCTACTACAAGTACGCCAATTTCTTCTACACCAGCCTGACCGGCCAGCATGCCGACGTGCTGCAGGTGGTGCTGCCGATCGGCATCTCGTTCTTCACCTTCACCCAGATTGCCTTCCTGGTCGACACGGCGCGCGGCTTCGTGCAGGAAGGGCGCTTTATCCACTACCTGCTGTTCGTCACCTACTTCCCGCACCTGGTGGCCGGGCCGGTGCTGCACCACAAGGAAATGATGCCGCAGTTCGCCGACCCGCGGAACGCATTGCCGCGCGCCGAAAACTTCTCGGTCGGCGCCACCATCTTCATCATAGGCCTGGCCAAGAAAACGCTGCTGGCCGATACGCTGGCGCCGTACGCCAACGCGCTGTTTGCCGCGCCTGGCGAGCCGACGCTCCTGATGGCGTGGGGCGGGGTGCTGGCGTACTCCTTCCAGCTGTATTTCGATTTTTCCGGTTACTCGGACATGGCGATCGGCCTGTCGCGCATGTTCGGCGTGCACCTGCCGCTGAACTTCAATTCGCCCTACAGATCGCGCAATATCGTCGACTTCTGGCGGCGCTGGCATATGACCTTGTCGCGCTTCCTGCGCGATTACCTGTACATTCCGCTGGGCGGCAACCGTCACGGTGCCGCGCGCGCCGAGGTCAACCTGATGGTGACCATGCTATTGGGCGGCCTGTGGCACGGCGCCAGCTGGAATTTCGTGTTGTGGGGCGGGCTGCACGGCGTCTACCTGGTCATCGCCCACGCCTGGCAGATGTTCAAGGCGCGCCTGGGTTGGCAGGGCGGCGGCCGGGCCGGTGCAGTCGCAGCCTGGGCGCTGACCTTCATTGCGGTGGCTTATGCCTGGGTCTTTTTCCGCGCGGCGGACCTGCCTTCTGCCCTGCGCATCGTGGCCGGCATGTCGGGCCAATATGGCGTGGCATTGCCCGATGCCATCGGCGCCCGCCTGGGCGGGCTGCGGGAGGCGCTGGCGCCGCTGGGAATCAAGTGGTCGCTGGGCGGCGCCACCCAGTTCATCGAAACCTGGTGCTGGGTGGTGTTGGCCGCGCTGGTGGCCTTCTGCGCCCCCAATACACAGCAGATCATGCATCGCTTCGAGCCCGCCCTGGACCATGACGGCACGGCGGCGCCGGCGCGCCTGGCCTGGCTGCCGGCGCCGCGTCCCGCACTGGCGGCCGGCATGCTGGCCGTGCTTTGCCTGCTGGCCCTGTCGCGGCCGAGCGAATTCCTTTATTTCCAGTTCTGACCATGTCTAACGCCTCGCACCATCATTACCTGCGCAAATTGGGCCTGGCCATGCTGGCGGGGGTGCTGCTGGTGGCCAGCGTGGTGGTGCTGGCCGACCCCTATGGCCTGTACGGCGTGGTGCGCAAAGCCGGCCTGAATGCGGAGAAGCCGGTGCCGCAGCACTTCCGCAACGAGATCAAGCTGACCGGGGCCAGGCGCCTGGGGGCCACCCAGTTTCTGGTTGGCAATTCGCGGGTGGAAGTGGGCTTCGATCCGGACAGCCCGCTGCTGGGCGGCGGCGCGTATAACCTGGGGTTGGCGGGAACCGGCACCATGGTGGCGGTCGGGCAGTTGCGCTATCTGCGCAGCCTGGGCGTGACGCCTGCGCGCGTGATTGCCGGCGTCGACTTCCATGATGCCTTGCTGGCGCCGGGCCAGCGCGGCGGCGCGCGCCGGCCGCCGGTGGCGGGAGCGGCCAAACTGGGCTGGCGCGTGGAGAGCCTGTTCTCGCTGGCCGCCTTGCGCGATGCGGCAACCACCTTCGCCATGCAGGGCGACCGCGAGGCCGAGACGATGACCGAGCGCGGGCTGAATCCCTTGAACCAGTACGTCAAATTCGTGCGCTACGACGGCTATTACAAGATCTTCCGCCAGCGTGCGGAAGAGAACGCGGCTTCGCTGGTAAAGAAAGCGCGAGGCGGCCTAGACCGCGAAGGTCTACGGACAGAATTGCGCGCCCTGGTCGACGCCGCGGCGAGCGATAATCCCGGTGTCGACGTGCACCTGATGGTGTACGCTTACCATGCACAGTTGCTGGCGCTGTATGAGGCCAGCGGCATGTGGCCGCGCTTCGAGGAATGGAAGCGCATCGTCCTGGAAGAAGCCGAGGCCGCGCGCACCCGCTACCCGGATGCACGCATCGCGGTGCATGACTTCAGCGGTTTCGGCGAATTCAACTGCGAGGCCATTCCGGGGCCGAACGAGAAGGGCACAACCCAGTGGTATTGGGAGGCAGGGCACCAGAAGCCTGCGCTGGGCGAGGAAATGATGCGGCGCATGCTGGCCGGCGCACCGGAGAATGGCTTCGGCATGGCGCTGTCCTTGCAGAACCTGGAACAGGATCGGCGGCGTATTGCCGCCGAGCGCGCCGCTTGCGCTGCGGCGCAGCCGGCCCTGTTCGCGGAAGCACAAGAACTGGTGGCGCGCGCGGCGCGCCGCCTGGAACAGGAGCGATGAAATGGACATGAAACGCATCAACGCAGGCAAGCTGCGCGCCATCGGCTACGACGAGCGGGCACGCATGCTGCGCGTCGAGTTCGACGACGGCAGCGCCATCGACTATGAAGGCGTGGGCCGCGACGTCTGGCAACGCCTGTCCACCTCGGGCAGCGCGTGGAGCTTTTATCGCGACAACATCGAGGAAGAATTCACCGGCCGCAAAGGACGCGCCACGCCACAGGCGGGAACGCGCCCCGCCGGACTTGACGACCTATTCGGTTGAAAGTCGGGGTCAGCTCTGGCAACAGGACATTTTGCGCGCAAAATGTCCTGTTGCCAGAGCTGACCCCGACTTTCGAATTACATGTCTTTCAATCCGGTGATGGCGTAGCCTTTGCTGCCCATCTGCTGGGTCAGCCGGTCGATGTGGTAATCAGGCAGGCCTTGCACATCATCATCGACTTCCAGCGATTGCTCGGCTGGCAGCCAGTCGGTGTTGATGGCTTCCTGTGGGATGGGTTTGCCCTCGGGCACGGCGAGGTAGGAAAAAATGCCGTCATGTTCGGCACGGCGGTAGATATCCAGGCGCATCTTCATCTCCCTTCAACTAGTCCTACGCACAGGCTGGCGTAACGCTTTGATTCTACTCCGCTTGGATGGCCGTGGCCATGCAAGTTTGCTGGGCCAGCGAACTCCCGGCCGTAAAGTTAACCTGGATCAACAACCTGGCGCGCCGGATGATTGCTTTGGTTCAATGATATAGTGGGCTTCATGCGCTTTCCGTTTTTGCTGCCGGCCACCGGATTCTTCGCCGCCTACCTGCTGTTCGACTGGATCACCTATGTCGAGCCGCTGCTTGGCCTGAACATCACCCCCTGGAACCCCGACACCGCACTGGGCCTGGTGTTCTGGCTGGTGTATGGCCGGCGCGCGGCGCTGCCCTGGTACGCGGCCCTGGTGGCGGGTGACGTGCTGGTGCGCGGCTTGCCGGGCGGCCTGGCCGGCACCCTGCTGACCGCTGCCTGGCTGACTTGCGGCTACGGCCTGCTGGGCGAGTGCCTGCGCCGGGCCTTGGGCGGCGGCACCATTTTCAGTTCGCGTACCAGTTTCTACCGCTGGCTGATGATTGTGGCCGCCGGCACCATGCTGAACGCGGTCGGCCATATCAGCCTGTTGGCCTGGCTCGGGCTGGTGCCCTGGGCCGATTGGCTGCGCGCCGTCTGGCGCTTCGGCTTCGGCGATATGGTGGGGGTGGTGGTCAGCATGCCGCTGCTTTGGAAACTGGTCAACCCGCAGGACCGGGCGCGCCTGCGCGAAGCGGCCTGGAAGCCGGAAACCGTGGGCTACCTGGCGCTGGCGATCTTCGTGTTGTGGGCGGTGTTCGGCTACATCATGACGGCCGAGTTCAAGCACTTCTATTTCCTGTTCCTGCCGCTGATCTGGGCCGCTTCGCGTCAGGGCGTGCATGGCGCGGCGCTGGTGGTGTTCGTGCTGCAGCTGGCCATCGTGGCCCTGGTCAGGGCCAACCACGCCGATAACATCACCGTGTCCGAGCTGCAGATGCTCGATGCGGTGCTGGCGCTGGTGGGTTTCTTCATCGGTATCGTGGTCGATGAACGGCGCCAGGTGGCGGAGGAATTGAAGCAGACCTTGCGCCTGGCCGCAGCCGGTGAAATGGCCGCTGCGCTGGCGCATGAACTGAACCAGCCGATGACGGCGCTGGCGGTGTACGGCAAGGCATGCGAGCACCTGCTGGCACGCGGCGAGGCGGGTGACTTGCTGAAAAATGCGATCGGTCAGATGATCAATGAATCGGCGCGCGCGGCGGAAGTGGTGCGCCGCCTGCGCGACTTCTTCCGCACCGGCGCCATGCAACTGGAGTCGGTCGGCGCCGCCACCCTGCAGGCCGGCATCGTCCAGCAATTCCGGCCGCAGTTCGCCGAGCACGGGGTGCAAGTCAGCGTCGCCGAAGCGCCGGCGCTGGCAGTGCAGGTCGATCGCCTGCAGGTGGAACTGGTGCTGCGCAACCTGTTGGCCAATGCCCTGGATGCGGTGCGCATGCGTCCCGCAGGGCAGCGCAGCATCAGCCTTATGGCGGAGAACATCGGTGGCAAGCTGCGCTTCACGGTGGAAGACAGCGGCGACGGCCTGACGCAGCAAGCGGCAGGGCGCCTGTTCGAGCCGTTCGTGTCGACCAAGGCCAGCGGCATGGGCCTGGGACTGGTGCTGAGCCGTTCCATCGTGGAGGCGCACGGCGGAACTTTATGGGCGGAAGTTGCCGATCACGGCATCTTTCGATTTATACTGCCGGCGCTGGACTCTGGAGAATAGCCTTGTCAAACCTTACCGTTTTCATCGTCGACGATGATCCCTCGCTGCGCGATGCCCTTGGCCTGCTGCTGGCCGTGCGCGGCTACCGCACCGCCGTTTTTGCCAGCGCCGAAGCCTTCCTGCAGGCCTGGCTGCCCGAATGGGCCGGCTGCCTGGTGGCCGACATCCGCATGGACGGCATGGACGGGCTGACCTTGCAACGCAAGCTGAACGAGATGAATTGCCTGCTGCCGGTGATCATCGTGACCGGCCATGGCGACGTCAGTTCGGCGCGCGAAGCGTTCAAGGCGCGCGCCGTCGATTTCCTGGAAAAGCCGTTTGACGACGACAAGCTGATTGCCGCCATTGAGGAAGCGTTCTCGATGCAGTTGCGCCAGCGCCAGGACCAGGACCGCCGCCAGCAGCGCGACCAGCTGTTGGGCGAGCTGACCCCGCGCGAGCGCGAGGTGTTCGAACTGGTGGTCATGGGGCGCCACAATCGCGAAATCGCGCCACAGCTGAACATCAGCGTGCGCACTGTGGAAGTGCACAAGGCGCGCCTGATGGCCAAGCTCGGCGTGGATAACGTCGCCGACCTGGTGCGCGTCGCCTTGCGCGATTAGGCAGCGCTAGCGCGCAGCTCGCGCAGGCCGGCGACGGCTTGCGTGGTCTTGTCCTCGGCCCGCTTCAGCACCACCGAGCGGTTGCTCGATTCCTGGTCGCGCTTCGCTTCGCGGTGCCAGAGGTGATACACCTCGGTGGCGAAAGCGCCGCTCTTGCGCATGACACCGGCGTTGAACAGGCGCACCACCAGGTCGGAATCTTCATGGCCCCAGCCGGTGAAACTTTCGTCGAAACCGTTCACCAGGTCCAGGTCGCTGCGCCAGACCGCCATATTGCAGCTCTTGATGCGGCGCCAGGTAAAGCGCTTGCTTTCGCGCCCCAGGTCCGGCAAGGTCAGCATCGTCTGCAGGAATTTATTGGCGCTGCCGGCCAGGTACAGCTTGAACTTTTCCATCGCGCCCAGGCGCTGGATGTCGAGGTGCTGCTCCAGCAGGCGGCGCGTATAGGTTTCGCTGAGCAGCACCCGGCTGCCGGTCACCACGTGGCCGCGCTTGGACAGGCGCCGGTGGTTGGCGACGAAGTCTTTCTGCGGCACGCAGTCGCCATCGATGAAGATGATGTATTCGCCTTGCGCCGCCAGGGTACCCAGGTTGCGCGCCCGCGCGGCGCGAAAGCCGATATCTTCCTGCCACACATGCTTCATCGGCACCGGCGAGCGCGCCAACAGGGCCGCTACGGTTTCCCGTGTGTTGTTGGCCGATCCGTCATCGGCGATAATGATCTCGAAGTTGTTGTCGTCCTGCGCAAAACAGGCCTCCACCACGGCCGACAGGGCGTCCGGACGATTGTATGTGGTGATAATTAACGAGATGGTTGAAGCTTGTGGCATGGATGCTAAAAAATTAATAAAAACGGCCGTCCTGCTGGCGGGCGCCAATCCGGCAGTATACCAGCGCTGGATCACCGGTAGCGCTTGCGCCGCGCAGGAGGGGCGTCAATGAGGACCCTGGTGATCTCTCCCAACTGGATTGGCGACGCCGTGATGGCGCAGCCGCTGCTGCAGCGCCTGAAAACGCTGCAGCCTGAGCGCCCGATCGACGTGCTGGCGCCGCCGGCAGTGTCGCCGATCTGGCGCCAGATGCCGGAAGTGGCCGAAGTCCTGGAAACGCCGTTCCGCCATGGCGCCCTGCAGTTGAAGGAGCGCTGGCGCTTTGCGCGCCTGCTGCGCCGGCGCGGTTATGCCGAAGCCTATATCCTGCCAAATACCCTGAAATTCGCCCTGATCCCGTGGCTGGCCGGTATTCCGCGCCGCGTCGGCTACAAGGGCGAGAGCCGCTATGGGCTGATCAACGTCATGCACCATGACGACACCCCGCCGCGCCCGATGGTGCCGTTCTATGCCGCACTGGCCGCCGCGCCGTCGGCGCCGCTGGATGGCAGCCTGCCGAAGCCGCGCATGGCCGCCAGTGACGCGCAGGTGGCCGCTGCCTGCGCCAAGGCCGGCCTGGACCCGGCGCGCCCGCTGGTGGTGTTTGCGCCGGGCGCCGAATTCGGCGGCGCCAAACGCTGGCCGCCTGCACATTTCGGCCAACTGGCGCAGCACATCCTGGCGCGCGACCCGCAAGCCCAGGTTGCGCTGCTCGGTTCGCCCAAGGACGGCCCCAGCTGCGATGAAGTGATTGCCGCTGCCGGCGCGCCCGCTGGCCTGGTCAGCCTGGCCGGCAAGACCAGCCTGTCCGATGCCGTGGCCCTGATTGCCCGCTCGGCGGCCGTGGTGAGCAACGACTCCGGACTGCTGCACGTGGCTTCCGCCCTGAACCGGCCGGTGATCGCCATTTACGGCCCGACCGACCCCGATCACGCGCCGCCATTCTCCGACCTGGCGGCCTCGATCTCGCTGCGCCTGGAATGCTCGCCGTGCCGCCAGCGCGAATGCCCGCTTGGCCACCAGAACTGCATGCACGGCATCAGCGCCGGCCAGGTATGGCAGACGCTGGAGCCGATGCTGGGCCGCTGAAGGCAGGCAAGGGCGATGGCGCCACTGGTCCTGATTCCGGGCTATATGCTGGACGACGCCTTATGGGATGGCATGCTGCCGTTCCTGCCGCCCGCACTCGCGCTGCATTTCGCCAGCCTGGCCGAAGGCGATTCCATCGCCGCCATGGCGCAGGCCGTGCTGGCCCGTTGCCCGCCACAATTCAACTTGCTTGGCTTCTCGATGGGCGGCTATGTCGCGCGTGAAATCGTGCGGCTCGCCCCCGAACGCGTACTGTCGCTGGCGCTGGTCGCCACGTCCAGCCGGGCCGACTTGCCGCTGCAGGTAGAGCAGCGCAGCAAGGCGGCCCGCGCCACGCCGCTGGGCGCCTTCCGCGGCCTGGGGCGCGCCGCCATCGCGCAATCGCTGCATCCGGATCATTGCGCCAACGAAGCGTTGCTTGCACAGGTGCGCCTGATGGGCGAACGCCTGGGCCGCGAAGTCTTTGTGCGCCAGTCATTGATCGTGCGCGATGCCGATACCGGGCGCCTGTCCGGCATCCAGTGTCCAACGCTGGTGGTCGCGGCAGCCGAGGACCGCTTGCGCAGCCCCGAAGAGGCACGCGAACTGGCTGACGGCATTCCCGGCGCAAAGCTGGTGACGGTGGCCAATGCGGGCCACCTGATTCCCCTCGAGCAGCCGCAGGCGCTGGCCGGCCTTCTGCCGGTGATTTTTCGATAGCATATTATCGAAAGCTTAAGGCTATACTCGGCCGTCATGGGCTATCACATCTCCATTCTGCGTACGCATTCGAATCCGATTTTGATGGAGGACGTGCGGCTGGCAATCAGCCGGATGTCCGACCGTCTCGCGTTCGACCAGGATGCGCAACCGGACCCGCAGGTGTACCAGCCGGCGAGGGGCGACGAGAGCGAAATCATGTTGCTGGAGGACGGGGAGTTGTGGGCCAAGAACCCGAGCGAGGAATTCCTCGGCCTGATGATTGAACTGGCCGGCCTGCTGGGCGCCCGGGCGCGCGGCGATGAATTCGAAACCTATCGCTCGCTGGACGAAACCTACCACCATCCCGACGACAGGGAGCTGATTGCGCAAGCGGCGGAGCGCTCGCGCAAGCTGGCCAGCGAAGTGCGGCGCAAGGACTGGATGGTGCGCATCGCGACGGTCGGCGTAGCGGCATTGATCGGTTGGAGCTACGCCCGTTTCATCAAATGACCGGGCCGCAGCTGGAGTAACGGTCACGCCAGCTTGAAGCGGCCGACCTGGCCGGTCAGGCGGCCTGCCTGGTCCTGCATGGCGCTGGCCGCCGCTGCCGCCTGCTCCACCAGCGCGGCATTCTGCTGCGTCACATTATCGAGCTGTACGATTGCCTGGTTGACCTGTTCGATGCCCACCGTCTGCTCGCTGCTGGCCGACGCGATCTCCGACATGATGGAGGTGACGCGCTGGATGCTGGCCACCACTTCATCCATGGTGCTGCCGGCCTGGTTCACCAGCGCACTGCCAGCCTGCACCTGCTGCACCGTGTTGTTGATCAACTCCTTGATTTCGCCTGCCGCTTGCGCGCTGCGCTGCGCCAGGCTGCGCACCTCGCTCGCCACTACGGCAAAGCCGCGCCCCTGTTCACCGGCGCGCGCCGCTTCCACTGCGGCGTTCAGCGCCAGGATATTGGTCTGGAAAGCGATGCCGTCGATGACTGCGATGATGTCCACGATCTTGGTCGACGCCGCATTGATCGAACCCATGGTGTGAACCACCTCGCTCACCACGCTGCCGCCGCGTGCTGCCACATCGGAGGCGGTGGCCGCCAGCTCGCGCGCCGTGCGCGCGTTGTCGGCATTGGTGCGAACTGCGGAAGTCAGTTCTTCCATTGACGATGCGGTCTGTTCCAGCGTGCTGGCCTGGTGTTCGGTGCGCGCCGACAGGTCATGGTTGCCGGAGGCGATCTGCTGCGATGCGGTGGCGATGCTTTCCGTGCCATGCCGCACTTCGCTGACGATGCCGGCCAGGCTGTCGTTCATCGACTTCAGGGCTTTCAGCAATTGGCCCGCCTCGTCCTCGCCGTGCGCCTCGATGCGGCGGCTCAAGTCGCCATCGGCCACGGTCTGGGCAATGTGAACCGCTTCATTGAGAGGCTTGACGATGGAGTGGGTGGTCAGCCAGGCAAAGCCCACGCCCAGGGCGACCGCCGCCACGCCCAGCATGACCAGCAGGTTGCGGCCACTGCGGTTGCTGGCCTGGATGTCGGCGGCCAGCGCATCCAGGTTGCGGTGCTCGGCATCGGTGACTTCATCGAGCGCGCCCAGGTAGCTCACGCGGCGCGCTTCCATGTCGACGAACAGGCGCTGCGCGGTTTGCATATCGCCGTCCGCCTTGGCTTTGTAGACAGCCTTGCGCTGGTCGACATAGGCCTTGCGGTTTTCCAGCACTTTTTCGTAGGCGCTGCGGGAGGCGGGGGTGCTCAGGAGCTTGGCCAGCAAGTCCTGGATTTCGGTGGCGCGGCCAGAGGCGGCCTTCATCTGCGCTTCGATGGATTTCTGCTGTTCCGGGTCCGCGACCATGTACGCCGCCGTGGTGCGCGCCGCATTCACTTCGACCACCTTCTGCCACTCGGCCACCAGGCGCTCGTTGCGCACGTTATCGGCAACCAGCGCCTCGGTTTTCACGCTGGCGCTGTGCAAACGCATGATGCCGACCACCGTCATCGTGGCCAGCAGCACCAGGACAACTGCAAAAGCCAAACCAAGACGCGCCCCGATTTTCAGGTTCTTCATGGCGATATTCCCCAGTTTTCGTCACAGCAGGTTGCTGTCGTTTGTTTCACGATGGTAACGCCAAATCGACGCTGCTTCAGCAAGAAAATTGTCACAAGACAAATCGAAACATTTATACCTGCAAGGCAACTTCAACGCTGCTTGCGTTTTATGGGCTAGCATAGGGGCATGCCAAGACTGTTTCGTACCGGCTTGCTGCTGTTGCTGGCGTGCCCCATCTGGGGCGCGGCTGCCACCTATACGGCCTACAACACCTATCTTCATCCACCGTTCGTGCGGCAGGACGGGGACGGGCTTGCGGCGGAATTGGTGCGGGCCCTGAATCGCCACATGGGCGACGACCAGTTCGTGCTGGAGAACGTGCCGCGCGCCCGCTTCCTTGCGATGGCGGGACAGGGGCGCAAACGGATCGATGGCATTGCACTGTTCCTGTCGCCGACTTTCCTCAAGGAGCCGCTGGCCAGCCGCTACGGTTGGAGCGCGCCTTTGTTCGCCGACCATAATGTGCTGGTGTTCAAGGCCGGGAGTGTCCCCGCCGGCCCGATGCCGGCCTCGCTGCGCGGAATGCGGTTTGGCGCCGTGCGCGGCCACGTCTACCGCTTCCTGGGCGACATGGGCCGCCGCGGGGAACTGCACGTCGACGAAGTGGGGGATGAAATGAACAACCTGCGCAAGCTGATCGCCGGCCGCATTGATTTTACGGTGGTGAACCGCCTGCATTTTCGCGCGCTGGCGGAGAACTCGTCCGAATTGCAGCAACTGGTGGCGACGCCGGAACCGGGCGGCGATTTCCTGCGCCATGTCCTGCTGTCGCCGCGCTTGCCGTCCGGTACGGCGCAGCGCGTGGCGGCCGCTGTACACGCGCTGCAGCACGATCAGGCGTGGCAAGCCACCCTGGTGCGCTACGGCGCCGCGCCAGCCAGGCCTACATCAGGATGACGTCGTACTGTTCCTGGTGGTAGCTGGTTTCGACTTGCAGCGAGATTTTCTTGCCGATGAAGTCGCCCAGCATCGCCAGGTGCTGCGATTCCTCCTCGAGGAACAGGTCGACCACTTCCTGCGAGGCGAGGATGCGGAATTCGCGCGGATTGAACTGCTTGGCTTCGCGCAGCAGCTCGCGCAGGATTTCATAGCAGATGGTGCGCGAGGTCTTGACCTGGCCCTTGCCCTCGCAGGCCGGGCAGGGCTCGCACAGGATGTGGGCCAGCGATTCGCGCGTGCGCTTGCGCGTCATTTCCACCAGTCCCAGCGCCGAGAAGCCCGACACCGACACCTTGGTGCGGTCGCGCGCCAGGGCTTTCTTCAGTTCCGCCAGCACGGCGTTGCGGTGCTCGTTGTTCTCCATGTCGATGAAGTCGAGGATGATGATGCCGCCCAGGTTGCGCAGGCGCAGTTGGCGCGCAATCGCGTGCGCCGCTTCCAGGTTGGTCTTGAAGATGGTGTCGGCAAAATTGCGGCCGCCGACGAAACCGCCGGTGTTGACGTCGATGGTCGTCATGGCTTCGGTCTGGTCGACGATCAGGTAGCCGCCGGACTTGAGGTCGACGCGGCGCCCCAGTGCGCGATGGATCTCCTCTTCCACGCCGTACAGGTCGAACAGCGGGCGTTCGCCGGTGTAGTGCTGCAAGCGCGACAGCACGGACGGCGTATACACGCGGCCGAACTCCGTCAGCGCCACGAAATTCTCGCGCGAATCGACCTGGATGGTCGCTGTCTCGTCGTGCACGAAGTCGCGCAGCACGCGCTGCGCCAGGTTCAGGTCCTGGTGCAGCAGGGAGGTCGGCGGGCGGGTGCGCGCGCCGTGGCAGATCGCGCCCCAGGTCTTGCGCAGGTATTCGATGTCGGCCTGCAGGTCGCTGTCCGAGGCGTCTTCCGCCTGGGTGCGCACGATGTAGCCGCCTTTTTCGTCTTCCGGCAGCAGGCCTTGCATGCGTGCGCGCAGCGCTTCGCGGTCGGCTTCCTTCTCGATCTTCTGCGAGATGCCGATATGGCCGTCCTGCGGCAGGTAGACCAGCATGCGCCCGGCGATGGAAATCTGGGTCGACAGGCGCGCGCCCTTGGTGCCGATCGGGTCCTTGATCACCTGCACGGTCAGCACCTGGCCGTCGAACAGCAGTTTCTCGATCGGGGTCGGGGTGGCGTTCTGGGCGCCGTCATGCGGGCGCGCTTCCCAGATATCGGCCACGTGCAGGAAGGCTGCGCGTTCCAGGCCGATATCGATGAAGGCTGACTGCATGCCGGGCAGCACCCGCACTACTTTGCCGGAATAGACGTTGCCCGCCAGGCCGCGCGTCAGCGTACGCTCGATGTGCAGTTCCTGCACGGCGCCCTGCACGATGAGGGCGACGCGGGTTTCCTGCGGGGTGATATTTATGAGGATGTCTTCGTTCATCAGGGGAGTTTCAATCCTGCCTGGCGCAGCAATTGCGCCGTTTCGTACAGCGGCAGGCCCATGATGCCGGAGTGGCTGCCTTGGATATGTTCAACGAACAGGGCGGCCAGGCCCTGGATGCCATAGCCGCCGGCCTTGTCGTAAGGCTCGGTGGTGGCGCAGTATGTCTTGATCTCGGCCTCCGTCAGCTTGCCGAAGCGGACATCGGAGACCTGGGTGATATGGCCGGAAAAATCTTGCGAATGCACGGCCACCGAGGTCAGGACCTGGTGGGTGCGGCCCGACAGCTTGTGCAGCATGTCGGTGGCTTCGCGCACATTGGCCGGCTTGCCGAGGATGTCGCCGTCGATGGTGACGGTGGTGTCGGCGGCCAGGATCGGGCGCAGGATCAGGCGGCGGCGCTGGATCATGTCCCAGGCGAAATCGGCTTTTTCCTGGGCCACGCGGCCGACATAGGCCAACGGCTCTTCGCCGGCATGCACGTTTTCGCTCACGTCCGGCCCGCGCGGACCGTCGTTGCGCAGCAATAGCAATTCAAAGTCCACGCCGATCTGGCGCAACAATTCGCGCCGGCGTGGACTCTTGGAAGCCAGGTAGATCTTCTTTTCGACCAGTTTCATCGTTTGCCTTAAGGGTTAGACACGATGATAAGGGTGGTTTTGTGTAATTGTCCACGCCCGGTACAACTGTTCGGCCAACATGACGCGCACCATGCCATGCGGCAGGGTCAGGCTGGACAGGCGAAGCATGCCTTCCGCCTTGGCCTTCAGCCCCGGATCGAGGCCGTCGGCGCCGCCGATCAGGAAGGCGGTATCGCGGCCATCCTGCTGCCAGGCTTCCAGTTGCTGGGACAAGCCCACGCTGGTCAGGTCCTTGCCGCGTTCATCGAGGGCGATGATGCGCACCGATTTCGGCAAGGCCGCCTCGATGCGCTCCCGTTCCAGGGCCATGGCGGTGGCGGCGGTCTTGCTGCCGGAGCGCTCAACGGGCTTGATTTCCTTCAGCACGATGCGCAGTTCCGGCGGCATGCGCTTCACGTATTCGGTGAAGCCATTCTCGATCCAGGCCGGCATTTTGTGGCCGACCGCAGCGATGATCAGCTGCACTTACTCAGCCGCAGCAGCCTTCTTCAGGCGCTTGATGACGGTCTTGACCGGGGTTGCGGCGGCAGAGGCGGCTTTCTTCTCCTTGGCGGCCTTGGCGGATGCCTCGGCGGTCTTGGTGGAAGCGACCTTCACTTTCTTGCCTTCCGGCGCGACGACCTTCGGCGCCGCCTTCTTGGCGGCGGCTTTCTTCGCTACTGCGCCGGCCGCGGCGGTTGCCTTGGCGGTGCCCGGCTTCTTGGCGGCCGGCTTTTTCTCGATCACCGGTTCGGCGGCTTTGGCAGCCTTGCTGGCAGCCAGGTGGCCGGATTTCTTCGGCGTGGCTTCCTTGGCGGCTGCTTCCTTGCCTTCGGTGGTCGACTTGCGCTTGGCGGCGCCCAGTTTGACCGGCTTTTCACCCCAGATTTCTTCCAGGCGGTAGTAGGCGCGGATCGGCGCCTGCATGATGTGGACGATCATGTCGCCCAGGTCCACCAGCACCCATTCGCCGGTATCTTCACCCTCGATGCCGATCACGTCGCCGCCCGCTTCCTTGACCTTGTCGCGCACCGAGGCGGCCAGGGCCTTGGTCTGGCGGTTGGAGGTACCGGAAGCGATGGCGATGCGGTCAAAGAGGCTGGTCAAGCCGGTGGTGTCGAATACGACGATTTCCTGGCCCTTGACGTCTTCCAGGGCGTCCACGACGAGGGTTTGCAGTTTTTTGATATCCATTATTTAGTTCTTATACAAATTATGTTGTTCAATATAGTCTAGCACTACCGGTGGCAGAAGCGAGTTCGCCCCATCCCCCCGTTGTAATGCAGCACGAATGGCAGTGGCCGAGATGTCGACGGCCAAATCGGCCGCCAGCATGGTCCTGCCCGCCGGGGTGTTCCTGACCTGCTCCGGCGTGGCCAGGCGGCGCTGGAATTCAGCTGCCACCTCGGCCGGCACGTGGGCGTCGTCCAGCTCGAAGCCGGGCCTGGCCGCCACGCAGAAGTGGGCCAGGTCGAACAGGTTGCGCCATTCGTGCCAGGTATTCAGTCGCTGCAGCTGGTCGGCGCCCATCAGGAAGGCCAGCGCTACATCGGGCCCCACGTCGGCGCGGATCGCCCGCAGCGTTTCGATCGTATAGGTGGCGCTGCCGCGCGCCAGTTCCTGCCAGTCGACCGTGACCGGGCAGGGCAGGCCGGTAAAGGCCAAGGTCAGCATCTCCACCCGCTGCTGGGGCGTCGCCACCAGCGCACCCTTTTGCCAGGGCAGGGCTGGAATCACCAGCAGTGCATCGGCGTTCAGCAGTTGGACAAATTGTTTGCCAAGCGCGACGTGGCCGTTGTGCACCGGATCGAAACTGCCTCCCAGCAGTGCGATGCAGCGTTTCACTCGGCCAGCCAGTCGCGGTGCGGCAGGAAGGCGGTATACAGCGCCGCTTCCGCGCTGCCGTCTTCCGGATGCCAGTCGTAGCGCCATTTGACCACCGGCGGCATCGACATCAGGATCGCTTCCGTGCGGCCGCCGGACTGCAGGCCGAACAGGGTGCCGCGGTCGAATACCAGGTTGAATTCGACGTAACGTCCACGCCGGTAGGCCTGGAAATCGCGCTCGCGTTCACCGTATGGCGTGTCCCTGCGGGCTTGCACGATCGGCAGGTAGGCGGCCAGGAACGCGTCGCCCACGCTGCGGGTCATTTCAAAACTCTTCTCGAAGCCGAGCGCGTTGAAGTCATCGAAGAAGATGCCGCCCACGCCGCGCGCTTCCTTGCGGTGCTTCAGGTAGAAGTACTCGTCGCACCATTTCTTGAACTTCGGATGCAGCTCGTCGCCAAATGGCGCCAGCGCATCGCGGCAGGTCGCGTGGAAGTGCTTCGCATCTTCCTGGTTGCCGTAATACGGGGTCAGGTCCATGCCGCCGCCGAACCACCATACGGGCTTGCCCTCGGCAGTGGTGGTGCTGAAGAAGCGCACATTCATGTGCACGGTCGGTGCGTACGGGTTGCGCGGGTGCAGCACCAGGCTCACGCCCATGGCTTCCCACGGCTGGCCGCCCAGCTCCGGACGGTGCGCCGAGGCCGACGGCGGCAGCTTGGCGCCGGTCACGTGGCTGAAATTGCAGCCGCCGCGCTCGAAGACATTGCCTTCCTCGATCAGGCGCGAAATGCCGCCGCCGCCTTCCGGGCGCTCCCACGCATCGCGCAGGAATGGCTTGCCGTCCACATTCTCCAGGGAGGAGATGATGCGGTCTTGCAGGGCTAGCAGCCAGGCTTTGACGTCTTGCGGGTTGGGGGCGGTCATTCTTCTTTTTGCTTTCTCTCTTCAACCGGTAAACCGGTGTCTGACCCGCAGGGTCAGACACCTTGCTACGCGGCGGTCGCGGGCCAAGTGTCAGACCCTGCGGGTCTGACACTGTTTGCCGGTTTTAATGCTTCAGGCCCCGCCAGCCGATATCGCGGCGGAACTGCACGCCTTCGAAGCCGATCTTGTCGACCGCTTCGTATGCCTGCTTTTGCGCCATCTTGATATTGTCGCCCAGGCCCACCACGCACAGTACGCGGCCGCCGGCGGTGACCAGCTTGCCGTCCGCATCGTCGGCGGTTCCGGCGTGGAAGGTGACGGAATCAGGCGTTTCAGCCGGGATGCCGTGGATATGGTCGCCCTTGCGCGGCGCGTCGGGGTAACCGGCGGCTGCCAGCACCACGCCAACGGCAGTGCGGCGGTCCCATTCCAGTTCCACCTGGTCCAGCGTGCCGTTGACGGCATGCTCCATCACGCCCAGCAGGTCGGTCTTCAGGCGCGACATGATCGGCTGGGTCTCAGGATCGCCCATGCGGCAGTTGAATTCCAGCGTCTTCGGGTTGCCGGCAGCGTCGATCATCAGGCCCGCGTACAGGAAGCCGGTGAACTGGATGCCGTCTTTCGCCATGCCCTGGATGGTAGGCATGATGATCTCGCGCATCACGCGCGCATGCATGGCCGGGGTCACGATCGGGGCTGGGGAGTAGGCACCCATGCCGCCGGTGTTCGGGCCCTGGTCGTTGTCCTGCAGGCGCTTGTGGTCTTGCGAGGTGGCCAGCGGCAGCACGTTCTTGCCGTCGCACATGACGATGAAGGAGGCTTCTTCGCCGGCCAGGAATTCTTCGATCACGATGCGCGCGCCGGCGTCGCCGAAAGCGTTATCGGACAGCATGTGGTCGACCGCGCCGTGCGCTTCTTCCAGGGTCATGGCAACCACCACGCCCTTGCCGGCGGCCAGGCCGTCGGCCTTGATCACGATCGGTGCGCCGACTTTGTCGATGAAGGCGTGGGCCGCCCTGGCATCGGCGAAGGTTTCGTATTCGGCGGTCGGGATGCCGTGGCGCTTCATGAAGGCCTTGGCGAAATCCTTGGACGACTCGAGCTGCGCCGCTTCCCTGGTCGGCCCGAATACCTTCAGGCCGCGCGCGCGGAACAGGTTGACGATACCGGCAGCCAGCGGCACTTCCGGGCCGACCACGGTCAGGCCGATGTGCTCTTTCTCGACGAAGGCAGCGAGTTGCTCCAGGTCGGTGATCGGCACGTTTTCCAGGCGCACGTCGCGCGCGGTGCCGCCGTTGCCAGGTGCAACATAGACCATCTGTACGCGTTCCGACTGCGCCAGTTTCCAAGCCAAAGCGTGTTCACGGCCACCCGAGCCGACTACCAGGATCTTCATAAGGATTATTCTTCGATGACAGCGTTGGTATAGATTTCCTGGACGTCGTCCAGGTTTTCCAGTGCATCCAGCAGCTTTTGCATCTTGGCCGCGTCTTCACCGGTGAATACGGTTTCAGTGGCTGGCTTCATGATCACTTCCGCCACTTCCGCCTTGAAGCCGGCCGCTTCCAGCGCGTCTTTCACGCCCGGGAAGTCGTGCGGGCCGCACAGCACTTCGATGCCGCCTTCTTCGTCGGTCACCACATCTTCGGCGCCGGCTTCCAGCGCAGCGTCCATCAGCCTGGCTTCGTCGGTGCCCGGCGCGAACAGGAACTGGCCGGTGTGCTGGAACATGAAGGCCACCGAACCCTCGGTGCCCATATTGCCGCCGTATTTGTTGAATGCATGGCGCACTTCGGCCACGGTACGCACGCGGTTGTCGGTCATGCAGTCCACGATGATGGCTGCGCCGCCGATGCCGTAGCCTTCGTAGCGGACTTCTTCATAGTTGGCGCCGTCGCCGCCACCGGTGCCGCGGGTGATCGCGCGGTTCACGTTGTCCTTCGGCATATTGGCGTCAGCGGCCTTGTCGACTGCCAGGCGCAGGCGCGGATTGGAGTTCAGGTCGCCGCCGCCCATGCGCGCGGCCACCGTGATTTCCTTGATCAGGCGCGTCCAGATTTTGCCGCGTTTCGCGTCCGTTGCAGCCTTTTTATGCTTAATATTGGCCCATTTGCTGTGTCCAGCCATGTTCAATCTTCCTTAGACGGTATCCAATCGAGGGCGACATTCTAGCATACCGGTACCTCTCTGAAATTGTCGCGCCGGCGCGACCAAAAGCGCTTCCACACGCCGTGCCGGCATGTTTAGTAGCTTTCCTCGGGGTTATTTCATCTGCTTGTAAAGTTAATATCGTAGAACAATAACTTTATTAATCATCAAGGAGACTTATGGATCGTCGGCAATTTATTAAATTGGGCGGCTTCATTACTGTATCGGCTGCGACCAGCGGCCTGGCAGGCTGCGGCGGCAGCGATTACACCCCGCCGGCACCCGGCCTGCCGCCCGCGACCGGCGCCAACTGGAAATTCCCGCAAAGCGTCGCCTCCGGCGATCCCCGTGCCGACAGCATCATGCTGTGGACCCGCGTGGTGCCGACCTCGCTGGACGACGTGGCGACCGTCACCGCCAAGAGCGGCGTGACGGTACGCGTGCAGGTCAGCGCGGCCGACAATGCCGCCGCCCTGGGCAGCAACCAGGCCATCGCAGGCACGCTGGTAGTCGACGCCCAGATCGAGCTCAACGCCGATTTCGATAACACGATCCGCCACAAGGTCACCGGCCTGCAGCCGAATACTGTTTACTTCTACCAGTTCAGCGCCGGCGACGTACGCTCCAACGTGGCCCGCTTCAAGACCGCGCCGGCGGCCGATGCCAGCGTGTCGCAACTGCAGTTCGCCTACCTGACCTGCCAGGACTGGAGCATCAACCATTGGGGGGCGCTGGACCATATTGCCAAGAATGAAAAGCTGGACTTCATCGTCCACCTCGGCGACTACATTTACGAGACCGTGGGCGAAGCTTTCCAGGTCGGCTCGGTCGAAGCCCGCCACGGCGCACTGACCCTGCCGGACGGCACCTTCAAGAACGGCAGCTCGGGCGCGAAATACGCCACCACCCTGGCCGACTACCGCTACCTGTATAAGAAGTACCGCACCGATACCCGCCTGCAGGCCGTGCACGAGCGCTTCGCCTTCATCGCGATCTGGGACGACCACGAATTCAGCGACGATTCCTGGGGCGATACCCAGACCTATTCGGAAGGCGAGAAGCACGACACCAACCGCCGCCGCAGCGCCAACCAGGCCTGGTTCGAATTCATGCCGGCCGACGTCACCCTCGACAGCGCCGCTACCGGCTTCCAGAACATCAAGATCTACCGCGACTTCCAGTTTGGCAAGCTGATGCAACTGGTGATGACCGATGAACGCCTGTACCGCGCCGACCACGTGGTGCCGGAGCAGATGGCCAATCCCGCCACCGGCCAGCCGCTGGGCAGCATCGGCGCGCGCTACCTGGTGGCGCAGGACCTGTACAGCGCGGCGGAAGCGCAAAAGGTGGCAGCCGCTGGCGGCAGCGATCCGCTGGCTGCCATCAGCATGCTGGGCGCCACCCAGCGCGACTGGTGGAAGAGCACCATGAAGGCGTCCACCTCGACCTGGAAACTGTGGGGCAATGAAGTATCGCTGCTGCGCATGGGCCTGGGCGGCACCGACGCCATCGCCACCCTGGTGGCATTGCAGGCAGTGGCCAAGCTGGCCACCGACATCGGCACCACGGCTGCCAACTCGACCGGCGGCAATGTGCCGGTGGCCGCTGCGATTGTCGGCGCGATGACCGCCGGCGCCTCGGTTTCCGTCGCGGCGGCTGGCGCGACCGCGATCGGCACATCCGCCGCCGGCGGCGGCGATACCAGTGCGCGCCTGACGGCCGCCGTCGGCGCCGGCCTGACTTCGGTCCAGGCCAGCGTGGCGGTGCTGGCGTTCGGCCAGGCGGAAGCCAAGTCGGGCGCCGTGGCCCAGGCTACCGCAGCGGCGCAAGGCATCGCCATCGGCTACATCAAGCCGGACGTGCAGGCCAACAAGGCGGCATCGGTGTTCGTGGTCGCCTCGGGCCAGGCGGCCGCGCTGGCGCCTTACTTCCGCAAATTCCTGATCAACTGCGACCAGTGGGACGGCTACAACGCCGAGCGCAAGGCGCTGATGTCGCACCTCAAGACCAACAACATCGGCAACGTGGTGGCGCTGACCGGCGACATCCACTCCTTCTTCGCCGGCACCGTCAACGACGATTACGACGCGGCCGGCGGCGGCACGCCGGTCATGGTGGACCTGGTGTCGGCCGGCGTCAGCTCCGATTCCTTCTTCACCTACCTGCGCGAAGCTTCTGCCAGCCTGGGCTCCCTGGGCACGCTGGTGTCCTTGCCCCTGTCGGTGCCAGTGCCGAACGTGGGCACCATCGCGCTGAACGTCAACCTGCTGGACTACACGATGGGCAAGGTGGCGCCGACCGCCGATTCGCTGGCGACTTCGCTGATGATCCAGTTGCGCGGCGCGCTGGGAGCCAAGGGCGTGCCGGAAGCGGTGCTGGACGCCACCATGGACGCGGTGCTGTCGGCCATCAAGGCCGATGCCAATTTCGCCACCCTGGTCGGCCTGGCGCAGCAATTGGCCAGCCTGAACAGCAATCCATGGCTGCGCCACGTGAACACCGACGCGCAGGGCTTCACGGTGGTGACGCTGACCCCGGGCTCGCTGGTCGCCCAGTTCAAGCAGGTCAACAAGCTGGTCGGCGGCAACGCGCCTTCGACCGTGATCGCCAGGGTCACGACCGCCACGGTGAGCGCAGGCCAGGCTGCCGTGGTCGTCTCCTAAGCAGAGGCAAAGGCGGGCGCCTGCCCGCCTTTTTAGCGGCCGCCAGCAAGCCTGGCGGCTTGCCGCTACAATGGTGGCATGGAAATAGCCACATCGGAACCGCAGGGCAAACGTGCCGCCTACCTGGGTGGCTTGGCCATTGCCATCGGCGGTGCCGTCCTGTTTTCCACCAAGGCCATCGTGGCCAAGCTGCTGTACCGGTATCACCTTGACGCCGTCACGGTGATTGCCTTCCGCATGTTGTTCTCCCTGCCTGTCTTTGCCGCCATCGCGCTGTGGAAGATGCGCACCGAACCGCCTTTGAGCCGCGCCGACGCCTGGCGCCTGATCGGGCTGGGCCTGGTCGGCTATTACCTGTCTTCCTACCTCGATTTCCTCGGCCTGCAATTCATCACCGTCGGCCTGGAGCGCCTGATCCTGTTCCTGACGCCGACCTTCGTTCTGCTGGGCTCCGCGCTGTGGCTGAAGAAGCATATCGGCCGCAGCCAGTGGCTCTCGCTGCTGACCGCGTATGCCGGCATTGTGCTGGTGTTCTTCCATGACCTGCGCGACGGCGGCAGCAATGTGGCCCTCGGCTCGCTGCTGGTGCTGGGTTCCGCCCTGGCATATGCCTTGTACCTGCTGGCTTCCGGCGAAATGGTCAAGCGCCTTGGCGCGCTGCGCCTGGTGTCGTATGCCATGTGCGTGTCCAGCGCTGCCTGCATCGGCCAATTCTTCCTGCTGCGGCCTGCCGCGATGCTGCTGCAGCCGATGGAGGTGTATGGCCTGTCGCTGGTGAACGGCATCCTGTGCACTGTGCTGCCGGTGTTTATGACCATGAGCGCCGTGCAGCGCATCGGCGCGGGCCCTGCCTCGCTGGCGGGTATGATCGGTCCTGTTTCCACGCTATTCCTTGGCGCCGTCATCCTGTCCGAACCCGTCACCAGTTGGCAGCTGGCGGGGACGGCCCTGGTGCTGGCTGGTATCTACCTGCTGTCGAAAGTGAAAGGTAAAGAGACATGACGCCCCGCATTGCCCTGATTGCCCACGACAAGAAAAAAGACGACATGATCGCGCTGGCCCGCGAGTACGCGCCATTCCTGCGGACCTGCAAATTGTGCGCAACCGGCACCACGGGCGGCCGCCTGATTGCCGAAGTGGGCCTGGCGCTGGAGCGCAAGCATTCCGGCCCGCTGGGCGGCGACCTGCAGATCGGCGCCTTGCTGGTGGACGGACATATCGATGCCATCATCTTCCTGCGCGACCCGATGACACCGCAGCCGCACGAACCGGATATCAATGCGCTGGTGCGTGCCTGCGACGTGCACAACGTTGCTTGCGCTACCAACCTGGCGACTGCCCACCTGGTACTGTCCCAATTGCAGGCTGCTGCCGCAAAATCGCAGCCTGTCGCATGATTGTTGGCCGGCGCCCCGCGCGCTGGCAATGTAGCGCCCTCATGACTGAATCGGGGAGACTGCATATGAAAACCATCCTGGGCGGCATTGCCGTATTGGCTATTGCCTCTGCTGCGCACGCCGCGGCGCCGGGGCTTGCCGGGCATTGGGTCGGCACGTACGGTGTCGGCAACGACGCCAACTTCCTGCGGCCGCATTTTGGCGCCGATGGCAAGGCCACGGTGGACATTCCCGCCTTCGAGAAGAAAGGCCTGGCGCTGGATGCGGTTGCCCGGCGCGGCAGCCATGTGCACTTCGCCCTGCCGGGGCCGGACGGAGTGCTGCAATTCGACGGCAAGCTGCAAGACGGGCTGTTGTCCGGCAAGGTAAGCCTGAACGGGAAAGACGGAAGATTTGCCTTCCGCCGCACCCTGGCCGACGATCCTGCACGCCACCAGCCGCTGCTGGGCGCCTATGAATTCCCCGGCAAGCGCGTCGTGGTGCTGTCGGAGTGGGGCGATTTCCCGCAAATGTTCTACAGCGATATGAGCAGCGGCCGCTACGCCTCCATGTTCGCCGAAAGCCCGAACGTGTATTACGCCGGCGCCGGCAACCTGAATCCCGCCGTGCGCGAAACCACCATGCGCTTCGATGGCGACAAGGTGGTATGGCAGCAGGCCGGCAAGAAGGAAACCGGCCGCCGCCTGCAGTTCCGCTCCGAAGAAGTCACGTTCAGGAATGGCGACGTCACCCTGTCCGGCACCCTGGTGCTGCCGGAAGGGAAGGGACCATTCCCGGCCATCGTGCTGACGCAGATGTCCAGCCCCGCACCGCGCGGCGCCTATGCACTGCAGGCCTATTACTTCGCAGCCCATGGCATGGCCGCGCTGATGTACGACAAGCGCGGCGTCGGCAAATCCAGTGGCGAATTCAATAAGGCCACCATGGAGCAACTGGCCGACGATGCCATCGCAGGCATCGAGCTGCTCGGCAAGCGCAGCGACATCAAGGCCGATGCCATCGGCGCCTGGGGGCATAGCCAGGGCGGCTGGCTGGCGCCGCTGGCGGCGATCCGTTCGCAGAAAGTCGCCTTCGTGATCGCACAAGCCGCGTCGGCCGTGCCGCCGGCCGAGCAGGAGGTCTATCGCATCGAAAATTCCCTGCGCGCGCAAGGATTCAGCGAAGAAGAGGTGACGGCCGGCGCCGCCTACCAGGAAAAGCTGATGCGCTGGGTGACCAGCCGTGGCGCCAACCGCGCGGAGTTGCTGGCCGCGGCCCGTGCCGGCGAAACCGCGCGCTGGGCCAGCCAGGTCGAAATCGTGCCCGATACATTGAAGGAGAAGCCGAGCGAAACCAGCACGGCCTTCTACAGCTACGACCCGCTGCCGGACCTGAAGAAGCTGAAGGCACCCGTGGTGTATATACTCGGCGAGAAAGATGCCTTCGTGCCGGTGCATAAGAGCGCCAAACTGTTCCAGCAAACGCTCGATGCGAACGGGCACAAGGATCACCAGATATGGATGTTGCCGCGTGCGGCGCACGGCTTGTGGGAAACCGATGTTGACGGCGGCAGCGCCTATATCAACTCCACGCACTGGGCGCGCGAGCACTATCCACGCATGACGCAATGGCTGCGCGAGCGCGGCTTCATCACACACTAAGGAGTATGGAATGGTTAAGGCGATACGCATGTCCCGCAGCGGCGGGCCGGAAGTGATGGAATACGTCGACCTCGAAGTCGGGGCGCCAGGCCCCGGCGAGGCGACCGTGCGGCACGAGGCGATCGGCCTTAACTTTATCGATGTGTACTTCCGCACCGGCCTGTACCCGCAGCCGCTGCCGGGTGGCTTGGGCCAGGAAGGCGCTGGCGTGGTGGAGGCGGTGGGCGAGGGTGTGAGCGATGTGCGGGTGGGCGATCGCGTGGCCTACGCCGGCCGTCCGAACGGCGCCTATGCACAGGCGCGCAATATGCCCGCCAGCCTGCTGGTCAAGCTGCCGGACGCCATCGGCAGCGACACGGCTGCCGCCATGATGCTGCAGGGGATGACGGTGCAGTACCTGTTCCATAGCGCAGCGCCGGTCAAGGCCGGCGACACCATCCTGTTCCATGCGGCCGCCGGCGGCGTGGGCCTGATCGCATGCCAGTGGGCGCGTGCCCTGGGCGTGAACCTGATCGGCACCGCCGGTTCCGACGAGAAGGTGGCGCTGGCGCTGCAGCATGGCGCGACCCATGCGATCAACTACAACAAGGAGAACTTCACCGAACGGGTACGCGAGGTCACCGGCGGCAAAGGCGTCTCCACCGTGTTCGATTCGATCGGCAAGGATACCTTCATCGGATCACTCGACTGCCTGCAAGCGCGCGGCATGATGGTCAGCTTCGGCAATGCCTCCGGGCCGGTGGCCAATTTCTCGCTGGGCGAACTGGCTTCGCGCGGATCGCTGTACCTGACCCGTCCAGCGCTCGGCAATTACACCGCAACGCGCGCAGACCTTGAGGCCTGTGCGCAATCGCTGTTCGACGTGGTGGCGCGCGGCGACGTCAAGATCGAGATCAAGCAGCGGTATAATCTGGCCGATGTGGGGCAGGCGCACCGCGACCTCGAGGCGCGCCGCACCACCGGCTCCACCATCCTACTGCCTTGAGTGACCATGACCGACCAGAAACGCCCGGCCGAAGACGACGGCACCCCGAAATTTGGACGACTGCTGATTGTCCTGCTGAGTGCCGTGGCCCTGATCGGTCTCATCACCTTTGCCAGTGAAGCTTATTACCGCTGAACTTCAGATAGTCAATGTCGAATTTCTTTACACTCAATTCATTTGGCATTCAAATAATGAGTGTTTCCATAGAGAATCTTCATTGCGCTCAATAGTTTACTGATGAGTTATTGAATTTGGCATAATTCTTGCTTATGTTCCGTCAGGACATTTGAATTTCAAGGAAGAATTATGAAAAACTCAGTGTTGAGTAGAGCTTCGCGTTGCGTTATGGCATTTGCAGCCTGCATGCTGGCTTCGTCGGTACTGGCCGGTCCGGTTAACCTGATACAGAACGGCGGCTTTGAGCTGACTTCCAATGGCAATGGACAGGTGGATTTCAATACTGCCGTCTCGGGCTGGACTTCGCCTGGCGGCTACAATTTTGTGTTCGCTTCCGGCACCGCCGACACCACCGGTGCCGTCACCTGGTTCGGCAGCGAGAATGACATCCCCCTGACGCTGTGGGGTGCCAATAACGGCGGCGCCAACGCGCTGGCGCACAGCGCCAACGGCGGCAATTTCCTCGCCGCCGACGGTGCGTATGGGGTGGTCCCGATCCAGCAGGCGATCAACAACCTGGTGATCGGCACCACCTATATGCTGAAGTTCGAATGGGCGGCTGCCCAGCAGTGGGGCTTCCACGGCGAGACCAGTGAAAAGTGGAGCGTGAGCATCGACGGTAATACCTTCGAAACCGCTGCTTACAATAACCAGAGCCACGCTTCGAGCGGCTGGATGCAGGAAGCGTTCACTTTTACCGCCAAGTCCGGCGGTAGCCTGCTGTCCTTCCTGGCCGCCGGAACGCCGGAAGGCCATCCGCCGTTTTCCCTGCTGGACGGCGTTTCGCTGTTTGCCATCAATACGCCGGACGACGGCTCGCCGCCAGCGGAAGTGCCTGAGCCTGCCAGCCTGCTGACCATGCTGACCGGACTGGGCCTGCTGGCAGTGGCGTTGCGCCGCCGTCGCCAGCCTTGAGCTGAAGCCCTGCCGTGACAGCCATGGCCGAACAGCTTTTGCGACTCGTAGTATGGCTGTGCGTGCTGTGCGCCATCTTCCTGCCGCTGGAGCGCTATTTCGCTGTGCGCCAAGCGCAGCCGGGTGAGCGCCAGCGCTGGCCGGACCTGTTCTATTATTTCGCCAATAGCCTGCTGCCGATGCTGGTGCTGGCAGTGCCGCTGGCGCTCGCCGCGCAGCTGTCACGCGCCTTGATTCCCACCGCCGTTCCGGAAACGCTGGCGGCCTTGCCACTAGGGCAGCGTCTGCTGTTGGCACTGCTGGTCGGCGACCTCGGCGCCTACTGGGCCCACCGCCTGGCGCACCGCTGGCCGCCGTTGTGGCGCTTCCACGCCGTGCACCATAGCGCTGCCCACGTCTACTTCCTGACCAACACGCGCGCCCATCCGGTCGACCTGCTGTTCACACGGCTGTGCAGCCTGCTGCCCCTGTATGTGCTTGGCCTGGCAGGACCGGGCGTGGCCGGCAGCGCCACGCCGGTGGCGGTGATCTTGGTTGGCAGCGTGTGGGGCTTTTTCATCCACGCCAATCTGCGCGTGCGCCTGGGACCGTTGGAGTGGCTGCTGTCGACGCCGGCCTTCCACCATTGGCACCATACGCGCCATGACCATGTCGACCGCAATTTTGCCGCCATGCTGCCGGTGCTGGACCGGATTTTCGGCACCCATCACCTGCCGCCGGGCTGGCCGGCGGAATATGGCAGCGATACACCGGTCTCCAACCATCTGGGTGGACAACTGGCCGCACCGTTCTCGCCGGCAGTGCCGGCCGTCACGGTTGACCGAACTGAAAATTGATTTGCTAGAATGTCCCATCGACCAATTCCACTGAGCGGCGGAGGCTGAACCGATGACAGAACGCCACCGTTTCACCCTGCAAATCCTCGCGCTGTTTGCCGGATGGTGGCTGTCCCTGTCGCTGGCCCTGGCCGCTCCGGCTCCTGCGGCGCCCGCGGCGGAAGCCGCCGCGCCGGCCTTCAGCCTCGATCCCACATCAGCCTTGCACCGCAAAGCCGAAAACGGCAACTGGCTCGGCATCCACGACCAGGTCCGTTCGCGCCACCAGCAGGTCCTGTCGTCCCGCACCTTGACCGTCATGCTCTACCTGCTGTGGGCCGTGATCGTGCTGGTGCTGGTATACACCGTGCGGCACTATTACTTCACCTTCAACCGCCTGTACGGCGCGCAGCGCCATCCCTACCTGGACGTTGATAGCGGTAACTGGCCGAGCGTGACGGTGCTGGTAGCTGCGCATAACGAGCAGGCCGTGATCGCCGATTCCTTGCGCGCCCTGCTGGAAGTGGACTACCCGCGCGATCGCCTGCGCATCATGCCGGTCAACGACCGCTCGACCGACGACACGCGCCGCATCATCGACGAGATCTGCGCAGCCCATCCCGGCCGCATTACGCCGTTCCACCGCAGCGGGGGCAAGCCGGGCAAGGCTGCCGCGCTGAAAGATGCGACAGCACAGGTGGACAGCGACATCCTGATCGTGTTCGATGCCGATTATGTGCCGGGGCGCGGCCTGCTGCGCCAGCTGGTGGCGCCATTCTTCGATCCGGAAGTGGGCGCCGTGATGGGCCGCGTGGTGCCGCTGAATACGGGCAGCAACCTGCTGACCCGGCTGCTGGACATGGAACGCTCCGGCGGCTACCAGGTGGACCAGCAGGCACGCATGAACCTGTCGCTGGTGCCGCAGTACGGCGGTACCGTTGGCGGCGTGCGGCGCGTAGCGCTGGAAGCGATCGGCGGCTGGCACGACGACGCGCTGGCCGAAGACACCGACCTGACTTACCGCTTGCTGTTAAGCGGCTGGAAGACCGCCTACCAGAACCGCTCCGAATGTTACGAGGAAGTGCCGGAGACCTGGCCGGTGCGGGTGCGCCAGATCATGCGCTGGTCGAAGGGGCACAACCAGGCAGCCTTCCGCTATGCGGGCGCCCTGATGGCCAGCAACAAGGTATCGCTGCGCGAGAAGCTCGATGGCATGCTGCTGCTGGGCGTTTTCGCCATGTCGCCGATCCTGCTGGCCGGCTGGGTACTGGCCATCATCTTGTTCTATTTCGACGCCAATCACTGGCTGACGGGCGTGCTGGCCCTGTTCTGCCTGATGTCATACAGCGCGCTGGGCAACTTCGCCGCGTTCTTCGAGATCGGCGCCGCAGTCTACCTGGATGGCAGCCGCGAACGTATCCGCCTGATGCCGCTGAATTACTTCGGCTTCCTGGTCAGCCTGCTATCCATCACGATTGCCACCTTCCGGCAGGTGCTGTTCGACGGGCTGTTCAGGCGCAGCCTGGAATGGGACAAGACGACGCGCTATCGCCAGCCGGAGGCCAGGCCATGAGCTGGATCGTACTGTTCTTTGCTTTCCAGGTAGTGCTGTTCATGCTGCCTTTGCTGCCGGCGCTGGTGGAGTGGCGCGTCAGGCGCGACGCGCAGCCGTTGAAAGTGGTGCGCGACTACGATGGCAACATCAAACATTTCGCCAATCGTTTCCGCCAGTTCCTCGGTGAGCAGTTTGCCGAGCTGGCGCAGGCCGCCGGCGCCGCCACCGTGCCGCGCAACGGCCGCCTGGCGACGGGCGACCGCTACCAACTGGTCGGTGCCGACGGCACGCCCTCGATCACGGAACAGGAGCGCGCAGCGCAGGCGATGCAGCAGTTGGTACTGGGCACGGGGGCGCTGGAGCTTGGTCAGGGGCTGCTGTACGAGAAGGAAGTCTTCGCCGCAGGTGCGATCCGCACCGGCAACGGGAACTCCTTCCGTGCCTTGCTGGCGCGCGGCGATATCGTGCTGGGCGAGCAATGCGACGTGCTGCGCTGGGCGCACAGCGATACCCGCTTGACGGCGGGCCGCCGCGCGCGCCTGTTCGGCCGGGTGTCGGCCAATCAGGAGCTGGTGTTGCATGGCGAAACCCGCTTCGGGCGCATGCATGCGCCGACTATCCGCTTCGGCGCTGCGCTGCCGGCGCCGCTGCCGCAGCCGCAGCCGGCCAGCCGCAAAGCACTGGAGCGGCCGGCGGCCTTGCTGGACGATGCCGCAGGGCGCTGGCTGGCCGGCGGCGACCTGGATGTGCCGGAGGCCTGCCTCCATCATGGCAACCTGGTGGCGCGCGGCAGCATGACGCTCGGCATGCACGCCATGATCGAAGGCAGCATCAAGTGCCACGGCGACCTGCATGTGGCGGCCGGTGCGCGCATCGACGGTGCGCTGGTCTGCAGCGGCAATATGTTCATTGGCCCCGGCTGTACGATCCGTGGCCCACTGGTCTGCGAAAAATCCATCGAGATCGATGCCGGCACGGTGCTGGGATCGGATAGTGCGGAAACGACGGTAACGGCCGTTGAGATCCGCGTGCGCGAAGGCGCGGTAGCGCACGGCACCGTGTGGGCACGGGAGCTTGGCTACGTCGTTCCTGCCGCAACCATCAGCTGATACAGGGAGCCACATTGGGCGCAAACAGGATCCTCCTTTGCATGGGCACCAGGCCCGAGATCATCAAGATGGCGCCGGTCTACTACGCGCTGAAGGACGATGGCCTGGAGCCGCTGCTGCTGCATACCGGCCAGCACGAAGACATGGCCGACCCGATGTACCGGTTCTTCAAGATCCTGCCCGATTACAGCTTGCCGCTGCAGCGCACCTCCGACGCCTTGCATCACCTGTCGGCCATGTTGCTGGAGAAGCTGGGCGCGGCCTTCGAGGCCGTCAAGCCGGCAGCGGTGCTGGTGCATGGCGATACCGCCAGCGCGGCCATGGCGGCGTTGGCGGCGTTCTACCAGCATATCCCTGTCGGCCATGTGGAGGCGGGCTTGCGCTCGCACAACCGCTTCAATCCGTTCCCGGAGGAGAAGAATCGTGAGCTGATCGGCCGGCTGGCGGACTGGCATTTCGCACCGACCGACAACGCGCGCTTCAACCTGCTGCGCGAAAATGTCGAAGGCGATCGCATCCATATGGTCGGCAATACCATTGTCGACGCGGTGCGCCTGGCAACCACGGATCCGGAACTGGCGGGCAACCCGGATGAATTATCCAGCCCCCAGCTGCGCGGCCTGCACCATGTGCTGGCAGGGCGGCGGCTGGTATTCATCACGGCGCATCGTCGTGAAAACCTGGGGCATCCCCTGATGTCGATTTCGACCACGGTACGCAAGCTGCTGATGGCCGACGAAGACCTGGTCATCGTGTGGCCGGTGCACAGCAACCCAAAGATCCGTGCCACGGTGGACGAAGTCTTTACCGACTTGCCGGAAGAGGTTTCGGCGCGCATCTTCCTGACCCGGCCACTGAATTATTCGACCACGCTGCAATTGCTGCGCCAGTCCTGGCTGGTACTGACCGATTCCGGCGGCATCCAGGAAGAGGCGGCTTGCCTGCATGTGCCTGTGTTGATCCTGCGCGAAGCCACTGAACGGCCGGAGCTGGTGGCAAGTGGCGGCGGCCGCCTGATCGGCACCGAAAGCAGCGCCATTATCGGCGCCGTCGATGCGCTGCGCGCCGACGCCCAGGCATACGCGGCAATGCGCGCCGCCGCCAATCCATTCGGCGACGGCTTTGCCGCCGCGCGCATCAAAGAGATCCTGATACGGAGCATGCATGATTCGTAAGTTACACCAGCCCTTTGTTTGCCTGGCAGCCTTGCTGGCAACCGGTAGCGCCGTGGCACAAGCTGCGACCACCGGCACGGTCGAAGCAGGTTTGCTGCATCACAGCCTGAGCGACGGCTTCGGCACCTGGAACCAGCAATTCGTCCGCGGCTCACTGCGGACCTCCGACGCAACGGTGTGGAACGCGGACTTGGTGAATGCACGCCAGTTCGGGGCGCATGGCACGCTGGTGGTCGGCGGCGTCAGCCACGTCTTCAATGAAGATTGGTACGGCAGCCTGGCCGGCAGCCATGGCAGCAGCTTCTTCTACCCGCAAGCGCGCGCCGATGCGGTGATCAACCGCAAGCTGGGCGCGGCGCGCGATGTGGTAGCCACCGTCGGCGTGACGGCGGTGAATGCGCATGACGGCCATCGGGACCGCAGCTTGTTGCTCGGCCTGTCGTGGTACCTGCCCAATGCGTGGGTGCTGCAGGGCGGCACGCGCATCAATCGCAGCAATCCCGGCGGCGTGATGGCCAACGTCAAGTATGTTGCCGCGACCTGGGGCTACGACAAGCAGCAATACGTCGCGCTGCGCTACGATATGGGCGAAGAGGCTTACCAGTACATCGGCGCCGGCTCGGCGGACCTGCTGGTGAATTTCCGCAGCAACGTTATCAGCGGCACCTGGCGCAAATGGCTGGCCCCGACCTACGGCTTCCAGCTGCGCGCCGAGGCCTACCATAACCCGTTCTATGACCGCCGCGGCCTGGAAGCCGCCTTGTTCAAGGAATTCTGAGCGTGAAGCAATTGCATGCATTGCAGCGCAAGATCGACGATTTGCGCTTCCGCGGCTTCGGCGGCAGCGCGATCCAGCTGCACCGCTCGATGTACCAGATCAAGTTGAGCCGTATTAACCTGCTGGGCTCGCTGGCGCTGCCCGCAGTATTCACCATTGCGCTGCTTTGCCTGCTGTCGCCGATCCTCGCGCTGTGGCGCGGCCTGTTCGAATTCTGGCTGCCGCGCATCGCTCCGCAGGGCAGCGTCGCGGTTCGCCAGGTCGACCTGGGAGCATACTACCTGGACCTGCCATTCCCGCTACTGCCTGCCGGGGAACCCGGCAACCAGCTGTGGTGGATAACGCTGGCCGGTTGCGTGCTTGCCTTGCTGGCCACTTTCCTGGTGTCGCGCGACCGCTTCCTGCCGTTGCAATACATTGTGCGTGCCTGCTTGCTGGTGCAGGCTACGGCGCTGATTTTCTTCCACTACCTGCCAGGCGAGTTCCCATACGACTCGGCCCGCTATCTGGGCGATGCGCTGACCATGGCGCTGATCTTCCTGTTCATGATGCCGTGGGGACTGGGGGCGACCTATTACATGTTCGGGTTTTCGCTGTGGCGCAAAGTAGGCTTGACCGTTTGCACGCTGGCCTATTTCATTGTGGCCTTTCCGATGCAGTATCTGCTGCACGCCTATGTGCTGCACCATCTGACACTGCTCTTCCTGCCATTGTTATACTTGGTATTTGGCATCTTTATGGATGTGATGATGTTTGTCGCTTTGTATTCCTGGGGCATGAGTTGGGGGCGCGCGGATGCGCGCGCGTAAGCCGGTGGCGCACATGGCCATGTCGCTGCTGCTGATCGTGCTGGCTGTCTACATTGCCGTGTGCGCGGTGGTGTTTTTCCGCCAGCGCAGCATGATCTACTTTCCCCAGGCGTTTGATGGCGGCACCGTGCTGTCGTTGGGCGGGGCACGCGTTGGTGTCACATTGCACGAGCAGCCGGGCACTTCCGCCGTGATCTATTTCGGCGGCAATGCGGAAGCGGTAGGGTACAGCCTGGCGGAGTTGCAGGCTGCCTTTCCCGGCCAGGCGCTATACCTGATGCACTATCGCGGTTATGGCGCCACACCGGGCGCGCCGACGGAAGCGGGCCTGTTTGCCGATGCCCAGGCGCTCTATGAATATGTGCGTGCCCTGCACCCGCAGGTGACGCTGGTCGGCCGCAGCCTGGGAAGCGGCATCGCCACCCGGCTTGCCAGCGACAAACCGGTGGACCGGCTGGTGCTGGTCACGCCATACGACAGCATGGCTGGCGCGGCCTCACACCATTTCCCGTGGCTGCCGGTGCGCTTGCTGCTGCGCGACCGCTACGACTCGGTGAGCTATGCCGCCAAGGTCAACGCCCCAACCACCATCCTGGCCGCCGAGCGCGACGAGGTCATTCCCCGAGCCAGCAGCGAAGCCCTGTACCGCGGTTTCCGCTCCGGCCTGGCGACTTTCCATGTCGTCCCCGGAGTCGGTCACAACGATATTTCCCTGCGCCAGTTGGCGCCGCATTGATCATTGAAAGGCGGCGAGCTTGGCACGAATGGCGCTGCCGACCGAAATTTGCGGGTTCGAATAGCCGTCGTCCTTGCCCGCTTCGACTTCGCGCTTACGGATGACTTCCCGTGCGGCGGCGTGGGCTTGCTCGAAGGAGCGCGTGTGGCTGCGCAACTGTTCGTCGAACATGGCGCGGCCGAAGAAAGTCAGTTCGGACTTGTAGCCGCAACCGTATGAGGTGTGGTCGGCGTCAGCTGCGGTCAGCACCATGGTGGCATCGTCCTTCAACGATGGAATCCAGCTACCGGAGAAGCAGGCAGACACCGCAATCACGCGATGCTTGATACCCGCTTCATCGAGCCACTTGCGCAACGTGGAAGGCGTCAGCTCGGTCAGTTCGAACGGCCAGAAGTCCGCCGCCAACTGCCCTTCGCGCGCGCCGTGCGAAGTCAGGTAGATGAACAGCACGTCTTCGTCCTTGTCCATGGTGCGTGAAACGCTGCGGATCGCCTTGCGCAGGTTCACCGTCGTCGCCCAGGGCAGTTTTTCCGCCGTCTGGAAATGGTTCACCAACTGCATCGTGCGCCCGGCAGTGTCGAAGCGCTGCGACATCACGTCCGCCACCATCTGGCTCTCCCTGCGGAACACTTCGTCGCCGTAGGGCGCAAAGGTCAAGGCGTAGATATCGACCTTGCCGGGACGCTGCGGCGCCAGCGCAGCCAGTTGGCGCGACAACAGCACCGGCTGCGACTCCATCAGTTCCGCGGTCAGTTTCAGGTAGCGCGACGCTTCTTCGTTATTGGCTTCCTGCTTTTTCGGATACCAGAAGTCCGGCTGCTGGGTGGCCACGCCGAGCGCCACCACGCCCGCCATCAAACTTGCGCAAAGCGCCAGCGGCCAGCGCCTGCCGCGCCCACCGCGCGCCAGCAGCACAAGTTGCGACAGGATCATCAGGGTGACCGGAATGCCCCACAAAATCCATGCGCCCCATTGCCCCAGGTAGCGTACCGACCACGCCTCGGATCCGCTGTACAGCATGGCGGTAAAGCACAGGTCAACGAACAGTTCCATCCAGACGCCCTGCGCCAGCAACAGGGTGGTCAGCAGCGCCAGGTCCGGGGCTGCGCCGGGACGCCCGCTCGGTCCCGTGCCGCGCGCCAGCAAGGCGTAGAAGGGCAGCAGGGCGAACGTCAGCCAGCCGTAGGCGATGGCCTTCCAGTAAAAGATGGCGGGCCCGTTGATATACAGGCGCTGGAACACTACCGACAGCCCCAGCACCAGCAGCACCAGGATTGCGATGACGCCCGGCCCGGTGGCCAGTCCTTCCCAGCGCGGCGGACGGAAAAAGGCGGTGGATGCGCCTTCGCGCAGCCACCGCCCGGTCGATTTGATGAAATTATTGGAGCTCAAGATCTACGCGCTTGGCCTTTCCGCTTTCGCCAGGGAAGCCGGTGAAGGCGCTTTGCACCAGTGCCGGCATGACCAATGGGGTCGACTGCTTGCGGCTGGTGTTCTGCACGGTCACGTCAAACAGCTTTTTGCCCTGCAGGTTATTAATGGTGACGCGCAGGTTGCGGTCGTAGTTATGCTGGATGGTTTCGCGGTATTCCATCGGCCCCCACATCCATGGATCGTAGTAAGGGCGGTAAAAACCGTAGTAACGATAACGGTAAGGGTAGTAGCCCCAGCGTGGGTAATAGCCCCACGGGCCAGGCCCATACATCCACGGGTCGGTCGCGGTCAGGACCTTGACCGGGCGGTCGATGGTGCTGAACTGCATGCCGACGCGCAGCTTGGCGTCCTTGGTAGTCGCGGCCTGGGTGAAGCCCAGCTTGGCCAGTTCACCGCTCACCAGGTTCTGGTAGCTACGGAATTCCAACGTATCCTCGCCCGGGGACGGCGTTTCGAAGGTGTATGACTTGTCCGGCAGGTCGCTCGGCCACTCATGGAAGACCGTAACGTTGCTGCGCAGGGTAGTGGCACAGCCGCTCAGCAACAAACTGGTGGCTGCCACCAAAATGGCTAGCGCTTTCATGGCGAGACTCCTTTTTATCCTATAGGCCAGTTTAATCCGGCAACATGCGTTTCACCTAATTATTACAGAATGTTACCCCCGCAGGGACACTGGAAAAGAATCGGGCGTACCCCTTGCCTGGTATTGGTAAAATAGCCTTCTTTGTCCTCGCTCGCCCAAACCATGCGCACCGACAGCCCTCAAGCGATTTATCGTAAAGACTACACCCCGCCCAGCTACCTGGTGGAGACCGTGGAACTGGGCTTCGACCTCGATCCCGCCTGCACCATCGTCGCCAACCGCGTGCAACTGCGCCATAACCCCGACAGCAAGAGCCGCGACCTGGTGCTGCACGGCGAAGCCATTGAACTGGTCACCCTGCGCATGAACGGGGCGGAGCTGGATTCCGGCCAATATATTATTGGCAACAATACCCTGACCATCCGCAATGCGCCGGTCGACGTCTTGCTGGAAATCGAAACCACCTGCGCCCCGGTCGAAAACACGACGCTTTCCGGCCTGTACACCTCGGGCAGCGGTTTCTACACCCAGTGCGAGGCCGAAGGCTTCCGCCGCATCACCTATTTCCCGGACCGTCCGGACGTGATGGCGCGCTACACGGTCATGCTGCGCGCCGACAAGGAGCAGTACCCGGTCCTGCTCTCCAACGGCAACCTGCTGGAAGAGGGCGACCTGGGCGACGGCCGCCATTATGCAAAGTGGGAAGACCCGTTCAAAAAGCCGTCCTACCTGTTTGCCCTGGTGGCCGCGCGCCTGGTATGCCAGGAAGCGAAATTCACGCTGAAGTCCGGCCGCGAAGTGCTGCTGCAGGTGTGGGTGGAAGAGGGCAACCTCGACAAGACCGACTACGCGATGGAGTCGCTGAAAAACTCGATCCGCTGGGATGAGGAACGCTGGGGCCTCGAACTGGACCTGGACCGCTTCATGATTGTCGCGGTAAGCGACTTCAATATGGGCGCCATGGAGAACAAGGGCCTGAACATCTTCAACACGAAGTTCGTGCTGGCCAACCCGCGCACGGCGACCGACGTCGACTACTCCGGCATCGAAGCCGTGGTCGGCCACGAGTACTTCCACAACTGGACCGGCAACCGCGTGACATGCCGCGACTGGTTCCAGTTGTCGCTGAAAGAAGGCCTGACCGTGTTCCGCGACCAGGAGTTCAGCTCCGACATGATCGGCACCGACAGCGGCCGCGCCGTGACTCGTATCGACCAGGTGCGCACGCTGCGCCAGGCCCAGTTCCCGGAAGACGCAGGCCCGATGGCGCACCCGGTGCGTCCCGACTCCTTCGTCGAGATCAACAACTTCTACACGGTGACCGTGTACGAAAAGGGTGCCGAAGTAGTGCGCATGTACCAGACCTTGTTGGGCCGCGAAGGCTTCCGCAAGGGCATGGACCTGTACTTCGAGCGCCATGACGGCCAGGCCGTGCAATGCGACGATTTCCGCGCCGCGATGGCCGATGCCAACCAGCGCGACCTGAAGCAGTTCGAACGCTGGTACAGCCAGGCCGGCACGCCGGTGGTCAACGCCAGCGGCCGACACGACGGCGCCAAGCAGGTATACGAGTTGACGCTGCGCCAGTCCTGTCCTGCCACGCCGGGCCAGGCCGAGAAGCAACCCTTCCATATTCCGGTGGCCGTCGGCCTGCTGGATCGCAACGGCAGGGACCTGATCCCGACCAAGGTACTGGAACTGACCAAGGGCGAGCAGACCTTCCGCTTTGAAGGCATTGCCGAAGCGCCGGTGCCTTCGATCCTGCGCGATTTCTCCGCGCCGGTGGTGCTGGAATACCCTTACACCGACGACGAGCTGCTGCACCTGTTCCGCTATGACAGCGACCCGGTGAACCGCTGGGAAGCCGGCCAGCGCCTGGCCATGGAACGCCTACTGTCGCTGACCCGGTCGGTGCTGGACGACAAGCCGCTCAAGCTTGACGACACCTACATTGCCGCACTGCGCGCCGTCCTGACCGACAAGGAACTGGATCCCGCTTTCCGCGAGCAATGCCTGATCCTGCCGTCGGAAACCATCATCGCCGAGCAGATGGAAGTGGTGCACCCGCAAGCGATCCACAGCGCACGCCAGTTCATGCGCCACGCCATCGGTACCGCGCTGCATGCCGACTTGCTGCAGGTGTACGCCGCCAATGCGACGCCAGGTCCTTACAGCCCTGACGCCATTTCAGCCGGCAAGCGCGGTTTGAAAAACGTGGCGCTGGCCTACCTGCTGGTGCAGCCGAACGCCGAAGCGGCGCGGCTGGCCGGCGAGCAGTTCGCCGCGGCCACCAATATGACCGACCGCGCAGCCGCCTTGTCGGCCCTGATCCACAGCGGTGCCGACGCCGGCAAACAGCTTGACGCCTTCTACAAGGACTTCAAAGGCGAAGCACTGGTGGTGGACAAATGGTTCGCCATGCAAGGCTCCGCACCGCATACCAATGTGGCTAAGGTGCGCGAGCTGATGAAACACCCGGCCTTCACGCTGAAGAATCCGAACCGCGCCCGCAGCCTGCTGTTCAGCTTCTGCAACCAGAATCCGTCGCAGTTCCACGCCGCCGACGGCAGCGCCTACGAGTTCTGGGCCGAGCACGTGATCAAGCTCGACGCCCTGAACCCGCAAGTCGCCGCCCGCCTGGCGCGCAGCATGGATCGCTGGCGCCGTTATGCCCCGGCGCTGCAAATCCATATGCGCCACGCGCTGGAAAAAGTCGCCGCCGCCACCAAACTGTCCAACGACGTGATGGAAGTGGTCAGCAAGGCACTCGCAAACTAATTAAGCACAAACCTAGGGAAATAATGAAACGTATCAGCCTGACCCAATACCTCGTTGAAGAACAACGCCAGCACCACAGCATTCCTGCCGAACTGCGCCTCCTGATCGAGGTCGTCGGCCGCGCTTGCAAAACCATTTCCCACAGCGTCGGCAAGGGCGCACTGGGCGAAGTGCTGGGCGCGCTGGAATCGGAGAACGTGCAGGGTGAAGTGCAGAAGAAGCTGGATGTGATCTCCAACGAAATCCTGCTGGAAGCGAACGAATGGGGCGGCCACCTGGCGGCGATGGCTTCGGAAGAAATGGAAGACATCCACCCGATCCCTAACCGTTACCCGAAAGGCGAATACCTGCTGGTGTTCGACCCGCTGGACGGCTCCTCCAACATCGACGTCAACGTATCGATCGGCACCATCTTCTCCGTGCTGAAGGCACCGGACGGCATGACCGAACCGAGCGAGCAGGATTTCCTGCAACCAGGCGCCAAGCAAGTGGCCGCCGGCTACGCCGTGTACGGCCCGCAAACCCTGCTGGTGCTCACCACCGGCAATGGCGTGAACTGCTTCACGCTGGACCGCGAGATGGGCTCGTGGGTGCTGACCCAGCGCAATATGCAGATTCCTGCCAAGACCAAGGAATTCGCGATCAATTCGTCCAACCAGCGCCACTGGCACGCACCGGTGCAGCGCTACATTGGCGAACTGCTGGCCGGCTCCACCGGCCCGCGCGGCACCGACTTCAATATGCGCTGGATCGCCTCGATGGTGGCCGACGTGCACCGCATCCTGAACCGCGGCGGCATCTTCATGTACCCGGCCGACCTGCGCGATCCATCCAAGCCGGGCCGCCTGCGCCTGATGTACGAAGCGAACCCGATGGCCTTCATCGTTGAACAGGCGGGCGGCATGGCCACCGACGGCAAGCGCCGCATCCTCGACATCCAGCCAGAAAAGCTGCACCAGCGTGTGCCGGTGTTCCTCGGCTCCCGCGACGAAGTGGCACTGGTCACCAGCTACCACCAGGAAGCCGTGTAATTTTTGCAATGATGGCGCCCTGATACTAGCAAACGCGCAAGTTTGTTTGTTATAATCCGGGCTCTTTGCCGGTGTAGCTCAGTTGGTAGAGCAGCTCATTCGTAATGAGAAGGTCGTAGGTTCGATTCCTATCTCCGGCACCAGGACGTACAGAAACCCTGTCAGGTCATTGATCTGGCAGGGTTTTTTCGTTTAGCTGGTCGCGACCAGCGCGACCAGCGCAAGGAAGACTGCCACCTGTATGCCGATGATCATATAAGTTTGCGAGTCCATGCGGGTATTGAGCTTTTCCATTGCAGCGAATAGTTGCGCGTCAAAATGAGCGCGTTGCTCGATGAAGCGGCCATCAATGTGCGATCGCAATGTTCTCAGGTCGCAGGAGAGGTCATTCACGGTTTTCTCCAGTTGCGTCGTGCGTAGCTCGTATGCAGCGAGCTCGGGTGGGGGAGTGGCTTCCATGGCAGCTCCTTAAGTGGATCCTATCATTTTCACCACTGCTTGAAGCGCGCATTTGATATGGCTCAAAAGCGCTCTGCGATCCGTTACCTCGTGTTACGGCGCTTCTCGGCTCACCGGCGACTGCGAAAGTTTTCTGTGGACCTTCTTCTGTCACCGCTTAAAGGTATCAAATTCAAGGTAATAGTTGACCTGGTCAATGAATTCTTGCGGACTCTCCATCTTCCAATTTATAGAATTCGAGATATGTGCAAGGACATTAACCAGCATCCATTCCTTCAAATTTTTATCTCTCAAAGCAAGTGGGAGTTCCAAGCCATCATTGTTTACAAAGACCTCATCGTCTGCCAGGCTTTGCATGTAATCCCAAGGCAAATAATAAAAGTCCGCCTTTTCTGGGTTTGATCGCCAAACTTCTATATTCGTATGAATCCATGCTTCCTGCTTTAGGAATTTTAAGCCTGCTATCAGGTGCGAAATAGATTTAATGTACTCAGTCATTTGGCGCTTCTATTCTTTAGTCCTCATTGAACACGTCGTACCGTCACTCGGCAAAGATCGATTCAAGGCATTCGGTGACTTGATCAAGGATGGCAAGCCCTTCAGGAAATTTGACCTTCAATTGCTGGAGCGTTCGCTGTCTGTCAAAGTATTCCTCATCGAATAAAATCAACTGCAGGATTCTTTCCTCTAACTTGTACTCGAGCCGCTTCGGTTTGAAGCCATTTATTTGATCCAAAAATTCACACTCGATATTGCCCTCATCCATTTCCCTTGCCAGTGCGATATAGCCTCCTTTGTCAAGCCAAACACACAATGACGAAAGGTCATCGTCGTCGTCCGTAATTGCTTCGACTTTGGTCGCAATCGCTTTCCATAACTCCGCTTTTCATAGAACCCACCATGCAGCTGAAAGATTGACTTTTTATCAAGGTCGTCTTACTGACCTACTATCCAAGCATAGGGCGAGCGTTACATCCTCCCTGCCATCCGGAGCGATCCCTGCGCACGTTGGCCTTCGCCAATAATCTTTCACATGTGCTTGAAAGTATCATACTCAAGGTAGTAGAACATCGCGTCCACAATCTCCGCAGTTGACGCACCCGGAACATGCGACAGCTTATTGCTGATCACAGCTCGCACCATAGGAGCTTCTAACCATTCAAAGTAGCCTTTCCCAGCCAATTCTTCCGGAATGTATCCTCCTTTTTCGTAAAAACACTCCTCCATTTCCATGCTTGGAATGACTACAAATTCAGCTTCCAGAATCGTTTTACGGTCGATCTTTGGTTTCGTATAAAGGCCACCGGAATCGGGGAAATCGTCAACAGCGTTGCTCAACGCAATAAAACCTACGTACCTGTTCATATTGAAATCGATATTTTCGTGTGCGACTTAATCCGCGTCCTTAAAATTATCAAGTTCAACGTATTAGAAGGCCGCGTCAACAATATCAGTAATCGGTGGTTAAAATCTTCGTCGACCACCTTGTAATTGAAGGCGTCCGACTGAATCGTCACGGCCTCAGCCTTGACCTGGAAGAAACTGGGGAAGTCCTACCAACTCGCATCTGGGTTGGGCTCTAAAATTTCGAGAAAATGCTCGAATGACCTCGCAACGTGTCGTTGTGCTTTCTTGTAATTCTCCGCTTGGCTGAGCGCCGGATCGAACACATCGGTCGCGTAGTAGGCAACTCCCTCATCACGAAGATCAAGACCGAAAAAGTTTCCGCCCGGATCCCAAGCAAATGGCAGGAAAAAATCTGGTATGACTCTCTTGGCACGCATGGCCTGGAAGTGATTCAGCATTTCCGATGTGCTGTCCTGCCCGGGCAGCGGGTGCTTAATCGAATAAAACATTGCAACTTCTGTTGGCTCCCACGCGTCGTCACCGGGTACTTGGGTGTCACTGGGTGCTCCGCCGTTGTAGCGAATGTAGTGCTGTTTGAACGATTCGGGCAAAAGATACCCCAGTGCTTGTTCGAGGTCGCCGAAATCTGCCATAGAAATTGCGGGAGCCACTGTGTTAAAAACGTTGCTATCAGCCATATCATTCTTCGCTAACATCCGGGCCTTAATCGCCCTGTTGGACTACCTCGTAGCCGCCCTTAAGGCTGAGCCACTTGTCACTTGCGAGGCTTGCTCGCCTTTTCCTCTTCTGCCCAACCTTTGAATCGCGCATCCATCGCTTCAGCCAAGGCAAGTACTTCTTCCTTTGCCGCTGGGTCGTCTACGCGCTGTCCTTTTGGTACGCGGTGGTAGTCATACCAATCATTGGGACCGAAGATTCCGGCCGGGTTTGCATTGACCCTAAAAACGATGTGATGCATGCGCCAACAGGTCGAGTCCTCAAACTCCCTTAGTTCATCCTTTATTGCGCTACGGCTCTTGCCGCCAATCCAAAGCTTTGTATCAAACGCGATGGCAATACTGTCATAGTCCGATTGGCTTTTGTCGTAATCGGGATCGCTGAACAGAACCTTCCATCTTGGAATTTCGGCGAATCGAAGTGAACACTTGATCGGGCGGAATAGCCGCTGGCTTTTATCAACCTCACTGATCGACTGGGGGTGCTCTGTGTAAAACCTTGCAAATACCTCGATCAGATGACCAACATTCGTAGGGATAAGCTCAATATAGCGCCCGATCACAAAGCCAGTCTTGCCCTCCTTGTTCTTGGCCGGGACGTAAAACAAATCTCCCGGTTTGGCTTTGCTGCTTAGCGGCTTCATGCTGTTTTGCTGCCTTGTCATACGGCCCGTTGCGCTATGAGTTGCGCGCTTAGCCGAAGAAGAATTCCATGAAGCCGGCCTCACCATCAGGGCCAAGAATGCGCATCGCAATCGCACTGACCGCATCAAGAAAGCCTGGAATGGGGTTGAGCTCGTCGTCGAGCACGTCGTAATTGAAGGTGATCGCTTCAAGCGTCATAGCCTCTGCCATCACTTGGAAAAAACTCGCGAGATCATCGGCAATCTTCACACTATAAGAGCCAATGTGGCCGGTCACTACGCCGCCGGCGGTACTGTTATCGACAACGATTGCATCGCCATTGCGATCCGCGATGACGATCCAGTGCTTGTTCCAAACCGGATTTTCCGTGATCGTGCCGTCTTTGTTGCGTATCCAGCGCCATCCATGCTGAGCCGCCTCTAACCAATCGAGCGTAAACAGCTTCAGCATGAGCCTCGCCCCCACTAGAGGTCTGTCACTAAATCGAAGTCTCTCATAATAGTCTCGCAAGACTGATCCAAGTGGAATCGGCTCAACGAATGGTTGGGGGGGGCGATACTCAACAGTTCCGATATTTTCCGACCCAGCTGCAAAAGCGTCAGCAAAATTCTTCAATGCAACGTCGAGCGACATTCAATTTCTCCAGTAACTTTAGGTCCAACGCATTAACTTCGGCATCGCAGTGTAGCCATCCGATCAATCAAACGGCCGCGTGAAGTGTTGGTAGTGGTCCCACGGTGACCTTGATCCGAATGGAAATGCTCATTGTATGCGTTCGGCATGTTGGTACTATTCGGATGCTTATCATTCTCTAGGAAAACGATGTTGCGAGGATCTCCCTTCCACTTGAGACCTAGGGCACCATTATTTTTAACTGAATTAATGTGGTGTCCTGTATAGCCGTGCTCGCTCATCACGCTTGTTAAGCTGCCGTTTTTCGTATTTTTGATCAGTTCGATCTCCGATGGGCTCCAATCGCGCGTTCCCATCCCTGTTTTTTCGATCAAAGCTTTTTCCTGAACCCAAGCTCGATCGATCGCGGTTCCACGAGCACCCTGCTGGGCAGTCATTTCGGCCCGCGGCTTGTAGCGAACGACATCCGGTAGCCCCGCGAGCCCAAGTGGATCGCTCCACCCGACGGGGTTAGGGGCGTACTGGTACAGGTTAATGCCGCCCGCAAGCCCGATGGGGTCAGGCGAAATGAATCGCCCAATATCCGGGTCGTAATAGCGAAAGGTATTGTAGTGCAGGGCACTCTCACGGTCCAGGTACTGCCCCTGGAAGCGCAGATTCTGCGGCAGCGGAGACTCGTGCAGCGCTTGCGCATCCACAGGCTCGGCAGTCCAGCTCTCGGCAACCGTGTTGCCCCATACTTTATATTGTGCGCGCCACACGAGGTCTCCGGAGGCGGCGGTCAATTCCTCCGGCAAGCCTGAAACATCGCAATGGAAATAATACGTAGGCGTCTTCGAGCTTGCGTGCTTCGTTCCGCCGTCACCCAACGTATCGCCGCCAGCAGCGCTGTCGATCCGGGCGACCGGTATGTAGCTGTTCGCTTCATAGAGGTAGGTGGCCGCCTGCGTTCCCCGCTGCTCCTGCAGCAGGCTCATTCCATCCCACAGGAACAACGTGGTGCCGAATTCATCATGCTTGCGAATGCGGCGCCCCAAGGCATCGTAGTCGAAGCTCACCTGCTGCGTTACGCCCGCGCGACGTGTTTCGACGTGGCTGAGCCGGTGCTCGCCGTCATAGGTGAAATGCTGTTCGGTGTGTGCGCCGGTGCGCTTGGTTTCAAGCCGTCCGTGCACATCGTATTCAAAGCGCCGGTCACGGAACATGAGGATACGGTTGTGTCGAACGTAGCCGCCGGGCTGAACGGAGTCGACCAGATTGGCAGCGCCATCCCAATGGAACATTTCGCGCTGCGCTTCCTGGCCCGCGTAGCAAATCCTTCCCAACGGGTCGTAGGTGTAGGAAGTGCGTCCATTGAGGGAGTGGTCTTTGCGAACCATTTCGCCGGACGGGTCGTAAGCCCATTCCTTGGCCAGCACGGCCCGGCCGTCACGCATGGACTGGGCGCGGGTACGCCTTCCCGCGCTGTCGTAATTAAAGATGGTGTTCAGTACGCCCTGGCTGCGGCCAATTTCCCGGTGCAGGTCGTCGCGCTCCAGATCGCAAATCAGCTCACCGTCCAGATTGATCTGGTGGATATGCCCCGATCCGTAGTGCAGGGACTGGATCGTCCTTCCGTCAGGCAGTATCGTGCTGACGCGGTTACCGAGTTCATCGTAGCTATGCGCGAGCAACCCCATGTGCCCAGTTTCGTTGAGCAGCTCGCCGCGCTTGCTGTAGGCGAAGGCCAATTCGTCATAGACTTTGCGCGCGCCCCCGTAATCGCTGAAGGTGGCGGCATGCACGAGCTGACTCAACTGGTCATAGCGGAACGATGTACTGAACCCGCGTGCATGGCGACAAGTGAGGCGCCCCAACAGGTCGCGCTCCATCCGTACCGTCAGTTCATCGGGCTCGCCAGCGGCGCTGGTGACCGCTATCGCAAGGCCACGCTGGTCGTAAGCAATGCGCTTCGTGACGCCGTCCAGCCCGACTTCGGCAATCACGCGATCATTCTTGTCGTACGCGAAGCGGTACGATTCCTCGTTCTCGTTGACCAGTTCGACCAGCCTGAAAGCGGCGTCGTACCTGAACTCAACGCTTCTCCCCAAAGCATTGCGCCGGCGCGTGATCAATCCCCGCGCGTTGCGTTCATAGCGTGTGGTCCGGTCGTCGCCAATCCGGCTGGCGCTTACTCGACCGGCAGCGTCGTATTCAAAACTCTCCTCCGTGCCGTCGGGATGAACGATGGAGACAACGCGTCCGTGCTCATCTGCGCGGTACACAGTAATTTGTCGCAGGGCGTCTATGCTCCGGGCCAGGCTGCCGCGCGCATCGTATTCGTAGACGGTGCGCTTTCCCGAGCAATCGACATGCGCTGTCAACTGTGCTCGCGCATTCCACTCGAGATGCTTGATGCCGCCGCGTGCGTCGCGCAACGTATGCGGCAAGCCCCTCGCATCGTGGAACTGCTCCGTGACGTGGCCGAGCGGGTCGGTGATGGCGGTGAGATTGCCCACCTTGTCGTAGTGGTATTCGGTGCGGTTGCCGGCGGCATCGATTTCGGCGACCGGCAGGTCCAGGCGATCGTGCCATTTCACCGATTCGATCTGCCCAAGCGCGCTGATGCTCTTGACCATGCGACCGGCTTCATCGTATTCCCATTGTGTACGCGCGCCCAAGGGATCGGTCATCTGCGTCAGCTTGCGGCGCTCGTCCCAGTCGTAGTTCCAGGTATTTCCCTCAGGGTCTGTGTATGAGGTTGGCTGGCAGTCGCGGTTCCATTCCCAACGATTGACGCGGCCGATCTGATCGGTGACGGTGGTGACTCCGTGGAGCAGGTCATACTCGAAAGCATAGGCTTCGCCGTCGTCGGTCCAGTGGCGAGCCACGCGCGCATCTGGGCCGCTGCCGTTCCAGGCATAGTGGCAGCGCAGTCCGCCGGCCGTGCGGTGTTCACTCATCAAGCCTTGTTGATAAGCGAAGCAGCGCGTCGTTTGCCGATCGCGACCGACGACCTCGGCCAGTTGCCCCTGCAAATCGTAGCGGTAGCAAACAAGGGTTTCCGGTGGTTCGCCATCGACACCTTGAATCAGTTCGATTCGTTCGACCCGAAGCGGGTGGGCAGACCCATAATGCAGATTGAGCGTGCGGCCGCAGCTGTCGTTCAGCTGGCGTAGCTTATCGGCGGAGTCATAACGCAGCGCGTTCCAGTTGCCGTTGCGGTCTTCGATACGCTGCAGCTTGAGCGTGCCACTGAATTCAGGAGTGGGGACGCCAAAATCGAAATACAGGCCATCGACACTTTCGATGAGGTATTGCCCGAGTTCCGTACAAATCAGGTAGTAGCCTTCGGCAGTGCTGTAGTGGCTTTCACCTGGCAGCACGGCGGGAAATGCCATGGTCCTGCCCTGGGCATCGGTGAATTCCAGGGACGTAAGTGTGCCAGCGCTATTGCGTACAACTTTCAAGGTTAACTCGAACGGCACACTCCAGCCGCGGCCAAGCAAGCCATCCTCGCGGGAATCGTGGCTGCTGTAGAAGCGCTCCCAGTTCAATGCGAGAGGGCCCGCCAGCGAAAAATCAGGCGGATCGCTCAGTACTTTGCCGCCGGTGATGACGTTGACAGGATTGCCCATCGTGGTACGGATCTGATGGCCAGCCATGCTTCCCGCAAACGAGGCGCCGAAATTGAGCAGCAGGCAAGGCACTGCCGACTTCAGCGCCGATAAATTCATCTTCCCGCGACCGCACAGCGTCAACGCGACGCCAATGGCCACCCCGAGCGCGGTGATCCACCATGGCCTCTCGTCTTCGATTTCACGCACTGTCACCGTGCCGCCGCCGACGAAGACATCTTCCGAACCTTCGGCGACGGTACCTCCGCAAGTGGTCATGTCCCCTTTGCGGACCGCCGGCTGGTCATTGATGAAGACGTTATCGGAACCTTGCGCCAGCATGGGTGGCGGGCCCGACGAGTGCTTGCCACATGCAATGGTGTCAAGTTCGCCAGGCGAGGCGGCACGCGCGGCGGGGAGGGAATTGAACTTGACGTCCGGCGACCCGCTGACGATCTTGCCCTCAATCGAAGGTGGAATGAATTTGTCGACAGCCCGATTAACCTGGTTGTCTATAAACCCATTTAGCCCGCTTGCTTCCATCGCCATGCTGACGCCAAAGCCGATCGCCAGCACTGCGCCCAGGCCGAGACCGCCTGTCGCCACGGTTGCCACAACCGCGGCGACAACCAGGGCCGTGAGCGCGGCGCCGACCAAAGCCCCGACCAACAGCGAGCCGCCCATCTTGGCGAGCATGCCCATGGTCGAGGTGTGAGCGATCGGATCGTCAAGACGAGCTGCAGCCGGGCACATACAAGTCAGGCCTGGTCGCTGGGGGCGAAGCTGTCGAGCATTTGCTGCGCATAGGCAGCTTGCTCTGCATTCAGCGGCGCCGCGCAGGTGATAGTGAACACCAGCACCGCTTTACCGCGCAGTGCAACCATGGTCTGCAGCTGATGCACGGTGGCGTTATTCTGTTTGAATGTGACTGCTACCTGGAGCGCGGACAGGGATGCCGGCCCCACCTGCAGGGCCACGGGTTCCTGGTGCTTCAATTGCTTGACCTGGGTACCGAGCGTACGTAGCTGGCGGCGCAGCATGCCGTCGAGCGCTTCTCCCTCCTGCATGAGATCGCGCGTGACGACCAGCGTCAGCCCGCCGGGGCCATGGTTGAGTACCAGCATGTTGACGCTGCGGTCCTGGGCTTGTGCAGGCACCGTAAAGACGCCCTCCTGGATTTGATAATTCATTGTTTCTGTTATGTTTGGTTGCTTGGAAACTGCGCGTCGACGTCCGCGATAATGGCCCCGCCACCTTTGGGGCTTGGCGTGACGGCTGCCGCGCCGCCGCTGGAATTCAGGTCGATTGTCTTGCCGTTGACCTGTACCGGGCCGTCGGAGGTGATGTTGATGCTTTTGCCGGTAATCGCCACGTTGCCGCTTTTATCCATATAGAACTTGGCTTGCCCGCAAGTGATCTCGAAAGATTCGCCGGCCTCCACCTTGTAGTGCTTGCCGACCAGCGTGTTCTTTTCGCCGCCGATCTGCTGCAGGGCGTCAACCTTGATGGTTTCCATCAGGCTGTTCTTGATGCGCCGGTTATGGTCGTTTCCGACAAATACGCTTTCGTCCTGGGCCACTACCTTGCTGCGGTTGTTCCCAACTGTCAGGGACTGATCGTTGCCGACATCGGAGTCGAAGTTGCGTTCAGCTTTGATCCAGACTTGCTCGGAGCCTTTCTTGTCCTCAAAGCGCAGGGCATTCGCGTTCTGATTGCCACCGCCGGGGCTGGAACGCGACATCATGCCACTTTGGGTTTTGTTGGCGGGCAGGGTCCAGGCAGGCATCGTGTCGATGTTCGGCACCATGCCCGTAATGATCGGGCGGTCGGGATCGCCGCCGATGAAGGAGATGATCACCTCCGTCCCGATGCGTGGAATCGAGGTCATCCCGAAGTTGGACCCGGCCCATGGGGTAGCGACCCGGATCCATGTGGAGCTGTTCTCATCGCGCAGCCCTACGCGATCCCAGTGGAATTGCACGCGCACGCGGCCAAATTCATCGGTGTGAATCTCTTCGCCGGCCGGACCGGTGATGGTGGCAGTTTGCAGGCCGTAGATTTTTGTTTCCACGCAGTTGAACGTCCGGCCCGGCCGCCATGGAATGATCTTGCGCAGGCAGCTCACCTGGTTCTCATACTGGGAAGGCAGTTCCGATTTGACCTGGTAATTGTTGGAAGCGCGATGTCGCGCTTCAACGACGAGAAACTCATTGGCAGAGTCGCTGCCACCGGTCGCTCCGCCATCGAAATGCCCGGTCATCCGGAACCAGCGGCCAGGCGCCAGGCGACGATTGTTGCCCGCGCCGTGAAACTGCTTTCCAGCAGCTTCCAGTTCTTCCATACGTAGTCGCGCCAGTGTTTCACCAGTGGCGCTGTCGCTAAAGCCAAGGGCGCCAGTGTACTCATATGATTCGATGATCGGCACGCTGCCTTGCTGGTTTACGGTCGGCATTGAACTGACTATTGGCTTGCCGCTCTTGAAGTCGTAGCTGGCAACCGCCACACTGCCTTGAACCATATGGCGCACTGGCGACCATTCGCCGATGCCGTCTTCTTCCAGCGCACCGCCATGGCGTTGGAACGGCACCTCCTCGCCGCCGTCGATCGGCATGGCACTCATGGTGTCGTCGGAAATGACCAACTTGTGGCCGCTGGCATCATGCTCGAACCAATAGACCAAGCCTGCCGCATTCCAGCGCCGTTGCAGGTAATTGCTGTCGGTTTCGTCAAACTGGCATGCGTCGTTCATGACTTTCTGATTGCCGGAGACCCGCCAGTCCCAATTGCAAAGTCCGTCGTAATCAGAAAACACACTTGATGTCTGGTCGTACAAGGTCGCGTTATGGAATAGATAGTTATCCTTACGCAGGCTCAAGAATCTGAACCAAGGCCCCAATGTAGCTTCGTAATAGGCAACACCTCCATCGACTTTGGACAGACCGAAGCTGAATACGTATCCCGTGAAGTAGCGAATACTGCCGTCACCCAGCACAAGACAGATCGATAGCAGCTTGCCTTGCATATCTTTGAGCGCTATATGCGCGGACTCGGAAAGGAGTTCGACCTTGTATTCGAAAGGACGGGACAGCCCTTCGTCAGCATCGAGACGATTGACAAGCAAACTGCCGGGCGAATCCTGATTGGGGAATTCAAGTCGTAGGAGCCGATTGTGTTGACGGTCTGCAATTGCAGCTAGCACGGATTTAGCCTCATCGCGCATTACGTAGCCTTACTTGTTGAGTTCATTCGAGTATTCCGCGCCATTGCCGGGCCGCACGGCCCGGCTTGTTGTTACTGAGGTGCGCGACTGTAACGTTGAGGACACCATTTCCCAGGCGAACAAGATACTAAAAAAACATTTAACTATTTGCAACTAGCGTTCAATCGTGCGCATTAACTTTTACTATGCTACTGAGTCTTGCGTGCCAAAAAATCGCGCACCAGCTTGCCGATTTGCTCGCCGTCTTCTTCAAGGGCGAAGTGGCCGGTGTCGAGCAGGTGCAGCTCGGCTTTCGGCAGGTCGCGCAGGTAGGGCGCGGCGCCGGCGGCGGGGAAGATCTTGTCGTTCTTGCCCCAAGCGATCAGCATCGGCGGCTGGTGCTTGCGGAAGTAAGCCTGCCACTCCGGATAGCGCGCTGGATTGCTGCCGTAGCTGTAGAACAGTTCGAGCTGGATGTCCTTGTTGCCGGGGCGGTCCATGTAGGCCTGGTCCACGGTCCATGCGTCGGGGCTGATCTTGCTGGCGTCGCGCACGCCGTGGGTGTACTGCCACTTGGTTGCGCCGATCTCGAAGAAGGGTTTCAGCTTGGCGGCGTTCGCATCGGTCTTGTCAGCCCAATAGACTTTGAACGGCGCCCAGAATTCATTGTCGATGCCCTCGTTGTAGGCATTGCCGTTCTGGACCACGATCGCGGTCACGCGCTCGGGGTGTGCGGCAGCAAGGCGGAATCCGATCGGGGCGCCGTAGTCCTGCACGTACAGGGCGTACTTCGATGCGCCAACGGCGGCGGTAAATTTGTCGACCACATTCGCAAGATTGTCGAAACTGTAGGCGAATTTGTCGACGGCCGGCGCATCGCTTTGGCCGAAGCCTGGATAGTCGGGGGCGATCACGTGATAGCGCTCGGCCAACTGCGGAATCAGGTTGCGGAACATCTGTGACGAGGTGGGGAAGCCGTGCAGCAGCAACACGGTCGGGGCGTCTTTCGGGCCGGCTTCGCGGTAGAAGATGTTGACGCCGTCGACCTTCACGGTGCGGTAGCTTACCTCCGTGGCGGCGGTTGCAGTGGCGGTTGCAAAGGCCAGGACCAGGGATGCGGCGATGCGGGAGGTGTTCATGTTCGCTTCCTTCAAAAATGGTTTGGATGGAATGGATTGTAGGAAGCCGCCCGGCGTGCCGGAACTACGCCGAGCGAAACAAACCATTTCGCCGGGCGAGGTTCCGCCGTTGCGCGAGCGCCGATAGAGTGGGGCCATCGACATCCACTGGAGAACAAGATGAAAACACTCGTAGCCGCGGCCGCCATTGCACTTGCAGGAACCGCACAAGCCGCCCCGGTCGCTTACCGCACGGTTGCGGTGGACGGAATCAATATCGCCTACCGCGAAGCCGGCGACGCCAGCAAGCCGACCATCCTGCTGCTGCACGGTGTGCCAAGCTCCTCGCGTATGTACGACGGCCTGTTGCGCAAGCTGGGCGACCGTTACCACCTGCTTGCGCCGGACTATCCCGGCTTCGGCAACAGTGATGCACCGGACCCGGCGAAGTTCGCCTACAGCTTCGACAACCTGGCCACGGTGATGCAGAAATTCACAGACGCCGTCGGTGCGCCGCGCTACGTGCTGCTGATGCAGGATTACGGGGCTCCGGTCGGCATGCGCATGGCGTTGGCGCGGCCGCAGGCGGTGCAGGCGCTGGTGTTCCAGAACGGGAATGTGTACGAAGACGGGCTGGGTGCCATATGGGCCAAGCGCAAGCCGTTCTGGGCGGACCGCACGGCACATGAGACGGATGTCATCGCCGTGCACCAGTCCGTGGCGGCCACGCGTGCGCGGCATGTCGGCAGCGACCCTGCAATCGAAGCCTACGATCCGGACCTGTGGATGGATGAATATGCCTATCTCAATCGCCCGGGCCAGGCGCGCATCCAGGCCGACCTGATTTACGACTACCAGCACAACCTGGCTGCCTATCCCGAATGGCAAGCCTGGCTGAAGCAGCGCCGGTTGCCGACCCTGGTAGTGTGGGGCAAGCACGACCTGGCGTTCACGGTGCCGGGCGCCGAGGCCTTCAAGCGCGACAACCCGTCGGCGGAAGTGCATATCCTCGATGGCGGACACTTTGTGATGGATACGAAACTGGACGAAGTGGCCGCCATCACCGGCGCCTTCCTCGGCAAGCTCAGTTCAGGTGCGGGTGCGTCCGCAGGTGCTGCGCCAGCAGGTCGATGAACTTGCGGACCTTGGTGGAGCCGTACTTGCTCTCCCTGTGCAGGATATGCACCGGCCACGGCTCTTCTTCGAATTCGGGCAGGATGATTTTCAGCCGGCCGGTCGCCAGTTCGTCGGCCATCTGGTAGGACAGCAGGCGGCAGATTCCCAGTCCATCCACGGCAGCGCGGATTGCCGCGTCATTGCTGGTGACAGTGAAGCGCGGCTTCATGCGGACGGTCAGCGGATTCTCTCCCTTGCCGAACTTCCATTCGACGCGCGGCGTGATATTGCTGGCGGCAATAATCGTATGCCGTTGCAGTTGCTCGGGGTGTTGCGGCACGCCGTTCCTGGCAAGGTATTCCGGCGCGGCGCATAGCACGCGCCGCATCTGGCCGACGCGCAGGGCTTTCATGCTGGAGTCGGGCAGGGGGCCGAGGCGCACCGCGACGTCCATGCCTTCTTCGATCAGGTTGACCACGCGGTCGAGGAAGTAGGCCGAGACATCGACCTCCGGGTACTGCTTCAGGAATTGCACGATGCAGGGCGTGACGAAGTTCTTCCCGAACAGGACGGAGGCGGTGACGGACAGGTTGCCTTGCGGTTCGGCGTTGATGCCGGAAGCGGCGCCATTGGCTTCTTCGATGCTGGCCAGGATGTTGCGGCAGTCGTCCAGATAGCGCTGGCCGGCTTCAGTGAGGCGCACATTGCGCGTGGTCCGCTGCAGCAGCTGGGCCCCCAGCTTTTCCTCCAGCGCCGCAATGGCGCGCGTGATCGCCGCCGGCGACATGTTCAGGCTGCGCGAGGCGCCGGCAAAGCTTTCCTGCTCGCCCACTGCCACGAAGACCGTCATCAGGTGCATGTGATCCATGAATTTCCTCCTGAAGAGGATGGTAGCTGTTAATAATTAAGACAGATTAACTTTTTTGCCTTATACTTCTTGCACTATTGAATGAGAATGATTATCATTTGCGTTCTTTTTCAAACCTGAAGCCTGTTATGTCCCTTTCCAAAACCCTCCTCGCGGCAAGCCTGGCCGCCATCGGTCTTCCTGCGCTTGCCGATGATGCCGGCGGCGTCGGCGACGGCAGCATCGTCGTGGTGACTGCCTCCATGCGTGCCCACACCGTAGCTGCCGCTCCCGCCTTCACCACCGTCATCACGGCCGAAGACATCGCCAGGTCGCCGGTGAACGGCCTGGCCGACCTGCTGCGCGACAGCGTCGGTGTCAACAACCAGACCGACGACAATGGCCGCGACGAAATCCGCATCCGGGGCCTGGGCGGCAAATACACGCTGATGCTGGTGAACGGCAAGCGGGTATCGTCCGGCGGAGCGCTGTGGCGCGGCGGCGATTTCGATTTCAGCTCGATCCCCCTGTCCAGCATCAAGCGGGTGGAAATCGTGCGCGGCCCGATGGCGGCGCTGTATGGTTCCGACGCGATGGGCGGCGTGATCAACATCATCACCTGGCCGGCCACCAGGGAATGGAAGGGCAGTGTCAGCGGCGAATACCGCACCGTCGGCAGCGGCTACGACGGCGACCAGTACCGCGTGGGCGCCAACCTGTCGGGCGCGTTGAGCGACACCTTCAGCCTGTCCCTGGCCGGCGAGCGCTATGACCGCGACGCATGGTGGGGCGCCCCCGCCAGCGACAAGACGCGCACGCCGCGCCTGGAAGAGAAAAAGGCCAGCAACCTGACCGGTACCCTGACCTGGCAGCTGACGGAAAACCAGTCGCTGGACTTCGACCTGGGCTACAACAAGGACGAGCGCCCGCGCGTGATGTACTACTATGCCTTCTACCCGGAATGGAATTTCGAATCGAAGGACATTCGCGACCAGGAAATCGAGCGCAATACCTATGGCCTGACCCACCGTGCCAACTGGGCCTGGGGCAATACCACTGCCTACATCACCCGCGAGAGCGCTGAAATCCATGACTTCAACACGCGCTACGACGCGCCGCAACAGCGCACCCTGAAGGAAGAGAACACCTACGCCAAGTTCTACGGCAATACCACCCTTGGCATCAACGCGCTGACGGCCGGCGTCGACCTGCGCCGCCAGGTGATCCGCGATGCGGTCAGCTACAAGGATACCGGCAAGGTCAGCACCGACAGCAAGGCTGTTTTCGTCGAGGATGAACTGGCCCTGGCCAAGGACTTGCACCTGACCCTGGCCGGCCGCCTGGACGACCACAGCGTGTTTGGCAGCCACTTCTCGCCCAAGAGCTACCTGGTATGGCAAAGCAATGATTCGCTGACCGTAAAAGGCGGCATCAGCAAGGCCTTCAAGGCCCCGGACTCCTACCAGTTGAGCAAGGAATACCGCATTGTCAGCTGCGGCGGCAGCTGCTTCCTGGCCGGTAATCCGGAACTGTCGCCGGAAACCAGCACCAACTATGAACTGGGCTTCGAAGTCCACCAGAAGGGCTGGGACCTGACCGCCGTCGTATTCAAGAACGATGTGGACGACATGATCGTGGCGACTTACGATGCCGCGGCCAATGCCCGCCGTTGGGTCAACGTCGCACAGGCCAAGACCAAAGGGCTGGAACTGGAAGCGAGCGTGCAGTTGCATCCTTCCCTGACGCTGTCCGGCAACTTCACCCACCTGAAGGCGGACTACGTGAACGAGAACGGCAAGACCACGGTGCTGGACAACCGTCCGGAAAACGTGGGCCGCGTCGGCCTGGCCTGGACTGCGGTGCCGGGCGTGCAGGCATCGCTGTCGGCGCACTATACCGGCAAGCAGTTCTACTCCGAGAAGGAGCTGCCGGCCTATACCCGTGTCGACCTCGGCATGTCCGCCAAGGTGGGCAAGCACTGGACGCTGCGCACCGGCGTCAAGAACCTGACCGACGTCGACCTGTCCAAGAAGAGCAAGGACTTCAGCTTCTTTGAGCTGGGCCGCAACTACTACGTCAGCGCCAGCTACGGCTTCTGATACCCGCAGGGGCTTGTGCCTCTGCCACCCCCCCCCTTTAGCCAGCGTAAAGCCAGCGAACCCTTCAAACAGTTTGCGAGGTAGAACATGGCTACAAGCTTATTCCTGTCGCCGCACCGTTCACTGCGTGGCAGTGGCGTTGCGGAACGCATCGATACGCCGGCATATCATGCCGGCCGCCTGCAGGCCGATGTGGCGGCAGCCTTGCGCCGCGCGCGCACGCGCGGTAATCCGCATCCGGTGGCGCTGGGCGCCATTCCATTCGATACGCGCCAGCCATCCGCATTGGTGGTGCCGCAGGTATCGGAATTTGTCGACCGCAACGCAGTGCTGCACGGCGGCGCGGTTGAGCTGCCTCCCATCCTGCACGCCCAAAGCATTCCCGGTGAAGAGCGCTTCAAGCAGGGCGTGCGCCAGGCCGTCGCCAATTTCGGCCTGAGCGAAATCCGCAAGGCGGTGCTGTCAAGGCTGCTGGACGTCGAGCTGGCCGGGCAGGCTGATGCAGGCGATATCTTCCGCCGCCTGGTGGCGCGCAATCCTTCAGGCTTCCAGTTCCGCCTTCCGCTGGCGGACGGCTCCGAGCTGGTGGGCGTCAGCCCGGAGCTGCTGGTGCGCAAGGAGGGCGCGCGCATGGAGTCCAATCCGCTGGCCGGGTCGGCGCGGCGCGATGCGGACCCTGCGCGCGACCGCCAGGTCAGCGATGCGCTGCTGCGCTCGTCCAAGGACGCATACGAACACCGGCTGGTGACCGATGAAATCCGCCGCGTGCTGGCGCCGGTTTGCCAGGAGTTGTCGATTCCAGAGCATCCGTCGCTGCTGTCCACCGCCGCGATGTGGCACTTGTCCACCCCGATCGAGGGCGTGCTGCACGATCCCGCGATGGGCGCGCTGGAACTTGCCTGCCGCTTGCACCCGACGCCGGCAGTCTGCGGCTTCCCCACGCGCCTGGCGCGCAAGCTGATCGACCTGGTCGAGCCGTTCGACCGCGGCCTGTTTGCCGGCATGGTGGGCTGGTGCGATGACGAGGGCAACGGCGAATGGGCGGTCACCATCCGCTGCGGCCGCGTGGCCGGCAACCGCGTGCAGTTGTTCGCCGGCGCGGGCATCGTGGCCGACTCCTGCCCCGACGCCGAATGGGCGGAAACCCAGGCCAAGCTGCAAACCATGCTGGGCGCGCTGACGGCGAGGGAGGCGGCATGATCGAATTCACTGCGTGGCCGCAGGACGCGGCACAAAGCTACCGCGCGCAGGGCCTGTGGGCCGGCCTGCCGTTGAACGAAATCCTGGAACGCCAGGCACGCGAGCATCCGCACGGCATTGCCGTCATCTGCGGCGAGCGCATGCTCAGCTACCGCGAACTCGACGATCAGGCGGAGCAGCTGGCGCAAGTGCTGGCGCGGCGCGGCCTGGGCGTGGGCGATACCGCCCTGGTGCAGCTGCCCAATGTGGCCGAGTTCTATGTCGCCTTCTTCGGCCTGCTGAAGGCCGGGGTGGCGCCGGTCAATGCGCTGTTCAGCCATCAACGCCTGGAGCTCACGGCGTATGCGCAGCAGTTGCGCCCCAGGCTGCTGATCGCTTCGGCCAGCCATCCCTTGTTTGCCAACGACGCCTTTGCGCGCGAGCTGGCGGTGCCGCACACCATGGTGCTGGGCGCGGACGGCTTCCGCGAGCAGGCGCAGGGCATCGGCCCGCGTCCGCAGCATTCGCCCGTGCATGAAGCGGCGTTCTTCCAGCTGTCCGGCGGCAGCACCGGCACGCCCAAGCTGATTCCGCGCACCCATGACGATTACTACTACAGCGTGCGGCGCAGCGCAGAGATCTGCCGCCTGGACCGCGGCACGCGTTTCCTGTGCGCGCTGCCGGCCGGGCACAATTTCCTGCTCAGTTCACCGGGCGCGCTCGGCGTGTTCCACGCGGGCGGCACCGTGGTGCTGGCAAGCGCGCCGGAGCCGCTGGCCTGCTTCGGCCTGATCGAACGGCACGGCGTGAACATGGCGGCGCTGGTGCCTTCCGCCGTCGCCTTGTGGCTGCAGGCCGCGCAGCAGCCGGAGCGTCGCGCGCAACTGGCTTCGCTGCGCCTGCTGCAGGTGGGCGGCGCCAGCTTTGCCGAGGCGCTGGCGCGCCGCGTGCCGCAGGAGCTGGGTTGCGCGCTGCAGCAGGTGTTCGGCATGGCCGAAGGCCTGGTCAACTACACGCGCCTGGATGATCCGGACCAGGTGGTCTACACCACGCAGGGCCGCCCCATGAGCGATGCCGACGAAGTAAGGGTGCTCGACGCCGACGGCCGGCCGGTGGCAGACGGGGAGACCGGCATGCTGGCCACGCGCGGGCCGTATACCTTCCGCGGCTACTACCGCGCCCCCGAGCACAACGCGCGCGTGTTCGATGCGGATGGCTTTTACCACACGGGCGACCTGGTGCAGCGCAGCGCCGATGGCAACTTGCGCGTGGTCGGCCGGGTGAAAGACCAGATCAACCGCGGCGGCGAAAAGATCGCGGCCGAGGAAGTGGAGAACCTGTTGCTGCGCCATCCCGGCGTGCTGCAGGCGGCCCTGATTTCGGTGCCGCATGCGCTGCTGGGCGAGATGAGCTGCGCCTGCATCGTGCCGCGCGCCGACGCCTTGCGCCCGGTCGAACTGCGCAAGTATCTGCGCGGCTTGGGGGTGGCCGACTACAAGCTGCCCGACCGCTTCGAAATGCTGGACCGCCTGCCGCTGACGGCGGTCGGCAAGACCGACAAGCTGGCACTGCGCGCCAGCATCCCCAATTGAGATGGAGCCTGGATCATGAGCATTCCCGTAATTTCTTCCTACCCGATGCCGCAGCCGGAGGCGCTGCCGGTCAATAAGGTGGCGTGGCAACTGGAGGCGCGCCGCGCGGTCCTGCTGGTGCACGATATGCAGGACTACTTCCTGCGTTTCTACGGCGCGGACAGCGAACTGCGCACCAAGCTGGTTGCCAATATCGCAGCCTTGTGCGCCTGGGCGCGCGCCTGCGGCGTGCCGGTGGTGTACACCGCGCAGCCGGTCGAGCAAAGCGCCGAAGAGCGCGCGCTGCTGAACGATATGTGGGGTCCCGGCCTGACCACCGCCGACCCGGCGCTGCAGCAGGTGACGGCGGCGGTGGCGCCGGCGCCGGGCGATACGGTGCTGGTGAAATGGCGTTACAGCGCCTTCCAGCGTTCGGAACTGCAGCAGCTGATGCGCGACTGGGGTCGCGACCAGCTGCTGATTGTAGGTGTCTACGCCCATATCGGCTGCATGACGACGGCGCTGGACGCTTTCATGCGCGACGTGCAGCCTTTCATGGTGGCCGATGCGCTGGCCGACTTCAGTGAAGAGGAGCACCGCATGGCGTTGCGCTATGTGGCCGGGCGCTGCGGCAGCGTCACGCACACGGCCCAGGTGCTGGCGCAACGCCCGCAGCTGTCGATCGATTGGCTGCGCGCCAGCTTGCTGCCGCGCCTGGAAGAGGGCGGCTTCGGCCCGGACGACAACCTGGTCGACTACGGGCTTGATTCGCTGGAAGTGATGGCGGTGGTGGCCGAATGGCAGCGCCTGGGCTTGCGCGTCAGCTTCGAGGAGCTGGCCGGCACGCTGACGCTCAACGCGTGGTGGGAAGTGCTGCAGCGCAAGCTGGCGGCATGAGGTGAGCCATGTTCCTGGCTGACCAGAACAACCTGACTTCGGCCCGCCCGCCAGCGCCGCCGCGTCCACCGGGCTTGCATTTCGAAGGGCGCCAGGTGTGGGTGACGGGCGCGGGGCGCGGCATTGGCTACCAGGCGGCGATGGCTTTCCGCCAGCTGGGCGCGCGCGTGATCGGCATCGACCGCCAGTTCGATACCGAACTGGGAACGGTGCACGGCAAGAAGTATCCGTTCAAGATCGTGCAGCTGGACATCACCGACCGTGCCGCGATCGCGACAGCCTGCCAGCAGTTGCTGCTGGAGACGCCGCGCGTGGACGTGCTGGTCAACGCGGCCGGGGTGCTGCGCCTGGGGCGGCTGGAGGACACCAGCGCCGAGGACTGGCAGGCTTGCTTCGACATCAATGTGAGCGGGGTGTTCCACATCCTCAGCCAGCTGCTGCCGCAGTTCAAGGCGCAGCGCTCCGGCAGCATCGTCAATGTCGCCTCGAACGCGGCGCACGTGCCGCGCCTGAACATGGTGGCCTATTGCGCTTCCAAGTCGGCCCTGGTGAGCCTGAGCCACTGCGCCGGGCTGGAGCTGGCGCAATACGGAGTGCGCTGCAACCTGGTGTCGCCCGGCTCCACCGATACGCCGATGCTGCGCTCCATGCTGCCGGACGAAGAAGGCATGCAGCGCACGATCGCGGGGTTGCCGGAGCAGTTCAAGCTGGGCATCCCGCTGCGCAAGATCGCGTCGGCGCGCGAGATCGCCAACACCATCGTTTTCCTGGCGTCGGACCTGGCCAGCCACATCACCATGCAGGACCTGGTCGTCGACGGCGGCGCCACGCTGGCCGCATGAATTTACTGGAGCAATTATGCAATTGATGAAGTACCTGCCGGCCGTGGCGCTGCTGCTGGCGGCCTGCAGCGCGAGGCAGGAAGTACCGACGGTTCCGCCGGTGCCGGAAGTGGCGGTGGCCACGCTGGCGCTGGAACGGCTGCCGCTGCACAGCGACCTGGCGGGGCGCGTGGCAGCCGTGCGCGTGTCGGAGGTGCGCCCGCAGGTCGATGGCGTAATTGTGCAGCGCTATTTCGAGGAGGGCGCGGACGTGCGCGCGGGCCAGCTGCTGTACCGCATCGACAGCGCAAGCTATGCGGCGCGCCAGGAACAGGCCAGCGCCGAGCTGGCGCTGGAGAAGGCCAGCCTGGTCAACCTGCGCGTGATCGCGGAGCGCTACGTGCGCCTGCTGGATTCGCATACGGTGACGCAGCAGGATCACGACCTGGCGCAGGCCAACTACCAGCAGGGGCTGGCCAGGGTACGCGCGCGCGCCGCATCGCTGCGCGCGGCGGAAATCGACCTGCAGCGCACCGAGGTGCGGGCCGCGATCGCCGGCCGCATCGGCCGCGCGGAAGCGACCGAAGGAGCACTGGTGTCGCGCGCGCAGCAAGAACCGCTGGCGCGCGTGCAGCAGCTGGACCCGGTCTATGTGGATGTGGTGCAATCCAGCCAGCAGATGCTGGCCTTGCAGCGTGCGCTGCGCAGCGGCAGCATCAAGCCGGGCGCGCGCGCCGTGACGCTGGCGCTGGAGGACGGCAGCCAGTACGCCCATGCCGGCGAGCTGCAGTTCGCCGAGATGCAGGTGGACCAGCAGACTGGCATGGTAACGCTGCGGGCACGCTTCCCCAATCCCGAGCGCTTGCTGGTGCCGGGCATGTATGTACGAGCCCGCGTCGAGCACGGAATTCAGCCGGAAGCTGTCATGTTGCCGCAGCAGGCGGTTCGCCTGGGCGAAGGCGAGCGGGCTTCCGCATTGGTGGTCAATGCCAAGGGCGAGGTCGAGCCGCGCCAATTGGTGCTGGCCGGTGCCCACCAGGGCCGCTGGGCGGCGCTGTCCGGGGTGCGCGCCGGCGAGCGCGTGATCGTTGAAGGCGGCATGAAGGCCGCGCCGGGCGGCCGGGTCAATGCAGTCGAGTGGCGCGACCCCGCGCGCGCCGCCGGCGCGGTGCAAGCAGGGCGCGAGGGCTGAGCGATGGTGGCGCGTTTCTTCATTGCCAGGCCGGTCCTGGCCTGGGTGCTGGCAGCGGTGGTCATGCTGGGTGGGCTGCTGGCGCTGGTGCTGCTGCCGGTAGCGCAGTACCCGAATATCGCACCGCCGACGGTGCGGGTGGCGGCCAGTTACCCGGGGGCAGCGGCGCAGGTGGTCGAGCATAGCGTGGTACAGGTGCTGGAGCAGGAGCTCAAGAACCTGAAGCACCTGACCTATTTCGACGCCAGCAGCAGCTCCTCCGGCGAAGCGGAGATCATGCTCACCTTCGCGCAGGGGGCCGATCCCGCACTGGCCCAGCTCGAGGTGCAGAACAAGGTCAACCAGCTGGCCTACCGCCTGCCGCGCGCCGTCCAGCAGAACGGCCTGAGCGTGACGGCCATGCAGAACAGCTTCCTGATGGTGGTGGTGTTCAGTGACCGCCGCGGCACGCTGGGCGAGGCCGCCCTGTCCGACTGGATGAGCAGCCAGGTGATCGATGCGGTCAGCCGCGTGCCGGGCGTCGGCGAGGTGCGCAACTTCGGTGCACCGTATGCCATGCGGGTCTGGCTGCACCCGCACAAGCTGCACAGCTTCGGGCTGATGCCGGCCGACGTGATCCGCGCCATCGAAAGCCAGAATACCGAAGTGCCGGTCGGCGAACTGGGCGCCCGTCCGGCGCCGGCGGGGCAGGCGCTGAACGTGTCGGTGACCGCTTTGTCGCGCCTGAAAACGCCGCAGCAGTTCCGCGAACTGGTGCTGAAAACCCGGCAGGACGGCGCCGTGGTGCGCCTGTCCGACGTGGCGCGCGTGGAAATCGGCAGCGAATCCTACGGCGCCGCTTCGCGCCTGGACGGCCAGCCGGCCTCCGGCTTTGCCGTCATGCTGGCGCCCGGTGCCAATGGCCTGGCCACGGCTGCGGGCGTACGCGAGCGGATCGCTGCCCTCCAGCCATCGTTCCCGCCCGGCGTGGAAGTCGCCTACCCGGAGGACGCCACCCGCTTCGTCAAGCTGTCGATCCGCCAGGTGGCCGTGACGTTGGCCGAAGCGGTGCTGCTGGTGGTGCTGGTGATGTTCGTCTTCCTGCAGGGCTGGCGCGCCACGCTGGTGCCGGTGATTACCGTGCCGGTGGTCCTGTTGGGAACCTGCGGCGTGCTGGCCCTGGCCGGCTTCTCGATCAATACCCTGACCCTGTTTGCCATGGTGCTGGCGATCGGCTTGCTGGTGGACGACTCGATCGTGGTGGTGGAAAACGTCGAGCGCATCATGTCGGAGCAGCGCATTGGTGCGCGCGAGGCCACGCTGCAGTCGATGCGCGGCATCACCGGCGCGCTGGCGGGCATCGCCATCGTGCTGGGCGCCGTATTCCTGCCGATGGCCTTCTTCCCCGGTTCGGTAGGGGTGATCTACCGTCAGTTCTCGATCACGCTGGTCACTGCCATGGCGCTGTCCGTGCTGGTGGCGATCAGCCTGACGCCGGTGCTGTGCGCAGCCTTGCTGCGTCCCGCCGCAGCGCATGCCGCGGACGGACGCTTCGCCCGCGCCATGGCGGCGCTGCAGCGGCGCTATGACAGCCTGCTGCAAAAGCTGCCGGGCCGGCCCTGGCGTCTGGCGCTGGTGTATGCGGTGCTGCTGGGCGCTACCGCCTGGGGCTACCAGCGCCTGCCTGCTTCGTTCATACCGGTCGACGACCAGGGCACCGTGATGGTGCGCTTTGCCCTGCCTGCCGGCGCCACCTATCCGCGCACCGCCGAATTGGCGCGCGAAGTGGAGCGCCATTTCCGGGACAAGGAGAAAGCCAACGTCGCCATGGTGTACACCATCGCCGGCATGGGCATGGGCGGCGCCGGCCAGAACGCCGGCATGGCCTTCGTCAACCTGAAGGACTGGTCGCAGCGCAAGGGCGCCGAAAACTCGGCGCAAGCGATCGCCGCGCGCGCCACCGCGGCGCTGGGCAAGCTGCGCGATGCGCGCGTGTTTGCCATGGTGCCGCCGCCGATCGATGGACTGGGCGAGGCCAGCGGCTTCGAATTCTGGCTGCAGGATACCTCCGGCGCGACGGCGGAAGTGCTGGCCGCGCGCGCCGCCGCGCTGGCCGCCGGCGCCGGCGAGTTGCCCGGCGTGATGTACGCGGAAGCCGACGGCAGCGAGAGCAAGGCCCAGCTGCGCATCGACATCGACCAGGCCAAGGCGCTCACGCTGGGCCTTGACCTGGACGATGTCAACAGCACGCTCAGCGCCGCCTGGGGCGGCACCTACGTCAACGACTACCTGCATGAAGGACGCGTGCGCAAGGTGCTGGTGCAGGCCGACGCGCAGTGGCGCGCCGCGCCGGACGACCTGCAGCACTGGTCGGTGCGCGGCAGCGGCAATGCCATGACGCCGCTGTCGGCCTTCGCCGCCACGCGCTGGGACAGCGGCCCCACCCAGCTGCGCCGCTTCAACGGCCTGCCTGCCGTGCATATCAGCGGTGCCGGCACGCCCGGCGCCAGTTCGGGCGAACTGATGGCGCGCCTGGAAGCGCTGGTGGCCGCGCAGCCGTCCAGCCGCCTGGCCTGGAGCGGCCTGTCCTACCAGGACCAGCTCTCGCGCGGGCAGGCGCCGCTGCTGTACGCGGTGTCGGTACTGTTCGTGTTCCTGTGCCTGGCCGGCCTGTACGGCAGCTGGTCGATTCCGTTCTGCGTGCTGCTGGCCATTCCGCCCGGCGTACTGGGCGCGGTCGCCGGCGCCGGCCTGCTTGGCCTCGAGCGCGACATCTTCTTCCAGGTGGGCGTGCTGGCCACGGTCGGCCTGTCGGCCAAGAACGCGATCCTGATCGTGGAATTCGCCGAGGCCGCGGTGCGCGCGGGGCAGGCACCCTGGAACGCCGTTACGGCAGCGGCCAGCCAGCGCCTGCGGCCGATCCTGATGACCTCACTGGCCTTCGGCGCCGGCATCGTGCCGCTGGTGCTGGCCAGCGGTCCGGGCGCAGCCGCGCAGCAGGCCATCGGGGCCAGCGTGCTGGGCGGCGTCCTGCTGTCGACGGCGCTGGGGGTGTTCCTGGTACCGCTGTTCTATCTCTCCATCCTGAAACTCGGCCAACGCCGGGCATCTGCAAATGATCCTGTTCCTACTGCTTGATATCGCGGGCTGCTGCCTGCTGTACCTGAGCCACCGCCACCAGGGCTGGCTGGCGCAACCCATCGGCCCGCTCGGCGCCGCTGCCGGTGCGCTGGCACTGCTGCTGGCACTGGCCGCCGCCTGTCTCACGCTGTCGCCGCTGGCTGCGGTGTTTGCGTGGACCGTCGTCAGCATGCTGGCCTTCAGCCTGCTGCCGTTCGCCTCCCTGTTGAAAGCAAAACCATGAGTGCCAAACCTGACGCAATCCGCCCCGACTGGTGGAGCAAGACTTTTGCCGGCGCCGTGCTGGGCGGCGCCCTGGCGCTGGCCCTGGCCGGCTTGTTCGCCTGGGCCGGTCCCGGCGGCATCGGCGCCGGCGAGAAGGCCCAGGTCGTCATGTGGAGCATCGCGCCGCTGTGGATGACCGTGTTCGCGCTTGTCTACCTGTTCCGCACCGGCCTGCGCGCCGGGTTGTGGCTGGGCGGCGCCAATGTCCTGGCGTACAGCCTGTTGTTCTATGTCCGTTCCAGCCTGGGGTAAGCCATGAAAGTTCGCAGCGATATTCTTCGCATCTACCAATCCCTGCACACCTGGACCGGCATCTGCGCCGGCATCCTGCTGTTCATCGGCTTCTTCGGCGGCGCGCTGACCATGTTCAAGCACCCGCTGGAGCGCTGGGTCAGCGCACCGTCGGCGCCGGTTGCCGCATTGGCGCCGCAACAAATCGATACCGTGGTGCGCGAGGTGCTTGCCGCCCATCCCGCCGCCCGCGAGGAATTCACCCTGCACCTGGTGCGGCATGAAAACAACCCGGCACCGGTCACCTGGAGTGCCGCCCATGCGGGGCGCGACATCGACCTGAACGCCATGCGCTGGCAGGGCACGCTGGACGCGCAAGGCAAGCTGGCCGCGCAGGAAGTGCGGCCATCCCTGTTCGGGGAACTGGTGGACATGTTGCACCGCACGGGCGGCGTTCCCGGCACGCTGGGCGACGAATACCTGGGCGTCTACCTGATGGGCGTGGCGGGCGTGCTGTACTTCCTGGCGCTGGTTTCGGGCGTGGTGCTCTTGCTGCCAACGCTGGTGAAGGACTTCTTCGCCCTGCGCAAAGGCAAGAACCGCAAGCGCTTCTGGCTTGACGCCCACAATGTGATCGGCATCGCCAGCCTGCCTTTCCATATCGTGATCAGCCTGACGGTGATCGTATTTGCCTTCCACGACCAGTTCTACGACAGCCTGCAGCAGGTGGTGTATGGCGAGCGGAAGATGTGGTCGCGGCCGGCCGGTACGCCGGGACCGGGCGACGTGTCGAAGCTGGCGCCGGCCAGCAAGCTGGTACGCCGCGCGCAGCAGGAAGCACCGGGCTTCGAGGTGACGGAGATGCTGTTCATGGACCTGGAGAGCCCGCGCCCGCTGGTGCGGGTGGGTGTGGCGAACGATGACTACGTGGTGCGCGGCGCCGTGTCGGGCTACCTGCTGATGGACCCCTACAGCGCGCAGGTGCTGAACACCAGCATGCTGCCTCCAAAAAGCGATGCCTGGAGCAGCATCGCTGCATCGTTCTTCGCGCTGCACTTCGGCAGCTATGGCGGCAACTGGATGCGCTGGGTGTACTTTGCATTCGGCCTGTCGGGTGCCTTCCTGTTCTACTCCGGAAACCTGCTGTGGGTCGAAAAGCGCCGCAAGAACCAGCTGCGCGACCAGGCGCCGCCGGTGCAGCCGCGCCGCACCGCCTTGCTGGCGGCAGCGACCGTGGGCATCTGCCTGGGCAGCGTGGCCGGGGTGGCGGGAGCGCTGCTGGCGGCCAAATGGCTGCACGCGTCGGCCGGCAACCTGAATGCGGCGTTGATGACAGCTTATTACGTGGTATTCCTGTCCTGCGTGGCCTGGGCCTTCTGGCGCGGCGCGGCGCGCGCGGCGCCGCAACTGCTGGCGCTGTGTGCAGCGGCCGGTTTCGCCATCCCCGTGACTTCGCTGATTGCGCGTCTCCTGCCTTCGCTCGGCATGTGGGCCCACGGCAGCGTGGGCGCGGTAGCGGTGGACCTGACGGCCTTCGTGCTGGCCCTCGTCCTGGCGTGGGCGGCCCGCCTGGCTGCACGGCGCGCCCGCAGCGGTCCTGCGGATAGCGTATGGGCGGCGCCTGCCGCCGAAGCGCCGGCGCTGGCCGGGGCGCAGGAGCGCCAGGCATGATGGACCGCGGCGACCTTGGCAGCGCCGCATGGTGGAGCGCAGCAGCGGCACACGGCACGCCGCTGCTGCGCGCCGCCAACGATGCGGATGGCATGCACGACCTGACTTTCCTGTGGCGCCAGCCGCCCGCAGTCCAGGCAAGCGCCGTATACATCGATGTGTACTCGCACACGCCCCATCCCAGCACGGGCCCGGCCGCGCTGCGCCACCATGCCGGCACCGACGTCTGGAGCTGGAGCACCCGGCTACCGTCCGATTGGCGCGGCAGCTACTTCCTGATGCCGGTGGCGGCGGACCGTCCGGCGCCGGAACAGGGCGGCGGCGCCGCGCTGCGGCGCTGGTGGGTCGGCCTGCTGGAAACGAATGCCCAGGCCGACCCGCTGAACAGGTGGCCTGCGCATGGCGGCAGTTGGGGCCAGCCGCTGTCGGCGCTGCTGCTGCCGGAGGCTCCCGTGCACCCGGCATGGACCGGGGCCGGCCAGCCGCAAGGCCGGCTGCAATGCTATCGCTGGCACAGCGCCGCCCTTGGGGGCGCCCGCGATACCTGGATCTACCGCACCGCGCCGCACGCGGCGGCCGGCGATCCTGCGCTGGCCGTGCTGCTCGACGGCCACTATTGGGCGCACCAGGAAAACCTGTTTGGCGCCCTCGATAGCTTGACCGCGCAGGGCAAGTTGCCGCCGGCAGTCTACCTGCTGGTCGACGCCGTGTCGCCGGAGCGGCGCGCGCAGGAGTTGCCGTGCAACGCGGCGTTCTGGAACGCCCTGCAGCAGGAGTTGCTGCCGGCAGCACACGGGCTGGAGCCTTTCACCGCCCAAGCCGGCCGCACCGTGGTCGCGGGCCAAAGCTTCGGCGGCCTGGCCGCGGCCTACGCGGCGCTGCATTGGCCCGGGCGCTTCGGCAATGTGCTGAGCCAATCCGGCTCTTACTGGTGGCCCGACGCAAGCGATACGGCCAGCGGCGGCTGGCTGGCGGGCGAAGTGGGGCGCGGCCTGGGGGCCGGCATGCCGCTGCGCTTCCTGCTGGAAATCGGCTGCTACGAAGACAGCATGCTTGACCCGAACCGTTCCTTCCACCGGGCCTTGTGCGCTGCAGGCCACCGGGCCGAGTTGCGCGAAGTGCGCGGCGGCCACGACTGGCTGTGCTGGCGCGACGGCCTGCTGGAAGGCCTGTGTGAACTGATGAAAGACTTTGACTGGATCCAACAACCATGAGTAACGAGAACAACACCAATCCTTTTGACGATGAAAGCTACCAGTTCACCGTGCTGCGCAACGGCTCGGGCCAGTACAGCCTGTGGCCGGAATTTGCGCCGCAGCCGGCGGGCTGGCGGGTGCAGCATGGCCCTGCGCCACGCAGCGAATGCGTGGACTACATCGAGCGCCACTGGCATGCCATCAATCCCTTTGCGGCGCACGCCTGAGGAGTCGCCATGGATCCACATTATTTGCCGCTGAACGGCAGCCAGCTCGGTATCTGGCTGGCCGACCAGGTGGCCGAAAACAAGCAAGGCTATGTCATTGCCCATTGCATCGAAATGCGCGGCGCCTTGCAGGCGGAGCTGCTGTCGCGCGCGATCCAGCACGGGCTGGCGGAAGCCGATACCGTGACTGCGCGCTATGTGCAGGCAGAGGATGGCGCCAGGCAGCAACTGCGGGAGGCCGGCGCCATGGACACCGTCGGGGCGCCGCTGGAATTCGATTTGCGCCGCCACGCAGACGCCAGGCAGCAAGCCGACGCCTGGATGCGCGCCGACATGGCGGAGCCCTTCGATCTGTCCAGCGGGCAGCATTGCCATCGCCAGGTCCTGTTCCAGATCGGCGCCGACCACTGGCTCTGGTACCAGCGCTTCCATCACATTATGCTGGACGGCTTCAGTTTCCTGGCCTTGACGCGCCGCATCGCGGCCCATTACACCGCGCTGGCGACCGGCGCCGATGCCGGGCCGTCGCCCTTCGTACCGGTTTCAGTAGCGGTCGAGGAATATGAGGCATACCAGGGCAGCGACACGCGGGAACGCGACCGCGCCTTCTGGGCCGGCTTTTGCGAAACGTTGCCGCCGGCCGCCAGCCTGTCCCTGCGCAACGCGCCGCCTTCCGGCCAGGTGCACAGCCTGGCATGGGAGCTGCCGGACGAGGCGGCGGTGACGTTGCAGCGGCATGCGCTGGACGCCGGCCTGGCGGTGCCGGACCTGCTGCATGGCCTGTTGGCAGCCTACCTGTACCGGGTGACGGGCCAGAAGCGCCAGGCTATCGGCATGCCCTTCATGCGCCGCATGGGATCGCGCGCCATCAACGCGCTGGCCCCGATGGTCAACGTGCTGCCCTTGGCAGTCGACATGGAAGGGGCAATGGACTGGTTCGCGGTGTCGCGCGCGTTCCGCGCCTCGGCGCAGGCCGTACGGCCGCACCAGCGCTATGAAGCCGAGCAGATTCAACGCGACGCGGGCCTGGTGGGCAGCGGCCGCAAGCTGTATGGTGCGCTGGTCAACTTCAAGATGTTCGATTACCGGCTGGAGCTGGCCGGGCTGCAGGGCACCACGCATCACCTGGCGACAGGCCCGGTGGACGACCTTGAATTCAACTTGCAGGTGGGGGAGCGCATCTCGATCGAACTGCGCGCCGATGCCGCGCGTTATGACGCAACGGAGCTGGAGCGGCACGTGGCCCGGCTGGAATGCATGCTGGAGCAATGGCTCGCGGCGCCGCAACGCGAACTGCAAGCGCTGCTGCCGGCAACGGCCGAGGAACGGAACGACATTGCGCGATGGTCGCAAGGGCCGGCGGTGGCTGCTCCTGCAGTAGACCGCCTGTCGGCCATGCTGGCGCGCCAGGCGGAAGCAGGGCCGGATGCCGTCGCGCTGGTATGCGGCGGTGCGACGCTGCACTTCGGCGAGCTGTCCGCCCGGGTCGCCCGGCTGGCGCGCCTGCTGCGCGAACACGGGGCCGGCCCCGGGCGCGTGGTAGCCGTCGCCGTCCCGCGTTCAGTGGAGTCGGTGGTGGCGATGCTGGCGGTCCTGGAGTGCGGTGCAGTGTTCCTGCCGCTCGACCTGGATTACCCGCCAGACCGCGTCGCCATGATGTGCGAGGATGCCGCGCCCGTGCTGCTGTTGTCCACCGGTGCGGCAGCATTTGCCCCGCCGCCCGGCATCGCGCGCCTTGACCTGGACAGCGAGCCAATCCTGGCGGCCCTGGCCCGGCAGCCGGCGTCGCCGCTGAACGAAGAGGAACGTGGTGGTGCGCTGCCTGCCGATGCGGTGGCCTATATCATCTTCACTTCCGGCAGCACCGGCCGGCCGAAAGGCGTGATGAACACGCACGGCGCGCTGCTCAACCTGTTCCTGGCGCATGAGGACACGATCTACGGCCCGGCGCTGGCTGCGGTGGCGCAACGTTATCCCGGCCGCGCGCTGCGCGCTGCCCACACCCATTCATTCTCCTTCGACTCGTCCTGGCTGCAGCTGTTCTGGATGCTGCGCGGCCAGGAGCTGCACGTATTCGACGAAGAGATGCGGCGCGATGCATACGGCCTGGTGCAGGAGGTACAGCGCATCGGCATCGATGCGATGGACTTGCCGCCTTCCTTCCTGGCCCAGATGCTCAGCAATGGCCTGATGGTGCCGGATAACCATCAGCCGACGCTGATCCTGATCGGCGGCGAGGCGGCGCCGACTGCGCTGTGGCAGCAGCTGCGCTCCTTCCCCGGGCTGCAGGCACACAACCTGTACGGGCCCACCGAATACACGGTCGATACGCTGCGCGCCGCACTGGTTGACTGCATGCAGCCGGTGGTCGGCCGCCCGATCGGCAATACGGTGGCGCACGTGCTCGATGCGCGGCTGCAGCCGGTGCCGCTTGGCGTGGCGGGCGAGTTGTATGTCAGCGGCGCCGGCCTGGCGCAAGGCTACCTGGCACGGGGCGGCTTGAGCGCTTCGCGCTTCGTCGCCTGTCCATTCGGGCCGGCAGGCAGCCGGATGTACCGTACCGGCGACCTGGTACGCTGGAACGCCGCCGGACAGCTGGAATTCCTTGGCCGCGGCGACGACCAGGTCAAGGTGCGCGGCTATCGCGTCGAACTGGGCGAGGTGGAAAATGCCCTGTCGTTGCTGCCGGGCGTGGAAAGCGTGGTGGTGCTGGCGCAGGCAGTCAACAACACGCATCGCCTGGTCGGCTATTGCGTGGTGCCGGGACTGGATGACGCGCAGCGCGCTGCGCGCGGCGGCGAACTGCTGGCGGCGCTGCGGCATGCGCTGCCGGACTATATGGTGCCGGCCGCGCTGGTGGTGCTGGAGCGCTTCCCGCGCAACGTCAGCGGCAAGGTGGACCGCAAGCAGTTGCCGCTTCCTCACGCCAATCCGGCAGGCGCGGTGGCCGCCCAGGAAGCCGACGCCGGGCCATTGCCCCTTCTTGTAGCACGCGCGATGGCAGACGTGCTGCAGTTGGCCGAGGCCTCGGTCGATGACGACTTCTTCGCCCTTGGCGGCGACAGCATTGCCGCCATCATGTTGTGCACCGCCATGCGGCATCTCGCCTACATGTTGCGTCCCGCGACGGTCTTCGCGCAGCGCACCCCGCGCGCCATGGCGGCGCAGCTGGCGCCTTTCGCCGCGCAGCATGCTACGCCGGCAGAGACCGCGCCGGCAGCGCATGCGGTGAGCGCGCAGCAGCGCGCGCTGCTGATGCGCCGGCATGGGCCATACGGCGAAATACTGCCGGCCCTGCCGCTGCAGGAGGGCATGCTGTTCCATGCGCAGACAGCGCAAGGGCAGGGCAGCTACAACGCCTTCACCCTGCTGCATCTTGACGGCGATGTCGACGCGGCCCGCCTGCACGGCGCACTCTGTGCGGTACTGCGCCGATATCCACAACTGGGCGGCATGTTCGACCTTGACGCTGCGCAGCAGCCGCTGTTCCTGATGCCGGCGCCAGATACCATCCCATCCTGGCCGTGGCAGCAGCGCAACTTCAGCCACCTGCATCAGGGGGAGGCGGAAGCACGGCTGGCGGCGCTGCAGGAGGAACTGCTGGCGCAGGACGGCTCTACCGTACGCTTCGGCGGCATGCTGCAGGCGGCTCTGGTCAAGTTGGCCGAGCGTCGCCATGCGCTGCTGCTGGTGGTGCATCACCTGGTGATCGACGGCTGGTCCACGCCGCTGCTGCTGCGCGATTTGTTGTCGGCTTACGCCGAACCCGGCGCGGCTTTCACCCCGCTGCGCGCCGGCTACGGCCAGCTCGTGCAGCGGCTGGCGCAGCGCGATACGGCGCCGTCCCAGGCTGCGTGGCGGGACGACCTGGCGGGCGCGGAACCGTTGCTGCTGTTCGACGCCGCTGCGGCCAGTGCCGCGATGCAGGAATATTCGCTGCAACTGCCCGCATCGCTGACTGCGCGCCTGCAGGAAGAGCTGCGCGCGCGCGGCATCACGCTGAATGTACTGATGCAGGCCGTCTGGGGCCAGGTACTGTCGGTCATGTCGGGGCGCGCCGACGTGCTGTTCGGCAGCCCGGTTTCGGGCCGCCACAGTGAATTCGACGGCATTGAACAGCAGGTCGGCCTGTTCCTGAATACGATCCCGGTGCGTACCCGCCTCGATGCGGCGCAAGGGCTGTGGGAACAGTTGCCCGCGCTGCAGCAGCGCCATATCGCGCTGATGGAACACGACGGTCTTGGCCTGGCGGCCATCCAGCGCGAAGCTGGCGTGGCTGCGCTGTTTGACACGCTGCTGGTGGTGGAGAATTATCCCGACAATGCCTATCTAGCGCAGGAGCTGCCGGGCCGCGACGGCCGTCCGCTGCGCATTGGCGAGGTGGTGAACAGGGGCTACAGCCACTATCCGCTGGCCCTGCTGGTGTTGCCGGGCGAACGCTTGACGCTGCTGGTGGAAAACCGCGGCGCGGTGGCTGATGCCGCCGCGCTGGCACAGCGTGTGGCGATGGTGCTGCGCACGGCGCTGGAGCAGCCGCAACTGCCATTGTCGCGCTACCCTGTGCTGACGCCGGGTGAGGCGCAGTCGCTGGCGGCGGCCAACGATACCGCCGTGGCGCTGTCGATGCAGACCCTGCGCGGTGTGCTGGCCGCACAGGCGCGGCGAACGCCGAACCGTCCCGCCCTGGCAGACGCGCGGGTGCAGCTGGATTACGCTGAAACACGGCGCCAGGTGTGCCTGCTTGCGGCGCGCCTTATCGAACAAGGCGTGCAGCCGGGCGATATCGTCGCGGTGGCCGTGCCGCGTTCGGTGCGCCTGAGTATTGCGATCATGGCCGTGATCGAAGCCGGTGCCGCCTACCTGCCGCTGGAGTTGGGCTATCCGGCCGAGCGCCTGGCGTATATGCTGGCCGACGCCGCACCGCGCCTGCTGGTGACGGACAGCGCGCACCAGGCGCGCTTCGCGGCGGCCGGCACGCCACAGCTTTGCTTCGACGAGCTGGCTGGCATGGAGCTGTTCGCGCCGCAACTGGACGTCGCCTGCAGCCCGGCACACCCGGCTTACGTCATCTACACGTCCGGCACCACCGGGCGGCCCAAGGGCGCCATGGTGCCGCACCAGGCGATCTACAACCGCATCGCCTGGATGCAGTACCAGTACCAGTTGCGCGAAGGCGACGTGGTACTGCAGAAGACCCCCTGCGGTTTCGATGTCTCGGTCTGGGAATTCTTCTGGCCCCTGATGCAGGGCGCTTGCCTGGTGATGGCCGAGCCGGATGCACACCGCGACCCGGCGGCCCTGTTGCAGGCGATCGAGCGGCATGGCGTGACCTGCCTGCACTTCGTGCCGTCGATGTTGTCGGTGTTCTCAGGCTACCTGGCCGAGCAGGGCGAGCGGCGTTGCGCCAGCCTGCGGCTGGTGTTCTGCAGCGGTGAAGCGCTGGGCAAGTCGCTGGCGCGGGAGTTTGCGCAATTGAGCCCGGCGGCCCTGCACAACCTGTACGGGCCGACCGAAGCGGCGGTGGACGTCAGCTTCATGCCGGCTTTCGGCGACATGGGGCAGGGCGGTGCCGGGGTGCCGATTGGCCGCCCGGTGTGGAACACCCAGTTGCGCGTGCTCGACCGCTGGCTGCGCCAGGTGCCGCCGGGTGCGGTCGGCGAGTTGTACCTGGGCGGCGTCCAGTTGGCTGACGGCTATGTCGGCAAGCCGGGCCTGACCGCCGCGCGCTTCGTGGCCGACCCGTTCGTGGCGGGGGCACGGCTGTATCGCACCGGCGACATGGTGCGCTGGCTGGAAGGCGGCGTGGTGGAATACCTGGGCCGCGCGGACGACCAGGTCAAGATCCGTGGGCAGCGCATCGAGCTGGGTGAAATCGAGGCGGTCTTGCGCGAACAGCCCGGTGTCGCCGAAGCGGTGGTGCACGCCGCGGTGCTGGGCGGGGATAGCGGCGGCGCGGATGCGCGCCAGCTGCTGGCCTATGTGGTGGCCGCGCCCGATACGCGCCCGGATAGTGCGCAGTTGCGCAGCGCATTGGCGGCACGCTTGCCGGCCCATATGGTGCCGGTGGCCGTGCTGGAGCTGGAGCGGCTGCCGCTCAGCGCCAACGGCAAGCTCGATCGCAAGGCGCTGCCGCTGCCGGCACGTGGCAGCAAGGAGGCTGGCCGGGCTCCCGCGCGCGGCCTGGAACAGCGCCTGGCTGACGTGTTCGGGCGTGTGCTGGGGCTGGAGGCAGTCGGCGCCGACGACGATTTCTTTGCCATCGGCGGCCACTCGCTGCTGGCCATGAAGCTGGCGGCCGAAGTGCGGCGCACCTTGCAACGCCGTATCACGGTCGGCCAGGTGATGACCGCGTCGACCGTGGCGCGGCTGGCCGCCCTGTTGAACAGCCAGGGCATGGTCAACGATTTCGGCAACGACGGCTTCGATCAAGTGATCCAGCTGCGCCAGGGCGAAGGCCCGCCGCTGATCTGCTTCTATCCCGGCTCGGGCTTCGCCTGGCAGTACAGCGTGTTGTCGCGCTACATTGGTGGAGGCAGGGCCATCGTCGGCCTGCAGTCGCCGCGTCCGCTCGGCCTGGTGGCGTCCAGCGCAAACATGGAGGAATTGCTGGAGCGCCAGGTGGAGATCGTGCGCGGAGTACAGGCAACAGGGCCGTACTACCTGCTGGGCTACTCGCTGGGCGGCACCGTCGCGTATGGCGTGGCCGAGCGCTTGCGCGCGCAAGGCGAGGAAGTCAGCTTCCTCGGCCTGCTGGATACCTACCCGGCCGAGGTGCACGACTGGACCGACCCGCAAGGCGCGGAAGCGGCGTTGGGGGCGGAACGCGAGCAGGAGCGCCTGTTGGGAGATGCCTACGAAGGCGAAACCGACGAGGTGCTGCGCCAGGAGAAGGAGGCGATGCTGGAGCAGGTATTCGCCAACTACCGCGACGCGGTGCGCCTGCTGGCGCAAACGCGCACGCCGGACTACGACGGTCCGGTCACGCTGTTCATCGCCGGCCAGTCGCTGCCCGGCTACATCCGCCCGCTCGAGGCCTGGCGCAGGCATGTGCCGGACCTGGAAGTGCACCATCTGGCGCACTGCTCGCACGAGACCATCCTGTCGCCGCAATCGCTGGAAGTGCTTGGTCCGCTGCTGGACCGTGCAATCGGCGGCGCCGCACAACGCCTGCAACTGCGCCAACGACGCAGCGCCTGAACCTGAATGAGGAAATAGAGTATGAAATTGTTTGTCGACCTCGGCCTGCTGCGCCGCAACCGCGACTTCCGCAGCGTGTTCATCGCACGCACCATTTCGCTGCTGGGACTGGGCATGCTGTCGGTGGCGGTGCCGATGCAGGTCTACGCCCTGACCGGCGACAGCCTGCAGGTGGGGCTGGCGCTGGCCCTGGAAGGCGGCGGCATGTTCGCCGGGCTGCTGCTGGGCGGCGTGCTGGCCGACCGCTACGACCGCCGCAAGTTGATCCTGCTGGCGCGTGCCATTTGCGGCCTGGGCTTCGTCGGCCTGGCCGCCAACGCCTGGCTGCCCGTGCCATCCTTGTGGGCAGTCTGCCTCCTGTCGGCCTGGGACGGCTTTTTCGGCGCACTGGGCGTGACGGCGCTGCTGGCCTGCATGCCGGCCATTGTGGGGCGCGAAAACCTGATGCAGGCGCGCGCGGTGAGCATGGTCTCGATGCGCCTGGCAACGGTGATCTCGCCTGCCATCGGCGGCATGCTGATCGCCGCCACCGACGTGGGCTGGGTCTACGCCATCGCCGCCATCGGCACCGGCCTGACCCTGCTGCCTTTGCTGCGCCTCCCCACCATGCTGCCGCAGCACGCAAGCGACGAGCATCCCTTGCGCGCATTGGCGGATGGCGTGCGCTTCCTGTCCACCAGTCCGGTGCTGGCGGCGACGGTGCTGGTCGGCACGCTGGTGACGCTGACCACGGCGGTGCGCGTGCTGTTTCCGGCCATGGCGCCCGGTGCGCTGGAGCTGGGCCTGATGTATTCCGCGGTGTCCCTGGGCGCGACGCTGGGCGCCATCATCAGCGGCTGGATCGAGCGGCTGCAGCGTCCGGGCCAGGCCATGCTTGCCGCCAGCCTGGCCGCATTCGCCTGCCTGATGCTGCTGGGCACCCAGCCGGCCTTCCCGCTGGTGCTGGCGTTGCTGGCCTGCTTCGGCTACTGCGTATCCATTGCATCGCTGCTGCAGTATGGCCTGGTGCAGGGCCATACGCCGGACCATTACCTGGGACGCGTGAACGGCCTGTGGGCGGCACAGGATGCGGCAGGGGACTCGCTGGCCACGATCGGCATCGGCCTGCTGGGCAAGCTGCTGTCGGCCACGGCGGGCATCTTTGTGCTGGGCGCCACCGCAGGCGTGCTGGGCCTGGCAATGCTCGGCCTGTGCAAGCGGCTGCGCAGCGTTCCGCTGAACGATCCATCGCTGCCCGCCGCTTAGGAAGGGAAAGGTGAGCGCAGGAAGTCCAGCACGGCTGCGGTGAACTGTTCCGGCAACTCAATGTTTGACAGGTGAACTGTCGGCAGGGTGTGCAGGCATGCGCCGGGGATGGCGGCCGCGATGTCGGCGCCGTGCCGGGCTGAAGTCACGGTGTCGTCGCGTCCGGCAATCACCAGGGTCGGCGCTGCGATCAGCCTGATGGTGCGGCGCAGATCCGCGTCGCGCACCGCAGCCAGGCTGGCGGCCAGGCCCTGGCGCTCCGTTGCCAGCAGCATGTCGCGGAACTTGCCGACCGGTGGGTGCTGCGCAGCAAGCATATGCGGCGGGAACCAGCGGGAAAGGAAGCCTTCGGCTGTGTCGCGCATGTCGCTTGCCGCACGCACGGCCGCGATCTGCTCGTCAAAACCTTCCGGCCCCAGGTTGGCGGCGGTGTTGGACAAGACCAGGCGCTCCAGGCGTTCGGGCGCATGGATGGCCAGCCATTGGCCGATGAAGCCACCCAGCGAGAGGCCGAGGAAGTGCGCGCGCCGGATGCCGAGAGCATCCATCATCTCCAGTACGTCGCGGCCCATGCGGTCGAGGGAGTAGTCGCCGGCCGGCACGTCCGATGCGCCGTGGCCCCGCGTATCGAAGCGCAGTACGCGGAAATGCCGCGACAGTGCCTCCACCTCACCGTCCCACATGTGGTAGCTGGTGCCGATGGAGTTCGACAGGATCAGGACGGGCAGGTGCTCAGCGCCGTCGAAGCGGTAGGCGATGCGGACATTGTCGCCGGTGGTGATATACATGGTAGTGGTCCTTTCAATGGCTGGTTGATGGACCGGATCTTAGCTGCGCCCAGAGTGGAAATATATTATAAAGACCGGTATATCCTTGTAAGAAAAGTGGACAATGAGCACATTCACCCTGCATGACCTGCAATGCTTCGACGCGGTCGCCCGCAGCGGCGGTTTCCAGCCTGCCGCCGAGCTGTTGCATCGTTCCCACCCAGCCGTGCACGCGGCGGTGACGCGCCTGGAGCAGCAAATCGGCCTGCAACTGCTCGATCGCAGCGGCTACCGGGTGGCGTTGACCGCGGCCGGCAAATCGTTTCACCGCAAGGCGCAAGCCACGCTGATGGAAATGGCCGGGCTGCAAGTGCATGCGCAGCAACTGGCAATGGGCGAGGAAGACGAGCTGCGCGTGGTCATCGGCGATATATGCCCGCAGCGCGAAGTGCTGGCAACGCTGGCCGAATTCTTCCGCAACCGTCCGGCAACGCGACTGCATGTGCAGGTGGAGGCGGTCACCGGGCCGATCGAGCGGCTATACGACGGCGATGCGGACCTGATCGTGCATGGCGTGGACCAAAGCGATCCGGGCATCGAATGGATGCCATTGTCGAAAATCCCCTTCGTGCCGGTGGTGGCGCCGGGATTCCTGCGTTTCCCTGTCGGCCGTGCGGTTAAGCCTGCACAATTGCGCGAATATACCCAATGCGTCATCCGGGACACTGCGCGGCATACCCAGGGCAAGGATTACTTCATGGTCCAAGGCGCGCACCAATGCTCGGTGCCGGACCAGCAGATGAAGAAGGAAATCATCCTGCAGGGCCTCGCTTGGGGCCATCTGCCGCGCTTCCTGGTCGAACGGGAATTGGAGGAGGGGTGTTTGCTGTCGATTGCCGGCAGGTACCTGCCGGGCAGCGTGGAGCAATTGGTCGCTGCGCGCCGCAGCGACCGGCCGCACGGGCCGGTCGCGCAGGAATTATGGGAATTCCTCAGAGGCTCGAAATCGGAGACGGCTGGCCGTTCTTGAAGTTGAAGATAGTGACCGGCGAAGACTTCATATCGCCTTTGGCATCGAAAGCGTAGGTGCCGGACACGCCTTTGTAGCTGCCGGCGGAAATGTCGGCGCCAACTTTGGCCGGGTCGATCGAGTTCACCTTCTGCATCGATGCCGCGTACATCAGCACCGCATCGTAGTAGGCCGATGCGTACACGTCAGGTTCCGCATTGAAGCGCTTCTTGAACTTGGCCTTGAAGGCCGGGCCGGAAGCCGCTTTCTCCAGCAGGGCGCCGCCCTGCGCGCACAATACGTTTTCGCCGACGGCGTCGCCGCCCAGCTTACCCATCTCCGCGGTGCAGATGGTGTCGCCGCCCAGCAGCTTGGCCTGGATGCCCAATTGCTTCATCTGGCGCGCCATCGGTGCGCCTTGAGGCGCGTAGCCGCCGAAGAAGATGGCTTGCACGTTCTTTGATTTGAGCTTGGTCAGGATGGAGGTGAAGTCGACCGCCTTGTCGGTGGTGTATTCGTGCCCGGCCACCTGCAGGCCGGAAGCGCGCGCCTGTTTCTTGAATTCTTCCGCCAGGCCCTGGCCGAACGCGGTACGGTCGTCGATCACCGCGACGTTCTTCACCTTCAGCTCATTGGCAGCATACAGTGCCATCTTGGAGCCGAGCTGGGTGTCGCTGGCGTTGATGCGAAAGATGTTCTTGTAACCTTGTTGCGTTAACTTGGGGTTGGTTGCCACCGGTGCGATCAGGGTGCCGGCTTCGTTGTAGATGCGGGAGGCCGGGATGGCGACGCCGGAATTGTAAGGGCCAACCACGTATTTGACGCCCGCATCGGCCAGCTTCTGCGCCGCGGAGACGCCCGCTTTCGGGTCGCCCTGGTCGTCTTCCGACATCAGTTCGAATTTAAGCTTCTTGCCGCCGATGGTGATCGGCTTGGCGTTCAGTTCTTCGACGGCCAGGCGGGCGCCGTTTTCATTATCCTTGCCGGAAAACGCTTGTGCGCCGGACAGTGGGCCGCTATGGCCGATCTTTACCACCATGTCCTGCGCGCAGGCGCCAGCGGCCATTGCCAGCAGCGCCACAGCGCTTACCGAGTGCTTCAGCTTCATCGAAGGGTCTCCCTTTGTTTGTCGATGGCGTGATTATCCACAATCCGGGCGGCGCGGCAAGCCGCACCGCATCATGCCGGATCACGGCCAAGCGACCGATTCGGGACGGCGGCTTCGATTCTGCCGCGTTCTGCCTGGTGGACGATGAAAGCGGCATAGCGCCGGCGCGCACGGCCTTGGCGGTCATGCATTGCTGTCGATGCGGCTGCCGGGGGCTGGTGTTGCGCCCGGACCCGCTGCCAGGGCCGCGGCGGGCGCCGCATTGCCGCGCGTGTCGCGCGGCAGCGCGCCTTCGCCTGGCGTCCCGCCGCCGGTGGCGCCCCCGGCCGTCCCCCCGGCCGCTCCGCCACGCGCTTGCGTGCCGGCGCCGCTATCGTAGCCGGCTGCCGTTTCGGCACCACGCTGGACGGGGCGTGACTGGACCGGGGCGACTGGCGTGGTGGCAGGTACGGCAAGCGGCGGCGGCACGGGCTCGAATGGCGTTGCGGGGGCCGGTGGCCGTCCGGCTGCCGCCGCGATATCGCCGGTACGATAGGCTGCCACGGCAGCAGCGGTGGCGGGATCGGCGGCTTGCTGGCGTTGGGCTTGCAACGATGCCGGGGCAGCGGCGCGGCGTGCCGCGTCGGCAGCCTGGGCGGACCTTTCGGCGGCGGCACTGGCTTCCTGGGCAGCGGCGGCAGCGGCAGTTGTCGTCGCGGCAGTGGCGATGCCGGCGGCCGCCCCCGGCCCAGCTCCTGGCGCGATGCCGCTGGCCGTGGCACCGCTGACCTGGGGACCGGCAGCGCTGATGGCGGCTTCCGGCGGGCGGATTGCGGTGTTGCCTGGCGGGACGGTGCCGGGCGGCGTGGCGGGCGTGCCCGCAGTTGCCGGGGAAGGTGGTGCGCCCGGCGGCGCGATGCTTGCGTTGGCGGCCAGGGCCGCTGCGGCTTGGGCCGCCGCCTGCGCTTCGCGTAGCGCCTGGCGGCGCGCTTCCAGGCGCGTTTCCGTTTGTTCGGTAGCGATGTCCCGGGTGGCGTCGCGCGCCTGGTCCAGGCGTTGGGCAGTCAGGCGGTCCTGCAGGGATAACGCTTCAGTGGTCGCCGCCGCGTCAGCCCGTTCCGCCTCATCGGCGGCCCGCCTTGCCTCAGCGGCTGTCGCGTTGATCTGTGCCTGTCTGGTGCGTGCGGCATTGGCCGCGGCGTCGGCAGCTTGGGCTTCAGGCGTGTCCTGGGGGCCTGCCGCCGCGGGCGCGAGGCGTTCTGCAGCGGCGGCTTGCTGACGTGCCAAGGTCAGGCGGGCGTCGCTGGCAGCGTTGGCGTCCGCTTCGGCGTTGGCGTCCGCGGTCTCCTGGCGGGCTTGGGCCAGGCGTGCGGCCGTTGCAGCGTCAGTTTGGACCTGGATATTGGCGTTGGCTGCCTGCTGCCGGGACAGGGCAAGACGCGCTTCGGTCGCCGCGGCGGCATCCACTTCCGCATTGGCAGTCGCGGCCTGCTGGCGCGCCACGGCAAGACGTGCCGCCAGCAGTTCTTCCGACTCGGTCGTTTCGGCCTGCTCGGCAACCAGGCGGCGCGCCGTGTCGAGGCGATCGGCGGCAGCGCGCTCGGCCCGGGTGCGTCCGAGCTGGCTGGCTTCGGCATCCTGCAGGGCTGCGCGGCGCGCGGCGTCGAGGCGGTCGGCCAACGCTTGCGCTGCCAGGTCTTCCTCGCGCGTACTGTCCAACTGCCGTGTTGTCGCAGCCTGTGCTTCGGCCAGCCGTTGTTGCTGCGTATCTTCGAGTTCATTGGCTGCGAGGGCCTCGCCGGCCAGCCTGCGCGTTTCGGCTGATTGCTCCGCAGCGATGCGCTGCTGGGTGGTCAACTCGGCCAAGTTGGGCGACGGCGGGACAGCGGCTGGCGGGCGGGCCGCCGCGGCCTGCGCAGCGGCATTGGGCTGCAGGGCTGCGGCAGCATTGCCGACAGCGTCGAGGGCCTCGCCCAGCCCGGACAACGCTCGTTGCGGCGCTGCATTGAACGCCGCCGTCAACGCGCCCTCGTCTGTGGACAGGGTGCCGCCGCTGGCAACGTCAATGCCGGCCCGACCGAGCGCCGCTTGCTGGGCTGTCAGGACGCCGGCCAAGGACGGCGGCGCATTGGCATTGAGGTTATCGACCAGTTGCCTTGCGGCCGCCGCAAACGCGGCCGCATCCCCGCCTTCGGCCGCCAGATCGCGCAAGCGCCGCTGCGCCAGCACCAGGTTGGACAGGAACAGCCCAAGCGACGACACCGAGGGCGTGGCCGTGGTGGGAATCGGCGTGGCGGTAGCGGGCGCGAGGCGATCGCCCAGCGTTGGCGGGGTGGCGGCGGTGGTACTGCTGACAGGGTCGATGGGAATCACGCGGCACCTTTCAACGGGGACAACCGCAGGTTGCCAGAATTCGCCCGCGCACATCGTTAGCTGGCGCACGGTGGATGCAGCCGTGCGGCTTTATCTTGACCCTTCCACTGCAACCCTAACGATGAGGAACCCGATCATGGATAACAACATCACCCGCAGCGAAAATCCGGCCAAAGACTTGCGTGCCGGCATGCACAGCACCATCGATAAAGTGGCCGACAATATCACCAGCATCACCGACCAGGTTGGGGCCAAAGGCGACCAGTTGAACGCCGCCTACAAACGCTTTGCCGAATCCGGCCGCAACTATGTGCGCCAAAGTCCCGGCAAATCGCTGCTGGTAGCGCTGGCCGCAGGCTACGCCGTCTCCAAGCTGCTCGGTTCGCGCAAGCACTAAGCCGGGGAGTGCGCCGTGCCCACAAGCAAACCTGACCCGGCTAAACGCGGCGCTGGACTGGCCGCGCGATTTCCCTTCAACGTCAACAAGGCTGCGGAGCATGGCGCGGGCGTTCCGCCCGCCGGCGCCTCTGCCAGCGCTGCGAATCCGGCAGACACTGCCAGCACCGCCAGCGAAAGCGCCGTTTCGCCGAAGACCGGTGCCGGTGTGCCGCCGCAGGGCGGGAATCCCAACAACGAAGCGCTCGACCGGGTGCGCACCGATGCCGGCGGCCGTGCGCTGACGACCAACCAGGGCGTACCGGTTTCCGACAACCAGAACTCCCTGAAGGCCGGCTTGCGCGGTCCCGCGCTGCTGGAGGACTTCATCCTGCGCGAGAAGATCACGCACTTCGACCACGAACGCATTCCCGAACGGGTGGTGCATGCCCGTGGCTCGGCGGCGCACGGGTTCTTCGAGTGCTACCGCGAACTGGCGCAGCTGACGCGCGCCGCGCCGTTTGCCGCCGCAGGAAAACGCACGCCGGTCTTTGTGCGCTTTTCGACCGTGGCGGGCGAGCGCGGGTCGACCGATACTGCCCGCGACGTGCGCGGTTTCGCGGTCAAGTTCTATACCGATGAAGGCAATTGGGACCTGGTCGGCAACAACATCCCGGTCTTCTTCATCCAGGACGCGATGAAATTCCCGGACCTGGTGCATGCGGTCAAGCCCGAGCCCCACCATGCCATGCCGCAGGCCGCCAGCGCGCACGACACCTTCTGGGACTTCGTGTCCCTGATGCCCGAATCGATGCATATGCTGATGTGGGTGATGTCGGACCGCGCGATCCCGCGCAGCTTCCGCACCATGCAGGGCTTTGGCGTGCATACCTTCCGCCTGGTGAACGCGGCGGGGCAGTCGCGCTTCGTCAAATTCCACTGGTTGCCCAAGCAGGGCACCTATTCGCTGGTATGGGACGAAGCTGTCCGTATCTCGGGCGCCGATCCCGACTTTCACCGCCGCGACTTGTGGGAAGCGATCGAGATGGGCGAGTATCCGGAGTGGGAACTGGCGCTGCAAGTCTTCACGGAAGAAGAGGCGGCCCAATTCCCCTTCGACGTGCTGGACCCGACCAAGATCGTGCCGGAAGAGCTGGTGCCGCTGCAGGTGGTGGGACGCATGGTACTGGACCGGAATCCGGACAATTTCTTTGCCGAAACGGAGCAGGTGGCGTTCTGCGCCGCCCACGTCGTTCCCGGCATCGATTTTACCAACGACCCCTTGCTGGCGGGCCGCATCCACTCTTACGTGGACACCCAGATCAGCCGCCTGGGCGGGCCGAACTTCCACGAGATTCCGATCAATGCCCCTGTCGCGCAGGTCCACAACAACCAGCGCGACGGCATGCACCGCCAGGCAATCCACCGCGGCCGCGTAGCGTACGAACCGAACTCGCTGGGCGGCGGCTGCCCGTTCCAGGCCGGCCGCATGGGCTTCATGTCCTTCCCCGAGCCGGTGCAGGAAGACAAGGTGCGCGGCAAGCCGGAACTGTTTGCCGACCACTATTCGCAGGCGCGCCTGTTCTGGCAAAGCCAGACGCCGGCCGAGCAGATGCACATCGCCCATGCCTTCAGCTTCGAATTGAGCAAGGTGCAGGTGCCGGCGATCCGGGAGCGCACCTTGTCCATGCTGGTGAACGTTGATGCCGCGCTGGCCGATATGGTGGCGCTGCGCCTGGGGACCATGGTGCCTGACCCGCAGCCGATGGCCACCACGCGCGCGCTGCCTACTTACCAGCCGTCGCCGGGGCTGTCGCTGATGTCGCGGCCCGGGCAGGCCGGCATCCGTGGACGCAAGGTGGCGATCCTGATCGCGGCCGGTTGCGACGAGGCGATGGTCGATGCGTTGCAGGCCGAGCTGGAAGCACAGGGCGCCGTCACGCGCCTGGTCGCGCCGCATGTCGGCATGGTGGGCGGGCTGGAAGCCGACATGTCGCTGGAAACCGGCCCGGCGGTGTTGTTCGATGCCGTGCTGGTGCCCGATGGCGCTGCCGCTGTCGAAACCCTGGCGGCCAACGCGCTGGCAGTCGAATTCGTGACATTGCAATACCGCCATTGCAAACCGCTGATGGTGGTGGGCGCCGGCGCCAAGCTACTGGCAGCGGCAGGCATTCCGGCCACCCTGCCGGGGGGCGCGCCCGATCCTGGCCTGATCGGCACGGCGCCGGCCGACCTGCAGGCCGCGCTGGCCGCTTTCGTGGCAGCCTTGGCGGGCCCGCGCGTGTTCGACCGGGAGACCGATCCGCCGGTGGTGTAAATGTGGGCAGCCAGGCTTGGCGGGTGTAGACTGATCCAATGGATGAGTATGCCCCACAAAAATGGCTGCCTCACGAGCGTCCGCTGTTGCCGGGCTCTCCCTCCACGCCGCTGCACTCGGCGCCCAAGCGGCTGGCTTTCCTGCTGGTAGGGCTGGTCGTGGCACTGACCGGCGGCCTGGGTAACGCGCTGGTCACGGTCAACCTGGTCTACGCCCAGGGTGCGCTGGGCGTGACCAGCGCGGAAATCCAGTGGCTGCCGGCGGCCTACGTCATGGGCAACGTCTCCATGAATCTGTTGCTGGTGAAGTTCCGCCAGCAGTTCGGCCTGCGCCTGTTCACCGAATTGTTCCTGCTGCTGTATGCCGTGGTCACGGTGGCCCACCTGTTCGTGCACGGCCTGGGGTCGGCCATCGCGGTACGCGCGGCGCACGGCATCAGCGGCGCCGCCCTGACGGTGCTGGGGCTGTATTATGTGCTGCAGGCTTTCCCCGCCCAGCACCGCCTGAAAGGCGTGGTGCTGGGCATTGGCTTTGCACAGCTGTCGCTGCCGCTGGCGCGCATCTTTTCCTCCGAGCTGCTGTCCATCGCCGAATGGCGCGGCCTGTACTCCTTTGAACTGGGAATGGCCCTGCTGTCCTTCGGCTGCGTGTTGCTGCTCAAGCTTCCACCGGGCGACCGCGTGAAAGCATTTGAGAAAATGGACTTCGTGACCTTTGCCCTGTTTGCGCCCGGCGTGGCTTTCCTGTGCGCGGTGCTGGCGCTGGGGCGCACGGTGTGGTGGCTCGAGGCGCGCTGGATCGGCTGGGCGCTGATCGCCTTCATTGTGCTGTTCACGGCGGCGGTGGCGATCGAACATAACCGGCGCAGGCCCCTGCTCAATACTCGCTGGCTGACCACGGCCAGCATGACGCGCCTGGCGATATCGGTGCTGTTGATCCGCGTGGTGCAGTCGGAGGCCGGCGGCGCGGTCGGCTTCCTGCAGGGGATCGGCTTGAACAACGACCAGATGCAAACCCTGTGGCTGGTGGCCCTGCTTGGCTGTACCCTCGGCATAGCGACCAGCGCCCTGATCATCACGCCGCAGCGCCTGCAGCCGATGCTGATGTTCGCGCTGGCGCTGATGGCGGTGGGGGCCTGGATCGATTCGCAGGCGACCAGCCTGACGCGCCCGGAGCAGATGTATTTCAGCCAGTTCCTGCTGGCGTTCAGCGGTACTTTCTTCCTGGGGCCGATCTTCGTGTCGGGCTTTGGCGCCGTGATCGCGCAGCCGTGCAACCTGATCAGCTTCTCGCTGATGTTCTCGATGACGCAGAACCTGGGCAGCCTGCTGGGCGCGGCGCTGGTGGGTACTTTCCAGGTGGTGCGCGAAAAATTCCATTCGAGCCAACTGGTCGAGCACTTGACGCTGCAAGACCCGCAAGTGGCGGCGCGCGTGCAGGCGTTCGGCCTGCCGTCGCTGAGCGGAGCTGCCACGCGCGAGGCCAACATCCTGGCCTATAACGACGTCTTCCTGATGATCTTCTTCGTCGCCTGCGGCACGCTGGCGTGGATGGCGCTGCATCATGCGTGGCAGGTTTGCACGGCCACCCGTGCCGCGGCACCGGTACAGAACGCGCAGACAGGCATGGCGCAGGTTTCTCTTTCCAACTCGGGAGCCCAATGAGCACACCACCACCAGCAAGCGAGACTGCCGCGCCCGAGGCAAGCGCCGTCCCTCCTGCACCCGACCGGCGCGCCCAATGGCTGTCGGGGGTCGGTTTTGCCCTGATCGCCCTGGTTGGTGTGCTGATCGTATTGTATGCGTGGCGCCTGCCGCCATTCACCAGCCCGATCGTGTCGACCGAAAACGCCACCGTGCGCGGACAGGTGACGGTGATCGGCTCGCAATTGCCCGCGTACGTGGCGGAGGTGAAGGTGCAGGACTTCCAGTTTGTGCGCAAAGGCGATTTACTGGTGGAACTGGATTCCCGGATCTACCGCCAGCGCTTCGAACAGGCGCTGGCGCAGCTGGCCGCGCAGAAGGCGGCGCTGGCGAACTGGGAACAGTCGCGTTCCAGCGCCCGGGCCGGCATTGCCTTGCAGGAGGCGGTCCTGTCGAATGCCCAGGCGCAGGCCGCGCGCGCCGCGGCCGACTACGGGCGGGCGGAGCAACTGGTGGGCGACGGTTCGCTCTCGGTGCGCGAACAGGATGCGCAGCGAGCTGCACGGGCGCAAGCGCAGGCGGCGGTCGCGCAGGCCAAGGCGAACGTGGATATCGCCCGGCAGCAAGCGCTGTCCGTCACCGTCAATCGCGGCGCGCTGGAGGCAGCGGTGGCAAATGCGCAGGCGGCGCTGAAGGCCGCCACCGTGGATATGGACAACACGCGCATCACCGCGCCGGCCGATGGGCAACTGGGACAGGTGAATGTGCGGCGCGGCGCCTATGTGGCATCCGGCGCGCAGCTTATGGGATTGGTGCCGCGCGAGATGTGGGTAATCGCCAACCTCAAGGAAACGCAGATGAACGGCGTGCAGGTGGGGCAGGGCGCAACCTTCAAGGTCGACGCGCTGGACGGTGCTACACTGACCGGGCAGGTTGAGCGCATATCGCCTGCCACGGGTTCCGAGTTCGCCGTGCTGCCGGCGGATAATGCGACGGGCAATTTCGTCAAGATCTCGCAGCGGATACCCGTGCGTATCAAGATTGACCAGGGCCAGAAGCTGGCGCAGCGCTTGCGGCCAGGGATGTCGGTCATCGTCAGCATCGATACATCCGCCGTCCTGAACGAAAAGGCGGATGGAGCGAGGCCATGATGCGCAGCGTTGCGAGGTGCGCGGCCCTCGCGTTGGCCCTCGCCTTGGCCGCTTGCGCGGCACGCATTCCGGCACCGGTTGAATCGCAGCTGACGGTGCCCGAGGCTTGGCGCAGCGAGGCGTCCCCAGGTGCGCCCCAGGTGGGGATGCAGCCGGTACTGGAGCGGGAATGGTGGCAAGCCTATGGCGACCCGGCGCTGTCCGAATTGGTGGCGCGGGTTTTGGAGCACAACACGGATGTGCGGCTGGCGCAACTGCGTGTGGCTGAATTCCGCGCGCGGCTTGCTGCAGCCGATGCAAGCCGGGCACCGACACTGGGCGCCACCCTGGCGCCGGTCCGTACCCGCACCCTGGCCGCCAACGGCGTGCCGTACACCACCAGCCTGTTTGCCGGCGAATTCCAGGCCGCGTATGAAGTCGATTTGTGGGGCCGCCTGGCACATGCCAGCGAGGCGGCGGCGCAATCGCTCGCCGCCGAGCGCGCCAACGCGGGCGCTGCGCAGCTGTCGGTGTCAGCGCTGGCGGCCAACGGCTACCTGCAACTGCGCGGGCTTGATGCACAGCTTGAGCTGGCCCGCGCGACGTTGGGCCTGCGCGAGCAATCGCGCCGGCTGGCGCAACGGCAGTTCGAAACCGGCTATACCTCGCGGCTGGAATGGCTGCAGGCGCAGGCCGAGTATGAAGCAGCTGCCGAGCAAATCCCGCAACTGCAGCGGCAGATCAGCGACCAGGAGAACGCCTTGTCCCTGCTGGCCGGCAGCAGTCCTGGCCCGATCCCGCGCGGCAAGGCGCTGGACGAATTGGCCCCGCCTGCAATCCCGGTCGGCCTGCCGTCAACCCTGTTGCAGCGGCGCCCCGACATCGCCCGTGCCGCGCACAATGTTGCGGCGGCGAAGGCCGGCGTGCGATCAAGCAGCGAACAATTGCTGCCCAGCTTCCGCCTGAGCGCCGCCGGCGGGCTGCAATCACCGGATTTCAGCAAGTTCCTGCATGACCCAAGCTACCTTTGGCGGGTTGGCGCTGGACTGGCTGCGCCGGTCTGGGATGGCGGCCGCGTGCAGGCGCAGACCGACGCCGCCGCCGCACAGCGCGATCAATCGCTGGTCGCTTACGTGCAGGCGGTGCGCGTGGCGCTGGTCGAGGTGGAGAACAGCCTGACTGCCTTGCAGCGCCTGCAGGAGCAGTCGGTGCAGAATGATGCGCGCCGCGCGACGGCAGCCGAGACGCTGCGCATTGCACGCAACCGCTATCGCAATGGCTACGCGTCCTACCTTGAAGAACTCGATGCGCAGCGCACGCTGTTCAACGCCGACGTAACACGCTTGCAGTTGCGCAGCCGCTGGCTGGGCGCCAGCGTGGACTTGTACCGTGCGCTGGGCGGCGGCTGGGCCGGCGACTAGTTGCCGACGTTCTGCGCAACGGTGATGGCCCACCACGGTCCATTGGTCTGGCCCAGTTGAGCCGCCCAATACCAGGCCGAGACGTCGCTCCACTGACCACCATGGCCATCGGCAATGCGTTCCCGCACCTCGAGCTTTTGCGTTCCCCGCATCGCGATGAAGCCGGACCAGCGCTCGGCATCGGCTATTTTTACCGGCTGTAAGGTGAGCTGGTAACCGTTCGCCTTGAAACAGTCTGCGCTCGCATGGAGCTTGCGTGTGCCCTGGTCCACCCAGCGGATCACGACTTCCCGCTTGCCATCGCTAAAGCGCCCCACGCGGCCCGGAAAGTTCTGCTGGAAGCGGGCCTCGATCGCGGTAAGCGGGAGCGGGGTAAGCTTTCTGCCCTCGAAGCTTGCGGGCCACCCCGGGAAGCCGGCGGCGACGGTGCCGCTTGTGCTGCCGTCGAAAGCCAGTGGGGCGAGGGCGGACAAAGCGCAAAGGGTGGCGAAGGTAATGGTCGCAACGGATCTCATGCTGCACGCCTCTCCATGCGGTGGGTCATGAACAGGATGCCGGCACCCGCCGCGGCAAAGCTGACGACGCCGATGGCTTCGTGGGCCGATGCGGGGAGGTGTACGATGCCAGCCTCCATATAGAACAGCGCCGCGGCGCGGATGGCGTTGGCTGCGACGACGGCGGCGATGGCCAGCATCAGCGCGACGGCCGTGCGCAGCGAGGACAGCCGGACAGCGCCTGCCAGTGCACCTGCCAGCAGCAGGCCGGCCCACAGCATTTTCACCCCGCTGCAGGGGGCGTCGATGGAGACCAGCTGCCCTTGCCAAGCCAGCATGGCGCCTTCGCGCGCTACGGCGATGCCGTTCATGCGCAGCAGGAACGCGGACAGGTCACCGGCAAGCACGCGCAGCGGATATCCCAGGTAGAACTGCAAGGTCGCGGAGAGCGGCAAGGCCAGGATGCACAGCGTGAACAAGGCCACGTCGAAACGCTTGCCCAGCCGGAGGCTGCTGGCTAATGCGGTAATGGCCAGCGCCAGAAGCGGAGAACGCGCCGGCGCCGGCACCTGGCATGCGGTTGCCGCAAGATATACGGCAAGGCAAGCGCAGGGCAGCACGAGCGGGCGGGCCAGGGCTTCACGCGCTGGCGCCAGCACGATGATGGCCGCCGCGGCGGCCGCCAGCAGACCGGCGCAGTCGTTCGAACCGTCCAGTGTTCCTGCGACAAACCAGCGCAGGACGGGCCAGCACGCCAGGCATAAGGCGGCCAGCAGCAGGGCAAATGGCGGCAGCTTCATTGGGTGCGGAAGCGGCGATACCAGGCCAGCATGAGAGTCGCCACCAGTATCATCGCCCAGGTCTCCGGTTCCGGAATGGTCGGCACGCTGCCAGGCGGCACAGGCTCCAGGCCGGCATCCTTGTACTGCTCGCGCGTTTCCAGCACGACGGCGCCCGATACGGAAGTGACCAGCTGGTAGCGCGTGGCCAGCGCGATAGCAGCCGCACTCCGGCCCGGATCGAGGCTCATGGCGGCGACTTCGTCGGCCGCCCACAGCCGCGCCAGGTGCGGGGAGGTGCGGCTGGATTGAGCCAAACCATCGCCGCTGCGGCGTTCGCGTAGCATGACCGTTTGCGCCGCGCCCGGCTGCCATTGCGCAAACAGCTTGTCCAGGTCCTCGCGCAAGTTGCCGAAGCTTGGTACGGCGTGTACGCCCTTGAGCTGTTGCGCAATCTCGTTTGGCCCACGCTCCACGGCCAGCTCATACACGGCGACCTGGTTTGCCCGGCGCTCGAAGCGCTGCCGCAAGGCAGCCGCCGAGCGGGATGCCAGGGGCTGTGCGCCATGAATCCATACGATCGCCCCGCGTGAGGACATGCCGGCCCAGTCCCATGCCGCACCCAGCGCGTCACTGTTATCGCGCCCGCCGGCGAAGTCCAGTTGTGCGAGGTATTCCCGCGTGGGGAGCGAATTGCTGCCGTCATGGAGGAACAGCGAAGGTGTTTGATCGCCGGCAAACACCACGGCCAGCTCGGTGTTTTTGGGGAAGGAAGCCAACGCGTCAAGCAATTGGCGCTTGCGCTGCTGCATTGAGGACGAGCCGTCGATGACGACTGCCACGCGCTGCGGCGGCATGGCGGCCGCTTCGCTGGATACCTGGACGACGACCTTGCCGTCAGCGCTTTTGTCGTCGGTGCTCCAGGCCAGCGGTGCGGGCCGGGCGCCGGGCGCCCAGACCGTATGCATGGGCTGCGCGGGCATGGGTTCCTGCAGTTGGCCGCGCACGGCGTACAGGCCGCGAGGACCGGCTTGCGCGATCAGCCCAGGGCTGCCTTTCAACGGCGCCGTCGATTCGAACCAGATGGCATGGCGCAACTCCGCTGCCAGGTCGAAGTTTCGCTCGCTGAACGCCGGCAACTGCAGATGCATGGCTCCCTGGCCTGGAGGAGCCATGGGAATGGTGATACCCAGGCGGATCTTCATGTCGCCCGATGGCGGAATCGGGAACATCTGCACCAGGATCCGATCGTTCCCCGCTGTGGTGACCAGCAGTGGATCGCGCCGCTGGCTGACCACCTTGGCGTAGGCTTCGCGTACCTGGGCGCGGCCGCCGAAAGCGGCCTCACGCTCTTCGCCGTCGATCCACAGCGTCGCGCGGGATACCACGGCGCCAGGCGGCAGGACGACTTGGGCCCGGCCTTCCTGCTGGCTTGGCGATTTGTTGTGGAACTCCATGGTCCATTCCATATAGCCCAACGCGGCATCGGTATCGATCGATCCATCCATGCGCGAGGCGACAAGCGCTACGTCGTTGACGCGTTGGCCCACGTTGGCGCCACCCAGGTCATCGTCGAAGGTTCGCTCCCACTCACGCATCGAGCGCCGCGGCGGGGCGGGATGGGAATTGAAGACGGTTCCTGTCACCTGGTAGAAGGTGGTGCGGGCTTGCTGCGGGTCGCTCTCCGTCCGGCTTGCGAACAAGGTGCCAAGCAAGTCCGTCGCCTGTCCTCCTTGCTGGTAGCACAGGCGCAGCATCAAGTCCTCATCGCCTGCTTTGCGCAGGAGCTGAATGCCGCGCAGCTGCGTCTCGGCGGAGTCCGATGCGGCCATCTGCATGCCGATACGGGTCAGGGTGGAGGGGGCATCAAGGGCCAGCAACGCCAAGCATGCAAGCGCCATGCCTCGCCATAGCTTGCCGGGTGCCTTCCCGCTGCCATTCCTCAATGAATTCCGGGCGAGGAAGACGCATGCCACGGCAAACATTGGCGAAAGGCCGAACAGGCCAATGCCGAAGGCGATGATTCCGATTGCAGCAATGGGGGATATCGGCAAGAACACCAGGCTGTAAAAAACCGCGACCCCGGCCGAGAAAGTATGCAGCAGGCCCCAGCCGGGCGGCAATGCCTCGCAGCGCATCAGGGCCCTCAATAGCCGCACGTTTGCCACCGGAATCGTGGCGTACAAGGCGAAATGAATCGGCGTGGGCAGGGGATCGAAGAAGATCTGGCGGCACATGCCGGTGACCGATTCGAACAGCAGTGCGACGGCAGGCAGCAAGACCCCGAACAGCGCGACAAAAGCGATGGTTGCGCGGGGTATGCGGTACGGGGTTGGCAGGTCTTCTAAGGCGGCTTTCGCTGGCATTGCGCTTCCAATGGTCGATAGTGGAAGCGCAATTGTGGACGGCGAATATGCGTTGATTATGTGTTTCGTGTGAAGCTGCCGGCCGGCAGCCTAGTCGATGGGGATGAAGAGCTCGCAGGCGAACTCGCCCGATTGCGGGTCGGCGCGGAAGTCGGCCGCGTAGCGTTCGAAACAGGGACCGGGGCGCGATGCCAGTCCTGCCGCGGGCAAAGCCTCGCTATAGAAAGCTTGCCACACCTCGCCAATGCCGGACGGCGCGCCGTAATAATCCACCACCGCGTAGCGGCCGCCTGGGATGGTTGCCAGTGCCGCGGGCGGCGGCGCCGGATCATCGTGGCCGATTTCGACGCAGGCGTCGTAGCGGCACTTCTCAGGCGGCGTGATGCCGGGGTCGTCCATCGCGACGCCGTAGGTGACACGCTGCGCCAGGCCATTGGCCTGCATCCACGGGCCCACCACGTCGCGCCAGAATTCTCCCAGCGCCGGGCCGAAGGGCCCGGTGTGGCGCAGGTAGGCTACCCGGGCAGGTTCAATTTCCACAGCGCGGACTTTCATGGCAGGCTCCTTATTCGGCGATGGGCGCCGGTGCGTGCTTATGCGGTTTGCGCAGCTTGTGCACGATGCGCTTAAATAGGTGCTCGGCATCGTCCACATAGGTGAATACGGCCGGCACCACCAGCAGCGACAGCAGGGTGGAGGTGATCAGGCCGCCGATCACCGCAATTGCCATCGGCGAGCGGAAGCTCGGATCGGCGCCCCAGCCCATGGCCAGCGGCATCATGCCGGCGCCCATGGCGATGGTGGTCATCAGGATCGGGCGGCTGCGCTTGTGGCAGGCGTCGACCAGCGCATCGAAGCGGCTCATGCCCTCGGCCCGCGCCAGGATCGCATAGTCGACCAGCAGGATCGAGTTCTTGGTCACGATCCCCATCAGCATGATCAGGCCGATCATGGACGGCATCGACAGCGCTTTCTGCGTCACCAGCAGCGCCACGAAGGCACCGCCGATCGACAGCGGCAGCGCGGCCAGGATGGTCAGCGGCTGCAGGAAGTCGTGGAACAGCAGCACCAGCACGCCGTAGATGCACAGCACGCCGATCAGCATGGCGATGCCGAAGCTGGCGAACAGGTTCTGCATCTCCTGCGTGTCGCCCAGTTCCGCGCGGGTCACGGTTGGCGGCAGGTTTTTCATCGACGGCAGTTGGCGCGCTTCCTCGTCCAGTTCACCCAGCGAGCGGCTGCCCAGCTCCACGTCCAGCGTCACGTTGCGGCTGCGGTTCAGGCGGTCGATCTGGGCCGGGCCGGACTCCATCGTGATGGTGGCGACATTGGCCAGCATCACCGGTCCGTTGCGGCCAGGAACCGTCAGGCGCCCGATGGCATCGAGGTCGGCGCGCACGCTGTCGGGCAGCTTGACGCGGATCGGCACCTGGCGTTCGGCCAGGTTCATCTTGGTCAGTTCGAAGTCGTAATCGCCGGCGGTGGCCACGCGCACCGTTTCGCCAATGGCGTTGGCGGTCACGCCCAGGTCGGCCGCCTTGGCAAAGTCGGGGCGCACGATGATCTCAGGACGCACCAGCGAAGCGCTGGAGCTCACGTTGCCGATGCCTTGCAGGGTGCGCAGGTCGCGCTCGACCTTGCGCGCCGATTCGATCAGCGCCACCGGGTCTTCCGAACGCAGAACCAGCTGCATCTTCACGCCGGTGTCCGGCGGTCCGACCGTGAAGCGGGCGCCGGGCAGGATGGAGAGTTTTTCGCGGATCATGTCGTCGATCTGCGGCATTGACTCCTTGCGGTCATTGCGGTGCCTGGTGGTGATGGTCAGCACCGCGCGGCGCGCTTCGGCCGCGGCCCCCGGCGCAAAGGCGTCGCCCGACGAGCCGCCGCCGATGGAGCTGAATACATTGGTCACCGGCTTCACTTCCATGATGGCCAGGCGCGCCCGTTCGGCAATGGCGCGGGTCTCGGCCAGGGTGGAGCCCGGCGGCAGTTCCAGGTTGACCATGGTCTGGCCGCGGTCCGCCGGCGGCACGAAGCCGGTCGGCAGCAAGCCTACCAGCATGATCGAGCCGGCGAAGAAGGCGCCAGCCGCCAACGCCGTCTTGCCGCGGTTGCGCAGGCACCAGCGCATGGTCGTCATGTAGCGCTGCATGATCCAGCCGTCTTCGTGCTGCGGCTTGTCGGTCGCTTTCAGCAGGTGGGCCGCCATCATCGGGGTCAGCAAGCGCGCCACGACCAGGGAAGCCAGCACCGCCAGCACGGCGGCCCAGCCGAACTGCTTGAAGAATTTGCCGGGAATGCCGCCCATGAAGGCGGTCGGCAGGAACACGGCGACCAGGGCAAAGGTGGTGGCAATCACCGCCATGCCGATTTCGTCGGCCGCTTCCATGGCCGCCTGCATCGGCGTTTTACCCATGTGCAGGTGGCGTTCGATGTTCTCGATCTCCACGATGGCGTCGTCCACCAGCACGCCGACCACCAGGGCCAGCGACAGCAGGGTCACGGTGTTCAGCGTGAAGCCCATCCAGTACATGCCGAGGAAGGCCGGCAGTACCGACAGCGGCAGCGCCGATGCGGCCACCAGCGTGGCGCGCCAGTCGCGCAGGAACCACCACACCACCAGCACGGCCAGGATGGCGCCTTCGTACAGCAGTTCCATCGAGCCGGCGAAGTTTTCGTCCACCGGTTCGGCGTTGTCGATCGATTGCGTGATGTCGATGGTCGGATGCGCCTTGCGCAGTTCTTCCACCGCGGCGCGCGCATCGGCGGCAACCTGGGTTTCGCTGGCGCCCTTGGTGCGGAAGATCTCGAAGGCGACCACTTTCCTGCCGTCCTGGCTTGCTTCGGAACGCGGCTCGGCAATGGTGTCGGTCACGTTGGCCACTTGCTCAAGACGAATGTGGCGGCCGTCGCCCAGCGGGATGTCCATCTGCGACAGCTCCTGCGCGCTTTTCACAGTGGCGATGGTGCGCACCGATTGCTCGGCGCCGCTGATATCGCCGCGCCCGCCCGGTGCTTCCTTCTGCACCTGGCGCAGCATGCGCGACACGTCCAGCGCCGACACGCGCAGGGCGGCCATGCGCTCGTCATCCAGCTCGACGCGGATTTCCCGGCTCACGCCGCCGACCCGCTTGACCGCGCCGACGCCTGGCACCGACAGCAGCTTCTTGGAGACGGCATTGTCCACATACCAGCTCAGGTCGGCGTCGTCGACCTTGGTGCCTTGCTTCGGCGCGACGGTGAAGGCCAGGATCACGCGGCCGGCGGTGGAGACCTTGCTGACCACGGGGTCGCGCATCTCGCCGGGCATGTCGGCGCGCACCTGGGTCACGGCGTCGCGCACCTCATTGACCGCGTCGGACAGGTTCTTCTCGAGGATGAATTCGACGGTGATGGTGGCGGTACCGTCCAATACCTTGGAATAGATGTTCTTCACGCCTTGCAGCGTGGCGACCGAATCCTCGATCTTGCGCGCCACCTCGGTCTCCAGCTGGGCCGGCGCGGCGCCGGGCAGGGAGGCGGAAACGGTGACGATCGGCAGTTCGATGTCGGGGAAGTCCTGCACCGGATTGGCGCGGTAGGCCATCCAGCCTGCCAGCGACAGCAGGATGAACAGCATGATCGCCGGAACCGGGTGCTTGATGGAGAGGGCTGAAAAATTCACGGCATCTCCTTAGCGGGCCGGCTTGGCCGGCGTGGCGGCCTGCGCCGGCGCGCCGACGTTGCGCACCAGGTCGCCGTCGTTCAGGAAGCCCGCGCCGGTAGCCACGATCTGCGCATCGGGCGCCAGGCCGGACAGCACTTCGATGCGCTCGCCGATGCGGCGGCCCGGCTGCACCTTGACCTGGCTCACGCGCTGGTCCTGGTTCAAGCGGAACACGTAGCTGAACCCATCGCGCACCGTGATCGCCTGCTGCGGCACGGTCAGCGCATCGGAGGCGCCCAGTTCGAACTGGCCGGTGGCGAACATGCCGGCCTTGAACGGGGCCTGCTTGCCGTTATTCGGCGGCAGGTCGACATACACCAGGGCCGAGCGGGTCTGCGGGTCGATGGTCGGCGCCACCATGCGCACCTTGCCGGTCAATTCGCTGCCATTGGCGGCCTTGATGAGGGCATTGCCGCCGACCTTGACGTTGCGCAGGTCGGCGGCCGTGACTTCGGCGCGCCATTCCAGGCGGCCCTGGCGGATCATGCGGAACAATTCGGTGCCGGGACCGGCGACCGCGCCGACGGTGGCGCTGCGGGCCGAGATCACGCCGGCGTCCGGCGCGACCACCTTGGTGTAGCGCAGGCGCAGTTCGGCCGAGGCCAGCATGGCCTTGGTGGAGGCGGCACGCGCCTTGGCGGTGGCTTCGGCCGTGGTGTACTGGCTGATCTGCTGGGCGCTCAAGGCGCCGGTGTCTTCAATCGACCGAGCGCGGTCGGCATTGGCCTTGGCTTCGGCGGCGGCGGCTTCCGCTTCCATCAACGCAGCCTTGGCTTGCGCCACTTCCGCCTGCGGGGTTTCCGGCGCAAACACGGCCAGGACTTCGCCCTTGTTGACCACGTCGCCGACGTTCACCTTGACGTCGGACAGGCGCAGGCCGTTCGATTCGCTGCTGATGATTGCTTCCTGCCAGGCGGCGACGTTGCCATTGGCGGTCAGGCGGATCGGCAGGCTGTTTTTTTGCGGCCGGACCGTGGTCACGGTCAGCGAAGGCTTGGCGGCGGACGGTTTCTTGTCTTCCGCCATGGCGGACGGCGCCTGCGCCAGGGCGGCCAATGCCGCGGCAAAGGCGATGGCATGCTGGACGAATGCTGCGGAGGGAGTGCGGTGCAGTGGTTTCATAAGTTATCCAATCTCATTGCGCTGCGGGCGCGGTCCAGCCGCCGCCTGCTGCACGGTACAGGGCGATCCAGGCGGCGCTGCGTTCGCGCTGCAGGGTCACTACTGTGTTTTCTGCGGCCAGCCGCGTGCGGCGGGCGTCTTCCAGTTCTATCAGGCTGGCCAGCCCGTTCTTGTAGCGTTCTTCGGTTGCGGTGAAGAAGGTGCGATAGCCGTCCAGCGCGGTCTGCGCGTCCGCGGCACGCTCCTGAGTGCTTTGCAGCGTCACCAGCGCCTGCTCCACTTCCGACACGGCCTGGCGCACGCTGGCCTTGTAGCCCGACACGGCGGCGTCGTAGCGGGCGCGGGAAGCCTCCACGTTGGCGCGGCGCACCCCCCAGTCGATGATCGGCAAGGTCATTTGCAAAGGGCCGATGGTCCAGACATTGGCGGTGATGTCCTGGCCCCCGGCATGCAGGCGGCCGCGCCCGATGGAGCCGGAAAGGCCCAGGCGCGGCAGGCGCTCGGCGCGCGCGCTGGCGACGTCGTAGCTGGCCGCCGCCACTTCACGCTCGGCGTTGAAAACGTCCGGGCGCTGGGCCAGCACCTGGGCCGGCATCGAATCGACGGCCACGCCGGCCTCCGGCGACAGCACGGCATTGGCCGCGCTGTCGGCCAGGCGTGCGCGCAGCTCCGGTTCAGGCATGGCGGTCAACGCCACCAGCACTTTCAATTCGTTGTCGCAGGCGGCACGCTGGGCCACCGCGCGGCTGTTGCCGTCGGCGGCGCTGGCGCGGGCCAGCGCGTTGGCGGCCGTCGACTGGAAGCCGGCCTTGGTGGTGATGTCGGTCAGGCGCGCCGTATGGGTGCGCGAGGCGGCGTCCATGCGCGCCACCGTCAACAGCTTTTCGCAGGCGCGCAGGCTGTAATACTGGTTAGCCGTCTCGGCTGCCACGCTGACGCGGGCTTCATGCCAGCCTGCCTGTGCGCCTTCATGGCGCGCAATCGCCGCATTGCGGCGCGCACGGCCGCCGCCGAACAGGTCGATTTCCCACTGGGCCTGGGCCAGCAGCTGGGTGGTGGTATTGGTCGGAGCGCTGGCGGATTGCTGGCTCATGCGGGTGGAACTCAGCACCCCGGTCAGCGACGGGGCCAATGCGGCGCCCGCTACGGCGCGCTCGGCACCAGCCGCGGCGAAACGGGCCTGGGCGCTGGCAATGGTGGGGCTGGCCGCCTGGGCCGCTTCAATCAATTGCACCAGCAGCGGGTCGGACTGGCGCTGCCACCAATTGGCCAGTTCACCGGTGCTGCCGTTGTGCGGCAGGGGCGCCTGCCACTGTTGCGGCGCATCCGCCGCGACCTTGTTCGCCGGTCCGGTAATGCCGCAGGCGCCAAGCGCCAGCATGGCCACCACCGATAGCGGGACCTGATATCTCTTCATGCCGTCCTTTCATTTTGCGCAACGTGAATTAGAGCATACAAATCAAACAATTAACATCCTGATACAAAGGAGTCTTTGCCCTCAATTCGGCGCCTAGCGTATAAAGAAAGTCCCGGAAATCATTGTATTGGGACGACATCATGCGAGGCTGGATACTCGGTGCCGTGCTGGCGGCGCTACCCCAAGCCGCCCTGTGGGCGGCGCCCCTGGCCGGCGAGCAGGCTGCTATCCATGTACTGAACCGCCTGGCTTACGGGCCGCGGCCCGGCGATATCGAGCGGGTGCGCCAGTCCGGGGTGGCCGCCTATATCGATGAACAATTGAACCCGCCGGCCCTGCCGGTGGCGTTGGTCGAACGGCTGGACAAGCTGGAAACGCTGAGAATGAGCGCCGGCGATGCGCTGGAACGATTCCAGGAAGCACGAAATGGCGAGCAGGGCGAGCGCCGCGCAGTGGTGCAGCAGATGGCGGCCGAGGCGGCCGAAGCGCGCCTGCTGCGCGCCATTGACAGCCCGCGCCAGCTGGAAGAGGTCATGGTCGACTTCTGGTACAACCACTTCAATGTATTTTCGGGCAAAGGCCAGGACCGCGCCCTGGTCGCCAGCTATGAGCGCGACGCGATCCGGCCGTACGTGTTCGGTTCTTTCCGCCAGATGCTGGGCGCCACGGCCCATCACCCGGCCATGTTGTTCTACCTGGATAACTGGGTCTCGAAGGCCGGCGGCCTGAATGAAAACTATGCGCGCGAGCTGATGGAGCTGCATACCCTGGGGGTGGATGGCGGCTATACGCAGAAGGACGTGACCGAACTGGCGCGCATGCTGACCGGCTGGACCTACCGCCCGAAGCGCGACGCGCGGTTCGCGTTCGACCCGCGCCGCCACGACAACGGCGCCAAGACCTGGCTGGGCAAGCTGGTCGCGGCGCGCGGCGAGGCGGAAGGCGAGTATGCGCTCGACGTGCTGGCGGCGCATCCGTCCACGGCGCGCAATATAAGCCGCAAGCTGGCGCAGTATTTCGTGGCCGACCAGCCGCCGCCGGCACTGGTGGAGCGCATGGCGCAGGCCTGGATCGCCAGCAAGGGCGATATCCGCACCGTGCTGCGCACCCTGTTCGCCAGCCCGGAATTCATGGACCAGCAATATGCCGGGACCAAGTTCAAGACGCCGTATCAGTACGTGGTGTCGGCCTCCCGTGCGGCAGCCATGCCGATGCCCGAAGTGAAGCCGCTGGTTGGCATCCTGAACCGCCTTGGCATGCCGCTGTACGGCTGCCAGACGCCGGACGGCTACAAGAATACGGAAGCGGCCTGGCTCAACCCCGATGCCCTGAGCCGCCGTATCGGCTACGCGCTGGCGCTTTCCTCCGGTGCCGACGCCGATACGGTGCAGCAGGCGCTGGGCTCCTCGGTGTCGCAGCAGACTGCCGCCATCGTTGCCGACAGCAATGAGCGGCTGCGCGCCGCTCTGCTGCTCGGCAGCCCCGACTTCATGCAACGCTAACGGAGCGCGCCATGCAACGACGCCAATTCCTGAATGCCTTTGCCGCCAGCGCCGGCTTGATGCTGCCGCTTGGACCCAATGCCTGGGCGGCTGCCATGGCCTCCGGCGGCACTGCGCCGACCGCGAAAAAACTGATCGTCGTCATGCTGCGCGGAGCGGTCGACGGCTTGAACGTGGTGGCGCCGGTAGCCGACCCCGAATATGCGCGCCTGCGCCCCAACATCGCCCTGGCCAGGCCGGGCGCGGACGATGGAGCGTTGAACCTGGATGGCTACTTCGGCCTGCACCCCGCGCTGGCGCCGTTAATGCCGCTTTGGGAGCAGAAAAAGCTGGCTTTCGTCCACGCCAGCGGTTCACCCGATGCCAGCCGTTCCCACTTCGATGCGCAAGACTATATGGAATCGGCCACGCCGGGCGTGAAGAGCACGCAGGACGGCTGGATGAACCGCCTGCTTGGCGGCCTGCCAGGCGACCCCACGCCGACGCGGGCGCTCAGCATCGGCCCCGTGATGCCGCGCGTGCTGGCCGGCGCGCTGCCGGCCACCAACCTGGCCAATGGCGCCGCCGGCACCCGTTCCACGCCGCTCGACCGGCCGCAGATTGCGCAAGCCTTCGACGCGCTGTATGCCGGCAACCAGCGTTACGGCAAGGTGTACCAGGCCGGGCGCAAGGCGCATGAGGAAGTGATGGCCGCCGCCAACAGCGGCATGATGTCCGAGATGCAGGCGGCCGATAACGGCGCTCCCTTGCCGAACGGCTTCCCCGACGATGCCGGACGCCTGGCCACGCTGATGCGCAGTAACGCCAATATCCAGCTTGCCTTCATTGCGCTGGGCGGCTGGGACACCCACGCCAACCAAGGCGCCGCCAGCGGCCAACTGGCCAACCGCCTGCAGCCGCTGGGGCAAGGGCTGGCGACGCTGGCGCAGCGCCTTGGCCCGCTGTTCGACGACACGGTAATCGTGGTGATGTCCGAATTCGGCCGCACCGCGCGCGAAAACGGCAACCGGGGCACCGACCATGGCCATGGCAACGCCATGTGGCTGCTGGGCGGGAAGTTGCACGGGGGCAAAGTGGCCGGTGCATGGCAAGGCCTGGCCGAGGCCCAATTGAACGAAGGACGCGACTTGCCGGTGAGCACTGATTTCCGCCATGTGCTGGCCCACGTTGCCGAACGTCACTTGCGCTTGCCCGATGTGGCACTGGCGCGCACCTTCCCTGGCTTGCCCGCCGCTTCGCGCCTGCAGTTGCTGGCATGAAAGCGAGTCCGCGCTGGCGCTGTCAGTTCAACGCTGTCAGTTCAGCGCTGTCAGTTCAGTTTTGGTAGTAGAATCAAGCGGGCAGGTAGCGATGCGGTTGGGGACAAGAATGTTGAAATTTCTTTGGAAGTTGACCAGCGCCGATGAACGGTCGGAGAACACGCTTGGCATGCTCGCCGCGGTGTTCTGCCTTGTTGCGCTGGCTTGGCTGGTGCTGGCCTAGCGAGCGGCTCGGCCGAGCAAGCCGTCAATGGCCGCCACCAGTTGTTGCGGGTCGAGCGGGTGGGACAGTGCGCCGCTGATGCGTCCTGTTCCCAGGTTACCGAGGTTGTCCTCGTCATCCGGGCGGATGACCAGCACCGGCAGCCCCGGCGCCATCTCCAGCGCATCCCGCAAGAAGGACAGGCGGCCCTCTTCCAACACTCCCAGTTCGCACAGCACCAGGTCGTAGGTATGTCCGTCCATCAGGGCGCCGGTATCCATGGGATTGGAAGCTGTGCTGACGGTGTAGCCGCTGTGCGCCAGGATGGCCGCGACCAGGCCGGCATTCTCGGGAGCGGCATCGAGCAGCAGCACGCGGGCACGCGCAGCCGTGGCTGCGGGCGCTGCGGCGGCGGATGGCGGCGAGGCCGCAGCTGTCGGCACAGGGTGTGCGCTGGCGGAGCGCAGGTGCGTAGGCAGGAAGGATTCAAGTGCCGGGATCAGGACATCCGGCTCCAGCGATTTGGGCAGGCAGCCGGAAAAGCCGGCGCGGCGCAAGGCCGCACAACCATCGGTGACCGGAAGGGCGCTGGCGGCCAGCACCGGGATCGCCCGCGTGGCCGGATCCGCGCGCAGGCGCGCCACCACGCCAAGGCCGTCCAGCTTGGGCAGGTGCAGGTCGCTCAGGATCAGGTCGGGCTTTTCGCTGATGGCCATCGCCACCCCCGTCTCACCGTCGGTGGCGCAGAGAGGGCGATGGCCGAAAGCCTGCAGCAGATAGGTCATCAGGTCCATATTGGCCTGGTTATCTTCGATGATCAGGATGCGTGCCGACATTTGAGCGCGAGCGTGAAAGTGCTGCCTTTACCGAAGTCGCTGCTGAAAAACAGCGAGCCGCCCAGCAGGTTGGCCAGGTTCTGGCTCAAATAAAGTCCAAGGCCGGCGCCTTCCGCATGCCGGGTCGACGTGTTATCCAGCTGCGAGAATGCCTGGAACAGCTTGGCCTGGTCCTCTTCCTTGATGCCGCTGCCGCTGTCGGTCACGCTGAACTCCGTGATCAATGCCTGCTCTTCGTCAGTGCGCTGGCTCAGTGCCAGCCTGACCATCCCTTTCTCGGTAAACTTGATGGCGTTATTGGCCAGGTTGATGATGATCTGGGCCAGGGCGCGCCGGTCGGTTTGCAGGACGATCGGGGGCTCCGGCATTTCGATGAAGACTTCCAGGCCCTTCTGCGCAGCCAAGGGACGCAAGGTATCGGCCACCTCGCCCATCAACTGCTGGCAGTGCACGGACTCCACCGTCAGCGTGACTTTGCCGGCTTCGATCTTGGCCACATCCAGGATGTCGTTGATCAGGGAAAGCAGGTGGCGTGCACTGGCACGGATGGTGTTGAGCTGGCGGTCCTGTTCATCGGTCAGCGGGCCTGGAAGTTTCATTAGCAGCGCACCGGTAAAGCCGATGATGGCGTTCAGCGGCGTGCGCAGTTCGTGCGACATATTGGCGATGAAAGCGGATTTCATGCGGCTCGCTTCGGCCAGTTCCAGGTTCTTCAGCGCGATCTCACGGTTGATGGTCTCCAGCTCCCCTGCATGGTGGGCCAACCGCATATTCAGTTCGATCACCTGCCGTTCGCGCGCCTGCAACTCGCTATTGACCTGCACCGCCTGTTCGTACGTGGAAATCAACAGGTCGAGGATCTGCTGGCGCTCGGCATTGATGAAGTGCTTCTGGTCGCCCAGGTAAAGGGCGATGCCGACTTCCATGCTGGAGTTCTTGCGCAGCTTCTGGTTGACCAGCATCTGGCCGATGCGGTTCAGCAGGTAGTCTTCGGCGTAGGGCTTGCGGATGAAGTTGTCGGCGCCGCATTCGATGCCGCGGATGATGTCCTTGGGGTCGGTCAGCGACGTGACCAGGATCACCGGGATATCGCGCAGGGCGGGATCGGCCTTGATGGCACGGCACAGTTCATAGCCGTTCATCTCGGGCATGACGATGTCGGACAGGACCAGGTGCGGCTTGTATTCGTGGATCTCGCCCAGGGCCAGTTTACCGTTGGCAGCGACCCGGGCCTTGTAGCCCGAGGACCTGATCAGCCGTCGCAGGCGCTCAGCCTGGGTCGGGCTGTCTTCGACGATGAGTATTTCCAGCTCATCGGGCGCGATATCGTAGCTGGAGTCCAAGTCACCTCCGAAATGGTTGGGTGATCAGACTATACCGTTTTTTTAGCCGCCTTGGAAACCGCCGTCACGATAGGTAAGGACCAGTGTGTCGCGGTGGCCGTTGCCGTCCAGCGGCTGGATCGGGGTCGATTCATGGATGACAGCCGCGTCGTCCAGCAGCAGCAGTGTCCAGGGTTCGGTCATGGTGAAGCGCTTGCCGTTCGGGCCGTCGGCCTCGAACACGCGGGTTTCGCCGCCCTTGATGCCGTGGCGGCCAACCAGCAGCACGGCCACGAAGTCGACGCCGTCGCGGTGCGCGCCTTCCGGAGTCGGGCGGCCGATGCCGTCGGTGGTGTCGATGCGGAACTGGTGGGCTTCCACATACCAGGGATGCTGGCCGCGCACCTGGGCGCAGGCCTGGCCGATGGCAGCCACCAGCCTGGTCCAGGCTGGGCTGGCGACCGTCTGCGCGGCGATCGGCTCGAACAGGCGGCGCATGCCGCCGTGCAGGGCGTTGTATTCGACCGGCTGCCAATGGGCGCGATGGGGTGTCTGGTCCAGGGCCAGGCCGTCCTGCACGAAGCAGGAGTGGCGGCGGCGGCGATAGCGGCCGCCGTCTTTCAGGTAGTTGTCCGGGGCCAGGTCGTTCCAGCTCGGGACCAGGGAGTTCAGTTCATCCAGGGTGCAGCCGGCCAAGCTGGCCACGTCGGCCGGCTTGAGCAGGGCGTAGCCTGCGCTGCGCAGGGTGTGGATCAATTGGGGCAAGGGCGTCATCATGCCCTTTATTGTACTTAGAATATGTAATTCAGGCTGAGGCGGAACGATCTGGCCTCGATCGGGTGGAAATGGATGCCTGGCGTGGACTCGGCTTCGTCCTTCAGGCGCGACTCGTAGAAGTAGTCGATGGCCGATACCTGGCGGTTGGCCAGGTTGAAGCCTTCCAGCTCCAGCGTTGCGTTGGTTGCCAGCTTGTAGGCCAGGCGGCCGTTGACGGTGGCGCTGGCCTTGGAGCGGACGGAATTGTCTTCCACCAGCGGCCGCGGGCCGAACCAGCGCAGGCGCAGGGCGCCGGACCAGGGAACGGCCGGAGTGACAGTCGCCGCAAGTTGCGCCACGCCTTCGACCGCACCGGGAATGCGGTCGCCTTCCGGGGCGGCACGCCGGAAGCGGCCGCGCGCGAAAGCCAGGTCGGCGTCCAGGGACAGCCATTTGAACGGCTTGTAGTAGTTGGAGAACTCGATGCCATAGCGGCGGCTCGGGCGTCCCGCTTCGGTGCTGCCGGCGTCGCCGAGGTAGACCAGCTCCGAATCGAAATCCAGCCGGTACAAGGCCAGCACGGTCTGCAGGCCCTTGACCGCTTCGCTGCGCAGGCCGAATTCGAGGCCGCGCGATCGGGCCAATGGCGTGGCGGGATCCTGTGCCTGCGTCACGCCGCGCGCATCATTGCTGTGGAAGCCGCGGCCGGCGTTCAGGTAGAACTCCGTACCGGACCAGGGGCCGAAGGCCAGGCTGATACTGGGACTGGCCAGCGTTTCGTCGGCGCGCGCGCCGCCAACGGCGAAGCGGTAGCGGTCCAGCCGCACGCCGGCTTCGCCCCGCAGCCATGGCGTGACGCGCAGGCGCTGTTGCAGGTAGACGGCGGCGCTGGTTTCGACGATATGGTCGGCCCGCACGGTCGCCAGCACCTGCCGCGCTTGTGTGTGTTGCAAGGCGTTGAAGATATTGTCGTTTTGCGCCTGCAGGCCCAGCGTGGTGCTCCACGCCATGTCGTCCAGATGGTCATGCCAGCTATGGCTTACATCGAAACCGCTGGTGACGCGGCGATCCGGCTGGGCAAACTGGTCGCCATGCACCGGGTCGTCCAGGAAGTAGGTGAAGTTGGAGAACAGCTCGAGCCGGTTGTTGATGATGTAGGCGTTGGCGCGGGTGGTCTGCTTTTCGTCGCTGCGCGCCCAGGCGGCGGACAGGCTGAACCGTCGCGCCTGGCCGCCGTCAGTCGGGTCGATGCCGTCAAAACGGCCCAGCAGGCCGCTGTCCACCGCGCGCTGCGGAATCTGGTCGGTCGCACTCCATGCGCCGCGATAGGCCATGGCGGTGACGGTGTAGCCGTTGTTGGCGAAGCCTTCGCTGTAGCGCAGCACCGCGTTCAGCTTGCGGTAGTTGTCGCCGCGCGTGAACGGGCCGTCGTTGTGCACGGTCTCCAGGGCGTAAAGCCAGGATCCGTTGCTGCCGGACTCGCGCGAGCCGGCCAGCAGGGCGCGGCCGTAGCCGTTCTGGCCCGCGGTGGCGCCGGCCTGGTCCTGCGGCAAACGGGCGGAATAGCTGATTGCCGCGGCGCCGGCGGAGGAAAAGTCGCCGGTGCCGGCGTTGTACGGACCCTTGTTGTAATCGAGACGGGCCACCAGTTCGGGAATGATGAAATTCAGGTCGGTCCAGCCCTGGCCGTGCGCGTGGCTGCGCTGGTTGACCGGCATGCCATCGACCGTGGTGCGCAGGTCGGTGCCGTGATCCAGGTTGAAGCCGCGCAGATAGAACTGGTTGGCCTTGCCTTCACCGCTATGCTGGCTGGCCACCAGCCCAGGCGTCGCTTCCAGTATTTCGCCGGGACGGTAAATGGTGCGCGCTTCGAGCTGGCGCTGCGACACGCTGCCCATACCGGCCGAATCGGCCATCCCGACCTGGCTGGCGCGCGCGCCTTCGATCAGCACGCGCTGCATGAATGGGTCGTCGGCATAGGCGGCGGCCGGCGCCAGCAGCCCTGCCAGGGCGAAGTTACGGAAGCGCTTGTTCACGGCGATCGCGATTGAAAACGATGGAAGCTGTCGGACGGCCAGGGCCGCTGACGTTGACGTTATTGACTTGCTGGGGCAGGAAATCGGTCAGCACGCCATCGAGCAGGACAGCGCCCGGCGGCAGTTCGGTCTGGTCGATCTCCTGGAATACCACGACATTGTCGACATTGGCTTGCAAGCCGACCCATTTCAGCGGCAAGGGCTTGCCGTCGACGCTGATGCGGAACCGCTTTTCAAGGTAGCGACGGAACACGGCCTGATCCTCCTCCAAACCAAGGTCGAACTGGCGCTGGTACAGGTTCATCAGCAGCGCCTCCACATCATGCGCCGTGTAAGTATGTACCACCTCCGTGCCGCCCGTGCGAGGGTTGAAGCTGATCTCCGTCAAGCCGACGTGATAATTGTGGGCTTGCGCGGCGGCGCCGCAACAGAGCAGCGCCGCCGCGAGGACGGCTTTAAAGCGCATCATCACTTGGTTTCGGATTCCGCTTCCTGCTTTTTCTTCAGCGGAGTGTTGAAGTCCTTCATCATGTTCTCCGGCTGGCGCGACTTGAACAGCTCCAGGCGCGAAGGCGTCACCTTGCGCGGCCAGGCGTTGTTCGACTGGTCGATGTCGGCTGTTTCCCAGTACGGGTCATGCACCAGCGATACCAGCGGCTCGTCGGTCACGATGACTTTGGTGATTTTCTTCGGCGAGTAGCGCCATACTTCGGCAGGAACGCGCTCGATGTACTTCTTGCCCGACTTCAGTTCGATCTGCAGGACCAGCGGGGTGACCAGGCCGCCCAGGTTCGAGAAGTCCACCAGGTACAGGTGCTTGCCTTGCGCCAGCAAGTCCTTCTCCCATTGTTCCAGGTCGCCGGTCGACTCGGCGAACTTGTTGCGGTCGGCATTGGTGACGGTGTACTCGTCGTGCTCGTTGTAGAAGTCCTTCAGGGCAGGCTGCTCGTCGACCTTGCGCGCCATGCCTTTGTTGCGCTGGTCGATGATGGAGACCGGCTCCGCATCGCGCTGCGCCTTCTTCCAGGCCTTTTCCGTTTCAGGATTCTTGGTGCTTACGCCGTACTCGCTGATGCCGTCGATCGACACGTCCACCGGATCGGTGGTGTAGAACCAGCCGCGCCAGAACCAGTCAAGGTCGGTGCCCGAAGCGTCTTCCATGGTGCGGAAGAAGTCGGCCGGGGTAGGACGTTTGAACTTCCAGCGACGACCATATTCCCGGAAGGCGTAGTCGAACAGCTCTCGGCCCAGTACAGTCTCGCGCAGGACGTTCAGCGCGGCGGCAGGCTTGGCGTAGGCGTTGTTCCCGAACTGGAGCAGCGACTCCGAATTGGTCATGATCGGCACCTGGTTCCTGGAACGCATGTAGTCGACGATGAAACGCGGGTCGCCGCGTCCGGCCGGATAGTTGTCTTCCCACGCTTCCTGGGCCAGCGACTGCACGAAGGTGTTCAGGCCCTCATCCATCCAGGTCCACTGGCGCTCGTCGCTGTTGACGATCATCGGGAAGTAGTTGTGGCCGACCTCGTGGATCACCACGCCGATCAGGCCATACTTGGCGCGCTTGGTGTAGGTGATTTCGCCGGTCTTCTTGTCTTTGACCGGGCGCGGGCCGTTGAAGGAGATCATCGGGTACTCCATGCCGCCCACCGGGCCGTTGACGGAGATCGCGGTCGGGTAAGGATAGTCGAAGCTGTACTTGTTGTACTGCTCGATGGTGTGGATGATGGCTGCGGTCGAATACTTTTCCCACAGCGGATTGCCTTCCTTCGGATAATAGGACATGGCCATCAGGTTGCTGCCATCCTTTTTGTAACCTTGCGCATCCCAGATGAACTTTCGCGAAGAGGCCCAGGCGAAGTCGCGCACGTTCCTGGCCTTGAAATGCCAGGTCTTGCTGCCCTTGGCCTGGTTCTTCTCGGCCTGCTCGGCTTCGGCCTGGGTCACGATGACGACGGGGGTCTTGCTGGTGCGGGCCTTGGCCAGGCGATCGCGCTGGGTGGCGGTCAGTACCTCGTTCGGGTTTTGCAGCTCGCCGGTCGACGCCACGATGTGGTCGGCCGGCACGGTGATCTGCACGTCGTAGTCGCCGAATTCCAGCGTGAATTCGCCAGCGCCCAGGAACTGCTTGTGCTGCCAGCCGTACACGTCGTAATAGGCCGCCATGCGCGGGAACCACTGGGCGATTTCGAATAACGCGTTCTTGTCCTCGGTGAAGTACTCGTAGCCGGAACGGCCGCCCAGTACTTTCTGCTCATTGATCTTGTAAGTCCAGTCGATGGAGAAGCTGAACTTCTCGCCCGGCTTCAGCGGTTGCTGCAGCTCGATGCGCATCATGGTGCGGTTGATGGTGGTCTTCAGCGGCGCGCCGCCGGAACTCTTGACGGAACCGATCTTGAAACCGCCGTCGAAATCGCGGCCGGCCAGGATATTGCGCAGGCCTTCGTACTTCATGCCTTCCTCGTCGCTCTTGGCATGGCCCCAGGCTTCGCGCGATGGCGCGGTCATGCTCATGCGGGCGTCGGAATCCGATTTGTAGATGTTCTGGTCAAGCTGCAGCCACAGGTAATGCAGCGTATCCGGCGAGTTGTTGTGGTAGGTGACCTGGCCGCTGCCGGAGATGGCGCGGTTGGCTTCGTCCAGCGTGGCGCGGATCGTGTAGTCCGCACGCTGCTGCCAATAGGCGTGGCCGGGAGCGCCGGAAGCGGTGCGGTACTGGTTGGCGGAAGGCAGCAGCTCTTCGAGCTGGCGGAACTTGTCATCGAATGGCTCGGCAGCGAAGGCCGTCGTCGTCAGGCAAAGTGCGGCAAGGCCGAATTGAAAGCGTTTCATCGAATCCCCATGCTTGTTGTAATAACTGCCGGGCTATTCTAGAGAGCTTTTCCCAACGACACTTCGTTTATTTGTAAAAAACCTGAAACAAGCGTTGTGAAAGTCGGGGTCAGCTCTGGCAATCGGACATTTTCGTTTCCTGAGAAGCCAGAGCCGACCCCGACTTTCATCTTTCACTTAAGGCGGAACTTCAGTTCTTCTCCTGCCTGGCGCATGGCGGTCCTGGTACCCGGCACGTTGCTCAGCACATTCAGCAGGCCGAAATCGTGGATCATGCCGTTATAGCGGATGGTGGTGGTTTCGACACCGGCGGCATCCAGCTTCTTGCCATACGCCTCGCCTTCGTCACGCAGTACGTCGAATTCGGCGGTCTGGATCAGGGTTGGCGGCAGGCCTTTCAACTGTTCGCTCGAAGCTTGCAGTGGCGATGCGTAGATTTCCTTGCGCTTGGCCAGGTCGGTCGTATAGTTGTTCCAGAACCATTTCATCGCGTTGCGGGTCAGGAAGTGGCCTTCGGCAAACTGCTGGTACGAGGCATTATCGAAATTGGCATCGGTGACCGGCCACAACAGCACCTGGGCGCGCAGCTTGGGCTGGCCCTGGTCTTTCGCCATCAGCGCCACGACTGCTGCCATATTGCCGCCGACGCTATTGCCGGCCACCGCGAGCCGCGAACCGTCGACTTTGATTTCCTTGCCGTTCTTCGCGACCCATTTGGTGGCGCCATAGGCTTGCTTGATTGCCACGCCATAACCGGCTTCCGGCGAAGGGGTGTAGTCGACGAAGACTGCCGCGGCGCCGGAATTCACGACCAGGTCGCGTACCAGGCGTTCATGGGTAGGAAAATCGCCCAGCACCCAGCCGCCGCCGTGGAAGAACATGAAGACGGGCAGCGTGCCCTTGGCGCCGGCGGGGCGCACGATGTGCAGCTTGATCTTTTCGCCGTCGACATCGATCACCTTTGCCGACACGTCGGCTGCCGGCAGCTTGGCGCCTTTTTGCGCGCCGACCAATACTTGCCGGGCATCGGCAGGACTCAGCGACTCGAGTGGCGCGCCGCCTTCGATGGCTTTCAGGAACTGCGCGGTTTGCGGCTCGACGCCTGGCAGGCTGGCGGCGAAGGCGGAACCGGCGAGGAAGGTGAGGGCAGATGCGGCGATAACGGTTTTCATGGTAAATCTCCTTTAGTTAACGATTTAATAGTGTGCTACTTAATTGATTTTAAAAGATGTCCACTCGGTTCCTGACCCCAGGTGGACATTTGCTTCTTAGGCGTTGTTCATCAGGCTGGTGCGCAACACGGACAGCTCGCGTTGCAGGCGGATCACTTGCTCCAGGTCGCAACCGCTGGCGCCGAGGACGCAGGCCGGCAGCTTGGCACCTTCATTGCGCAATTCGCTGCCATGCGGCGTGAGGGCAATGATCACCTGGCGCTCGTCTTGCGGGCAACGGGTGCGGGTGATCAGTTCGGCTTGCTCCATCCGCTTCAGCAGCGGCGTCAGCGTGGCCGAGTCGAGGAAGAGGCGGTCGCCCAGGGCAGACACGGTTTGCTCGTCCTGTTCCCACAACACCATCATCACCAGGTATTGCGAGTAAGTCAGGCCCAGCTTGCGCAGCAGCTTGCGGTACAGCTTGTTCATCGCCAAGGACGTCGAGTACAAGGCGAAGCACAGTTGCTGGTCGAGCTTGGGAACCTGTTCCAGGTCAAATGATGTCGTATCCATGAACCGGAGTATAGATAGCGCGCGATCTAATTGCAAGCAAATTTTTCCATTGACCTTGCCTGATGAGGAATATTTGACTATCGTTAAAGTGCCCGTAACCTGCGCTGGGCAAAGGGGATGACAATGAATCAAATGAATCACTATCATTCAGGTGCCTACCCAGTGCCCGACCAGCGCGGCGCGGAGCCCGTGCTTTTCCTGGTGGAGCTGGATCCGCAGCGCGTCGTCGATGGTGTGCGTTACGACGAAAACTACCTGGCGGACGATGTGCTGGCGTGCGGAACCATGCGCGAAACCTGCCCGATTTGCGAGGAAGGGCACCTGCAACTGGTCCTGCGCCAGAAGAATGTGCGCGTGGCCCACCTGTTCTGTATCGAATGCACCCGTTGTTTCGGCGCCTTCCTGCCGGATGGCTCGCCGGCACTCTCGGATTGAACGTTCCCTGTACGCAGTTCCCGTGCGGTATCATGCCGCAATGAAGAGTCCAAAGACCAAGCCGCTGCTGCTGATCGTTGACGGATCGGCCGACCACCTGCAACAGCTCAGCCATCTGCTGGAAGACAAGTATGCCGTGCGCGCGGTCGACGATGGCGACGCCGCCTTGGCTGCCGCGCAGCAGCTACCGCGTCCGGACTTGATCCTGGTCGACGTGGTGCGCGTGGGCTTTGCGGTTTGCCAACGCTTGCGCGGCAACCCGGACACCGCCAGCATTCCGTTGATCGCCATGATCGAACGCGGCCAGCCGGAACTGGAGCAAAGCGCTCTTGCCGAGGGTGCCTCTGACGTGGTGGCGCGCCCACTGGTGCCGGAATTGCTGCGCGCCCGCATCGGCACCCATTTGCAGTTGCGCGAAGCGCGCGCCAGGCTTCAACGCCAGCGCAACCAGCTGAACGAACTGGGCCAGATCGCGGACGCCGCGGCATGGGCCATCGCCAGCCTGGCCGAATGGCGTGATGAAGAAAATCCATCGCATTTGCGCCGCATCCAGCACATCGTGCTGGCGCTGGCGCGCCAGTTGCAGGGCAATCCACGCTTTGCCGAGGAACTGGTGGAGGCGCATATCCCCTTGCTGTTCAAGGCCGCCCCGCTGCACGATATCGGCAAGGTGCGCATCCCCGATGCGATCCTGCTCAAGCCGGGCCGCCTGACGCCGGAGGAATTCGAGATCATGAAGCAGCACACCGTGCATGGCCGCGACGCCATTGCCGGTGTGGAGCGTGAGCTGGGCTTCTCCAACGGCTTCCTGCGCTTCGCGCGCGAAATCACCTTTAGTCACCAGGAGCGCTACGACGGGTCCGGCTATCCGCAAGGCCTGGCCGGTGATGCCATTCCGGTATCGGCGCGCCTGGTTGCCGTGGCCGATGTCTATGATGCGCTGGTGTCCGAGCGCGTGTACCGTCCGGCCTTTACGCACGAGACTGCCATCGAGCTGATCCGCCAAGGCAGCGGTGAACAATTCGACCCGGACGTGGTCGACGCTTTGCTCGCCGCTGAGGAAAAGGTGATGGAAATTTCGAAGCGATACCAGGATGCGACGGACTAACAACGGCCGACCGTTTCCCCAGCGCATTACGGGTTTCCCTATGCTATAGTCGTCTCCACAGTCCCGTCGGAGCAAGCATGCGCATACACGGATACCTGGCCTTCATTGTCGGTATTTGCGTTACCGTGTGGGTCTGCATGTTCGTGGTGAATGTGCAGGACCGCCAGACCAATGAAGCCTTCCAGCGCGATACGCAAAAGATTGCGCGCGACACCCAGCTTCGCCTGCAAACCTACTTCGACATGCTGCTTAGCATTAAGGGCGTCTTCGCGGTCAAAGACGATGTCTCGCGCGTGGAGTTCAGCCGCTACGTGCGCGAGCTGGACCTCAAGCGCCGCTATCCCGGCTTCCAGGCCATTCAGTTCGTGCGGCGCGTGTCATCCAGTCAACTAGATACTTATGCAGCACGCATCCGCGCCGATGACAGCCTGCAAAGCGGCGGCTACCCGGACTACAAGGTGCACCCTGCATCGGTGCGGCCGGAGCACTTCCTGATCGAATACAACGAGCCGATGCGTGGCAATGAAAATGCCTTCGGCCTCGACCTGGCCGCATTGGCACCCCATTACAAGGCCCTGCAACTGGGGAAAGCCACCGGCCGCGTAGTGGCCACGGAACGCATTACGCTGGTGCAGGATGCCAGCGGCCAGCCGGGATTCGTGGCGCGCGCCCCCATCTATCGGCGCGGTGCGTCGCTGCTGACGGAACAGGAGCGCGATGCGGCGCTGGTGGGCTTTGTGGCGATCGTATTCCGCGTGAACGACCTGATGTCGGAAACCATCGACAGCCCGATGCTGCAGCATCTCTACGTCAGCATCAACGACGCCGGCTACATCAATGATGGCGGCAATATGCAGCCCAATGTCGATAACCTGATGTTCAACAGCTTCGGCAAGCTTGGGTCGGGCGACCGCTTGCCGGCGTTGCCTGGCCTGGTCGGCAAGATCCCGCTCGATGTCGGCGAACGGCGCTGGGTCATGAATTTTGAAGGCCATGCGGGCGAGCGCTATAGCCGCGATCTCAGGCTGATTACCGTGATTGCCCTGGCCGGTTTCATCATCAGCTCCTTGATTGGCGCACAGATCATGACGCTGCAGAGGCGCCGCGCCCTGGCGCAAAAGCTGCGCATTACGGCCGACGAATTGCGCGCGTTGCAGGACAGCGCCATCGTCGGCATCGGCTTGTTCGCCAACGGCGTGATCGTGCGCTGCAACCGGGGGCTGGAGGAGATGATGGGCTACCAGCCAGGCCAACTGGCGGGCCGTGCCTGCAATATGCTGACGGGCGGACTTAGCGATCCTTTTGCCTGCGTGGCCGATGACACGCCGATGCATTTCGAGTTGGAGCTGGCCAGCGCCAATGGCCGGCGCTTGTGGTGCATGGTGAATGGACGCATGCTGGACCAGAACGAGCCGCGCAAGGGCTGCGTGTGGGTGATTATCGATATTACGGAGCGCAAACAGACCGAGGCAGCGCTGGTCGACACCAAGCATGGCCTGGAACGCAGCCTGAGCGAGCTGGCGCTGCAGAAGGCCAACGTGGAGTTGGCGCACAAGGATTTGTCTGCCGTGCTGTTGACGTTGAAGCAGGCGCAGGCCAACCTGATCACCTCCGAGAAAATGGCGTCGCTCGGCGCGCTGGTGGCAGGCATTGCGCATGAACTGAATACGCCAATCGGCAACAGCCTGCTGACAGCGACGGCGTTGAGCGATATGTGCAAGGAGTTCGAACGCCAACTTACCGAAGGCGGCATCAAGCGTTCGGCCCTCGACACGCACTTGAAGGATGCGCGCATGGCGTGTTCGATCATCACCAACTCGCTGACGCGCGCGGCAGACCTGATCCACTCCTTCAAGCAGGTAGCCGTCGACCAGACGTCCGACAAGAGGCGTTCCTTCAACTTGCATGGGGTCGTGCACGACACGCTTGCTGCTTACTCTGCCCAGCTACGGCGCGCCAACTGCGAAGTGAAGGTGTGGATGCCGGAAACGCTGAACTTCATCTCCTATCCCGGCAGCGTGGGACAGGTGTTGAGCAACCTAATTCAGAACGCCATCATGCATGCATTCGAGGGGCGCGAGTCGGGACACATCACCATCAGCGGCGTTGAAATGGACGATGAGAATGTCGAACTGCGCTTCGCCGACGATGGCAACGGCATGAGCGCGCGCACGCTGCGCCAGGTGTACGATCCCTTCTTCACCACCAAGATGGGGCAGGGTGGTTCAGGCTTGGGCATGAATATCGTCTATAACCTCGTCACCGGTGTATTGCGCGGCACCATCCACGTTGACTCCGAAGTTGGCAAAGGCACTACCGTGATCATCGCCTTGCCGCGCAATGCTCCCGCCAAGGATGTGCTTACGGAAGTCGACCTGCTGCACGCGCAGTAGCTTGCGGGGCTGCCGTGCCCTGCATTGACATGCGGCGGATTGCGAGCAGGCCGGCGATATCGATGGCGGCATGAATAATCATTGCGGCGACCAGTCCGACATACTGCGCAACGAAGCCGAAGAAGACACTCACAACGAAGACGCCCCCGGCCTGGATCAGCACGCGGCCATTCAGCTGGTTGAAGTTGTAGGCCTTGATATGCGCGAGCACGAATAGCGCGGACGTGAGCCATATGCCAAGCATGGGCTGCAACGCGCCACGGAACAGCAGCTCTTCTCCAAAGCCAGCCGCCAATGCAATCCATACAGGGTTCCAGCCTCTCAAGTCCAAACGGCTGTAGCTCTCAACGGTGGCTTCGTTAGTCTTTCGCGCAGCAGCATATTTGAAGCCAATGACGCCGAATATCCAGTACAGCATGCCAACCGCCAGGCCTACGCCTGCCTGCTGAGGTAGGGGCAGCCCGGCCAGCAGCTTGGGCATATTAGGCTTGTCGTGCAGCAGCGCGATGATTGCGATGGCAATTGCGGATAGGATCGCGCACGTGCGAAGTTGCCGGCCGAGAGTGAACCGGATTTTGGCGTCTTGGGTCATAGGGTCAGGAGCGCAAGTCTTCCAGGATTTTCAATGCCGCGCGCTCCGCCTCGGCCTCAGCGGCATGCTGGTCAAGTAAAGTAAGGTCTGCCGACACGCGTCGTTTTGGGTAGATGTGGGTCATATGCATCGGGTTCGCGGATGGGGCGAAGATGGAAACGTAGGCGCCCCATTGCGTCGTGCCTTCCAGCAGTTCGCCTGTGAACTCGATCTCATAATCGTCAACGCTTTTGATGGGCATGGTCATTCTCCGCGTGGCGAGAAGCTCCAGCATAGCAAATAATCCGGTCCGCTCTTTTGGTAACGACGCGCATTGTCGATGCGCTTGAACTGGTATCTCTCGGCACGGACTCTAGCGTAGAACGATCGAATGATTGGACATTGGCGGCGTGCGATCAGCGCAGGAACTTGCCGGCTTTGATTTCCAGAAGCCGGACCAGCTCGGCCTGCATATATTCGTAATCGTCAGGTATATCGAGGCAGATCACGCGCTTTCCGTTCAGGTGCGCCCTGAAATTCCTGGAAAGGCGATTGCGATGAGCTTTCTCCATCACGAAGATGATGTTCGCCCATGCTATCTGCTCGGTCGACTGCGCTACGTCGGCATCATTGCCAAGGCCCGCCGAATCGGTCTCCACATCCGGCCATCCGGCAAATACGTGTTCCGCCGTCGGGCTGCGCAGACGGTTTTGTGTGCAAATGAAAAGTGCTCGCTTCATGGAATCCTGGTTACATGGCTTACTACAATCGTCCAACTACCCTTAACACGCACCAGGGTATCAGTGAATCGAACGTCCAGCGCAAACGGCTTTCCGCCCGAGCGGCCTTTGAGCGACGTAATGCCCTGGACGATGGCCGCATCGCCATACACGCGTGCGGACATGCTGTGGTTCTCAAAGCGATCGTACTGGGGATCGCCGTCGCGAACTTCCTGAATCGCTTGCGCGCGGCTTTGAATGTCGGAGTTTGAGCTCACGAGATTGAATTCGGGAGCCAGCAAGCGCTCCAGCGCTGGAATATCGCGCAATCGAAAAGCTTCACACGCCGCTTGCGTGACGGCCATCACTTCCTGCTCCGGCGTTGGTGCCGCTGTCGCTGAATTCAGGGTCAGGGCAGCAAAAAGACAAAGCGCGCGAACAAAGGTCATGGCTGATCTCCAAGAAATTTGCACGAATCTTATCAAATTTAAACCAGATCAAGGAAATCAAAAAACGGCATTTTTGCACATGCTTTTCACTATATTTAGTGTGTAACATTCAGTTCATCACAACATGTAGTTCATAAAGCGATGAGTCAAACCCGCAAAACCACAGTGGACGTGGAGTCCTCAATCAACGAATACCTCCAGCAGCTCGACTGGCGCGTGAATGCCAACGCCAACCAGGGCTATTCGCTGGGCGGGATGATCCTCAACATCTCCGGCAAGATGGTTGCCAACTACTGGCTCGATCACATCTACCCGTGCGAGGTCGGCGAGGCGCACCGCAATGCCGACATCCACATCCACGACCTCGACATGCTGGCCGGTTACTGCGCCGGCTGGTCGTTGCGCACTTTGTTGAACGAGGGCTTGAACGGGGTGCCGGGAAAAGTGGAATCGGCTCCGCCGAAGCACCTGTCCAGCGCGGCCGGCCAGATCGTGAACTTCCTTGGCACGCTGCAGAACGAGTGGGCCGGCGCGCAGGCATTTAGTTCCTTCGATACCTACCTGGCACCTTACGTCCGCAAGGACAAGCTGGGATACGAGCAGGTACAGCAGACCATGCAGGAGCTGATCTATAACCTGAACGTCCCTTCGCGCTGGGGCACGCAAACACCGTTCACCAACCTGACCTTCGACTGGACCTGCCCGGAAGACTTGCAGCAGCAGGTGCCCTTGATCGCCGGAGAGGAGATGCCCTTCACCTACGGTGACCTGCAGGCCGAGATGGACATGATCAACCGCGCCTACATCGAAGTAATGATGGGTGGCGACGCCAAGGGCCGCGCCTTCACCTTCCCGATCCCGACCTACAATATCACGCCGGATTTCGACTGGCACGGTCCGAACGCGGAATTGCTGTTCGAAATGACGGCCCGCTACGGCTTGCCTTACTTCCAGAACTTCGTGAACTCGGAACTCAAGCCGAACATGATCCGCTCCATGTGCTGCCGCTTGCAGCTTGACCTGCGCGAATTGCTCAAGCGAGGCAATGGCCTGTTTGGATCGGCCGAACAAACCGGTTCACTTGGCGTGGTCACACTGAATTGTGCCCGCCTGGGTTACCTGTATGCCGGCGACGAGGCGGCGCTGTTCGCCCGCGTGGACGAATTGCTCGAATTGGGGAAGACCAGCCTTGAGATCAAGCGCCAGGTCATCCAGCGACTGATGGATGGCGGCCTGTTCCCCTATACAAAGCGCTATCTCGGCACACTGCGCAACCACTTTTCGACGCTCGGCGTGAACGGCATCAATGAAATGATCCGAAACTTCAGCGGCGATCAGGAAGACATCACGACCGACGCTGGCGCTGCGCTTGCGGTACGACTGCTCGATCACATCCGCGGCCGCATGCTGGAGTTCCAGGAGCAGACGGGTCACATGTTTAACCTCGAGGCGACGCCTGCCGAAGGCACGACGTACCGCTTCGCCAAGGAGGACCGCGTGCGCATGCCGCAGATTCTCCAGGCGGGCACGAAGGAAATGCCGTACTACACCAACTCTTCGCAGCTTCCAGTCGGCTTTACCGACGATCCGTTCGAGGCGCTGGAGCTGCAGGACGGCCTGCAAAGGAAATACACCGGCGGCACAGTCCTGCACTTGTATATGACCGAGCAGGTCTCCAGCGCCGACGCATGCCGGCGCCTGGTGCAGCGGGCATTGACACGTTTCCGCCTTCCGTACATCACAGTCACGCCGACCTTCTCGATCTGTCCAAAACACGGCTACTTAAGCGGCAAGCACGAATTCTGTCCCAAATGCGATGAGGACATCATTGCGCGCAAGACGCGCGAACTTTCAATCAACTGAGGAGATATGCATGAACGCCAATCAACCAAACCAGGACATCACGCTGGACAACGCCGAGCGCCAGCCTTGCGAGATCTGGACGCGTGTCATGGGCTACCATCGCCCGTACTCGTCCTTCAACGTCGGCAAGAAAGGCGAGTTCAACGAGCGCACTTATTTTGTCGAGCAGCGGAATAATGGCTGACAAGAAGCTCAAGGTCGGCGGCTACACAAAGTTCACGTCGACCGACTATCCCGGCGAGCTGGCAGCCGTGGTGTTCGTCCAGGGCTGTCCCTGGCGCTGCGGCTACTGCCACAACCCCCACTTGCAGCCGCGGGACGGTACGCCTGCGCTGGCATGGGGTGAACTGCTCGCCTTCCTCGCCGGCAGGGCCGGGTTGCTTGATGCGGTAGTGTTTTCCGGAGGCGAACCAACCATCGACCCCGCGCTGGAGAGCGCCATGCGCAGCGTGAAGGCGCTGGGCTTCAAAGTGGGCCTGCACTCCGCTGGCATCTACCCGGAACGCTTGAAGCAGGTCTTGCCGCTGGTGGACTGGATAGGCCTCGATATCAAGACATCATTCGACGCGTACGACGACATCACCGGTGCCAGCGGCAGTGGGAAAGCGGCGCACGCCGCTGCTCGTCTAGTCATCGACAGTGGCGTGCCATACGAACTCAGGACCACAGTCCATCCCGCGCTGACCACCCGCCGGCATATTTCCGCGTTGACGCGGCAGATTGCCGACATGGGCTGCAAGACGTATGCACTGCAGGACTTCCGTTCAGTGGGTTGCCGCGCGCAAGATCTGATTGATTCGTCCAGCGAGGGCGCGCTGGACAGCGAGATGCTAGGACAGGTGAAGTCCAGATTTCGTCATTTCACGCTCAGGCGGGCGGATGGCTAACGCACTTCTTTTTCAGGACTTATGCGAAAACGGGACGGAAGAAGCTTCTTTCGTAGCTAAGGAAGCAGCGCGTTTCTTCTGCATATTTGAATGCAGCCTGGCACTCGGGGTCGTCGAAAGACTTGATGCGGTATTCCTCATACTTCGCCAGGCTTGGGAACGAAAACATCGCCAATGCGACATCGCTCGCGCCCTCGGAAGGCAGGAAGTAACCGTGGTGCGTGCCGCCAAATTTTTCGACCAGTGGAATCCAGATTTTCCCGTAATGCTCGAATTCCTTAAGCTTGTGCGGGTCGATAATGTAGCGGAGGTAGCAGGTAACCATAGTCGTGTTCAGGAATGGTGGAGGGGCCTAGTATAAGTCCTTGCCAAGAATATTCACGGAACCCATTCTTTGTAGGGGCTATCTGACGCTCGGCCTGAAGAGTCGGTCCAAAGATCTTCAGGTTGCGACCGGTCCCGGTGCAAGATCCGATCATGGTCGGGATAAGTGATGCGGTCAGTCGGTGCCCGCGTTCCGACAATCATGCAGTGGACTGGAGACTGGCTCTTGTTCCAAAGGTAGTGGCCAACAGCATCGCCTTGTGGGAACGTCGCCGCGTCGCCCGGGGCAAGGACGGATTCATTTTCACCTTCGACGACGGTTACTTCGCCATCGAGGACGTACACCAGTTCATCCTCCGATTGGTGCCAGTGCTTGATCGACGAGCGGGTTCCTGGCATGAGAACGTGGATGAACGCTCCAAACTGGGATAGTCCACCAGGTTCGCTGATCCACTCCTCGCGGTTCAACAATCCGGGGGACGACGTCTCAATAGTCTCGACTAGCCTTTGCGAGGCGCGAATGATCGGCATATGTGTCCCTTCAGTTTAGTTACTACGTGTCGGCTTTGCCCAGCAGTTTTCGCGAAAGCAGGATCGTTATCCCTATTGCTCCAGCGAGAACGCACAACCAGTGCAAGGTATCGAGAGGGATGGCCCTTAGAAGCGGGTTCGAATTGCTGAACGGTGCAAGCGGCATGATATCCGAATGCATGATGCTGTCGAATACGATGTGCGTGAAGCTGCCCAATGCGGCTCCAATAGTCACATTGGCCATGCCCAGCTCTCGCCAACCGAACAAATTCGGCAGCCGGATGTGATTGGCAATTGCGCGCGCCGCGATGAATAGTACGACGGTCAGCAAGACGATGAGCGTCGCCCCGAGGTAGGTATGAAAGAACCGGTGCAGCGGAAATTGCTCGGTGCGCATGTAGTAGAGCGGTTCCACGTCGATCAGGACGTTCGCTGTGCAAAAGGCAATGAAGCTGACCCGCTTGGGGGCGATAGTGTGAAGTGCGGCTCCCGGGCCAAAGTGGAATGGAGTGATCGGCATTGAGGAGGGATCAGTGCTCGTAGTCAGATTCAGTCGGAGGGTGTGGATGCATCGTCATGGAGTCACGAGATGATGGGACTTGCCATCGCTTCCGCCGTGCCTTTGGACGCAATGCGGTGCAGGGTTCGTTCCAATGCGGCGGTATCGGGGTAGATACGGACGCGGGTCACGCGGCCCCAGCGGATCTCGATCAGGTTTACGCCTTCTGCGGTGGTTCTGACTCCGTCGGTGCCATTGTTTGTCTCGGTCCAGATCGCCTCGACCTGCGTCCGCCATGGCCAGCCTGAAACCCTTACCTCGTGAAGAGTGAAGTTAATTCCTTGCAGCAGGCGAAGCAGTCGTTCGTACCAGGCGCGGATCGCTTCCGGTGTTCGGCGGGTTCCCGACAGTGCGTGCGTGCCAACGAAATAGTGCGTTGCGTCTGGAGCCAGTTCGTCGGTTACGGCTTCGATGCGGCCCGCGCTGAGCCCTGCGAAAACCTGCGTGATCTTGCGGCGTACGATAGCGTGGTACATCTCACTTCCCCTTTGATAAGCTGCTTAAACTCGGCGTCGGAGTCTTCACGCCATTCGGAAAGATCCTAACCAGAGCAGGGCGCCAACGGTGAAAAAAATGATCCAGGACAGATGCCGGCCACCGGTGAAGTAAAGTGGCAAAAGGCCGGAAACCAGGGCGACTATGCTGAAGACTCGAAGAACTGAAGCAGTATCGAGGTTTTGTCCTGATGCCAGCAAGACGATGGCCGAAATGCCCCACCAAACCAGAGTGAGAAGGTGCCAGACAAACCTCAATGTGCCCGTGGTGAAGTCAGTTCCGCCGAATAGTTTGGGCAGGTTATCGCGCTTGAAGAGGCGAATGAGGATGTAACGCTCGCCAAGGTATGAATGCGCGAGGCCTGTGAGGAAAAGCAGCAATGCGGCGATAGTCAGCATGTTCAAGGTTTGGGTGCGGCTACGATGGCTGGTTGAAAGATCCGCTTCCGGCGAGCGATGAAGAATATAGCAGCGCTTCCGAACATGAATGCCCAGAGCTTTAGTTCAAACAGCACCTGGACAAGCGCTATTGGCCCATTAATGAACGCAGCGGTGAACAGTACGAATACTGCACTCGCCAGCAGGTGAAGGTAAGGTGCTTGGGGCAAGCGCTGTCCTGCCCACACTGTCAGCAGCGCACCGACAACTCCGAAGAGAAATGAAAACAACAGGATTAACATCCCTAAGTCCAGTACAGGGCCGTCATCGGTATAAAGTGCGGCGTCAAGATAAAGGGCTGGCAGCACGGATCCAAACAGCCATACTGCCCCGGACAAGGCGCCGATGACAAGTATGAGCCCGGTCTTCAGTTTCGTGTTTTTCATGTTTAGCCTAATGATTGCTGGTCCACATCGGTTGACCAGGTCTGGGGATTCCAGCTACCAGCAAATGCTGGTGCCGGCGGCAGAACAGCTCCTGGTACCAGCCGTAGTGTGGATCATTGCATATCGAAGCTTCAATGATTTCCGGTAGTGCGTTTTTCGGTGTGGTGAGGTCTTTTGCCAAATGGGCGAAGACCGAGCCGCGATTCGGCCAATCGGTCACTGTCGGCGGTTCGGTCAATGAGTTGCCATTGGCAAGCTCCCTCTTGAGGATCGCTGCCAGGTCTTCACAAAATAGCGCTTTGGTTTTCATCGGTCTTTTTTATTGGTACAACGAAATCACTCGCCTCTGCTTCACCTATGCGGGTGAACGATTGAGCCGATGCTATGGTGATTCTGGCCGACGAACCACCTCGCCGGGCCTTGATGCGGGGGCGCCAAGCCCGGAAGACACGGAGCGGCGAAGCGATTCGAATGCACGGTTCATGGACTGGTCGTAACCTGGCGGATTGGCCGGGAGATGTGGCCATGCGAAGCGCAGGCCTACGACGACGTCTGCGAAGGGTTTCTTCTCATCGATGATGGTATATGTCGCCCCTTGCTGACTAGCCTCCTGCGTGTAGATGGCCCAGCCTTCGAGCGTGCTGATGGACGGCGGCAGCCTGCCGTATTGCTTACCTATGGCAGATGCAGCCGCTTGCCCGCGCTCAGTCTCAATATGGAACAGGCTGACCGCGACATTGCTGGAATGCGGCGTCCCCCCGTCAGCTGGATTCGCGACCTGGAAAGCAGCAACCGAAACGGGCGGCTTGGTTTGCATGGCCATTACTGCCCATTGGTCGGGAACGGCGAAGCGCACATATCCCTTAGCTGTAACAATGGTGAATTCGGCGGCGGACGCCAGCGAAGTGATTGCCAGCATGGCGAAAGCGATGACTGGCTTGAGCATGAGATTCAAGCGACCTATCATCGCTGCTTGCCGCCATGCCGGCCGAACTCGTTGCCACCTCTGATGGCTGAATCATCGCCGGCCGGGAGGGGGATTTTACTTCCGATCTTCTTCATTATTGCGTGCAGCTGTTCTTATTCAACGTGATAGACGCTACCGGTTTTTCATTCATATCCGAGTAGGTGAACGCCTCCGATACCCCATGTTGATACAGCTCTTTCGATTGCTGGTTCTGGCATGACTGTTCTTTGATGACAGGGAATAGTTTGGTCGTCAATTCCGCCTGCAGGGACTCGGAGGCTTGGGCCGTGACCAGCGTGTATCGCTTTTCCAGTGTACGTTCGGTCGCCATCACGGCGTCCAGCCGTGTCAGGTGATCAACCATCACTGGCAGCTCTTTGTTGGATTCTGCCGCGATCTGCTTGAGCGCGTCGGGTGAATAGCGCGCGGCGACTTCGCCCTTCATGTATTGAACGTAGCCCAAGCCAGCGGCAGCGACTACAACAGCAAAGCCGATCAGAATTTTGTTCATGGTGTTCTACTTTAATTCGTCGTCCGGATCTGGTCAGCCCCTATCAGTCGAACCTTTCAGTCAGTTCAGGGAACCTGGCATCCAGGTCTTCCTCTTCCCATGGCGTACCTTCGACTTCATGCCCCATTGGCAGGTCATGCGCGGGGAAGTCATCGTATGATTTTCCGGTCTTCTCTTCCCAGACCTGGGATGCGATGTACTGGTAGCCTTCAATCTGGCAGTCGCCGTCATGGTCTTCCACGAACCCTGCGAGCGAATCGGCGTTGGCCAATGCGGCTTCGTATACTTTCTCGCCTCGAGAAATCAGCCAGCCCCTGAAATCCATGAAGCCGTCGTCAGAGCATCCGCCACCAATGATGTAGGCGGCACCCCAAAGGTCCCAGTGGTTGGCGCGGGCATGGTAGGCGCTCAGGTGGTAATCGAAGGAGACAATTTCGTCCGGCGCAATATCGCGCAGTAGTTCGCCAAGTGCCTCAAGCTGTTCGTCCGGATCGCCGCCGGCAGCCTGCCGCGATTTGTCGATGATGCTCCAAAATCCTGCTTTGTCCATTCTGTTCTCCGTGCATCAAGGAAATATTGCGAAAATGCAAATATCAGTATGACACTGAACGGAGAAAAGAAAAAGGGCATGGGTTACATGCAGTAGCGCTGGCGTAACAGGCCCAGCATCGCCACATTCTGGTCCCACGCATTGCTGACCGGTTGGCCGGTGTAAGGCAGGCTGAAGGTGTACGGGGCAGGTCCGAATTCCGGCGTGAGCGCCATGCGTTCGGCGCCGTCGTTGCGGCGCAGTTCGATGATGCGGTCCCACCACGCAAGATGCGCTTTCAGTGCGTCGGCATTTTCCGGCGCGCGGAAGTCTGCCACCTGCGGGCCTTGCTGGTGACCGATGCGGGCGTGGATATGACGCACGCGCGGCAGTACTTTAGCCAGCATCAATTCCTGATCTTCCAGCAGCGATTCGCAGGCCACGCACCAGTGCGAGAGGTCTGCGTTCAACTGCAGTTGCGGCAGGCGATCGAGGTAGGGCAGCAGCAGCATCGGATGTCCGCTGAAGCGGCTGCGGTGGATCTCGTGCACCACCGGCACGCCGTATTCTTCCGAAATGTCGGCGGCGAGCGTGATCAGTTCTTCGTTCTGTTTTGGTGTGTACCAATCCTTGCCGGTGTGCGAGTTGACCAGGACCGGTTGCACTTCGCAGGCGTTGCGCAGCAATTCGCCGAGTGCCTGTTTGTGGGCATCGAAGTCGCTATGGAACACTGTCTCCCATTGGGCGACAATCAAATCCAGGCCGGCGTTGGCGATCTTGTAGACCCAGCTGTCGCGCTGTGCTCGGTCCAGCGGCAGCGACATTTCGATGCCGTCAAAGCCGGCTTCCTTCACCTTGGCGATGAAGACGTCCGGCGGCAAGTCGTTGCTGCCCCAGTGTGGCGCGAAGATGCTGATTTTCACAGGAAGCCTCGCACTGGCAAGGATGCGTCGCGCTGGATCCAGTTACGCTTGGAGTATTCGGCGCGGCCGTCGGTCACGTGCAGGGTGTAGGCGTGGCGCGAAACCGGGGAGCGGTTCGGGGCGCTGTAATGCGGCAGCAGACCGTGGAAACAGACCAGCGAGCCGGCCTTGCATTCGAGCGGCACGGCGGTTGCGTCGGTCGGCCATGGCGTGTTGTCCAATTTTTCCACGCGCACCTGGTCGCCTTCGCGGATGAAGCGCTCGCGCAGCGGCGAGCGATGGCCGCCCGGTTCCGCCCACATGCAGCCGTTTTCCAGCGTGGCGTCTTCCAGCGCGAACCAGAAGGTGGTGACGCTGATCGGCGTGGTGTCGAAGTAAGTGGCATCCTGGTGCCAGCGTACTTCGCCGCCAATGCCGGGTTGCTTGAAGATGTACATCGATTGCCAGACCTGCGGTTCGGCCAGGCCGATATCGCGGGCGACCTGCTCCAGGCGCGCGTCGGCCGTGAAGGCACGGAAAGCGGGATCCAGGTCGTGCATGGCGTGGCCGATCTTGTTGATCGACAGCTCCTTGGCCTGTTTCAGTTGGCCGTCCGGGCCGAAGGCTTCCTCTTCAAAGAAGCAGCGCATGGTGTTGTCCGAGCCGAGGAAATAGTCGTCGGCTTTCTTCTCCTGCTCCTTGGTGGTGAAGATGCCTTGCGCGACCGCCGGGTCGAAGTCGTTCACGACTTGCGCGGCGCGGGCACGCAGGGCGGCGATTTGTTCTGCGCTCTTGAAACCGGGGATGACGATGAAACCATCCTTGGCGTATTGGGCTTTCTGGGCGTCGGTCAGCATGTGGAGCTCCTTTTCTTAACTTGGGTCATTGTAGGGAAGCCATTGGTTGCGAACAATGCGCAAACGGTTGACACATTGTCTCCAAAATGGAGACAATCGACGACATGGACCAGCTCAGGGCAATGGAAATATTCGTGGAAGTGGCGCGGCAGCGAAGCTTCAGCGGCGCAGCGCGCCGGCTGGGCATGACACGCGCCATGGTCAGCAAGCACGTCATCGCGCTGGAGGAGCGGCTCAATGCGCGCCTGCTGCATCGCTCCACGCGCGATGTGAGCTTGACCGATGCGGGGCAGGCCTACCTTGAGCCGTGCGCCTTGGCGGTGATGCAGGCGCAGGAAGCGGCGCGGGTGGTCACGCACGCCGGCATCGAGTTGGCCGGGCCGCTACGCATACAGGCGCCGTCCAGCTTCGGCAGCGAATGGCTGGCCGATGCGGTGGCGCGGTTCAGCCTTCCGCATCCGCAGTTGTCACCGCTGCTGCACGTGGATGATGCGCTGCTCGATCCGATTGAGCATGGCTTTGACCTGACTATCCGTGTGGGCGGCATTCCCGACAGCCGCGCGCTGGCGATACGGCCCCTGGCTCCCTGCCGTGGCGTGCTGTGTGCCTCGCCGGCTTACCTGGCGCGGGCAGGGCGGCCGGAGGTGCCGGAGGATTTGCATCGCCACCAGTGCCTGCATTTCAGCCACCTGACCGGCGGTATCGCCTGGCACTTTGCACGCGGCGGGGAGCGGGTCACGGTACGGGTGACGCCGGGCTTTACCGCCAACAATGGGATGGTGCTGCAGCATGCTGCCTTGCGCGGGTTGGGCATTGTTTACACGACGACCTTCCTGGCCTGGCGCGACATCATCGAAGGGCGGCTGGTGCCCGTGCTGGCCGACTGGGAACTACCTCTGAACCATTTGAGCGCGCTGTACCCGGCAACGCGCCAGCTATCGCCAAAAGTGAGGGCGCTGATCGATTTCCTGGTGGCGGAATACCAGCCGGTACCCCCGTGGGACCAGGCATTGGCAGATGCGGGGTTGCTCATTTTGTAACTTGGGTGCGACAATCGGATGATGAAAAGTTCACGACATGAGCGCGCGATTGAATTGTTGGAGGCTGCAGGCTTCCCCCGCCGGGATTTGCTGCCGTTGTTACACCGGATGATGTGGCGTATCGGTATCCGGGTTCCGCCGCCCCTGTTTGCACCTTTCCACGTCAATGTGCTGGTGTTTTGGCTGGCTTACGGCGCTATCGCGATCCTGAGTATGGCATTTGGACCAGCGCAAAGACTGGTTGTGAAAAATTCGGTTGTGCTGACCGGCGCTTCGTTTGGCCTGGCGTTGGCCTTGCTGATGGCTGCATTTTTCCTGCGCACGAGACTGGTCAATAAGCTGCCGACGTGGCAGGCGCTGGGGCTGCGGTGAAGGAAAGCAAGGACCGCCTGCTTAATGTCGACGCCCTGCGCGGTTTTGCGCTGTTCGGTATTTTGGCCGTCAATATCTGGCTGTTTGCCGATCCCTATTTTGCCTCCGGCGTGAACAACCCGCGCTACACGGGCGCGCTCGATATCGCGGTGCGTTTCGTCGTCGCGCTGCTGTTCGAGACCAAGTTCTACCTGCTGTTCTCCTTCCTGTTCGGCTACAGCTTTACCTTGCAGCTGGCGGCAGCCGATCGCGCGGGCGCTGCCTTCCGTCCGCGCATGTTGCGCCGTTCCGCGGGCCTGGTGGTGCTTGGTGTACTGCATGGCTGCCTGCTGTTCTATGGCGACATCCTGCACTTGTATGGCTTGCTGTGCTCCCTGCTCCTGGCCCTGTACGGCAGGCAGCGGCGCGCGATAGAAGTTGCAGCGGTGCTTTTGCTGTTGGCTGCCTTGATGCTGGCAGCGCTCGGTGCAGTCGTCCTGCTGGCAGGCGAGGGGGCACCGGAGCTGAAGCCGGTGTTTGCCAAGCTGGCAGCCTTCCATGGCGATGCGCGCAGTACGCAAGCCTTCGTTACGGGCGAATTTCCCACGACGGTGGCGCTGCTGCTGTTTGGCCAGGGGCCGAGCGCGTTTGCCATGTTCCTGTTTGGGATGGCGGCCGGGCGGGAGCAGATGTTTGCCAAGGTCGACGCGTTGCGTGCCTGGCTGCCGCGCATCCTGCGGCTCGGCCTGGTGGGTATGGCGGGCGCAGTGCTGTACGCGCTGGCCTCCGAGCTCGCTCCCGGCGGGGCGATGATCATCTTCGCCACTGCACTGAGCGTGCTGACCGCGCCTTTCCTGACAGCGGCCTATGTGGCGGGTTTGCTGATGTTGTTCGACAGCCGCCATGGCGCGCGCGTGATCGCTGCCTTGGCGCCGATGGGCAAGCTCGCCTTGAGCAATTACCTGTTGCAGTCGGTGATCATGGCCTGGCTGTTCACCGGCTACGGCATGCGCCTGTGCGACGAACTCCCGCCCATCGCCGTGCTAGCGCTGGTGCCTGCGATCTACCTCGCGCAGATGGCCCTCAGCGCCTGGTGGCTCAAGCATCACACATATGGTCCCGCCGAATGGCTGCTGCGCGCCATTACCAACTGGCAGTGGATGCCTCAGGAAGCGGGAACCCAGCCACCGTCGCGGTAGACCTGGTCGTCGTCGAGGTGGACCGCGTCGGTCTGGACGAAGACGTCGACGTGGAAGCGGGCGTCCTTGCGCTTGAACTGGGGCTTCTGGTATTGGCCGTGCTTGGCGCCCAGCGAGAGGTGGATGCCGCACATGCGCTCGTAGGTGCCGATATCGTCCACCGTGCGTTCGCGCGAGAAGGCGCGGTTCATGCCGAAGCCGAGTTCGCGCACCCACACTTCGCCTTCATGCGCGCGGATGATCGCCAGCATATTGTCGAATTCCGGCGTGCTGTTTTCGGCGCCGACCACGCGACCTTTTTCCACGATCATGGTGATTGGAGTGGTCGGGCGGTTGACGTGGAAGGTGGTGTCGCCGAATACAAATACCTTGACGCGGCCGTTGACCGCTTCCAGGTCCTGTGCTTCGGTGAATACTTCGCCGATCGGGAACAAGCCGCCGACATTCTTCATGGCGCCGTAGTCGCCGATATTCAGCTTGGCTTCTTCAAACGGGGAGGCGAACACCAGCCGCTCACCGCCGCTTTCCACCACGCCCGACTGCGCCCGCTCGATGCGCGCTTTCAGCGCATGGCCCACGCCGCGGTAGTACACCGGGTCGTAAGCCAAGGCATCAATATAGACAAGACCTTGCGCGCCCGGCATGCGTGACAAATGCATATGCTCCATCACCTTCAAGCCGCGCTTGAACAGCTCCATGCGGATGCGGTATTCGTTCAGGCGGAAGCTGGTGGTTTGCACCAGCACCACCAGGTCGCCCGCCTGTAGTTGCTCGAAAGCCGCAAGCACTTCATCCGGCTGCACCGTGTCGAAGTCGATGAAACGGCCGTCGGGCAGGGCCGTACGGTAGGCATCGGCCAGCACCTGGGACAGCGGGCTGCGCTGGTCGAATACCACTAAAGCCCGCTGTGGCGCGGCGTGTTCGATGGCGTGGGCGAGCAGGTCGCGTACGTTGCGGGCTGCCGAATCGCGGGCGGCAGGTGGAAAAGCTGTCATTATCAGGCTATAAAGAGGATGAGGCATGCGCATTATACGGCGCGCCGCCGCTTGAACCGGGAAAGGGCGCGAGGTAGAATCGGAAGAATATAGCCGGGGAGAAACATCAATGGGTGTACAGTTTGGCCAGGACTTGCCGCTGCAGCGGCCCGACGAAACGGATAGCCGTGCGGCCATTTTCGTCCCGACCTCCAATATCAAGGAAGATATCCTGAGCGCCGTCCGCAAGGGCGCGGCGGTAGTCGGCTACGGCAATCACGACCACACCTTGACCATTTACTACGAAAGCAACCGCTTCAACGAGCCAACCCTGGCCAAGTGGGAGCAGAAGGCGCGCAAGGCATACGACCGCCTGCGCGACAACCTGCCGACCACCTCCAAGATGGTGTGCAAGCTGGATAACTTCGAGCAGATCGGTTACATCAGCAACAAGGGCATCACCATCCGCCGCCGTGCCAGCCTCGATCGCTGGCTCGAGTTTTCGGAGGCACAGGAGTCGGCGCCGGACGGCGATAACGTCGCCTTTGCCCCGCCGCCGCCGCCCAAAAAGATCGTCGCCGATTAAGACTCAGTGCTACCATCTGCCCAAAGCCGATAATCGGACCACGGTGCGGAGGGCAGATGCAAGTAAGCTTGTTGGCTGCAGGTGGCGCTTTCCTGTTGGTGTTGCTGGCATCCAACGTCATTCGGCGCGCCTTCATGCGCCATGTGCAAGAGCGGGGCACTGAAATGTCGGCTGCCGACACGGCCGGCTGGCTGCTGTTCTTCGGGCTGGCCTTCCTGGCTGCTGCCGTGCTCGGGGTGCTGAACCTTTCCAAATTCCTCAACCTGGCTTTTTGCAGCACCTTGCTGGTGTTCGGCGTCGCCGCACTGGTCGGCGCCTTCGTCATCGGTCGCCGTTAGCGTCGTCCTGCCAGGCGACTGGAATGTTGCGGATCTCGTTGCCGTTCCACGCAGTGACCAATCCTTCCACCCGCTTGCCATCAACTTTCAATGCTGCCACATGGTAGCGGTAGTCCGGCCCGAACTGGCGTTCAGCCGCGCGCCGCGCGCGTTGCGCGGCTTCACCATGCAGCATCAGCGCCAGCGCGCTGCACACCATCAGCGACAGTGCGGCGCCGCTGGCGGCCGCCAAGCCGATATGGCGCGGCTTGTGGCCGGCGGCTCGGCGCGCCGCCAGGACGGCAGGTGCGCTGAGTGTGCGGTACAGCCAGTGCAGCAGCACCAGCCAGGTCGCGCTGGTGGCCAGGGACGGCAGGATGCGCGGTTGCAGCTTGAGCTGGGTCAGGGTCAGGTCGACCGGCTGCATCAGGGGCCAGGCCAGCATCATCACGCCAAGGGCGCACAGCGCGAAGGCGGCGATCCAGCGCACCAGCGACGCCATGTGCAGGCTGCCGTACAGCAAGCCGACTCCGGCTGCTGCGCCGAGCAGGAAAAGGCCGGAGCGGATGGCCAGCAGGTCGCAGGTGCCCAGCACCACCAGCACCATGCCCGCCCGCTTAAGGATGGGAATGTGCGCGTCCATTGGAGTATTCTAGCGTAACATTTTCAGTATGCTGGATGGAAAGGAGACACCATGAAAAGCATGATTGCCGTGCTGTTTGCAACGCTGGCGCTGGTCCTGGGCGGCTGCCAGAAACCTGAAGACAAGCGCATTGGCCCGGCCGAGCAGGCCGGCCGTGAAATCGACAAAGCCGCCAACGTCGCCGGCGAAAAGCTGGACCAGGCAGCCAGCAAGGCTGAAGAAAAGCTCGGCCAGGCTGGCCAGAAGCTGGACCAGGCCGCCCAGCAAGCTGGCGAGAAACTGAACAAGGCAACCGAGAAGCTCGGCGAAAAGGTCGAGCAGGCCGGCAAGGAAATGCAGGAGTCGGCCCGCGAAGCGCGCAAGGAAAAGAACTAGTTGCCGGACTTGCTCTTGAGCGGCACCACATTGGACGGCGGCGGTTCGTCGGGCATGCCGCCCAACACCAGCGTCAGGTCGACAAAGCCGGCGCGCCAGGCCTGTTCCAGGTTCTGCTCGATGGCTTCCATCGAGGTCTGCTCGAAGTTGCTGAAGCCGCGCACGCCGTAGGCGCGGTTGCGGCCATGGGCCTTGGCCAGGTAAAGCGCCATGTCGACCAGGTTGACCGCGCGCTCCCAGGGCAAGGGCAAGCCGCCCGGCGCCAGCGGGAACGGCGCAAAGCCGACCGATACGTTGACGTGGATCATGTGGCCCTGGAACGGTACCGGTTGCGACGACACGCAGTTCAGGATGCGGCGCGCGATTTCGTCCACCCCGTTGCGCGGAATGGCGGGCAGGAAGGCCAGGAATTCCTCGCCGCCCCAACGCACGATCATGTCGGTTTCGCGCAGCGCAACACGCAGGCTTTCCGCGATCATCTTCAGCACGGCATCGCCGGCGGCGTGGCCGTAGGTGTCGTTGACGTGCTTGAAGTGATCGACGTCCAGCAGGAACAGGGCGCCCACGATATCTTCGCCGTTGACGCCGCGCCGTTCCACCTGGTTATGCGTGCGCATGTAATCCTGGAAGTGGCGCCGGTTGTAAAGCGTGGTGAGCGGATCGAGCGAACTTTGCGCTTTCAACTCCAGGTTCTTTACCTCAAGCTGGGCATTGGCCTGGCGCACCTTGCGATACAGCAGGCCGACGATCACCGAAGCCAGCGCGAACACGACTGCCAGCAGCCACCAGATGCGCTGCTGCAGGCGGCGTGCGGTCAGCTCCGCGCCCTTGGCCTGGTTTTCATGCGACAGCTGTTCGATCTGGCGCTTCTTCTTTTCGGTATCGTACTTTTCCTGCAGCTCCCACATGGTTTTTTTACGCTGCGATTCGAACAGTTCGTTTGAGATCTGGCGCTCGCGGTGATAGGCTTCCACCGCACCCTGGTAATCGCCCACGCGTTCCAGCGCTTCGCCATATTCGGTCAACAAGGCTTGCAGCTCGGGCTTGTCGCCGGTTTTTTCGTAATAGGCCATGCCCAGCGCAAACGACTTCTTGCCCTCGGCGACCCTGTTTGTGCCCATATAGGCCTGGCCGGCATTGATGCGCGCCGTGGCTTCGTTGGCATCGTCGCTGGCATCGCGTGCCGCAACCGACGCTTCGTTGGCAAAGCGCAGCGCGGTCGGGAAGTCGTGCAGCTTCAGGTTGATGTCGGACAGGTTCACCAGCGTGGTGGCGATCATGCGCTTGGCGCCAAGCTTGCGGGTCAGGTCCAGGTTGGCCAGCAGGGCGCGCATGCCGCGTTTGTATTGTTGCGTATCGACCGCCAGGCCGTATTCGGTATTGTTGGCAATTGCCATGCGTCCCGGTGAATCGAGGGTCTCCGACACTTCGAAAGTCTCGCCCAGCGTTTCCCATGCCTTCTCGTACTCGCGCACCTGGGTGTAGAACAGGGTGAGGGCATTCAGCGCACTGGCCAGCGGCACCTTGTCGTTCTCGATCTTTTGCGCCAGCTCCACGGCCGATTGCAGGCGGATCAGGGCCACCGGGTAGTTGCCTTGTTCGGCGTAGCTCTGGCCGGCCGTGATGGTGGACTGCACGCGCAGCACCAGGTCGGTGGTGGCGCTGGCCAGCTTTTCCGCTTCAAACGCCAGTTCGTGCGACACCTGGCGTTCGTTCATCGCCGAGCGTACATAGGCCTTGGTCAGCAAGCCTTTGGCGATGATGATCTTGTTGTCCTGCGCGCGGCCGAAGTCGTGCAGTTCCTCGGCCAGGGCCAGCGCCACGTCTTGCTTGCCGAGGCTGCGGTGGGTCAGGCTAAGCTGGGCCAGGAATTCGGCGCGGGTCAGGGGCGGGGCGGAGCGGGCCACCGGTTCCATCTGCTGCAACTGGACCAGGGCTTTTTCGGGAACGAAGCGGACCACCTCGCGGATCTCGGCGATGTCGCGGTCGAGGGGCGACTCGGCAAACGCCAGGCAGGGCGCAAGCAGGCAGGCGCCGACCAGCGTACGGAGGCGCTTGGAAATCGTCAAAACCGGAAAGCCTGGCAACTTGGGTCCTTGGGGTCGCATGAGCAGCGTGTGCGGTTCATTATATGCCTGTTGCAAGCAGGAAATCTCGCTGATGACTCACTATTTTCATGATAGACGCCTCAACTGTGGGGAAAATACAAGTGGAATTTCCACTTGTGTAATGAGTTGCGAAAAATTCCACCCGGCCATCCATTTCAACCGTTCGTCGCATCGCCCGCGCGGGCCAGGCGGGGTCCGGATACAGTCCGCCTCATTCCTATTCTTGAGGCGAAAACAACATGCTCGAACTGCGCAATGTCAGCAAGGCTTTCCGCGACCTGAAAGCGGTGGACGACGTATCCCTGAAACTTGGTAGTGGCGTAGTCGGGCTGGTTGGTCACAACGGCGCCGGCAAGACGACTTTGATGCAGCTGGTCGCGACCTTGTCGCGCCCGACTGCCGGCAGCATCCTGTTCGACGGCAAGGACATTGTGCGCAATCCGGATGCGATCCGGCGCCGCCTTGGCTTCCTGCCGCAGGAGTTTGGCGTTTATCCGAACCTGACGGCGCTCGAGTGCATGCAATATTTCGCTGCGCTGAAAGGGGTGCGCGATCCGGCCCGCATACGCGAACTGCTGGAATTGGTGAACCTGTCCGAACATGCGCGGCGGCCGGCGGCCTCGTTCTCGGGCGGCATGCGGCGCCGTTTAGGGATCGCCCAGGCACTGCTGAATGATCCCGACATCCTGATCGTGGATGAGCCGACAGCCGGGCTGGATCCGGAGGAGCGCTTGCGCTTCCGCCGGCTGTTGTCCGAGCTGGGCTTTGGCAAGCTGGTGATCGTGTCGACCCATATCGTGCCGGACGTGGAGAGCATCGCCGGCCAGCTGGCTATCATGCGCAAGGGTCGCCTGCTGGCGCTGGAAACGCCGGACGCCATCCTGCAGCGGGCGCGCGGCCAGGTGTGGCAGGCCAGTGTCGATGCGGACGAATACGATGCGCTGCGCAGCCGCTTCCACGTGCTGCAGGCGCAGCGCCAGGGTTCGCAAGTGCAGTTGCGCGTGGCGCATCCAGGGCAACCGATGGCAGGCGCGCTGGCGGTCGAGCCCAGCCTGGAGGAGGCGCTGATGGCGCAGCGTGACGCCTTGTCGGAACCGGTGGCGGTGGCGGCATGAACGCGCCGGCCTTGCGCGTGATCGCGCTCAACGAAGTACGCTTGCGGCTGCGCCGGCTGTCCACGCTGGTGGCGCTATTGGCGGCGATGGGCCTGTGCTGGCTTGCGATTGCCGATCCCGCCGATGGCATCACGATGATGGTGATCGATCAGAAGCGCGTGCTGTACACCAGCCAGGCGCTGGCCTTTGGCAGCGCGCACATCGCCGGAATGCTGCTGGGACTGGCGGGCTTTTACCTGGTGCGCGGGCGCGTGGCGGATGACCTGCAAAGCGGCATGGGTGCCGTGATCGGCGCGACAGGCGCCAGTAATGCCTTGCTGGCATGCGGGCGCTGGCTTGGCGGCGTGGCCTACCTGATGCTGTTCGTACTCGCTTACCTGGGTTCCACGCTGGCGCTGCATGCCTTGCGGGGCGAGGGGCCGATCGAGCTGCTGGTCTATTTGCAGACCTATGTGCTGATGCTGCTGCCGATTATCAGTTACGCGGCCGCCTGCGCGGTCCTGTTCGACAATATCGGAGCCCTGGTTGGCAAGCGCGGCGACGTGCTGTTCTTCTTCCTGTGGTGCATGCAGTTCGGCGCACTGGTTGGCGTGACGGAGAGCCCGGGGGCGCTGTGGCCGATGTTCCTCGATTTTTCCGGCCTGTCGGTGGCAGTGACGACCTTGCGCGAACATTTTGAAACGACTTACTTTGCCTTGGGCCGGCATGCTTTCGATCCCTCCGGGCCGACCATGGTGATCCCGGCATCCCTATGGAACCTGAAAGCGTGGGGGATCAGGGCGGCCACCTTGTCGTTGTCGTTCCTGCTGTTGGCACCTGCTGCGCTTTTCTTCCACCGCTATTCACCGGACCGGGTACGGCCGCGCTCTGCGCGCGGCAGCCGGCTGCTGGCATTGGCTCACCGCATGCTGCGCCCGGTGGCGATCGCCGTGCGGCCTTTGCCTGGCCTGGCGATGCGCGTTCCGGGTTTTGCGGGCGAGGTGCTGGCGGAGGTGGCGCTGGTGTTGTCGATGTCGCCTTCCGCAGCGCTGCTGCTGGCTGCAGGCACCGTGGCGGCGGCAGTGGTGGCGCCCGTGTTGCTGCCGGGCGTGATGACGATCGGGGTCGCGGGCTGGGGATTGATTGTGTGCGGCATCGCGCCGCGCGACTGGCAGAATGGGGCCGATGCCATGACCGGCGCGCTGCCGGGCGGCGTGCTGCGGCGCTACTTGCGGCAATGGAGCGCCAGCCTGGTGCTCGCCCTGCCGCTGCTCATGGCGGCATTGCGCTGGTCGTTTGATGCGCCGGCGCGCGCTGCCGCAGCGCTGGCCGGCGTGCTGGCGCTGGCGTCAGCCGCCAGCCTGCTGGGCGGCTTGACGCGTGGGGCGCGGCTGTTCCTCGCACTGTTCCTGTTCACATGGTACATCGCGCTCAATGCGCCGAAAGAGGCGGCGCTGGACCTGGTGGGCTTCAATGGCTCCGCCAACCTGGGCACGGCGGCTGCATGGGCATTGGCAGGCTGCCTGGCGTGGGCAGCGGGCTTTGCCCATAACCGCTGGCGCCGGGCTTAGAACTCTTCCCAGTCGTCGCCCGCCGGGGCGGTTTTGCGGTCCGTGGCTGCGGCTTGGGTTGCCTTCCTCGGCTGTGAGGAAGGCTGTGAAGATGGCTGTGAGGGCGGCTGCGACGGCGCGCTGCTTGCTGCGCGGTCCTCGGGCCGGGCGGCGCGTGCCGCCGGCAGGCGTGGCGCCGTCGATGGGGTTGCTGGGCGTCCGGTGCGGGGGGCGCGCGCCGGAATGGGCATTGCGGTGGCGCCGCTGCCGGCTTTCAAACGGAAGATGCTGACCGCCTGGGCCAGTGCCTGCGCCTGTTCCTGCAAGCTTTCCGCCGCCGCCGCCGCTTGCTCGACCAAAGCGGCATTCTGCTGCGTCATGGTATCCATCTGCCCGATCGCCTGGTTCACTTCACCGATGCCGCTGCCCTGTTGCTGGCTGGCGCTGGTAATTTCACCCATGATGCCGGCCACCTTGTGCACCGAAGCCACGATGCGCTGCATGGTGTCGCCAGCCGTATCGACCAGGCGTCCGCCTTCCTCGACTCTCGAGACGGAAGCGCCGATCAGTTCCTTGATTTCCTTTGCCGCTGCCGCGCTGCGCTGCGCCAGGTTGCGCACCTCCGACGCCACCACGGCAAAACCGCGTCCTTGCTCGCCGGCGCGCGCCGCTTCGACCGCCGCATTCAGCGCCAGGATATTGGTCTGGAACGCAATCCCATCGATCACCCCGATGATGTCGCTGATGCGCGCTGAACTGTCCTTGATCGCGCCCATGGTGACCACCACCTGCGACACCACGTCGCCGCCTTGCTCCGCGACGTGCGCGGCATCGGCCGCAAGCTGGTTGGCCTGCTGCGCGTTGCTGGCGTTCTGCTGCACGGTATCGGTCAGGTTTTCCATCGCGCTGGCGGTTTCCTCCAGCGAGGAAGCCTGCGTTTCGGTGCGGGCCGACAGGTCGGCATTGCCGGTGGCGATCTCGCTGGTGGCCACCGTCATCTGGTCGGTGCTGCTGCGGATATTACCGATCATGTCCGCCAGGCCCTTGTTGATGTGTTCCATCGCCTGCAGCAATTGGCCGATCTCGTCGCTGCGGCTGGTATCGATATCGCGGCTCAAGTCACCGCCCGCGATACATTCCGCGGTATCGATCGCCTGCTGCAGGCCGGAACGGATGTAACGGTAGGCAAACAACAGGCAGGCCACGGCCGCAATGACCGACATGGCTTGCAAGGCCTGCGCCAGAAACTGCGCCCGGTCGAAGGCCGCGCTGGCTGCCGTCACCTCGGCGCTGGTACGTTCGTCGAGCAGGGCCAGGAACTCGTTTACGGGCTGCATGATCTTGGCCTTGTTCTGGTGGTAGGCCTTGTCGTGCATGATCCGGCGCGCCATCTCGGGATCGGGCGCTGCCTCGCGTGTGAAGCCGCCCTTGCCGTCGTCAAACTTGCCCTTGACCGCATTCATCGCGATCACTTCGGTGCGAACCAGTTCGTTGGAGTTGGCTTCCGCCTCTTTCAGCTTGGCGAACTCCTGGTCGGTAAAGCCGGCGCGCTTCATCAGTTCCGACAGGGCGATGGTCTGGCCCGAAGAGGGCGGCACTGGCGCACCCGCGGCCACGAAGTCCCAGTAGATGCGCTCATAGTTTTTGGGGCGCGGCTTCTGGCCGTTGCGGATCGCCAGGATGTCCATGTACTGCTGCTCGTAGGCTGCTTCGCCCGACACCACATAGGTGCGCGCCAGGCGCGTAAGGTCGTCCGAGCTTTGCCGCAGTTCGTCCGCCAGCAAGTAAGACTGGTAGCGCGAATCCGCTGCCTGCTTGGCTTCGGCCTCCTTGCTGGAGACCCGCAGCAGGGCCAGCATGGTCAGCGCTGCCAGCACCACCGTGATGGCGAAGAACGCCAGGAAGATACGCTTGATGGATAGACTTTTTGTCATGGCATGGCCCCCCCTCTGGAGGACAGCATACCTCTACTACCAATCGACTAGTAATACTTTTCGCGCGGAAACAAGAAGTCAGGCGGCAAGCTGTTGCAAGAGATAGAGGCGCTGGTACAAGCCGTTATCAATTTGCATCAGTTCTTCGTGTGGCCCCTGTTCCACAATCCGTCCGTGGTTCAGCACGACAATGCGGTCCGCCTCGCGGATGGTCGATAGCCGGTGCGCGATGGCGATGATGGTGACCTGGCCGCGCAACTCGTTCAGCGCCACCTGCACGATCTGCTCGGTGTGCGAATCGATGCGCGAGGTCGCTTCGTCGAGCAGCAGGATGCGCGGCTTGCCCGCCAGTGCGCGCGCAATGGCGATCAGCTGCTTCTGGCCGGAAGACAGGCGCGAGCCGCCTTCGCCCAGCACGGTGTCGTAACCGTCTTCCATCGCCATGATGAAGTCGTGGCAGTGCGCCGCCCGCGCCGCGGTTTCGATCTCCTGCTGCGACAGGCCGCGGCCCATGTCGATATTCTCGCGCGCGGAGGCGGCAAGCAGGAAGGGGTCTTGCGGCACCAACCCGACGTCTGCGCGGAACTGTTCGTTATCAATCTCGTCCAGCAGCATGCCGTTCATGCGGATGCTGCCGTGCGGGGCAGGGTAGTAGCGCAGCAGCAGCGACAACAGGGTTGATTTGCCGCTGCCGGTATGGCCGACGATGCCGAAGAAGGCGCCTTGCGGGATCTCCAGCGACAACTGGTGCAGCACGCGCTGGCCCTCGATGTACTCGAAGTCGAGGGCGTGGATGTCGATCGCCGGCGCACCTTCGTCATTGGCGGCGTGCCGCGTGTGGGCGCCGGTGCCTGCACGATGCTCCGGCGCGCTCTGCTCGCCGAGCAGGATCGCCACACGCGACGTGGCCACCACCGATTGCTGCAACTGGCTGAACTGCATGGTGATCTGGATCAGCGGTTCGATCACGCGCGCGATGTAGCTGATGAACGCGTACAGCACGCCCACTTCCGCTGCGCTCATGTCGCGCTGGCCGAACATGTAGATGACGGAAGCCAATAGCAGGACGTTCAGCATGTCCAGCGCGGGGCGCAGCAGCCAGGCGTTGGCGCGGATTTCGGCCAGGCGCTGGGTGTAGTGTTCCGCGTTGGTGCCGGCGAAGCGTTCGCCGAAACGCTGCTCCGCGTTATTCGCCTGCAGCACGGTCATGCCGCCGATCGATTCGGCGATCTGCGCGTTGATGTCGCTGCGCAGCTGGCGCGCACGGGTCACGGCCGGAGCGCTCAGGCGCTGGTAGGCCCACACGATCACCAGCACGAAAGGCAGCAGCGCGACCACGATGGTCATCAGGCGCCAGTCCAGCCATGCCATGGCGGCCACGGTGCCGACCAGCACGATGGTGCTGTCCAGGATGACGAACAGCACCTGGATGTACAGGCCCTTGACCGCCTCGGTATCGTTGGTCACGCGCGACACCAGTTGGCCGGTGATGGCGCGGTCGAAGAAAGCCATCGGCAGCCGCAGTACGTGGCTGTAAACCCGTTCGCGCAGGCGCTGGACGGAGCGCATGGCCACGCCGGACAGGCGCAGCAGTTGCCGGTAACGCACCCAGGTGGCGATCCAGCCGGTCAGCAACACGCCGCCCAGCAGCAGGGCCATGCGGGTCCATTCAAGGTGCTTTGGCAGCAGGTGCTCGTCGATCAGGCGCTTGCCCAGCAGTGGGCCCAGCACCTCCATGCCGGCAGCAAAGGTCAGCCACAGCACGGCCCAGCCCAGATGGTGCAGGTCCGGGCCGGACGCTTCCTTCAAAAGGCCGACGGCCTGGCGCGTCTGTTCGCGGGCGCTGTGTTTATCAGGCTGCGTCAAGGCTGGCCTCCAGTTGTTGGTAGCGCCACTGGCTGGCGTACCAACCATTCAGCGCAAGCAGTTCTTCATGCGTGCCCGACTCGGTGATGCGGCCCTGCTGCAGGACCACGATCTGGTCGGCATCCACCACCGCGCTCAGGCGATGGCTGGCGATGATGGCGCTGCGTGTGGTGTGGGCGCGGCGCAGTTCTTCCAGGTGCTCGAGGATGGCGGTTTCGGTGCCGGTATCGACCGCCGACAGGGCGTCGTCCAGCAGCAGCAAGTCGTTGTCGGACAGCAGGGCTCGTGCAATGGCGACGCGCTGGCGCTGGCCGCCGGACAGGGTGATGCCTTTTTCGCCGACCTCCGTTTCATACTTGTGCGGGAACAGCAGGATATCGTCGTGGATCGCCGCCAGGTCCGCCGCGCGCTCGACTTCCGCACGGGTGGCGCCGGGCTTGGCCAGGGCGATATTGTCGGCAATCGAAGCGGAGAACAGGAAGGACTCCTGCGGCACCCAGCTGATTGCCGCACGCAGCGCCTGCAGGGTGTACTGGTCAAGCGGGTGGCCGCTCCATTTTGCGCTGCCCTGCGTCGGCGTGACCTGGCGCAGCAGCACGCGCAGCAGGGTCGATTTTCCCGAGCCGGTCGGGCCGACCAGGCCAAGCGTCTGGCCAGGCTTCAGCGTCAGCGAAACATCGGACAGCGCCGGTTCCTGTTGGCCGGGATAGGAGAAGCCCACGCCGCTCAACTCCAGGTTGCCCGGAGCGACGTGCGGCAGGCGGCCATGATCTTCGATGGTCAACGGCGCCTCCAGCATCGGCTGCAAGCGCGCATACGCGGCGCGGCCACGCTCGATCAACGACAACACCCAGCCCGCAGCGAACATCGGCCAGATCAATTGGCCAAGGTACATGCTGAAGGAAGTCAGTTCGCCAATGGTCAGCTCCCCGCGCCACACGAGCAGGCCACCCAGGCCCAGCGACAGGCCGGTAGCCGCGGTCAGGGTCAGGCCAACCGCCGGCTCATAAGCCGCTTCCCAACGCTGCGCGGTCAGACTGGCATCGGCAGCGGCGCCGGCCAGTTCCTCGAACCGATTGCTGCTGCGCTGTTCCAGTCCAAGGGCACGCAAGGTGCGCACGCCGGACAGCGTTTCCTGCACATGATCGTTCAACGCACTGAAGCGCTTCAGCGAATCGGCCGAAGCAGTATGGATGTGCGACGAGATACGCCAGAAAGCCCAGGCCATCAGCGGGAAGGGAATCAAGGCAAACAGCGCCAGACGCCAATCGACGCCGACCAGCATCATGCCCAGCACCAGTAACAACGTCAGCGAACCATCGAAGCCGGCCAGCATCGCCTCGCCGGCCGCCATCTCGATCGCATCGATATCGTTGGTGGCCAAAGCCATCAAGTCGCCGGTGCGCTGCTTCTGGAAAAATTGCGGGCCCTGTAGCGACAAGCGGCGATAGAAGCGCGTGCGCAATTCAACGCCCAATTGATAGGCAGCCGCAAACAGCTTCATGCGCCACGCCACGCGCAAGCCGTAGTTAGCCACGCCCAGCAGGAGCAGCAAGCCGATGGCCTGCCACAAAGCCTCGCGGCCAAGCTTGCCCGCCGCCAGGCCATCGACCATATAGCCGATCTGACGGGGAATACAGATACCGATGATTGCGACGCCGGTCAGCATGGCGCCGGCGGCTGCGTAAGGACGCCAATGGCTGCGGACGAAGCCACCGATCAGGCGCGATAAACTCATATGCTTAGAAGAAAAATGCTGCCAAGAGCCTGCAAGCATACCTCAGGGCAGGATTTTTCGCCGAGCACGCCCTCCGCGATGAAAGTCGGGGTCAGCTCTGGCAATCGGACATAAATTTCGCATGCGAAATTTATGTCCGATTGCCAGAGCTGACCCCGACTTTTAAATTGGGAGCTGGACCCGACTTCTAAATTACTTGTGAGCTTTGGCGCCGTTGGCGGGGGGGGCTTTGGGGTCGGGGAAGCTGGCGGATGGCTTGGATGGCTTGGCGTCGGCTTTTGCTTCAACCTTTGCTTCGGCTTTGATTTCCGGCTTGCTGTCGACTACTTCTGGCTTGGCTTCGATTTTCGGCACTGGCTTGGCTTCGGCTTTGGCTGCCTTCGGCGCTGCAGGAGCGGGAGCCGGTGCGGGAGCTGGCACTGGCGCCGGCGCTGCGATCGGTGCGGACAGCTTCGGCAACTTCTCGGCTTGCTTGCCGGCTTCTTTCAATTGCTGTTGTGCTGCCTGGAACAATTCCGTCTGGGTCTTGCTGGCAATGCTGAACAGCTCGCGGTTATAGGTGAACAAGCCATCCAGGCTCGGCACGCGTGCACTGCTCTTGGCGAAGAATTCTTGCGGATCTTTCGCCTCCAGCAGTTCGCGCGCGGCGGCGGAACTCTTCTCGACGGTGGCTTTGGTGGTGCTCAGGTTGAGCGCGATCACCTGTTGCGCGCCTTCGAAGGCAGTGGTGGCGAAGTGGTTGAGGATTTTCAGCTGCGCTTCCAGCTGCGACTTGGTGGCTGCGGAAAATTGCTCGGGAATCGAAAACATATTTTCTCCTGGATCGATGGGAAATGGTGCGCTGCAATAAACCCATTCTAGCGACGAAATATGGTAATGGAAAGACATTTTTGCCGACTATTGAAGCAAAAGTTATGCGGTGCAGCATTGCGTGCCCTGCGCGGCCTGCCTACAATCGGCCATCCTTACCTGTGGAGCGATGCAATGGATCTTGTAATCCGCAATGCCAGCTTGCCCGATGGCCGCCGAGGCATCGATATCGCCATCGACCAAGGCCGCATCGCCGATATGGCTCCTGTGTTGCAAGTAAGGGGCGCGCGCGAGATCGATGCGGAAGGCGACCTGGTCACGCCGCCTTTCGTCGATGCCCACTTCCATATGGATGCCACACTCAGTTACGGCCTGCCGCGTGTCAACCAGTCGGGCACGCTGCTGGAGGGTATTGCGCTGTGGGGCGAACTGAAGCCGCAGCTGACGCAGGATGCTTTGGTGGAACGCGCGCTGCAATATTGCGATTGGGCGGTGGCGCGTGGCCTGCTCGCCATCCGCAGCCACGTCGACGTGTGCGACGATCGCCTGCTGGCTGTGGAAGCGCTGCTCGATGTGAAACGGCGCATGGCGCCTTATCTCGATTTGCAATTGGTGGCCTTCCCGCAGGATGGCGTGCTGCGCAGCCCTACTGCAATGGCCAACCTGGAACGTGCGATCGCGATGGGTGTCGATGTGGTCGGCGGCATTCCGCATTTCGAGCGCACCATGGCCGATGGTGCGGAGTCGGTGCGCGTGCTGTGCGAATTTGCGGCGGAGAAGGGTTTGCGCGTTGACATGCATTGCGATGAATCGGACGACCCTCTGTCGCGCCATATCGAGACCTTGGCGTATCACACGCAACGCCTTGGCCTGCAAGGCCGCGTGGCGGGTTCGCACCTGACTTCCATGCACTCGATGGACAACTACTACGTCAGCAAGTTGCTGCCCTTGATCCGGGAAGCTGGCGTTGCGGCCATCGCCAATCCGCTGATCAACATCACGCTGCAAGGCCGTCACGATACTTACCCCAAGCGCCGCGGCATGACGCGTGTGCCGGAAATGCTGGCCCATGGCATTGACGTCGCCTTCGGCCATGACTGCGTGATGGACCCCTGGTACAGCCTGGGCTCGGGCGATATGCTGGAGGTGGCCCATATGGGCCTGCATGTGGCGCAGATGACCGGGCAGAATGCCATGCATGCCTGCTTCAATGCGGTGACGGAAGCGCCGGCGAAGATCCTTGGCCTGGAGGGCTATGGCCTGCGCCCGGGCTGCCACGCCGACCTGGTGCTGCTCGATGCGGGCGACCCGGTGGAAGCCATCCGCCTGCGCGCTGCACGGCGCCTGGTGTTGCGGCGCGGGCAGGTGCTGGCTGAAGCGCCGCGCGCCACAGCGCGCCTGGCCCTGCCGGGCAGGCCGCAGCAAGTCGATTTCCGCCTGTCCGGGCATGCTGGACTTGCACGCAAAAATGCATGAAAATTCAGCATCATTCCTGCAGCCGGGAGCAGACTTGAAAGACATCGTCATCCGCCTGGCCACCGAGGCCGATTTCGACCCCATGTGGACGATTTTCCAGGAGCTGATCGCCAGCGGAGATACCTATTACTTCGCGGCCGAGACCAGCCGCGATGACTGCCATGCTTTCTGGTTCGGGCGCGGCATCAAAACCTGGGTCGCGGTGCTGAACACGGGCCGCCTGCTCGGCATGTATCGCTTGCTGCCCAACCAGCTTGACCGTGGTTCCCATGTGGCCAACGCGTCCTTCATGGTCAGCCCCGCCGCGCAAGGCGTGGGCATCGGCAAAATGCTGGGCCGTCATTGCCTGGAGCAGGCGCGGCGCGACGGTTTTCTCGCCATGCAGTTCAATTACGTTGTAAGCACCAATGTTTCTGCCGTGCTGCTGTGGAAGCGGCTCGGGTTTTCCGTCCTAGGCACGCTGCCGCGCGCCTATCGGCACAAGCAGCTCGGTTTTGTTGACGTGTATGTGATGTACAAGTTCCTGGCCGACCCTAACGATTGGCCGGAGCAATGATCGATACCAAACGACTGACCCTGCGTCCCGCAACTGTTGATGATGCTTCGTTTTACCTCCGACTGGTGAACGAGCCTTCCTTCCTTGAGAATATTGGCGACAAAGGCGTGCGCGACCTCGATGGTGCGCGTGCCGCCTTGCTGGCCGGTCCGATCGCCATGCAAGCCCAGTTGGGCTATTCCTTGTGGATGGTTGTCCGCAAAGAGGATGGCGCCGCTATCGGCATGTGCGGCTTGATCAAGCGCGACACCTTGCCGGATACCGATATAGGCTATGCCTACCTGCCCGCCTTTTGGGGACAGGGATATGCGTGGGAGGCAGCGTCGGCCGCGCTGGAGTATGGCCGCGATGTTGTTAAACTGCCGCGCTTGCTCGGCATCGTTTCGCCCGACAATGCCCCTTCTTCAGCACTACTGAAGAAACTCGGCATGCACTTTGTCGAGCGGTTCGCCACGGGGAAAACCGACCTTTATCGCATGGAGTTTCCCCCGCGCCACAACTAGGTTGTAGCGAAAACAGGTTTCTTGGCTTTTAGTACTTTAGGGCGCATGATGAAGATTGCAGTCCTGAAGGCTTAATGCGGCCTTTTACCTAGGGGAGAATAATCATGAACTTCGGCAATCTCAAGATCGGAGTGCGGCTGGCCTTGCTGGGCGCTTTCTTCATGCTGGCCTTGTTTACGGTCGGCTACCAGGGCTGGAGCGCCATCAGCTTTATCAAATCCAGCAACGCCCAAAGCATGCAGCGTTCGGTCGACCTGACCCAGGCTGTCGATACTGCTCGCGGTGCGCAGGTGGAATTCAAGATTCAGGTGCAGGAATGGAAAAACATCCTGGTGCGCGGTCACGATCCTGCGCAGCTCGAAAAATACTCCGCGGCTTTCGTCAAGAGCGGCCAGGCCACCAATGCGGAACTGCAGAAACTGTCAGGCATGCTGAGCAAGCTGAACCTGCAGACCACCCTGGATGACGAAGCGATCAAGATGCATGAGGAGTTGGGCAAGAGCTATATGGCCGCGCTCAAACAGTTTGATCCTGCCAACCCGGAAAGCTACAAGATTCTCGACAAGGCCGTTGCGGGCATGGACCGGGCGCCGACCAAGAAGATCGATGAGATTGTGGAGTTCATCGATTCCCAATCCAAGAAGAATGCGGCAGAAGCGGTGGCGACAGCGGAAGCGGCCAACCGCTCCGCTACCATTACGCTGATGGTGGTGCTGCTGGTCACCACCGCGGTCGGCGCTGCCATCGTGTGGTGGATCGTGAAGGGCATCACGCGTCCGCTGGACCAGGCGATTGATATCGCCAAGAACGTGGCAGCGGGTGACCTGAGTGTCGACGTGGATGTGCGGACCAAGGACGAGGTGGGTGAGCTGTTGGCGGCCTTGAAGCAAATGAGCGGCAATCTTTCGGATATCGTGAGCCGGGTGCGCACGGGCACGCAGACCATTGCCAGCGCGTCGAGCGAAGTGGCCACCGGCAGCATGGACCTGTCGACCCGTACCGAACAGCAGGCCAGCTCGCTGGAGGAAACGGCATCGTCGATGACGGAGCTGACCAGCACCGTACGGCAGAACAATGAGAACGCGACCCAGGCGCGCAAGCTGGCCGACGAAGCTTCCAATGTCGCCGTGCGCGGCGGCGCCACCGTATCGGAGGTGGTGCAGACCATGGGCGCGATCAACGAGTCCTCCCGCAAGATTGTCGACATCATCGGCGTGATCGATGGCATTGCGTTCCAGACCAATATCCTGGCGCTGAATGCGGCGGTGGAAGCTGCCCGGGCTGGTGAGCAGGGCCGTGGCTTTGCCGTGGTGGCAGGCGAGGTGCGCAACCTGGCGCATCGCTCCGCTGCTGCGGCCAAGGAGATCAAGGAGTTGATCGGCAATTCCGTCGAGCGCGTGGAAGAGGGCAGCCGCCTGGTGGGCGAAGCCGGCGTGACGATGGAGGAAGTGGTCAACAGCGTACGCCGCGTTACTTCGATCATCGGCGAGATCGCCATAGCAACCGGCGAGCAGCGCGATGGCATTGAGCAGATCAGCGATGCCATCACCCAGATGGACACCGTGACGCAGCAGAATGCAGCACTGGTGGAGGAGGCTGCGGCGGCTGCCGAGGCTTTGCAGCTGCAGGCGGCAAGCCTCGAGCAAGCTGTGTCGGTGTTCAAGGTGCGCGAACAGGCCGGCACCAGCTCGCGCATGCAACTGTCGGCAAGCCGCGGCCTGCGGGTCTTGCCGGCTTAAGGCGCTTCCTGTTGCGTGGCGCGGCCTGGTTTGCCGAAGAACCAGGCCAGCGCAACGTGCACGCGGCCGGCCCACGATTGCTCGTTATGGCGTCCCCCCTCGTCGAGCAGGAATAGCAGGTCGCGTCCCTCACGATAGCCGTTCTTCTTCAAAGCCCGGCGGAAAGCTTCGCTGTCCTCCTGGCCGTCATATACCGTTCCCACGTCGATGTAGAACCTGAGCGGCATTTTCTTTGGCGGATGCTTCACGTGTTCCTGGTTGTTCCACCAGAAGGAGCTGGAAACGCCGCCTGCCATCGAAAATATTTGCGGGTAGCGCTGGGCGATACCGATTGAAGCCAGGCCGCCCAGCGATGAACCCATCACGGCCGTGTGCCGGCGGCCAGGCTGGGTGCGGTATTGCCTGTCCACCCATGGCTTGACGGTTTTCGCCACGAAGTCGGCGTAGGCATTCAGCTTTCCCCCGCCGTGTTTTGGGTCGCAGCAGGGTGTGTATTCGGCGATGCGGTCGGTGGTGTTGTCGATGCCGACCACGATCACTTCTTCCATATCGCCCTGGTGCGCCAGCCGGTCCGCCACTTCGTCGATATTCCATTCGGTGCCGTAGCTGGCGGACTTGGCATCGAACAGATTCTGGCCGTCGTGCATATAGAGCACAGGGTAGCGGCGCTTGGTGTCGCTGCCGTAGCTTGGCGGCAGGTAGATGCGGAGCGTGCGTTCGTTACCTAGTTGGGGGGATTTGAACTTTTCCACCAGTTGCAATGTGCCGTGCATTGGCGGCTTGGCAGCCGCGGGGGCGGGCAGCAGGCGCGCGGCCTGCACCTCGGCGTGGTTGCGCGGGCCGCTGCTGCCGCCGGCATCCGCATAGCTGGCGTTGGCTTGCAGGCTGCTCATATTGTAGAAGGGCTGCAGTTCGAGCCGGTAGCTGCCTTGCTTTAGCGTGGCGTGCAGGGGCGTCGACCACGATGGGCCGTTGGCTGGGGTGTTGTGCGGCATCTGGATAATGCCTTCCGCCGCGATCGCGCCATGTTTGTCGCGCAGTCGAAGGAGCTGCACGGCGTTGGTGATGCCCAGGTTGATCTGGTGGGCGTGGTTGTTGTAGCGGAGTTGGACGTTGTAGAGGCCGTCTTTTGCGGCGGTCACGCTGTCTGCCGCGCCGTCTGCGGCTGCAGGGCAGAGTGGTTGCGAGTGATGGCTGCGCAAACCGGTGGCCGGGTACACCGCCTCCACGGCGTAGCAGGATGCCATTGTGGATGGCCAGTTGCCGGCAGCGACGTTGGCGCCAACGAGTTGTCCGTCGCGGTACACATTGAAGCGGACATCTTCCTGCGTCCCTGCGCCCGGGGCGATGTGAAGCACGGTTGCGCCGGTTGATGGCGTTCGCTGGACGACGGGTTCCGGCGGTGCAGTGGAGGCGGCTTCGGGGCCTGCGAAGGTGATCTGCTTGCGCCCGGGCACAAGGGTCCCCATTTCCACTTCAATCAGGTTATCGTCCGCCAGCTCGCTCCAGGCAACGGGGCTGCGTGCATCTTTGCCATTCAGCTTGCCGCCGACCGGCATGTAATACCCTTCGAGCGCGACGGCCGGTGGCAGCTTGATCCTGATCTGCAGGCGTTTGCCGTGCAAGACCAATCCGGACAGTTCGATCACATCGCTGCCTGCAAACCACTCGCGCCGCAGCCTGGAGGTGATGAACGGATTAACGTGCAGACGCTCGGTATCCACACCGATGCCAAACACCTGCTGTACCACCATGCCCAGGAAGCCTCCCACCGACCAAAGCTGCCGGCGCGAATTGATGGCCGGTGCGGACGGATCGCCGCCCTGCCACTCCATGTTCTCCATATTCGACAGATTGAGTGCCGCGCCCTGCAGCAAGCTGGCGTAGGCGGCATCCGCCACCGCCACGTTCCCGTACTGCGCTGCCGCCTTCAAACCATAAGCGGTAACGAAAGGCCACAAGGCACGGTTGTGATACACCGGAACGCCCGGCTGCTGCGGCCAGATCACCGGCGCGCCCAATGGGCCGTGAGGGTAGCGGGCCAGTATCGATTGCGCCTGCTCGGCGTCGGCCACGCCGGTGACGATGGCGAGCGACTGTCCAAGCCAGTCGAACTTGTGCATGGCGGCGCCGTCGAAGTGTCCTGCGGACAGGCTGCTGTACATGCCCGCTTCCTTCAGCCAAAGGCGATCGTTGATGGAGATCTTCAGGGCGGATGCCCAGCGCGCGTAACGCTGCGTGCCTTCGTTGTCGCCGGCCTGCTGCGATAGCTCGGCCGCCAGCGTCAGCGCCTTGTAATGGGCGACGTTTGTGGACAGCGACTTGGACGTGGCCATGCTGGACAGGTCGTTCGGAATCCACGCCGCATACGACTGTTCGCGCCAGTCGAGGAAGGATTGCTCGCCGTTGTATAGGCCGCTGGCGGCGTCATAAGCAGCGATGCGGTCGTTCTCGACGGTGTTGCGCAGCGCTTGCAGGGCGGTGGCGGCAAACTGCGCCCGTTCTTCGGCCGGCAGCGACTTCAGCGCCTGTTCCGCGCCGAAGGCCCAGCTTACGCGGTCGGTGCTGACCGGCCAGCTTCCGCCGCTGCCGGTGTCCTGCACGATCTGCAGGCCATCGTCGCTGCCCGCGGCCGACGCCGGCTTGCCATTGCGGTAGACGGAGAGCTTGAACAACAGGGAATTGCGCGCGCGTTGCGGGTCGAGCATGGCCAGCCCGAGGTTGGCGGCATAGGACAGGTCGCGCGTCCAAACGTAATGCCATTTCTCGCCGGTTTCGAAGCACTCGCATGCTATCGGCTGCCCGCTGTTGTAGCTGCCGTCACGGATGGCTTGCACCGAATCCTGCTTCATCTCCGTGACTGCCAGCGCGAACAGGGCGTCGAAGGCCAGGCTGCCGCTGCGGACCTTGGGTTGGCCGGCCTGTTCGCTGAAGGTGATTGTTTGCGGCGCGTTGTCGCGCAGAGGCATCGTCGTGGACTGCGTGTAGCTGCGCAGCGTCGCTTGCGGGTCCGGCGTCGCGAAGCGCGCCTTGTAGGAGCCGAACGGCAGTTCGACGCTGGTATTTGCCAACGCGCCTGCGCTCACGAAGACGGCGCCGATGGCCGCCGCCAGCATCGCGCGGCCCGGCATTACTGGATCTCCATCACTAGCACTGCGCGGGCGGGAAGCGTGAATTTGCCCGTGAGCGGGACTTTCTGGCCGGTGATCACGTCCGTGCCGGCGCGAACGCCAGCCAGCATTTCACGGAAGCGGTGCGCATCGAGGGTGATGTCCTTGGCATTCTTGTTCAGCGCAACCATGACTTTCTGCTTGCCGTCATAGCGGAAGTACACATAGGTATCCTGTTCCGGGCCATATTGCATCATCTTCCCATGCTGCACCGCGCTGGAAGTCTTGCGCCAGTTGGCCAGCTTCTTCACGAAGGCTTGCATATCGCGCTGCCCGGCGCTCAGGCCTTCGCCAGTGAAGGCGTTCACTTTATCACCCGCCCAGCCGCCGGGCATGTCGTGGCGGTAGGATGGGTCGTCACGTCCTTTCACGGTGCTTGGCATCAGGATCTCGGTCCCGTAATAGAACTGTGGGATGCGCGGAACGGTGAGCGTGAAAGCCAATGCCATGCGCAGCAGGGCCGGGTCGCTGTTCACCATGCTGAAGCTGCGCGACAAGTCGTGATTGCCTTCGAACAGTACCAGGTTGGACGGATTGGGGTAGAGGTAATCCTGCGCCAGCGTCTCATAGACATCGTACAGGCGGTAAGTGCCGTCGGTATCGCCCAGCGCCTTGCGCAGCACGTCGTTGAGGGGGAAGTCCATCATGCTTGGCGCGTTCAGCGCCTGCCAGCGCGCCACGATAGGAATCCGCGTGCTCCATTCCTCGCCCACCATGTTCAGCCGTGGGTATTCCGCCAGCAGCCGTTTCGACCATTCGGTCAGGAATGCGGTATCGGAATAGCCGTAGGTATCGACGCGCAGGCCGGACAGTCCGGCATACTCGATCCACCAGATATTGTTCTGGATAAGATAGTTCGCCACATAGGGATTGGTCTGGTTCATGTCCGGCATATGCGGCCCGAACCAGCCCTGGGTGAAGTTGCGCGCATCCTCCTTGCTGCCATATGGATCGATGTTGGCGACGCGGTGGTGGGCAGTCGGTGTGTACTTGCCGTCGTAGCTGAGCCAGTCCTGCATCGGCATGTCCTTCATCCACCAGTGACGGCTGCCGATGTGGCTCAGCACCACGTCCTGGATCACCCCGATCCCGCGCGAACGCGCCTGCCCCACAAAGGCGCGATAGTCCTCGTTGCTGCCATAGCGGGCGTCGATCTTGTAGTGGTCGGTCGCCGCGTAGCCATGGTAGGAGTGCATATCCTGGTTGTTCTCAACAAGGGGCGTTGGCCAGACCTGCGTGAAGCCCATGTCCTTTATATAGTCCAGGTGCGCCGCCATGCCGGCCAGGTCGCCGCCGTGACGGCCGTTGCCCTCGGCGCGATTGGCCTTGTCCGGCATGCCGGCCACGTTGTCGTTGGCTGGATTGCCGTTGGCGAAGCGGTCGGGCATGACCTGGTAAATCGCGTCGGAAGTATTGAAGCCTTGCCGCTGCGCCGAACCCGCGTCGCGCGCCAGCAACCGGTAGCTGTATGTAAGGCCTTGCTTGCCCGGTGCGGTGAAGCGGATGTCGAAGTGTCCCGGCGCCACGTCCGGCGCCAGCACCAGGTCGATGAACAGGTAATTGCGGTTGGCCACCCGGCTCACGCTCCCGATCTGCACACCTGGGTAGTGAATGGACGGTTCCAGCTCCGCCACGTTTGGCGCATTCACCATCAGTTGCAGCTTGGGGTTCTGCATGCCAGCCCACCAGAACGGCGGTTCCATATGCTGGACGGTTGGCTGGGCTGCGTAAGCGGCTTGCAGCAGGGCGATGCCAAGCAGGGCGGCGCAGGCGGTCTTCTTCATCTGTTCTCCGGTGGGACGTCTTATGGGCCCGACAATACACCGAAATTCAATGTAGTTCTACTACACCTACATTTGTCTAAATTTGTAGCCGAAATACAACGTGACCGTCGCAATTCACAGAGAGAGCCCGCCGGGAAAGGCAGAAATACATGGTGATGATGATGGTCATTCATTGACATCAAATCTAGTTTTAGTACAGAATCCGCTTCAGAGCGTCCGTAAGAGCGTTCGCTTTCCAAGGATTCCCGTGTAGTCGAAATAAACCGGTCTGTGTAGGTTGCGGGAAAGAATGTTTAATGAGTGAGGGGACTTTGATGACTATCTTCGCCAACAAGCGAGGCAATACCGCTTTCCGACTGAGTCCGGTTGCGGCTGGGTGTGCAGTATTTGTATCCGCATTCGCGGGCTCTGCGTACGCGCAGACCGCAACCACCACCGGCCAGGCAGCTGACGCGCCGATGCAAACTGTGACCGTGTCCGGCATTCGCCGCGGTATTGAAGACGCGATCTCCGTCAAGAAAAACGCCACTTCCATCGTCGAGGCTATCTCCGCGGAAGACATCGGCAAGCTGCCGGATACCTCCATCGCCGAGTCCATCGCCCGCCTGCCAGGCTTGGCCGCACAACGTGTTGCCGGCCGCGCGCAAAACATTTCCGTACGCGGTCTCTCGCCGGACTTCGCTACCACCCTGCTGAACGGCCGCGAGCAAGTCTCGACCGGCGACAATCGCAGTGTGGAATTCGACCAGTACCCGTCCGAACTGATCGGCGCGGTCACCATTTACAAGACCCCTGACGCAGGCATGGTCGGCCAGGGCCTGTCCGGTACCCTGGACCTGCAGACCGTGCGTCCGCTGGCTTTCGGCGGCCGTACCGTGTCGCTGAACGCCCGCATGGAAAAGAATTCGCTGGGCAGCATCGCCGATACCGATTCGCGCGGCGGCCGCTTCAGCGCCACTTACATCGACCAGTTCGCAAACCGCACCATCGGTGTGGCGATCGGCTTTGCCCACCTGGATTCGCCGGTGCTGGCCCGCGAGACCGGGCTGTACGAGCCATGGAAGAATGAATCCCGCCCAGGCGTGCCTGCCGGTACCATGGTCACCGACGGTATCAAGTCCCTGGCGCGCAGCGGCTACAACAAGCGCGATGGCCTGATGGGCGTGCTGCAATACCGTCCGAGCAAGAACTTCACCTCGATGATCGACGTGTACGCGTCGCGCTTCAAGCATGAAGACACCGCCAACCAATTCGAAGTGCATGTTGGCGGCTATAACGGCAACAACACCCCTGGCCTGAATTTCGAGAACGTCACCACCAACAACGGTTCGTTCGCCACCGGCACCGCGACCGGCGTGTACCCGCTGGTGCGCGGCATGTACGACAAGCGCAAGGATGATATCCGCGCCATCGGCTGGAACAACGAATGGAAGATGGATGGCTGGTCGCTGGTGGCTGACCTGAGCCGCTCCACCGCCAAGCGCGATGAACTGAGCCTGGAAAACAACCTGCAGATCAGCGATGTAGCCGGCAATCCATACCTGGATTCCGTCGCCCTGTCATTGGGTACCGGCGGCTTCCCGACCATGAACCCGGGCCGCGATTACAGCAACCCGGCCAACCTGTACGTGCGCAACACCATCTACGGTTCCGGCTACGGCAAGACCCCGCACGTGGAAGATGAGCTGAACGGCTTCAAGCTGGCTGCGAATATCCAGTCGTCCGGCGCCCTGGAGAAGTACTTCTCGAGCTTCGATTTCGGCGTCCACTATTCCGACCGCAGCAAGGAGAAGCACCAGCCGGAAGGCGACATCAAGCTGGCCGGCGCCGCGTCGACGATTTCGTCGGACCTGCTGTACGCACCGGTTGACCTGGGCTTCGCGGGCGTAGGCACCATCCCTTCGTGGAACGTGCCAGGCGTTGTGGCCAAGTACATGACTTTCGCACCGAGCGAAGACAAGAGCTTCCTGATCGCCAAAGCTTGGACCGTGAAGGAGAAAATCACCACGACCTTCGCCAAGGCCAATATCGAGCACGAACTGGGTGATGTCAGCCTGCGCGGCAACTTCGGCGTGCAGGTGCAGCGTACCGACCAGTCCTCCGATGCCAAATACTGGGACGGCACCGCCCCAGCCGGCCAGGAAGTCAAGCCTGTCCATGACGGCAAGACCTACACCGACGTGTTGCCTAGCATGAACCTGGCGTTCCAACTGCCGAACGACCACACCGTGCGCATGGCCCTGGCCAAGCAGATCGCCCGCCCACGCGTTGACCAACTGCGTTCCGCGCTGGATTTCAACGTCGGCACCAACGACTTCAAACCAAGCGGCAGCGGCGGCAACGCCCAGCTGGACCCATGGCGCGCCAAGGCATTCGACTTGTCGTATGAAAAATACTTCGGCAAGAAAGCCTACGCGGCGCTGGCCTTCTACTACAAGAAGCTGGATACCTACATCTTCACCGAGACCCGCACCCGCGACTTCTCGGAGCAGATTCCAGGCACCAACGCGATTACCCCGTTCGGCAACTACACCGCTCCTTACAACGGCAAGGGCGGCAATATGAAAGGCCTGGAGCTGACCGCTTCGCTGCCGCTGAACATGGTGACCCCGGTACTGGACGGCTTCGGCCTGAGCGGCAGCTATTCGTACAACGACAGCGCCATCGTCATCAAGGAACCTAGCGCCAACCTGGGCCAGACCATCATGCTGCCGGGCCTGTCGAAGCACACCAGCAACCTGACCGTGTACTACGAGAAGGCCGGCTTCGAAACCCGCCTGAGCCAGCGCAAGCGTTCGGACTTCGTGGGTGAGATCGGCAACTTCGCCGGTGAGCGTTCGCTGCGCTACGTGGTTGGCGAGAACATCCTGGACTTCCAGGTTGGCTACACCTTCAACGAAGGCATGTTCAAGGGCGTAGGCCTGGTACTGCAGGTGAACAACCTGCGTGACGCGGCTTACGAGACCTACAACGGCAACCGTAACCAGCAACTGGAATACCAGAAGTATGGCCGCACCTTCCTGCTGGGCGCGAACTACAAGTTCTAAGCGTTCAGGTGCAAAAAAAATCGGGGGCCGCGGCCCCCGATTTTTGTATTTACTTAGCCTTCGCGGCCAGTTGCTTGTTTTGTTCGTCCAGCCAGACTTTCAGCGGGGCGAAGTAGTCGAGCAGGGCCTGGCCGTCGATACGCTCTTCGCCGGTAGCGGCTTTCAAAGCTTCAGGCCATGGCTTGGAAGTACCCATCTCCAGCATGGTCCACAGCTTCTTGCCGGCTTTTTCGCTGCCGTAGATCGAGCACTGGTGCAGCGGGCCGGTGTAGCCGGCTTCCTTGCACAGGGCGCGATGGAACTGGAACTGCAGCAGGTGAGCCAGGAAGTAGCGGGCGTAAGGCACGTCGGCAGCAACGTGGTACTTGGCGCCGGCGTCGAAGCCGTCAGCCAGCATCGGCAGCGGACGCTTCACGCCCATGTACTGCTCGCGCAACTGCCACCAGCTCTTGTCGTAGTCGGCAGGCTTGGTCTTGCCGCTGTAGACGTCCCAGCGCCATTTGTCGACCGAGTAGCCGAACGGCAGGAAGGCAACCTTGGCCAGGGCACGCTTCAGCAGCACGCCGATATCGGCGTTCGGGTCCGGGTTCTCGTTCATCAGGCCGACCTTCTTCAGGTAGCTCGGGGTGATGGACAGCGCAATGGTATCGCCGATCGCTTCGTGGAAGCCGTCGTTGGCGCCGGTGCGGAACAGGTTGGATTGGTTCTTGTAAGCCAGGTCGTAATAGATATGTCCCAGCTCATGGTGGATGACGGCAAATTCTTCTTCGGTCGGACGGATGCACATCTTGATGCGGACGTCGTCCTTGCCATCGAGCTGCCATGCGGAGGCGTGGCAGACCACGTCGCGGTCACGCGGTTTTTCCAGCAGCGAACGCTGGTAGAAGGTTTCCGGCAGCTTAGGCATGCCCAGCGAAGTGTAGAAACGCTCGCCATATTGCACCATCTCTTTGGCGCTGGTCTTGCGCTCTTCCAGCACCTTGCTCAGGTCGAACTTGGACGCGCCGGTGGCAGGCATCAGCAGCGGGTAGATGTTCTCCCAGCTCTGGCTCCACATATTGCCGAACAGGTGGGCCGGGATCGGGCCGGTCATCGGCACCTGGTCCGGGCCGTAGGTTTCGCGCAGCTTGTAGCGGGTGTAGGTGTGCAGCGAATCGTACAGCGGCTTCACTTGCTGCCAGATGCGTTCCATCTCGGCCGAGAATTCCTCCGGCTTCATGTCGTAGCCCGAGCGCCACAGCGCGCCGGTATCGGCATAGCCCATCTCGCGCGCGCCCTTGTTGGACAGCTCAACGTAGTCGGTGTACAGCTTTTTGTAGGAAGGCGACTGCATGTGCCAGCCGTTCCAGGCGTCCAGCAGGACTTTAGGGTCGCGGTTGTTGGCCAGCGTTTTTTCCAGTTCACCCAGCGGCATGCATTGGCGGCCGTCGGTCGGGCAGTACTTGGCTTTGCCATAGGCGCCATTCAGCTTGGCGTTGGCGTCGGCGTAAGCCTGGCGCTCCTTCGGATCCGGCAGCATCAGCGTCAGTTGCAGCAGCTTGATCTTGCGAGCCTCGTCGTCCGGCAGTTGTACACCGTTAAAGCGGCGCGCTTCCAGCGCGGCCTGGCCAGAGGCATCCAGTTGCAATTCGCCGAAGTAGGCGGTCAGCGCTTCGGTGTCGTCGGTAATGAAGTTCTGCGCCACCCAGGCGGCTTTGTTGCCCTCGTTACCCAGCTTGTCGAACTTTGCTTCGGTCTGGGCGATGAACTTCTTCGCTTCGGCAGGGGTGCCTTTGCCTTTTTTCTGTGCCGGCGCGGCGTGGGCGAAACCCGCTGCCAGTGCCAGGCCCAGGGCCAGAACCATCGGTTTTTTCATAATCGTTTTATTCAATTCAATCTCCTCTCAGATAAAACTGCCCGCTAATATATCACTCCATGAAACTAATTAAATTTGCAATATTGGCCCTTATTAGCCAAGCCGCCATGGCGCAGAACGCGGATCGCCATTTCTTGTCTGCCGCGAAAAACGGCAATGCCCTGGAAATCGGCACAAACGACGGCACCTACATCATCAAGGCGTATTCCGCGGCGGTAGTGGAAACCACCTTCATTCCAAAGGGAGAAGTGGCCGATACGGTGTCGCACGCGGTGGTATTGCCGCCTGCTGTCGTGGCCAGCACCTTGCGCGAGGAGGGCGGGGTGCTGGAATTGGCCACCCAGGGCATCACCGTGCGCGTCGAGAAGCAGCCATTCCGCATCAGCTATTTGTATAAGGGACAGCCATTGGTGGCCGAAAAGCGCGGCTATCGCCGTGAGGGCAGCATGGAAACGATCGAGTTCGCGCTGGATGGCGACGAAGCCCTGTACGGCGCCGGCGCCCGTGCGACCGGCATGAACCGCCGCGGCAACCGCTTCCAGCTGTATAACCGCGCCCATTACGGCTATGAAGCGCGTTCGCAGTTGCTGAATTTCACCATCCCGATGGCGCTGTCGTCGAAGAAGTACGCCATCCACTTTGATAACCCGCAGATTGGCTACCTCGATTTCGACAGCAGGAAAGACGGCACGCTATCGTACGAAACGATTGGCGGCCGCAAGACTTACCAGGTGATCGCCGGCGAGCAGTGGGAAGACGTGGTGGCCAACTACACCAGCCTGACCGGCCGCCAGCCACTGCCTCCGCGCTGGGCCTTCGGTAATTTCGCCAGCCGCTTCGGTTACCACACGGAGGCCGAAACCCGCGCCGTGGTCGACAAGTTCATCGCCGACAAGATCCCGGTCGATGCCGTGGTGCTGGACCTGTACTGGTTCGGCAAGACCGTCAAAGGCACCATGGGCAACCTGGCCTGGGACAAGGAGAGCTTTCCCAATCCGAAAGGCATGATGGCCGACCTGGCGGCGAAGGGCGTGAAAACCGTCGTCATCACCGAACCTTTCGTGCTCACCACCTCCAGTCGCTGGCAGGAAGCGGTGCAAAAGAACGTACTGGCTACCGATGCCGCCGGGGCGCCGTTCAAGTATGACTTCTACTTTGGTAACACCGGCCTGGTTGACCTGTACCGCCCTGAAGGGCGTGACTGGTTCTGGAATATCTACAAGGAGCTGAAGGAAGGCGGCGTGGCTGGCTGGTGGGGTGACCTCGGCGAGCCGGAAGTGCATCCGTCCGCTCTGCGCCATGGCAGCAACGGCCAGCTTGGCGCCGACCAGGTCCACAATATCTATGGCCACGATTGGGCGCGCCTGATTGCGGAAGGCTACAGGAAAGACTTCCCGAACGAGCGTCCTTTCATCCTGATGCGTGCCGGGTATTCGGGCTCGCAGCGATTCGGCATGATCCCCTGGTCGGGCGACGTGCAGCGCAGTTGGGGCGGCCTGCAGTCGCAAATGGAAATCGCGCTGCAGATGGGCATGCAGGGCCTGGCTTATATGCACTCCGACCTGGGCGGCTTTGCCTCGCCGATGCTGGACGATGAACTGTATGTGCGCTGGCTGCAGTACGGCGTGTTCCAGCCGGTGTTCCGTCCGCACGCGCAGGAGGAAGTGCCGGCCGAGCCGGTGTTCCGCGCCGATCGCACCAAATCGCTGGCGCGCGACGCGATCCGCCTGCGCTACGCCATGCTTCCGTATAACTACAGCGCGGCCTTCGACAACAGCCAGACCGGCTTGCCGCTGATGCGCCCGATCATGTTCGAGGGCGGCGACAACGGCGTGGCAGCGACCTACCTGTGGGGCAGGGACTTCCTGGTGGCGCCGGTCACCGATCCTGGCGCGCAGCGCAAGGAAGTGAATTTCCCGGCATCGGCCAAGGTCTGGTTCGACTTCTACAGCGGCGCCGTGCACAAGGGCGGCATCAACGAGGTGGTACCGGTGGTCGCCGAGCATATTCCAGTCTTCGTGCGCGCAGGCGCCTTGGTGCCGCTCGCTAAGGTGGTGCAGACCACCCGCGATTACGACACCAGGCAGGTCGAGTTGAATTACTACTACGACGCCAGCGCAGGTGCGACCAGCGGCAAGCTGTACGACGACGACGGCGCAACCGCCAATGCTTACGAGCAGGGCAAATACGAGACCGCCCATTTCGCTGGTGCCGCCTCGGCATCGAAATTCGAGATCGGAATCGAGACGGAGGTTGGCAAGGCCTGGCAGCCGGTGGCGCGCGCTTACACGGTCAAGGTGCACAATGTGGCCAACCGCCCACGCAATGTAAAGCTGGACGGCAAGGCCGTGGCCTCCCGTTGGGATGCCCGTTCCCGCATCTTGGAGCTGGCGCTGCCAGCGCGTAGTGCAATGAAGGCAAAACTGGTGGTAAATCTGTAGCCTGACTACAAAATCGTCGCGAAATGGCGATTTTAAGGGCTGTCTTTGCATTGACAGCCCTAATTCTCCATGTTATTTTGCTACAAAATTAATCGGGGACAGTGATGCAAATGCATTCCATCATCAGCAAGCCGCGGCTGACCTTCTGGCAGTTGTGGAACATGAGCTTCGGCTTCTTCGGCATCCAGTTCGGTTTCGCGCTGCAAAACACCAATACCAGCCGCATTTTCTCGACCCTGGGTGCAACCCCGGATGAACTGCCGCTGTTCTGGCTCGCCGCCCCGGTTACCGGCCTGCTGGTGCAACCGATCATCGGCTACCTGAGCGACAACACCTGGCATGCGAAATGGGGCCGCCGCCGTCCTTTCTTCTTCATCGGCGCGCTGCTGGCGAGTATTGCATTGTTCCTGATGCCGAATTCGAGCGCGCTGTGGATGGCTATCCTCGTGCTGTGGCTGATGGATGCGTCGATTAATATCTCGATGGAGCCGTTCCGTGCCTTCGTCGGCGACAAGCTCGATGAATCGCAGCAGACCGCCGGCTTTGCGATGCAGACCTTCTTCATTGGCCTGGGCGGTGTGATTGCATCGCTGCTGCCGATGATCTTCACCAATTTCCTTCACGTCAGCAATGAAGTGGTCAACGGAGCGATTCCCGATTCCGTGCGTTACTCCTTCTATGCCGGCGGCGCCGCATACTTCCTGTCCGTGTTGTGGACCGTGCTGACCGCCGACGAACTGCCGCCGGAAGATGTCGAGAAATTCCGCATGGAGAAAGCACAGCGCCGCGGCTTCCTGTTCTCCCTGAAGGAAGTGTTTGGCGGCTTCGTCCACATGCCGAAAACCATGGTGCAACTGGCCCTGGTGCAGTTCTTTACCTGGTTCGCGCTGATGGGCATGTGGGTCTTCACCACGCCGGCAGTGGCTGAAAATGTGTTCGGCACCACCGACGGCAAGTCGGCCATCTTCCAGGAAGCGGGCAACTGGGTCGGCAACCTGTTCGCGATCTATGGCGGCGTATCGGCACTGGTAGCTTTCTTGCTGCCTAAGCTGGCGCACGTCACCAGCCGCAAAATGGTGCACATGCTTTGCCTGGTGATCGGTGGCCTGAGCCTGATCAGCATTGCCTTCATCCACGACAAGAACTTGCTGATGCTGCCGATGATCGGCGTTGGTATTGCATGGGCAAGTATCCTGACCATGCCGTATGCGATCCTGGCAGGCGCGCTGCCGGCCAAGCGTATGGGTTACTTCATGGGCGTGTTCAATTACTTCGTGGTGCTGCCGCAGATCGTCGCCAACCTGGTGCTCGGCCCGGTCATCAAGCACCTGTTCGACGGCCACTCGGTCAACGTGCTGGTGCTGGGTGGCGTCTCGATGGCGGTCGGCGGCATCGTAACCCTGATCGTCAGCGACTCCGCCAAGAAAGAAGCGTAAGCCATCCAGCGGCGCGCACCGATCGCGCCATTCGCAGGAAAATAAAGGGGACGGCCCCCTTTTATGGAGCGAATATGGCAATTCAAACGGTAGCAACTTCGCCCATCCCCGGACAGCGTCCGGGGACTTCCGGACTGCGCAAGAAGGTCGCAGTTTTCCAGCAGCCTCACTATCTCGAAAATTTCGTGCAGGGCGTGTTCGATACGCTTGGCGACGTCGCCGGCAAGACGCTGGTGCTGGGCGGCGATGGCCGCTTCCACAACGGCCAGGCGATCCAGGTCATACTGAAGATGGCCGCAGCGCACGGCTTCGCGCGCGTGTTGCTGGGGCAGGGCGGTATCCTGTCGACACCCGCCCTGAGCTGCGTGATCCGCAAACATGGCGCGATTGGCGGCATCATCCTCTCGGCGAGCCATAATCCCGGCGGCCCGGAAGGCGATTTCGGCATCAAGTACAACGCCTCCAACGGCGGCCCCGCGCCCGAAGCGCTGACCGAAGCAATTTACGAACGCACGCTGGCGCTGGCTCAATACCGCATCAGCGATGCGCCCGATATCGGCATCGATACACCCGGCGCGCACGCAGAGCTCGAAGGCATGGCGGTCAAGGTCATCGACCCAGTTGCCGATTATGCGGAACTGATGGCGCAACTATTCGACTTCGACGCCATTCGCCGCCTGTTTGCAGGCGGCTTCACCATGTGCTTCGACGCGATGAATGCGGTTTCAGGCCCTTACGCGCACGCCATCCTTGAGGGGTTGCTGGGTGCGCCGGAAGGCACTGTGATCAACGGCATGCCGCTGGAGGACTTTGGCGGCCTGCACCCCGACCCCAATCCGGTCAACGCCGAAGAGCTGATCGACATCATGTGCGCCAACGCGGCACCCGATTTCGGTGCGGCATCCGACGGCGATGCCGACCGCAATATGATTGTCGGCCGCGACTTTGTCGTCACGCCATCCGATAGCCTTGCGGTGCTGGCTGCCAATGCAACTGTGGCACCAGGCTACGCCGAGGGAATTGCCGGCATCGCGCGCTCCATGCCCACCTCGCGCGCCGCCGACCGGGTGGCCGCGGAACTGGGGGTGCCTTGCTTTGAAACGCCAACCGGCTGGAAGTTTTTCGGCACGCTGCTCGATTCCGGCAAGGCCACCCTGTGTGGAGAAGAAAGCTACGGCACCGGGTCGCGCCACATCCGCGAAAAAGACGGCCTGTGGGCTGTCCTATTCTGGCTCAACCTGTTGGCAGTGCGCGGCGGATCGGTGCAGGACATCGTCACAGCGCACTGGCGGCGCTTCGGCCGCCATTACTATTCGCGTCACGACTACGAGGCGATAGCGGCCGATGCGGCACAACTGCTGATGCAGGACTTGCGCATCAAGCTTCCCAACCTGGCGGGCCAGAAGCTGAACCACTACGAAGTGCAGGCCGCAGATGATTTCGAGTACACCGACCCGGTGGACGGCTCGCATGCGAGCCAGCAAGGCACCCGCATCATGATGACGGACGGCTCACGAATTGTGTACCGCCTGTCCGGCACCGGCACCGAAGGGGCTACCCTGCGGGTCTACCTTGAACGTTACGAGGCCGACCCGGAGCAGCACCATATCCCAACGCAGCAAGCCCTGGCAGGGTTGATCGCAATTGCCGACAGTGTGGCGAGCATTGCCATGCATACAGGCCGCAGTAATCCAACAGTCATTACATAGGAAAAGCCGAATGAAACTTTCATCCCTCGCATTGTCCCTATTGCTTGCCATCGGCGCGCATAGCGCACTTGCAGCGCCGCCCAAGCCATTCCTTTGGGAGAATGCGACCGTCTACTTCCTGGTCACCGACCGTTTCGCCAACGGCGACAAGGCGAACGACCTGTCTTACGGCCGCAAGGCAGACGCCGCGCCGTTGCGTGGTTTCATGGGCGGTGATTTCAAGGGATTGACGGCAAAGATCAAGTCCGGCTATTTCGACGACTTGGGCGTGGATGTGATCTGGACCACGCCACCGATCGAGCAAATCCACGCCGGTACGGATGAAGGCACCGGCAAGTCCTACGGCTTCCATGGCTATTGGGCGCGCGACTTCACTGCGATGGATGCCAACCTCGGCACGGAAAAGGACTTCCGCGACTTCGTGGAAGCTGCCCATGCGCGCGGCATTCGTGTGCTGCTGGATGTCGTGATGAATCACACCGGCCCCGTAACCGAGGCCGATCCCGCCTGGCCGGAAGGCTGGGTGCGCACCGAACCTCAGTGCCAGTACAAGGACGCGCCGTCCACCGTGAGCTGCACGCTGGTGAAGAACTTGCCTGACTTCCGTACCGAGAGCGATACGCCGGTGGAACTGCCGCCGGCGCTGGCAGCCAAGTGGAAAGCTGAAGGCCGCTACGAACGCGAGGTCAAGGAGCTGAACGATTTCTTCGCCGGCACAGGCTTTCCCCGCGCACCACGTTACTATTTGATGAAGTGGCACGCGGACTGGGTGCGCAAGTACGGCGTCGATGGCTTCCGCGCCGATACGGCCAAGCACGTCGAACCTGCGGTGTGGGCGGAGTTGCGCAAGGTTGCCCTGGCGGCGCACGACGAATGGAAAAGCCTGAATCCTAAAAAGGTCTTGGGCGATGGCCGTTTCTACATGCTGGCGGAGGTGTACAACTACAACATCGCGCACGGCCTGGAGTTCGATATGGGTGGTGGCGAAAAGGCCGCTTACTTCGCCAACGGTTTCGATGGCCTGATCAATTTCGGCATGGTGCATGATGCAAAGGGCGATTACGAGTCCATGTTCAGCAAGTACGCCACGCAACTCGCGGGGCCGCTGAAAGGGCATTCGGTCGTGAACTACATGGACTCGCACGACGATGGCAACCCTTTCGACCCGGCGCGCCAGAAACCTTACGAGACCGCGAACAAGCTGCTGCTCGCTCCAGGTGCGGCGCAGATCTACTACGGCGACGAGATTTCGCGCCGGCTAGACGTGGCAGAGGCGAAGGGCGATGCGAAGCTGCGCTCATTCATGAATTGGGGCGACCTTAAGGCAAACGCGAAGATCCGGACGCACTGGGCGAAGCTGGGCAAATTCCGCCAAGCGCATTCATCGATTGGGGCCGGCGAGCACAGGAAGTTGGCGGACCTGCCGTACACGTTCAGCCGCATGCGCGGAGATGACAAGGTTGTCGTGGCGCTGGACGCGAAGACGGGCCAGCCAGTAGACATCGCTGTCGGCGGCGTGTTTGCAGACGGCGCAAAGGTAAGGGACGCATACTCCGGCGCTTCCTACATCGTGAAGAACGGCGTGGTCCGAACCAACGGGAAGAGTGCGACCATCCTGTTGGAACAGTAAGTCCGGCTAAGCTTCCGGGTAGGTGATGCGCAAACCGTCAACGTGGGCAAACGGCGTCAGTTTATGCGGGCGCCGTTGCCGTGCATCGATGATGTCATCCACATGCACGCCGCGAACGAGCAATGCATCCGCCACCAGGGAGCGATGGCAGCGCCACGGGAGCGCCTCCGCGCACATGAGCACACAGCACTTGCTGTGGCCGATTTCCATCACAGCATCGACGTTCTCCGCAAACTCTTCGGTCTGCATGTAGTCGGCATAGCCGCGAAAGGACAGGTTACGCCAGCCGGCATTCTCTGAATCCTTGCGCGGGTGACGCAGACCGCCAAGGCCGCGCATGTAGCGGTACTCGATCCCTGCATCGGCCAGCGATGCAGTTAACTGGTCTTGTCCGAACTGCGGGTTATGGCGCGACTTCGGCACCGTCCTGATGTCGAGCAAGCATTCAACGCCATTCTTGTGCAGTAATTCGATGAATTCCTCGATGCTGCGATTCGAATGACCGATGGTGCAAACACGTTCGCACGTCATGCTCAGCTTTCTCGGTGGCTTTACTCACATTCTGGCATGAACGCACATTTATTCGCGTCCAGATGAAATGGCGTACCCGCCTGTTGAGCAGTCCATCCCCTTGCAAGTGCATGCCTGATAAACGCGGCCACGTGTCGCGGTTTCAATTTCAGGTAAGTATCCGCTGTTTCGACCTTAGGGAGATCAAGCCAGGGATCGCGGGTGCTCAGCCCCGTTACCTTAAGAATTCCGCCTCCGCCGCTCTTGACCTGGATAGCCAGGTTCAACGAGAATTCACCATCATGCCCCACTGCCGATGTCGAAATAATGTAGCGATAGCGGACTTGTTCGACTTCGATTGGACGGCTATTTCTTCGTGGAAGAGTCACAGTTCAAGGACCTCCCGGTGGATCGCCAAGTCGCCTTGCGAGGAGCCGCCACCGAGAAGCGAAGAGTTGGCCGCGTTGACGATTGCATCGACCGGGAGCTTGGTGATATCGCCTTGAAGTGCGCGCAGGATGGTTGACATGGCTGGGTGGCCAACGGCCTCGAAGTTATTCAACGAATACTATAGCCGTCCTGGGCGGAATGGTGAAGCTACCTGTCGCGGCGTCGTATCGAGCCGCCGATCCGGCCTGCACCCGATGCAGGCGATAAGCTTTTCCTGCCTCGCTGGCGGCGCTGATTGTCTGCTCCACCTTGTCCACGTTGATAAAGTAGGCCACTGTCTTGAAGCCTGCGCCTTCATAACCGGCGCCGTCCAGGCGTGCAGCAACGACGGTGGCCACTTGATCGGGACCTGTATTCAGAAAAAGCAGGCGCTTCTTGATATCGTCCGCAGTACGCATGCGGAATAGCGTGCTGCTGGCGCGGATGCGCAGCAAGTCGCGGAAGGTGTCGCGTGCGAATGCAATATCGACCGGCGTTGGCTGCAGCGCGCGGTTGGCCAGCAAGGGCTGGAGCAGCGCGTAGTCCTTGCCGTTGTCCGCCGCAGGCGGCAGGCCGGAGCCGAAGTAGTTGGTCTGGTAGGTCCAGTCGAGGCGATTGAACCAGTCGCCCGATTCAAAGCTGTTACGGTCCATCGACTTCGAGCGCAGGATTTCAAATCCGGCGTGGTAGTAGGCCACGCCCTGCGAGAAAGCGTTGATTGCCGCCGCCAGCATTTGCACGCGTGCCCGGTCCGCGCTGGTGGTGGAGACAGGCAGTTTGAGGGCATTGATGTCGTACAGCGTTTGGTTGTCGTGATTCTCTACGTAGTTGACCACTTCGCCGGGTTGGCTGGCATAGCCGGCCGGCTGGCTGCCGCCATAGACGATGGCCCGCAGCTCCTTGGTTTCGCCGGTAAAAGTCTGCATTCGGTAGCTGCGGATCGATCCGGCCAGGCCGACCTTCACGAGATCGGAAGCCGCCATCAAATCCGTCACAGGCCGCAAGCCGGCGCCTGCATTCGGGTCGTACACCAGGCCATTGACGTAACCCTGCTGTGAGACTACTTGCTGTCCCGAGTCGCCGGCGCCGCCGCCACGCACGGCATCGCGCGCGCGGTCGCTGAAGGTGCCGATGCCGCTGCCATTCAAAGACAGTTGCGATGCCTGCACGAAGCGCGCCCCATCCGCCACTTCGCCGAAGTTCCAGCCTTCCCCGATCAGGTTCACATGGCGTCCCGCGGCCTTGTTAACGCGCGCCTGAAGCGCTTCCATCGCGGCGCGCGGCTGGTGGCCCATCAGGTCGAAGCGGAAGGAGTCGATGTGGTAATGCTTCGTCCACAGTTCGGCCGAGTCGATCATCAGCTTGGCCATCATGCGGTTCTCGGTGGCCGTGTTGAAGCAGCAGGTTGAACTCTCGATTTCGCCTTTGGGGTTCAGGCGCTGGTAATAACCGGGCACGATGCGGTCCAGTACCGAGCGCTCGTGCTGGCCGCCACGGTAGGTGTGGTTGTAGACCACGTCGGTGCCAACGCGCAGGCCGGTTTTGTGCAGCGCCATGACCATTTCGCGCAGTTCGATGATGCGGCGTGCGCCGTCGGAAGCATCGGTGCTGTAGCTGCCCTCGGGGGCGTTGTAATGCCATGGGTCGTAACCCCAGTTGAAGCAGTCTTTCAGCGCGTTGTCGCTGACGATTTTCTGCTGCTGGTCGCTGTCCGGGTCGCCATGCACGACTGGCGCGACGCAGCCTCTTTCCGGCACACTGCCCAGGTCATAGACCGGCAGAAGGTGCACGTCGGTCATGCCGGCCTTGGCCAGCATGGCAAGGTGCTTCATGCCGTTGGAGCCAGTCTCGCGGAATGCGGTGTATTTGCCGCGGTTCATGGCGCTGACCGTCTGGTCGTTGATCGAAAAGTCGCGCACGTGCAGTTCGTAGATCGACATGTCCGGCTGCGCTGCCACCTTGGCGGGCGGCTGGTCCTTGTTCCAGCCGGCAGGCGCCAGGCGCGGGTCGGCCAGGTCTGCGATATAGCTGCGGGCGGAATCCGTGGTCAGGCTGACCGAATATGGATCAGTGACGACGTTGCGCACCAGGCCAGTCTGCGGGGCGACGACGTCCACCACGTATTTGTAATAGCGGCCGGACAGGTTGCCGCGCGCGCTGGCAGACCAGATGCCGGTTTTCGCGTCGGCGCGCAGGGTGGTGATGGCTTTCGGTTTGCTGCTGCCGGTATCGAATATGCAGACGGATACGCGTTGCGCGGTCGGCGCCCAAAGCTTGAAGGCTGTTCCGCCTTTGCCGATGGTGGCACCCAGATCGGTCGCCTGTTCTGCGGAGGCGTAGATGTCGTCGAGTGCACCGGGGACTTGCAGCGCAGTGGCGTCGCGCACGGTGCCGTCGGCGTTTTCCCGCACCAGCACGAGTTGTTTCGCCAGCAGGGCAGGCAGGCGGGCGCGGTCGGCGTCGGCGAGCGCGAGCAGTTGGCCGTCGCCGGCGTATTTGAAGCGTTGGGCCAGCGGGGCGGGAAGTGGATCGCTCGTCGCAGCGAGCGGCAATACACCCTCCGCGCCGCTGACGGTGCCGCCTTGCGGGGCGCTGATGCCTGCGGCGCCTGCGTAATAGAGTTTGAAGCTGCCCTCGCCTTGGACGCCGGGCCATTTTGCCAAGCGGCCGTCCAGCCACAATGCGCGGGCGTCAAAGCCCTGCGTGCGTGCCAGCACGGTTTCGTGCGGGCCGTCGCAGGACGCCAAGGTGTGCGGCGTGGCGGCGGTGGGAGCTGCAGTCAGGGCGGTGGTCGGTGCCGCGGCGGCGGAACTCGCCGCGAAGACCGCCGGGAGGGCCGCGACGAGGATGCACTGCTTCATTTTGTCTCCGTAGTAGTGACGCTACAGAAATCTTAGCGCAAATAGTGTAGCTTTACTACATATTAGTCGCGCTGGATCTGGTGCTTCTTCAGTTTGTCATAGAGTGTTTTACGCGGCAGGAGCAGGCGGTCTGCCGCTAGCGCCACATTGTTGTCGGCGGCGGACAGGGCGCGCAGGATCAGGTCGCGTTCAAACGCGTCGACTTGCTGGGGCAACGAGGGGAGATCGGCGTCCGCAGCCAGCGCGCCTGCGGCCGGGACGCCGGCTGCCATCGCGACCCCCGCCGCCGATGCGGCTCCCGCGGTCATCGCGGCGCTGCCCGTGGTGCCCGCGCCGGCGGCCCACTCGATGCCCGCACCAGTCGCGGCGCCTGCCGGCGACGAAATGCCTGCGCCGGTCGCAAATGCCGCGCCGGAGCCGATGCCCGGGGCATGCGACGGCGCGCTGGGCGCAGCGGCAACCAGCCCGAGCGTCAGGCGCTCTGCGAAGTTGCGCAGTTCCCGCACATTGCCCGGCCAATCCGCCGCCTGCCACGCCGCCATCTGCGCGGGTGTCCACATCGGCATCGCCCGTTGATAGCGTTGGGCTGCCTCGGCGACGAAGTGCGCCAGCAGCAGCGGGATATCCTCGCGCCGGTCGCGCAAGCGCGGCAGGTCGATGCTGATGACGCCGATCCTGTAATACAGGTCTTCGCGGAACAATCCCTGCGCCGACAGGGCAAGCAGGTCGGCCTTGCTGGCCGCGACGACCCGGCAATCGAGAGGCACCGACTCGTTCCCTCCCAGCCGTTCAAGGCGCCGTTCCTGCAACACGCGCAGCAACTTGACTTGCAGCGCCATTGGCATGCTCTCGATCTCATCGAGGAACACTGTCCCGCCGTTGGCGAACTCCAGCTTCCCGATGCGACGTTTTTGCGCGCCGGTGAATGCCCCGGCTTCGTGACCGAAGATCTCGCTTTCGAATACGGATTCCGGCAGCGCGCCGCAGTTGATGGCGACGAAATTACCCTTGCGCCCACTAGCCGCATGAATCAGGCGCGCCATCACTTCCTTGCCGGTACCGGTCTGGCCATTGACCAGGATATCCACCCCGGTCGGCGCCACATTGCGCACTACCACCTTCAAATGCTCGATGGCTTCCGAGCGCCCGACAAGATCGGGCATGTCCGGGTGCTGCGCACGTTCGCTGCGCAGGCGGCGGTTTTCCAGCACCAGGTTACGGCGCTCCTGCGCGCGCTTGACCGCATCCATCAGGCGTTCGGAGGCAAAGGGCTTTTCGATGAAGTCATATGCGCCGGCACGCATGGCCTCGACCGCCATGCTGACGTCACCGTGGCCGGTGACGACGATGACAGGCAGTTCGGCGTCCAGCGTCGCCACGCGCGCCAGCAGGTCCAGGCCCGAAAGCCCCGGCAGCCGCACGTCGGTCACTACCACGCCCGCGAAGTTCGCCAGCAGCAGCGGCAGTGCCTCCTCCGCACTCGCGCAAGCCTGCACTGCAAAACCGCCCAGTTCCAGCGTTTGCGAGGTGGCCAGCCGCAGCGCGGCCTCGTCTTCAACCAATAGCGCCTTCATCGGGCAGCTCCTTCTTTAATCAGCGGTAAGCGTAACTCAAACTGCGCGCCGCCGCCGTCCAGGTTGCGGGCTGCCAGGCGGCCGTTCATGGCCTGTACGATCGACGAGGAGATCGCCAATCCCAATCCCAGTCCCTGCCCGGCAGGCTTGGTCGTAAAGAATGGCTCAAACAGGTGAGCGGCAACTTCCTGCGGGATGCCAGGGCCGTTGTCGCTGATGCGCGCGACCCCCTCGGCACCCTCGCGCGATAGCGCGACAGACACGCGTGGTTGCGGCGTGCCCTCGACCGCATCCAGGGCATTGCGGAGCAGGTTGATCAATACTTGCTCGATGCGCACCGTATCGCCAGCCACGGTCAATTGTTCCGCGCCAGTATCGATCTCCAGCGCCACATTGCGCCGCTTGCTTTCGCTCTCCAGCAGGAAGGCCGAACTGCGCGCGGCGCGTCCGAAATCGACCGGACCGATGGTTTCATTCTTGCGCGCAAAGCCTTTCAGCTGGCTGATGATGGCTCCCATGCGTGCGCTGGCATCGCCAATGTGGCCAAGGTTGCTGGCTGCCTGCTCCGGCTGGCCGCGTTCCAGGAAAGTGCGCGCATTGTCGGCAAAGGCGCGGATCGCCGCCAGCGGCTGGTTCAGTTCATGCGTCACGCCGGCCGCCATCTGGCCCAGCATGGCCAGTTTTCCGGCCTGCACCAGCTCATTCTGCGTCGTGCGCAGGATGCGGTTGGTTTCGCTCAGTTGCTGCGTGCGCTGGGCAATGCGCGATTCCAGTTCGCGGTCGAAGGCCATGCGTTCCTCGCGCCGACGGCGGCGCTGATGCATGGCCCAATACGACACGGCGCCGCAGGCCAGCAGCAGCGCGGTGGCGAGCGCCCAGTTGATGCCGCTGCGGACCACGCGCAGCTGGCTGGGGAAGATCATCAGCTGCCAGCCAAGGCGACCCACCTCTTGCGTGACGCGTGGGCCAGGATTGCGCGCCAGCGGCGTCACTTCGCGGCCGATGTATTGCTGCGTGCTGGCCAATTCCGCCACGGCCTCGGGCGGCAGAGGCGTTAAGCTGTGATAACGCCAGTTCGGCCGGTTGCTGAGGAAGATCACGCCATGGCGGTCCGCCAGCAGGATCGGGTCTTCGCTGCTGTTCCAGTTGCGTTCCAGTTCTGCGAGGCTGATCTTGACCGCGATGACGCCCGCGATCTCGCCGTGGCGGAGTACCGGCTGCGCGATGAAATAGCCCGCTTCGCTGGTGCTGGTGCCGATGCCGTAAAAGCGGCCGGCTTGACCTTGCAGCGCAGCCTTGAAATAGGGGCGATAAGAGAAATTCTTGCCGGCGAAGCCGAGCGGCTGGTCCCAGTTGCTGGCGCCTAGCGTCAGGCCATTGCGGTCCATCAGGTAAAGCGCACCGACCTTGGCTTGCTGCTGGATGGTTTGCAGCGTCTCGTTCAAGCGGGCGATGGCTTGCGGGTCTTTGGGGCGGGCGAGGGCGTTGGTCAGGTCGGGCTGCTGCGCCAGGACGAAGGGAAGGGTTTCAAAGCGTTCCAGCACCGACTGCAGTTCAGGTGCCATGAGTTGCAACTGGCGATGGCCTTGGGCCAACTGTTCATTGCCGGCGCGGTAGGCGCCAAGCACATAGGCGGCCACGATGATCGCGGCCGCCGGTAACAGCAACAGGGTGAAAGGTTTGCGCATGAGCGCAATTTTAGTCCACTGCGGCCATCCGCAGTTCGTCGCTGTGGTGGCGCTGCTGTTCTTCCATCACCAGGGCGCCCAGTTCACGTTTCAGCGCATTGAAGTCGGCCGACGCGGGATCGCGCATGCGCGGCAGCTCCACGATCATGTCGCGCTTGACGGTGCCTGGACGATAAGTCATGACCACGATGCGGTCGGCCAGGTAGATCGCCTCTTCAATACTGTGGGTGACGAAGATGATGGTCTTCTTCAGTTCCGACCAGATGCGCAGCAGCTCGTCCTGCAGGTTGCGGCGGGTCAGCGCGTCCAGCGCACCGAACGGTTCGTCCATCAGCATGATCGGGGAGTCCAGTGCCAGCACACGGGCGATCGCCACGCGCTGGCGCATGCCGCCCGACAGGTCCTTCGGATAGCGGTTGCGGAAGTCGGACAACGACAGCATGGACAGCAACTGGTCCACGCGCTGCTTGATTTCCGCTTGCGCCATGCCTTTGACTTCCAGGCCGAAGGCGATGTTCTTTTCCACGGTCATCCATGGGAACAGGGCGTATTCCTGGAATACCATGCCGCGCTCCGGGCCCGGGCCGGTGATCAACTGGCCGTCGGCCGTGATCTCGCCGCTGGACGGCAGCGAAAAGCCGGCGATGGCGTTCAGCAGGGTGGACTTGCCGCAGCCGGATGGACCCAGCAGGCAGACAAACTGGCCCTGCGGGACCTGCAGGTTGATGTCGCGCAGCGCCACCACTTCGCGGTTATCGGTCTTGAATACCTTGTTGACGTGTTTGACGTCGATATGGGTTGCGCTCATCTTAGTTCTCCAGGCCGCGGTGCCAGCGCAGCAGGTGGTTATTCAGTTTGTTCATGCCGATGTCGATTGCCAGGCCAAGCAGGCCGATGCTGATCATGCCGGCGATGATCTTGTCCGACCAGAAGTACTCGCGTGCTTCCAGAATGCGGAAACCGAGGCCGTTGTTCACCGCGATCATCTCGGAAACGATCACCACGATGAAGGCGGTACCGATGCCGATGCGCACGCCGGACAGGATGTAAGGCACGGCGGCCGGCAGCATCACACGGACGAACATGGTGCGCTGGCTGACGCCCAGGTTGCGGGCGGCGCGCACGTAGATGCCGTCGACGTGGCGCACGCCGGCGATGGTGTTCATCAGCACCGGGAAGAAGGCGCCCAGCGCAATCAGGAACACGGCCGGCGCGTCACCCAGGCCGAACCACAGGATCGCCAGTGGGATATAGGCGATGGGCGGAATCGGGCGCAGCACCTGCAGCAGGGGATTGAGCCAGTCGTACATGCGCTTGCTCGATCCCATCACCAGGCCGAAAGGCAGGGCCAGGCCGGCGCCGACTGCGAAGCCGACCACCACGCGGTACATGCTGCTGATGGTGTCGCCAATCAGCTCGCCGGACAGCGCCCAGGCCAGCCAGGAGCTGGCAGCCGGGTCGTAAGCCTGCAGCGGCAGCAGGTATTCCACCCACTTGGTGACTACCGCCCATGGGGAGGGCAGCACTTGCGGATTGATCCATTCCAGCGAAGCGCTGGCCTGCCACAGTGCGATCACCAGGACGGGCACCACGGAGCCCGCTGCGATCTGGCGTAAATTCAGTTTTGCCATGATATGCCTCGCCTTACTTGATGTTCAGGCTCTTTTTCGCTTCGTCCAGCAGGTCGGTCTTGACCCACTCGGAAGCTACCGGCGCCTTGCGCATCTTGCCTACGCCGGTCTTGTTCATCACATCGGTGGTGATCTGGATGTGCTGGGGCGAGATGTCGTAGGTGTATGGCGAGTTGGCGATCGCGTCCTGGAAGTCGTCGGAAGTGATCTGGCCTTTGAAGATCACGTTGCGCACGTACTTTTCAGCAGTCGGCTTGTCGTCGATGAAGGTCTTGGTGGCCTGCACGAAGCAGTTCATGAACTTGGCGGCGGTGGCGCGGCGGGTGGAGTAGAACTTCTCGCTCATGACCATGGTGCGGACCGGTTCGCCGATCGGGGTGTCGTATGGCTTCATGACTTCCATGCCGAAGCCCTTGTTGATGGCTTGCGAGGATTGCGGTTCCGATTGCATGATCGCGTCCAGGTTCTTGCCGAGCAGGGCCTGGTTCAAGTCGGCGAAGGCCAGGAACACCAGTTGCACGTCCTTGCCTGGTGCATCGGAGAAGGTCAGGCCGGCCTGGGCCAGCTCGGCTGCCAGCAGCACCTCATGGATGCCGCCGCGGGTCACGCCGACCTTCTTGCCCTTCAAATCCTTGATTGCCTTGATGCCGCTGTCGGGGCGCGCGACCAGGCGCGCGCCACCTTTGGCGAAACCGGCGACGACATAAATCGGGGCGCCATTGGCGCGGCCCTGGATGGCGGCTTCCGATGCGGTGGCGCCGACATCGAGCTCGCCTGCCAGGATGGCCTGCATCACGTCAGGGCCTTTGGCGAAGATGTGTTCTTCGACCTTGATGCCGCACTTCGGTGCGATTTCCTTGATATACGAGACGGCGCCGTAGTGCGCGAATTTCAGGTTGCCGAGGCGGACAACTTCCTGGGCATGGGCGCCCGAAGCGAATGCTGCGGCGGCGAAGAGGGCTGCGAGTTTAAGCTTGGTCATGCTGGTCTCCTGGGTAAGGGGTGTTGTGACCAGCTATTAGCAGCTTCCATGCCAGTAGATTGATTGCGCGCAAGTCCTTGATTTGCAACGGGGCGCGCAGCGCACGCCGGTGGCCTGCCGGCTGAAATTCCGGAATCCCGCCCAGGCTTGTGCGGATATCCGCCGTGCCTAGTCGGCGTACTGCTTCAGGTACTTCGCTGTCAGCCGTTCATGTTCCGCCTGCCGGATGTCGGCCAGCGCTTTCCAGGCCTCGCTGACCAGTTCAGGGTATTTTTGCTGGAACTGGTGGCTGAACTGCAGATAGTAGTCCTTGCTGGCTAACGGTGGCGAGACTTTGACAATGCGGGCGAACTCGGGATTCTTGCGCAGCACGTAGTCACCTACTTCGCTTAATTGCGCCAGGCCGTCGGCGCGGCCCACCAGCAGCATGCGGAAGGCGTCCTCCGTGCTGCTGATTTCGTTGACCTGGACCTCCATCCGGCGCAGGTCGTCGACGATGGCGTAGCCGCGCATTGCGACCAGTCTCGGCGGCGATGAGAAACGCTTGCCATCCCAGGCCAGCGCTGAATCGGCCAGGCGGTACAGGCTGTAAGTTTTGGTGTCGATCCGGAAGCGCCGGTCTTCCCTGCCGTCGCGCATCGGGTACACGCCCATCCTGGTTCGCTCGGGCTTGAAGCTGCTGGAGAACACGGCATCCACGGCGCCCGATTCCAGTTCTGCCAGGCAGCGTGCCCATGGCTTGCGTGAGAATTGAAGTTTCAGGCGCGGTACGCGCGAAGGCAGCATGGCGACCATTTCCACCGCAACTCCCGGATTATCCGGAATTGCCGTACCGGCGCCGGTATGGTCGTAAGTATCCTTGTCTTCGAAGGCCACGCGCAGTTCGACCACCTGCGAGTGGGCGGGGCAGGCCGTCATGGCCAGGCACAACAGCAAGGCGCGCAGAGTGCTCATCCGTATCAGCCGGTCAAAGTCCGCTAACTTTTAACTTGTACCAGAGAGCATACAATGCAAAGCGGCTGTTGGCGAGCGCCCACGGCAGGAACAAAAAAGCCCGCCGAAGCGGGCTGCGGCCTCAGGCCTTTTGAGGCTCGGGCGTGCTGCCGTAGCAGGCTTGCGGCTCCGCTTCCTTGCGGTAGAAGTCCACCATCCTGTAGCGCATCGCGTACAGTGCGAAGCATCCCGCCACCAGCGCGGCGAAGGCGGCGAAGAAGTACATCTGGAAGGCCATCACCGAGAAGCCGGTAGTCTTTATATAGGCCGACACGGCATCGTTCTTCACGCCGGCGTTCAGGATCAGCACCCACAGGTTGCCGACGGTGACTGCCAGGTACCACAGCGCCATGATCACGCCCTTCATCGACGCAGGCGCCTGCGAATAGGCGAATTCCAGGCCGGTGGCCGACACCAGGACTTCGCCAAAGGTCAGCAGCGCATAAGGCAGGACCTGCCAGGCCATGGATACCGGCGTGCCGCCATCCATCACCACTTGCAGCGTGCCGATCACCACCCAGGCCAGTGCCGACACGAAGATGCCCGTGCCCATGCGGCGCAGCGGGGTCGGCTCGATGCCCAGCTTGCGCAGCAGCGGGAACAGGGCGATGTTATTGAACGGGATCAGCAGCATCACCAGCAGCGGGTTCAATGCCTGCATCTGTGCCGGCACGAAGGAGAACGACCAGCCCAGGATCTCGTAGGTCGGGTGCACCATGTCGTTGGCCTGCACGATCCAGGTCGAAGCCTTCTGGTCGAACAGGGACCAGAACGGCGTCACCATCGCAAACACGATGAAGATGCGCAGCACGGCACGCACGCCATCCACCGCCTCGTCGCTATGCTTGCCGCGTGCGCGTTCAAGCTGCATCGAAGTGCCGATGCCGCCGAAGGCCATCACCAGTACCAGCGCCGTGCAGGCGGCGATCACGAAACCCCAGGATGGGGTCATGGCCAGCGACGCCAGCGCGGCGACCACGCCCACCATGGCTACAGTCAGGCCCGGACGGGATTGGCCCGGTGCCGCCGACATCAGCGCAGTCTTGGCGACGCGGCTAAAGGATTCCTGGCTCGGCTCCGATGGCGGCACGTGCACGTACTTCCTGCGGCCGGCCCAGAACACCAGGGTGGCGACGAACATCAGGATGCCGGGAATGCCGAAAGCGACAGCCGGGCCATAGTCCCTCAGGAAGATCGGCATCAGCAGGGAAGCGAAGAAGGAGCCGAAGTTGATACTCCAGTAGAAGGCATCGAATACGACCTTGGCCTTCTTCTTGTTGGTCTGGTCGAACTGGTCGCCAACGAAGGACACCACCAAGGGCTTGATGCCGCCCGAGCCGAAGGCAATCAGGAACAGGCCGAAATAAAAACCTTCCAGATGGTTTTCGAAAAGCGCCAGGCAGGCATGCCCGGCGCAATAAATCAGCGAGAACCAGAAGACCGTGTTGTATTTGCCGAAGTAGCGGTCCGACAGCCAGCCGCCCAGCAGCGGGAAGAAATACACGCCGATCACGAAAGTATGGAACACATGCTTCGCTTCGCTGGTGCGGTGTTCGGAAGGGATGAACAGCAGCAGGGTGCTGATCAGGAATGGCACCAGGATGTTGCGCATGCCGTAAAAACTGAAACGTTCGCAGGCTTCATTGGTGATGATGTACGGGATTTGCCGGGGCATCGGCCCGTTACCCTGTTCCAGTTCTTGCGTCGACATGAGGTCTCCCGATTCGAATAATGGCCGCGATGCTATGCGAAGCCACCTGTGTTGGCAACTACCGGTTTCACTTATATGTAGTTTGGTTACATGAAAAATACTAAGTTGTTGATTTTTAAGGAATCATAGTATTTGAACTTCCCCTATTCATGATGTATATTATCTACATAATTGTTTTTTGTCGGGATTGGGAATATGAGCACACCTTGGTGGAAAGAAGCAATCATTTATCAGGTTTATCCGCGCAGTTACCTTGACACCAACGGTGACGGCATCGGCGACCTGAATGGCATCACCGATCGCCTCGACTACATCGCCAAGCTGGGTGTGGACATCATCTGGATCTCCCCATTCTTCAAATCCCCGATGCGCGATTTTGGCTACGACGTGGCCGATTACTGCGACGTTGACCCGATGTTCGGCACCCTGGCCGACTTCGACCGCATGATCGCCAAAGCCCACAGCCTGGGGCTGAAGATCATGATCGACCAGGTCATGTCCCATACCTCCGAAGACCATCCATGGTTCAAGGAGAGCCGTTCCTCGCGCGACAATCCAAAAGCCGACTGGTATATCTGGGCCGATCCGCTGCCGGACGGGAATCCCCCCAATAACTGGCTGTCCGTGTTCGGCGGCTCGTCCTGGCAATGGGATTCGCGCCGCAAGCAGTACTACATGCACAACTTCCTGGTCAGCCAGCCTGACCTGAACTTCCATCACCCGGAGGTACAGCAGGCCCACATCGATGCCCTGCGCTTCTGGCTGAAGCGCGGTGTCGACGGCGTGCGCATGGATGCCTGCAACTTCCACTTCCACGACCGCCAGTTGCGCAGCAACCCGCCCGCCCTGGTGCGCGACACTTCCACCGTGAGCGACGCCAACCCCTACGGCATGCAGGCGCACATCCACGACAAGAGCCAGCCTGAAAACGTCGCCTTCCTCGAAAAGCTGCGCGTGCTGCTGGACGAATATGGCGCGGTGGCGATCGGCGAGGTTGGCGCGGACGATTCCTTGGCCGTCATGGCTGAATACACCGCCGGCGGCAACAAGCTGCACATGGCCTACAGCTTCAACCTGCTGACCGCCGACAGCAGCGCAGGTCACATCCGCAAGCAGGTGGAAGACTTCAAGGCGCGCGTCAAGGACGGCCAGCCGTCATGGTCGGTCGGCAACCACGACGCGGTGCGTGTGGTGACGCGCTGGAACGGCATGAGCAACCAGGCGGCTTTCGCCAAGCTGGTGCTGGCCATGCAGTTGTCGCTGAAAGGCACGCCATGCCTGTATCAGGGCGATGAACTGGCCTTCAGCGAGGCCGACGTGCCGTTTGAGCTGATCCAGGACCCGTATGGCAAGACCTTCTGGCCGGAATTCAAGGGCCGTGATGGCTGCCGCACCCCGATCGCCTGGACTACCGGAGCGCATGGCGGCTTCACTTCCGGCACCCCATGGCTGCCGGTGGCTGAAGAGCACAAGGCTATCGCCGCTTCGGTGCAGGAAGCAGATCCGGATTCGCCGCTGAACTTCGCGCGCCGCATGATCGCCTGGCGCAAGACCATGCCGCAGCTGACCCGCGGCGACATCGTGTTCTACGACGCGCCGGAGCCGGTGCTGGCCCTGCGGCGCGACCTGGAAGGGGAACGCAGCGTGATCGCGGTGTTCAACCTGGGTGCCGCGCCGGTCAACTTCCCGCTGCCGGCGGCCCAGGGGGCGCAGAAGCTCGAACAGCCTGGTTTGCCGGGCGAAGTGGCGGGCGGCGAGGTCCAGTTGCCGGGCTACGGCGCCTGGTTTGGCTACGCGGTATAAATTAACAGGCCCCGTCTACGCACGGGGCCTTGTTTTTCGGGTATCCTCCCGCCTTTAAGGCATTATCTAATACTTAAAAGACAATGAAACAGATAGAGGCAGACCCAAAAGCTAACCGATCCGCTTTTGCGGACGGCCCCCGCCTGCTGGCTGACATCGGTGCCACCCACGCGCGCCTGGCGCTGCAAACCGCTCCCGGCGAGTTCCAGTCGGTGCGCGTGCTGCAGTGCGACGACTTCACCGGCATCGTCCCGCTGCTGCGCAGCTACCTGGCGGACCACGGAGACATCAGCCTCAATCACGGCGCGCTGGCGCTGGCCAACCCGGTGCATGGCGACTACATTCGCATGACCAACCGCGATTGGCAGTTCTCCACCGACGAGGTGCGGCGTGAACTGGGCCTGCATACCCTGCTGGTGGTGAACGACTTCACCGCCCTGGCAATGGCCATTCCGGGCTTCAAGGCGGGTGACCTGATGCAGGTCGGCGGCGGCTCCCCGGCGCAGAATTCGGTGATCGGCGTCCTCGGCCCCGGCACTGGCCTTGGCTGCTCCGGCGTGATCCCCACCACGGACGGATTCGTCACCCTCGGTTCCGAAGGTGGCCATACCAACTTCGCACCGGCCGACGAGCGCGAATACGCGATCCTGCAATATGCCTGGCAGACCTGGCCGCACGTCTCGAACGAACGCCTGATTTCCGGCCCGGGCATGGAGATCATCTACCGCGCCCTGGCGCGCCGCAACGGCCTGAGTGTGCGCGACCTGACCTCGCAGCAGATCATCGCCGGCGCGCTGAAAGACAAGAACGAACTGTGCATCGAAGTGCTGGAATGCTTCAGCGCGATGCTGGGCGGCGCCGCAGCCAACCTGGCGGTGACGCTGGGTTCCTTCGGCGGCATCTTCATCGGCGGCGGCATCGTGCCGCGCATGGGCGAATGGTTCAGGGAATCGCCGTTCCGCAGCCGCTTTGAAGCCAAGGGCCGTTTCTCGTCCTACCTGGCCGATATCCCGACCTATGTGATCACGACGCCGAATCCGGCCTTCTACGGCGTGGCGACGATTTTGTCCGAACACCTGCGCGGCCGCACCGGCGCCAACACGCTGATGGAGCGCGTACAGTCGCTGAAGTCGGAGCTGACCCCGGCCGAACAGCGCGTGGCGCAACTGGTGATCGAGCAACCGCGCCTGGTGCTGAACGAACCGATTGCCGATATCGCCCGGCTGGCGGAAGTGTCGCAGCCGACCGTCATCCGTTTCTGCCGCTCGCTGGGCTTCCAGGGCCTGGCCGACTTCAAGCTGAAGTTTGCCTCCAGCCTGACCGGCGCCATCCCGGTGCGCCACAGCCAGGTGCGCGTGTCCGACAGCACGCACGACCTGAGTGCCAAGGTGATCGACAACACCGTCTCCGCGATCCTGAAATTCCGCGACCAGATGGATGTGCATTCGCTGGACCGCGCGATCGAACTGCTGTCCAAGGCCAAGAAGGTCGAGTTCTACGCCATGGGCAATTCGCGCGTGGTGGCGCTGGACGGACAGCACAAGTTCTTCCGCTTCCGCATCCCGACCGCGGCTTACGGCGACTCGCATTTGTTCAAGCTGGCTTCCGAGCTGCTGAAGCCGGGCGACGTGGTGATTGCCATCTCCAATTCCGGCAAGCTGCCGGAGCTGCTGGAAGCGGTGGAGTCGGCGCGCAACGCCGGTGCCGACGTCATCGCCATCACCAGCAGCCAGTCGCCGCTGGCCAAGAAGGCCACGGTCTGCCTGGCGGTCGACCACGCGGAAGACAGCAGCGCCTTCCTGTCGATGATTTCGCGCATCCTGCAACTGCTGCTGATCGACATCCTGTCGGTCGGCATCTCGCTGGACGAGCAGAACGCCGAACTGGTGCTCGAGCACAAGGCCAACGGCGCGGTGCAGGAGAGCAGGCGATTGCAGATTTCCCACCTCGACAACTAAGAACGGGCCGCAAGGCCCGTTTTTTTTGCTTGCAATCTTCTTGGAATAGTTTACGATATATCTTAATGAGATATATCTTAACTACCCGGGAGGATCCATGTTCCATTTTTTCCGCGGCCACCATCGGCTGCACCATGAGCACCACCATCACCAGCGCGGCGGCGGCCGCGGCCCGAAGATGTTTGACGCGGGCGCCATGCGCTACGTCGTGCTGCAACTGATCGCCGACAAGCCGCGCCACGGTTACGAAATCATCAAGGAACTGGAAACGCTGACCGGCGGCAGCTATTCGCCCAGCCCCGGCGCGATTTACCCGCTGCTGTCGATGATGGCCGACATGGGCCACGTCGACATCGTCAAGGACGGCAACAAGAAGCTGTATTCGGTCTTGCCGGAAGGGCAGCAGTTCCTCGACGAGAACCGCAATATGGTCGACGCGTATATGGCGCGCCTGGTCGAGAACGCGCGGGGCGGGGATGGCGGCGACTTACGCACCCTGATGCATGCCCTGAAAGACGCGGTGATCACCCGTGGCCGCGGCCCCCGGACTACCCGCGAGCACGTCGATGCCATTCGCGCTATCCTCAAGCGCGCCATCAATGAAATTAACGACCTTAACTGATGACCCAGACTCTCACCCCACAACGCGAACGCACAGTCCTCTGGCTGCTGGCGTTCATACAATTCACCGTCATCATGGACTTCATGGTCATGATGCCGCTCGCGCCGCAGCTGATGAAGGCGTTCTCGATTTCGGCGGCCCAGGTTTCCGGCGCTGTATCGGCGTATGCCTGGTGCGCCGGACTTTCCGGCCTGTTGGCGGCGACCTATGCCGACCGCTTTGACCGCAAAAGACTGCAGCTGACCGTGTTCATGCTGTTCAACCTGTCGAACCTGGCCTGCGCACTGGCACCGAACTTCCACGTGCTGGTACTGTCGCGCGCCTTTGCCGGCATGACCGGCGGCGTGCTGGGCGCGATCAGCATGTCCATCATCGCCGACCTGATTCCGCAGGAGCGCCGCGGCGCCGCCACCGGCGTCGTGATGACTTCCTTCAGCATGGCTGCGATCGCGGGCGTGCCGATCGGCGTCATGCTCGGCGCGCACTTCGGCTGGCAGTCGCCGTTTTACCTGCTGGTCGTGCTGTCGATGATCGTGTGGCTGGTTGCCGCCCGCGCACTGCCACCGATGACGGCACACTTGGCAAACGCACCGGTACCATTGGCGCGCGTGCTGCCCGAGCTGTTCGGCCTGTTTACGGTGGGCGCCCACTTACGCGGCTTCCTGCTGTGCTTTGTGGTCACGGTCAGCGGCATGATGGTCATTCCGTTCATCTCGCCTATGCTGGTCGGGAACCTCGGCATCGAGCCGGCGCAGATCAGCTACGTCTACCTGTGCGGCGGCATCGCAACCTTGTTCAGCTCACGCCTGATCGGCGGATGGTCGGACCGGGCCGGCAAACACCATGTGTTCCGCTGGGTGGCGCTGTTCTCGATCATGCCGACGCTGTTCATGACCCATATGCCGCAGATCCCGCTGCTGGCGATCATGCTGTTCTTCCCATTCTTCATGGTGGCGATGTCGGGCCGCTTCGTGCCGATGCAGGCGCTGTTGACTACCATCCCTGAGCCGCAACGACGCGGTGCTTTCCTGAGCGCCAACGCGGCGGTGCAGCAGATGGGGACCGGGATCGGTGCCTTCGCCGGCGGTTTGCTGGTGCATACCGATGCGGCCGGCCATTTGCTTGGCTATGGCACCATCGGCATCCTCGCCTCGGCGTTGATATTCTTCGCGGTGTGGTGGGTCGGGCGGGTGCAGAGCGCACCCGCGCCGCTTACTGCGCGTTCCCCTGCTTGACCACCAGGTCCAGCAGGCGCTGGCCTTGCTCGAGTACGGGCTTGGCCAGCTCGTCGCGCACGATGTCGCTGAAGAAGCCATCCATTACGCGGTTGCCGTCCTGCGACAGGAAAGTGAAACGCAACTGGCCCGCGCCTGGCGCATAGACCGGCCTTTGCGTGGATGCCTTGATGAAGGCTGGAATAGCGCTAGCCACCAGGGTTTTCGCCTGGGCTGCCACATCGGCCGGCGCACCTTCGAATACGGCGGTGCGTCCGGTCTGGTTGATGTAGCGCACCCGCCCGTCGGCGTAGGCGGCCAGGGTGTCCATGCTGCCATCCAACGGTACTTCGATCACCACGCCCAGCACTTCCGGCGAGGCGGGCGCACGACCGTTGGCGCGCAGCCATTGCGCGGCCAGCAGGCGCACGCGCGATTCTTCATTGGCATCCTGTGCGATGGCTTGCACCACGCGCGCATCGGGCGCGTCGCCAAAGAGCTGGCCGACATCGTCGGCGAACAGCATCTTGTGCACGGTGTTTAATTCTTCCGTGCCGTACGCCGCGTCAGCACGGGTCTTCGATTTGGCGCTGAACGCCGCAATCAACTTCTTGAACATCTTTACCATCCAGTTAATGCTTCAACTTCCGTAATGTGGCGCCAGCTTGGGCGGGCGCGCATCATGTCGGCATATTTTTGCAGTGCCGGCCAGGCTGTCGCAGGGCGCGGCATATTGCGCGACCAGCGCATATACATGGTCAGCATCAGGTCCGCGCCGGAGGACGTGCCGCCCAACAGGTAAGGACCGTTCGCGGCCAAGCGGGCATCCAGGGTCGCCCAGGCCGATTCGATGCGCTGCTGGACCGCGGTGCGCAGCGCGCTGTCTTGATTCGTGCTGGCGACGTCGGCCGGGTAGAACCACAGCCGGAAGTTATTGCCCAGGTTATTGGCCATCGTCACCATCAATTCATACCACTGGGCCCGTGCCAGCGAACCGGCCAGCGGCGCCAGGTTCGATTGCGGATGGCGTTCGGCCAGCATCATCATGAGGGCGGCCGATTCAGTGAAAGGCTTGCCGTCGATGAGGAGGGTGGGGACCTTGCCCTGCGGGTTGATGCGCAGGTATTCAGGGCTGCGCTGCTGGCCGGCCTCGAGGTCGATCGCCACCAGGTCGTAAGGCACGCCGATCTCTTGCAGCGCCGCGTGGATCGCCAGGCTGGCCGCACCACGGCCGTAGTAGAGTGTGTACATGGTCTAGTCCTTCAGGCCTTTGCGCCATTGATCGATGGACATCAGCTCGCCGCTGATATCGTCTTCGACGAGGATTTCGCCGTTCGCGTGCGAGACCAGGAAGCTGGCCACCGCTTGGGCCATATCGTCGCCGTTCTCCACGAAAATGAGCTGGTAGTAGGGGCTGCCTTTCACATCGCGTGGCGCCGGATCGGTTTCAAGAAGTGCACCGTGGCGCTCACCGCCGCTGCGTTTTTCAATGGCATCCGCCAAGCCCTTCAACTCCGGCAGCGCCATCAGCCTTTCTACCGCCTGGTCGCGGCTGACGTTCGCTTTTGCCGCCGGCGCGCTCACTGGCGCGGGTGCCGCTGCGGCTACCCGCGTCGCTACGGTGGCTTTGTGATTGCTTGCATACCAGGCGCCGATACCGGCAACCAGAAGTCCGGCAACGGCACCGGCGATAGCGGATGTTCGGGAAGAAGACATATGTAGCGCATCCCTGCGGTGAAAGTGCGCCAATACTAACAGATCGAAGTCACAGGAATGGATTCCGGCGCCAGAGACTCCAATTGAGCATTGCCGCAAATGCAAGCCAGGAAAAGTATGGCCACATCAGCATTGAGGCAATCCGGCTTCTGGCCCAGAACTTGATGATGACCATGGCCACTGCCGCGATCAGCGCAAGGATATCAATGAAGGCGAACAGACCGCTATGCCAGCGGAAGAAGATCCAGCTCCACAAGGCGTTCAAGCCAAGCTGCATGGCAAATATCGCTGTCAATGCGGGATCGGCTTGGAGTGCATGCTTGCGCCACATGATCCACGCTGCGATGGCCATCATGGCATACAGCAGCGTCCAGACGGGACCGAATAGCCAGGCCGGCGGAGCCCACCCGGGACGCTGCAGCGCGTCGTAGAAAGGCTGCGCATCGGCAGTTGCCAGCGCGCCCAATGCGGCGGCAGCGAAGCAGGCGGCAAAGCTGGCAAGTAAGGCCAGGGGCGCAAATCCTTTGTGGGTATCCATGCGTGTGCAGCGTACACAGGTGATCGATTTTTCGGCGCGACAATGAGAAAAGCCTGCGAGGCACGCACCTGGCAGGCTTTGGGAAAATGGAGAGTGGACGCTTACTGCTTGCGGCGGCGCAGGGTAATGCCCATCAGGCCCAGGCCGAGCAGCATCGAGGCGATGGTTGCCGGCTCCGGTACGGCCTTCAGCGATACGTTATCGAGCGAACCGCCGATGCTGTCGCTGATGCCGGAAGCCTGGAAACTCAGGTTCGACAGGCTGCCGACGGCAAACATCGACAACTCGATCTTGAACCAGTTGGTCTTCGACGTGAAGTTGTCCTGTTCGACGTGCTTCAGCAGATTGCCGTTCCACAGCACGTCGATGCCGTTGGTGGCAGCGCGGGTGTTTTCACGTGGAGCGTAGTAGAAGGAAAGGTCGTACTTGCCGCCCACCACAGTATTGATGGTCTGGCTGATCCAGCTGTTGGCGGTGGAATCCAGTTCCAGGAAGTTGCTGCCGTTCTGCGCCGTGCCGGCCACGTTGTTGCGCACTTCAACGCCTTTTGCGCCAATGTTCCATCCATCCAGTGCGGATTTGATGGTCCACGAGTTGGCGCCTATACGGTTCTGTTCAAAGCTGCCATTGGTGATCAGTTCAATTGGGCCTGCGGAGGCAACGCCTGCGGCGAGGAACAGCATGACAGCGAGAAATTTCTTCATATTATCCAAAAATAATCAAAATTGCGCAAAAGATATCTAGATTGTAGCACGACAATTTCGCTGAAAGAAAAAAGCCTGCAAGGCGTCGCTATCAGCAGGCTTTTGGTGATGTACGGAAACTATGTGCGTAACTGGGCGGACATGACCACCATGAAAATAAAACCGTTATCGCTCGGAGCGCGATAGACGCCCAGGCCGCCGAGGACGTGCAGCGCTACGGCAGTCATATGCCAGCCATCCCCCGCATCAGCTTTCCACTTCGGCACCGTGAGCAGCGGGTAGTCATGCTCTTCGCCAAAGCCGCGCACAGCGGCGATGCGGGAGCGAACCGGCTCGAGCAGGCTGAAATTCGCCCACGACCACATCCAGGTATGGCTGGCTGTCGACAGCGTGCCGACGAATTCGACATCCGCAACCAGGTCGGCTTGTTCGCCGCCGGAAAACACCAGCTGCGCGGTTTCCTGGTAATAGTCCCAGCGCGGGTAGTCGTTGAGCCTCCAGTTGTCGACCATGGCTTGTTGTTTCACCCGCTGGACCTCGCATTGGGTCTGCAGGAACTGGACCCAGGCGCTGCCCGTGGCGTCGTCCATGCAGGTGACGCTTTGCGCAATGCCGTCTTCGTAGCAGTGGCCGCACAGCATGCCGATATCGGCCTCGCCTTCGTTATTCTCGTTCCACTCGCCTTCGCGCTCGAACGCTTCATTGCAGGCGGAACACCAGGCATCGCGCCAAGGCTCGTCTTCTTCCGGATAGCCGCAGTGCCATTTCTGGGCTGGATGTGCGATCAGGTGCTTGCAAACGAAAGCAAATTGGCTTTCGCCGTGGGTGGGGCAGGTGATGGTTTCGGCTGTCATGCCGGCATGTTACACAAAGTTAAGCAGTGCGAACGGTCGGGGCAAATGAAAAAGCCTGCAAGGCGCAAACCTTGCAGGCTTTTTAGTCAGCGGTGAGGCTGCCGGCTATTACATCATGCCGTCCATGCCACCCATGCCGCCCATGCCACCCATACCGCCCATGCCGCCGGCTGGCTTGTCTTCTGCGACTTCAGCAACCATGCAGTCGGTGGTCAGCATCAGGCCAGCGATCGACGCTGCGTTCTGCAGGGCCGAGCGGGTTACTTTAGCCGGGTCCAGAACGCCCATTTCAACCATGTCGCCGTAGGTGCCGTTGGCAGCGTTGTAGCCGTAGTTGCCGGAACCTGCCAGCACTGCGTTCACCACCACCGATGCTTCTTCGCCGGCGTTGGTGACGATCATGCGCAGAGGCTCTTCCATGGCGCGCAGGACGATCTTGATGCCTGCTTCCTGGTCGGCGTTGTCGCCTTTCACGTTCAGGTTGGCGCGGGCACGCAGCAGGGCTACGCCGCCGCCAGGCACAATGCCTTCTTCCACAGCTGCGCGGGTTGCGTGCAGTGCGTCTTCAACGCGGGCCTTCTTCTCTTTCATTTCGACTTCGGTGGCTGCGCCAACCTTGATCACGGCAACACCGCCGGCCAGCTTGGCCACGCGCTCCTGCAGTTTTTCGCGGTCGTAGTCGGAGGTTGCGCCTTCGATCTGGGTGCGGATCTGTGCCACGCGGCCTTCGATTGCGGAAGCTTCGCCTGCGCCGTCGATAACGATGGTGTTTTCCTTGCCCACTTCGATGCGCTTGGCTTGGCCCAGTTCTGCCAGGGTGGCTTTCTCCAGGGTCAGGCCGACTTCTTCAGCAACCACCTGGCCGCCGGTCAGGATGGCGATGTCTTCCAGCATTGCCTTGCGACGGTCGCCGAAGCCAGGGGCTTTCACTGCGCAGGTCTTCAGGATGCCGCGGATGTTGTTGACCACCAGGGTCGCCAGTGCTTCGCCTTCGATGTCTTCAGCGATGATCAGCAGTGGACGGCCGGCTTTCGCTACTTGCTCCAGTACTGGCAGCAGGTCGCGGATGTTGGCGATCTTCTTGTCGCACAGCAGAACGAATGGGTTCTCCAGGACGGCAACTTGCTTCTCTTGGTTGTTGATGAAGTATGGGGACAGGTAGCCGCGGTCGAACTGCATGCCTTCCACGATGTCCAGCTCGTCGTGCAGGGACTTGCCGTCTTCCACGGTGATGACGCCTTCCTTGCCCACTTTTTCCATCGCTTCAGCGATACGGTCGCCGATCGAGGTTTCCGAGTTGGCGGAGATCGCGCCAACCTGGGCGATTTCCTTGGAGGTGGTGGTTGGCTTGGACATGGTCTTCAGCTGTTCGACGGTGGCAGCAACTGCCTTGTCGATGCCGCGCTTCAGGTCCATTGGGTTCATGCCGGCGGCAACGTATTTCATGCCTTCGCGCACGATGGCCTGGGCCAGCACGGTTGCGGTGGTGGTACCGTCACCGGCGTTGTCGGAGGTCTTGGAAGCAACTTCCTTGACCATCTGCGCGCCCATGTTCATCAGCTTATCCTTGAGCTCGATCTCCTTGGCGACCGACACGCCGTCCTTGGTGACGGTTGGGGCGCCGAAGGAGCGCTCCAGCACCACGTTGCGGCCTTTCGGGCCCAGGGTGACTTTAACTGCGTTGGCGAGGATGTTCACGCCTTCGACCATCTTGGCACGTGCGGAATCGCCGAAAATGACTTCTTTAGCTGCCATGTTTGTTTCTCCTGAATTCTATCTGTCTAGGGGGCTGTGATTACTTCTGAACCACGGCCATGATGTCTTCTTCGCGCATTACCAGCAGTTCCTGGCCGTCAACTTTGACGGCTTGGCCGGCGTATTTGCCGAACAGAACGCGGTCGCCCACTTTCACTTCCAGAGCACGCACGGTGCCGTTGTCAGCAACTTTGCCGTTGCCAACTGCCAGCACTTCACCCTGGTCCGGCTTTTCAGCGGCGGCATCAGGGATGATCAGGCCGGACGCGGTCTTGGTTTCCTGGTCCAGGCGTTTGACGATGACGCGGTCATGCAAAGGGCGAAGGTTCATACAAAACTCCTTTTACTCGGTTTATTGACAGTTGTTAGCACTCTCGGCTAACGAGTGCCAACAATTATAGGGACGACACTTTCCCTTTTCAAGGGAATTTCTTTGCGCTTGATCAAGCGTTGGTTTGATGTCAATCATGCCAGGAAGGCAATGATGGGGCGCGCGAGCGCTTGGAAGGGGTAAGGCGGGGAGGGCGGCCATCAATGAAAATGGGACCGTCGCCGGTCCCATTTTCGTCATGCGTGGAGCTTAACGCTGTTTGCGGCGATGGACGCCGGCCATCCCGAGCAGGCCGATGCCCAGCAGTCCCAGCACGCCAGGTTCAGGGACGGCGGCGACGAAATCAAGGATGCCGCCTTCCTGGGTGATGGCAATGTCGAGGGCGTTGGTGCAGTCGACGGTATCGCAATCGACGCCTTGTGTGGTGTTGTTGAATGCCGCGAACGAGGCCGTGTAGAACGGATCCGGGTCGAAGAAGTAGTTTTTGCCTTCAGGGGTCAGGAACCAGCTCATGGTGACGTTCTGGAACACGCCGCCGAGATTGTCGATGCCGCCGACGCCGTTATAGGCGAAGTCGGACCAGGCCAGCTGGGTTTGCGCACCGGCAAAATTGACCGAAGGATCGGTGCCGACCACGGCCTGGTTATACGTATTGTCGTTGCCGACATCGGCCCACAGCTGCAGCGACAGGGCGGTCGGGGTGCAGGATACGCCCGGGCCAAGAATGCCGCTGCACGTGAAGTCCTGCTGGAAGGTGGCGTACAAGCCATAGTCGAAGTTGACACGGGTATCGGCGGTCGACACGTTGTTCGAGTTCAGGGAAAAGCCGCTGAACACGATATAGCCGTTGGACACGTAGTTGTTGCCCACGCCCGTATAAGCGACGCGTGCCGACGAAACGCCGTTCAGGGCGTCGGCCGTGAAGATATTGCCAGCAGGTGCCAGTCCGGTTGGGTCCACCTGGAAAGCAGGTGCTGCGGCTGCGCTACCGGTCGCCAGTGCGCCAAATGCTAGCAGCATGCTGGCGGCCAGGCCGCGAACGCGAGGTGTGAGAATCTTCATTACATTTCTCCGTTGAGAGGATAAAGCACCAGTTTTGGGATGACTGAGCATTAAATTTGTTCAGGTCATGATCTTTATCAAAGCAATACGTATGCCATATTTAAAATACGACCAAAAAACAAACGCTTAGTATTAACTTTCAAACCATGTTGTTTGCGCTGTGCGGCCTGCTCTGTAAAATATTCCGACATGTAGCTTCCTAAAATTAAGGAGCAAATTCAATGACTTGGACGGGATATTTGGTGAGCATTCGCAAGCGTTGATATTTTGTGTGACTTTTTATGTCGCGACCGGTGTGAGTATTAATTTAAAATTAAACCGTATTTATTTCGCCTGCGCGGCCAGCATTGCCGAGAATTTGCGCTTGGCGAATTGGATGGTGAGCCAATTCAAGGGATGGCGATTGCCGCCCGGGCGCCAGGTGGTGATGAACTTGTCGCGGTAGGCGTCGTACTGGAAGCCATGTGGCGCCGCCAGGATCTTGCCGCGCTTGAGCATCATCTTGATGGCCTGGGTGGCCGCCACGCCGGAACATAACTGGCAAGCCATGGCGGTGGAGGCGCCGCGCCGCTCGGCCAGGTTGATCCCGCCTGGCACCAGGTAGCTGCGGTGCAGGGCGGCCGGCGCCAGCCCGACCAGGAAGCGTATCGCCATGTCGAGCTCCGGCAGGTCGCCCCAGCCGAAGTATTCTTCAAAGGTCATGGCGCCCGGGACGAAGTTCAGGCCTGCCACGCTCATGCCCAGCGGCGCCGCGCAGGTGGCCGGTACGCCCAGCGCCTCGCACATGGCATAGGTTTGCTTGCGCGCTTCGAAGGCGAAGAAGTCCAGCCCGTCGACGTACACGTCGGCACCTTGCAGGAAATCGCGCAGGTTGCCCTGGTTGACGCCCTGCGGGAAGGTGCGGATCTTCACTTCCGGGTTGATGTCGCGCGCCATGCGCGCCATCACGTCGACCTTGGGCTGGCCCAGTGTCGACATGAAGGCGCCGGCCTGGCGGTTGAAGTTGGGGATGTCGAAGGTGTCGAAGTCGGCCAGGTGGAACGCTCCCACGCCCATGCGCGCCAGCGTCAGCAAGTGCACGCCGCCCACGCCGCCGGCGCCGGCAATGGCGACGCACTTGTTGCGCAGCGCTTCCTGTTCCGCCTCGGTAACCCAGCCGATATTGCGCGAGAAGGCTTGCGCATAGTTGAAGTGGCGTTCGGTGTTGGATTCAGCCATGGTGCTTATTCCTGTTGCCGCAGCCGATTGATGATTCCCGCTTCTTCATGCGGCGAGAAGAACAGCGGATAGAAGGAACGTTCGTCGGAATCGGGCTGGCCGCCGAAGCGGCGGATCTGCTCTTTCATGTACGACAGTTCGATATGCATCAGCACTCCGCGCACATTGACGCGCGGGTTGACCACCTCTTCGCCAAGCTGGCGGAAGCCCAGCATGCGCTGGTAGAACTGGCGATGGCGCGGCGTGACTTCGATGAACAGCACGTCGAAGCGATGAATGTCGTAAGCGTACATGACGGCCAGATGGATCAGCGCCGCCAGGTAGCTCTTCGATTTTGGCCCCATGTCGAAGGCCAGCTTGATGAATTCGCAGACGCGTTTGCCGCGCGCACGGAAGGCGTCGATCTCGGCGCGGAACAGTTGGTCGGCCAGGATGCCGGATGGACTGTCCAAGCCGAGCGTCAAGGTGCCGACCGCCTCTTCACGGTTGTGTGCCATGAGCGTGACGCGGTTCGGGTCATCGGACAGCGCATGGGTGCCTTCCAGGCCACGCCAGGCGTACATCTTGTGAATCAGCATGCTCGCCTTGCTACGCCCTTCGGGCGTGTCGACTAATCTGATTCCGAAGGTGCTCTCCCCGGTGACGATATCCTGCATTTCCGCCAGCAAGCGGTCATCGCGAAAGGGGTCGTCGGCGCGTGTGGCATCCAGCGCAGGGTCGACCCGTTCGACCTGCTTGTACTGCATAGTCCCTCCCAGCATGACTTTGTCAAAATTTGTGGTCTTTTCGTAAATAAATAATGACAAGTTCAGCTTGCTGTCGCAACGGCAGCTCATGCAAGCGTGCGCAGGGCCGGCGTGCGCGCCCGCCCGCTCTATGAGCGAAGGGTGTTTGGCATTTCCGGACGGTTATATTTCTTGGAAGCTTGATATGACTGAATTGCTAGTCAGTTGTCGCTGGCGCCGGCCGGCAAGGTCAGGCTGAACGTGACCTGGGTCGGCGTGCAGTCGGACAGGCGCAGTTCGCCGCCATGGGCGCGCGCGATTTCGCGTGCCAGCGCCAGGCCCAGTCCCACGCCTGCCACGCGGCGGTTGTAGGCGTGGCCGGCGCGGTAGAAGCGGTCGAACAGGCGGTCGCGCTGTTCGAAGGCGATGCCGGTGGAGGCATTGGCCACGTCGATTTGCCAACCGGCAGCGCTGCGCTGGCCGGCGATGGCGATCCAGCCTTCCGGCACGCCGTATTTGACTGCGTTGCTGACCAGGTTTTGCAGCACCTGGCGCAGCAGGTCGGCATCGCCCCGCACCGGCAGGCGCGGCGGCAGGTCGAGCCGCAACGGGCGCTCCGGCGCCATCATGTCCAGGTCGTCGGCCAGCTCGCGCAGGACCGGCACCAGGTCGAATGCTTGCATCGGAATCCGGAGTTGGCCGGCATCTGCGCGCGACAGCATCAGTAGCTTGCGCACCACGTTGTCGAGGCGGCGCACTTCATCCAGCATGTCGGCCAGCGACTGCTCCAGTTCCGGGTAGGCGCCGGCGCGTTCGAAGGCGCGTTCCAGTTCTCCCTGCAGGATCGAGACCGGCGTGCGCAGTTCGTGCGCGGCATCGCCGGAGAAACGCGCCGACTGCAGGAAGCTGCGCTCCAGCCGGTCCAGCATGTCGTTGAACACGGTCACCAGGCGTTCGAATTCCAGCACCTCTTCGTCGGCGGCCACGCGCTGCCGCAAATCGCTGGCGCGGATGCGTTCCATCACGCCGCTCAGGTGCTCGATCGGGCGCATGGCGCGCCCGGCCAGGTACCAGGCCACGGCACCCACCGCCAGGCAAAGCAGCACCACCGCGCCGCCGAAGCGCCAGATGGTTGCCATGAGCTGGGCCTCGGACAAGGTCGTGTTCACGCCCAGCTGCACCAGCACGCTGCCGCGCCGCGCCTGGCCGATGCGCCATTGGGTGCCGCCGCCGTAATACGTACGCAGTGCGCTGTCGGCTGCTTCCGGCACCAGCAAGGAGCCGGGCCAGTTCGGGCTTTGGTACAGCAGGCCGGCTTGGTTGTCGACCGCACGCAGGATGGCGAAATGCTCGGTGTTTTCGAGCGGCGCAAAGCCGCTGAAGCTGGCGTTCAGGTGGGCGTCGATGGCGGGCCATACGGCTGGCGCCTTGGTGCCGAAGCCCGGTCCCGCCAGGTGCGCCACCATCATGCGGTCCAGGATGCTGGCGCGGCGCGCTACGACGGCCAGGGTGGAGGCGACGAACAGCGCCGCCACCACGCCGACGGCCAGCCCGGTCGTGATCAGCGCGATGCGGATGCGGAAGGAACGGATGAACGGGCGGCGCGCCGTCTTCATGCGTCGCCGTCCGGCTTGCGCAGGCGGTAGCCGACCCCGCGCACCGCTTCGATGGCGACGTGCTCGGGCAGGGCCAGCTTCCTGCGCAGGCGCTGGATGCAGACATCGACCATATTGGTTTGCGGGTCGAAGTCGTAGCCCCGCACATGTTCGAGGATCTGGGTGCGGGTATACACCCGGCCCGGCGCGCGCATCAGGTATTCCATCAAGTTGAATTCGCGGCTGGTCAGCTCGACTTCGCGGCCATCGAATTCGGCCACGCGCGACAGGCGGTCCAGCGTGAGCGGACCGGCCGCCAGCACGTTCTGCCGTTCGCCGCTGACACGGCGCAGCAGGGCGTGGATGCGGGCGATCCGCTGTTCGTCTTCTACCAGTAGGGCTTTCATGCCCAGCATTGTCAGGAAATGCCAAAGCGCCGTCAATGCGGGCGGTGGCGCGGAAGATCGCAAGGCACGCTTACAAATGAGCTACAATCGTAAGCATGTATAACACCAGGTTGACCGTACAATCGTGCGGCTCTATAGTTTCGGGATGATCGCAGACTTCCAAGAACTTTCCGACAAAATCGACCGCCTTGCGGAGCTCGCGCAATCCTTGCGCCGCGAGAACGCCCAGTTGCGCCAGGCCAATGCAGCCCTGGTGGCCGATAATCTCGAATACCAACGCCGCCTCGGGGAAGCGCATGGGCGCGTGATGGCGCTGCTGGATAAAATTCCCGCCGCCGAAGCAGATACTCCTGAGGACGCACAATGATCCATGTCGACGTGACCATCATGGGCCAGCCCTACAAGCTGGCATGCAAGGCCGATGAAGAACGCGCGCTGCGCGAAGCGGCCAACCTGCTCGACAAAAAGATGAGCGCCATCCGCGACGCCGGCAAGATCAAGGGCAATGACCGCATCGCCGTGATGGCGGCGCTGGGCATGGCGGCTGAATTCCTGGCATCGAAAACCGCCAACGGCGGCCCGTCCATGCTGGAAGTGCAGGAGAAGCTGGGCGCCATGCACAAGGTGCTCGACAACGCGCTGACCCCGCAAGAGAATCTCTTCTAATTCCGAAAAATTGTCTTAAAGGCCTTTCGCACAAAACGTTTGAGGAGTAAACTTCGTGTCACCCTGCGGTGTTCGAGATTTGCCATATATTCCTTGAACCATTTACATGCACCGGTTGCGGAAATTTGTTCGACGGGCGTGAGCGTCACTAGTCTGATGAACCCGAAGTTGAACTAACTGTAACCACCTTGAACCGTAAGGTTCGGGATGCCGGCATAACGGCACAGGCGGGGCCTCATTCCATACGAAAGCGGTTGCCAGCACCCGAGGGTGCGCAACCGTTTTTTTACGTCCAGAGGAGCGCCATGCAATATTGGTTGATGAAGTCTGAGCCCGACGAGGTAAGCATCGACGACGTGATGTCTGCCAAAGGCAAGACGGTGCCGTGGTTCGGCGTGCGCAACTACCAGGCCCGCAACTTCATGCGTGATGCGATGAAGATCGGCGACGGTGTCCTGTTCTACCATTCCTCCTGTCCCGAGCCGGGCATTGCCGGCATCGCGGAAGTGGTCAGCGGGCCGTATCCCGACGCCACCCAGTTCGATCCCAAGAGCCACTATTACGATGCGAAGGCGACGCAGGAGCAGCCGCGCTGGATTTCCGTCGACGTGCAGGGCGTGCGCAAGACGCGCCTGTTGTCGCTGGCGGAAATGCGTTCGCTGCCGCAGTTGGAAGACATGGTGGTGCTGCAAAAAGGCAGCCGCCTGTCGATCACGCCGGTTACTCCGGGTCAATGGAAGCATGTGATGGCGCTGCTGAAGGGCGATTGATGGATTGGAGTCTGGTCGGCATCCTGCTCCTGATGGGGGCGGGCGGCGGATACGCGGCGGGCTTGCTGGGGATTGGCGGCGGCATGGTGCTGGTGCCCTTCATCACCATGATCTTCACGGCCAAGGGCTTTGCGCCCGCGCTGGTGGTGCATATGGCGATTGCGACTTCGCTGGCGACGATCATGTTTACTTCCCTGTCTTCGGTGCGGGCGCACCACCGGCATGGCGCGGTGCAATGGCGCATCGTGGCGCTGCTGGCGCCGGGCATCGTGATCGGTTCGTGGCTCGGGCCCTGGATCGGCAAGCAGATGAATACTTCGGCGCTGGCGCTGCTGTTCTCCGTGTTCGTGGCATTTTCGGCAGCGCAGATGCTGCGCAATAAGAAGCCTTCCGCCGGGCGTGATTTGCCTGGCACGGCGGGCATGTTCGCGGCAGGCGGGGTGATCGGCACCTTGGCTGGGCTGGTCGGTGCCGGCGGCGGATTTATTTCGGTGCCGTTCATGACCTGGTGTAATGTGCGTATTCACCAGGCAGTGGCGACCAGCGCGGCGCTGGGCTTCCCGATTGCCTTGTCGGGCACCTTGTCGAATATTTATTTCGGCTGGTCGGAGCCGGGCCTGCCGCAGCATTCGCTGGGCTTTGTCTATCTGCCGGCCCTGGCCGTGATCGTGGCCGCCAGCGTGACCATGGCGCCGCTTGGCGCGCGCATGGCGCACAAGATGGATGTGGCGGCGCTCAAGCGCGTCTTCGCCGTGGTGCTGTTCTCACTGGCAGGCTATATGTTCTATCGCGCATTCGCCTGAGGGGATGCGCCAGGCTGTACGGAGGATGCGATGCAGGATGCACGGGTCGGATGCTGGGCGCTGTTCAAGGTCTTCTCTCATATGGCATTACAGGGCTTTGGCGGCGTGCTGCCGTTTGCCTACCGCCACCTGGTGGAACGCACGCAGTGGCTGACCGCCGCTGAATTTGGCCAGCTTCTCAGCATCGCGCAACTCCTGCCTGGCCCCACAATCTGCAATCTTTCCGTCATGGTCGGCCAGCGCTATGCAGGCGTGGCCGGCGGCTTCTCGGCGCTGGCGGGGCTCCTGCTTGGCCCGTTCTTCATCGTGATCGCACTGGGTGCGGCGTACCAGGGGCTGGCGCACCATCCGCTGTTCGTCAACGCCATGCGCGGCATGGCCGCCGCTGCGTCGGGCCTGATCCTGGCGACGGCGCTCAAGCTGGCGGTTGGCATGTTGCGCGGAACCAGCCAGCGTGGACGCCGTCTGCTGCAGCTTGCGCTGCTGGCGGCGGCGTTTATCGGCCTGGGCGTGGCGAAGCTCGGGCTGATCACAGTGGTCGCCACGCTGGTGCCGATCGGCTTCCTGCTGTTTGCCTTCGTCTGGAGGAAGCCATGAACGACGACGTCAAACTGGGCGGGCTCGCCTGGCACCTGGCGGTGTTGTCGTTGACGGCAATCGGCGGCGGCGTGGTGCTGGTGGCGCCGGACGTGCACCATTACGTCTCGGTGCAGAACCACTGGCTGACGGACGAGCAGTTCGCGGCCATGTACGCCCTGGCGCAGGCTGCGCCCGGCCCGAACCTGCTGTTCGTGACGCTGATCGGCTGGATGATCAAGGGCTGGCTGGGCGCCGTGGTGGTGACGCTGGCGGCAATCGTGCCTTCGTCCTGCCTGGTGCTGGCGCTGGGAACCGTGATCAACCGCCATGGCGGCGGGGAAGGGCGCTGGGCCGGCGCGTTGCGCGATGCGCTGGCGCCGCTGGCGGCCGGCATGCTGGCCGGCGCCGCGTGGACCTTCCTGAGTGTGGCCGGCGCCGGGTGGCGCGGCATCGTGCTGGCGCTGGCTGCCGCAGCGGCGGCCTATGCGACCAAGCTGAATCCCTTGTGGCTGATTGCCTTAGGCGCGCTGGCCGGCGCGATTGGGCTGGTTTGAGCGGTAGGCCCACAGCAGCATGATGATGGCGCCGACGATCATCGGCAGCGACAGCATCTGGCCGGAGGTGATCGGCAGGCCGGCCACAGTGATTTCCCAGTCCGGGGTGCGGAACCACTCGGTGAAGAAGCGCGCGCAGCCATACAGCAGCACGTACAGGGCGCCGACTGCCAGGCGTGGACGGGCCTTGCGCGCGTATGGCCACAGGATGCAGAACACCAGGATGCCGTCGACCAGCATCTGGTAGATCGCCGAAGGGTGGCGCGGCAGCGGCCCCACGTTCGGGTAGATCATCGCCCAAGGCAGGCTTGGGTCGCTGACGATGCGTCCCGGCAGTTCGGCGTTGATGAAATTACCCATGCGGCCGGCCGCATACCCCAGCGGCACCAGCGGCGCGATGAAGTCATACACATCCAGCAGGTTGCGCTGGCGTTTGCGGGCCCACAGCGCCATGCCGATCAAGACCCCGAGGAAACCGCCGTGGAAGCTCATGCCGCCTTCCCACACCCTGAGGATGCGCAGTGGCGTCAGCAGCATTTCCGGCTGGTAGAAGAACACTTCACCCAGGCGCCCGCCGACGATCACGCCGAGCATGCCGTAGAACAGCATGTCGTCCAGGTCTTCCTTGGTCCAGCCTTGCGCGGCGATGTGCGCTTGCTTGATGCGCAAGCGGCCAAGTCCGATGAACATGGCAAAAGCCAGCACGTACATCAGGCCATACCAGTGGATCGCCACGGGGCCGAGGTGGATGGCGACCGGATCGGGCATTGGATGCATTAACGGCATTCAGATTCTCTTTCTCATCAATTCCAAGAAGCCGCGCAGCACGGGCGAGGCATTGTCGCGCCGCCAGGCCAGGCCGGTTTCCACCAGCGGCGTGCTCTGGACCAGGGGCAGGTACTCCACCCCCGGCCGGCGCAAATTCGACACGGATTGTGGCACAAGTGCGATACCCATGCCAGCCGATACGAGGCTGACGATGGTCTGCATCTGGATCGCTTCCTGCCCCACCTCGGCGGTGATGCCGGCTGCGCGGAACACTGACAGGATGGCGTCGTACAGCCCGGGCGAGATATGGCGCGGGAAAATGATCAGCGGCAGGCCGGCCAGCTGGCGCAAATCGGCGGCGCGCGCGCGCGCCAGGGCAGGCAATCCTGCCGGCGCGGCCAGCACCAGCGGTTCGCTCAGGACCGGCAGGTATTCCAGCTCCTGGCGCGCGCGGTCGGGCAGGGGAGGGATCAGCAGGCCGGCGTCGACCCGGCCGTCCAGCAGGTCGTCGAGCTGCAGGTCCGACGTGGCTTCCTTGAGTGTGATTTCAACTTGCGGATACTCGGCGCGGTAAGCGCGCAGGGTAGGCGGCAGCACGCTGTAATCGGCGGACGACACGAAAGCCAGCGACAGCCGCCCGCTGGCGCCCGTGGCTGCGCGCTGCACCAGTTCCGCCAGCCCGGCCGATTGCTCGAGCAGGCGGCGCGCTTCCGGCAGCAGGGCTTCGCCGGCCGCGGTCAGCGCCACGCCGCGCCGGTTGCGCTCGAACAGCGGCGCGCCCAGCATCTCTTCCAAGGCCATGATGGTTTGCGACAGCGGTGGCTGCGTCATGTGCAGGCGGCGTGCGGCGCGGCCGAAATGCAGCTCCTCGGCGACGGTGGCGAAATAGCGCAGCTGGCGTAGTTCAATATTCATTCGCAAAGAATATCACAGCAGTGGTTATCATATATTTGACAACTTGCCAGGGGCAAGGCACCCTTAGTCTCTTACCGAGGAGACCCCACCATGCCGCAATACCGTTCCTACACCACCACCCAAGGCCGCAACATGGCAGGCGCGCGCGCCCTGTGGCGTGCCACCGGCATGAAAGATGGCGATTTCAATAAGCCGATCATCGCGGTGGTCAACTCCTTCACCCAATTCGTACCGGGCCACGTCCACCTGAAGGACCTGGGCCAACTGGTTGCGCGCGAGATCGAAGCATCCGGCGGCGTGGCCAAGGAATTCAACACCATCGCGGTCGACGACGGCATCGCCATGGGCCACGGCGGCATGCTGTACTCGCTGCCATCGCGCGACCTGATCGCCGATTCGGTGGAATACATGGTCAACGCCCACTGCGCCGACGCCATGGTCTGCATCTCCAACTGCGACAAGATCACCCCGGGCATGCTGATGGCTGCCATGCGCCTGAACATTCCGGCGGTGTTCGTCTCCGGCGGCCCGATGGAAGCGGGCAAGGTGATCAAGACCGTCAACGGCGGCGAGAAGATTATCAAGCTGGACCTGGTTGACGCCATGATCAAGGCCGGCGACAGCAGCGTATCCGATGCCGACGTGGCGGAAATCGAGCGCTCGGCCTGTCCGACCTGCGGCTCCTGCTCCGGCATGTTCACCGCCAACTCGATGAACTGCCTGACCGAGGCGCTGGGCTTGTCCCTGCCGGGCAACGGCACCATCGTCGCCACCCACAGCGACCGCAAGGAACTGTTCCTGCGCGCCGGCCGCCTGATCGTCGACCTGGCCAAGCGCCACTACGAGCAGGACGACTACAGCGTGCTGCCGCGCTCCATCGCCACCAAGGAAGCGTTCGAGAACGCGATGGCGCTGGACGTGTCGATGGGCGGCTCCACCAATACCGTGCTGCACCTGCTGGCCGCCGCGCACGAAGCGGGCGTGCCGTTTACCATGGCCGACATCGACCGCATCTCGCGCAAAGTGCCTTGCCTGTGCAAGGTCGCGCCGATGACCGATAAATTCCACATTGAAGACGTGCACCGCGCAGGCGGCATCATCTCGATCCTGGGCGAACTGGCGCGCGCCGGCTTGCTGGACACCACCCAGCACACCGTGCACAGCCCGACCATGGGCGAGGCCATCGAGAAGTACGACATCAAGCGCAGCGACGACGCAGCGGTGCACCAGTTGTTCCGCGCAGCGCCGGGCGGCGTGCCGACCCAGGTGGCGTTCTCGCAATCGGAACGCTATGCCTCGTCGGACCTGGACCGCAGCGCCGGCTGCATCCGCGACCTGGAGCACGCCTACTCGAAAGACGGCGGCCTGGCAGTCCTGTACGGGAACATCGCCGAGAAGGGCTGTATCGTGAAAACCGCCGGTGTCGACGAATCGATCCTCACATTCAGCGGCAAGGCACGCGTATTCGAAAGCCAGGACGCTGCGGTGGAAGGCATCCTGGGCGACACCGTGCACGAAGGCGACGTCGTCATCATCCGCTACGAAGGCCCGAAAGGCGGCCCGGGCATGCAGGAAATGCTGTACCCGACGTCCTACATCAAGTCGAAAGGCCTGGGCAAGGCGTGCGCGTTGTTCACCGACGGCCGTTTCTCCGGCGGCTCGTCCGGCCTGGTGATCGGGCACGCCTCGCCGGAAGCGGCGGAAGGCGGCGCGATCGGCCTGGTGGAGGAAGGCGACATGATCGACATCGACATCCCGTCGCGCACCATCAACCTGCGCGTAACGCCGGACACACTGGCGCAGCGCCGCGCAGCGATGGAAGCGCGCGGCGCCGCCGCCTGGAAGCCGGTCAACCGCGAGCGCTACGTCTCGCAAGCGCTGCAAGCCTATGCCGCACTGACCACCTCCGCCGACCGCGGCGCAGTACGCGACCTCAGCCAGCTCGCGCCTAAGTAATTAAAAGTCGGGGTCAGATACCGTCTTGAATGGCAAGCCCTTTTTCCAAGTATTTTGGGTCAAAGGGTTTGCCCGACTTAACTACCCCGTAAATCA
>NZ_FOOF01000014.1 GCF_900113115.1 Duganella sp. CF458 | reverse complement strand
ATGGCTTCCACTCTGTTCGGTGAGACCTTGCCCCGCCGCCTTCAGAATCCTAATATCTTTTTCTAAAGGTGCAGATTCAATATACGAGCTCTGGCTTCTTATGAAACTGAAATGTCCGATTGCCAGAGCTGACCCCGACTTTCATCTGCTGTAGTTAACGCGGTATTGGGCTGGGGTGAGGTTGGTCAGCTCCTTGAACATGCGGCGCATGCCTGAGTCGCTGCTGAATCCCAGCTCGATGCTGATGGCGGTGGCGGATGCCTTGGTGTAGATCAAGCGTTCGCTGACTTGCTTCAGCTTGATGCGGCGGATGTAGGCGGCGGCCGGCATTCCACTTGCTGCCAGTACCTTGCGCGCCAGCGTCCTCTCGGTGGTATGCAGGAGGGCTGCGACATGCGCCAGCGTCGCCTCGCTTGCGGCCACCTGCTCCACTGCCAGGTGCAGCTTGCGCAGCATGCCGTCCTGCTGCTCGATCAGGTCGAGCATGTGGAAGGCGAGGTGGGTACTTTCCTCCGGCCTTGGCAGCACCATCAGCCTGGTCAACTCACGATAGGCCTCCTTGCCCAGCCGGCTTTCAATCAATGCCTGAATGATCGGCAGGTAGCCGTTGACGCCCGAGGCGCTCGCGGTGCGTTCATTGAACGCGAGCGTGCGCTCGAATTGCCAGCGCACGTTGGGGAAGGTCGTCACGGCGAATTCCGCCAGCCACCAGGTGATGGTTGCCGCTTGCCGGTCCAGCCGGCCGGTGCCGGCCGCCAGGCATACGCCGGTGCAATAAGCCCACAGCTGCACGCGGCGTGGCAGCGCGGCGAGAGCGGCGATGAGGCCTGCGTTGGCGTCCAGCGTGCGCGCGGCCTGGCCCAGCGACTGGCCCCAGAAACCGGGCACCAGTACGGCCGCCACGTCCGCTTCACCAAGCGCCATGGCGGCGTGCAGTTGCTGGCCGTGCGCGCAATCGACCTTGCCCGCCCGGGCCGCGACAAAGACCGGTTCAAACAGCGTCTTCCCCGCCCGCAGGTTGGCCGCGTGCAGCAAGTCCATGGCGCCGAACAGGCCGGCGGGCAGGCAATTGGGGTACAGCAGCAGTCCGATGCGCATGGCTGGAAATGGATGGAATGTGTCAGATCATGCCATTGTAGGGCGGGGCGCACGGGCGCACAATTTCGGCATGAAAATCACTCAACTCCGCAACGCGACGGCCGTCATCGGTTTCGGCCCGCACAATATACTGGTGGACCCCATGCTGGCGCCAAAGGGCGCGCTGCCGCCGCTCAAGCTGCTCGGCGAAAGGACGCGCAACCCGATCGTTGAACTGCCGCCCGTGACGGACGCCATCTTGCAAACCGTCACGCATTGCCTGGTCACGCATTGCCAGAAAGGCCATTTCGACCACCTGGACCGGGCTGCCAAGGCCTGGCTGCGCGACAGGCGGATTCCTGTCATCTGCACGCCGCATGACGAGGCGCACCTGCGGCAGCGCGGCCTGAACGTGCAGCCGCTGGCGCCGCACCATCACGAACCGCAGCCTTTCCTGGATGGCCGCATCAGGACCGTGAATTGCCGCCATGGCAAGGGCCTGGTCAGCCTGATGATGGAGCATGGCGTAGGCTATTTCATCGAAATGCCCGGTGAGCCCAGCCTGTACCTGTCGGGCGACACCATCCTGACGCAGGACGTGCTCGATTTCCTCGCGCGGCATCAGCCCGACGTCAGCGTGGTGCCGGCCGGCGGCGCCAGGTTCGACCTGGGCCACGAGATCATCATGGGAATCGGGGAGGTGCTGCAGTTCGCCCGCGCCACGCAGGGCATCGTGGTGGCGAACCATCTTGAGGCCCTGAGCCACTGCCCGGTTCAACGGGCAGCGCTACAGGAGCATGCGCAAGGCGCAGGTTTGGCCAGCCGGATCGTCGTGCCGGCCGATGGCCAAACCCTTACTTACGCTTCTGGAGATCTTCGAAAGCCTTCTTGACGCGGTCTTTGCGGCGTTGTTCGTCGACGTTGTGGGCCTTGCGCTTGTCGAGGCCCAGCATCGGTTCGAGGAATTCGAACCATAAGAACGCAACGCCCATCGTGCCGGTGATCCACCACCACGACAGTTGAGCGAACTTCCAGACTTCAAAATACTTCAGTGCCACGAGGGCGATTATCAATAAAATAATGGGCATGGAAAACTCCTTAGTATTCCATCATAGCAATATCCAGCTAACGGTCAACCCATAATACGCAGGGCGCGTTGTGGAGTAGAATTGTGTCAGTTTTTTTTCCTGGAGATGAAGATGAAACGTGCACTGTTGGTTGGTTTCCTGGTCACCGCGGCTTTCTCGTCGCAGGCCGCTTTCGCAAACGCTGACCTGGCCAAGGCCAAGAACTGCATGGCTTGCCACGCGGTGGCCACCAAACTGGTTGGCCCGGCATTCAAGGATGTCGCAGCCAAGTACGCAGGCCAGAAGGATGCCGAAGCCAAACTGGCGCAGAAAGTGATGAAGGGCGGTTCCGGCGTGTGGGGTGCGGTCCCGATGCCAGCCAACCCGCAGGTGAGCGAGGCGGAAGCCAAGACCCTGGTGAAATGGGTCCTGACCCAGAAATGACCTGAATTCGATGTAAGAAAGCCGGGCTAGCCCGGCTTTTTTGTTACTTGACGACTTCGATGCGTGTCTTCTTGTCGGCTTTGTAGCCGAACAGCGTCAGGGCACCGTCCTTGATGTCGCCTTTGGCGTCGAAGGCGATGGTGCCGCTGATGCCGTCATGCTTGACCTTCTTCAGGAAGGGCAGGTATTTGGCCGGGTCGGTCGACTTGGCATCGGCCATCGCGTGGGCGATCGCCATCGTTGCGTCGTAGGCGTACGGCGCGTAAATCTGCACGTCGTAGCCGTAGCGCTTCTTGAAGCGGCCGGCGAATTCGTCCAGCTTCTTCTCCTGCTCAGGCGTCACACCGCCGGCTTCCGCGCACACCACCATGTCGTCGGCGCCGCCCGACAGTTTCGGCAGCGCTTCGGTGCAGATGCCGTCGCCGCCCATCAGCTTGGCCTTGATGCCCAACGCCTTCATCTGGCGCAGCAAAGGACCGCCCACCGAATCCATGCCGCCGAAGAACACCAGGTCGGGGCTCTTGGCACGGATCGAGGTCAGGATGGCGTTGAAGTCGGTCGACTTGTCGGTGGTGAACTGTTTGTCCACGATCTGCACGCCGGCGCCTTTCTTGGCTTCCTTCAGGAATTCGGCGGCCACGCCTTGGCCGTAAGCGGTGCGGTCGTCGATCACAGCGATGCGCTTGGCGCCCAGTTTCTGCGTGGCGTACTTGCCCAGCGAGCTGCCCAGTTTGAAGTCGTTCGCCACCACGCGAAAGGTGGTGTTGAAGCCCTGGTTGGTGTACACCGGGCTGGTGGACGATGCGGAAATCTGCGGAATCCCCGCATCGTAGTAGATCTTGGAAGCAGGGATGGTGGTGCCGGAATTCTGGTGGCCGATCACGCCCTGTACCTTGGCGTCGACCAGTTTCTGCGCGGCCGAAGTACCTTGCTTAGGGTCGCCGGCATCGTCTTCCGACACCATCTCGAACTTGACCGCCTTGCCATTGACCTTGAATCCCTTGGCGTTCAAGTCTTCCACCGCCATGCGGACGCCGCTCTGGTTATCCTTGCCCAAATGGGCGGACTGGCCGGACAGCGGGCCGACGTAGCCGATCTTGACCACTTCCTGGGCGCTTGCGGCGCCGGCAAAGGCCAACGCGATGGCGGCGATGATGGTTTTGGTTTGCATTGCACTTTCTCCTGAAGCGAAAATGGGCCGCCAAGCTGGCTGGCGGCCCACGGGCTCCCCCCCGATAATTCTCGCGTATTACTTGATTACTTCCATCCTGGTCTTGATGCCGCCCTTGTAGGTGAACAGGGTCAGCGCACCGTCCTTGATGTCGCCGAACTGGTCGAATTCGACGGTGCCGGTCACGCCCTGGTGCTTGATCTTGGCCAGCACCGGCAGGTATTTGGCGGGCTCGGACGAATTGGCTTTTTCCATCGCGTCGGCCATGGTCATGATGGCGTCGTACACATACGGTGCGTACAACTGCACTTCCTGGCCGTACTTCTTCTTGTAGCGGGCGCGGAAGTCGTCCATGTTCTTCTGCATATCGGCGGTCACGCCGCCGGCTTCGGCGCAGGTGACCACGCCGTCGGCGGCAGCGCCGGCGGACAGGCGGAACAAGGCGTCGGTGCAGACGCCGTCCCCGCCCATGAATTTGGCGTTGATGCCCAGTGCTTTCATCTGGCGCAGCAGCGGGCCGCCGACCGAGTCCATGCCGCCGAAGAACACCAGGTCAGGGTTCTTGGACTTGATGTTGGTCAGGATGGCGTTGAAGTCGGTAGCATTGGCGTTGGTGAATTCCTTGCCAACCACCTGCACGCCCGGCAGGGCTTTCTTGGCGCCCTTGACGAATTCGTCGGCCACGCCCTGGCCATAAGCGGTGCGGTCGTCGATCACGGCGATCTTCTTGGCGCCCAGGTTTTTCACGGCGTAAGCGCCGAGGGTGCCGCCCAGCTTGTTGTCGTTGGCGACCACGCGGAAGGCGGTGTTGAATTTCTGCTTGGTGTATACAGGCGAAGTGGCGGCAGGGGAAATCTGCGGGATGCCGGCGTCAAAGTAGATCTTGGAAGCCGGAATGGTGGTCCCGGAGTTCAGGTGGCCGATGACGCCCTGTACCTTGGCGTCCACCAGCTTTTGCGCGGCGGTAGTGCCCTGTTTCGGGTCGCCCGCATCGTCCTCGAACTGGACCACGAACTTGACTGGTTTACCGCCGATCTTGACGCCCTTGGCGGTCAGGTCTTCAACGGCCATGCGGGCACCGTTTTCCATGTCCTTGCCCAGGTGGGAATTGGGACCCGAAACCGGGGCCACGTGGCCGATCTTGATGGTGTCCTGGGCGTAGGCGCTACCGGCAAATGCCAGGGCGATGGCGACAGGAATGAATGTGTTCTTGAACTGCATCGGGGGCTCCAGTCAAAAAGTCAGATTTGCCAGAGAAAATACAGCAAAAACCCCGAATGGCAAAGAGGGAATTATTTCTGGCGGCCCGAACCGGCTTGCAGGTGTGTGATTTCCTGCTGCACCGCGCGGGCGACAATCTTGCCGATGGTGTCGTGCAGGCCGTCGCGGATGTCGGCCGTCAGGGCGTGCAGCGCATGGTCCAGTATTTCTGCCATGCTGTCCTTGATGCGCTGCTCCAGCACGAAATCGACGCGGTTGGACAACTGTTGCAGCACCTGTTCGGAAACCCGCCGCTCCAACGCCGCCCAATCCAGGGTGTCTTCCCCGATGCGGGGCGCGCGGACGGCCGTTGCAGGCGCAGCGACAGGTGCCGGCAGCTCGTCCTTCATGATTTCGGTCAGGACCGGGATGCTGGCGTCAAAAGGCTGGTTCATAAACTACTTGCCTACGGTGAGGTGTTTGAGCGGGAAGTCCTGGCGCTTGTAGGCAGCATAGCGCAGGCGGCCCGCCGCTGCATCTTCCTGGTCGGAAGAAATGACTTCGATCAAACGCGGAAAAGCCTCGAACTGGGCCGGCGCGCGGCGTGCCAGGTTGACCAGCAAGCCCGCTTCCGGCAGTTCGGTGGTGTCGCTATCGGCCAGCACGATGGCGCAATCCGGCGCCAAGGGATCGTTGGCGTGGGCGTGCGGCAGGAAGTCGGTGGCGGAGAAGGCCCACAGGGCCTTGTCCAGCTGCGCCAGTTGCGCCGCATCTTCGGTCATCACGACGATGCGGGGCGTGCTGGCGTAGGCTTTACGCAGCAGGCGGCAGGCGTAGGCAACCTTGTCCGGCACGCCGCTGTGGAAATCAATCTGCGTCATTATTTCTTCGGGACGTCTTAGAAGCGGAAGTTCGACGATGCGTTTTGCGGCGTATCGCGCTCACGGCGCGCCTTTTCCGCGGCGGCTGCGGCGCGGTCGGCCTCCGCCTTGGCGTTGGCGACATCCTCGGCGCTTGGGCCGCGTGGCGGGGCGGCCGATGTCGGCGGCGGGTTCGAATACCCCGGCGGCAGCATCTTCACGGTTGGGTAGCCCGCTTCAGTCAGTGCGTTGTCCCATGTGGCCTGTTCGAAACCGATCTGGCGCGAACGCCCGATCAGCAGGAACGGCACCTGGCCGTCGCTGCCGGCCTTTTTCATGACCTCTTGGTCTTCGGCGGTGGAAACAGTCTTTTCGCGGTAAGGAATGCCGCGTGTGGCCAGCAGGGTGCGGGCCATATTGCAGCCGGCGCCGCAGTTGGCGGTAGTGTACAGCACCACCGGGCGGGCACGCACAACTTCCGCCAGTTCAGATGGCAAGGCAACACCGCCGGCACCGGCAGTGTTGTAATTTTTCACCTCAGCCTTCTTGGCGGTGGTGGGCGGCGGCGTCTCCGTAAAGTGGGTGACGCCTTTTTCGTCCTTCCACTTGTACATCTGGGCGTGCGCCGCGCTGGCAGTCAGCAGCAGCAAAAGCAGGGCAGCGCGTTTCATTGAATCTCAATCTCCTTTATGCCGCCATGCCGCTGTGGCGCAGCAGGGCGTCGATGGTCGGCTCACGGCCGCGGAAAGCAGTAAACGATTCCAGGGCCGGGCGCGAGCCGCCGACGGCCAGGATCTCTTGCTGGAAGCGTTTACCAGTATCGGTGGACAGTTTACCGCCGTCCAGCGCCGCCGCTTCCTCGAAGGCAGCGTAGGCGTCGGCAGACAGTACTTCCGCCCACTTATAGCTATAGTATCCCGCCGCGTAGCCTCCGGCAAAGATATGGCCGAAGGAATGTTGGAAACGGTTGAAACTTGGCGGGATGATAACGGCGAATTTGCGGCGTACCTGGTCGATCAGGTCTTGCACCGATTTGGCGCCGGACGGCTGGAAATCGTAATGCAGCAGCATGTCGAGCAGGGCGAACTCGACCTGGCGCAGGGTCTGCAGGCCGGATTGGAAGTTCTTCGCCGCCAGCATGCGGTCGTACAGGGCGCGCGGCAGCGGCAGGCCGCTCTTCACGTGGGCGCTCATGTGGCTCAGCACATCCCACTCCCAGCAGAAGTTTTCCATGAACTGGGACGGCAGTTCGACCGCATCCCATTCGACGCCGGAAATGCCGGATACCGCCAGTTCCTCGACCTGGGTCAGCATGTGGTGCAGGCCGTGGCCGAATTCGTGGAACAGGGTGATCACTTCATCGTGGGTGAACAGCGATGGTTGCGGCACGCCGTCCACCACCAGCGGTTCGGTGAAGTTGCAGGTCAGGTAGGCGACCGGGGTTTGCAGCTCGCCGTTTTTCAGGCGGCGGCCGCGCGCGTCGTCCATCCAGGCGCCGCCGCTCTTGCCTTCACGGGCATACAGGTCGAGGTAGAACTGGCCCACCAGCACGCCGTCGCGTTCGATGCTGTAGAAGCGCACGTCCTTGTGCCAGACCGGGGCGCTGTCCGGCTTGATGGATACGCCGAACAGGGTTTGCACCAGCTTGAACAGGCCGTCGATCACCTTATGTTCGGGGAAGTACTGCTTCACTTCCTGCGCCGAGAAGGAGTACAGGTGCTGCTGCAGCTTTTCCGAAGCGTAGGGCAGGTCCCACGATTGCAGGTCGCCGATACCCAGTTCCTTGCTGGCGTAGGCCTGCAGTTCGGCCAGGTCATTCTCGGCGAACGGGCGGGCGCGCTTGGCCAGGTCTTCCAGGAATTCGATCACCTGTTCCGGCGACTTGGCCATTTTCGGCACCAGCGAGACTTCGGCGAAGTTCTGGTAGCCCAGCAGGCCTGCTTCCTCCGCGCGCAGTTTCAGCAAGGTGGCGATATTGCCGGTGTTGTCCCAGTCCTCGCGCTTGCTGAACGCCTCGCCCAGCTCGGAGGCCTTGGTGGCGTTGGCGCGGTAGACCTTTTCGCGCAGGGCGCGGTTGTCGCAGAACTGCAGGATCGGGTAATAGGAAGGGAAGTGCAGGGTGAAGGCCCAGCCCTGCTTGCCGTCCCGCTCGGCCAGCGCCTTGGCGGCAGCCTTGGAATCATCGGGCAGGCCACGCAGCTCGGCTTCGTCTTCAACCAGCATTTTCCAGTCGTTGGTGGCGTCCAGCACGTTTTCGCTGAAGCGGGTGCTGGTGGCGGCGTGTTCTTCCTGGATCGCGGCGAAGCGTTCCTTCTTGTCGGCCGGCAGCTCGGCGCCGCCCATGCGGAAATCGCGGATCGCGTTGTCGATGATGCGCTGGCGCGCCGGCGACAGGGTGGCGAATTCGGCGCTGGCGCGCAGCGCCTTGTATTTGGCGAACAGCGCCTCGTTCTGGGCCAGGGCGGTCCAGAATTCGGTCACTTTCGGCAGGTTCTCGTTGTAGGTGGCGCGCAGCTCGGGCGTGTCCACCACGTTGTTCAGGTGACTGACGATGCCCCAGGCGCGGCCCAGCAGCTCGGTGGAATTTTCCAGCGGGGTGACGAAGGTATCCCAGCTCACGTTGTCGCTTGGCGCTTCAAGTTGCGCCACCGCGGCGCGATTTTTTTCCAGCAGGTGCTCGATTGCGGGAGTGACGTGTTCGGGCTTGATCGCATCGAAGCGCGGCAAGCCGCTAAAGTCCAGCAGGGGATTGTCGGTCATTCTTAACTCCTCAAAAGACGCGGCGGCCGCGTGCCGAAGGTGTCAGACCCGGTGGGTCTGACACCGGTTTACCGGTTTTAAACGCGTTCCGCCGACTCAATAGTATTCATCAGCAGCATGGTGATCGTCATCGGGCCTACGCCACCGGGCACCGGCGTGATATGCGAGGCCACTTCCTTGATGCCAGCAAAATCCACGTCGCCGCACAGCTTGCCGTTCTCGTCGCGGTTGATGCCCACATCGATCACGATGGCGCCCGGCTTCACCATATCAGCAGTCAGGGTATGGCGGCGGCCCGTTGCGGCCACCACGATATCCGCCTGGCGGGTGTGGTAGCCCAGGTCCGATGTTCCGCTATGGCAGATGGTGACGGTTGCATTGGCTTGCAAGAGCAGCAGGCCCATTGGCTTGCCGACGGTGTTGGAGCGGCCGATCACGACAGCGTGCTTGCCCTTCAGGCTCACGCCGGTCGATTCGATCAGCTTCATGCAGCCGTAAGGGGTGCACGGCAGGAAGCCTTCCAGGCCGGTCATCAGTTCGCCGGCGCTCAGCACCGAGTAGCCGTCCACGTCCTTGGTGGTGGCGATGGCTTCGATCACCTTGTGCGGGTCGATGTGCTTCGGCAGCGGCATCTGCACCAAGATGCCGTGGATGCTTGGGTCGGCATTCAGGGTGGCGATGCGCTCGAGCAGGGCTTGCTCGGTCATGTCTGCGGCGTACTGCTCTTTCACGGAACGGATGCCGGCGTCTTCGCATGCCTTGACCTTGTTGCGCACGTAGACGTGGCTGGCCGGGTCGTCGCCGACCAGGATCACGGCCAGGCCAGGCTGCTTGCCCTTGGCGGTCAGGGCGGCGGCGCGGGACGCGATTTCGGCGCGCAGTTTTTGGGAGAGCGCTACTCCGTCGATCAGTTGTGCAGACATGGTTGCTTGGATTGGTGGAATGGAAAGTCGCCATTATAAAGGGTGGCGGCCTTGTGCTGCACTGCACATGATTGTAAGCTTGCTAACAAATGATCTCTTACCAGTTCCTGATCGATGCCCAGCTGCGTCCTGACAAGACGCCTGATTTCTCGGCTTATCCGTTCTGCCTGCCCGCCGTGCGTCATCTTGGCCGGCTTGAATTCGACCCGGCGGTGACCTTTATCGTCGGCGAAAACGGCTCCGGCAAGTCGACTTTGCTGGAAGGCCTTGCCGTTGCGCTGGGCTTCAACGCGGAAGGCGGCAGCAAGAATTTTAATTTCAACACCCGCGCCTCGCATTCTTGCCTGCATGAGTACCTCCGGCTTGCACGTGGTGTGCGCAAGCCGCGCGATGGATATTTCCTGCGTGCGGAAAGCTACTTTAGCCTAGCCACGGAAATCGAACGTCTGGATGAAGATGATTCGCCGATCAATTCGCCCCCCATCATTAACTCCTACGGATGCCGCTCACTGCATGAGCAGTCGCATGGTGAATCCTTTCTTGCCCTGCTGGAGAAACGCTTCGGCGGCAAAGGTCTGTACATCCTCGATGAACCCGAAGCTGCGCTGTCGCCGCAACGCCAGTTGCGCGCCTTGAAGCGCATTCACGAGTTGGTACAGGAAGGCTCGCAATTCGTGATCGCGACCCATTCGCCGATCCTGATGGCCTATCCGGAAGCCAGCATCTTCGTCTGCACGCCGGACGGCATCCGCCAGCGCGCCTACGAAGACACCGAGCACTATGAAGTCATGCACGACTTCATGGCCAACCCGCGCGGGGCGCTCAAGATGCTGCTAGAGACTCCGAAAGAACCTTGAACCGCACACGCGGCACAGCGAAACAGAACGGCGTGCCGGCATCGGCGCCAGCCATCGGGCAGTGCACCGATTCCGCCTCCAGCGGCAGTACTTCGCCGAGTGGAATCGGCAGGCTGATTTCCGATTCGGCCATGCGGCCCAAGCCCGGAACCTCGATGATGGCTGTGTGCTGGCATGCGAGGAAGCTGACCGCCTCGTCCCAATTGGCGAAGACGCCGGCCAAGTTCGCTGGCAGGTGGCGCAGCGCGGAGACGCGCATACGGGCCTCCAGCAGCGGCGCACTGCCGGCTCCAGGTTCGATGCTGGTGGCGTATTGGTCGCCATTGCGGCCGTGCTCGAAGCGCGCCGGCAAATGCGTCGGCAGGATATCGCTGAACATCCTCGTGCCCAGCGCGTGCAGCGGGCTGTCCATGACATTCCGCACGAAGTACACCTTGCCCGGCTCTTCGAGATAGAAGCGCCAGTTGCTCTGCAAAGGCGAAGGCAGCAGCCGGCGCGCCGGCCCTGCCAGCGCCGGGCCAAAATGCCCGTGGCGATAGGTCAGGACGCTGAACGGCGCCAGGCCATTGCGCTGCCATAAGCGCACCCCTGCCGGCACCATGGCCTGCGCGGCTGCCGCATCCATCATCCAGGTCAGGTAGACCACGTCGCGCACATCGCTTTCAAGCGTCAGGAACGGCAGGCGGGAAAACACCGCGCGGCGGGCGACGGCGATGCGGCGCGAGTTCGCGAGGCGGGCGAGCAAGCGGCCGGGAAGGCTGGGCGCCGGGTGAACGTAATGGTTAGTCATATCGCGACATGATAGGCGAATGAAGATAAAGGGGACAATCTCTCGCCTGTCCGCGCTGCTGCTTGCATGCGTGACGTTCGAGGCCTGGGCGGTGGATGCCGTCATCCTGCTTGAAGCGCTCAAGGATGGAAAGCTGATCAACGTGACGGCCTGCAAAGCTGGCGCATCGCCCTGATCGACAGTAAAAACCAGGAGCGCATGCGCAAGCTGGAGCTCGCGTGGCGTGAACGAGGTCTTCCAGGAATACGATTTGCAACAGCAAGCCTTCCCGCAGCCCGCGGTCGAGGACAGTATCCTCCCTTCCACCCGCGCTACGGCCTCTGCCCGAAGTGAAAATCCTGTAGTGCGTTTCACAATATGAAATCAATTTCCGCAATTTGAAAAAGCAAGGATTCACTGTTAGAATCCTTCACACTTAGCCAAAGTCTTAGTAAATAATCACCTGCACCGTCCGGAGACATAAAGGGTGGGGCGCCTTCAATCGATAGGAGACTAGTTACATGTCAGCTCAACTTGACCAGGTCACGGCACAAACGGCCAACGATCCTGATGCACAGGAAACCAAAGAATGGCTGGAGGCGTTGGAAGCCGTCCTGGAAAACGAAGGCCCTGAACGTGCCCACTACCTGATGGAGCGACTGGTCGACCTGGCCCGCCGCCGCGGCGCCGACATTCCGTTCTCCGCCAACACCGCCTACGTCAACACCATCCCCGCCCACAAAGAAGTCCACTGTCCAGGCAACCTGGAATATGAAGAGCGCCTGCGCTCGTGGATGCGCTGGAACGCGATGGCGATGGTGGTCAAGGCCAACCGCGCCGACGGCGACCTGGGCGGCCACCTGTCCTCGTTCGCCTCGTTGGCGAACATGCTGGGCATCGGCTTTAACCACTTCTGGAAAGCCGAGAGCGCAGAGCACGGCGGCGACCTGCTGTACATCCAGGGCCACTCGTCCCCTGGCGTCTACGCGCGCGCCTTCCTGGAAGGCCGCCTGAGCGAAGAACAACTGCTGAACTTCCGCAAGGAAGTGGACGGCAAAGGCCTGTCCTCCTATCCGCACCCGAAACTGATGCCGGAATTCTGGCAATTCCCTACCGTGTCGATGGGCCTGGGCCCGCTGATGGCGATCTACCAGGCGCGCTTCCTGAAGTACCTGCACGCGCGCGGCATCGCCAATACCGAAGGCCGTAAAGTCTGGGCCTTCTGCGGCGACGGCGAGATGGACGAACCGGAATCGATGGGCGCGATCGGCATGGCTGCCCGCGAACAGCTGGACAACCTGAACATCGTGGTCAACTGCAACCTGCAGCGCCTGGACGGCCCGGTGCGCGGCAACGGCAAGATCATCCAGGAGCTGGAAGCGGACTTCCGCGGCGCCGGCTGGAACGTCATCAAGGTCATCTGGGGCCCGGGTTGGGACAACCTGCTGGCACAGGACAAGGACGGCATCCTGCAAAAGGTGATGATGGAAACCGTCGACGGCGAATACCAGAACTACAAGGCCAAGGACGGCGCCTACGTGCGCAAGCACTTCTTCGGCAAGCATCCGAAGCTGCTGGAAATGGTCGCCAACATGTCCGACGACGACATCTGGCGCCTGACCCGCGGCGGCCACGACCCGCACAAGATCTACGCCGCCTTCAAGCAGGCCAACGAATCGGTCGGCAAGCCAACCGTGCTGCTGGTGAAGACCGTCAAGGGCTTCGGCATGGGCAAGTCCGGCGAAGCGCGCAACACCGCTCACCAGACCAAGAAGCTTGACGACGAGGCAATCCGCGAAATGCGCGACCGCTTCAACATCCCGATCCCGGACGATCAACTGAAAGACATCCCATTCTTCAAGCCGTCCGATGACGCGCCTGAAATGAAGTACCTGCACGAACGCCGCAAGGCGCTGGGCGGCTACCTGCCGTCGCGCCGCACCAAGGCCGACGAGCAGCTGGTGGTGCCGGGCCTGGATGCCTTCAAGGCCGTGACCGACCCGACCCCGGAAGGCCGCGAAATTTCGACCACCCAGGCTTACGTGCGTATCATCACCGCCCTGCTGCGCGACCAGTCCCTGGGCCAGCGCGTGGTGCCTATCCTGGTTGACGAGTCCCGTACCTTCGGTATGGAAGGCCTGTTCCGCCAGATCGGCATCTTCAACCAGCAAGGCCAGTTATACGAGCCGGTCGACAAGGACCAGGTGATGTACTACCGCGAAGACAAGGCCGGCCAGATCCTGCAGGAAGGCATCAACGAAGCAGGCGGCATGAGCTCCTGGATCGCCGCGGCGACCTCGTATTCGAGCAACAACCGCGTGATGATCCCGTTCTTCACCTATTACTCGATGTTCGGCCTGCAGCGCGTTGGCGACCTGGCATGGGCAGCGGGCGATATGCGCGCACGCGGCTTCCTGATGGCGGGTACCGCCGGCCGCACCACGCTGAACGGCGAAGGCCTGCAGCACGAAGATGGCCACAGCCATATCGTCGCGGCGACCATCCCGAACTGCGTGCCGTACGACCCGACCTTCGGCCACGAACTGGCGGTGATCATCCAGGACGGCCTGCGCCGCATGGTGGGTGAACAGGAAGACGTGTTCTACTACATCACCATCATGAACGAGAACTATGCCCACCCAGGCCTGAAGGCCGGCCAGGAAGAGGGCATCCTGAAGGGCATGTACCTGCTGCAAGAGGGCGACAAGTCCGCCAAGCAGCGCGTGCAACTGGTCGGCTCCGGCACCATCCTGCGCGAATCGATCTTCGCCGCTGAATTGCTGAAGAACGACTGGAATATCGCTGCCGACGTCTGGTCCGCTCCTTCGCTGACCCTGGTCGCTCGCGATGGCCAGGACTGCGAGCGCTGGAACATGGTCAATCCGACCAAAGAGCAGCGCGTGCCGTACGTGACCGGCCTGCTGAAGGACAGCACCGGCCCGATCGTTGCAACCACCGACTACATGCGTGCATTCGCTGAGCAGATCCGTCCATACATGCCGGAAGGCCGCACCTACAAGGTGTTGGGCACCGATGGCTTTGGCCGTTCGGACAGCCGCGCCAAGCTGCGCGAGTTCTTCGAGGTGAACCGCTACTACATCACCGTCGCATCCCTGCGTGCCCTGGCGGACGAAGGCAAGATCGCGATGTCGGTGGTGGAAGACGCCATCAAGAAGTACGGCATCAACCCGAACAAGCCAAATCCGGTGACCCAATAAATAGAAGACGGAGCAAACACTATGAGCATGGTTGAAGTGAAAGTCCCGGATATCGGCGACTTCAAGGAAGTCGAAGTCATCGAGCTGATGGTCAAGGTGGGCGACACGATCAAGGTTGACCAGTCGCTGGTGACCGTTGAATCGGACAAGGCATCGATGGAAATTCCTTCGTCGCAAGCGGGCGTGGTCAAGGAAATCAAAGTGAAGGTCGGCGACAAGGTGGCGGAAGGCTCGCTGCTGCTGATCGTTGAAGCATCCGGCGCCGCCGCTGGCGCTGCCCCTGCAGCCGCCGCTCCAGCCGCCGCCGCTCCGGCTGCCGCTCCTGCCGCGGCACCAGCGCCTGCTGCTGTTGCTGCGCCCGCGCCGGCCGCAGCATCCGCTGGCCCGGTCGAGGTGAAAGTCCCCGACATCGGCGACTTCAAGGAAGTGGAAGTCATCGAAGTGCTGGTCAAAGTTGGCGACACCATCGCCAAGGACCAGTCCCTGGTGACTGTCGAATCCGACAAGGCTTCCATGGAAATCCCGTCGTCGCACGCCGGCGTGGTGAAGGAAGTGAAGGTCAAGGTGGGCGACAAGGTCGCTGAAGGCTCCCTGGTGCTGATCGTCGACGTAGTCGGCGGCGCCAGCGCGCCGGTCGCGGCAGCGCCTGCGCCAGCAGCGGCTCCGGCAGCAGCTCCAGCAGCAGCACCGGCCGCCGCAGCCCCGGCTCCTGTCGCGGCCCCTGCGGCCGCAGCGGCGCCGTCCGCGCCTGCTGTCAATGGCAAGCTGGCACACGCCTCTCCATCCGTCCGCAAGTTAGCCCGCGAACTGGGCGTCGATGTGACCCGCGTCGGCGGCACCGGCCCGAAAGGCCGCGTGACCCAGCTGGACGTGCAGAACTACGTCAAGGGCATCATGTCCGGCGCTGCAGCGGCACCAAACGCGGCACCAGCCGCCGCTGGCGGTGGTGCCGGCATGAACCTGCTGCCATGGCCATCGCTGGACTTCAGCAAGTTCGGCGAAACCGAACTGTCCCCGCTGCCGCGCATCAAGAAAATCTCCGGCCCGAACCTGCACCGCAACTGGGTAATGATCCCGCACGTGACGCAGTTCGAAGACGCCGACATCACCGACCTGGAACAGTTCCGCGTCGACAGCAACAACGCGAACGCCAAGAACAAGGATGCCGTCAAGCTCACCATGCTGGCGTTCGTGATCAAGGCCTCGGTGACCGCGCTGAAGAAATTCCCGACCTTCAATTCGTCCCTGGACGAGAAGGGCGAGAACCTGATCCTGAAGAAGTACTACAACATCGGCTTCGCCGCCGACACGCCGCAAGGCCTGGTGGTACCGGTGGTGAAGAACGCCGACCAGAAGTCGGTGACCCAGATTGCCAAGGAAATGGGCGAACTGTCGCTGGCCGCGCGCGAAGGCAAGCTGAAGCCGACCGACATGCAGGGCGCCTGCTTCACCATCTCGTCGCTGGGCGGCATTGGCGGTACCGCCTTCACCCCGATCGTGAACGCACCGGAAGTGGCGATCCTCGGCCTGTCCAAGTCCTCCATGAAGCCAGTATGGGACGGCAAGCAGTTCGTGCCGCGCCTGATGCTGCCATTGTCGCTGTCCTACGACCACCGCGTGGTCGACGGCGCGTCCGGTGCACGCTTCGCTGCATACCTGGCCGAAGTGCTGGCCGATATGCGCAAGATCCTGCTGTAAGGAGGCCACGATGATCGAAGTTAAAGTACCGAACATCGGCGACTTCAAGGACGTTGAAGTGATCGAGCTGCTGGTCAAGGTTGGCGACACCGTCAAGGTCGACCAATCGCTGGCCACCGTGGAATCCGACAAGGCATCGATGGAGATACCATCGACCCACGCAGGCGTGATCAAGGAATTGAAGATCAAGGTTGGCGACAAGGTGAGCGAAGGCTCCGCGCTGATGGTGCTGGAAGAAGCTGCGGGTGCAGGCGCCGCACCGGCTCCTGCCGCTGCGCCTGCACCTGCAGCTCCGGCGGCCGCACCGGCTGCGCCTGCGGCTGCACCGCAAGCTGGCGGCTACGCCGGCCAGGTCGACATCACCTGCGACATGATGGTCCTGGGTGGCGGCCCAGGCGGCTACTCCGCCGCCTTCCGCTCCGCAGACCTGGGCATGAACACCGTACTGGTCGAGAAATACGCGACCCTGGGCGGCGTTTGCCTGAATGTCGGCTGCATCCCGTCGAAAGCCCTGCTGCACCTGGCAGCGGTGGTCGACGAAACCAGCCACATGGCCAAGAACGGCGTCACCTTCGCCAAGCCGGCCATCGACATCGACCAGGTGCGCAGCTACAAGGATGGCGTCATCAAGAAGATGACCACCGGCCTGGCCGGCATGGCCAAGATGCGCAAGGTGAACGTAGTGCAGGGCGTGGGCCAGTTCCTCAGCCCGAACCACATTGAAGTCAGCGCAGCAGACGGCAGCAAGAAAGTGGTCCAGTTCAAGCAAGCCATCATCGCCGCCGGTTCCAGCGTGGTGAAGCTGCCGTTCGTCCCGGAAGACAAGCGCATCGTTGACTCGACCGGCGCCCTCGAACTGCGCTTCATGCCGAAGAAGATGCTGGTCATCGGCGGCGGCATCATCGGCCTGGAAATGGCAACCGTATACAGCACCTTCGGCGCTCGCATCGACGTGGTCGAAATGATGGACGGCCTGATGCAGGGCGCCGACCGCGAGGCCGTCAAGGTCTGGCAGAAGTACAACGAGAAGCGCTTCGACCGCATCATGACCAAGACCAAGACCGTTGGCGTGGAAGCGCTGCCGGAAGGGATCAAGGTCACCTTCGAAGCCGCCGAAGCTGGCGCCACCGCACCGGAACCGCAGTTGTACGACATGGTCCTGGTTGCAGTCGGGCGCAGCCCGAACGGCAAGAAGCTGGCCGCCGACAAGGCCGGCGTGGTCGTCACCGACCGTGGCTTCATCAACGTCGACAGCCAGATGCGCACCAACGTCCCGCACATCTTCGCCATCGGCGACATCGTCGGCCAGCCGATGCTCGCGCACAAAGCCGTGCACGAAGCGCACGTCGCCGCCGAAGCGGCCCACGGCGAGAAGGCCTACTTCGACGCCAAGATCATCCCATCGGTGGCCTACACCGATCCGGAAGTGGCATGGGCCGGCATCACCGAAGACGAAGCCAAAGCCAAGGGCATCAAGGTCGAGAAGGGCCACTTCCCATGGGCAGCCAGCGGCCGCGCCGTTGCGAACGGCCGTGACGAAGGCTTCACCAAGCTGCTGTTCGATGCAGAGACCCACCGCATCATCGGCGGCACCATTGTCGGCACCCACGCCGGCGACATGATCGGTGAAATCGCCCTGGCCATCGAAATGGGCGCCGACGGTGTGGATATCGGCAAAACGATCCACCCGCACCCGACGCTGGGCGAATCGATCGGCATGGCCGCAGAAGCCTACGAAGGCGTCTGCACCGACCTGCCCCCGCCACGCAAGCGCTAAAGCAACATCTGTCCACTCGGGGTCAGGAACCGGGTGGACATTCTTTGCAGATGGTCAACGCGCAGCTTCGGCTGCGCGTATTCTTTGTACGGTCTTTGTTGAAACCTTGAAGTGGCTGGCGATCTCCGCCAGGCTATACATCCCCGTGCGCAGTGCATCGGCGATAGCCTGCTGGGTGGCTTGCTTGCCGAACGCATCGGGCAGTTGCGGCACAAGCGGTTTTCGCACCGCCCCCGCAAAGACGAATTCACAATACCTGCGCATGCGCTCCGGCTCGTTGTCGCCTTGAAAACGATTGCGCGTGCTTCCCGTATCGAGCCATGGCGGCGCCGGCACCAAGCCGGCCGTTGCCCTGTAATTACTCCAGCGCCAATCTGCCACACTGTGAACCAGTCCAGCGCGCACCGGATTCAAGGTGATGTAGCGCGCCAGTTCAAGAAAATGCGTTTCCTGCTCCAGCAGCACGGAGTGGAAGCGCCCCTGCAGCACATGACCCGTCAGCCCATGCCGCACATTGAACTGCTGTGAATACACGCAATTCAGGAAATGCATGCTGTCAGACAGGTTGGCGAGCGGCGTTTCCAGCAGCAAATGATAGTGGTTCGGCATCTGGCAATAGGCGTGACAGATGAAGCCGAAGCGGTCGGCGGCACGCTCGACGAGGCTATGCCACGTCAGGTAGTCGAGGTCGTCGAGGAAGATGTTCGCCTTGCGGTTGCCGCGTGCGGTGACGTGGTAGAAGGCGCCTGGAAATTGGGTGCGGAGTGGCCGGCTCATGAACCGACGATAGCACCGCAGGAATTGTGCGAACTGATTTACATCAGAAGGCTGGCGGGATTGCGGTCAGGAACAAAATGTCCGATTCGTTCCTGACCCCGGGTGGACATTACTTCTGGTTGCGGTATTGTTCGAAGTGCTGGCTGTAGTCGTTCCAGTTGTCGTCGAACATTTTGCTGAATTGGTCCATGAAGTAAGCCTTGGCTTCTTCTTTCTTGCCGTTGTAGGTTTCCAGGTCGCCCTGGGCGCGGGCTACCAGGAAGATGTTGTAGCGGGCGGCTGCGAACATCAGGCTGGCGCCGACCAGTTGTGGCGCGCCTTTGTTGCTGTTTTCGTGGGCGTTGGCCAGTGCAATATAGGCGTCGATGTTTTCGAAGAATTTCTGGTCGTCGTTCTGCTGCTGTTGGGTTGCTTGTTCGCTCATGATTTACTACCAATAAGTTGATACTAGGGGTGGGCATCGTGACACAGGAAGCGCCTGGCTGCAATAAAAAACCGGGCTTTTGCCCGGTTTGTTGTTAGCTCGCTATGAAGCGCTCGGGGATTTCGATGCCGCCGCTATTGGCAGCTTCTGCATAGGCCTTCAGTTCATTGATCGCGGCGTCCAGGTGCTCTTTGTTGGGGTTTGCCTGGAAACCTTTGATGCGCTCGTTGATCGTGGCGATTTTCCTGCTCCATTCGAGCCGATCGACCTTGCTCATACAACCTCCCACTTTAATTATGTTCTTGAGGAGATCAGTATCCGGCAGCTAGTCGGTGGGCCACCGTGCGCTAGCGCACATAGGCTGCCGCGCACGCTTAAGGTGCACTTAACGCTTGACGACACCATGCAGGAACAGGTCGATGCCTTGCTCGATTTCCTCCGGCGTGGTGGCCACGCCGCAGCGCGACTCGAACAGGAAACGGCGCAACTGGTCGCCCATCAGGCAGTTCATCAGGTAGATCGCCAGGCGCTCCGGCGGCGAATTGGTATCGAGTTGGGCAGCGATATCGGGACGGGCGAAATAGCGCGCCAGCAGCTCGCGCGTCTGGCGCGGGCCGGCATCCCAGAAGGCTTCGGCCAGGTCGGGATTGGCGTGGGCTTCGGCCACCACGATCTGGTACAGCGCGGTCGCTTCGGGCGTGCTGACCAGGCGATGGAAACGCAAGCCGAATTCGCGCAGCGTGTCGCGGATAGGGCGGTGCAGGGTTTCCATCCCGGCCGGGTCGAAGGCGCCGGCGCGGTAGCGCAGCAGGATGGCCTTCAGCAGGCCGGCCTTGCCGCCGAACTTCACATAGATGGTGCGCACGGCAACCCGTGCTTCCTTGGCAATGGCTTCCAGGCTGACCTTGCCATAGCCCTTTTCGAGGATCAGCCGCGCGGCCGTATCCAGCAGGTCATTCAGGCGCGCTTCGGCCTCGGCGGCCTTGGGGCGACCGGCTTTGACTGGCTCAGTAACTTGTTCAAGAGACATGATTGAAAACCGTACGTAATGCCCGAAGGCTAACAGATAGCCCCCACTTTATGCCAAATAAAAATGAAATGCAATCGTTTCATTTCTTGACTTCGGTCATTGTTTGACGAATAATGCACACGACTCATTTCATTTTCAGGGAGCTTCCCACCATGTCCCAGCACAACCCAGCCGAACAAAAAGTGCTCAGCGCCGTGCCAGAGGCCGCGCCAACCACCACGCCTGCCGCTACTCCTCCCAACCGTCGCGTTCTTGTGATCGCCGGCCTGATCGCCCTGGCAGCCCTGGCTGCGGGTGGCCGCATGTGGTACCGCGGCCAGCACTATGTGGAAACGGAAAACGCCTACGTGGCAGGCCACGTGCATCCGGTGTCTTCGCGCATTTCGGGCGTGGTGACCAAGGTGCTGGTGGATGACAACCAGTTCGTGAAAGCAGGCGACGTGATCGCCGAACTCGATCCCTTCGACCAACAGGTCAAGGTGGAGCAGATCCAGGCGCAGATCGCCAGCGTGCAGCAGCAGGTGCTGCAGGCCGACGCCCAGATCGCCCAGGTGAACGCCCAGGCCAGCGCCGCTGCCGCCCAGGTGGCACAGGCGCAAGCCAACCAGCTGCGCGCTGCGCAGGACGCCGAGCGCTACGGCCAGCTGTTCACCAGCCAGATGAAGGCTGTGTCGAAAGCCGAACTGGATGCCGCCAACGCAGCCCGCGCCAGCGCCACTGCCGACGTGGCAGCGCGCAAGGACAGCGCCGTGGCGGCGAAAGCGCAAATCGGCTCGGCCACCTCCGCCCGTGAAGTGTTGAAGGCGCAAGTCAAGGTGCTGCAAGTGCAGTTGAAAGACGCGCAGCAGCAACTGGCATACAACCGCATCGTCGCTCCGGTCGAAGGCCGCGTCGGCAAGCGCGCCCTGGAAGTGGGCCAGCGCGTACAGCCGGGCCAGCAACTGGTGGCCCTGGTGCAGGACAATGTTTGGGTTACCGCCAACTTCAAGGAAACCCAGCTTGCCGACATGCGCGTAGGCCAGGAAGTGAGCCTGAGCATCGATGCCTTGCCGGGCAAGGAGTTGACGGGCCGCGTCGACTCCTTCTCGCCAGCCTCCGGCGCGCAGTTCGCACTGCTGCCGGCCGATAACGCCACCGGCAACTTCACCAAGATCGTGCAGCGCGTGCCGGTCAAGATCACCTTCAAGCCGGAAGACCTGAAAGCCTACGAAGGCCGCCTGGTGCCGGGCATGTCCGCCATCGCTGAAGTCAGCATCAAGTCGAACGCAAAATGAGCGACTCGATGATCGTGCCTGAGGGCCGGGTATCCGGCCGCACCTGGATCGCGGTCGCTGCGGGCATGCTGGGCGCCTTCATGGCGGTGCTGGACATCCAGATCACCAACTCCTCGCTGCGCGACATCCTGGGCGCGCTGAACGCCACGCAGGAAGAGGGTTCCTGGATCTCGACCGCCTACCTGGTGGCCGAAATCATCGTGATCCCGCTGACGGCGCTGCTGACGCGCACCTTCGGCATGCGCGGTTACATGATGGGCACCACCGCGCTGTTCCTGGTGTTCTCGACCCTGTGCGGCGCTGCCTGGAACCTGGAAAGCATGATCCTGTTCCGCATGATGCAGGGCTTTACCGGCGGCGCACTGATCCCGATGGCGATGACGCTGGTGATGGCCAAGCTGCCCGCCTCCAAGCGCGCGGTCGGCATGGCGATCTTCGGCCTGACCGCAACGCTGGCGCCCTCCATGGGCCCGACCCTGGGCGGCTACCTGAGCGAGCTGTATGGCTGGCCTTCGATCTTCTACATCAACTGGGTGCCGGGCCTGCTGCTGATTGCCGGCGTGGCGTATGGCCTCGACCACGAAGAGCGCAAGCTCAGCGAGTTGTTCCACGCCGACTGGCTGGGCATTGCCTTCATGGCGCTGGGCCTGGGCTGCCTGACCATCTTCCTGGAAGAGGGCAATAGCAAGGACTGGTTCGAATCGGGTTTCATCATTGCCTTTGCCGGCCTGTCGATCGTCGGTCTGCTGGGCTGGGTGCTGACCAGCGCGATGCGTCCGCAACCCTTCGTCAACCTGGGGCTGTTCGCGCAGCGTAACTTTCTCGTTGCGTCGGCGCTGGCTGCGGTGATGGGCATGGGCTTGTACGGCTCGTCCTTCCTGCTGCCGCTGTACCTGGGGCAGATCGCCGGCTACTCGCCGATGCAGATCGGTGAAGTGATCATGTGGGCCGGCTTGCCGCAGCTGTTCATCATGCCGTTCGCGGCCAAGCTGTCGATGAAGGTCGACAACCGCATCCTGTGCTCGATCGGCCTGGGGCTGTTCGGCGTGTCCTGCATCATGAATGCCTACATGGACGCGACCACCGGCTACGACCAGCTGCTGCTGTCGCAAGTGGTGCGCGCGCTGGGCCAACCGTTTGTCATGCTGACGCTGTCGAACTTTGCGATGAATGGCATTGCGCCAAAAGACACCGCATCCGCTTCGAGCCTGTTCAACATGATCCGCAACCTGGGCGGCTCGATCGGCATCGCCCTGCTGGCAACCCAGCTGACGCAGCGCGAACACTTCCACTCGGCCCGCCTGGGCGAGGCCGTGAACAGCTTCTCCGCCGCGACCCAGCTGCGCCTGGACCAGTTGACGCAATCGTTCATCGGCAAGGGCTTCGATCCGGTCACCGCATCGGACAAGGCGCTGAAGGCGGTTGACGGCATCGTGCGGCGCGAGTCGTTTGTGATGGCTTACAACGACGGCTTCCTGATCGTGGGTGCGATCCTGCTGTCCTGCATCCTGATCCTGTGGCTGTCCGACAAAGTGAAATCCCCTTCGGGTGGCGGCTCCGGCGCGCATTAAAAAGAATTGAGGTAAATAGTATGAACATCAAGATGATTGCAATGGCAGTTGGCGCGGCAGCGGTGCTGGCCGGCTGCGGCACCGTGGGTAGCGACTTCAAGGCACCTGCCGGGATGCCGGAACAGGCCTTCCGCCATGCGCCGCAAGGCGCGGCCGGCGAAGCCCAACTGCCGTCGCAATGGTGGACCGTGTTCAGCGACGACACGCTGAACCGGCTTGAACACCAGGCCCTGCGCGACAGCCCGACCGTCAAGGCGGCGGCGCAGCGCCTGTTCCAGGCCGAAGCGCAACTGGGGCTGGTGAAAGCCAGCCAGTTGCCGTCCGTGACGCTCAGTACCGGCGTATCGAATTCGCGTACCTCGGCCAATACCTCGCAAGGTATCGCGCTGGGCCACCGCTCGATCCACGGCAACAACTACTCGGTCGCGGCAGGCTTCTCGTATGAGCTGGACCTGTTCGGCCGCGTACGCCGCGCCGTGGAGTCGGCCGACGCGCAAGCGCTGGCGGCCAGCCATGACCGCGACGGCGTGCTGCTGCTGCTGTCGTCCCAGATCGCCACCAGCTACTGGCAATTGCGCGGCCTGGATGCCGAAATGGCGATCCTGCGCGGCGCACTGGCCACCCGCAAGGAGACTGAGGAACTGGTGAACGCCCGCTTCAACGCCGGCCTGTCGAATGAACTGGACACCTCGCGTGCCCGCATCGAACGCGCGAATGCCGAAGCCGACCTGGAAGAAGTCCAACGCCAGCGCAATACGCTGGAACATGCGCTGGCGGTCCTGGTGGGCGCCTCGCCGTCGTCGATGCAGCTGGAGCCGGCACCTGCCACCGAAATGCCGGCACCGCCGGTCATTCCATCCGGCCTGCCGGCCAAGCTGCTGGCCAATCGCCCCGACCTGGCAGCCAGCGTCGCCACCGTGCGCGCGACCAATGCCAACGTCGGCGTAGCGGAAGGCGCGTTCTACCCATCGGTCAGCCTGACCGGCAACTTCGGCTATGCCTCGGAAAGCCTGAGCGACATCGCCAAAGGCGGCTCGCGCGCCTTCAGCTTCGGCCCGCTGGCACTGTCGCTGCCGCTCCTGGACGGCGGGCGCAACCAATCCAACCTGACGGTCGCCAAAGCCCGTTACGAAGAAGCGCTAGCCAACCACGAAGGCAAGCTGCTGACGGCATTGCGTGAAGTGGAAGACGCCCTGTCCGACGTGCAGCAACGCACGCAGCAAGGCAAGGTCCAGGCCACTTCCCGCGAAGCCGCCACCCGCGCCTATGACGTCGCCCGCGCCCGATACGAGCGCGGCATCAGCACCTACCTCGACGTCACCGACGCCCAGCGCAGCGCCCTGGCCGCCGACCGCGCCGCCGTGCAAATCAACACCCAGCGCCTGCTGGCCACGGTCAGCTTCGCCCGCGCCCTCGGCGGCGGCTGGCAAGCCCCTTAACACTTAAAACTTGAAAGTCGGGGTCAGCTCTGGCAACCGGACATTTATTCCGCTGGCGGAATAAATGTCCGGTTGCCAGAGCTGACCCCGACTTTTTAATTGCTAGGGCCGAGGCGGGTGAGCATGAAGTCGATGAAGCTGGTCAGCTTGGGGGTGGGCTGGCGGTCGCGGGGGTAGAGCAGGTGCATGGGGCGCGGCGTGGGCAGGTAGGCGTCCAGTACGCGCACCAGGCGGCCGGCGGCGATGTCTTGCGCCAGCGCGGTTTCAGCCTGCATGGTCAGGCCGAAGCCTTTTAACGCTGCCTGCTTCAGCGCGTAACTGTTGTTGGCGCGCAGGCGGCTCAATGGGACGTGGCGGGCGTCCTTGTCGCCTGTCAGCCGCCAGCGCGCTTGCGGCACCCAGCCGCTGAATTCCAGGCATTCGTGCTGCGCCAGGTCGTTGGGTACTTGCGGTACGCCCCGCTTGGCGAGGTAGTCGGGCGCGCCGCAGATCACCACGCCATAGGGCCGCAGCGGGCGCGCGACCAGCGACGAGTCTTCCAGCGTGCCGATGCGCACCGCGATGTCGAAGCCTTCTTCCACCATGTCGATCATGCGGTCGTTCAGGCTCAGCTCCACGCTGACTTCGGGATACATTTCGAGGAAGTCGGGGATCATCGGACTGAGCCACTCCATGCCGAACGAGACTGCTGCCGTCACCTTCAATACGCCGCGTGGCGCCACGCGCATGGTTTCGGCCAGGCTTTCGGCGGCGCCGATCTGGGCCAGGATCGCGCGGCATTGCTCGGCATACTGGCGCCCGATCTCTGTCAGCGATTGGCGCCGCGTGGTGCGCGTCAACAGGGCTGCGCCGAGCCTTTGTTCCAGCTCGCGCACGTGCTTGCCGACCATGACGGCGGAGATCCCGAAACGCTCGGCCGCCGCTGTGAAGCTGCCGCTGTCGACGGCGGCGACAAATACCTCCATGCTGCGTAATTTGTCCATTGCTAACTATGGGTTTGTAATTATCTAAATAATAGCTCATTTATTCCTGTGGTGACGGAGCGCATACTGGCTTCACTTCGAAACCCAACAGGAGAATCAACATGAAGAAAATCATCGTTATCGGCGCATCGGGCACCCTCGGCAAGGGCATCGTGGAACAACTGGGCTTGCGCCATGAAGTGATCACTGTGGGCCGCAACAGTGGCCAGTACCAGGTCAAGATCGAGGATCCGGCTTCGGTGCGGGCGCTGTTCGAGAAGGTTGGCAAAGTGGACGGCGTGGTGGTCGCTGCCGGCGACCTGCATTTCGGTCCGCTGGCCGAGATGACCGCACAGCAGTTCCAGCTTGGCCTCAACTCCAAACTGATGGGGCAGGTGAACGTGGCCCTGGCCGCGCAACAATACCTGAACGATGGCGGTTCGATCACCCTGACCAGCGGCAGCATTTCGGAAAATCCGATCCGCTTCGGCGCCAACGCCAGCACCGTCAACCGCGCGGTGGAAGGCTTTGTGTTGGGCGCGGCGATCGAGCTGCCGCGCGGCCTGCGCATCAACGTGATCAGCCCGACCCTGGTCGATGAGTCGGTGGAAACCTACGGCCCATACTTCTACGGCATGGAAACCGTGCCGGTGAAACGCGCGGCCCTGGCCTACAGCCGCAGCGTGGAAGGCGCGGAAAACGGCAAGACCTACCGCGTGTGGTAATGCGTACGGTCCTGGTCATTGGCGGCACCGGCACCATCGGCAGCGCCGTGGTGCGGGAGCTGGGCAAGCGTCATCGCGTGATCACCGCCGGCCGCAGCAGCGGCGACCATCGTGTGGCCATCGAAGATATCGATTCGGTGCAGGCCTTGTTCGCGGCAACTGGCAGGGTGGACCACGTGGTGGTGGCTGCGGGTGCGCTCCACGTCGGTCCCTTGGGAGCGATGACGCACCAGCAGTTCCGCGTCGGCCTCGATTCGAAGCTGATGGGGCAGGTGAACGTGACCCTGGTGGCGCAGCACGCGCTGAACGATGGCGGCTCGATCACCTTGACCAGCGGCGTCGATGCGCACAACCCGCTGCGGGGCTGCGCCAATACGGTAGCCGTCAACAACGGCATCGAGGGCTTCGCCAGCGGCGCGGCAATCGAGCTGCAGCGAGGCTTGCGCATCAATGTGGTGAACCCTTCGCTGCTGGAGGAGTCGGCGGAACAATTCGAGTCGCTGTTTCATGGCTTAGAGACCGTTCCAGCCAACCGCGTAGCCCGTGCCTACAGCCGTTGCGTGGAAGGTGCGGAATCCGGAAAAACTTACCGCGCCTGGTAGACGCAGGCATACAATGTGGCCTTCCTTTTAACTGTAGAGAAAAGGCCACATGAAAAACCTCCTGACCCCGCTGGTGCTGGCGCTTGCCAGCGCCTCCGCTGCCGCTGCTCCGGCCGATGTCGCCGAGCTGCAGAAGATGACCAAGCGCTACGCGCCGGTGCAACTGAAGGCTGACACCTCGCATCTTTCCGCCGGCGATCGCCAGGCGATCAAGAAACTGATCGAAGCAGCGAAGCTTGTCGATACCCTGCAACTGCGCCAGCGCTGGTCGGGCAACGAGGCCTTGTACGCCGCGCTGCAAAAGGACCGGTCGGCGCTGGGCAAGGCGCGCGCCGAGTACTTCTGGCTGAACAAAGGCCCGTGGTCCATCCTCGACGAGCACAAGTCTTTCCTGCCTGCGGACGTAGCGGGCATCAAGGTGCCCGGCCATAAGCCGGCCGCCGCCAACTTCTATCCGGAAGGCGCCAGCAAGGAGGAGGTGGAGGCGTGGATCAACGGCCTGCCTGCCGCGCAGAAGCAGGAGGCGCAGTGGTTCTTCACCACCATCCGCAAGGGCGATGACGGCAAGTTCAAGATCGTCAAATACTCGGATGAATACAAGCCGGAGCTGCAAAAGCTGTCCAAGCTGCTGAAGGAGGCCGCTGCCGCCACCAGCAACGCTTCGCTGAAGAAGTTCCTCGACCTGCGTGCCGATGCCTTCCTGTCCAACGATTACCTGCCTTCCGACTTCGCCTGGATGGACCTCGATTCCCCGGTCGACGTCACCATCGGTCCATACGAGACCTATAACGACGAACTGTTTGGCTACAAGGCCGCTTTCGAAGCCTATGTGAATATCCGCGACGATAAGGAAACGCGCAAGCTGGACTTCTTCGCCAAGCATATGCAGGAGCTGGAAGACAACCTGCCGGTCGATGCCAAATATCGCAATCCGAAGGTAGGCGCCGTGGCGCCGATGGTGGTGGTGAACCAGGTCTACGGCGCGGGCGACGGCAATATGGGCGTGCAGACCGCCGCCTACAACCTGCCGAACGACGAGCGCATCATCAGCCAGCGCGGCTCCAAGCGCGTGATGCTGAAGAACGTGCAGGAAGAGAAGTTCAAGGCCACGCTGACCCCGATCGCCAAGCTGGTGCTGCGTCCCTCGGACCAGAAGGACCTGGACTTCAACTCCTTCTTTACCCACATCCTGGCGCATGAAATCACGCACGGCCTGGGCCCGCACATCACCAAGGTGGGTGCCACGGAGTCGACTCCGCGCCAGGATCTGAAGGAAGCCTATTCCACCATCGAGGAAGCGAAAGCCGATATCACCGGCCTGTTCGCCCTGATGTACATGATGGAGAAGGGGCAACTGAACGACACGTTGGGGCAGGGGGAAGCGGCGGAGCGCAAGCTTCACACCACCTTCCTCGCTTCGGCATTCCGCACGCTGCACTTCGGCCTGACCGACTCGCACGCGCGCGGCATGGCGATCCAGGTCAACTACCTGCTGGATCAGGGCGGCTTCGTTTCGCACGGCGACGGCACCTTCTCGGTCGACTTCAAGAAGATCAAGCAGGCGGTGATCGATCTCGACCGCGAGTTCCTTACGATCGAGGCGACCGGCGATTACGCGCGCGCCAAGGACATGATGGCGAAGTACGTCGTCATCCGTCCTGACGTGCAGAAGGCCCTGGACAAGATGAAGACAGTCCCGAATGACATTCGCCCATCTTTCCCGACTGCCAACTCCTTGCTGGCAAAATAAGCTTGTCGACTAGCTCAGCCAAAATTTTGTAACAGCGCAGAAACTCCGGTAACAGCTTGCCGTAAGGCATGTATAGTTGTAGCCAGTTACCGGAGTTCTGTTATGAAGCTGAGCCTGCCAATCCTGCTGTCCTTCTTCGCCGCCACTGCCGGCGCTGCTCAGCTTACCGAAGCCGAAACGCGCTGGCTGCAAGCTGGTGCTCCCGTGTTGGCTTACGCCAAACAGGAACTCAAACTCCCGATTGATATTGTGGTCCAGCCGCAAGCCGGCCCGAACGATGTGCCCCTGGCCATGGGCTTTGCCGATGGCCGCTGCAAGCTGGTGTTCTCCATGCGCGGCAATCCGCAGGCGGAACAAGTGTTGTCCGGTGTCCCTGCTGAACAACAGAAAGTCCTGATCGAAGCCATGACGGCGCACGAAGTGGGGCATTGCTGGCGCCAGGCGCAAGGCAGCTGGCATGTCTTGCCGGCCGGCTTTGTGGAAGGCCCGCTTGAGCAGCTCGACAATCCGGAACTGCAAGCCTTGTCGAAAGCCATGCGCGACACCCGTCGCGAAGAGGCCTTCTCCGACCTGGTGGCGCTGGCCTGGACGCAGCGTGCAAACGCTGCGCAATACGACCAGGTGCACGCCTGGTTGATGCAGGTGCGCCAGCCTGTCGAGCATGGATCGCACAATACGCGGGCTTGGTTGCAACTTGCTGCCAATGCTGCTGTGTTCTCCAGCGAACATAACCCCTTCGAACAGGCACGCGTGCTGTGGGGGAAAGGCTTGCTTAAGGACGAGCAATAACGCAACTGTGTTCGGTCGCGCACAGAAAATAGTTCCCAGGAGGCGTTTAATCGCCATGCAAACCATCCTAAAGGGGACTAACCATGAAGAAAATCCTGTGTATTTCGCTGGCTGCCCTGTTCAGTACTTCGTTCGCTGTTGCGCAGGCTGCCGATAACGACGCCTACAAAGCAGCCAAGGACAAGGCTGAATCTGACTACAAGGTTGCCAAAGACAATTGCAAGAGCATGAAGGGCAATGCTGAAGACGTCTGCAAAGAGGAAGCCAAGGTAGCCGAAGCGCGCGCTATCCTTGATGCGACCAAACAGCACCAGAACACGGCCAAGGACGTGGACAAAGCCCAGCGCAAACTGGCCGATGCCGAGTATGACCTGGCTAAGGAACGTTGCGACGACATGAGCGGCTCGGCAAAATCGGCCTGCAAGTCCGACGCCAAGTCTTCCCATAAAACCGCACTGGCCAACGCCGGCACCACCAGCACCACGGCTGCGGTAGCGCAGAACACGCGTGAAGCCGGCACCAACCTGGCCAACACCACGCGCGACGCCACCGCCGACACCCGCGCTGCGGCACGTGAGGCCACCGCCGACACGCGCACTGCGATGTCCGACACCATGATCACCACCAAGGTCAAGGCTGAATACGCAGCCGATCCGCTGGTGAAAGCCATGGACGTTCACGTGGAAACCCAGAAGGGTATCGTCATGCTGAGCGGCTTCGTGCCATCCAAGGCAGAAGCTGACAAAGCGATCGCACTGGCCCGCAAGATCGAGGGCGTGCAGGAAGTGAAATCTTCCCTGCAAATCAAGAAATAACGGCGCCTTGCGTCGATGAAGAGCCGGCCGCGCGCCGGCTTTTCTTTTGGCTTGCATTAATGACGATCATCATTTAACATGATTCGCATGATTGCCCATACCCTCTCCCAGCGGTTGCAACGCCGCGGCATCCACTACGCGTGGGTCATCGTTGCCTTGACCTTCCTCACCGGACTCGCCTCGTCGGCCGCTCTCGGTTTGCCGGGCGCGCTGCTGCAGCCGTTGAGCAAGGAATTCGGCTGGGGCGTCGACCAGATTTCGTCCGCGCTGGCCGTGCGCTTTGCGCTGTTTGGCTTGATGGGGCCTTTCTCCGCGATCCTGCTGGAGCGCTTTGGCTTGCGCAAAGTAGTGGTGGCGGCGCTAAGCCTGATCACGGTCGGCTCGCTGCTGGCGCTGTGGATGACGCAGTTCTGGCACCTGGTACTGCTATGGGGCGTCATGCTCGGCGTGGGCTCGGGCATGACCGCGCTGGTCCTGAGCGCGGTGGTGTCCAACCGCTGGTTCGAAACGCGACGCGGCCTGGTGGTCGGCTTGCTGACGGCCAGTTCGGCAACGGGGCAGTTGGTCTTCCTGCCTGTGGGAGCATGGCTGGTGGAGCATTTCGGCTGGCGCATGGCAGTGCTGCCGGTGCTGGCAGCTTGCGGCCTGATTGCTGTTGCCGTGTTCTTCCTGATGCGCGATCGCCCTGCGGACGTGGGCCAGGCGCCGTTCGGTGCAATCCAGCCTGCAACGGCGCCCGCCGCACCGATGGCGATCGGCTTCTCGACCCCGTTCCGCATCTTGCGCGAAGCTTCCGGCAGCGCCGTGTTCTGGCTTCTGGCCGGCAGCTTCTTCATCTGCGGCCTGAGTACCAATGGCCTGATCCAGACCCATTTCATTTCCTTGTGCGGAGATGCCGGCCTGGGGCCGGTGCCCGCCGCTTCCGTATTGGCGACGATGGGCGCCTTCGACCTGATCGGCACGCTCCTTTCCGGTTGGCTGTCGGACCGCTACGACAACCGCAAGCTGCTGTTCTGGTATTACAGCTTGCGCGGCCTGTCGCTGCTGTGGCTTCCGTATTCGGAGTTCACGCTGTATGGCCTGTCGATCTTCGCCATGTTCTATGGCCTGGACTGGATCGCCACTGTGCCGCCGACCGTGCGCCTGGTCGCAACGACCTTCGGCAAGGAGAAAGCCGGCATGGTGTTCGGTTGGATTTTTGCCGCCCACCAGTTGGGCGCTGCGGTCGCGGCGTACGGCGCAGGGCAGGTGCGTACGTTGCTGTTGACTTACAACCCGGCGCTGTTCACGGCGGGCGCTGCCTGCCTGGTGGCCGGCCTGATGGTGCTGGCGATCCGGCTGCGGCCCGCCGCCGCAGCGGCGCCGGTCGCCGCCGGCAGCGCTGCATGAACGATCAGGACTGGGCGAGGATCGCCAGGCTGATGCCGATGCCGGCGAGCCACACCAGGGTGCGCAGCGTGGCCAGGTTGCTGATGTAGATGATGCTGTAGGTGACGCGAATCAGGACGAAGGACATCGCGAGGATGTCGATGCGGTCCTGGTTGGCGTGCGCCTGTTGCGCGAGGATGACGGCAGCGATGAACAGCGGCAGTGCTTCAAAGCCGTTCAGGTGCGCGGCGTGGGCGCGTTTCATCCAGCCGGCCTGGCGGCTGGCCCAATCGCGCGGAGCGGCGTTGTCGTAACGATCCTTGCCTGCGACCGAGGCGACTTTCGGCGTCAGCGCGACCATCATCGGCAGCAGGCAGGCCGCGGCGATACACCAGTTTGCAACCGTCATCTTCTACTTCTCCTTTTATTGAAGGTATTTGGCGAGCCAGCCGTGTACTTCGCTATAGAAGTAGCGGCTGTTTTCGCCTTTCAGTACCCAGTGGTTTTCGTCCGGGAATACTACCAGCTTGCTTGGCGTATTCAAACGCTGTTGTGCTGCGAAGTTCATCAGCGCGTTGTTGACCGGTACGCGGTAATCCAGTTCGCCCACGGTGATCAGGATCGGCGTCTTGAAACCGGTGCCTTTCTCGTGGTTCGCACCTTGCATGATCGGGCTTTGCTCGCGCCACACGGGCAGGTTGCTCCACACCGGGCCGCCGCCATTGACTTCGCGGCCGTAGATGCTGTCGCTGGTACCCCACTGCATCACCAGGTCCATCTCGCCGGCATGCGACACGATGGCCTTGTAGCGGGTGGTGGTGGCTTGCAGCCAGTTGGCCAGGTGGCCGCCATAGCTTGCGCCGCCCGCCGCCAGTTTGCTGCTGTCGATGAACGGATACTTCCTGATCGCTTCATCGACCGCCCAGTTGATTTCGTCGCCCGGGCCTTTCAGCGGATCGTGCTGGATCGAACGCGCGAACTCTTCGCCGTAGCCGGTGGAGCCCTTGTAGTCGGTCAGCAGCACCACATAGCCCGGCTTGGCCAGCAGGTGGTAGTTCCAGCGCAGCACGAACTGGTCGCGCCACATGTTTGCCGCGCCGCCGTGGATCACCGCGAACAGCGGGTACTTCCGGTTCGGGTCAAAGCCGGCCGGCTTCACGATCATATTGTGGATCTGGCGGCCGTCCGGAGTCTTGAACCAGAAGTGCTCGGGCGCTTGCCAGTCGATGGCTGCGGCTTTCTCCACGTTGAAAGAAGTCAGGCGCTTGGGCGTGCCGTTGAAGGAGTAGATCTCCGGCGGGTTGATGGCCGACTCCCATACGCCCACCAGCGCCTTGCCGCCGGCGTTCAGGGAGTTGATGGAGCCGTTCGGCAGCGATGGTTCTTCGCGCTTGTCGCCGCCGGCGTAGTTCATCGAATTGACCTTTTCCAGGCCGGCATGCTCGAAGGAGTAGTAAATGCGCTTGCCGTCGCTTGGCAGGGCGATGCGCGAGATCGAGCGGTCCAGGTCCTGGGTCAGGATCTTCGGCTGTGCATTGTTGACAGGCCAGGCAAAGCTCGCCAGGCGGGTCAGGTCGTAGACCTTGTTCGGTACTTCTTCCTCGGTCAGCGCGAGGAGGGTCCTGCCGTCGGGGGAAAAGCGCAGGTCGTGGTAGCTGCGGCCATCCTTGGTCAGCTGGGTCGGCTCGCCGCCCGCCAGCGGGACGCTGTAGATCTGGGTAAAGGTCGAGGCGCGTGCGGCTTGGTCGCGGTTGGTGGAAACGGCGAATACCACTCCTTTGCCATCCGGCGTCCAGACCGCGTTGACGGATTGGCCGTCGTCGCCTTGGCTGCCGCCAAAGCCCGGCAGGTCGGCCAGCTTGCTGCCAGCCAGGATGTCGCGCGGCTTGGCGTCCGGCTGCGCATCCATCACGAACAGGCGCACCTTTTTGTCGTCCAGCCATTTGTCGAAGAAGCGCGGCGGGAAGGATTCGTAGGCACGCGCGCTGTACTTGCGGTCCTTGCGCTCCTTGGCGGCTTTCTTCACCGCGTCCTCGTCGGCGGTACCGGGGAAGATTTCGCTGACGAACAGGACCTGCTTGCCGTCCGGGCTCCACTTCGGCATGCGTGCACCCAGCGTCAGGCTGGTCATGCGTTGCGCTTCGCCGCCGCTGGCCACGTCGATGCGGTAGATCTGGGGCGCTTCGTCCCCCTCGCGCTTGGCGACGAACAACAGGAAGCGGCTGTCCGGCGACCAGGCGTGCGCGGATTCGCCGCTCTTGCTGAAGGTCAGGCGGCGCGGTGCGCTGTCGTCCGCCAGCGACTTGATCCAGATGTCGGACCATTGCTCCTTGCTGTCGTAGGCGGGATCGGTGACCGAAAAGACGGCCCATTTGCCGTCCGGGCTGGGCTGCGGCGCGCCGACGCGCTTCATCAGCCACACGTCTTCGTGGGTGATGGCGTGCCTGGTCGGTTCAACCGCAGCCGCCTGGGCCAGGCCGGCGCCGAGGATCAGCAGGGAAGTGAGCTGGGGGAGGAGTTTAGTTGCAATCATTGCACGGGATTGGTTGATTCAATGGAGCGAAGATAGTGGGGAATCGACCGCTCCATGTCAACCGGCTGTTACTTGGCTGATACAAAGGCCGCGCGTGGTAGACTCGCGGCCCATGAATTCCATCCTCGCATTGAAACTGTTCCTGGTTCCTTCCCTGATCTATGCCGTTACGCTGGCCGGCCGGCGCTGGGGGCCCGCGGTGGCGGGCTGGCTTTCGGCCTTCCCGATCGTGGCGGGGCCGATCTTGTTGGCGATTTCGCTGGAGCAGGGCGCGGGGTTTGCCGCCACTGCGGCGGAAGGAACCTTGATGGCGGTGTTGGCAATGATCGTCTTTAGCCTGGCGTATGCGTGGGCATCGGGCCGGATGGGCGTTGCGGGAGCGATGCCGGTCGCGCTGGGCGCCTGGGCGCTGGCGGTGGCAGGCTTGCAATCGTTTCGGCTGCCGTTGCCGTTCGCCGCGCTCGCGGTTGTCGCAGCGTTGCTGCTCGCACCGCGCTTGTTTCCCGCGCGTTCCGGCTGCGCAGCCCCGTCAGGCCCGGGCACGACGGGCACAATGCGCACCACGCAGCCTGTTCGCCGCGCTGGCGACCTGCCATGGCGCATGCTCGCTGGCGCGGTGCTGGTGATGTCCGTCAGCGCAGCGGCGGCCGGGCTGGGCCCGCGCCTGAGCGGCTTCTTCGCCATGTTCCCGGTGATGGGCACGGTATTGGTGGGGTTCACCCACGTGCAGGCCGGCCGCGACAGCGCCGTGCAACTGCTGCGCGGCACGATGCTGGGCTACTTTGCCTTCGCGGCCTTCTGCGTGGCGATTTCGCTGCTGCTGCGCGCGCAGCCGGTGGCGGTATCGTTTTTCTGCGCTTTTGTGTTCGCGCTGACTATCCAGCTGCTGGCGAAAGCCGCATCGTCAAGGCGCCAGGCGACATGACAAAGCCGTGGTATTCCTCGCTGTCGCCTTCGACGGACACCAGCTCGAAGCATCCTAGCAGGCAGGCCATGGCCACCTTGATTTCCAGCAGCGACAGGTAGCGACCCGGACAAAGGCGCGGCCCGGAGCCGAACGGCATCGCCAACTGGCGCGCGCTGCTGCCATCCAGCCAGCGTTGCGGGTCGAAGTCCGCGGCATTGCGCAGCTTCGCTTCGGCCACGCTGTCATGGCGCAGTACGCACCACACCACGCTGTCTTTCGGCACATGCACATCGCCCACTACGCAGTCGCGATTGGCCTGCAGCGGAATGAACGGCGCCGGCGGCTTGAGGCGCATCGCTTCGTGGGCACAGGCGTCGATGTATTCCAGTTGGTCCATCTGCTCGATGGTGAAGCCTGAAGGATCGGGTGCCACGCGCCGTACTTCCTCCAGCGCACGCTGCAGTGCCGCGGGGTGGCGCGACAGCAGCCAGATCAGCCAGGACAAGGCGCTCGAGGTGGTGTCTTCGCCCGCCAGCAGCATGGTGCTGACATTGCCGACCACTGCGGCATGGTCGATGCCGCTGCCTTCCTGGTCGGCCGCAGCCAGCATCGCTTCCAGCATATTCTGCGGCCGCTCGGCGCGTGAAGGATCGTCGCGCATGCGCTGGCGCGCCTTGGCGATGAAGCCGTTGGTTGCCTCGCGCATGGCCAGCACCGCGGCCTCCAGCTTGCGGTCGTAAGGCAGCTTGATGTAGCGCCAGTAAGGAACCGGCAGCAGCGATCGGCGCGCCGTGCCTTCCATGATCAGTTCAAGCTGCTGCTGCACCACGTCGTCGCCATGCTCGATGGTGTTGACCTCCTCGCCGAAAGCCAGGCCTGCGATCACATCCACCGTGTAGCGCTTCAGGTCCGCATTCAGCGCGATCGGCCGGCCTGCCTGCGCCGCCTGCGCCCAGCGCGCCTGCAGCCGGGCGCCGACGCGTGCCAGCAAAGGGAAATAAGCCTTGATGGCATGCGGCGCAAAGGCCTGCATCACCATCTTGCGCTGGTTGCGCCAGAGCGCGCCCTCGGCCAGGAAGACACCGCGCTCGCCGCCCATTTCATCCGATACCTGGGCCGTGACGTCGGGCCGCCTGAAGCCGTCGGGCCGGTCGCGCAATATGCCGCTGACCAGCGTAGCATCGGCAACGACCAGCGCCTGCGCGCGGCCTATGCTCATGCGGAACAGCGAACCGTATTGCTGCGCCAATGCCTCGACGTCGGCATGCACCTTGCGCGGCCGGAGCTGCAAGACATTGCCGAGGAAGGGCAGCCCCTTGGGGCCGAGCAGGTCGGAAAGTTGGCGCAGCGCGCCGGTCGTTGGGGCGGTCGTGGTATCCATGGTGGCCAGTATGCGCCGGGTGTGCGGCGCGGTCTTGAACATTTGCGACATCGCGCTACAATGCTGAGCATGTTGCCAATCAGTAAATTCATCGCGCCGCGCCGTTCGCTGGCCTCCTGCCTGCGAGCGATCGTCGTGCGCAACACGGTCGGCTGCGAACTGCCCGCTGCGCAGCGCCTGAACCGCTATCCGGCGACCGGGTTTCCCGTCCTGTTCCTGCAACTGGTGGGCGCGTCCGTGATGGTCGAGCCGCCCATGCCGGACCTGGCCTGTCCTGAAGGTGGCGTTCTCCTGTCCGGCGCGTGGACAGGCCCGACGGTTTCCGCCAATCCCGGGCCCACGCATTTCATGACGGTGCTGTTCTTCCCCGAAGCGCTGCACCGCCTGACGGGCATTGATATGAGCACTATTGTCGACCAATTCCAGCCGCTGGACGCATTGCTCGACAGCGATTGGCAGCAACTGGCGGCGCAGATGCTCGCCGCAGCCGACGACGAAGCGCGCGTTGCCTTGCTTGAGGAGTTTCTTGAGCCGCGCTGGCGTTCCGTGCGCGCCGACAGCAGCGTCGACGGCGCAGTGGGCGACTGGGTGCGCCGCCTGGAAGGACAGGCGGCCGCCGCAGGTATCGGCCGCAGCGTACGCATGGCCGAACGCCGCATCCGCGCATGGGCGGGCCAGCCGCTGCGCCGCCTGCGCCGTTCCTATCGCGCCGAGCAGACTTTCATTGCAGCGCGCGACGCCGCATTGAAAGGCAAGGTTTCGCTGGGCGACATGGCGCAACTGGGCGGCTATTCCGACCAGTCGCACATGAGCCGCGAAGCGCGCGAGATCAGCGGGCTTAGCCCGTCGGAGATCCTGCGCCGCGGCCTGGAAGACGAAACCTACTGGGTCTACCGCATCTGGAACTAGCCGCGCTGCGCCATTCGCTATAATCGTCTGGCCATGACAGATTTTGACGACGACGAACAGTTGGTGACTGAGCTGGGCCTTGCAGCCCGCGGCATCGAACTGGCAAAGCAGGAAGGCCGCGTATTCCTGCGCTTCACGGGTTCTGTGGAGCTGGACGGCCTGCACATACCCTACGACCTGGTGCCGCAGCAAGGCGTGCTTGCCAAGCCATCCAAATGGCGCAAGCTGGAGCGCGAAGGGCGCGCATCCTTGTTGCTCGAACGCGGCAACGAAGCGGCCCAGGCCGCGCTGCACGCCGACGTCGTCGCCTTCGCCGCCGAACTGCGCGAAGAGTGCGATGATTACGGCATGCGGCCGATGGATTTTTTGCATGCGCTGGAAGACATGCAGACATCCGAGCCGGCCGGCATCGTGTTCGATCGTATCCGCCAGCGCCTGGAGCATGCGGTGGAACGTCATCGCGAAGAGCGCCATGCCGAACGCACGCGGCAAAGCATCAACCTGGCCGAATATCCGGATACCTTCGAGGTGGCGCGCCGCCTGCCGCGCAAATTCATCGCCGTGCTTGGACCGACCAACTCCGGCAAGACCCACAAGGCCATGGAAGCCCTGGCAAAAGCACGCAGCGGCGTTTATCTTGCGCCGCTGCGCCTGCTGGCGCTGGAAAACTACGAACGCCTGCAAGCTTCCGATCCCGACTTGAAGGTCAGCCTGGTGACCGGCGAAGAGCGCCGTATCGAAGAAGGCGCGACCCACGTCGCCAGCACGGTGGAAATGCTCGACACGCGCACCCCGGTCGAAGTGGCGGTGATCGACGAGATCCAGATGCTGTCCGACCGCGACCGCGGCGCAGCCTGGACGGCGGCCGTCTGCGGCGCGCCCGCGCGCACCGTCTACCTGGTGGGTGCGGCCGAGGCACGGCGCGCTGTGGAAGCCCTGGCCGAGCGCCTGGAATGCCCGATCGAGGTCCATATCCTGAAGCGCAAGGCGCCGCTGTCGATGGAGCCTTCCGCCGTGCGCAAGCTCAAAGGGCTGCGCAAGGGCGACGCCGTGATCGCCTTTTCACGTCGTGAGGTACTGATGTGGCGCGACATGGTGACCGAGGCCGGCCTGTCGGTCGCCACCGTGTACGGCAACCTGTCGCCGGAAGTGCGACGCGCGCAGGCCCAACGTTTTCGCGACGGCCACGCCGACGTGGTGGTGGGCACGGACGCCATTGCCATGGGCCTGAACCTGCCGATCCAGCGCGTGGTGATGACCACCACCGTCAAGTACAACGGTTACGAGGAAGAGGAAATCCCGGCTGCCCTGGCGCGCCAGATCGCCGGCAGGGCAGGGCGTTACGGCGTGCACGAGGAAGGCCATGTGGCCGGTTATGACGACGAGACGCACGGTGTCATGCGTTCGCTGCTGAAGGAAAAGCTGCCCCCGCTGAAAGCCACCGGCTTTGCCGTGGCGCCGACGCTGGAGCACCTGCACCGCATCGCATCCGTCACCGGCGAAGGTTCGCTGGCGCGGCTGCTGAAGCGCTTCGTCCACAATATCGACGTGCCGGATGGCTTCTTCTTCCCGCGCATCACGGAAGAGCAGTTCGAACGCGCGGAATGGCTCGACACCCTGCCGCTGGCGGTGGCCGACAAGTTCACCTTGTCGCTGGTGCCGATTTCTTCCAACGTGGTGACGCTGCAGAAAGCCTGGGAGCACTGGTGCGTGTCGCTGTCGCGCCAGCGCGTGACGCACCTGCACCCGGAGCAGAATCCGCTGCAGTGGATGAACCTGCAGGAGGCGGAGGACGCCTGCCGCCTGTATTCGGCCTATGCCTGGCTGGGCTACCGCTTGCCGGCGTTCTTCCCCGACGTGGCGCAAGCGCTGGAGCTATCGCGCGCCGCCTCGGAACGGGTGGACGGCATCCTGCAGGACCAGAACGCCGTTAACCGCCGTCGCCAGCCGAAGCGCTTCCGTTAGATTTGTGCGAAGCGCACTTGCACCTGCAGCCCGCGCCCTCCCTCGCCGTCAAGCAGTGCGACGCTGGCGCCGTTGCGCAGGGCGGCGTGTTGTGCGATGGCCAGGCCAAGTCCGCTGCCGGCCTGGGTCTGGCCGGGAATGCGATAGAAGCGCTCAAACACTTTAGCGCGCAGTTCGGGGGCGATCCCGGGCCCTTCGTCGCGGATCGCCAGCACCGGCGCCGGCTCCGCCGAAAGCGAGACGCGCACGCGGCCGCCGTCCGGCGAGTATTTGATGGCATTGCCGACGAGGTTATCGAGCAATGCGGCAATGCTCTCGCGATGCAGTGAAAGCCGGCATGCGCCGGGCGAGTCCAGTTCCAGTTCGACATTGCGTTGCATGGCCAATGGCGCGGCGTGCGCCAGCCGCTCGCGCAACAGCGGCACCAGGTCAACCGCTTGCGCGGCGCCGGCTTCGGCGTCATGGCGTGCCCGTTCCAGCGCCAGCAGCTGATGCACGGTATGCGTGGCACGCGCCACGCCTTGCCGCAGTCCGTGGTCGGCATCCTGCATGCGCGCGAGGTTGTCGCGATGGTTCAGTAGCAGGTGGGCATTGGCCTGGATCACGGACAACGGCGTCTTGAGCTCGTGCGCGGCGTCGGTCAGGAATTCCTTGTCGCGCTCGACGCGCTCGGTCAGGCGCTGCATCAGCCGGTTCACGGAGGTTGCCAGGGGTGCCAGTTCGCGGTAGCCGGAAGGCGGCAGTGGCTGCAAGTCGCTGCCGGAACGCTGTTCGATTGCCGTTACCATTGCTTGCAGCGGCTGCAGGCCGCGCCGCACGATCAGCCATGCCGGCAGCAGCAGGAAGGGCAGGCTGTAGAGCAAGGGCGCGAGGTAGTAGGCTGCGCCGGAACCGGTCAGCAGCCAACTGGTATCGTGCATGGCGTCGCGCCGCACGACAAGACCGGCAGCCGCATCGCGCTCCGTGTCTGCCGACCACTCGACGCCGAGCCGGGGACTGTCCGGACCGGGGAGGGCGAGGCTGCCGGGCAGGCCGCCTTCGGAGTGATACATGCGCTGACCATGCAGCCATACCTGTAGCACCACCGGCCTGGGCCAGTAATCGACTTCGCGCAGCATGTCGTAGCGCAGCTTTTCGATCTGGGTTGCCACGCGTGCCACCTCGGCCGGATCATGCGCGACCGAACGCAGGTTGAGCAGGATCTGGCGCGCCCAGCCACGGTTTTCCGCAGTTGTATGCCGTGCATGCAGCACTTTGGCTTCATACACCGCCAGGCCGACCACGCCCAGCCAGATCGCCAGCATCACCAGCAGGAAACCGCCCAGCAGGCGACGGAACAGGGAGCGCTGCGTCCTCATGGGGCAATCATGTAGCCGACACCGCGCACAGTGCGCACGCGCTGTTCGCCGATCTTCTTGCGCAGGTTGGACATGTGGACGTCCAGCGACTGGCTGTCGTTGCCGGCCAGAGCGCGATCCTCCAGCTCGGTACGCGTGACGACGCGGTCAGGTGCTTGCATCAACGCCAGCAAAAGGGAATATTCGGTGGGCGACAACGCAACTGGTTCGCCATCGCAGGTGGTAGCCTTGCGTCGTTCGTCAAGCGCGAGCGCGCCGGAAGTCCAAAGCCTGGTTCCTGCGGAAGCGCCGTGCGTGCGGCGCAGCACCGCGCGCAGGCGCGCCAGCAGCTCCGCCACATCGAATGGCTTGACGAGATAGTCGTCGGCGCCCGTTGCGAAGCCGGAAAGCCGGTCTTCCAGCGCATCGCGCGCCGTAATCAATACCACCGGCAGCTGGTCGCCGCTGCCGCGCAGTTCCTGCAACAGCGACATGCCGTCGCCGTCCGGCAGGCCGAGGTCCAGCACGGCGGCAGCAAAGCCGCCTGGCACCAAAAGTCGGCGCGCGTCGGCAGCCATGCGCACCCAGACAGCGTCAAAGCCATCGTCGAGCAGCACCGCTTGCAGCGCGCGGCCCAGTTCCAGGTCATCTTCTACGAGCAGGATTTTCATGGCTAAAGAGTGTAGCAGTACACGTGCTGCATGACCTTTAGGAAGCCTGAAGGTTTGACGCTGCCCATGCCGCTAGAATCACTGCGTTCACCAAGGAGGCCTTATGCGAATTTTCAATACCATGTTTGCGCTGGCGCTGGCGCTAGCGCTGATGTTTGCCGCGCCGCTTGCCGGCGCAGCGGCGCCCCTGAAACTGGAGCACGCTATCGAACTGCGGGCACAGACCGTATCGACCCCCGTTATTGCGCAGGGCAAGCTGTATATCGGTGCGGAGGATGGCAACCTTTACGCCTACGATCTGGCCAGCCGCAAGCTTGCCTGGCTATACCATGCCGGTGCGGGCATCGGATCCACGCCAGCCGTGGCCGATGGCGCCGTATATGTGCTGGCGCGCGACGGCCGCCTGCACGCAGTGGACGCGCAGACCGGTGTTCTCCGCTGGGAATTCTCGACCCAGGGTGAAGCGCACTTTGCGGCTTATGGCCTGTATGGTAGCGAGAAGAAGGCCACGCCCACTCGCGACCCATGGGATTTCTGGCTGTCGTCACCGGTCGTTGCGGATGGCCGCGTGTATTTCGGCAGCTCCGACGAAAGGCTGTACGCGCTGGACGCCAAGACCGGCGCCGTGCATTGGGCCTTCAAAAGCGGCGGCATGATCCACGCCGCTCCTGCGCTGGCCGGCAAGTGCATTGTGTTTGGCAGCTGGGACGGCGCGGTGTATGTCTTGGACGCCGACAGCGGCAAGCAGCGTTGGCGCTACCAGACCGAAACCGAACAAAAGACCAGCACCTTGCTCGGCGTCCAGGCCCAGCCGCTGGTTGATGGCGATACGGTGTATATCGGCTCGCGCGACTCTTATTTCTACGCACTCGATCTGGCCAGTGGAAAAATGAAATGGCGCTATAACGGCAAAGGCTCCTGGGTGATTTCAGGCGCGGTGGCCGACGCGCAGCACGTCTATTTCGGCACGTCCGATACCAACTTGCTGGTGGGCCTCGACAAACGCTCTGGCCAGCCCTTGTTCGAGCATGACACCAAAGTCTGGACCTACGCCACGCCGCTGTTGGCGGGCCGCATCGTGTACGGAGCCAGCATGCGCGGCGAGCTGTTCGCACTGGATGCCACCACAGGCAAGCTGCAATGGTCGTGGCGCACGCCGGAAAGCCTGGCCGATGATTTCGGGCTGCTGGACGCTAGCACCGGTAAATTCAACGGCCAGCGCCTGTTCGAGGGCCCGCAATCCATGTTGGCTTCGCTCGAACATGTGAAGAAGCTGGGGGCCTTCATGTCGACGCCCGTCTGGCATGAAGGGCAGTTGATCGCAGCTACCGCCGACGGGCGGATCCTGTTCTTCCGCTAGGCCGGCTTTGAAGCGTGCATCCGGCTGAGGCTCGAACGTGCGCCAGCTACCGCTTCCAGCCGCTCTTGCAGGTAATTGCCAAGAAGCGGATGCTGGCTGAAGGCCACATTGAAACGAATGTGCCGGTCAGGTATGTCGTTGGGAGAGAAGGCGGCGCCGCGCATGAGCAGGATCTTGTTGCGGTAAGCATCCTGCACCAGCAGGTCCACGTCCAGGCCCTCGGGCATCGTTCCCCAAAGGAAAATGCCCGCATCGCCTGGCTGCTCGAATTGCACGCCAGCTGCGCATAGCTGGCGCGTACTGGCATTACGCGCAGCCATGATCTTGCGCTGCAAACGCTCCAGGTGTTTGCGCAGATTGCCCGCCCGCAGTACTTCCAGCAGCACATATTCGTTCAAGGCGGGCGTGGTCAAAATGGAGTGGATCTTGGTCCGCATCAGTACCTTCAGCAGGGCCGGAGCCGCGGCCAGGTAGCCCATGCGCAGTGCAGGGCTCAAGGCCTTGCAGAAGCTGGAGTAGTAAATCACGCCATCGAGCCCGGACAGTGCTGCCAGCCGTGTGCTTGGCGATTGCTGGAAATATCCATGCACATCGTCCTCGGCAATCAGTACGCCGTTTTGCTGCGCCAGCATCAAGACCTTATGCAGATTGGCAGCGCTGCTGCTCCAGCCGGTCGGGTTATGCAAGGCGGTCTGTACGAACAGGATGCGCGGCCGATGTTCGCGGCAGGCCGCCTCCAGTTCGTCCAGGTCCAGGCCATCGGGGCGGCGTTTGATGGGAACCAGGCGTATGCCCTCCTGCCGTAGCCTGCCGAACATCAGGAAGAAGCCGGGATCCTCGACCAGTACCGTGTCGCCTGGTTGCAGGAAACTGCGGCAAATCAGGTCGATCGCGTGAGTGCCGCCGAAGGCGGTCAGTATGTTGCCGGCATCGCCCCCGATGCCGATGCCGCGTAGCAGCAGTGCTATGTGCTCGCGTAGTTCGGGTAGTCCCTGGGGCGGGCAGCGCGATGCCATGCCGGCGGCGCTGCGGGCCAAAGCCCTTTGCACCGCCACCGCCGGAACCGCATCTTGCAGCCAGGTTGGCGGCAATGCTCCGCTGCTGGCCAACAGGACCCCTGCGCGCTGATCGTTTGCCTGCTGCGCCAGCCAGACGGGTTCCTGTTCCTCACCCGCCTCCAGTGCAGCTTCGTCCGGAATCGACTTCCCGTCGCCGTTCCTGGCGCAGACATAAAATCCCGCCGTACCGTGCGAATCGATGATGCCCGCCGCTACCAGCCGGTCGTAAGCTACAACGACAGTGTTCGTACTCACTGCCAGCTGGGTTGCCAGCTGGCGTATCGACCTCAGTTTGCTGCCGCCGGGAAGCGCACGGCTCTCGACCATGTGCCGTAACTGCGTCTCAATCTGCTGAGACAGTGCAATGGGGGAGCTGCGGTCGATGGCGATCATGGCGAGAGTCTAGCGTAAAAACATCAGTGCCAGCACAAGCAGGGCTGCACCCATGGCCAGGTTGAATGCACGCTGCATGCGCGGGTCTTTCAGCAGGCGGCGAATCGACATGCCAAACAGGGCCCACATGAAATTGCAGGGAGCACCTACCAGGACGCCAATGAGCGACACTTGCAGAGCATTGGTGAAAGCGTTGCCTTCTGCGGGCATGAAGACCGACGCCACTGTGATCGCCTTCAGCCAGCTCTTGGGATTAAGCGCCTGGAATACGGTAGCCTGGATAAAAGTCACAGCCTTGGATGCGTGTACACCATCCACCGACGCGCCACTGAGCCTCCAAGCCAGGTAGATCAGATACAGCGAGCCTGTGACGCGCAGCACTTGTTGCGCCAACGGGTAGGCCACAAAGAGGCTTCCCAACCCTACACACATCAGCATGGTTTGCACGAACAGGCCGGCCTGGATGCCGAGGATGACGGGCAGGGCGCCGCGCCCGCCGAAATTGGCGCCCGTGATGGCAAGCATGAAGTTGTTGGGGCCGGGCGTGGCCGACATGACGAGGCAATAGCTCGCCAATGGCAGGAGGTCAGTCATGGAGTGCAATCCGCAGCGAAGGAATGGCACAAGTCTAGGTTCGCTGCCAGGGGCGATCAAGATACAAGAGGGACAGGCGGAAGTCATGCTGTATCAGTCGAACGACTGCTACAGTCGGCTGCGGAAACAAAAAAGCCCCGTCCGAAGACGAGGCTTTCCTGTTCATTCTGGTAGGCCGTGCGGGGCTCGAACCTGCGACCAACGGATTAAAAGTCCGCTGCTCTACCAACTGAGCTAACGACCCGAAGAGGCCGTATTATATACGAGGATTTTGGCGTTTGCAAAGCCCCTTTTTTCTGCCGTTACGCCATGGCGGTAACTTTGAGCACTTCCTCCGCGGTGGTCACGCCTTCGAGCACCTTGAAGGCGCCGGCGATGCGCAGCGGGATCATGCCTTCGGCCACCGCTTGTTTGCGCAGGGCGGTGATGTCGGTTTCTTCTTCCAGCATGGAGTTGAAGGACTCGCTGGTGGTCAGCAGCTCGTAGATGCCGGTACGGCCGCGGAAGCCGGTCTGGCGGCATTCGGGGCAGCCGACCGGGCGATACACTTTCTCCGGCTTGCTCATTTCCCAGCCGCCGCTCAGGCCTTGCCAGATATCGTCGGCCAGTTCGCCGCCTTCTTCCTTGCAGTCCACGCACAGCGTGCGCACCAGGCGCTGCGCCATGATGCCGATCAGGGTCGCTTCCAGCATGTAGTAGGGCACACCCAGTTCCAGCAAGCGCATCACGGCGGATGGCGCGTCGTTGGTGTGCAGCGTGGACAGCACGAGGTGGCCGGTCAGTGCGGCCTGGATCGCCATTTCCGCAGTCTCCAGGTCGCGGATCTCGCCGACCATGATGATGTCCGGGTCCTGGCGCATCAGGGCGCGCACGCCGTCGGCGAAGGTGAGGTCGATGCCGGGCTGCACCTGCATCTGGTTGAAGGACGCTTCCACCATCTCTATCGGGTCTTCCACGGTACAGACATTGACCTCCGGCGTCGCCAGGGTTTTCAGTGTGGTGTACAGCGTGGTGGTCTTGCCCGAACCGGTAGGGCCGGTGACGAGGATGATGCCGTGCGGGCGATTGGTCAGCGCATCCCAGCGTTTCGCATCGTCGATCGGGAAACCGAGTTCCGGCAAGGTCTTCACCACCACTTCCGGGTCGAAGATACGCATTACCAGTTTCTCGCCGAAGGCGGTCGGCAGGGTTGACAGGCGCAATTCGATTTCCTGGCCGCCGGCGGTGCGGGTCTTGATGCGGCCGTCCTGCGGGCGGCGCTTTTCGATCACGTCCATGCGGCCGAGCAGCTTGATACGCGCGGTCATCGCGATCATCACCACGGCCGGCACCTGGTAGACCTGGTGCAGCACGCCGTCGATGCGGAAGCGGATGGTGCCGAGGTCGCGCTTTGGCTCCAGGTGGATATCCGAGGCGCGCTGTTCGAAGGCGTACTGCCACAGCCAGTCGACGATATTGATCACGTGCTGGTCGTTGGCGTCGACCGTCTTGTTCATCTTGCCAAGTTCGACCAGCTGCTCGAAGTTATTGCGCAGCGCGACGTCCTGGCCGGTGTTCTTGTTGGCGTGCTTGATCGACTTGGCCAGCGAGAAGAACTGCGAGGTGTACTGCGAAATGTCGAGTGGGTTCGAGATCACCCGCTTGATGATGCGGCGCGAGACCTTGGCGATTTCCCCTTCCCACTCCAGTGCGAAAGGATCGGCGGTGGCCACGGTGAGGGTGTCGGGCGTGATCTCCACCGGCAGGATATTGAAGCGCGCAGCATAGCTGGCCGACATCACGTCTGCCACCTTGGTGAAGTCGATCTTCAGCGGGTCGATACGGTAGAAGGGCAGCTTGGCGCGTTGCGCCAGCCATTCGGTCAGCACGTCCAACGTCAGCAGCTTGCCGCTCTTGGCCGATACCAGCTTGCAGTGCGCCACGGCGCTCAGGGGATGCATGGCGCCGGGCGTGTTGCGCAGGATGCCCTGCGCCTGCGCGTAAAGCCCTTTGACTTCGGCTTTCTCGACCATTCCATCAGCCAGCAGCCAGGTGAAGATAATTTGAAGATCGAGTGCTTTTGCCATGTGTGACCTTATGCGAGTGCGGCTTTCAGTCCTTTGAGCCAGGACTTTGCGGGCAGTTTAGTTTCTGCGACGATGTGCGCGGCCCGATCGGCCAGCGCCGCCACGTCGATAGTGCGGCGGGTTTTGAAGGCGATCGCCACCACGTTCCCATCATGGACCTCCGGCAGCGAGACCACTTGCGCGAAAGCGAATTTCATCGCTTTCAGGTTCTTGGCGTAGCTCGGATGGTCGCCGAACAGGTTGATGGTCATGATGCCATCGTCATTCAGGCAGGCCGCGCAAGCCCGGTAGAACTCCGGGGTGTCGAGCACCGGACCGCGTGCGGTGGCGTCATACAGGTCGACCTGCAGCGCATCGAGCGTGCCGTGGTTATCCGGGTTGGTGACGTAATCCATCGCATCCATCTCGACCACGTTGAGGCGGCCGTCATTGTCGGGCAGCTTGAACATGGAATAACAGATGCTGATCACCGAAGGGTTCAGCTCGACCGCGGTCACTTGCGCTTGCGGAAAGTGCTTGTAGCAGAACTTGGTCAGCGCGCCGGTGCCCAGGCCCAGTTGGGCGACGTGGGCGGGTGCCTCGTTCCACAGCATCCAGGCCATCATCTGCTGGGCGTATTCCAGTTCCGGCCAGTCCGGCTTGCGGATGCGCATGGCGCCTTGCACCCACTCGGTGCCGAAATGCAGGTAGCGCACGCCATCCAGTTCGGAGAGCGTGACCGGTGCAAATTTGGGCTTGCGCGTCGCCGGACGCGAAGACTCTTCTTTTTCGATGGATTTACGTTTGATCAGCATGCCGGCATTATCCCGCGTTATCTTGCTCACAAGCAAGCGTACAAATGAAAACTGCCGGCCATCGCTGGCCGGCAGTCCGGAAGAGAATCGATCCGGAACTTAATTATTCATCGGTTCGACATTCACGCGCAGGCGGATACGCTGGCCCGGGTCGTGGCTCATGAAATTGGTGTAAGTGCGGCCGCGGTAATCGTACTCCACGTTATAGCCGGTGGTGCGGGTTTCAAACGCATCGACCATGCGGCATTGTTTCACGGCCTGCTCCTGCACGGCGCCTGGCTGCGCATTGGCATTCTGGGTGCGGTCGCCGATCACGGCGCCGGCAATTGCGCCGGCCGCGGTGGCGGCGGTCTTGCCGTGCCCGCCGCCGACCTGGCTACCCACCGCTGCGCCCAGGATGCCGCCCAGGATGCTGCCGCCGACGCCGCGCTCCTGCGGCTGCTGCACCTGGACGTATTCGGTGCGGCATTCCTGGCGCGGACGGTTGATTTGCTCGGTCACCGGCGTGACGCGGGTGACACGGCCATAGTCCTCGAAATCAATTGCTTGTGCCTGTGCCAGCGGCAGGGTGCCGAGGCTCAGTGCTGCGAAAAACAATTTAGTTTTGGCGTTCATTTTGTTTACCTCGTTTCAGTCTTTTGGCAGTTCGCTTTGGTTGAATGGGAATTGCACGCTTAAATAGTAACGCCAAGGCTTGTATCCTTGGGGGAAGTAAGGCAACAAAATGTAACCCCATGCTTTTGGGTTAATATGGTAAGTTTTTAACAAAACTTGCGTTAGGACTCACTTTCGGGTTGATTCATAGAGTACAACACGTTACCCTTATGGCGTGGATCAGATTGACAGGGAGAAACGAAAGCTCCAGCCCCGGCGCATTGACCCGCCTACGGCTTGTATTTGATAGGTCGATTTGAGGGAAAGATGAGTTTGTTGATAACTGTGCCGCCTAATTTAGTCCAGTCTATTCGCGCCTTCCGCGTGGCAGAGCTGCAGGACGAGGCAGCGCGCCTGGGGCAGCATTTCTTGTATGCGCATTGCCATGCCGGCCTGACCAAGCAGCAAGTCCTGGGCATTATTGCCGAGTCTTTCCATATCCCCAAACCGCACGCCAAGAATTTCGACGCCCTGCGCGAAACCCTGACTGACACCATGGCCAAGGCAGGCGAGCAGGCCGGCTTCCTGATCGTGCTTGAACAGTTGCCCAACACGCAAAAATTTGATCGTGAAGCGCGCGAGTGCCTGCTCGATGTGTTCCGCGATGCGGCTGATTTCTGGGCCGAAAAGAAAGTGCCGTTCCGCGTCTTTTACTCCTTCGAGTAGCCTTCCTTCCCCGCTTGCATAGTTTGCTGCAGGGCAGCATAATGTCGCGTTGGCTCGCCTGAGCAGGTACAATGGCGGCCATGAAAAACATCGTCATCCTCATTTCCGGACGCGGAAGCAATATGGAAGCGGTGGTCCGTGCAGCCCAGGCCGAACAATGGCCAGCGCGCATTGCCGCCGTCATCAGCAATAAGGCGGACGCCAAAGGCCTCGAATTTGCGGCCCGGCACGGTATCCCGACCGCCGTCGTCAGCAACAAGGATTACCCTAGCCGCGAAGCATTCGATGCTGCGCTGCAGGAAGTCATTGACGGCTTCAAGCCCGATCTCGTGGTGCTGGCCGGTTTTATGCGCATCCTGACGCCGGGCTTCGTCAGCCACTACGAAAACCGCATGCTGAATATCCACCCATCGCTGCTGCCGCTGTTCCCGGGACTGCACACGCACGAGCAGGCACTGGCATCCGGTGCAGCCACCCATGGCGCCACCGTGCACTTCGTCACCGCGCAGCTGGACCATGGCCCGTTGGTGGACCAGGTGTCCGTGCCGATCCTGCCGGGCGATACCGCCGATGTGCTGGCGGCGCGCGTGCTGGAACAGGAATGGGTCATGTACCCGCGTGCCATCCGCTGGTTCGTCGAAGGCCGTTTGCGGGTCGAGGATGGCAAGGTCACTATTGACCGCAACTAATTAAGAAAGAACATCATGCGTTTGCCTCCATACATCCTCACCAGCGCCGAGAACGTGCTGCGTGAAATCATGCGCTTTACCGCGCCTGCCGACACCACGTTGTCGTTCTTCTTCAAAGCGCACCCGAAGCTGGGCGGCCGCGAGCGCGGCGCCATCGCCGAAGCGGTGTATGCCGTGTTGCGTAACAAGGCCTTCTTCACCGACCGCGCCGAGGCCGGTTCCGGCGGCGCCACCATGCGCCGCCTGGTGCTGCTGGGCATGGCCGATGCAGTCGGCATCGATGCGCTGCCAGGCCTCAGCGAAGACGAATCGGAATGGCTCAAGCGCCAGTTCGAAATCGACCGCTCGCTGCTGCATAAGTCGATGCGCGCGAATATGCCGAAGTGGCTGTTCGACAAGCTGGTCGCCCAATACGGCGAAGAGGAAACCCTGGTCCTGGCCGATGCGCTGAACACTCCAGCGCCGTTGGACCTGCGCGTCAACGCCATGAAGACCGACCGCGATGCCGTGGTGGCCGAACTGGCCACCGCGCCGATCGTGGCCGAGCCGACGCCGTATTCTCCGCTGGGCCTGCGCCTGAAGAAAAAACCGGCGCTGCAGAACCTGCCGCTGTTCAAATCCGGCGCGATCGAAGTGCAGGATGAAGGCAGCCAGTTGCTGGCCCAGATCCTCGGCGCCAAGCGCGGCGAGATGGTGGTCGACTTCTGCGCCGGTGCCGGCGGCAAGACGCTGGCGCTGGGCGCCCAGATGCGCAACACCGGCCGCCTGTACGCGTTTGACGTTTCCGAAAAACGCTTGGCGAAGCTGAAGCCGCGCCTGGCGCGCTCCGGCTTGTCGAACGTGCACCCGGTTGCCATCGCGCACGAAAGGGACGCCAAGGTCAAGCGCCTGGCAGGTAAGATCGACCGCGTGCTGGTGGATGCGCCATGCTCCGGCATGGGCACGCTGCGCCGCAACCCGGACGTGAAATGGCGCCAGGACGAAAGCGCGATCGGCGAGATGCACGAGAAGCAGGTCTCGATCCTGGACGGCGCGGCGCGCCTGGTCAAAGGCGGCGGCCGCCTGGTGTACGCCACCTGCTCGCTGCTGGAAGAAGAGAACGACGCCGTCGCCAAGCAGTTCATCGAAACCCATCCGGATTTCGAACTGGTGCCGATGTCCCAAGTGCTGGCCGAGCAGAAGATCGCCAACCTCGACATGGGCGACTACCTCAAGCTGCTGCCGCACAAGCACCAGACCGACGGCTTCTTCGCCGCCGTGTTCGAACGCAAGCCAATGGCCAAGCCGGCCAAGGCCGACGAAGAGTAACAGCCCAGCCCGTGTCCCACCGTGGGGTCACACCCGAAATGGGACACGGGCGCGGCAGTGACATAGCTGGGCTCGTGTCCCGAAACGGGTGTGACCCCATGGTGGGACACGGGCTGAACCATAAGGAGTAGGTGGGACGATGCCGTTGGCGAATTTGCTGAATGATCTTCTGGGGGATCTGCGCGATCCGGGCTTGATGTGGCAGGCGGGCGCGATCGTTCTGTCCGTCTTGCTGGGCTGGACCTTGTCGCGTTTCCTTTGGCGCGGCGTGAAGGCGCGTACTGCAAACAACGATGTGGCGCGCTTTGGCGTGGAAAGCTTCGGCCGCGTGGTCGGCCCGCTGGCCATCGTGGTGCTGCTGTGGGCTTCGCAGAAGATGCTGGGCCGCTTCCACCTGCACACCAACCTGTTCAACCTGGCGCTGCCGATCTTCAGCTCGCTCGCGGTGATCCGCTTCGGCTTCTATCTGCTGCGCCGCGTGTTCGCGCGCGGTGGCGTGGTGGGCGAGGGCATGCAGAATTTCGAGAAGGCCTTCCAGTTGCTGGTGTGGCTGGCCTTTGTGCTGTACATCACCGGTTTCTACCAGGATGTCTTCGCTTTCCTCGACGATACGCTGATCCCGCTCGGCAAGCACAAGGTGTCGATCGCCACCATCTTGCAGGCGGCCGTCTCGGTCGTGGTGCTGCTGTTGCTGGCGATGTGGGCCGGTGCGGCGCTGGAAGAGCGCTTGATGAACCTGCACACCATGCATTCCAACCTGCGCGTGGTGATCGCGCGCATGGGCCGTGCGGTGCTGATCCTGGTGGCGGTGCTGGTCAGCCTGTCGCTGGTGGGAATCGACCTGACCGTGCTGTCGGTATTCGGCGGCGCGCTGGGTGTCGGTCTCGGCTTGGGTTTGCAGAAAATCGCCAGCAATTACGTGTCGGGCTTCATCATCCTGCTCGATCGCAGCCTGACCATCGGCAATGTCATCACGGTCGACAAATACAGCGGCCAGGTGACGCAAATCAATACCCGGTATACCGTGCTGCAGGGCACGGACGGGGTGGAAGCCATCGTGCCAAACGAGATGCTGGTGTCGGGCGCGGTGCAGAACTCTTCGCTGTCCAATCCGGCCGTGGTGATCGTCACCCGCGTGACCGTTGGCTATGAGAGCGATGTCGACTTCGTGCTCAAGCTGATGGAAGACGCCGCCCTCTCTATTGAGCGTGTCATGAAAGACAAGCCGCCATCGGGCATGCTGCAAGCGTTTGGTGCCGATGGCCTGGAGCTGGCGCTGGCTTTCTGGATCGCCGACCCTGAAAACGGCCGCGGCGGCGTGACCTCGGATGTCAATCGGGCAATCTGGAAGTCTTTGAAAGAAAACGGGATTTCTGTACCGTTCCCGCAACGCGAGATTCGCTTGATCGGCCCCGTGCCGGAGCCGTCTGCCTAAAAAATAATCAGTGCCTGCGGGAAAACCTTCCGCTAATCACCTACGAATGCGCGTACAATTGCGCCTATTCGGAGTCCTCATTTGGAGTTGTAATGGATTTAAGCGCAGTTCTCGATTTCATCAGCAATGGCGTGACCGGCCTGGGTGGCTGGGCGACGGTTGGCGTGACGCTGATCCTGACCCACATCACCATCGCCAGCGTGACGATCTTCCTGCATCGCCACCAGGCGCACCGTGCCTTGGAACTGCACGCGATTCCTTCGCACTTCTTCCGCTTCTGGCTGTGGCTGACCACCGGCCAGGTGACCAAGGAATGGGCTGCCATCCACCGCAAGCACCACGCCAAGTGCGATACCGAAGAAGATCCGCACAGCCCGGTCACCAAGGGCATCAAGAAAGTGTTCTGGGAAGGCGCCGAACTGTACCGCGCTGAATCCAAGAACAAGGAAACCATGGAGAAGTACGGCCATGGCACGCCTGACGACTGGATCGAAAAGAACCTGTACTCGCGCTTCAGCTGGCAAGGCGTGGCGCTGATGCTGATCCTCGACTTCATCCTGTTCGGCGCCAAGGGCATTACCGTGTGGGCCGTGCAGATGCTGTGGATCCCTGTGACCGCCGCCGGCATCATCAACGGCATCGGCCACTGGTGGGGCTACCGCAATTACGACTGCTCCGATGCGGCGACCAACATCATCCCTTGGGGCATCATCATCGGCGGCGAAGAACTGCACAACAACCACCATACCTATGCGACGTCGGCCAAGTTGTCGTCCAAGTGGTATGAGTTCGACATCGGCTGGGGCTACATCCGCGCCATGGAAATGATCGGCTTGGCCAAAGTGAAGAAAATGCCGCCGAAGCCCAAGTTCGATCCGGCCAAGGTGAAGGCCGACTTCGAAACCCTGCAATCGGTGATCGCCAACCGCTACGACGTGATGGCCAAGTACGCCAAGTCCGTCAAGCACGCATGGAAAGAAGAGCTGGCGCAGCTGAAGGACAAGTCGCAGCTCGAATCGCGCTTCCCGAAATCCGCCCGCAAGCTGCTGCAGCGCGAACCAGCCAAGCTGGAAGCCCCGCAGAAGCAGCAACTGGTGGAACTGTTCCAGCATTCGAAAGCCCTGGAAACCATGCACAATATGCGTGTGGAGCTGGGCATGCTGTGGGAGCGTTCGCACTTCAGCCGCGACGAACTGGTGCAGAAGCTGCAAGACTGGTGCGAGCGCGCGGAAGCGTCCGGCATCAAGTCGCTGCAAGAGTTCTCGATGCGCCTGCGCAGCTACGCGTAAGCCTGATCGAACTTGCAATAACACGGCCCTTCGGGGCCGTTTTGTTTTTGAGGAGAATGAATGACTGGAATATTGACGGTTCAATGCATGTGCGGCCAGGCTGCATTCGAACTGCATGGCGAGCCGGCGGCGCGCGCGCATTGCCACTGCAATGCCTGCCGCGACTTTTATGGCAGCGCCATCCTGTCCGCCACGGCCTGGAATGCCGGAGCAGTGCAGATCACACGTGGCGAGACCGCGGGCTTTACGCATCCGGTGCGGCAAATGTCGCGCACCTTCTGCGCGCGTTGCGGCGAGACCCTGTTTGGCACCAACCGCCTCGGCATGCGCGTCGTCCCGAACAGCATCGTGGCGCGCGCCGGCGGCAGCCTGCCGCAGGCCTGGCAGCCATCCATGCACCTGTTTTACCGCCATCGCGTCATTGATGTAGACGATGTGTTACCAAAATACCTCGATGGATGGGACGGCCCGCAATTCGTGTTGGCGTGACTACTCCCTTAGGAGTATGCTGTTGCCATGAGTCAACATTTGAGGAGATTGCAGTGAAATGGTGGATTTTTCCGCTGGCGATAAGCTTGGCGGGCAGCGCCCAGGCCGCGAGCTGGGTGATTAAACCGGATGGCCTGGGACCGTACAAGGTTGGTGCCCGGTACGAGAACCTGGGCAAGACCTTTGGCGGCCTGGAGGCTGACAAAGACATCACCCTCGACAAGGTATGCCGCGTGGCGCGCTCCAAGCGCTATCCGAGGCTTGAGGTGACGTTTGTGCGCAAGACAGTTGTGCGGGTCGATGTGGCCGGCGGTTACGGTACTGAACGCGGCGTGCGTATCGGCGATCCGGCATCCAAGCTGCAGCGTGTGTATGGCGACGCGGTGAAGCCGCATCCGGAGCATGCCGACTGGCTGATGGTGGAAACGGGCGACCGTGAACTGGCCATCCGCTACATGATGCAGGGCGGGAAGGTAACGGCGATTCACGCCGGCAAGCGCCTCCAGCTGCAAACACTGGAAGGCTGCAAATAAAAAAACCGCCCCGAGGGCGGTTTTTTTTCGAACCGAGATCGATTACTTGATCTTGGTTTCCTTGTACATCACGTGCTTGCGTGCTTTAGGATCGAACTTCATGATTTCCATTTTGGAAGGCATGGTGCGCTTGTTCTTGGTCGTGGTGTAGAAGTGACCAGTACCAGCGGTCGATTCCAGCTTGATCTTGTCGCGGCCAGTTTTTGCCATGATTCAGCTCCCTATTAAACTTTCTCGCCACGTGCACGCATGTCGGCCAGGACGGCGTCGATGCCGACCTTGTCGATCACGCGCAGACCGGCGTTAGACAGACGCAGGGAGACCCAGCGGTTTTCAGATTCAACAAAAATACGACGGTTCTGCAGGTTTGGCAGGAAACGACGCTTGGTTTTGTTGTTTGCGTGGGAAACATTGTTGCCGACCATCGGCTTCTTCCCAGTTACTTGGCAAACACGTGCCATGGCACACTCCTTGAATTACTTCCGAAATTGGAAAAACAAGAGTATATGGAAATTCCCCAAGATTTTCAAGCACTTGCGAAAAACAATTGTGTCACATATAAACTCAAAATTTAACAATTAGATTTGACCATGTTCCGCGAAGGAATGCACCTGGTGTCCCGCGACGACAAAGTGGTCCAGGATGCGGATGTCCACCAAGGCCAGCGCCTGTACCAGCGCCCTTGTCAGCAGGACGTCCGATTCGCTTGGTGCGGGTGATCCGGAAGGGTGGTTATGGGCCAGCATGATGGCAGCGGCGTTGCGCGCCAGCGCTTCCCGCACGACTTCGCGCGGATACACGCTGGTATGCGTGAGCGTGCCGCGAAACAATTCGCAGGCTTCGATCAGGCGGTTTTTGACGTCCAGGAACAGGACATGGAAGGATTCATAGGGCTGGCCGGCCAGCGACAGGCGCAGGAAGTCTTTCACCGCATGCGGCGAGGACAGCTCTTCGCCGGCGCTCATTTCCTCGCTAATTGCACGGCGTGCCAGTTCGATCACAGCCTGCAATTGAGCGTACTTGGCGGCGCCCAGGCCCGGCACGGCGGTGAAATCGGCGCGGCTGGCGTGGATCAGGGCGCGCAGGGAGCCGAAACGGCCCAGCAGCTCGGTGGCCAGCGCCACCGCATCCTTGCCGCGAATGCCTACCCGCAGGAAAATTGCCAGTAATTCAGCATCGGACAGGGCTTGCGGCCCCGCTTTTAACAATCGCTCGCGTGGGCGCAGCTGTTCCGGCCAGTCTGAAATCGCCATGGTCACCTCCGTCGCCTATTATCTGGCCCGGGCGGGAAGGGCGATTTGCGCTGGGTCAGGATTTGTGCGGGGCCGGGGCGGGCTGCCGCGCCGCGCGGCGTCCGATGGCTTACAATAGCGTTTTTGCCTGTCACCAGAGTTGTTTCCATGTCTAACGTTGTCACTGCTTCGGCTTACCTCACCCTGCATTACCGCCTCGCCTCGCTGGATGGCACCAATATCGTTTCCACCTTCGAAGGCAACCCTGCCACGTTGATGCTGGGCCAGGGCCAGTTGGCGCCGAACCTGGAAGCGCTGCTGATCGGCCTGCCGGAGGGCACCCACCAGGTATTCGAGCTGGCGCCGGGCGAAGGCTTCGGCCCGCGCAACCCTGACCTGGTGCAAGCCGTGTCCCGTGCTACGCTGGAGGAAAACTCCGATCCGGACAATGAATACAAGATCGGCGACCTGGTCGACTTCAACGCGCCCAAAGGCGGCCGCTTTGCCGGCGTGCTGCGCGAGCTGCGCGACGACGTTGCCATCTTCGACTTCAACCACCCGTTGGCTGGCCAGCCGGTGAAGTTTGAAGTGAACCTTATCTCTGTGCTGTAAAAGAACATGGACAAAGAAATCCTCCTCGCCCAGCCGCGCGGCTTCTGCGCCGGCGTTGACCGCGCCATCGAGATCGTGGAACGCGCGCTGCAGCAGTTCGGTGCGCCGATCTACGTGCGCCACGAAATCGTGCACAACGCCTATGTGGTGGAAGACTTGCGCGCCAAGGGCGCCATCTTCATCGAAGAGCTGGACGATGTCCCGGCCGGCAATACCCTGGTGTTCTCCGCCCATGGCGTGTCGAAAGCGGTGCGGGCCGAAGCGGAAGCGCGCGGCCTGTCGATCTTCGACGCGACTTGCCCGCTGGTGACCAAGGTGCACGTGGAAGTGGCCAAGATGCGCAAGCAGGGCTGCGAGATCATCATGATCGGCCACGATGGACACCCGGAAGTCGAAGGCACCATGGGCCAGACCGACGAGGGCATGTACCTGGTCGAAACGGTGGACGACGTGGCGGGCCTGCAGGTCCGGAATCCCGACCAGGTGGCCTATGTGTCGCAAACGACACTTTCCGTGGATGATACGGCACAAATCATCGAAGCCCTTAAGGCAAAATACCCGAATATTATTGAGCCGAAAAAAGGCGACATCTGCTACGCCACCACCAACCGCCAGGAAGCCGTGAAATTCATGGCGCCGCAGGTGGAAGTGGTGATCGTGGTCGGTTCGCCGAACAGTTCCAATTCGAACCGCCTGCGCGAAGTGGCGGAGAAGAAGGGCACCCCGGCCTATATGGTGGACAATGCTTCCCAGATCGATCCAGCCTGGCTGGAAGGCAAGCTGCGCGTGGGCGTCACGGCCGGCGCGTCGGCGCCGGAAGTGCTGGTCGACGCGGTCATCAGCCGCCTGAAAGAGCTGGGCGCGAAGAGCGTGCGGACCCTGGATGGCGTGGAAGAGGCGGTCACTTTCCCGCTGCCCAAAGGCCTGGAGGGCGGAAAAAGCCACGGCATCCAGTAATAATTTGGTATAACGTGGATTTTCCACGATTAGTTTTCCGGAAACCTCGCTATCATGGCGAACGCTTCCAAACGGCGGCACCACGAGGGCAACCTTGGGTGCCGTTTTTTATAGTTCTTAAGGGCATACTCGATGGATACTTTTATCCAACAAATTCTCAACGGCCTGGTGCTGGGCAGTATGTATGCGCTGGTCGCCCTCGGTTATACGATGGTGTACGGCGTGCTGAACCTGATTAACTTCGCCCACGGCGACGTGCTGATGATCGGTGCGATGATCGGTCTCTCCATCCTGAATTTGCTGGGCGTGTATGCGCCGGACCTGCCGGGATATATGCAGCTCGGCATCGCCATCATTGGCGCCATCCCGGCCTGCATGCTGGTGAACATCCTGATCGAGCGCATCGCCTACCGCCGCCTGCGCAACGCTCCCCGCCTGGCCCCCTTGATTACTGCCATCGGCGTTTCCTACCTGCTGCAAACCTTCGCCATGATGATCTGGGGCCGCAACCCGCTGCCGTTCCCGCAACTGCTGCCGACCGAGCCGATCATGGTGGGCGGCGCGGTGATCACGGTGACCCAGGTGCTGCTGCTGGTGCTGGCCGCGGTCTCGATGTTCGGCCTGGTCATGCTGGTTGAGCGCACCCGCATGGGCCGCGCCATGCGCGCCGTGGCCGAGAACCCGCGCGTCGCCGGCCTGATGGGCGTGGACTCGAACAAGATCATCGTCGCCACCTTCGCGATCGGGGCGGCATTGGCTGCCGTGGCTGGCGTGATGTGGGGCGCGAACTATGCCTCGATCCAGTTTGCGATGGGCTTCATGCCGGGCCTGAAAGCCTTCTGCGCGGCGGTGCTGGGCGGTATCGGCAATATCTACGGCGCCATGATCGGCGGTATTGTGCTGGGCATTATCGAAGCGCTGGGCGCCGGCTATATCGGCGAACTGACCGGTGGTTTCCTGGGCTCGCACTACCAGGACATTTTCGCCTTTATCGTGTTGATCCTGGTGCTGACGGTGCGTCCGTCCGGCATCATGGGCGAACGCGTGGCTGACCGCGCCTGATGGGGATGTGCATATGCTGACTTTCGACATTCAAAAAAATCCCAAGCAGGCTTACATCAGCATGGCGCTGTTGCTGGCCGCGCTGATCATTTTCCCGTTCGCGGCTGCGCCATTCGGCAATTCATGGGTGCGTATCGCCGACCTGGCGCTGCTGTACATCATGCTGGCCGTGGGCCTGAATATCGTGGTGGGCTTTGCCGGCCTGCTGGACCTGGGCTACATTGCCTTCTATGCGGTCGGCGCTTACATGACCGGCCTGCTGGCATCGCCGCAATTTGCCACCGTGCTGGAATCGCTGATCAATATGCATCCGGCGTTCGGCGAGGGGCTGGCGGCGATCATGGGCGAGGACATCCGCACCAACGGCATCCATTTGTCGGTATGGCTGATCGTGCCGCTGGCCGCTGCGCTGGCGGGCCTGTTCGGCGCGCTGCTCGGCGCCCCGACCCTGAAGCTGCGCGGCGACTACCTGGCGATCGTGACCCTGGGCTTCGGTGAAATCATCCGCATCTTCATGAATAACCTGAACGATCCGGTCAACATCACCAACGGCCCGCAGGGCATCAACCTGATCGACCCGATCCGCGTATTCGGCGTCAACCTGGCGGGCGAGCAGGGTTCGCGCGCCACGGTTTTCATCGGCAGCTTCTCGATGCCTTCCGTGAACGCCTACTACTTCCTGTTCCTGGTGCTGACCATCGCAACCGTGTTCATCACCTCGCGCCTGCAGCATTCGCGCCTGGGCCGCGCCTGGGTGGCGATCCGCGAAGACGAAATCGCGGCCAAGGCCATGGGCATCAATACCCGCAACGTGAAGCTGCTGGCGTTCTCCATGGGCGCCACCTTCGGCGGCGTGGCAGGCGCCATGTTCGCTTCCTTCCAGGGCTTCGTGTCGCCGGAGTCGTTCTCGCTGACCGAGTCGATCGCCGTGCTGGCGATGGTGGTGCTGGGCGGTATTGGCCACATTCCGGGCGTGGTGCTGGGTGGTGCGCTGTTGGCGGCGCTGCCGGAAATCCTGCGCCACGTGGTGGAGCCGCTGCAAATGAAATTGTTCGGCAAAGTACTGATCGAATCCGAAGTGTTGCGCCAGCTGCTGTACGGCCTGGCGATGGTGGTGATCATGCTGACCCGTCCCGCGGGCCTGTGGCCATCGCCCAAGCATGAAGACCGTCCGGATGCGGATGCCGACTCCAAAGGCCAGTCGACCGGCGTAATGGCAGCATGAGGTTAGTAGAGATGAGCGAACAAGTAATCCTGAATATCGAAGGCGTCAACAAACGCTTCGGCGGCCTGCAGGCGCTGACTGACGTGCGCATCAAGATCAACAAGGGCCAGATCTACGGACTGATCGGGCCGAACGGCGCCGGCAAGACCACCTTCTTCAACGTGATCACCGGCTTGTACCAGCCCGATACCGGCACCTTCGAGCTGGCCGGCAAGCCATATTCGCCATCCGCCCCGCACGCGGTGGCCAAGGCCGGCATTGCCCGCACCTTCCAGAACATCCGCCTGTTCGGTGAAATGACCGCGCTGGAAAACGTGATGGTGGGCCGCCATGTGCGCTCGCACCAGGGCGTGTTCGGTGCCGTGTTCCGCCACAAGGCAGCACGCGAAGAAGAAGCTGCAATCCGCAAGCGCGCGCAGGAACTGCTGGACTTTGTCGGCATCGGCCAGTTTGCCGGCCGCACCTCCAAATACCTGTCCTATGGCGACCAGCGCCGGCTGGAAATCGCCCGTGCGCTGGCGACCGACCCGCAACTGCTGGCGCTGGACGAACCGGCTGCCGGCATGAACGCGACCGAAAAGCTGGCGCTGCGCGAATTGCTGGTCAAGATCAAGAACGAAGGCAAGACCGTGCTGCTGATCGAGCACGATGTGAAGCTGATGATGGGCCTGTGCGACCGCATCAGCGTGCTGGAATACGGCAAGCTGATTGCAGAAGGCTTGCCGGCCGAGATTCAAAGCAATAAAGCAGTGATTGAAGCCTATCTGGGAGGAGCGCACTGATGGGCGCCAATGTTCTGAAAGTTTCGGGCTTGAAGGTCGCGTACGGCGGCATCAAGGCAGTCAAAGGCATCGACCTGGAAGTCAACCAAGGCGAACTGGTCACGCTGATCGGCGCCAATGGCGCCGGCAAGACCACCACGCTGAAGGCTATCACCGGCACCCTGCCGCCATGCAAGGTGGAGGGTACCGTATCCTATATGGGCCAGTCGCTGAAAGGCTCGCAATCCTTCCACCTGGTGGAGAAGAAACTGGCCATGGTGCCGGAAGGCCGCGGCGTGTTCACCCGCATGACCATCACCGAAAACCTGATGATGGGCGCTTACACCATGAACGATAAGGCGGCGATTGCGGCCGATATCGAGAAATGGTTCGCCGTGTTTCCGCGCCTGAAAGAGCGCGCCGCGCAACTGGCGGGCACCTTGTCCGGTGGCGAGCAGCAGATGCTGGCCATGGCGCGCGCGCTGATGTGCCATCCGCACTTGCTGTTGCTGGATGAGCCTTCGATGGGCCTGTCGCCGATCATGGTCGAGAAGATTTTCGAAGTGATCCGCGACGTGCACCAGCAGGGCATCACCATCCTGCTGGTGGAGCAGAACGCCAAGCTGGCGCTGCAAGCGGCCAATCGCGGCTACGTCATGGAATCGGGCGCGGTCACCATGACCGGCATTGCGGAAGACATGCTGCACGATCCACGCGTCAAGGCTGCCTACCTGGGCGAATAAAGGGTTAAGCGAGCAAGGCGGCGAAACGCTCGATGTCGACGTTGCCGCCGCTGATCAGCACACCTACGCGCCTGCCGCGCAACTGTTCCTTCATCTTGCGCGCTGCGGCGAAGCCCAGGCAGCCGGTCGGCTCGACCACGATCTTCATGCGCGCGGCGAAGAAGCGCATGGCGTCCACCAGTTCCGCATCGCTGGCGGTCAGGATGTCGTCCACTTCGCGCTGGATGATCGGGAAGGTGAGCGTCCCAAGGTGCTGGGTCTGGGCGCCGTCGGCGATGGTCTTCGGCGTATCGATATGCACGATCGCGCCGCTGCGGAACGATTGCTGGCCGTCGTTGCCGGCTTCCGGTTCCACGCCGTACAGCTTGCACTTCGGCGACAGCGCGCGCGCCGCCAGCGCGGAACCTGACAGCAGCCCGCCGCCGCCCAGGCAGACGAACAAGTAATCCAGTTCGCCCACTTCCTCGAACAGCTCCTTGGCTGCGGTGCCCTGGCCGGCAATCACGTCCGCATGGTCGTAAGGAGGGATCAGGGTCATGCCTTGTTCTTCAGCCAGCTTGCGGCCGATTGCCTCGCGGTCTTCCTTGTAGCGGTCAAACGTGACTACCTTGCCGCCGTAGCCGCGCGTGGCGGCGATCTTCGATGCCGGCGCGTCTTCCGGCATGATGATCGTGGCCGGTATGCCTAGCAGCTTTGCCGACAGCGCAATCGCTTGCGCGTGGTTGCCGGAGGAGAAAGCCACCACGCCGGCCTTGCGCTGCGCTTCGTTGAAACGCGACAGGGCGTTGAAGCCGCCGCGGAACTTGAAGGCGCCCATGCGCTGCATGTTCTCGGCCTTGAAGAAGATCTCCGCGCCCAGTTCCTCGTTGGCGGTGCGGGAGGTCAGCACTGGCGTGCGGTGGGCGTAGCCTTCAATGCGGCGGGCGGCAGCGACGATGTCTTCATAAGTGATGCTCATGGTTCTCCTTCCTTACCAGGGCCAGGGGATGTTCTGGCCGGTGTTGTTGGCGAGGGCGCGTTGGTACAGCATACGCACCGTGGTGAGGTCCTGCAGGGCAATGCCCGTCATATCAAAAATCGTGATGTCGCCGGCCGCGCGTGGCACTGCAGCCGGGGGCGCGGCAAGCAGCTCGTCAAGCTCTGCGGCGGGTAGTTCCTTGGCCCACTGCAGTTCGCCAATCTGCCGTGCCTGCGGCAGGTCGTCGGTCCATAGGCGGGCGCGTTCCAGCAGGCCGGCCGGCAGCTCGCGCTTGCCTTGCGTATCCGTGCCTACGGCATTGATGTGGGTTCCCGCGCGCACTGCACCGGCGCTGAACAGCATGTGGTGGCCCGGGGTCGCAGTGATGACCACATCGGATGCCGCGACTGCCGCATCAGCGGCTATCGTGCGCGCGCCGCCCGCCAGCGCTATGTCGCAGCGTCCGCAGAACAATGTTTCGAATGCAGGCGCCTGGCGGCCGTCCGAAGTCACATAGCGAATTCGCTTGAGGGAGGGCATGGCGTGCAGCGCATAGTCCACGTGGCCGCGTGCCTGCACGCCGGTGCCGAACACGCACAATTGTTCGCTATCGGCGCGTGCCAATAGTTGAAGACCGAGCGCGCCTGCAGCTGCGGTGCGCGCCGTGGTGACCGCGTTGCCGTCGGCGATGCACAGCGGGCGGCCGGTGCGCGGATCGATCAGCATGATGGTGGCCTGGTGCGCATCGCCGCCGGCTTCGCGATTGGCTGGCCAGAAACCCGCGGCCTTGAAACCAAGCAGTTCCTGCGACGGTACATCGCCCGACTTGATGCCGAAGACCGCGCTGCCGGGAAGCTCTTCGCGTACCAGCGGGAAGACACGTGCAGCCCGTGCGGCGTGCAGGGCAAAGGCTTCGCGCACGGCGGCGCGCACGTCCTCCGGCTGCAGCAGCGTGGCGACGGCCTCGCGATCCAGTATCAGCAGGCGGGCATCGTTATTTCGCATAGTTGTAGACCGTGGCGCGGGATACGCCCAGGTGGGCCGCGATGATTTCCATCGCGCGTCGCATCTCCAGCAAACCAGCGTCGCCCAGTTCGCGCAGCAGGGCGCGGCGGTCATCCGCCTTGAGCGCGCGTGGCGTGCTGGAGAGGCGTGCGGCGAATTGTTCGATATGGGCGCGGATGGCGTCGGCGCCTGCCGCCGGGGCGAGCGACTCGATCACTGCGGCGGCCGGATCGACATTGCCGAACTGGCCCAGCATCGCTTGCAGGCTGCGGAACAGGTTCAGGTCAACGTTCATGCAGAGCGCGGCGATGTATTGGCCTGCGCTGTCCTTGATGCCGATCGAGGTGCTTTTCGCCGGCCGGCCGTCGGGAAGGGTGTTCGGGTAATTGGCCAGCACTTGCGGGAAGGCCGGATCCGCAATCCGAGCCAACCCCAGTTCCGTTGCCGCTTCGCCGACCGCGCGGCCGGAGAGGTTGTTATGGATCGCCAGCACGGCATGTCCCGGATCCAGCAGGTCATGCAGCACGACTTCGGTAAAGGGCGCCAAGGTGCGGCCAAGCCCTTCGGCCACGTGCTTCATCTGGTCCAGCAGGTGCTGCTGCTCGGAAGTTCGTTTCGTCATCAAGACAGATTATCTCGTTTTAGATGAAATGTAAACTTGCTGATGAAAAAAAGCCCCGGACAATGCCGGGGCTCGGGAAGGACACCCGCTGAGAGGAAACCACGGATGCCGAGGAGACCTGCGTACAGCGTTGCTGCATGGCCGGCCAGAAGGGCCGGCCGGGTATTGATTACTGTTTCTTGGCGGCGGTGGTGGCGACCGTGGTGAACTGGTTCACAGCGGCATTCACATTCGCTTCAAAGGTTTCGGCAGCGGCCTTGGCGCTTTTGCTGAACTGCTCGTAACCGGCGTTGGCGTTGTTCAGGGCGGACTTGAACAGGGCCACGGCGCTTTCGCTGCCGGCTGGGGCATTCTTGCTCACTTCGTCAACCAGGGAGATCACCTTGCGGTTGGTCTCGGCGATCTGCGACTCGGCGGCCTTGCTGAATTCAGCGCCGGTGCCGGTAGCGATCGAAGCCAGGTGACGGCTGTAAGCGATGGCTTTTTCAGCCACTGGCTGGGCCTGGGCGGCGGACAGGGTGAAGAACTCTTGCGGGTCCTTGGCCGACAGCAGCTGACGGGTTGCGGCCGACGATTCTTCCAGCGATGCCTTGGCAGCGGTGATGTTCAGGTCTACGAACTTCTCAACGCCTTCGAAGGCTTTGTTGGTCAGCGAAGAAAACAGTGCGAATTGGCTTTCGAAGTTTGCCTTGGTGGCATTGGAAAACTGCTCAGGAATCGCAAACATTGGACTCTCCAAATAAGTGAATTAGTCGTTGAAACTTGATGTTTCTACAACGGGAAACAACGCATTGTGCAACGCAACAAAGGCAATTATCCGGTTTCAGGAATCAAAGTCAAGCAGTTTTTGTGCATTGCACAAAGTAACTAACTTATTGTTGGTAAAGGGTTTCTGGCTAGAAAAATCATAGGTATTGCTGCCGAGCAGGGTGTTGCCGCGCGGTGCTAGAATCGTTGAATGCGCTCCCTCTTTTCGCCTGTCCCGCTATTCTTCGTCTTCCTTTGGAGTACCGGCTTTATTGTGGCGCGCTATGGCTTGCCCTATGCGCCTCCGCTGACCTTCCTGCTGTTGCGTTTCCTGGGCGTGCTGGCGATCCTGGCGCCGCTCGTATGGCTATTGCGTGCTCCATGGCCGAAAGGGAAGGTGGCGCATGTAGCTCTTGCCGGCTTGCTGTTGCAGGCAGGCTATCTTAGTGGCGTCTGGTGCGCCATCAAATTGGGCATGCCGGCCGGCTTGTCGGCCTTGATCGTCGGCATGCAGCCTATCCTGACCGCCTTCGCTGCGCCCTTGATTGGGGAACGGGTACGTCCGCGCCAATGGCTTGGCCTGGCCTTTGGCTTGGGTGGTGTGGCACTGGTTGTTTATGCGAAGATCACGCTGATTGGCCTTGCTTGGCAGGCGATCGCGCTGGCGCTCTTCGCGCTGATATCCATTACGGCCGGCACCTTGTACCAGAAGCATTTCTGTCCGCAGTTCGACTTGCGTACCGGCACCGTGATCCAGTTCGGCGCCTCATTGGCGGCGGTGTTGCCGTTTGCCTGGCTGTGGGAAGACATGGGTTCGATCCAGTGGACGCCGCAATTCCTTGGCGCCTGGGCTTGGTCGGTGCTCGCACTGTCCATCGGTGCGATCTTCCTTCTGTTCGCTCTGATTCGTCGCAGCGATGCGACGCAGGTCACAAGCCTTCTTTATTTGACGCCGCCGACCACGGCAATCATGGCCTGGGCCATGTTCGGCGAAGTCCTGAACTGGATGGGCATTGCCGGTATGGCGCTGGCGGTGATTGGAGTAATATTTGTGGTTAAGCAACCCAAATAGGCGACAATCATGATCAGTTCCCCAGCCCAGCAGGCCGTCGACGCGGCCATCACTTCGCGCCGCTCGATTCGCGCCTTCCTGCCCACACCGGTACCGCGTGAAGATATCGCAGCGATTCTGGAAGTGGCGTCGCGCGCGCCTTCCGGCACCAACACGCAGCCCTGGAATGTCTACGTGCTGACTGGTGCCATGAAAGAAGTCTTGTCCGCCAAGATCCTGGCTGCCTATGCAGACCCGGAATTGAACAAGTTGCACAGCGAGGAATACGCTTACTACCCGCGCGAATGGGTGTCGCCCTATATTGACCGCCGCCGCAAAGTGGGCTGGGATTTGTACGCGCTGCTTGGCCTGACGCGGGAGAACAAGGCCGGCATGGCCGCCCAGCATGGCCGCAACTTTGAATTCTTCGATGCGCCGGTTGGCCTGATCTTCACCATCGACCGCATCATGGAGCAGGGCTCCTGGCTCGACTACGGAATGTTTTTGCAAAATATCATGGTGGCGGCACGCGGCCGTGGCCTCGATACCTGCCCGCAGGCGGCGTTCACCCAGTACCACCGCATTATCAGCGAGGTGCTGGGCCTGCCTGCCAGCGAAACTGTTGTATGCGGGATGTCGCTTGGTTTCGCGGATAGTGGCAAAATTGAAAACACGCTGGTAACGGAGCGCGAGCCGATTGCCAAATTTGTTAAATTTATGGAGTGAACAAGCTTCCGTTGCAGTCGCGCGTCACTCTGGAAAATGTGTATTGTGGGGCTGCAAACATTGGTGAAGAAAAGTTTGATTTAGCTTGCGCAGGAATCTGGTTTTGCTACACTGCAACTAGCGATTCTGCTGTTTCACACCGGGGAATGACGAATGAACAAACTTGCTATCAGCGTGCTTGTGTCCTTGCTTTGCGCATCGGCTTCAATGGGATCTGCACAAGCGGCCGTCAAGAAAGCTGGTACCCGCTATGCCGCCCCGGCTGCGAAATCCCAGATGGTCAAGCGCACGATCAGTGTGCGTGGCCGTCACAAGATCGTTTACCAGCGCGTGACCAAGGTGGCGGACTTCAATCGTCCGACCATGGGCGACCTGGCGGGCCTGAACCTGGTGCGCGATCCGCTGGACCTGAAATCCAATGTGGCCCTGGTGCTGGACCAGGCCAACTCCGAAGTCCTGTTCGAAAAGAACGCCGGCGTGGCTTTGCCGATCGCCTCGATCACCAAGATGATGACCGGCCTGGTGGTGGTGGAAGCCAACCAGGACCTGGATGAAGTGCTGACCGTGACCGACGAAGACGTCGACCGCGAGAAATTCAGTTCTTCGCGCCTGAAAGTAGGCGACCGCCTGAGCCGCCGCAATATGCTGCACATCGCCCTCATGAGCTCGGAAAACCGTGCCGCATCGGCGCTTGGCCGCAACTACCCGGGCGGCTTGCCGGCCTTCGTGCAGGCGATGAACGAAAAGGCCCAGTCGCTGGGCATGAACGACACCAACTATGTCGATTCCAGCGGCCTGTCCAAGATGAATGTGGCCAGCGCACGCGACCTGGCCAAGCTGGTGCAGGCTGCTTATGAGCACCCGATCCTGCGCGAATTCTCCACCGACCCGAAAGCCGTGGTGGAAAACAGCGGCCGCTCCGTCACCTTTGGCACGACCAACCGCCTGGTGGCGCCGAACTCCGGCTGGGAAATCGGCCTGCAGAAAACCGGCTTCATCAACGAAGCCGGCCGTTGCATGATCATGCAGGCCATGGTGGAAGGCCGCGCCGTCATCATGGTGCTGCTCGATGCCAAGGGCACCGCGGCACGCGTGGCCGACGCGACCCGCATGAAGAAGTGGTTGGCTGCGCTCAAGCCAACCTTCGGCGACAACGTCAGCGGCGCCAGCACCAGCGCCCAGTCTTACTCGGGGATGTAACCCAGGGTGGCGGAGATCTGGTTGGCAGTATTGACCAGGTCTTCCAGCCAATCATCCTGCAGCCGGTCCGCCGGCGCGGAAATCGACAAGCCTGCCACCAGTTTGCCGGAATCGTCACGAATGCCGGCCGCCATGCAGCGCACACCAAGTTCCAGTTCCTCGTTGTCACGCGCATAACCGCGCGCGCGCACCAAGCTCAGCTCGCGCTCCAGGCGCGCCAGGTCGGTAATCGAATTCTTGTTGTGGCCGGCCAGCCCGGTACGGGTGGCATAGGCGCGGATCGCCTTCGGTTCGTCGACGGACAGGAACAGCTTGCCGGTCGACGTCAGGTGCAGCGGGCCGCGGGCGCCGATGGCACGCACCACCTGCATGCCCGAACGCTCGGAGTAGGCACGATCAATGTAGACGATCTCATCGCCTTGGCGCACCGACAGGTTGATGGTCTGCTGCGTCTTCTTGTGCAAGGCGCGCATCGAATCGAGCGCTGCTTCGCGTACGGACAGGCGGCTCTTCACCACGTTTCCCAGTTCCAGCAGGCGCATGCCGAGCCGGTAAGTGCCAGGCTCGACGCGGTCGACAAAGCGGGTCACCACCAGGTCGTTCAGGATGCGGTGGGCGGTGGAAGGATGCAGGCCTGAAACTTTCGAAAGCTCCTTCAGGCTGACCGGATCCGGATATTTCGCCAGGGCGTCAAGCAGGGCCGTCATGCGGTCGATAACCTGGATCGTCGTTTTCGGCTCCTGCGGGGGCAGGGTTTCGCTTTTCATGATGTGGTTGGTGCAGTGCAGTATAGGCAGACTTATTTATACCATGATGTGAAAAAAATGGGAATTCTGTCGCTATAATCCGTGTCCATGGAACCTACTAGTGAATTTAAAAGCAAGAGCGGCCTGAAGCGTATTTTTTCAGCCTTTTTCTACTCCCTTGAAGGCCTGCAGACCGCCATCCGTTCCGAGCACGCCTTCCGCCAGGAGTTGGCGGTTTTCGTGGTGGGCACCATTGCCGCGCTGTTGCTGCCTGTCTCTGCCTTCCAGAAACTTGTGTTAATCGGCAGCATGGTCATCGTGCTGATCGTCGAGCTGGTCAATTCTGCGATTGAAGCCGTGGTGGACCGCGTCTCCCTGGAGCGCCACCCGCTGTCCAAGAACGCCAAGGATTTCGGCAGCGCGGCCGTGCTGCTGGCTTGCCTGCTGTCGGGCGCAAGCTGGGTGGTCGTGCTGGTCAATCGCTTCCTTTAAATTACTTTCCGGTATAACGAACGTCGAAAGTATTCGTTCGTATTTATATAAGAGGACGTTAATCTGGCATCTCCAAACATTAAGGGGAAGCCAGATGTTGTCCAAGAAACTGATTGCCGCGGCCTTGCTCGCCACCGCCGCCGTGGCGCAAGCAGCCGACGTGAGCTTGCTCAACGTCTCTTACGATCCAACCCGCGAGCTGTACCAGGATGTCAACGCCGCCTTCGCCAAGGAATGGAAGGCCAAGACCGGCGACAATGTGAAGATCAAGCAATCGCATGGCGGCTCGGGCAAGCAGGCGCGCGCCGTGATCGACGGCCTGGAAGCCGACGTGGTGACCCTGGGCCTGGCTTACGATATCGACGCGATCGCCGAGCGCGGCCTGGTGAACAAGGATTGGCAAAAGCGCCTGGCGCATAACGCCACGCCGTACAGCTCCACCATCGTGTTCCTGGTGCGCAAGGGCAATCCGAAAGGCATCAAGGACTGGAACGACCTGGCCAAGCCAGGCGTGGCGGTGATTACCCCTAACCCGAAAACTTCCGGCGGCGCACGCTGGAACCATCTGGCCGCGTACGGCTACGCCCTGCGCCAGCCAGGCGGCAGCGATGCCGCCGCGCGCGAATTCCTGAAGAAGCTGTACAAGAACGTGCCGGTGCTGGACTCCGGCGCACGTGGCGCCACCACGACCTTCGTGGAACGCGGCATCGGCGACGTGCTGATCGCCTGGGAAAACGAAGCCCTGCTGGCGATCAAGGAACTGGGCCCGGACAAGGTTGAAATCGTGGCGCCTTCCGTCTCGATCCTGGCCGAGCCTCCGGTGGCCGTGGTCGACAAAGTGGTCGACAAGCGCGGCACCCGCAAAGTGGCCGAGGCTTACCTGAACTTCCTGTACACCGACCAGGCGCAGGCCATCATTGCCAAGAACTACTACCGCCCGGGCATCGAGAAGGAAGCGAAGAAGTACGCCGCCCAATTCCCCAACGTGAAGCTGTTCAAGATCACCGACGTCGCCGGCGACTGGAGCACCGCGCAAAAAACGCACTTTGCCGACGGCGGCGTGTTCGACCAGATCTACCAGCCGGGTGCGAAAGTCGCCGGTCAATAATTCGAGAAATACACGCAACGGAGGGCCGCATGGCGATCCAACAACTGAACCAATTTCGCGTCCTGGTCGCGCCAGGCCTGCATAACAGCGGGCCCGATCATTGGCAGTCCCGCTGGCAGCGCCTGTACCCGCGCTTCGAACGGGTAGAGCAGAAGCGCTGGAGCGATCCGGTCCTGCTGCGCTGGGCCGATCGCCTGGATGAAGTACTGGATGAAGACCGCCGTCCGACCCTCATCGTTGCACACAGTTTCGGCTGCCTCACCACAGCATTAAGCCTGTCACGTTCAACCTCCCCCCACGTGGCGGGGGTATTGCTGGTGGGGCCTGCCGATCCCGATAAGTTCCAGGTCAGCACCTTGCTGCCGCACGGGGAACTGCCTTGCCCATCGATCATGGTGGCCAGCACCAACGACCCATGGATGACGGCGCAAAGCGCCGAAACCTGGGCCCAGCGCTGGGGCAGCGACTTCGTCAATGCGGGAGCGCTGGGACATATCAACGCTGAATCGGGACTGGGCGACTGGCGTTTTGGCCAGCGCCTGCTGCAGGTCCTGGCGCAGCGCGCATCACATTTAACATTGGAGAGAAAGAATGAGTTTACGCCTTGGCGATACCGCACCGGACTTCGAACAGGATTCCAGCATTGGCAGCATCAGGTTTCATGAGTGGGCGGGCGATTCCTGGGTCGTGCTGTTCTCGCACCCGGCGGACTTCACGCCGGTCTGCACCACGGAACTGGGCCTGACCGCCAAGCTGAAACCTGAATTCGACAGGCGCAACGTCAAGGCAATCGCCCTGTCGGTCGACCCCGCCGACCAGCACAGGGAATGGATCAAGGACATCGAAGAAACCCAGCAGACCGTAGTGGGCTTCCCGATCATCGCCGACGCCGACCGCAAGGTCGCTGAGCTGTACGACATGATCCATCCCAACCAGTCGGCCACGGCGACCGTGCGTTCGCTGTTCGTGATCGATCCGGCCAGGAAGCTGCGCCTGCAGATTACTTACCCGCTGAGCACTGGCCGCAACTTCGACGAAGTGCTGCGCGTGATCGACGCCCTGCAGCTGACGGACAAGCACACCGTCGCCACCCCAGGCAACTGGAAAGATGGCGATGACGTGATCATCCCGCTCACCGTGCAGGACCCGGAAGTGATCAAGCAGAAGTACCCGGCAGGCTTCATGGCCCCGCGTCCTTACCTGCGCATCACACCGCAACCGGACAAGTAACGGTTTTGGAAGGTCGCCGGTCAGGAAGGGGAGACGATCACCAGGTCCCCGGAACGACTAGTGCAGATGTTCTTGCAGGCGCCCTTCGGGGCGCTTTTTTTCTTTCAGCATGTCGCGCAGCGCGGCGATCTCGTTGCGCGCGGCGACGATGCACTGGGGATTGTTCTTGCCGCCGGGCGGGGCGAATTCGACAGCCGCCAGGATGGCTGCCTGGATCGTCGACAACTTGTCGAGGGCCGCCAGCGGCAGCCCCGCGTCTTCGAAGTCGGCCATCAGGTGCTTGGCGGTGCAGTAGACAGTGGCCTTTTCGAACTTGGTATAGGCCTGCAAGGCCATTTCGGTCAGGTCGCACAAACGGTCGGTCAGCAACAGAGCATCAGTCATCACACTTCCTCCCATGAATCGCTTGCAACCAATGTAGCACTTGGCTGGAGACAAGCCAATAGCTTTGGGTCTGTTCCATTCATGCAACGTTGACAGCTGATTCACTTGTCATAAATGAATTATTCCTTTGTGAGTTCAATTGTGCAGGTTAGTATTTTTTCGCGGCACCAAATAAAAATCGTTAGAGAGATCGGAATTCCTATGAAACGCACCCTTATTGCCAGTGCTGTTTTACTGGCCACATCGCAAGCTTACGCACAAACCGCCGCGCAACCCGCCGCCGAAGAACAGCAGACCGTGGTCGTGCTGGGCTCGCGCGCCACTGCCAAGACCGCACTGGATACGGCCGCGCCGGTTGGCCTGATCAACTCCAAGGATTTGCAGACGGCCGGCCCGCTGGAACTGGGCAAGCTGCTGCAAACCCTGGACCCCTCGTTCAACTTCTCCACTACCTTCATCAGCGACGGTACCGACATCATCCGCCCTGCGACCCTGCGTTCGCTCGGCCCTGACCAATTGCTGGTGCTGGTCAACGGCAAGCGCCGCCACCAGCAGGCGCTGGTCAATGTGCAGCAAACCATTGGCCGCGGTTCGGCCGGTACCGATATCAATGCGATTCCGCTGTCGGCCATCCACCACATCGAAGTGCTGCGCGATGGCGCGGCCGCCCAATACGGCTCGGACGCGATTGCCGGCGTGATCAACATCGTGCTGAAGTCGAGCGTGAACGAGACCGCCCTGAGCGGCCAGGTCGGCACCACCAAGGAAGGCGACGGCGACATGGTTTCCGGCAGCGTGAACCGCGGCTGGTCGCTGGGCGAGGACGGCGGCTATATCAACTTGTCGCTGGAAGGGCGTAAGCGCGACGAAACCAACCGTGCCGGTCCGGACTCGCTGCGCGTCGATCCGCCACGCGTGACCCAACGCATCGGCGACAGCGACGCCAAAGACGCCTACTTGTGGTGGAACGCGGCCTTGCCGGTCGACAAAGCGGGTGAGTTCTACAGCTTCGGCGGCGTGTCCAAGCGCAGGGGCGATTCGTCCGGCTTCTTCCGTTCCAAAGGCGACGGCCGCAATGTGCCGGCCGTGTATCCGGAAGGCTTCCTGCCGAATATCCGCACCACCGTGAAAGACGCTTCGTTTGCCTTCGGCTACCGGCGCGACCTGCCGAACGACTGGAAGGCCGACATCAGCATCAATCACGGCCGCAGCGAGCTCGATTTCCACGAGAAGCAGACCATCAACGTCTCCTACTGGTACGAGCCGAAACCGGGCGGCGGGATCTACGCCGAGTCGCCGTTCGAAGCCGATACCGGCAAGCTGAAATTCGACCAGACCACCTTCAACGCCGACGTGAAAGGCCCGGTCAAGTTCGGCAGCGAGGAAGTGTTCGTGGCCACCGGTTTCGAGTACCGCCGCGACAACTACCAGATCGTCGCTGGAGACCCGGTGTCCTACCAATATGGCCGCACCAACAACCCGGCCATTCCGATTACCAACCAGACCGGCGGCGTGGCGGCATCCGGCACCCAGGGCTTCCCGGGCTATACCCCGGCCACGGCGGTGGATGAAGGCCGCCACAATATCGCCCTGTTCCTGGACACGGAATACCATCCTGTCAAAGACTTGCTGCTGGCTGCCGCGGTTCGCTATGAAAAGTACTCCGACTTCGGCAACACCACCACCGGCAAGCTGAGCGCGCGCTGGGACCCGACCAAGCAATTCGGCCTGCGCGGCAGCGTGTCGTCCGGCTTCCGCGCACCGGGCGTGCAGCAGAAGTTCTACAGCTCGGTTTCCACCAACCTGAACCAGGCCGGCGAGCTGACCGAAACGTTGACGGCTCGTGAAGGCAGCGCTGTCACCACCGCGCTGGGCATCAAGCCGCTGAAGGAAGAAACCTCGCGCAATGCATCGGTGGGCATGGTGCTGCGTCCAGCGAAGAATATGTCGCTGACCGCCGACCTGTACCAGATCAAGATCAAGGACCGCATCGTGTTCTCCAGCGAAATCTCGCCGGAAGCCGGCGGTGGCCCGATCGCCGACGTGCTGAACCCGCTGAAGGTGGGCCAGGCGCAGTTCTTCACCAACGCGGTCGACACCAAGACCCGTGGCCTGGACATCGTTGCCGACCATACCACCAAGTTCACCTCGTCGACCCTGGTGCTGTCCGGCCAGTTGGGCTTCAACAAGACCGAGGTCACCAAGCGCCACTCGCCATCCAGCCTGCTGACCGGCGAACAGCTGTTCAACCAGGCCCAGGTCACCCTGATCGAACGCGGCCAGCCACGCAAGCACCACGTTGTTGCAGCTGACTACACCATCGGCCAGTGGAACGTGAATGCGCGCGCCAACTACTACGGTGAAGTACAGGGCGAAGGCTTCAGCCCGCTGCAGACCTGGGACGCGAAATGGATCGTGGATTCGAGCATTCGTTATAGCTTTAGCAAGAAGACCACCCTGGCATTCGGCGTCAACAACCTGTTCGACACCTACCCGTCCGAATGGACCAATGGCGGCGATTTCCCGAAACTGGGCTTCAAGTATTGCTGGGAAACCTGCCCATTTGGCGTGAATGGCCGTTCCATGTACCTGAAGTTCGATACCGCGTTCTAACGAGTTACTCCCGTTTTGAAAGCGCCCTGCGGGGCGCTTTTTTTATAAGCAAATAAGGAATTCATTGTTTGGAATTCATGCTCATCTGGATACCCTAGCGGATCTTGGAAGGATTTCGCATGGATTGGTCGTTCATCGTTTCTGGTTTTGTCGTAGGCGCGCTGGTCGGTCTGACCGGCGTGGGCGGCGGTTCGCTCATGACGCCCATCCTGACCTTGGTGTTCGGCGTTTCGCCCTCGGTGGCCGTGGGCACCGACCTGGCGTTTGCCTCGGTGACCAAGACTGCCGGCACGTTCACCCACCGCCTGCGCGGCACGGTGCGCTGGGACATCGTGCGCCTGCTGTGCTATGGCGCCTTGCCGGCGGCCTTGGTCGCGACCTTGGGCCTGAAGTATTTCGGTGCGCTGGACAAGCAAATTGGCCACCTGATCCGCATCTGCATCGCCGGTTCCGTCATGCTTACCGTGGTGGCCATCCTGTTCCGCGGCAAAATGCTGGCATGGATGCTGGCCCACCCTGAACGACAATTGCAGGGCAGGGCGTTGGCCACCACGACCGTGGTGGCCGGCGTCGTGCTCGGCACGCTGGTGACCATTTCCTCGATCGGGGCCGGCGCGGTAGGCGCTACGCTGCTGGTGCTGATGTACCCGCGCCTGACGGCGGCGGAGGTGGCCGGTACCGATATCGCCTATGCCGTGCCGCTGACCGCGATTGCCGCTGCCGGACATTGGTGGCTGGGCTCGATCGACTGGTCGCTCCTGTTGACCTTGCTGGTGGGGTCGGTGCCCGGCATTACCCTCGGCTCCTGGTTTGCGCGCTCCATGCCGGAGCGGCTCCTGCGCGGCGTATTGGCCACGGTGCTGGTCTCGGTAGCGGCCAAACTGGTGGCATGACTGCCGTTCTGGCATCTAAGCAAATGAAAAAAGCGTAGTTTGGTTTATAACGCATGAATGCGAACATGCGCTCCTATTAGTCGAAAATGTAATAAGGGAGCAAGCATGTCTGCAGTTGCTGCATCAGTGACCACCCCGGCGGCGGCGCCGGGAGGCGAGGTGAAGGCCCGCAAAGCGCCATACCGCGTGATGCCCGGCTTTAACCTGTCGCTTGGATTCACCATCCTGTACCTGACCCTGATCGTCCTGATTCCGCTGTCGGCGATCTTCCTCAAGACTTTCACCATGACCTGGGAAGGCTTCTGGAGCGCCGTCACCTCGGAGCGCGTGGTCGCCTCTTACAAATTGACCTTCGGCGCCTCATTCATTGGCGCCGCATTGAACGTCTTCTTCGGCGGCATCGTGGCCTGGGTGCTGGTGCGTTACAAATTCCCCGGCAAGCGCATTGTCGACGCACTGGTCGACCTGCCGTTCGCACTGCCGACCGCCGTTGCCGGCATCACCCTGACCGCCTTGTATTCGTCCAATGGCTGGTTCGGCCGCTTTATTGAAGGCGTGCTTGGCATCAAGGTCGCTTTCACCCCGCTGGGCGTGGTGGTGGCGCTGACCTTCATCGGCCTGCCTTTTGTGGTGCGTACCGTGCAGCCGGTGCTGGAAGACGCCGAGCGCGAACTGGAAGAAGCCGCTGCCAGCCTGGGCGCTTCGGCCTTCCAGACCTTCCGCCGCGTGGTATTCCCGACCATCTTGCCATCGCTGCTGACCGGCTTTGCGCTGGCCTTTGCCCGCGCCACCGGCGAATTCGGCTCGGTGATTTTCATCGCCGGCAATATGCCGCTGGTTTCCGAGATCACGCCGCTGTTCATCATCACCAAGCTGGAACAGTACGACTACGCCGGCGCTACCGCCATCGCGGTGGTCATGCTGGTGGCGTCCTTCCTGATGCTGCTGGCGATTAACCTGCTGCAGGCATGGTCGCGCGGGAGGAACGCCAAATGAGCGCAACCACCAATCCAAGCCGCCGCGGCGAACTGCCGCAACGCCATGACGCGCTGGAACCGCGCTGGGTGCGCTACACCCTGATCGCGGTGGCGCTGACTTTCCTGACCCTGTTCCTGTTCGTGCCGCTGGTCGCCGTGTTCGTCGAAGCGCTGAAGAAGGGCTGGGAGGTGTATGCCAACGCCATCCTGGAAGACGACTCGATTGCCGCCATCAAGCTCACGCTGCTGACCGCCGCCATCGCAGTGCCGTTCAACCTGGTGTTCGGCGTCGCCGCTTCCTGGGCCATCACCAAGTTCGAGTTCCGCGGCAAGAGCCTGTTGCTGACGCTGATCGACCTGCCGTTCTCGGTCTCGCCGGTGATCTCGGGCCTGATCTACGTGCTGCTGTTCGGTGCCCAGGGCTGGTTCGGCCCATGGCTGGCGGAGCACGACATCAGGATCCTGTTTGCCGTGCCGGGCATCGTGCTGGCCACCGTGTTCATTACTTTCCCGTTCGTGGCGCGTGAGCTGATCCCGCTGATGCAGGCGCAGGGCAGTGAGGAAGAGGAAGCGGCCGTGGTGCTGGGCGCGAACGGCTGGCAGACCTTCTTCCGCGTGACCCTGCCGAACATCAAGTGGGGCCTGCTGTACGGCGTGATCCTGTGCAACGCCCGCGCCATGGGCGAGTTCGGCGCGGTGTCGGTGGTGTCCGGCCATATCCGTGGCGAGACCAACACCATGCCGCTGCAGGTCGAGATCCTCTACAACGAATACAACTTTGCCGCCGCCTTTGCCGTGGCCTCGCTGCTGGCCCTGCTGGCGCTGGTGACCCTGGCAGTGAAAACCTTCATCGAATGGCGCCTGCACGAAAACTACGGCGACGACGCCAAGGAGCATTGATATGACGATCGCAGTCAAGAACATCAACAAGCGTTTCGGCGACTTCGTCGCCCTGGACAATGTATCGCTCGATTTCCCGCAAGGCGAGCTGACCGCGCTGCTGGGCCCATCGGGCTGCGGCAAGACCACGCTGCTGCGCTGCATCGCCGGCCTGGAACATCCCGATTCGGGCCAGGTGCTGCTGGACGGGCAGGATGCTTCGGACCGCCACGTGCGCGAGCGCCAGGTGGGTTTCGTATTCCAGCACTATGCGCTGTTCAAGCACATGACCGTGTTCGAGAACGTAGCCTTCGGCCTGCGCGTCAAGCCGCGCAAGGAGCGTCCGTCGGAAGACCAGATCCGCCGCAAGGTGAAGGAACTGCTGGAGCTGGTGCAATTGGACTGGCTGGCCGACCGCTATCCGCCCCAGCTCTCCGGCGGCCAGCGCCAGCGTATCGCCCTGGCGCGCGCCTTGGCCGTTGAACCACGCGTGCTGCTGCTGGACGAACCGTTCGGTGCGCTGGACGCCAAGGTGCGCAAGGAACTGCGCCGCTGGCTGCGCCGGCTGCACGACGAGCTGCACGTCACCTCGATTTTCGTGACCCATGACCAGGAAGAGGCGCTGGAAGTGGCCGACCGCGTGGTGCTGATGAACAAAGGCCATGTCGAGCAGCTGGGTTCTCCGGACGAGGTGTACAACCATCCTGCCTCGCCGTTCGTGTATGGCTTCCTCGGCAACGTCAACGTGTTCCATGGCCGCGTGCATGAAGGCGTGCTGGCCAGCGACGGCGTGGAGTTCGATGTGGCAGGGCATGGCAGCGGCAAGGGCACGGCCTACATCCGCCCGCACGACCTGGAAGTCGAGCGTTACGTACCGGGAGCGGAAGGCATCGTGGTCAAGCTGCGCCGCGCGCATGCGATCGGCCCGCTGGCCCAGCTCGACCTGGAACGCACCGACAACGCCCAGATTATCGAGGCCACCATGTCCAACGATCGCTACATCCAACTTAACCTGCAAGACGGCGAAACCCTGGTGGTGCGTCCCAAGCGCCTGCGCGTCTTCGTCGATGAAGGGGCACACGCATGAACTTCCAGCAATTGCGCTCCGTGCGCGAAGCGGCGCGCCGCAACTACAACCTGACCGAAGTGGCGAATGCGCTGTTCACCTCGCAGCCGGGGGTAAGCCGCCAGATCCGCGAACTGGAAGACGAACTGGGCGTCATCATCTTCGAACGCAACGGCAAGCGCCTGACCGGCCTGACCGAGCCTGGCAAGGGCATCCTGAAGATCGTCGACCGCTTGCTGGTGGAAGCGGAAAACCTGCAGCAGGCCAGCCTGGAGTTCACCGGCCAGAAAAGCGGCACGCTGACCATCGCCGCCACCCACACCCAGGCGCGCTATGCGCTGCCCAAAGCGGTGTCGCATTTCCGCAATGAGTTCCCGGACGTGCGCATCGCCCTGCAGCAAAGCGCGCCCGACCATATCGCTGAATGGGTGCTGTCGGGCAAGGCCGATATCGGCATCGCCACCGAAGGCCTGTCGCAATTCCCGGACCTGGTGTCTTTCCCTTGCTACCGCTGGAGCCACCTGGTGGTGGTGCCGGATGGCCATCCGCTGCTGACGCGTTCCCCGATCCGCCTGGAAGACCTGGCCGAATACCCGTTGATCACCTACGACGTCGGCTTTACCGGCCGCGGCCATATCGATGCCGCCTTCGACAAGGCCGGCGTGCGCCCCGACATCGTGCTCACCGCCATGGATTCGGACGTGATCAAGCAGTACGTGACGCTGGGCCTGGGCGTTGGCCTGGTGGCGTCGATGGCCTTCGACCACGGCCGCGACAAGGGCCTGCGCGCCATCGAAGCGTCCCACCTGTTTGCCGCGAACACAACCCGCCTGGCGCTGCGCAGGGGCGCTTACCTGCGTTCGTATGCGTATGAATTCATCGCGCAGTTCGCCCCGGACCTGAAGCGCAGCGACATCGACCTTGCCCTGCAAGGCGGCGAGGCCGCCTAGAACTCTTCCCAGCCGTCGTTGCCGGCGGCAGCGGCCGGCCGTTTCGTTACCGGGGCGGCCGGCTTGGCAGCGCTGCGTGGCTGAAGACGGGTGACGGAAGCCGGGCTACGCAGCGGCGCAGCAACTTGCGCACGCGGCTTGCCCGGCCCGGGCGCAGGAGCGTGCGCCGATGCGGCCAGGCGGAACACACTGACAGCCTGTGACAGCGATGCGGCCTGCTCTTGCAGCGAGCCTGCCGCCGCTGCAGCTTGTTCCACCAGGGCGGCGTTCTGCTGCGTGACGTTATCCATTTGCACCACGGCTTCATTGATTTGCTCGATGCCGGCGCTTTGTTCGCCGCTGGCCGCCGAGATTTCGCCAATGATGTCGGTCACCTGCTGCACGCTGTCGACGACTTCCTGCATGGTTGCGCCGGCCTGGTCGACCAGGCGGCTGCCTTCTTCCACTTGCGCCACCGAGTTGTCGATCAACTGCTTGATTTCCTTGGCAGCGCTGGCCGAGCGCTGCGCCAGGTTGCGCACTTCGGATGCCACCACGGCGAAGCCGCGCCCTTGTTCACCGGCGCGTGCGGCTTCCACCGCGGCATTCAAAGCCAGGATATTGGTCTGGAAAGCGATGCCGTCGATGACGGCGATGATTTCCACGATTTTGTAAGCCGACTCGTTGATCGCGCTCATCTTGTCGACTACCTGCGACACGACGGCGCCGCCGCGCCGCGCAACTTCCGACGCATTGCCCGCCAGCTGGTTGGCCTGCTTGGCATTGTCGGCATTCTGTCGGACGGTGGACGTCAGCTCCTCCATCGACGAAGCGGTTTCCTCCAGCGAGCTCGCTTGTTCCTCGGTGCGCGACGACAGGTCCAGGTTGCCGCTGGCGATTTCCGACGAAGCCGTGGCGATTGAATCGGTGGCGTGGCGTACATCGCCGACGATGCCGACCAGGCTGTTGTTCATTTCACGCAGCGCTGCCAGCAGCTTGCCGGTTTCGTCCTGCGATTGAACTTCGATCTGTTGCGTCAGGTCGCCCGCCGCGACGCCCTCGGCGATACGCACCGCACGGTTCAGCGGTTGCGTGATGCTGCGTACCAGCCACCAGCCGGCAACAACCGCCAGCGCCAGGCCGCCAAGCAGCAGGCCGATGACGGCCAGGCGGAATTTTGCATAGCTCGCCTGCGAACTCTCATATTCGTTCTTTCCGACATCCATCTGAAGCTGGATCAACTGATTCATGATTTCACGCATGGCCACGTAGCGCTCGTTCAGGCGGCCGTGCAGCAGGGTGCTGACTCTCTGGACATCGCCTGCGCGCGCTGCATCGAGCGCGGGATTCAAGCCGTCATCCAGGAATGCGGTGCGTGCGGCGGCGAACCGTTCCACCAGTACTTTTTCTTCATCGGTCAGGTAAGTCGCGGCATATTCTTTCCAGACCTTGGTGGCCTTGGCGCGGCCTTCTTCCACCGTCTTCACCATGTCGGGCAGCTTGGCCGGATCGTCGCTGACGGCCTTGGCGATGTTCAGCTGGTTGCGGTTGATGGTGCGGATGACGTCCTGCAGCTGGCCCAGTGCCACGAGGCGATCCTCGTACACGGTCTTCAGCGAGGCGTTGGAATTGGACAGGCTGGCAATGCCCGCTACACCGATCACCATCATCGTCAGTGAAAGGATCGCCAGGACTGCCACCAGGCGGGTTTTGATTGTTACGTTATTCAGCATGTACGGCTCCGGCCCGCGCGCGAGCGCAGGAAGTTTGATAGGGGGGAGTTTTCATGCCGCGAGGGTGGGGCGGCGGATCAGGGCAGGCTGGGACCGGCGAGGCGGACGCCCTGGAACCTCGATGCTAGCAACAAGGCTCCAGCGAAGCAAGTGGGATTTCGTGAGAATGTCGCTTATTGGTCCCTGATTGGCCCCGAATTGGCCCCGATTTGGCGCCTTACTGGCCGGGATTGGGCAGGCACGCATGGATCGCGTCGACGGCAGCCGCGACGTCCGATGACAAACGAACATCGAAGGCATCGATGTTTTCGCGCAACTGCGCCAGCGTGGTGGCGCCGATGATGGTGGAGGCGACGAACCAGCGCGAATAGCACCAGGCCAGCGCAAGCTGGGCCGGCGTCATGCCGTTCTCGCGCGCCAGTTTGGCGTACTGCGCCACCGCTTCGAGCACGCCAGGGCGCAGGTAGCGCGGGCTCCAGGTCGGCGGGAAGATCGTCAGGCGGCCATGTGCCTTAGGATCGTCGTGATACTTCGCCGTAAGCTGGCCGAATGCCAGCGGGCTATACGCCATCAGGCTTACTTGCTCGCGGAAGCAGGTCTCGTCCAGGAAGCTGGTTTCGAAATGGCGCGCCGCCAGGTTGTACAGATTCTGGATGGTGGCAATGCGCGGCAAGCCTTTCATCTCGGCCTGCTTGACGAATTCGGATACGCCCCAGCTGCTTTCGTTCGATACGCCGATGTGGCGGATCTTGCCTTCCTCGATCAACCGGCCCAGCACGGCCAGCGTTTCTTCGACGGCGATGGCATGACGTTCCTTTTCCGGATCGAACTGGCTGGCGCCGAAGATCGGCACGTTGCGGCTTGGCCAATGCAATTGGTACAGGTCGATGTAGTCCGTTTGCAGGCGCTGCAGGCTGGCTTCCACCGCGGCACGGATATTGGCCGCATTGTGGTTGCTTTTGCCTTTGCGGATCCAGTGCATGTACGGGTTGGGTCCCGCGACCTTGGTCGCCAGCACCACGTCGGCGCGGCGGCCGGATTTTTTCAGCCAGCTGCCGATAAAGCGCTCGGTATCACCCTGGGTCGCAGCGGACGGCATCACCGGATACAGCTCGGCGGTGTCGATGAAATTGATGCCGCGTTCCAGTGCGTAATCGAGCTGGGTGTGTGCATCCGCTTCGGTATTCTGCTGGCCGAAGGTCATCGTGCCGAGGCAGATCTTGCTGACCTTCAGGTCGCTGCGGCCGAGGGTGATTTTCTGCATGCTCAGCCCCGCAGCGCGTCGGCGCAATCGCGCACCAGCGCCGGGCCGGCGTAAATCAGGCCGGAGTAGAGCTGCACCAGTTGTGCGCCTGCTTCCAGCTTGGCTTTGGCACCCTTGCCCTGCATGATGCCGCCAACGCCGATGATTGGCAGCGCATCGCCCAGTTCCGCTTTCAGCAGGCGGATCACATTGTTGGACAGTTCAAACACCGGCGCGCCGGACAGGCCCCCGGCTTCCGCGCCGTGCTGCATGCCTTCCACCGCGGTGCGGCTCAGGGTGGTGTTGGTGGCGATCACGCCGTCGATCTTGTGGCGCAGCAGGGCGTCGGCGATGTTCTTCACCTGGTCGCCATCCATGTCCGGCGCGATCTTCAGCGTCATCGGCACGTAGCGCTTATGCTGGTCGGCCAGGCGCAGCTGCGCTTCCTTCAATTGCGACAGCAGGCCATCGAGCTCCGAAGCGCCCTGGAGCTGGCGCAGGTTCTTGGTGTTCGGCGAGGAGATGTTGACGGTCACGTAGCTGGCGTATGGGTAAACCTTGCCCAGGCAGTGCAGGTAATCGTCGACCGCGCGCTCGATCGGGGTGTCGGCGTTCTTGCCGATGTTCAGGCCCAGCACGCCTTCGCGGTTCTGGTAGAAACGCGAGGATTGCACGTTGGCCACGAAGGCGTCGACGCCGCCGTTGTTGAAGCCCATGCGGTTGATGATGCCGTGCGCCGCAGGAAGGCGGAACATGCGCGGCTTCGGGTTGCCCGGCTGGGCGCGCGGGGTCACGGTGCCCACTTCGATGGAGCCGAAGCCCAGGTCGGCCAGCGCATCGATGAAGGCGCCATCCTTGTCCAGTCCAGCGGCCAGGCCGACCGGATTGCGGAAGGTCAAGCCCATGACGGTGCGCGGGTCGTCTTTCGGGCGGCGCACCATGGCGCGCGTCAGGCCCAGTGCGGACAGGCGCTTCAGTGCCGGAAGGGTGAAATGGTGGGCGGATTCCGCGTCCATCGAGAACAGGATAGGGCGGGCGAGGGAGTACAGGAATTTATCGGACATGGTGGGCAGCTTTGGTGTATTTTTGTAGCATTTTACACTGCGCCCCCTGGAGGACCTTCCGTGATCAAGCCTGGACTTGCCTTGCTGGCCTGCCTTTCCTTCTCCGCCGTCGCCGCCGAAAACCAGCTTTCCGCCGCCATTGCGCGCGACTACAAAGCCAGCCTGGAATCGCTGTTCAACCACCTGCACGCCAATCCAGAGCTGTCTTATATGGAAGTGCAGACGGCGGCGCGCATGGCCAAGGAACTGCGTGCGGCGGGCTTTGAAGTTACGGAAGGCGTCGGCAAGACCGGCCTGGTGGCCGTACTGCGCAACGGCAAAGGCCCGATGGTGATGGTGCGCGCCGACATGGATGCGCTGCCGGTGGAGGAAAAGTCGGATGCGCCGAACGCCTCCAAGGTGAAGATGAAGGATGCGAGCGGCAGCCTGGTGCCGGTGATGCACGCCTGCGGCCACGACGTCCACATGACCAGCCTGGTCGGCACCGCCCACCAGATGGCAGCGCACAAGAGCGATTGGAATGGCACCCTGATGCTGGTTGGCCAGCCGGCCGAAGAGCGCACCGGCGGTGCGCTCGACATGATGGCCGACGGCATCTACAAGCGCTTCGGTAAGCCTGATTTCGCGCTGGCGCTGCACGTGGGCGCCGACATCGAAGCAGGCAAGATCGAGGCCAGCGAAGCGCCGTTCTCCGGTGCCGACCTGATGGAAATCGTCGTGCACGGCGTTGGCACCCACGGCGCCAGCCCGCACACCGGCAAGGACCCGGTTGTCATCGCGTCGCAGATCGTGCTGGCACTGCAAACCGTTGTCACCCGCGATATCGCCCCACGCGAAGCGGCCTTGATTACGGTGGGCTCCTTCCACGCCGGCACCAAGGGCAATGTGATCAGCGATACGGCGCGCCTTGAGCTGACGGTGCGCTCGGAAAGCGACGAGACGCGCGCCAGGCTGCTGGATGGGATCAAGCGCGTGGCCGAGAACACCGCGCGCGCTGCCGGCGTGTCCGAAGACAAGCTGCCGCAGATCCGCCACACCGACCGTCCGGTGCCGCCGACCCTGAACGACAAAGCCATGCTGCAGCGCCTGCGCACCGTATGGTCAAGCAAACTGGGTGAGGGCATTTTCGACAAGGGCTACCAGCGCGGCAGCATGGTGGGCGAAGACTATGCCCATTTCATCTACGGCCAGGGCATCCCGAGCCTGTATTTCATGGTGGGCGGCACGCCTGCCGCGCAGGTCGAGGCAGCGCGCGCCGGCAAAGCCGCGATCGCCTACAACCACAGCCCGCTGTTCCGCGCCGATGCGGAGAAGTCGATCCAGACCGGCGTGCTGGCGACTACGGTTGCGCTGCTGGACCTGATGAAGAAGTGAGAGGCCCCCATACGCCCTTGATGCGTGCCTGCAGGGGCTGGAACTTGATCTTGTAATTCATCTTCGGGCTGTCTTCGATCCAGTAGCCAAGGTAGACGAATTCCAGGCCCAGTTCGTGCGCCTGCGCGATTTGCCACATCACGTTATAGGTGCCGAAGGAGGCGCCCGGCACGTCCGGGTCGAAGAAGGTGTAGACCGAGGACAGGCCATCGGACAGCACGTCGATGATGGACACCATGCGCAGCGTGCCATCGGGCTCGCGGAACTCCACCAGGCGCGTATTGACCCGGCTTTGCAGCAGGAACTGCGCATACTGGTCGCGTGAATCCTGGTCCATGCCGCCGCCCGCGTGGCGGGTACTCTGGTAGCGCAGGTAAAGGTCGTAATGTTCGTCCGAGAACGACAGGCTGGCCACGCCTGCTTCCAGGTTGCCGTGACGCGCCCACGCCCGGCGTTGGCCGCGTGTCGGCGCGAACCCGGCGGCCACGACGCGCACCGGGATGCAGGCTTGGCATCCGTCGCAATATGGACGGTAAGTAAAGATGCCGCTGCGGCGGAAGCCGTTCTTCACCAGCTCCGAATACACATCGGCGTTGATCAGGTGCGACGGCGTCGCCACCTGCGAACGGGCCTGTCGTGCATCAAGATAGCTGCACGGATAAGGCGCCGTTGTATAAAACTGCAACGTTGCGAAGGGAAGGTCGTTAAGCTGCGTCATGAGTCATATCATAACGCGTCCGCGGCTTAGAACGGTGCGATAGGGCACCAATCGCGTATCTGTGGCATCACAATCGACTTTTGCAAGTGTGCTATGAAGTCCTTGCGTGGTATCGGGCGCGCACCGAGCGACGCCAGATGGCCGGTCTCCTGCTGGCAATCGATCAGCTGCACGCCATGCTGTCGTAAAAAATGCACGAGATAAGCCAGCGCCACCTTGGAACCATCGGTGACGCGCGCAAACATCGATTCGCCGTAGAACATGGTGCCGATCGAAACACCGTAGGCGCCGCCCACCAGCTCGCCGTCCAGCCATAGCTCGGCGGAATGGGCGAAGCCCTGCTCATGCAGCCCGCTGTAGCCGGCGATGATGTCTTCCGAAATCCAGGTGCCGGGACCGTCGCGCCGTGGTGCGGCGCAGGCGCGCATCACCTGTTCAAAGGCACTGTCGAAGCGCACTTCCCAACGCTGGCCGTCGCGCGCAATCTTCTTCAGCGTTTTGCGCAGGCTGTCGGAAATCTTGAAGTCGGCGGTGCGCAACACCATGCGCGGATCGGTGCTCCACCACAGGATCGGCTGGCCCTCCGAAAACCAGGGGAAGATGCCGCGCTGGTAAGCGGCCAGCAGGCGCTGCGGCGATAAGTCAGCGCCGGCAGCCAGCAAGCCCGGCGCGTCCGTGGTCAGGGCTTCGGAGACGTCGGGAAAGGGCGTGTTGACGTCAAGCCAGGGAATCATGTGTCGGACGGTTGGCGCATTGGCTGGGTAATGTCCTGCGTGTGGAAGCCATAGCTGCCGCCTTCGCGCAGTTTGGCGCGGTCGGCGAAGAAGTACTCCAGCGTGGTGCGGATAGTCGGAAAGGCCAGGTCATCCCAAGGGATGTCCGCTTCCGTGAACATTTGGACGTCCAGGCTTTCTTCGCCCGGTGCAAAGTCGAGGTCGCGCAGGGTGGCCAGATAAAACATATGCACCTGGTGCACGCGCGGCACGTTGAGCAGGGTATACAGCTTGCCAAGGTCGATATTGGCGCCGGCTTCCTCCTCGGTTTCTCGCTGGGCCGCTTCGGCCGTGGTTTCATTGTTTTCCATGAAACCGGCCGGCAGGGTCCAGAACCCGCGGCGCGGCTCGATCGCGCGCTTGCAGAGCAAAACCTGCAATTCGCCGTCGCGCTCCCAGACTGGGACCGTACCGATCACCATCTTGGGGTTTTGATAATGGATTGCGGAACAGTTGACGCAAACATAACGCGGCCGGTTGTCACCGGCCGGCACCATCAACTCCACAGGGTGGGCGCATTCTGAGCAAAATTTCATGGGGTTTACTTTACACCGAACCGCCCATTGCCGGGCTGCGGTGAAATATATTCGAGCTATCGTCAGAAGGAGTGGGATAAATATTGCCTAAATCGGCGCGCTGCCCTATAATACTCGCATCAGACGCGGGGTGGAGCAGTCTGGCAGCTCGTCGGGCTCATAACCCGAAGGTCACAGGTTCAAATCCTGTCCCCGCAACCAGAATTCCAAAAAAACCGTCATCAGCAGCTTGCGATGACGGTTTTTTTTCGCCTTGTTACGCTGCCGCGTGTGCCTGGCGCAGGAAGTTCAGCACATCATCGCTCATCATGCGGCCGGCATTCAGGGCCGGCTCATTCTCCAGCGCTTTGCGGAAGCGCTCCCGCACGTCCGGCGCGTTGCCGACCATATCGGTGAACAGTGCATACCAGCGTTGGGCCAGGACGCGTGCTTCCGGCGCCAAGGGCGAGGGATTGGCGGCCATTTGCTGGCGGATTTCCGTGATCAATCCCGGCCATTCGTGGGCGCGGGTGCGGAAGTGCTTGTGCATGGTCTCCATTTCTTCCGGCCGCATATATTTGGCATAGAGCGCCAGCTTGCCCTGGCCGCTGGCAGCCGCAATGTAGTTCCGCATCTCGAACGTCACGCCGCTTTGCTTGCGGTACTCCTCTTCGCGCGACCACATGTTGTCGAGCCGTTGCATGATGTCGAAACTGTGGCCGGCCTGGCGGCTGAAGGTTGCCATCCATTTCTCGGCCAGCGCTTGTACGGATGGGTCCGACGGAGGCACGCCTGCCGCCATGTTCTGCCCCACCGCTTCGATCAGTGCTGTCCATTCTTCGGGGGCAGCGGGATCGTTGTAGATCGGCAGTTGTGCCAGTTCTTCCTTGCTAAAGTATTTGTCGTACACGGTCATTTGCTCCAATGTGGTTAGCCAGGTAGCCAATTCCGGTTCCTCGCCTGCCAGCAGCTGCCCGCGCAGTGCGGCGAGCTGCTCGCGCAGCTTGGCCGCTTCGGCGATTTGCCGGTCGAGCGAGTCGATCTGGCGGGCAATCAGGTCGGGCAGGGAAGTGCCGGGCTTGGCCAGGAATTGACCGATATCGGCCAGCGCCATGCCGAAACGGCGCAGCGCCTGCACCTGGTGCAGGCGGGCCACGTCATCGCGGTTATACAGGCGGTAGCCGGCATCGGAACGTCCCGAAGGCTTGAGCAAGCCGATGCTGTCGTAATGGTGCAGGGTGCGCACGGTCAGGCCCGAACGGCGCGCCAGTTCACCTACTTTCAACATCATGCCGAGCTCCTTCTTTTCGTTACGTTGGCACCATGCTGGAGCCTGACGTAAGGTGAGGGTCAAGCGCCGCGTGCAAAAACGTGATGGTAAGCGATCCATCCCTTATGATGGTGGACATGCAACGCCTGCTCGTATTTGCCGCCCTTTTGCTGCTGGCCCGCGCCGACAGCAGCCGCCTGCCGCATGCGCATACGGCGCTGGCCCTGCTGCCGCTGAAAATGGCCTGGGCCTGGGAGCGGCCGGAAGATTTGCGCTGGCTGCCGGGCGATGCCGGGGTGGCGTTCGTGGCGTCCAGCATCATGCTGCAAGGCGAGCAAGCGCTGGTGCGTCCGCGCACGGCCCGCCTCCTGCTCGAACCGGCTACCGCACGCGTGCCGGTGCTGCACGTCGACCTGTCATGGCGCGAGCCGCCGGCACTGAACCAGGTACAAATGCAAGCCATCGTGAAGGAGCTGCTGCGCATTGCCGCGGGCGCCAACCGGCAGGTGGTGCAACTCGATTTCGAAGTGCGCCGCTCGCAACGTCCCTTCCTGGCGCGCACTGTCGCCGCCATCCGTCGCGTCTTGCCGCCCGAAGTGGCGCTGTCGGTGACGGCGCTGGCCTCCTGGTGCCTGGACGACGCCTGGCTGGCCGAAGGCGTGGCGGACGAGGTGGTGCCGATGGCGTTTCGCATGGGCCGGCAACAGCACGCGCTTCGCCAGCGCCTGCGCTGGCAGGGTTTCACCCAGCCCTATTGCCGCCAGGCGGTTGGCTATGCAACGGACGAACCGCGGCTGCGCCGCCTGGCGCCGCGCGGCTATTACTTTTCTCCCCAAGCCTGGACGGCCGCCCAATGGCAGGCCCTCCATTCCCATTGAGTTCAGGCCTCGAATGCCAGGCTGGCCCACAGGTGGGCTGCCGCCATCGTGCGGTGCGGGGAGTAGCGCTGCAGCAGGACTTCGGTGCGGGCCATGTCCGGCTTGCTGTCCTCGCCCAGCAGGCGTTGCAGCGCCGCGCGGATGGCGACGTCGCCGTGCAGCGAGCAGTCGGCGAAGCCATAGCCGCGCAGCAGGGCGTAGTTGACGGTCCAGGGACCGATGCCTTTGACCGCCAGCAGGTTGCGGCAGATGGTTGGGATCGGGTTGTCCGCGCGCTCCTCGATATCGAGTTCGCCGGCAGTGACCAGTTGGGCGAAGCGGATCAGGGTTTCAGCCTTGGCGCGCGAAAACTTGCGCGTGGTCAGGTCTTCGACGGCAAGCTTCGCCACATCCGCAGCTTCCGGATAGCACCACAGGCCATCCTTGTGCTGACGACCCGCCTGCAGAATGAAGCTGCGGCGCAGGGCGATCGCGAAGGACAGGTTGATTTGCTGGCCGATGATGGCCCAGGTCAGGGCCTCGAATACGGTGGCCGACTGCACGATGCGCAGGCCGGGCTGGCGGGCAACCAGGGGGCCGAGAAGCGCGTCCTCGCGTGCGAACGCCACGAATGGCGCTGGATCGATGTGCAGGCCAAGGATGTTGCTGGCGGCGGCTTCGATTTGCATCGCTAACGCAGGAGGCACCTTGCGGGCACGCGGCAGGTCAATATCGGCCTCGCAGCCGATGGAGCGTGCGCGCCCCTTGGGCAGCGTGACGTCCAGCACCACCGGCACCCCATCCAGCAGCATGCCCTTGCGGATCGAATCGGGACTTACCTGTTCCGCGACGCTTTCCGCATCGCGGCCATGAAAGGCCAGCACATCCTGCACCCGATACGCGGCGGGCAGGGCAAGCGAAAAAGTATGCTTCATGCGGCTTCGGTCTTTTGCATCCACGGCAGCTTGACCTTGTAGCCGGTAACCAGCATGGTGCCGGTGATGACGATGGCCGCGCCGGCCACGGTATACCAGCCCACCACTTCATGCAGGAACAACGCGCCCCACAGGATGCCGAACAAGGGATTGAGGAATGTAACGGTCAACGCAGAAGTCGGGCCCACATCGCGCACCAGACCAAAGTACAGCAGGTAAGCGATGCCGCTGCACAGAACCCCCAGCGCCAATGCCGCGCCCATGATGCCGATGGTCGGCTCGCCCGGCTGCGGGAAAATGGCCAGGGAAGGGAGGGTCAGCAAGGCCGCCGCCCACATGCTGCCGTGGGCGTTGGCGAACGGCTCCACGCCCTGTGCCGATGGGGACACCTTGGTGTAGGTCGTGGCGATGCTGTAGCTGAAGGCGGCCAGGGTAGCGGCCGCGATGGCCAGTCCGGCGCCCTCCTTGCTGCTGACGTGGTCGAAACCGACCAGCATCGCAACGCCCGCCGTGCCCAACACCAAGCCAAGCATCACGCGCCCGGACACCATATGGCGATGCCACACAGCACCGACGATGGCACCCCAGATCGGCGCGGTCGCATTCAGCACCGACAGCACGGACGCCGTCAGCGTCTTGGCCGCAAACGCGAACAGCAGGAAGGGCAGGGCGGAGTTAAAGAAGCCCAGCACCAGGTAATGCTTCCAGTGCTTACCCAGGTCCAGCCGCTTGCGCAGCACCAGCGCCACCACGGCCAGGAACAGCGCCGCAAACGTCACGCGATACTCGATCAGCACCCCCGGCCCCAGCACCGGCGCGGCAATCCGCATGAACAGGAAAGAGCCGCCCCAGATGGCAGCCAGAAAAATCAATTTGAGAAGGTTTGAAGTATTCATACTGTTCAGTTTGTGTCCCCATGATGGGACACGGGCTGGGCTGTGGCAAGCCGGTTCTTGCTGTTGAATTCATGTCGGGCAGGCGGGGCCGGGGGCGGTGGCCAGGGCGGCGGCGTGGTTGATCTGCAGGACGTCGGGGACGCCGTTCTTGACCGCTGTCATTTCGGCCAGGATGGAGATGGCGATTTCCGGTGGCGTCTTGCTGCCGATGTACAGGCCGATCGGGCCGTGCAGGCGCGCAATCTGCGCTTCCGTCAGGTCGAATTGCAGCAACCGTTCGCGCCGTTTCGTATTGTTGGCGCGCGAGCCGATCGCGCCGATGTAGAAGGCGTCGGACTTGAGCGCTTCCATCAGGGCCATGTCGTCCAGCTTGGGGTCGTGGGTCAGCGCGACCACCGCGCTGCGGGAGTCCAGCTGCATCTCGAGCACCAGGTCGTCCGGCATGGCGTGCACCAGCGGCACCTCGGGCAGGGCCCAGCCGGCGCGGTATTCTTCGCGCGGGTCGCACACGGTGACGTGGTAATCCATTGCTGCGGCAATCTGCGCCAGCATGCGCGATAACTGGCCTGCGCCGATGATCAGCAAGCGCCAGCGCGGGCCGTGCTGGGTAACCAGCAGCTCGCCGCCGTGCTCGAGCACCGCTCCGGGGCGGGCGCGTTCCAAGGTGACCGTCCCATTGCCCAGGTTGAGCGTGCGCGCCACCAGTTCGTGCGCGGCCAGCCGTCCCAGCAAGTCGTCGATGCGGCTGTGCGGGCCGAGGGGCTCGAGTGCCAGTTCGATGGTACCGCCGCAGGGCAGGCCGAAGCGGTGGGCTTCGTCGGCGGTGATGCCGTAGCTGACCACCTCGGGCAATTCGCGCACAATGCCTTCCTCGCGCACGCGCTCGATCAGGTCGTCCTCGATACAGCCGCCGGAGACTGAGCCGACCACGCGCCCATCGTCGCAGATGGCCAGGGTGGCGCCGACCGGGCGCGGGCTGGAGCCCCAGGTGCGGATGACTGTGACCAGCTGGCAGCGGTGTCCCGCTGCCAGCCAGGCGGAGCAAGTCTTGAGTACTTCGAGGTCGATGCTGTCCATGCACCGAACTATAGCAAGGGTCAGCGCTTTTTGCAGACGGCCTGCATGGCCTTGCCGGGCAGGCTGTCGGGTGCGATCGTTTCGGGATCGTAGGCTTCGTACTTGAAGGTGCCGACCGGTTCGCCCTTGCCCAGGACATCGGCGTGGAAGGTCTGGCTGAGCAGGGTGCGGGTGCCGGCGTCGCAGGCGTACAGGTGCAGCGAGCGCACTGAAAGATACATCTTGCCGTCGGGCGCAGTCTGCGGCTTGCGCAAGGTTTCCATGGTCCAGGCCTGGCGGCCTTCCGCAACGCTGCGCACCGATTTGCGGTCGAGCAGGAGGGTGCTGTCCTGCTCCTTGGCAATGGTGGTCCAGGGTCCCGCCAGCGCCACGGCCGGCGCCAGGGCGAGCAGCAGGACTGCCGTTTTCATGGCAGCAGCGGGCGCTTGGCGGCCTGCTTGGCCTTGATTTCGGAAACGCTGCGGTCCATCGCGGCCAGGCGTGCGGTGACGCTGGGATGGATCGCGGTGTAGCCGTTCAGCGCGGTGGCGGGATACTGGCCGGACAGGCGTTGCCAGAAGCTATGCGCGTTGCCGATGTTGTAGCCGGCACGCGCCAGCATGTACAGCGCCAGGTTGTCGGCTGCAATGTCGTAATCGGCCGGCATCGGCCGCACGCCGGCAGTCCCGACCAGCATGGTCAGGTCGGGCCGCACGGACGCCAGGTTGTCGATGATGCTGGCCATGGTGGCCGTGCTGCGCATGGTGCCGGCATGGCCCAGGATGTTATGCGCCAGTTCTTTCGCCAGCACGTAAGCCACCGCTTCATCGTTTTGCGCGAAGTTGATCATGCCGCGCGTCAGCATGACGCGGCTGCCGTCGTTGTAGGCGTTCACATTGTCCGAGTTGCCCAGGTCCACGCGGAAGGCGCAGGCACGGGTGACGGGCACGTTCAGGGTCTGGTTGGCGCCATTGCGGGCGATGGTCATGTTCAGCATGGCGCTGTTGGCAGTCAGCGGGCCAAAGACGGCAGCGGCCTTGCTTTCGGCATCGCGGCCGCGCGGCAGCGGCTTGCCGCCGGCGGCTACCAGGTCGTCGCCCTTGCGCAGGCCGGCTTTGGCGGCGCCGCTGCCGGCCAGCACGCTGGACACTTGCAGCACTTCATCGTAGCCCAGCACGGCGCTTGAAGCGTCGGCGTATTCGCCCGGGTAGGAGTATTTGTTCTTGGCAGTGAAGCCGAGCAGGTTGCGCGCTTGCGCCTTGCACAGGTCGGCGTTATTGATCAACAGCGGGGCGGCGATGCGATACAGCCGTTCCTGCAGGCCGGCAATCACTTTCAGGTTGTCGCGCGCGGCCTGCATTTGCGGCGTCACCACCGGCGCGGCAGGCGCGCTCGGCGGCATCGGCTGCGCCGGTGCGGCAGGCTCGCTGCCGGGTTGGAGGGTGGAACAGGCAGAGAGCAGGAGCGTGGCCGCAATCGCGGGCCAGGTCAGCCGGCGGGCCGGCGAAGGGATGTGATTGCGTTGCTCTACTGCCATAAATTTTTCCTCAGTGCTTGCCAGTGCTGCCGAAACCTCCGGCGCCGCGGTCGCTCGCTTCGAAGTCTTCGACAACATTGAAGCCAACCTGCAGCACGGGCACGATGATCAATTGCGCCAGGCGCTCCATGGGATTCAGCGTAAACGTGTTGAAGCCCCGGTTCCAGGTAGACACCATCAATTGTCCCTGGTAATCGGAGTCAATCAAGCCTACCAGATTCCCCAAAACAATGCCGTTCTTGTGGCCCATGCCGGAGCGCGGCAGGATCATGGCGGCGTAGCCTGGATCGGCAATGTGGATGGCGAGGCCGGTCGGCACCAGCACGGTCTGGCCGGGCTCGATCACCAGCGGCGCCTCGATGCAGGCGCGCAGGTCGAGGCCTGCGCTACCAGCAGTGGCATACGCCGGCATCTGGTCTTTCATGCGCGGGTCGAGGATTTTGACGTCTACAGTTTTCATTGGAATAGCGAGTTCTTGTCGATGCGTTTGGCGATTTCGGAAATCAGTTGGCGCGCCAGCGTGAGCTTGTCGGCGCGCGGCAGGATGGTGTGTCCGTTTTCGTCAAACAGGATGATGGTGTTGTCGTCCTGGCCGAAAGTGTTGTGGCCGATGTTGCCGACCAGGAGGGGGATGCCTTTGCGTTCGCGTTTGCTGGCGCCGTATTCGATCAGGTTTTCCGATTCGGCGGCGAAGCCGACGCAATAAGGCCAGCCGGCCAGGCTGGTGCGGGTGGCCACGCTGGCCAGGATGTCCGGGTTCTGTTCGAATTTCAGTTCCGGTACGCTGCCGTCGCCGGTTTTCTTGACCTTCTGCACGCTCGGGTTCACCACCTTCCAGTCGGCCACGGCGGCGACGGAGATGAACACGTGCTGGCCGCCGATATGGTCCATCACGGCGTCGAACATCTGCTGCGCGCTTTTGACGTCGCGGCGCTCGACGCCGAATGGCGTTGCCAGCGCGGTCGGGCCGGACACCAGGGTCACTTCCGCGCCGGCTTCGCGCGCGGCGCGCGCCACGGCATAGCCCATCTTGCCGGAAGAGAGATTGGTGATGCCGCGCACCGGGTCGATGGCTTCGAAGGTCGGGCCGGCGGTCACCAGGATGCGCTTGCCCGCCAGGACTTTCGGCTGGAAGGCGGCGATCATTTCCGCCAGCAGTTGTTCCGGTTCCAGCATGCGGCCCAGGCCAACTTCGCCGCAGGCCTGGTCGCCGGCTGCCGGGCCGAACACGGTGATGCCGTCCGCCCGCACCTGCTCGACGTTGCGCTGGGTGGCCGGGTTGGACCACATCTCAACGTTCATGGCGGGGGCGATCAGCAGCGGCACGCGGCTCGGCCGGGCCAGGCACATGGTCGACAGCAGGTCGTCGCACACGCCGTGCGCCAGCTTGTAGATGAAGTCGGCGGAGCAGGGCGCGATCAGGATGGCATCGGCGTCGCGCGTGACGTCGATGTGGGCCATATTGTTGTTCACGCGCGGATCCCACTGGCTGCTGAACACCGGCTTGCCGGACAGCGCCTGCATCGTCACCGGGGTGATGAAATGGGTGGCGGCGTCGGTCATCACGACCTGCACCGAAGCGCCCTCCTTGGCCAGCGCGCGGCACAGTTCAGCGGCCTTGTAGCAGGCCACCCCGCCGGACAGGCCCAGGACGATTTTCTTGCCAGTCAGTTCCATGATACGGCTCCTACTTGTTCACGCGGCGCAGTTCGTCCAGTACGAACAGTGCGGCGCCAATGCAGATGGCGGTGTCGGCAATGTTAAAGGCCGGGAAGTGGCCGAAGCCGCTCCAGTGGAAATCCAGGAAGTCGATCACATGGCCGTGCCAGATGCGGTCGATCACGTTGCCCACGGCGCCGCCCAGGATCAGCGACAGGGCCCAGCAGAACATGCGCTGGCCGCTGTGGCGCATCAGCAGGTAGATGATGTACAGCGCTGCGAAGACGCCGATCGCGGTGAACAGGTGGCGCTGCCAGCCGCCTTCATTGGCCAGGAAGCTGAATGCGGCGCCCTTGTTGTAGGCCAGGACCAGGTTGAAGAAGCTGGTGATGACCTTTTCTTCGCCGTACACGAACAGCTTGTTGATCGTGATCTTGGAAAGCTGGTCCAGCAGGATGATGAAGAAGGCGATGCCCAGCCATGGGGCCATGCTGCCGGAAGCGGGTTTGCTGCTGAAGGTGGTAGTCTTTTTGGTGGCCATGTAGATTCGAGGTGAGGGCCGCCGCGCAGCAGCGCGGCGGCAAAGCCTTATCAGGCGAACTTGCGGGACTCGCCGGCGCCGAACAGGTTGGAGTGGCAACGGCCGCACAGGCCCGGATGATCGGCGTGCGCACCCACATCGGCGCGGTAGTGCCAGCAGCGCTCGCACTTCTGCGCGGTCGATGCGGCCACGTTGACCGCTTCATCGGCTTCGGCTGCCACTTCGACGGCCTTGGCCAGCGAGGTGATGAAGATGAACTTCAGGTCGTCGTCCAGCGAGGACAGCACCTTGAATTTGTCACCCGAGGCCTTGATCTCCAGTTCCGCCTGCAGCGAGGAGCCGATCGCGCCGGAGCCGCGCAGTTCTTCCAGCTGCTTGGTGACGTCGGCGCGCACCGCGATGATGGTCGCGTACTTGGCCATCAGGGCTTGCGCGTCCGCCAGTTCAGGCAACTGCCACCAGGTCTGGGTGTAGATGGTTTCGTCGCTGGCCTTGAAGCTTTCTTCGCCGGCGAACGAGGCCCACGCCTCTTCGGCGGTGAAGCACAGGATCGGGGCCATCAGGCGCAGCAACGACTGGGTGATGTGCCACAGTGCGGTCTGCGCCGAACGGCGCGCCCTGGAATCCACCGCGGTGGTGTACAGGCGGTCCTTCAGGATGTCCAGGTAGAAGCCGCCCAGGTCTTCGGAGCAGAAGTTCTGCAGTTTGGACACCACAGGGTGGAACTCGTAGCGCTCGTAGTGGCGCGACAGGTCGGCTTGCAGCGCCGCCATATTGGCCAGCGCGTAGCGGTCGATCTCCAGCAGTTCGGCGACCGGCACGGCGTTCGCCTTCGGATCGAAGTCCGAGGTGTTGGCCAGCAGGAAGCGCAGGGTGTTGCGGATGCGGCGGTACGATTCGGTCACGCGCTTCAGGATCTCGTCGGAGATCGACAGCTCGGAGGTGTAGTCGGTGGCGGCCACCCACAGGCGCAGGATGTCGGCGCCCAGGGTGTCGGACACCTTCTGCGGCGCGACAGTGTTGCCGATCGACTTGGACATCTTCTTGCCTTCGCCGTCGACCACGAAGCCGTGGGTCAGCAGCGCCTTGTACGGCGGGCGGCCGTTCAGCATCGAGGAGGTCAGCAGCGAGGAGTGGAACCAGCCGCGGTGCTGGTCCGAGCCTTCCAGGTACAGGTCGGCCGGGAAGTGCGACTGCTCGGGGTGCGAGCCGCGCAGCACGGTCTGGTGAGTGCAGCCGGAGTCGAACCACACGTCCAGGGTGTCCTTGTTTTTCACATAGTGCTCGGCTTCCGCGCCCAGCAGGGTAGCCGGATCCAGCGCCTGCCAGGCTTCGATGCCGCCTTGCTCGATCAGCTTGGCCACCTGCTCCAGCAATTGCGCGGTGCGCGGGTGCAGCTCGCCGCTCTCCTTGTGCACGAACACGGCCATCGGCACGCCCCACTGGCGCTGGCGCGACAGGGTCCAGTCAGGACGGTTGGCGATCATGCCGTGCAGGCGCGCCTTGCCCCAGTCAGGGAAGAATTCAGTGGCTTCGATGCCTTCCAGCGCGGTTTCGCGCAGGGTGGAACCGCCGTCCAGCGGCTGGATGTCCATGCCGGCGAACCACTGCGAAGTGGCGCGGTAGACGATCGGGGTCTTGTGGCGCCAGCAGTGCATGTAGCTGTGGTCGAACATCTTCAGTTCGAACAGGGCGCCCGCTTCGCGCAGCGCTTCGCAGATCGGCTTGGAGGCTTCCCAGATGCCCATGCCGCCGAACAGCGGCAGGGAAGGGATGTATTTGCCGTCGCCCATCACCGGCTTCAGGATGTCGTCATCCTTCATGCCGTGCGATTTGCAGGAGACAAAGTCGTCCTGGCCGTAGGCCGGCGCCGAGTGCACCACGCCGGTACCGCTCTCGGTGGTCACGTAGTCGGCGATGTACACCGGCGACAGGCGGTCGTAGAAGGCGTCGCGCGCGTGCAGCGGGTGCTTGAAGGAGATGCCGGCCAGCTTGTCGCCGGTGGCGGTGGCGATGACGCTGCCTTCGAGCTTGTAGCGTTCGAGGCAGGATGCCACCAGGTCCTTGGCCAGGATCAGCAGCAGGGGCTTGCCTTCGCGCTCGGTCTGCACCAGCGCGTAGGTCACCTCGTGGTGCATGTTCAGGGCCTGGTTGGACGGGATGGTCCAGGGGGTGGTGGTCCAGATCACCACGAAGCCGTCGCCGGCCGGCAGGGCGGGCAGGCCGAAGGCGGCTGCCAGCTTGTCGTGTTCATGGAAGGCGAAACCGACGTCGATGGCCGGGTCGCGCTTGTTCTGGTATTCCACTTCCGCTTCCGCCAGCGCGGAGCCGCAATCGAAGCACCAGTTCACCGGCTTCAGGCCGCGGTAGACGTAGCCTTTTTCCAGCAGCTTGCCCAGGGCGCGCAGCTCGTCGGCCTCGTTACCGTAGTTCATGGTCAGGTAAGGATTGTCCCATTCGCCCAGCACGCCCAGGCGGATGAAGTCCTTCTTCTGGCGCTCGACCTGCTCGTGCGCGTAGGCGCGGGCCTTGGCCAGCACGTCGGCGGTCGGCAGGTTCTTGCCGTGCAGTTTTTCGATCTGGATCTCGATCGGCATGCCGTGGCAGTCCCAGCCCGGCACATACGGCGCGTCGAAGCCGGACAGGGTGCGCGACTTGACCACGATGTCCTTCAGGATCTTGTTGACGGCGTGGCCGATGTGGATGTCGCCGTTGGCGTACGGGGGACCGTCATGCAGCACGAACTTCGGGCGCCCGGCGGAAGCCTTGCGCACGCGTTCGTAGATCTTCTTGTCCTGCCATTGCTTGACCCAGCCCGGTTCGCGCTTGGCCAGGTCGCCGCGCATAGGGAATGGGGTTTCGGTCATATTGACCGGGTATTTGCTTTCAGGCTTCTTTGCTTTGTTGTCGGACATGATAAATAACGTTAGTTTTTGTTTCGGGTGGCGAAGAAGGCGCGCGCTTGGTCGGCGTCGCGCTCGATGGCTTTGACCAGGGTTGGCAGGTCAACGAACTTTTCTTCGTCACGTATCTTCTGCAGGAATTCGACGCGCACCACCTTGCCGTAGCAATTCCGGGCGAAATCGAAAACGTGGACTTCCAGCAGCACGCGGCCGGCGTCTTCCACCGTCGGGCGTACGCCCAGGCTGGCCACGGCCGGCAGCGGCTTTCCGTCCAGGCCGTGCACTTGCACGATGAAGATGCCGGACAGGGCAGGGCGGTGCGGCACGCGCAGGTTCAGCGTCGGGAAGCCGATATCGCGTCCCAGTTTGGCGCCGTGGATCACGTGGCCGGAAATCGAGTAAGGGTGGCCCAGCAGCGCCTGCGCATGCGGGAAATCGCCCTCGGAAAGCGCGCTGCGCACGGCGGAGGAGGAGATGCGGTTCTCGCCATTGCGCACCGTCGGCAGCACTTCGACCTCAAAGCCGTATTGCCGGCCCGCTTCGGCCAGCATGGCGACATTGCCGGCGCGCCTGGCGCCATAGCAGAAATCGTCGCCCACCATCAGCCATTTCACGTGCAGGCCTTCCACCAGCACCTTCTCCACGAAGCTTTGCGGCGACTGGCCGGCGAAAGCGTCGCAGAAGTGTTCGACGATCACGCGGTCCACGCCATTGTTTTCCAACGCCTGCAGCTTGTCGCGCAGGTTGGCGATGCGCGGCGGGGCTTTCGACAGATCGCCCATCTTGCGGGCAAAGAATTCGCGCGGATGCGGCTCGAAGGTCATCACGGCCGATTCCAGCCCGAGGCGATCGGCGGCCGCGCGCACGCGCGCCAGCAACGCCTGGTGGCCGCGGTGGACACCGTCGAAGTTGCCGATCGTCAGGGCGCAGGGCGCACGCGCCGCTGCATTGGGGAGTCCGCGAAATACCTTCATGCTGGTTTGCTTGGCGTAAATGCTTGATTATACGTGCTGAAAGACAAAAAGCGCTGCCTGCGGGTGCAGGCAGCGCTTTTCTTGGCTCAGCCCGGCTTTGCTTAGACCGGGTTGTTAATGTACATGGTCCAGTAGCGGGCCAGTTCCGGCTCGCCGGCGCTGCCTTTCACCGACTTCAGGGTGCTGACTGCAGCAGCCTTCTTGCCGGCGATGTACTGCGCCACGCCGTAGTGCAGCTTCATTTCTTCCGGCTTGCGGCCGGTGCCCAGCTTGATCGCTTCTTCCATCAGCTTCAGGCCATCGGCCTTGCCGTCGGAAACCATGGCGTAGCCCAGGTTGGCCAGGCCGTCGGCATCCTTTTCCTTGCGGAAGTTGGCTTCCTGGGTGGCGGCGTTCTTCTGCTGGTCGGCCAGGGTCTTGGCGGCCAGGTCTTTCAGGCGCTGGTGGCGGCCGGCGTCGGCGCCGGTGCCCAGGGCACCTTTCTTGTAGCCTTCGTCGACGATCTTCAGCGCTTCAGCGGCATTGCCCGCTTGCAGGGACAACTGGCCCATTTCCATGAATTCAGCCGGCTTGGCGATCTGCTTCAGGGCCAGCTTGAGGCGCATCACGTCCAGGTTCAGGGACGAGGAGAAGCCTGGCTTGCCCACCACGCGGTTCAGCAGGTCAGCCCAGTAGGATGCCTTCGGATAGGACGCCGCCAGCTTTTCCAGGGTCTGCACGTAGCCGGCCTTGTCGTTCTGCTTCAGCTGGATGTTGGCCAGCATCTGCAGGCTGCCTTCGGACTTGGCGCCTTGCAGTTCCTTGGCCGCTTCGTTCAGCTTGCCGCTCTGGTAGTAAGTCTGGATCAGCTGCTCGCGCATCTGCGAGTTGTTCGGATTATCCTTCAGCACCTTCTGGATGTAGGTGATCGCCTTTGGATAGTCGCGGGCGCGCAGGTAGATGCTGGCCAGGGCTTCGGTAATCTTGGGTGCTTGTGCCGACGACAGCTTAGGGGAAGCCAGCACTTGTTCGAATGCGCGGGCCGCGGTTTCGTTCTCGCCGGCAGCGGTCGCGGCCGAGCCACGGGTGTATTCGATCTGGAATTTTTCCAGTTCCGACTTGCCGCCGACTGCATCGGCTTCCTTCAGTTTCGCGAGGGCTTCCTTGTAACGGCCGGAGGAGGCCAGCTTCTGCGCTTCCTGCAGTGGCTTACCCACTTCAGCGCGCACGTTCTCGGCATAGGCGATGGACGAAACACCCATCATTGGAACGGCAGCATTGAAACCGATTGCGGCCATTACCAGGCCAAAATGTGCGAGACGAAACTTAATCATGGGGTGATTTTCTTTCTTCAAAATGCGAAATAGGCAGGATAACCTGCCTATTTGGGAAAATAAAGGGTGTGTTGGCCCAATTATTTACTGGAACTGCTCGTTGCCGACCAGACCAATCTTGGTGACGCCCAGACGCTGGGCCGACGCCATCACGCCTGCCACCACGCTGTAGTTAACCAGCTTGTTCGGGCGCAGGTGCACTTCAGGCTGGTCAGCCTGTGCCGCTACGGCGATCAGCTTGTTTTCCAGGGCAGGGCGGTCAGGTACGACCACGTTGTCCCACAGGATGGTGCCGTCGAAGTCAACGTCGATGGTCACGACCACAGGTTCCTTGGTTGGCGGTGGCGGGGTGCCGACCGGCATGTTCAGGTTGACCGAGTGGTTCGCTTTTGGAATGGTAATGATCAGCAGAATAATCAGAACCAGCATGACGTCGATCATCGGCGTCATGTTCATTTCCATCATCGGTTCTGCTTCGCCGCTGGAGCTACCTACGCTCATACTCATGAATTGTTTCCTTTTCAGAAGGCCGCCCCCGTGACAGCCAGGGGCGGCTTGTTCTTACATCTTATCAGGTGGTTCGGTAATGAAACCGACCTTCTGGATGCCAGCGCGCTGGGTGGTGTAGATCACACGGCCGATCGATTCATACTTCGCGTCTTTGTCGCCGCGGACATGAACTTCAGGCTGAGGCACCTTCACAGCTTCCTCTTTCAGAAAATCGAACAGCTCATTGGCGTCGCGCATTTTCTTCTGGTTCCAGTAGATGTCGCCATCCTTGTTAACAACGATGTTGACGTTCTCTGGCTTGGTCTGGATTGCCTGGTTGATCTCTTCCGGCAGGTTGATCTTCTGCAGTTTGAGAACGACCGGGCTCGTGATCAGGAAGATGATCAGCAGCACCAGCATGATGTCCACGAGCGGCGTCGTGTTGATCTCACTGTTGAAGCTGTCGTCTCCGCCTTCGGAGCCTACGGACATCGACATGGTATTAACCTACTTTTTTCGACGAAGCAGCAGCGTTCGAGGTGGACATTGCGCCGGAGATCAGCACGGAGTGCACGTCAGCGGAGAACGAACGTACATCTTCCATGGCGGTCTTGTTACGACGCAGCAGCCAGTTGTAACCCAGAACTGCAGGAACTGCGACCAGCAGACCGAACGCGGTCATGATCAGCGCTTCACCCACTGGGCCAGCCACTTTGTCGATCGATGCGTTACCGGTCATGCCGATGTTGGTCAGCGCGCCGTAAATACCCCACACGGTACCGAACAGGCCGATGAACGGAGCGGTCGAACCAACGGTTGCCAGGAAGGACAGGCCGTCGGACAGACGGGACTGCACTTTGTCAACAGCGCGCTGGATGGACATGGTGACCCAGGTCGACAGGTCGATTTGTTCCAGCAGGGCGCCGTCGTGGTGAGCGGTTGCCTTGGTGCCGGATTCAGCGATGAAGCGGAATGGGGAACCTTCGGTCAGGGTCGCGGTGCCGGCAGCGATCGAGGATGCTTTCCAGAACTTGGCAGCGGTTTCTTTCTGCTGTTTGAAGATCTTCTGTTGGTCGAAGATCTTGGTCACGATGATGTACCAGGAACCGATCGACATGATCGACAGGATGATCAGGGTAGCACGAGCAACGAAGCCGGCTTCCCACACAGCGGCGATACCGAATGGGTTTTCGACTTCTTCTTTAGCAGCTGGAGCAGCGGCGGCAGCTGGAGCGGCTGCGGCTTCTGCTGGAGCGGCTGCCGCGTCGGCTGCTGGCGCTGCAGGTGCGTCAGCGGCTGGAGCCGTAGCGGCTGCCGGGGCAGGCGCGTCAGCCATGGCTGGGGCGCTTACCAGGGCGGTAGCTGCGGTCACCGAGAACAGCACAGCGGCCAGTACAGCGGACAAACGGGTATTCTTAAACATGCTTCCTCCAAATTTGAAAAATAATCAGTTCGCTGGCTTAAACGACAACGGACTTACTTAGTTGCGAGACGGTGTTCTGCCTCAGGTTTATTCCAGCGTCCAGACGTATTGCATCTGTTGCCAGGTTTCTTGTGGATGGCCATCCACGGTGGCTGGCTTGAATTTGCACTTGGCGATACCGACCACGGCCGCCTTGTCCAAATCACGGAAACCACTAGATTTCACTACTTTCGAATCGCCGACACGGCCGTCCGCACTGATCAGGAACGACAGGGTCACGGTACCGGTTTCTTCGTTACGCAGCGACGATTTTGGCCATTCTGGCTTGGCGCAGGTACCAAAGTCGACCACAGCCGGGGTACGTACACCAGTTGCCGGAGGGGCTGCAGGTGCTGGTGCCGCTGGAGGGGCTGGGCGAATATCGGTGGTGGCTGGCTTCACGTTGGTCGCGTTAGCGATCACGTTCTGCGCTGGCGGCGGTTGCTGCACGTTCACTTCAACCGGAGGAATGAATGGCGGTGGTGGTGCCTTCATCTCTGGTGGAGGTGGCGGTGGCGGCAGTTCTTTTGGCGGAGGCGGGGCTACCTCCTCGATGATCTTGGTCTCCACCGGTTCGATCATCTTGCTAATCATTTTCTTGCCCAGGCCGGATACGATGCCGTAACCAGCTACAAGGTGCAGGACTACGACGAACGCGATGCCCGTATAGTTCTTCTTCCCGGCAATTTTCTCGTTATCACTGAAATTCATGCCTGCTTTCTCCAATACCAACTCTTGTGTTGCTACCTTTTAAACCCCCAAAATGGCGACACAAAGCTACAGCCGCATCCGGGACGTCGGCGAATTATACATACGAATTTTGGATTTTTGCATAGAATTTTGTCCCGAAAACCGTTTAAATTTCATGCCCTTAGCCCCATATTGGCAGGCTGTTACCGGACGACTGCAAAGTGGTCTGGCAGAAAAAGCAAGAGAAAATTGACCAATCTTTCGCCCCTGCGATTGATCTTCATCACTTTTTCTTTAAGACAAAAGATTGCTTGCCAACAGCGTCGGCCAGGCTAAGGAAATTTGGTGAAGTCTGTTGCTTCGACGTAACTCTGTCAAAAGCGGCGCTCAGATCACCCGGTTGCGCTTCTCGCGCTTGCACTCGATGGTGCTGATCACCTGGCCATCCGGCGCGACCGTATCCAGGTGAACGTCGAATCCCCAGAGGCGGGCCACGTGCTTCAGGACTTCATTGGCCTGTTGGTTGAGGGGGCGGCGGTTGTACTGCGTGTGGCGCAGTGTCAGGGCGCGGTCGTCGCGGGTATTGACCGACCACACCTGTATATTGGGCTCGCGGTTGCCCAGGTTGTACTGGTCGGCCAGCATTTGCCGCACATAGCGGTAGCCCAGCTCGTCGTGGATGGCCGAAACCGCCAGCTTGTCGTTCTTGTCGTCATCTAATACCGCAAAGAAGTGGAACTCGCGGATCAGGCGCGGCGACAGGTATTGGGCAATGAAACTTTCGTCCTTGAAATTGCGCATCGCGAAGTCGAGCGTCTTCTTCCAGTCGCTGCCGGCGATATCGGGGAACCATTCGCGGTCTTCCTGCGTGGGGTTCTCGCAGATTCGTCGGATGTCTGACATCATCGCGAAGCCCAGCGCATAGGGATTGATCCCGTTGTAATAGGGGCTATGCACCGGCGGCTGGTACACCACATTGGTATGGCTCTTCAGGAATTCCATCATGAAGCCATCGCTGATCACGCCCTCGTCGTACAACTGGTTGAGGATGGTGTAATGCCAGAAGGTGGCCCAGCCCTCGTTCATCACCTGGGTCTGGCGCTGCGGGTAGAAATACTGGCTGATCTTGCGCACGATGCGCACGATCTCGCGCTGCCACGGTTCCAGCAGCGGCGCGTACTTCTCTATAAAGTACAGCAGGTTTTCTTCCGGCTCGGGCGGGAAGCGCGGCGCCGGCTTGTCGACCGCTTCTTCCTCGCGCCGCGGCACGGTGCGCCACAATTCGTTGATCTGCGATTGCAGGTAGGCTTCGCGCTCTTTCTGCTTCATCGCTTCCTGCGCCAGCGACAGCTTGGCCGGCCGCTTGTAGCGGTCGACGCCATAGTGCTGGATCGCGTGGCAGGAATCGAGCAGCAATTCGATGGCATCGATGCCATGCCGCTGTTCGCACTCGGTGATGTAATTCTTGGCGAACACCATGTAATCGATGATGGCGTCGGCATCGGTCCAGGTCTTGAACAGGTAGTTGCCCTTGAAGAAAGAATTGTGGCCATAGGCCGCGTGCGCAATCACCAGCGCCTGCATGGTCAGGCTGTTCTCCTCCATTAAATAGGCGATGCAGGGGTTGGAGTTGATGACGATCTCATAAGCCAACCCCATCTGCCCGCGCTTGTAGCCTTTCTCGGTGGCGAGGAAATGCTTGCCGAACGACCAGTGCGCATACGATACCGGCATGCCCACGGAGGTGTAGGCATCCATCATTTGCTCGGCAGTAATGATCTCCAGCTGGTTGGGATAGGTATCCAGCCCGAAGTTGTGGGCCACGCGGCGGATTTCCTCGTGCGCTTGCTCGATCAATTCAAACGTCCATTCGGATTGCTCCGGCAGGGCCCGGGGATGGGGTGGGCGCTTGGTCATCTGGTTCATTTTGGTTGCTTCTTGAACAGTTCGCGGAACACCGGATAGATATCGGCCGGCGTGACTATCTTCTGCATGGCGAAGTGCTGGTGGTATTCAGGGATCTGGGCGTATTGCTCCCACAGGTTCTGTGGCGGGCCGTCGGTGATTTCGACATACGTGTAGTACTGCACCTTGGGCATGATGGTGTTGACCAGCAGTTGCCGGCACAGCACGGAATCGTTGTCCCAGTTGTCGCCGTCGGACGCTTGCGCCACATAGGCATTCCAGCTGCCGCTGCCAAAGCGCTCGTCGATGATCTTGTTCAGCAGGTGCAGCGCGGAAGACACCACGGTGCCGCCCGATTCGCGCGAGTGGAAGAATTCGTTCTCGTCCACTTCCGAGGCGGCCGTATGGTGGCGGATGAACACCACTTCGATCTTGTCGTACACGCGTTTGAGGAACAGGTAAAGCAGGATGAAGAAGCGCTTGGCGGTATCCTTGCGCTGCTCGTCCATCGAACCCGACACGTCCATGATGCAGAACATCACGGCCTGGGTCATCGGCTTCGGCACCTTGATGCGGTTGGAATAGCGCAGGTCGAAAGGATCGATGTATGGAATCGCCAGCAGCCGGGTGTGCAGGTGGTGGATCAGTTTCTTCAGCTCGATCACTTGCGGGTCGTCGAGCGGGGCGCCGGCCACCAGCAGTTCCTCCAGTTCGCGCTCGGCCTCGATCAGGCGCTTGCGGGAACTGCCGCCGACCGCGATGCGGCGGCCCAGGGCGCCGCGCAGCGAGCGCAGCACGTGGATATTGGACGGCGTGCCCGACACCGTGTAACCGGCCCGTTGCGGCTTGAATTCGGTGGTCGCCGTGAGCTGGGTCTTGATCATGTGCGGCAGTTCCAGGTCTTCGAAGAAGTAGTTCATGAATTCTTCGCGCGACAGTTCGAAGATGAAATCATCCTCGCTGGTCTGGTCGCTATTGCCTGCACGGCCGCGGCCGCTGCCCCCGCCGCCCTTGGGACGGTTGATCTGGTCGCCTTTCTGGTATTCCTCGTTGCCGGGATTGACCACTTCCCAGACCCCGCCGTGGGCGTGGCCGAACGAGGGCTCGTTCACGTCCTTGACGGGAATCGATACTTTTTCGCCATTCTCGATGTCGGTGATCGAGCGCCCCTTGATGGCGCGCCCGACGGCATCCTTGATCTGGCCTTTGTAACGCCGCAAAAACCGTTCGCGGTTGACCGCGGACTTGTTCTTGCCCTGCAAACGACGGTCGATGAGGTAAGTCATGTGCCTCCTGCCTGCTTGATTGGCGCGCCCTGATTATCCCACTTCTCTATCAGGACGACTTCCTCACGCGCAGATACCATTCGCACAGCAGCCGGACCTGCTTGGCCGTGTAGCCCTTTTCCACCATGCGCGCCACGAAGTCGGCGTGCTTGTTGGCGTCCTCGGCGCTGGCCTTGGCGTTGAAGGAGATCACCGGCAGCAGTTCTTCGGTATTGGAGAACATTTTCTTCTCGATCACGGTGCGGAATTTCTCGTAACTGGTCCAGGCCGGGTTCTTGCCGCCGTTATTGGCGCGCGCGCGCAACCCGAAGTTGACGATCTCATTACGGAAGTCTTTCGGATTCGAGATGCCGGCCGGCTTCTCGATTTTTTCCAGTTCGTTGTTCAGCGATTCGCGGTCGAAGCTTTCGCCGGTATCCGGGTCGCGGTATTCCTGGTCCTGGATCCAGAAGTCGGCAAAGGTCACGTAGCGGTCGAAGATGTTCTGGCCGTATTCGGAGTAGCTCTCTAGGTAGGCAGTCTGGATTTCCTTGCCGATGAATTCGACATAGCGCTGGGCCAGGTGCTCTTTTATATAGGAGAAGTATTTTTGCTCGGTCTCCGGCGGGAACTGTTCGCGTTCGACCTGCTGTTCCAGCACATACAGCAGGTGCACCGGATTGGCCGCCACCTCGGTCGAGTCGAAGTTGAACACCTTGGACAGGATCTTGAAGGCGAACCGGGTCGACAGCCCGCTCATGCCCTCGTCGACCCCGGCATAGTCGACGTATTCGTGGATGGACTTGGCTTTCGGGTCGGTATCCTTCAGGTTTTCACCGTCGTACACCAGCATCTTGCTGAAAATACTCGAGTTTTCCGGCTCTTTCAGGCGCGACAGGATGGCAAACTGCGACATCATGCGCAGCGTGCCGGGGGCGCACGGCGCCTTGTCGAGCGAGGAATTGTGCAGCAGCTTCTCGTAAATCTTGATTTCGTCGGTGACGCGCAGGCAGTACGGCACCTTCACTATATAGATACGGTCGAGGAATGCCTCGTTGTTGCGGTTGTTCTTGAAGCTCTTCCATTCCGATTCGTTCGAGTGCGCCAGGATGATGCCTTCGAAGGGGATGGCGCCGAAGCCTTCGGTGCCCTTGTAGTTGCCTTCCTGGGTGGCGGTCAGCAGCGGGTGCAGCACCTTGATCGGCGCCTTGAACATCTCGACGAATTCCATCAAGCCCTGGTTGGCCAGGCACAGGCCGCCGGAATAGCTGTAGGCGTCCGGATCGTCCTGGGCATAGTCTTCCAGCTTGCGGATATCGACCTTGCCGACCAGGGAGGAAATGTCCTGGTTATTCTCGTCGCCCGGCTCGGTCTTGGAAATGGCGGTCTGCTTCAGCACCGAAGGATAGCGCTTGACCACGCGGAACTGGTTGATATCGCCATTGAATTCATGCAGGCGCTTGACCGCCCACGGCGACGGGATATTGCGCAGGTAGCGGCGCGGGATGCCGTAATCTTCTTCCAGGATGGTGCCGTCCTCGGCTTCGCTGAACAGGCCGAGTGGCGACTCATTCACCGGCGAGCCTTTCAGGCAGTAGAACGGCACTTCCTCCATCAATTGCTTGAGCTTTTCCGCAATCGAGGACTTGCCGCCACCGACCGGGCCCAGCAGGTAGAGGATCTGCTTGCGCTCTTCCAGCCCTTGCGCGGCATGGCGGAAATAGGCGACCACCTGTTCGATGACGTCTTCCATGCCGTAGAACTCGCGGAAAGCCGGATAAATCTTGATGACCTTGTTGGCGAAGATGCGGGACAGGCGCGTATCGTTGCGCGTATCAACCAGGGTCGGTTCGCCAATCGCAGCCAGCATGCGTTCCGCCGCCGAAGCATAGGTCAGGCGGTCCTTCTTGCAAAGCGCGAGATACTCGGAGAGCGACATCTCCTCTTCCTTGGTGCGCTCGTAGCGTGCTGCGTAGTTGTCAAAAATGGTCATGTGAATGTCCTTTAATGAAAAATCTACTCGTCACATGGTCGGCAGTCGAAGCTATGGGCTGCAGGCCTGCTCAATGCTTTGCCAGCTTGCTTGAGGTGCCAGGGATTGCCCGAGGCTCAGAGCTGGATCATTATTAGCCGGCGGGGGGATGGTTGCCGGGCTCGAAACGCATCTTACGTTGATGAAATTTATTATTGCTCTAATGGATGTAGAAGTAAAGCCGGTGCTCATCCCCTCGCGCGTTGGCACCACAGTAGCACGGCTGGCCCGACTCTGCAGCACATGTGAAGTATGATGCTCGAAACGTCCCAAGCGAGAGAGAACAACCATGACCACCCAAATGCGCTCCATCGTGCAAAACATGCCGAAAGCCGAACTGCATATCCATATCGAAGGCTCGCTGGAGCCGGAACTGATTTTCGCGCTGGCCGAACGCAATGGCGTCAAGCTGGCTTACCCGAGCGTGGAAGCGCTGCGCGCCGCGTACGCCTTCACCAACCTGCAATCCTTCCTCGACATCTACTACGCCGGCGCCAGCGTGCTGCTGACAGAGCAGGATTTTTACGACATGACCATGGCCTACCTGCAGCGCGCCAAGGCCGACCATGTGCGCCACGCCGAGATCTTTTTCGACCCGCAGACCCACACCGCGCGCGGCGTGCCGATGGCCGATGTAATTCATGGTATCCATCGCGCTTGCGCGGATGGCCCGATCAGCGCGCAGTTGATCCTGTGCTTCCTGCGCCACCTGAGCGAGGAAGACGCGCTTGCCACGCTGGAAGCGGCGCTGCCTTACCGCGCTCAATTCATCGGCGTCGGCCTCGATTCGTCCGAAGTCGGCCACCCGCCGGAAAAATTTGCCCGCGTGTTCGCACGTGCGCGCGAACTGGGCCTGCACCTGGTGGCGCATGCCGGCGAAGAGGGCCCGCCGGCCTATATCGAAACCGCGGTCGACCTGCTCAAGGTGGAGCGCATCGACCACGGCGTGCGCTGCCTGGAAGATCCGGCACTGACGCGGCGCCTGGCTGCGCTGCGCATGCCGCTGACCGTTTGCCCGCTGTCCAACACCAAGCTGCGCGTGTTCGACCAGATGCAAGACCATAACCTGCCGGCACTGCTCGATGCGGGCCTGGTGGCGATGGTGAATTCGGACGACCCGGCTTACTTCGGCGGCTATATGAACGACAACCTGGTCGCCCTGTTCGATGCGCTGCCGCTGGGCTTGGCCCATGCGCACCAGCTGGCGCGCAACAGTTTCGAGGCGGCCTTCCTGCCTGCGGACGACAAGCAGAAATTCCTGGATGAAGTGGATACCTATTTCTCCGCCTTTAACGTGGTTTAACGTGGTCTGACAATCAATGTTTCGACAAGCCCTGAGGATGACGGCGCGCGACTGGCGCGCCGGGCAGTTGCGCTTCCTGCTGGTAGCGCTGGTGGTGGCAGTGGCGGCGCTGTCGGCCGCCGGTTTCTTCATCGATCGCCTGCGCAGCGGGCTGAATCGCGATGCGCACCAGTTGCTGGGCGCCGATCTGGTGGTGGTGGCCGACAACCCGGTGCCTGCCGCCTGGCGCGCGGAAGCGCAGCAGCGCGGCTTGCTGGTGGCCGACACGCTGGCCTTTCCCAGCATGGCGCAGGCAGGGCAGGGCGATGCCGCCCGCTCGGTGCTGGTGACGCTGAAAGCGGTCAGCCCGGGCTATCCGCTGCGCGGCCGTGTCAAGGTCAACACCGATCTCGCACAAGCCAATGACAGCATCGGCCAGCCGGCGCCTGCGGCACCGCAGCCGGGCACGGTGTGGATCGACCCGGCGCTGGCCACTGCGCTGGACGTGGCCGTAGGCGGTACGCTGCAACTGGGCGACAAGCAGTTCCGCGTGATGCAGCTGATTGCGGCGGAGCCGGACCGGGGCGGCGGTTTCATCAACTTTGCGCCGCGCGTCTTCCTCGCACTAGGCGACATGCCGGCCACCAACTTGGTCCAGGAAGGCTCGCGCGTTGGCTATCGCTTGCTGGTGGCAGGTCCCGGCGCCAGCGCCAAGCCGACCCAGGAATACGGCGACTGGCTGAAAGCCTTGATCAAGAAGGACAATGTGCGCGGCGTGCGCATCGAGTCGCTGGAAGAAGGGCGCCCGGAAATGAGCGCCACCCTCGACCGTGCCGACCGCTTCCTGTCGCTGGTCGGCCTGCTGTCGGCCATGCTGGCAGCAGTGGCGGTGGCGATGGCCGCGCGCCGCTTCATGCAGCGCCACCTGGATTCCTGCGCCATGCTGCGCTGCCTGGGGCTGACGCAAAACCAGGTGACGGCGATTTACCTGGTCGAATTCCTGCTGGTCGGCCTGGCCGGCAGCCTGCTCGGCGTGCTGGCCGGCTTTGGCGCCCACTACGTGCTGCTGCAACTGCTTGGCAGCCTGGTGGCCGCCGATATCCCGGCGCCGACCATCCTGCCGGCGCTGCAGGGACTGGCCACCGGCATGGTCCTGCTGGCCGGCTTTGCGCTGCCGCCGATCCTGCAGCTGCGCAACGTGGCGCATAACCGCGTCATCCGCCGCGAGGCCGCGGCGCCCAAGCCGGCCGCGCTGGCGACCTACGGCCTTGGCATCGCCGCTTTCGGCGCGCTGCTGCTGTGGCAATCGAATGACGTCAAGCTGGCGGGCGTGACCGGTGGCGGCTTCCTGCTTGGCTTCGCGGTGTTTGCCCTGATCGGCTGGCTTGGCCTGCAGGCATTACGGCCACTGCGCAACGCCTTCCCGCACCAGTCATGGCGTTTCGCGGTGACCTCGCTGCGGCGCCGGCCCGGTGCCACCGTGGTGCAGGTGGTGTCGCTGTCGCTCGGCCTGATGGCCTTGCTGCTGCTGACCGTGGTGCGCGGCGACCTGATGGCGGCCTGGCGCAATACCATGCCGCCGGATGCGCCGAACCGCTTCGTCATCAACATCCAGCCGGACCAGAAGGATGCCATCGCCGCCCGCCTGAAAGAAGCCGGCGTGAAGGAAATCCCGATGTTCCCGATGATCCGCGGCCGCCTGGTGGCGGTGAACGACAAGGCCATCACCAGCGAAACCTATACCGACGAGCGCGCGAAAGGCCTGGCCGAACGCGAATTCAACCTGTCGACGATGACCGCGCTGCCGGCGCAGAACCAGGTCACTGCCGGCTCATGGGCGATGGACGGCGCCGCGGGCGTAGCCTCGGTTGAGGAGGGCATTGCCAAGACGCTGGGCCTGAAGCTGGGCGACAGCATGCGCTTCGATATCGCCGGTTCGCCGGTGGAGGCGAAGATTACCAGCCTGCGCAAGCTTGAATGGGGCTCGATGCGGGTGAATTTCTTCGTCATCATCAATCCGGCGGTAATGGCCGATACGCCGCAAACCTGGATCACCTCCTACCACCTGCCGAAACACGCCCTGCTTGCCGGCAATGCTGTATCGCGCGAATTTCCCAACCTGACCATCATCGACGTGGGCGGCATTCTGCGCCAGGTGCAAGCGGTGCTGGACCAGGTGATCCAGGCAGTGGAATTCCTGTTTGCCTTCACGTTGGCGTCCGGCGTGCTGGTGCTGTACGCGGCCTTGATGGGCTCCCAGGACGAGCGGCGCCGCGAAGCGGGCCTGCTGCGCGCCCTTGGCGCCACCCGCCGCCAGCTCGCTCGGGCGCAGTTGATCGAGTTCATGCTGGTCGGCGGCCTGGGCGGCCTGCTGGCCGCCACCGGAGCCGGCCTGATGGGATGGGGATTGGCAACCTACCAGTTCAAGTTCGCCTGGAGCTTCAGCCCCTGGGTCTGGCTGGCAGGCTTGCTGGCGGGCGCGCTGTGCGCCGTGATCGGCGGTTGGCTCGGCCTGCGCAATGTGCTGAACCACCCCCCGCTGCAAACGCTGCGGGAGGCTTGAGGGGATTACGCGGCCAGCGGCGGCGTATGCTGGCGCAGGAATTCCGCGTAAGGGGTAGGCTGGATATCGAGCAGGGCCGGGTCGACCTCGAACAGGGCCCAGTAATAGGTTTCCAGCCCCTTGCACACCTGCGGCGCCTTGCAGTAGCGGTGCCAGTGCTGGCCCACTTCATCCGAATACATGCCGTCCGGCGGGAAGAAAGGCAGCATGCGCTTTTCTTCCAGCGCTTCCACCAGCGATTGCGGGGCGCCGCTGTCGCGCGCCATTTCCACCTGCGACTCGTAACCGCGCTGGGTTTCCACCACCATCAGTTGCGCCGAGCCGTCGGCCTTGAAGAACAGGATGCCGCTCGGGCTAGGGAAAGGGTAGTGCTCGACGAAGCCGTGTTCCTGGTATAACTGCTGCACGACCTTGGCCAGCGCACCGCAGCGCAGGAAGCTGAACTCGTGCAGTACCAGCATATCGAGCAGGGTTTCCGACTGTTCCTGGAAGAACGCCTTCTGCAGCGCCGCCACTTCCTCTTCCAGCCGGTCAAGGGCGTCGTCCGCGCTTTTCTTGATATAGCGGTCGATCAGGCCGCGGTTGAACGCATCCACCGCGATCTTTTCATCGGCCTGGCCGGTGAACAGGATCTTCTTGCAGGGCAGATGCTGGATCGCCTGGCAGAACGCCACGCCGTTCATTTGCGGCATCGAGTAATCGACCACCAGCACTGAGGGAATGGAAAAACGCTGGCGCTGGCCGGAAATCCGGTAGATCTGCTCCAGGTCCACCGCCACATTGCGCTGCTCGGCCGACTGGTTCGGATTGTCGAAATCCACCTGCAGCGGCAATTCGCTGCTCTGGGCATTGGTCTTGAACCATTCCAGTGCCTGCAGGGGGTCATGGAAGCACACGCTGGCCTGCATGGGATCGAGCTGGAATACCAGGCTATGCAGGAAGGTATCGCTGTCGTCCACCAGGACGGTCATGGTTGGGTGGGCGTAAACGGGCAGTTTCATGGTTCAACGGCTTGCTTTTAAGGGGAATTCAAGCACAAAGATAGCATATGCGTGCTCGCGGGAGACACAATGTAGTTTCGCTTGCCACGCTTGCATCACCTGGCGGCACAAAGCCAGGCCGATACCGGCGCCATTATGCTCTGGATAAGTGAAGAAGCGCTGGAAAATCATTGGCAGGTGTTGCGGCGAAATACCGCAGCCGGTATCGATCACCAGGACGCGCGGCACCGGCCGGCAGCCGTCGATCACGATCCTGACCCGTCCCTTGCCGGCGCGCTGCACCGCCTGCATCGCATTGCGCAGGAGATTCAACAGCAGCATGATGGCCAGCTCGTTCTGGCCGCCGAAGCGGAAGTCGCTGCGCACTTGCAGCGCAACGAGCTGGCGCTGGGCCTCTCCGGTGAAAGGATAGCGGCGCAGCGCCGATTCGACCGTATCGAGCATGGACACGGTTTCGTGCGGATCGAGCTTCTGCCGCACCGCCTGCGCGCTGAGCAGGAACAGGTCGATCATATGGTTCATGTGGCGCACCTCGTATTGCATGCGGCCCAGTGCCTGGCGCACCGCGGGATTGTCCTGTCCGGCGCGCTGCTGAATGCGCGACAGGCCGCGCACATTGGCATCCAGGCTGGCCAGCGGGGTGCGCATTTCGTGCGCCACGGCGCCCAGGCCGTCGCCCAGGCCGTCCAGCTTTTCTTCTTCCAGCGCCTTGCGGCTTTGCGAAAACACCCACATCCAGCCGACCAGGAACAATTGCACGGGCAGCAGTTGCAACACCGAAGCAGAGAACAGGACGCCGCCGGCGCCGAGTGCGATCGCCAGCAGCGTGGCCGCACTGATGCCGATCGCGCCCGCGCGCAACGCCAGGCGGGGTTCGAAATGGAACAGTGCCACCAGCATCACGAGCATCACCTGGGCCCAGGTGACGTTGGCGTGGTTCATCAGGAACATGAAGGTGCAGAAGAACGGCAGCTCATAGGTCACCAGCAGCAGGGTGTAGCGGTTGCGCAGGCGCGGCGACAGCCGGCGTGCCAGCAGGCCGCCAATACCGAGCGCGGTGCCGATCGCGCGCGCCGCCAGGCTTTCGTAAGGTTGCGGCACCAGCCAGCCGAAAATGGCGTAATACAGGGGAAAGCAGGTGATTCCGAGCCAGCTTAAGGCGGCCAGGCGCAGGTCGGCGATTTCCTCGACACTGCGGGCGCGCAGGCGGGTTCGGATGAGGCGTCGGATCATCTGGCAATCATGGCGGTTTGTGGGCGCATTTTGCGCAGAATCAGCACTATGCTTGATCCACATCAATACGTCCATGCGCTATCATTGCCTTATGAATGATGAAGCACGCACCCTTTACGAAGTCATCGGCGGCGAAAGCAAGCTGCGCCAGATGGTTGACCGTTTTTACGACCTGATGGAGCTGGAGCCGGAATTCGCCGGCATCCGCGCCATGCACCCGCCGAGCACCGACGGCTCGCGCGACAAGCTGTTCTGGTTCCTGAGCGGCTGGATGGGCGGTCCGGACCTGTTTATTGAACGCTTCGGCCACCCGCGCCTGCGGGCGCGCCACCTGCCTTTCGCGGTCGGTTCGACTGAGCGCGACCAATGGCTGCGCTGCATGGCATGGGCGATGCAGGATGTCGGCATCGCAGAAGACCTGCGCCTCAGGCTGATGGAATCGTTCTACCAGACCGCCGACTGGATGCGGAACAAGGCCGATTGATGGAGTTGACCATCCTGCTGGCGCTGGCCGCCGTCATCATCGTCCTGCAAATTGTTTCGCTGCTGCGCAGCCGCGGCGGCGACGTGGCCGATCAACTTGACCGTGTCGAACGCGAAGTGCGCCTGCAATTGCAGGCCACCGCGCAGGCGCAGCGCCAGGAGATGGGAAATATGCTCGCGCAGTCGCATGCGGCCACCGTGCAGCAGCTCGAAACCATGCGCCGCCAGATCGAAGTGTTGACCGAATCGAACACGCGCCGCCTGCTGGAAGTGCGCGTGGCGCTGGAAACCAAGATGCGCGAGCTGCAGTCCGACAACGGCGCGCGGCTGGAGGAAATGCGCAAGACGGTCGATGAAAAGCTGCACGAAACGCTGGAAACGCGCCTGACGGAATCGTTCCGCCAGGTGTCCGAACGCCTGGAGCGCGTGCACCAGGGGCTGGGCGAAATGCAGCAACTGGCGCTGGGTGTCGGCGATTTGAAGCGCGTGCTGACCAATGTGAAGACCCGCGGCACCTGGGGCGAGGTGCAGCTGGAAATGCTGCTCGAGCAAATCCTCACGCCGGACCAATACGCCAAGAACGTCGAGACCATCCCGGGTAGCAATGCGCGCGTGGAATTTGCGCTGAAACTGCCGGGCCAGAAAGAGGGCGGGGCGCCGGTGTGGATGCCGATCGACGCCAAATTCCCGAAAGAGCAATACGAACGCCTGCTGGAAGCCGCCGACCGTGCCGACGCCGACGCCGTGGCCGCAGCCGGGCGGGAACTGGAACGCGCCGTGCGCGGCGAGGCCAGGACGATCGCGGAGAAATACCTCGCGCCGCCGCTGACGACCGACTTCGCGATCCTGTTCCTGCCAACCGAGGGCTTGTACGCGGAAGTGATGCGCCGGCCCGGCCTGGCCGACGAACTGCAGCGCGTGAACCGGGTCAGCATCGCCGGTCCTTCGACATTGACCGCACTGTTGAACAGCCTGCAAATGGGCTTCCGCACGCTGGCGCTGGAAAAGCGCTCGTCCGAAGTATGGCAAGTGCTGGGCGCCGTGAAGACCGAGTTCGCCAAATTCGGCGACGTCCTGGCCGCCACCAAGACCACGCTGGAACGCGCCGCCCGCAATATTGAAAACGCTGAGGTCCGCAGCCGCCAGATGGCGCGCAAGCTCAAGTCCGTCGAAGCGCTGCCATCCGACGAGGCCTTGCTCATGCTGGGGGCGGCCGATGGCGCTGACGCCGACGGCGACAGTCCCGCCTGAATGATGAAATCAGCCGCCCACCTCACGCTGGCATTGCTGCTGCCGGCCTTGGCCAGCGCGTGGGGCGGCGAACTTGAATTGCCCTCCGCCCAGCCTGGCGTGCGCCCGGCGCTTGATGTCAGTCCGCCACGCGACAGCTTTGGCCGCCCGCTCAGTGCCCCGCGCCGCCAAACGCCCTTTGCCCGCGCCGTGGATGAAGCGTGGAAGAAGGACGCCTCTGAAGCGAATCTGAAAGCCTGGTCGGAAGTCCTGGTCAAATGCCAGCAGGCGACCAACCCCGCCTGGACCACCGCGCTGGTGCGCAGCGAGCCGCAACAGGCCCATTGCTACCGCTATTAGAAGACTCGGCGGTGGCCGTTGTTGCAAAGAAGCGGCAGGGAAGTGGCCTGGTAAGCGCTTAAGTTTGCTTACCGCTTCGCGTAATTGTAAGATTGTGTAACTGCGATTTTAACAAACGCCCCTATCCTCCAATGAATTATCCGAAACCTGATTGCATTCGACGTCTGCTACGCGCGTTGGTGCTGTTGGTATGCATGGGCATGCTGCCTTCCCTGGCCCACGCCCAGCTAAGCTTCTGGTTCCCTTGCACGGGGGCCAAAGCCAAGGCAGAGAAGCGCAGCATCGATATCCGGTCGCACCTGAGAGTGAATACGAACGGCATGCAGATCAATGACATCGAAGACCTCTACTGTGTCACCCAGGTGAAATGCGTCGCGCTGGGCTACTGCAAGGCCGCGTCGCCGCAGGAACAGGCGGCTGCCGACAAACTGAAGCGGGAACTCGCTGCCGAAGAGGCGCGCCTGCAGCGCGAGCGGCAAGCCAAGGCGGCCCAGGCGGCACGCGAGCGCGAACGTGAGCGCCAGAACGCGGAGGCCGAGCGCAAGCGGAAGGAAGCCGCTGCCCTGGCGGAGAAAACGCGGCGGGAAAAGCTGGCCGCGGCGGAGGCGCAGCGCTTGCAGCTTTCCGCCCAAGAGGCGCAGCGGCTGGTAACAGCACGCGAAGATGCGCGCAGGAAGATGCCGGCCCAGCCCGAAAAGTGCACGCTTGATTACCCGGCCTATACGCAAAAGCTCGATTTCACGCCCATCATCATGCTGCAAGCCCGGGCGGAGAAGGATTACGCGGCGCTTGACCGCAGCAAGATCTGCAATGGCCATCCCGGCGTGCTCGACCCGCTGCAATGCGATAAACCGGCCGACTTCTTTGGCGCCCGGATCGGTTCCTGCGCGGCAGTCATGCGCTGCCCTGCACGCCAGGAAACCAAGGCGTGCGCCCGCGCCAGTGCCCAATGATCGAGAGCGCCTCCATGAATACAGTAAAGCCACTCTTCAAGCTGTCCGTTGCCGGCGCCATCTGCCAGCTGCTGGCGTCCTGCGCCACGCTGAACTTCGATACCGAGCAGGAAGGCTGGAAGCAATTCGCTGCCGCCGCCGATGCCAATGCCAGCAGGCCGGGCCCCGTGCAACTGCAGTTCGCCTGGGAGACGCCCAAGAAACGCCTGTTGCTGCTCGCCAGCCAGGGCGCCGAACAGATTGTGCTGTACCAGGTCGACCCCGGCGCGGGGACGCAGCCAGAGGGCAATGGCAAGCGGGTGAATTGCTACTTCAAGGATAAGCAGTTGTACTGTGCCGGCCCGGGGGACGTGGCGCCCGCGCTGGTGGCGCGATCGGGTACCGACCTGTGGCAGGCGGTGGAAGCCGATGCCGCCGCGCGGATCGGGAAGTCGAACGCAGTGAGCCAGGCGGCGCTGCGGAGCCAAATGGCCAGCCGGCAGCCGGGGCCGCAGTTGAATCTTGCCCGGCAACGCCATCCGTTCGAGTGGGGCGGCGAATATGAAACCGTGGAGAACGCCCAGGCGTTTCTTGAGGCGGTGACGGCGCAAGGCACGCCCTTCCGCAGCACATGGCCGCAAGCGCCGTCGCTCGGCTCGACGGGCAATAACTGGAAGAATGAGGGCGACCGGGTCAGCTTCAAAACGACGCAGCGGTGTTCCACCCTTGCCAGTTCCGCTGCACGCACCGTGCTGCATTACAATCACGACTTCTGGGCCTCGGATACGGTCACTTTCGAGGCGGTATACCGCTGGCAGCAGCCCATCGACTGGCGCCGCGTCCAGGTCAAGATCGACAACGACGGCGTGTTCATGCATGGCAGCTATGCCGGCGCATTCCAGGACCAGGGGCTGGCTTACATCAGCGGCTGGAGCCCGGACATCCTTACCGCCAACGCCACCAGGTTCGATCCCGCCAAGTACAGCGTGGCTGAATGGAATGTCCATCTCGTGCTGCCTGACGCGGCGGGCATGCGCGAGCGGGTACTGTATGCCGTGACCTATCTCAACATCATGTGCGCGAAAGGATGAACCCTGGAACCGCCGCGAGCAAGATTAGGTGAGCCCTTCGAAGACGATGACCTCAACCGGGTCGCCCTCGGCGACATTGCCTTGTTCGTCATGAAGCACCACCATGCAGTTCGCTTCCGACATCGAGCGCAGGATGCCGGAGCCTTGCGAGCCGGTGATGCGGACTTCGCAGGTGCCATCCATTGAGGTGGACAGGATGCCGCGCTGGTATTCGGTGCGGCCGGGCTTCTTGCGGATAGCCTGGGCGGACCGGGCCCGCAGCAACTGGTCGCCGGGCGCGTCGGCGCCCATCATGCGCAACAGCGCATGGCGGGCGAAGAAGTAAAAGGTAACCATCACGGCCACCGGGTTGCCCGGCAAGCCAAACAGGTAGGCGCTGTGGCCGTTGGAGCGGATGCGGCCGAACGCCATCGGGCGGCCGGGGCGCATGCCGATCTTCCAGAAGTGCACGTCGCCCAGCGTGGCCATGACCTGCCTGGTGTAATCCGCCGCACCGACTGAGACGCCGCCGGACGTGATCACGGCGTCGGCGCACTCGCAGGCTGTACGCAAGGCTTCTTCGAGCGATGCCGCGTCATCCTTCACGATGCCCATGTCGACGATATCGCAGCCAAGCCGCTGCAGCATGCCGAACAGGGTGTAGCGGTTGCTGTCGTAGACGCAGCCTTCGGCCAGCGGCTCGCCGATCGAGCGCAACTCGTCGCCGGTGGAGAAGAAGGCTACCCGCAGGCGGCGTTGTACCGGCACTTCGGCCAGGCCGAGCGAGGCGAGCAGGCCCAGGTCGGCCGGACGCAACACCTTGCCTTGCCGCAGGGCGGGCGTGCCGGCGGCCAGGTCCTCGCCCTTGAAGCGGCGGTTGTCGCCGGTGCGCACGGAATTCGGCGCGATCGTCACGGCGACCTCGCTCAGGTCTGCGGCCAGCTCCTGCGGCAGCACGGTGTCGCAGCCATCGGGCATGACGCCGCCGGTCATGATGCGTACGGATTCACCAGGACCCGGTTTCAATGCGGAGGGGCGGCCGGCGTAGACGGTGCCGATCACCTTCAGCGTGGTATTGCCCTCGGCCTTGAGCTGGGCGCCCGCAAAGGCAAAACCGTCCATGGCGGAATTGTCATGCGCGGGAACGTTGATCGGCGAAATCACATCGGCCGCCAGCACGCGGTCCAGGGCGCTGCGCAGGGCGACTTTTTCTATGCCGCGCACCGGCTGGATGAAGTCGCGGATGATGCGCTGCGCATGACGCACCGGCAGCGCGTCCGGATCGTAGCCGGACAGGCAGCTCGCCACATCTTTCAGCGAAGGATTGGCGGCGGCATCTTCCTCGTTCTGCAACTCGCTCAGCGTATTGATGTTGCGGAAGGCGGCCGCGTCGTTGAACAGCACTTCGGCCACCTTGACCGACTTGTACCAGCCATCCATCTTGCGCGAACCGGTTTGCAGGTAGTCGTCCAGCACGGGCAGGGCGCTCTTGCGCACCAGGCAGAATACGGGATGCAGTTGCGTGCGGGCCTTGCCGTCTTCGCCGGTTTCCAGCGTGGCCGCCACGGCGAGGTCGGCGCCTTGGGCGTTCAGCGCATCGTACAGGCGCTGCGCCAGATCGGGCGGCAGGAAGGGAGAGTCGCAGGGTGCGGTTAGCAGCAGGTCAGTGGCGCAATGACGCAGCCCGGTTTGCAGTCCGGCCAACGGGCCTTCGTAGCCTTCCAGTTCATCGGGCAGCACCGCCACACCGAGCGCGCTATATGCGCCGATGTTGCGGTTGGCGTTGATGGTGACGCTGGCCACCTGCGGCGCAAGCCGCTGCAGCACATGCGAAGCCAGCGTGCCGCCGCGAAATGGCTGCAAGCCTTTGTCTACGCGGCCCATGCGGGTGCCGCGGCCGCCTGCCAGGATCAATGCACTGATGTTCTGTTCCATCGCCAGGTTAGCCCCCGATATATGACATTTCGACTTTGCGGTCGGCGCCCAGCGCCAGGCCTTCGGTATTGATGGTGCGCAGTTCGGAATAGCGGTCGCCGCGCACGCGCCACAGCGCGCCGATGGCGGACGAGATTTCCTCGTCGCCGCGGCCGTCGCGCAGCAGTGCGCGCAGGTCGTGGCCGCGCGAGGCGAACAGGCAGGTGTACAGCTTGCCCTCGGTCGACAGTCGGGCGCGCGAGCAATCCTTGCAGAAGGCGTGCGTCACACTGGAGATCACGCCGATTTCGCCGCCGCCATCGGCATAGCGCCAGCGTTCGGCCGTTTCGCCGGTGTAGTTCGGGTCGACCGGTACCAGCGGCATCTCAGCGCCGATCATGCGCACCACTTCCGCCGAAGGCACCACGTCGTGCATGTTCCAGCCGTTGGACGTGCCCACGTCCATGAATTCGATGAAGCGCAGGATGGCGGCAGAGCCTTTGAAATGGCGCGCCATCGGCAAGATCTCCTGCTCGTTCATGCCGCGCTTGACCACCATGTTCACTTTGACCGGGCCCAGGCCGACGTTGTGCGCGACGTCGATCCCATGCAGCACGTCTTCAACCGCGAAGTCGACGTCGTTCATGCGCTTGAAGGTGGCATCGTCCAGCGCATCGAGGGAGACAGTGATGCGCTGAAGGCCCGCGTCTTTCAGGGACTGGGCCTTGCGGGCCAGCAGCGAGCCATTGGTGGTCAGTGTCAGGTCGAGCGGCTTGCCGCTCACCGTGCGCAGTGCCGCCAGCATGGCCACCAGCCGCTCCAGGTCCTTGCGCAGCAGCGGTTCGCCGCCGGTGAGGCGGATCTTCTCGACGCCGTGTGCGACGAACAGGCGCGCGATGCGCGTGATCTCTTCAAACGTCAGCAGGGCATTGTGCGGCAGGTACTGGTAGTCCTTGTCGAACACTTCCTTCGGCATGCAGTAGACGCAGCGGAAGTTGCAGCGGTCGGTGATGGAAATACGCAGGTCGTGCAGTGGACGGGCGAAACGGTCCAGAAGGCTGCCAGTCGGCGCCTCTAGTATTGCCGGGATGGCCGGCGCCTGGCTGCGGCCATCATTCAGGAGGATGATTTTTTCGGTCATGCTGGGTGGTCGGTTACACCCGGTACGATAGCACGATGCCAGCAATTGCACAGGCCAGTAATACGCGGATGGTTCCTTGCTTGTACTGCATTAAGGCGACGGCGGCGACGGCGGCGATGGCCACGGCCGGCCATTCCCAGCGTCCGGCTGGATGGAACACGTGCATGCCGAAAAATAGTGCCAGGCTGGCAATGACCCCGACCACGGCGGCGGAAATCGCGGTCAGCGGGGCAGTCATGCGGATATTGCCGCGTGTCGATTCGACCAGGGGGCCGCCTGCCAGGATGAAGATGAAGGAAGGCACGAAGGTAAACCAGGCCGCGACCGCGGCACCGGCGACGCCAGCCAGCGCCGGGTTGCCGGCGATGGCTTCGTGCGTCCAGGCGCCGACGAAGCCGACGAAGGCGACCACCATGATGAGCGGGCCGGGCGTGGTTTCGCCCAGCGCCAGGCCGTCCACCATCTGGGCCGCGGTCAGCCAGTGAAAATGCTCGACCCCACCCTGGTAGACGTAGGGCAGGACGGCGTAGGCTCCGCCAAACGTCATCATGGCGGCCTTGGTAAAGAACCAGCCCATTTGCGCCAGCGGCTGGTCGATGCCGCAACACCAGGCCAGCAGCAGCCAGGCGCCTGCCATCAGCAGAATGCCGGCGGCGGCAACGCGCGCCAGCCCGGCCCAAGTGAAGCGCGCGTGCGGCGGGGGCGGCGTGTCGTCGTCGATCAGGGCCGGGCCGTGTGCGCCTTGCAACGCTGCCGGGCCATGCGCGGCGGCGCTCAATGTAAACAGGTCCGGGCGCAGGCGACCGCCGGCCCAGCCCAGCAGGGCAGCTGTGGCGACGATGGCGGGGAAGGGCAGTTTGATGAAACTGATGGCGATGAAGGCCAGCAGCGCGATCGCCATCAGTGGGCGATTGCGCAGGGTGCGCTGGCCGATGCGCCAGGCGGCGGCCAGCACAATGGCGACGACGGCGGGCTTCATGCCGTACAGGATGCCGGCGACGGCGGGCAGGCTGCCATACGCCAAATAGGCCCAGGACAGGCCGATCAGCAGCAGCAGCGATGGGAGGACAAACAATACGCCGGCCAGGATGCCGCCCAGGGTGCGGTGCATCAGCCAGCCGATGTAGACGGCAAGCTGCGTGGCCTCGGGGCCGGGCAGCAGCATGCAGTAATTCAGGGCGTGCAGGAAGCGGTGTTCGGAAATCCAGCGCCGGCGCTCAACCAGCTCGGCGTGCATCATGGCGATCTGGCCGGCCGGGCCGCCGAAGCTGATGAAGCCTAGCTTGAGCCAGTACAGGACGGCTTCCCGCAATGGGACATAAAAAAGGGAAGCACTCGGCTTCCCTTTTTCGTCAGCGATCGACTGGTCAGCCATTCGCCTTGGTTTCAACCTGCACCAGCGGCTCGCTGGCGACCGGCGGCTGCGGCTTGCGCTCGCGTGGCACGCGGATCGGCTGGGCGGTGGCGGCAGCGGCAGCAGCTTCCTGTGCAGCGCGCACCTTGGCCGGGTCGGTCACCGCCATCGACAGGCCGGCGGCGGCCAGCATGGTGTCGACGTCAACCTTGGCGGCGGCCGGCGCTGGCGCAGCGGCCGGTGCGGGCGCTGGTGCCACCGGGGCTGGTGCCGCAGCGGCCACAACCGGAGCGGCCGGTGCTGGCGCTGCTACCGGGGCGGCAGCGGCAGGCTCGATCACCTCGGCGGCAACTTCTTCCGCCGTTGCCGGCTCGACGGCAACTGGAGTGGCTTCAGCGAACGGCAGCACGCCTTGTGGCGACGCCGGGGCGGTGTCGACCGGCTCAGCAGCAACCGGCTCAGCAGCAACCGGCTCAGCGGCGATTGGCGCGTCGGCTGCTGGCGCGGCGACCGGCAGCTCCACAGCGGCTGGCGCCACTGGAGCCGGAGCAACCGGGGCGGCTGCGGCTGGCGCCGGGGCGGCCGGGGCTGCGGCTGGGGTGGCTGCGACTGGCTCGGCAACCGCAGGCGCCTCGACAGCAGCAGTAGCGACAGTGTGCGCCGCAGCATCTTCGGCAACCGGAGTGCCGGCAGCCTCGGCGGATGCCGGTTCAACGGCAACAGCGGCAGGAGCCGCGGCTACTGTCGGGACGGCAGGCACCGCGTCGCCGGCGGCCGGGGCAACTTCGCCTTCGGCTGGGGCAACCGTGAACGTTGCTTCGGTTGCGCCCTCGGCGCCTTCCGCACCTTCCGCGCCCTCAGCGCCATCGCGTTCACGACGATTACGGTTGCGACCACCGCGGCGGCGGCGGCGGCGTGGCTCGTCGCCACCTTCCGCGCCGTCCTGCTCTTCACTCTCTGGACCGGTGTTGCCGACCGCTTTCACCAGCACAGGCGTTTCAGGCGCGCCGGTGCCGGTACCCACCGGACCGACGCCGGCCGCTGCCAGGGCCAATTCCTCGGCCTTGGCTTCTGCTGCAACCGGCTTCTCGGCGCGTGGCTCACGCGGCTGGCGTGGCTGGCGCGGTTCGCGTGGCTCACGCTGCTCGCGCGGTTCACGCTCGGTGCGCTGGCCTTGCGCCTGGACTGCTTCAGCAGCTTCGCGCGGCTCGCGTGCTTCACGCGGCTGGCGTGGCTCACGCGGTTCACGCTGTTCGCGTGGCTTGCGCGCCTCCGCTGCCGGCTTGGCTTCCTCGGCGCCTGGACGGGCACCTGGTTCGCGGTCTTCACGCTCGCCACGGCCGCCTTTGCCGCCACGGTTCCGGCCGCGCTGGCCGCGATCCTTGCGGTCGCCGCGTTCAGCGTTGGCTGGCGCCTTGGTGACGATGACAGGAGCTTTCGGCTGCACCGGTTGTTCCTTGTCGCCACCGCTGAAGAAGGAGATCAGCTTGGCGAAGAAGCCTTTTTCCGCTGGCGCCGCTACTGCTGCTGCGCGTGGCGCGGCAGCGGCTGGCTTGGCAGCTTCCGGCTTATGTTCCACCACCGGAGCTGGTTGCTCTGGGGTAATGGTCTTGACGACGGCTTCCTGGCGCGGCTTGGCTTCTTCCTTGTGGCGCTTGGAGAACGACATGTCGGTCTCGGCAGCTTCTGCCATGGTGTAGGAAGCGGCGTGGTCTTCCAGGCGTGGGTCGTCGTGCTTGATGCGTTCCAGCTTGTAGTGCGGGGTTTCCAGGTGCTTGTTCGGGATCAGGATCACGGTAATGCGGTGACGGGTCTCGATCTTCAGCACTTCGCCGCGCTTCTCGTTGAGCAGGAAGGCAGCCACGTCAACTGGCACCTGCACGTGGATGGCGGCGGAATTTTCCTTCATCGCCTCTTCCTGGATGATGCGCAGCACCTGCAGGGCGGACGATTCGGTATCGCGGATGTGGCCGGTGCCGGAGCAGCGCGGGCAGGTCACGTGCGAGCCTTCCGACAGGGAAGGGCGCAGGCGCTGGCGCGACAGTTCCATCAGGCCGAAGCGGGAAATCTTGCCCATCTGGACGCGCGCACGGTCGTGGTGCAGGGCGTCTTTCAGGCGCTGTTCGACTTCGCGCTGGTTCTTCGACACTTCCATGTCGATGAAGTCGATGACGATCAGGCCGCCCAGGTCGCGCAGGCGCAGCTGGCGGGCCACTTCGTCGGCGGCTTCGCAGTTGGTGTGGAAGGCGGTGGTTTCGATGTCCGAACCGCGGGTGGCGCGGGCCGAGTTGACGTCGATCGAGACCAGCGCTTCGGTATGGTCGATCACGATGGCGCCGCCGGATGGCAGCGGCACGGTGCGCGAGTAGGCGGTTTCGATCTGGTGTTCGATCTGGAAGCGCGAGAACAGCGGCACGTCGTCGCTGTAGCGCTTCACGCGGTGCACCATGTCCGGCATCACGTGCGACATGAACTGGTGCGCCTGTTCGTAGATCTCGTCGGTGTCGATCAGGATCTCGCCGATATCCGGCTGGAAGTAGTCGCGAATGGCGCGGATCACCAGGGACGATTCCTGGTAGATCAGGAACGCGCCATTAGCTGCCTTGGAGGCGCCTTCGATCGCACGCCACAGTTGCATCAGGTAGTTCAAGTCCCACTGCAGCTCTTCCACGGTACGGCCGATGCCGGCGGTACGCGCGATCACCGACATGCCTTGCGGCAGGTCCAGCTTGTCCATGGTTTCGCGCAGTTCCTGGCGCTCTTCGCCTTCCACACGGCGCGATACACCGCCACCGCGCGGATTGTTCGGCATCAGCACCAGGTAACGGCCAGCCAGCGAAATAAAGGAGGTCAGTGCCGCGCCTTTATTGCCGCGTTCTTCCTTCTCCACCTGCACCATGATTTCCTGGCCTTCGCGCAGCGCTTCCTTGACGGAGGCATTGCGCACGTCGACGCCTTCGCGGAAATAGGAACGGGCAACTTCTTTAAAGGGGAGGAAGCCGTGGCGGTCTTCGCCGTAGCTGACGAAGCAAGCTTCGAGGGAGGGTTCGATACGGGTGATGACGCCTTTGTAGATATTGGACTTGCGCTGCTCTCGTCCGGCGGTCTCGATGTCGATATCGATCAATTTTTGACCGTCGACAATTGCTACGCGCAACTCCTCTTGCTGCGTAGCATTAAACAACATGCGTTTCATTTTTATTAACTCCGCGACCCTTGGGCCATGTCAAAGCCGCCTCCGGGGAGACGGCGAAGTACAAGGATATACGCGTGAATTAAGGAGGCTGTAGGGGGAAATGCCACGTCATGCGGCGCAGCTGCGCTAAGCGCTGCCGCCGCATTGGGCGCATGAAGCCGATCGTCATGCCGAGTTTGCGCACAGCGTGCAACATCATCCAACGGCCCGAGCGTTGCCGGGTGGCGGGAGAATGCAGGCGTGCGCACATCGTCGGGCCAGGGCATCTTGTATGGTGCCTTAGCGAAACGGCAAGCGTTATCCACTTCATCAACCAGCGAGCAACGACTGTAGTGCTTGCTCGCCGGACTTATCCTAACAATCCAGCCAGTCTAATTCAGCACACGAGCGCTCGAGCCGATGGCAACAGTGGTTGCGACCCTGATCGGCGCACGAATGTGCGTATACAATTCTTTTTTACCACCGTAGTGCGTTTGGCGGGGCCAGTGGATACGCCCCTGTGTAAAATGTACGTTTAATTCTTTACACATGCAGCAATTTAAAAACTGCGGCAAAACGATTATATATTCAAAATGAAGGACTTAGAGAGAAATTCTGGGAAGCCGGGCCAAAACAAGCCGCAACAGGCCGATTCCGCCGCCCCCCAACAGGTCCTGCCGCAAGCACAATTCGTCACAATCACTGAGGAAGAGGCCGGTCAGCGCATCGATAACTACCTGTTGCGTGTTTGCAAAGGTGTGCCGAAGAGCCACGTCTATCGTATCCTGCGCTCGGGCGAAGTACGGGTCAACAAGGGCCGTATCGACCAGTTGTACCGCCTGAATGCCGGCGACCTGGTGCGTATTCCGCCGATTCGTATTGCTGAAAAGCAAGAGGTCACTGTGCCGGCGGCCGAATTCGAGGTCATTTTCGAAGACGCCAACCTGCTGGTGATTAACAAACCCTGTGGCGTGGCCGTGCATGGCGGTTCCGGCGTCTCGTTTGGGGTGATCGAGCAGTTGCGCGCTGCCCGCCCGGACGCCAAGTTCCTGGAACTGGTGCACCGACTGGACCGTGAAACCTCCGGCCTGCTGTTGATTGCCAAGAAACGCACCGCCTTGACCAACCTGCACGACCAGATGCGCGACGGCCTGACCGACAAGCGCTACCTGGCCCTGGCCGTGGGCGACTGGAAAAACAAGCGCCAGCACGTCAAGTTGGCATTGCATAAATTCACGCTGCCGGACGGCGAACGGCGGGTGCGCGTGCAGGCCGATGGCCAGGCCTCGCACACCGTGTTCAGCCTGCTGCAGAAGTTCGACGGTTTTGCGCTGCTGGAAGCCGAGCTGAAAACCGGCCGCACCCACCAGATTCGGGTTCACCTGCAATCGTCCGGCTTCCCCATCGCAGGTGACGATAAATACGGCGATTTCGCCTTGAACAAGGCGCTGCAGAAAGCCAACGAAAGCCGCGGCGCGCTGAAGCGCATGTTCCTGCATGCCCACCAGATTACGTTTACCCACCCGGAAACGGGCAAGCCGATGACCTTGAATGCGCCTTTGGCCGCCGAATGCCAGCGATTCTTGGTAAGCTTGGGGAAACCATTGAATTGAGAAAAAAATAATGCCGCGCAAGCAATTTGACCTGATCGTCTTCGATTGGGATGGCACGCTCATGGATAGCACCGCCACCATCGTGAAATGCATCCAGGCTGCCGCCAAGGACCTGGCCCTGCCGATCCCCAGCCGGGAACAGGCCGCCCACGTCATCGGCCTGGGCCTGGGGGAAGCCATGCAAGTGGCCATGCCGGGTCTTGACCCCAAGGTGTATCCGCGCATGATCGAGCGCTATCGCTACCATTACCTGGCAAAAGACCATGAATTGACGCTGTTTGAGGGCGTGCCGGAGATGCTGCATGATTTGTCGCAGCAAGGCTTCTTCCTGGCGGTTGCGACCGGCAAGAGCCGCGTCGGCCTGAATCGGGCGCTGAACGCGGCCGGCCTGCTGTCGACTTTTGATGCCACGCGCTGCGCCGACGAAACCTTCTCCAAGCCGCACCCGGCCATGCTGCAGGAACTGACCCGCGAGCTGGGCCAGGACCTGCGCCGCACCGTCATGATCGGCGACACCACGCATGACCTGATGATGGCGCAAAATGCGGGTTCGTCCGGCATTGCCGTCGAATACGGTGCCCACCCCCTCGATCAACTGGCCGCGTGCAACCCGGTATATTCCGCGCGTACGGTGCCGCAGTTGCACCAGTGGCTGAATGAGTATGCGTGATGGATGCTGAAATCCTGGTTTGCGCCGCCGAGGCGCTGCTGGAGGGCGGCAAGGGTATCCGTTTCCCGTTGCGCGCCGGCGGTGAAGACACGACCGGCTTCGTGCTGCGCTATGGCGGCAAGGTGTATGGCTACCTGAACCGCTGCGCCCATGTCCCGATCGAGCTGGATTGGGCCGAGGGCGAGTTCTTCGAATCGAGCGGCCTCTATATTATGTGTTCCACCCACGGCGCCATTTATATGCCTGAGAATGGCCAATGTGCCGGCGGTCCCTGCCGCGGCGGCCGCCTGCGCCCGATTGCCGTGACTGAGCGCGATGAAAACATTTATTGGCAGCCCGACGACTATGTGCGCCCACGACCATGAGTGATAACAACGAAAACAATACCAGCCAGCCGGCCGCACCGGCCGAGAATCCACCGATCAAGTGGGAACGTGAAGTCCTTGAAAAGCTGGTGTTCGCCACGTTGAAGGAACAGCGTGCCAATCGCCGCTGGAGCATCTTCTTCAAGGTATCGACCCTGGCCATCATTTTCTTCGCCCTGGCCAGCTACTTTGGGGTCAACCTGATGGGCGGCGATGCCGAAGCACTGGGCCGCCACACGGCCCTGATCGAAATCGAGGGCAGCATCGAGGCCGAAGGCAGCGGCGCGGCGGATGTGGTGATCCCGGCATTGAACAAGGCCTTCTCGGACACGGGCTCGGTGGCCATCGTCCTGCACATCAACAGCCCCGGCGGCAGTGCCGTCCAGGCGGGCATGATCGTGGACGAGATCCGCCGGCTGCGCCTTGGCTACCCGCAAAAACCGCTGTACGTCGTGGTCGATGAAATCTGCGCGTCGGGTGGCTATTACATCGCGTCGGCCGCCGACCGCATCTACGTCAACAAGGCCAGCATCATTGGCTCGATCGGTGTGCTGATGGATGGCTTCGGTTTTACCGGCACCATGGAAAAGCTGGGCGTCGAGCGGCGCTTGCTGACCGCCGGCGAGAACAAGGGCTTCATGGACCCGTTCAGCCCGCAATCCGACAAGCAGAAGCAGCATGCCCAGACCATGCTGAAGGAAATCCACGGGCAATTCATCGACGTGGTGCGGACCGGCCGCGGCAAGCGCCTGAGGGAAACGCCCGACATGTTCTCCGGCCTGTACTGGACGGGGGCACGCGCCATCGAGATGGGCCTGGCCGACGACCTGGGCAGTGTCGACAGCGTGGCGCGCGAGGTGGTGAAAGCCGAGGATATCGTCGACTACACCCAGCATGAAAACCTGCCGGAGCGCGTGCTGAAGAAGTTTGGCGCGGCAGTCGGTTATGGTGCGATCAAGGCTGCTGCCGATGCCGCCAAGCCGAGCCTGCACTAGACCGTGCGCGGAAGTGGCTCAGCAGTTAACCTTGGCATTTTTGCCTAGATTTTGCCTTGCCATTTCCCCGACGTGGACTATATTGACGGTGTAGTTCGATTCAAGGGGAGGGCGATTAGCAATCAATACTTGAGGCAGACTACGCAGCCGCATTACGGATGCGGACTTGAGTGAATTCACATTCCTCGTCACTGTCTCTTTGGGAGGCAAGAGAACGGCGGCCCTTGGCCGCTGTTTTCGTTTCTGGATTCTGGTCCTCGCTCGAAAAGCCACCATGCACCAGCCATTCCAGCAACTCGGTTCCCTGTTGACGCCGCCACAACGCTTGCGGCATTGCCCCTGCCTGGCCACTCCAGCGCGCCACTGCCAACTTGGTTTCCAACGAAGCGGCATGGGCCTGTGCCAACGATTTACGGTTGATATAGAGCTTCATTGCTGAGATCTCCCAAAGAAATTCCTATAGCCCAGTCAGCGGATTCCTAATGCTATTTAAGTGTACCAACTCGACTGTCACGCCCTTTGATCTGCATCAATAGGGAAGCTTGCGGTAACGTAAATCCGGTAAAATCCCGCCCCATGAGTAAATTATCCCTGGACCGAATCCTGCAGTCGCAAGGCTTCGGCACCCGTAAATACTGCCGCGCCCTGATCGAAGACGGTGACGTTTCCATCGGCGGCGCAGTGCAGGACAACTATAAAGCGACGATCGAAACCGACGGCCTGGTGCTGGAAGTGTTTGGCGAAGAGTGGGTCTATCGCGAACACCTCTATATTGCACTGTACAAGCCATCCGACTACGAATGCTCCCGCAAGCCCAGCCATCACCCTGGCGTGCTGACCTTGCTCCCTGAGCAATTCACCTGGCGCGAAGTCCAGCCGGTCGGCCGTCTCGATCATGACACCACCGGCATGCTGCTGATGTCCGACGATGGGCCATTCATCCATGCCCAGTCTTCGCCAAAGCGCCACGTGCCGAAGGTCTACCTGGCCACGACGGCTGAACCGGTGACCGGCGAGCTGGTTGCGCAGATGCTGGCTGGCGTCCAGTTGCACGATGAGCCTGCTCCGCTGGCGGCTGTTACCTGCATCAAGCGCGGCGAGAACCAGCTCGAGATCGTGCTCGAGCAGGGCAAATACCACCAGGTCAAACGCATGCTGGCCGCCGCCGGCAATCATTGCTCGGCACTGCATCGGTCCGCCATCGGCCAACTGCAGCTTGACTCGCTCGGCCTGCAGGAAGGCGAGTGGTGCTACCTCACTCCCGAACAGCTCGCGCTGCTGGCGCCGACCTAATCACTGCTTCTTCATCATGGCCGCATGCCCTGCGGTCATCTCTTCCTTGCTGAGGAAGCCATCCTTGTTGGCTTCCATTTTCGTGAACATCGATGTCGATGCCTTGGCGTGCTCCTCGGCAGTGAGCACGCCATCGCCGTCGGAATCGACGGCCTTGATTTTGTCGGCTGCCGACATGTCCGTCTTCTTGGCCGCCTGGCCCGTGACGGCCTGGTGCGCCGCCGTCATTTCTGCAGCGCTCACTTTGCCGTCATGATTGGCGTCCATCTTGGCGAACATCAGCTTCGCCCCGGCGGCATGCTCGGCTGCGGATACCTTCCCGTCCCGGTCCGCATCCATTGCAGTAAACTCCTTGTCGATGTCCGGCCCGGCGATTGCCTGGGCCGAAAGCAGGGCGCCTGCGATCAAGCTGAGTGCTTTCATATTGGCCTCCTAGCCGCTCACGATGCTGAGAATATTGCCGTCGACGTCCTTGAACCACGCTACCTTCATCTGGCCGCCGACGTGGATGTCGCCCTCGCGTGTCAGGCCCGGCGTGTCGTAATGCTCGAACTGCACGCCTTGCGCCTTCAGGCGCGCCGCAACCGCTTCCAATTCACCGCCTGTATTCCACATGACGCAAGTGGCCTTGTTGGTGCCGGCGAATGCCGAGCGATAGACGTTGATCTTGCTTGCCCCACTACGGAAAATCAGGACTTCCTGCTCCGGGCTGCCGAGCTTTTCCAGCCCGAGCACTTCGCCATAAAATTTCGCAGCGGCCGCCAGGTCCTTTACCGCAATCATGGCAATCGCATCTATATCGGCAAGCATGGTTCATCTCCGGGCCGTTGATTGATTTGTGGAGGCTAAGTCACTTGACGAACGATGTCAGTTAGATGTCGCACACCGGCCTGGCTGATTTATCGCCGAGCCTTGCGTACAGCCAAGTTGCCTCAGACTGCGGACATTTAGACTGGGTGCATGGCTTTTCCCAGCGATACCGCCTTTAAACAATTGTTCTCGTTTCCCGAACTGGCACGGGAGCTGTTGCGCACTGCCGTGCCACAGCGATGGACGGCCAGGACTCGCCCGGGCGATTTTGCGCGCATCAACGCCAGCTATGTGTCCCCCAACGGCACCCACCGCCATGACGACGTGGTGTGGTGCCTCCATCGGGATCGTCGCCCCTGCATTTACATGCTTGTTGAATTCCAATCGGCCCCGGACCGCTGGATGGCAACACGCATGCAAGGGTATGCGGCGCTGTTGTCCGAAGACCTCACCAAACAGCGCAGGGCAACGCACGGTCGGGAGCCGTTGTTGCTGCCGATTGTTGTCTATAGTGGACGTGACGCCTGGCCGTATCGTCCTTGCCTCGGGGCATTGCGCCCGCTGTCCCCTCCGGGGCTTGAACATCTGCAACCGGAACTAAATTATGTGCTGGTTAGTCGAAGCATCGGACCAGGCGTAATCGGCGCCTTGCTGGAGCTAAACCAGGCAGACGATGAGCGCACAGATATACCAGCGCTGATACGGAAATTGTCGGCCTGGCTTAAGCGTCAAAATAATGCTGTGCTGTCGAGGACGCTAACCGCTTGGCTACAGATGCGACTCCAAGATCAGTTTCCTGATGCGACGCTGGTACAGGAGTTAACGATGGAGAAAATTGCCATGATGTTTGAACATGATTTTCGCAACTATACCGAGGTACTTGAGTACCGAACCCTGCTCCGTGGACGGCGCGAGGGATTAGAGATGGGGCGTCAGGAAGGACGGCAAGAAGGACGGCAAGAAGGACGGCAAGAGGGACAGCAAGAGGGGTTGCGAGAAGGAGCGACGAAAGCCCTTTTAGCTGAGCGGCGAAACACTTTGGCGCTACTGCTCAAGCATGCTGGAATGTCGTTATCGGAGGCTGGAACGCGAGCGTTGGAGAATGCCACACCAGACCAGTTGCTTGACTGGATTCATATGGTTATCGAGGCCGGGAAGCTGCCACCTGAACTATCGCCTGCTTGAATTGGCGCGGCACCGATGATTACGCTGCCATTGAAACGGTCCGGAGCACATGGCGGTCAAACAGGCGGTCGTGGAAGGGCAGGGCGATCACATTGATGATCGGCTCCAATACGGCTGCCAGCCCGCCGAAGGCGAATGAGCCGGTGGCGGCGTACAGCGTGGCGAAGGCAACCAGGGCGTGCAGCAGCGTTTGCGACACCTTTTCTGCCGCGACAAGCGCCAACCGGCGTCCGCTATGGCGCGTGCGCAAGGCATGCCAGGCCCGTTCATGGAAGGGCAGCAGCACGACATTGATCACCGGCTCGAGCAGCGCAGCCAGGCCGCCGAATGCCAACGAGCCGGTCAGGACGTACATCAGGCCGAAGGCGATACCCATATGGGCAGTGACTTGGCTCATTTTCTTCGCTGCGGTTGCCATGATCGAAATCCTTTCCGGTTGAGTCAAATGGTAATGATTCGCATCTAAGAGGTAAAATTGATTATCTCTACCGATTCGATAGCATTCCTAAAATGAAACTAGCCACCCTCAAAGACGGCACCCGCGACGGCCAGTTGCTCGTCGTTTCCCGCGACCTGAAGACCGCCGTGGTCGCCGATGGCATTGCCCGCAATTTGCAGCGCGCGCTGGATGACTGGAGTTTCATCTCGGCCCAGCTCGACGACTTGTACCGCCAACTCAACGAGGGCAAGGCCCGCCGCAGCTTCGACTTCGAACCGAAGCATTGCATGGCGCCGCTGCCACGCGCCTATCAATGGGCCGACGGCTCCACCTACGTCAATCACGTTGAACTGGTACGCAAGGCACGCAACGCGGAAATGCCGGCGTCGTTCTGGGAAGACCCGTTGATGTACCAGGGTGGCAGCGATGATTTCATCGGTCCTTGCGACGACATCGCGCTGAAACACGAGGAATGGGGCATCGATTTCGAATCGGAAATCGCCGTGATTACCGACGATGTGCCAATGGGCGCCACGCCCGACCTGGCCTTCCAGCAGATTCGCCTGCTGATGCTGGTCAACGACGTATCCCTGCGCAACCTGATCCCCGAGGAACTGGCCAAAGGCTTCGGCTTTTTCCAGTCCAAGCCGGCCAGCAGCTTCTCGCCGGTGGCCGTTACGCCGGACGAACTGGGCGATGCCTGGAAGGATGCCAAGGTCCACCTGCCGCTGCGCTCGACCTGGAATGGCAAGCTGGTAGGCCAGCCCAATGCCGGCGTGGACATGGTCTTCAACTTCGCGCAGTTGATCTCGCACCTGGTAAAAACCCGCAATGCCCGCGCCGGGACCATCGTCGGCTCCGGCACCGTCTCCAACAAGGATGCGAAAAAGGGCTATTCCTGCATCGCCGAAAAGCGCTGCCTGGAGATGATCGCCGATGGCAAACCGACAACTCCCTTCATGTCCTTCGGCGATACCATCAAGATCGACATGCTGGACGCCGACGGCAAGTCCATCTTCGGCGCCATCGACCAGCAAGTCTGGCAATTGGGCCGTCCGAAAGCTACGCCGGTGCAGGCTCCGGAGGCGGCCCCCGCCGAGTAAAGCCCGATTTACCTCCCTTTTCCAGCGATAGCTCTTGCCCGGCCGCAGCGATAATGGCACGGTCGATAACAGGAGCGGTCAATGGCTGAAGACAGCGAAGCCGAGAAAACAGAACCCGCGTCACAGAGGCGCCTCGAGCAGGCGCGTGAAGAAGGGGACGTGCCCAGGTCGCGCGAAGTCGCGACCTTTACTGTTCTCATGGCAGCGGGCGCCGGCCTGTGGATGACCGGTTCCGGCCTGGTGCGCGAATTGAGCCGCAGCCTCACCTCGGGGCTGTCGCTGACGCGCGAGCAGGTCTTCAATCCCGATGTCCTGACTACCCGCATCCTGGTCGATGTGGTGCAGGTGATGCTGGCCTGCCTGCCGATCGCCGTCGCCGTGATGGTGGTGGCCCTGGCATCGCCGCTGCTGGTCGGCGGCTGGCTGTTTTCGGCCAAGGCCTTTACACCGAATTTCATGAAGCTGAATCCCATCACGGGCATCGGCAATATGTTCTCCACCAACTCGCTGGTGGAACTGATCAAGGCCATCATCAAGTCCATCGTGGTGGGCGTGGTGGCCTATATGGTCATCTCGCGCCAGCAGCAGGAGGCGATCGGCCTGATGGTCGAACCGCTGCATACCGGCAGCACGCACGTGATGAATATGCTGGGCTTCAGCTTCATCGTAATCGTTGGCGCACTGGGTTTCATCGCCTTGATCGATGCGCCGTACCAGATATGGCATTACGCGAACAAGCTGAAAATGACCCGCCAGGAACTGATCCAGGAATCCAAGGAGTCGGACGGCAACCCGCAAATCAAGGGCAAAATCCGCCAGCTGCAGCGCGACATGGCGAAGAAACGCATGATGCAGGAAGTGCCGACAGCCGACGTCGTGGTGACCAACCCGACCCACTATGCGGTGGCGCTGAAATACGCCGAGGGCGGGCAGGGCGCGCCGCGCGTGGTGGCCAAGGGCACCGACGAAGTGGCGGCCAAGATCCGCGAATTGGCGAAAGAGCATCGCGTCGCCATCCTGGAAGCGCCGCCGCTGGCGCGTGCGCTGCACAAGCATACCGAAATCGGCGATGAGATCCCGCCGCGCCTGTACGCCGCCGTGGCGGAAGTATTGGCGTATGTGTACCAGATCAAGGCTTATCGTCCAGGCTTGCGTTACCCGGATCGTCCGGCCAAGCTCGATGTGCCGGATGATATGGACCCACTGCACCAGACGCAGTAAAGCAATAAAGCAATAACCAACGGAGTAAGCGAGAATGAACGCCCTGAACATGCCGCCGTGGCTGAAAGGCATTGCCGGTAACGGCCAAGCCTTGGCTGCGCCAATCCTGATCATCATGCTGCTGGCAATGATGATCCTGCCGTTGCCGGCATTCGTGCTCGACCTGTTCTTCAGCTTCAATATCGCCCTGTCGATCATCGTGCTGCTGACCAGCCTGTACACGGTCAAGCCGCTCGACTTCATGGCGTTCCCGACCGTGCTGCTGGTATCGACCATGCTGCGCCTTTCGTTGAACGTGGCATCGACCCGTGTTGTGCTGACCGAAGGCCACACCGGCCCGGATGCGGCAGGCAAGGTGATCGAGGCCTTCGGCCACTTCCTGATCGGCGGCAATTACACCGTCGGTATCGTGGTGTTCGTGATCCTGACCATCATCAACTTCGTGGTGGTGACCAAGGGCGCTGGCCGTATCGCTGAAGTGGGCGCGCGATTCGCTCTCGATGCAATGCCTGGCAAGCAGATGGCGATTGACGCCGACCTGAATGCTGGCCTGATCGGCGAGCCTGAGGCGAAGCGGCGCCGCAACGAGGTGTCGCAGGAGGCCGAATTTTACGGCGCCATGGATGGTGCATCGAAATACGTGCGCGGCGACGCCGTGGCCGGCATCCTGGTAACCGTCATCAACGTGGTGGGCGGCCTGCTGGTGGGCATGATCCAGCACGATATGGGCTTTGCCGATGCGTTGAAAAACTATGTGCTGCTGGCGATCGGTGACGGCCTGGTGGCGCAGATCCCTTCGCTGATCATCTCGATTGCAGCCGGTATCGTGGTGTCGCGCGTGGCCTCCGAGACCGACATCGGAACCCAGCTGATCAGCCAGCTGTTCGGCAAGCCGCAAGTGCTGTTCATCACCGGCGCCATCATCGGCGGCCTGGGCCTGATTCCAGGCATGCCGAACCTGGTGTTCATCCTGCTGGCGGCGACCCTGATCGGCTCCGGCTACATGCTGCAGAAGAAGGCCAGGGAAAAGGGGGAAACGGTGGCGGCCCAGGAAGCCGGCGGAGCAGGTGGCGGCGCCGCTGCCGGTGCGGCGGGCGGTGCGCAGGCGGCAACCGAGCAGGAAGAGGCGACCTGGCAGGACGTGCTGGCGGTCGATACCCTCGGCCTGGAAGTGGGCTATCGCCTGATCCCGCTGGTCGACAAGACCCAGGGCGGCGAACTGCTGAAACGGATCAAGGGCATCCGCAAGAAGTTTGCCCAGGAGGTCGGCTTCCTGGCGCCGCCGGTGCATATCCGCGACAACCTGGAACTGAAGCCTTCCGCCTACCGCATCACCTTGAAAGGCGTGGAAGTCGGCACCGGCGAGGCCTTCAACGGCCAGTACCTGGCGATCAATCCGGGCATGGCAAGCGGTACGCTGCCTGGCATGGTCACCACCGATCCGGCCTTTGGCCTGCCTGCCATCTGGATCGACGCTTCGCTGCGCGACCAGGCGACCGGCATGGGTTACACCGTGGTCGATGCCGGCACAGTGGTGGCGACGCACTTGAACCACCTGATTACGTCGCATGCCTCGGAACTGCTTGGCCGCGCGGAAGTGCAGTCGCTGCTGGATCACCTGGGCAAGGATGCGCCGAAACTGGTGGAAGACCTGGTGCCGAAGATGCTCTCGCTGTCGACCTTGCAGAAGGTGCTGCAGAACCTGTTGGCGGAAGGCGTGCACATCCGCGATATGCGCACCATTATTGAGACGCTGGCCGAATTCACTCCGCATACCCAGGATCCGAATGATCTCACGGCGCAGGTGCGCGTGGCACTGGGCCGGGCGATCGTGCAGCAGTTGTTCCCGGCTGGCGGCGAATTGTCGGTCATGACGCTGGATAACCGCCTGGAACGCTTGCTGATGCAGGCCATGACCAGCGGCGGCGGCGATGCGGCAGGCATCGAGCCGGGGCTGGCCGATACCATTGCGCAGCAGGCTGCGACAGCGACGCAGCAACAGGAGGCGCTGGGTGTGACGCCGGTGCTCCTGGTGCCGGGGGTCTTGCGTCCGCTGCTGTCCAAGTTCCTGCGCCGCGCGCTGCCGCAGTTGAAGGTGCTGTCGCATTCGGAGATTCCGGAGACGAAGACTATTCGGGTCACCGCTCTGGTGGGCGCGCAGTAAGCCGGTAAGCCAGGGCCAGGCCCTGGTTACCGGTTTTGAATTGGGCTGCATTTCCCAAGCTATTCCACCGATTGTTACCTCGATGCATCGTCAATAATTTGACCATGTGCGAATCTGTCGGAGTAGCAGCAAATGAACGTCAAAAAATTTACCGCCCCAACATCCCGTGAAGCGCTGCGCAAGGTACGCGAAACGCTCGGCCCGGATGCGGTGATCCTTTCCAATCGCGCCGTTGACGGCGCGGTGGAAATCCTGGCCTTGGCCGGCGACGATGCCGCTGCCCTGGCCCCGCACTCCCCGGATTCCCCGATGTCCGCGCCGGCGCCGCAGCTGGACCTGGCGCCAGCCGCGCCGGCTGCAGATTACGCGCCGGCCCTGGTGTCCCAGCCGGCCGCGCCGGTGGTACGTGCCAGCGCCCGCCCGGCGCCGGCGGCCCCGCGCGCAGCGGCCCGCCCGATCGCTGCGGTCCCGATCGTTCCGGCCCCGGCCGCACCGGCAGTCGACATGGACCGCATTTCGTCCCTGGTCGCCGAAGCCGTCGCCAGCGCCAAAGCCACGGCTGCTGCCGAAATGACCAGCATGATGAGCGAACTGCGCGCCATGCGCGGCATGATGGAGACCCAGCTCAACGAACTGGCTTTCGCCAACACCCAGCAACGCGAACCGCACAAGACCGTGGTGCTGCGCGAACTGCTGGCCGCCGGCTTCTCCGCCAGCCTGGCGCGCTACATGACCGACAAGCTGCCCAGCACCCGCGACAGCGCCGAGGCCCTGCAATGGATGCGCACCGTCCTGGCCCGTAACATCAACGCCATGAACAATGAAGATGCGCTGCTGGAAAAGGGCGGCGTATTTGCCCTGGTCGGCCCGACCGGCGTCGGCAAGACCACCACCACCGCCAAGCTGGCGGCGCGCTGCGTGATGCGCCACGGTCCGGAAAAGCTGGCCCTGATCACCACCGACGCCTACCGTATCGGCGCCCACGAGCAACTGCGCATCTACGGCAAGATCCTGGGCGTGATGGTGCATTCGGTGAAAGACGAAGCAGACCTGCGCATCGCCCTGAATGAGTTGCGCAACAAGCACACCGTGCTGATCGATACCGTCGGTGTCAGCCAGCGCGACCAGATGGTGGCCGAGCAGGTTGCTATGCTGCAGGGTGTCGGCACCGACGTACAGCGCATCCTGTGCATGAACGCCACCTCGACCCAGGAAACCCTGTCCGAAGTGGTGCGCGCCTACCAGGGCAGCGGCCTGGCCGGCGCCATCGTCACCAAACTGGACGAAGCCGCCTCGATCGGCTCCGCGCTGGACGTGGTGATCCGCCACAAGCTGCGCCTGTTCTATGCGTCCAACGGCCAGCGCGTGCCGGAAGACCTGCACCTGGCCGATCCGGCGGCGCTGGTAGAGCGTGCCTTTGGCGGCCTGGCCGCCTCGAAATACGGCGACGCCGAACTGCCGCTGCTAATGGCCGGCGCCGCCCATGACCCGATGCTGCGCGAGGTACGCTTTGGCTAATTTCGACTTCGACCAGGCCGAAGGCCTGCGCCGGATGCTGGCCGGCCCCCGGCCACGCATCATCACCTTCCTGTCGGCCACGCCGCAGGACGACAAGGGCGCCATGCTGGTTAACCTGGGCGCGTCGTTATCGCAGGCCGGCAACGACGTGCTGCTGGTCGATGCCTGCGCCAGCGCCCACGGCGTGGTCTCCCGCCTCGGACTGGACCACGGCGCCAGCCTGCTCGACGTGGCACGCCAGCGCTGCGGCCTGAACCAGGTCCTGCATGCTGCACCGCAGGGCTTCAACGTGGTGTCGATGACGCGCGGCGAGTCGCGCCGCGGCCCGGACGAAGGGCGCCGCCTGGCCAAGGCCTTCGGCGTGCTGGCCAGCCAGAGCGGCATCGTGCTGGTGGATGGGGAATTCGACGGCGAAGCCTTCCCGGTGCCCCTGATGGCCAGTTCCGAGATCGTGGTGCAAGTGTCCAACAGTGCAACTTCGATCAAGAATGCCTATATGATGATCAAGCGGCTCAGCCATGAACTGGGCCGCCGGCCGTTCGGCATCCTGGTCACCGGCGCTTCGGAGGCCGAAGCAAGGGTGGTTTACGATAATATGGCGCATGCGGCAAGCCGTTACCTGGCAGTCAACCTCGTTTCCATGGGGTCTGTGCCGGCCGACGAATACCTGCAGCGTGCAGCCCGCCTGGGTCGTGCGGTGGTGGACGCCTTCCCATTGGCCGGGGCTTCTGTGGCCTTCCGCCAGTTGGCCGGGCGTTTTGCGATGGGGAGCTGCAACCATTTTAGAGCCTGAAAAGAACTAGAACCTTTATGTACACGGTCAAAGGGAAGGTGGACAAGGATTCCTTGCTGACGGAGCACATGCCGTTGGTGAAGCGTCTGGCTCACCATATGAAGGCAAAATTGCCGCCCAGCGTGGAAGTGGATGACCTGGTACAGGCCGGCATGATCGGCTTGCTGGACGCTATCAATCGATATGAGGAAACCCACGGCGCCCAGTTCGAGACGTATGCGGTGATGCGCATCCGCGGCGCCATGCTCGATGAATTGCGCTCTTCCGACTGGATGCCGCGTTCGATGCGGCAGGATATGCGCAAGATTGAAAGCGCCATGGCCACGCTGCAGCAGCGCCTGGGCCGCCCGCCGACCGAATCGGAAGTGGCGAAATCGCTCAAGCTGTCGCTGGCCGATTACCAGGAAATGCTGTCCGAGGGCGGCGGCCACCAACTGGTGTATTACGAAGATTTTCATGACGAGGACGGCAACGACAGCTTCCTCGACCGCTACGCCCATGATGAAGATGCCGATCCGCTGCGCGCGCTGCTCGACACCGACTTCCGCCAGGCTGTGATCGATGCGATTGATGCGCTGCCCCCACGTGAGAAAATGCTGATGGGCCTTTACTACGAGGAAGAGCTGAACCTGAAAGAGATCGGCGCCGTGATGGGCGTGTCCGAGTCGCGGGTATCGCAATTGCACACACAAGCCGTGGCACGCCTGCGTGCCTCGCTGCGGGAGCAGGCATGGACTGGTCCAGCGTAGCCGGTGTGCTGCTGGCGCTGGCCGGCATCATCGTCGGCCAGGGGCTGGAAGGCGGCAAGATCAGTTCCTTGCTGCAGCCTGCGGCCTTTGCCATCGTGGTGATCGGCACCTTCGGCGCAGTCATGCTGCAAACCCGTTTGCCGACCCTGCGCCGCGGCCTGACCATGCTGCGCTGGGTCTTCAAGCCGCCGCCTGACAACCGCGCCCAGTTGGCGCGCGATATCAACAACTGGAGCATGCTGGCCCGCCGCGACGGGCTGCTGGCGTTGGAGCGTCCCATGCTGGGCGCCAAGGACAAGTTCGTGGCCAAGGGCTTGCGCATGATCGTGGACGGCATCAATCCGGACAAGATGCGCCAGATGCTCGATATGGAAATCACCGCCTTCGAAACGGCGGAACGCCAGGCGGTGCGGATCTGGGAATCGGCGGCCGGCTATTCGCCGACCATCGGCATCCTGGGCGCGGTGCTGGGCCTGATCCACGTGATGGAAAACCTGACCGACCCGAGCAAGCTCGGTTCCGGCATTGCGGTGGCATTCGTGTCGACCATCTATGGCGTCGGCCTGGCCAACCTGTTCTTCTATCCGATTGCCAACAAGCTCAAGACCATCGTTACGCGCCAGGTCTACCTGCAGGAGCTGACCGCTTCGGTGATGTACGACATCGCCACCGGCGATTTCACGCGCGTTATCGATGAACGGATCGCGACCCTGATGCGGGAGCCGTGACATGCAGAACCGCCGCGCGCGCCGCAAGTTCGACGACGATCCCGAGAACCACGAGCGCTGGCTGATTTCCTACGCGGATTTCATTACGCTGTTGTTTGCTTTCTTTGTGGTGATGTACGCGGTGTCCTCGGTCAACGTGGGCAAGTACAAGGTGTTTTCCGACGCCCTGGGCGATGCCTTTGGCGGCGCCGGGGCGGCACCGCCTACCAATACCGAAGTCCAGAGTTTGCCGATTCCGAATCCGGCTTCGCGCAAGCGCAACGAGGCGATCAAGAAGGAAAAGGAGCAGATGACGCGCCTGGCCAAGGATCTGGCCAGTACCCTGGCGCCCCTGGTCAAGGAGGGCAAGGTGCGGGTGACGCAGAATAGCCGGGGGGTCAGCGTGGAGATCAATGCCTCGGTGCTGTTCCGGGCCGGCGATGCGAGCCTGACCGATGAATCGCGCGAGGCGCTGACGGCGGTGGCCACGCTGTTGAAGGACGACCCGCACAATGTGCAGGTGGAAGGGCACACCGACAATGTGCCGATCCGGAATGCGGCATTTCCGTCGAACTGGGAATTGTCGGCGGTACGGGCGGGGACAGTGGTCCGGCTGTTTATCGAGTCGGGGATCGCCGCTTCGCGCATGACGGCGGTCGGGCATGCGGACAACCAGCCGGTGGCTTCGAACGATGATGCGGAGTCGCGGGCCCGGAATCGGCGGGTTGCGGTGACCATCCTGTCGGGAATTCCGGATCCGGCGACCGAAATTCCAAACCTGTAGGTCAGGCGCGCAGCCGCTCCGGATGCGGCACCGCCGCGCGCAGCCGCTGCCTGCGCCGCCAGCTCCACGCCGTGCCGATCGCCGCCACCAGCAGCACCAGCGCCGCCACCGGCCACGCCGACGCCTGCAAATTCTTCTTCGCCTGCTCGTCCATCAATGCTTCGGGAAACGGCCGCGGCTGCGTCGGCACCACCTGCCAGTTGCTGCGATCCGCCGGCGCGCGCGCCATGAATTCATCGATCGAATATGCCGGCGCCGAGCCGAACGCGCGGCTGGAAGGCACTTGCGGAATGCGCACCAGCAGCACCGCCTCCACATCGGACAGCAACTGCTGCTCGAACCCGCTCAACTGGCGCCCGGCCTGGCCGCCCAGCACATTGAGCAAGTCCTGGCCCAGCGCATCGAACGCCACCGCCGGATGCAAGCGGGTCTGCTCCTCGGTGAAATAGCTGAAGGCCTTCCTGCCGCTGGCAACGCTCAGGTCCTTGGCCGCCATGTAGGCAAAAGCGCCCACCGCCTTCAGGCGATTGGTCGGTCCCTGCAGCGGCCATTGCCAGCCCAGCTTGCGCAGCACGTCGACGTTGATCCCGGTGCAGTTGGCTGCCGCATGCTGGTAGGTGAAATGATGGGCATAGAACTCGCGGAACACCTGGTTCACGTTGGCCTGGTAAGCCTGTGCCGTGCGCGGGTCTTTCAGCACCGCCACCAGCATGTACGACGGCCGGTAATACTGCTGGCCGCTGTTCAAGTCCATCAGGTAGTTGTCCGCCGGCAGCGCCGACGCAACGATGCCTTTTTCGCTATAGGAATCCAGGCCGTAGAAGTTATTCACCAGCCAGTCCGACCATTCGCCCTGCGGCCCCAGGCGGCCGGTGGCGATGGCGAAATGGCCGCCATACGCTTCGTCGTCATCGCCCTGGGCGCCGCTCAACATCATGGCCAGCACCGGCTTGCCCGCCAGGTCGGCCGGCGCGGCACCGGGACGTTGCCATACCTTGCGTACCGCGTACTCGGCGCGCGCGCCGCCCTCGGCATGCCGCACGAAGCCTTGCAGGTCGTCGCCACCGGACAGCGGCTGCAGCGGCAGCTGGCCCGCGTCGATCACATAGTCGCGCGGCCAGATGGTGCGGGCGACGAACTGCTGGCCTGCCTCATCCCAGTGGCCGCGCACGCGCACCTCGCGCTGGCGGAAGAAGGCTTCCGAGCTGGCATCGAAGTAGGAACGGTTGCTGGCGATCTTCGGCGCCAGGCGAAACTGCAGGGCGCCGCCATCGGCCGTGTGCAGCGACTTGCCGTCAAAGCGCGCCTGCGGCACCAATTGCGGTGAACCGAGCCAGACCAGGCCCGGCGCATCCTTGGCGCCGGCCAGCGGCAGGGCGATCAGCTCGTCCTGGAAATACCACAAGGCTGGTTTCTGGCCGCAGTCGGTACAGCGGCCGTTGGCCAGGCGGAAATTGTCGGCGGGCTGCAAGCCGAATTGTTCGCCGCCAAGAGCGGAATGAACCGGGGCAGCACCGGCTTGGGCGGTCGTGGCCGCCAGAATAATTCCTGAGAGAAATGTACGCATGCGCCCATTATGCAGAGAGTTGCATAAAAAGTCATTATTTTGAATGGTCCGGCGGCGCGCCGGCGGTGAGCGCCTTAGCCGGCAATGAAGCCGCGGCGGGTGGTGCCCCCGGTGGTCATGCCGCTCGGGCCGTAGACCGTGGTTTGCTGCGGGCGCAGCGCTTGCAGTGCGCCCTGGGTATGGCCCAGGTGCTTGTTGATCAACACGCCGTTCAGGCGGTTCAATTCCTTCGCCGCGCGGGTCTGGTCCAGCAACTGCTGCCAGAGGAAATTGGCAGCATCGTCCTGCTGGGCTTCCAGCCACGACTCCATGCCCAGTTCCAGGGCCGGATAGCCGGCCTCGGCGAGCGCCTGGTGGCGCGCGGTGGCCAGGGTGGCCATTTCATTGACCAGAGCCGACTTGTGTGGGGTCAGCGAGGTCAGGTGGTCGATGTCGGCCGCGACCAGGTCTTGCTGTTCCTGTTTCAGGACGTCCAGCAATTCCGTGATCTTGTTCAACTCAGCCTGCAGGCTGTGTTTCGGGGAGACAGCGGCCATCATGCTTCCTTAGCGTTGCTTACGGGCGTGCAGCAGGTCGCGGACCGTGTCCAGCAAGCCGTCTGCCACCTTTTCCGAATTGACCTGGAACTGTCCGTCAGCAATTGCCATCTTGATGCGTTCGACTTTTTTGGTGTCGAACACGGCATTGCTGGCTGCAGCGCCACTGGCCGCCATTGCCTGTCCTTGCGAGGACAGGCGCACATTGTCGGTACCTGCCTGTGGTGCGGTCGAAGTCGCAGCGGCGGCCTTGTCCGCGCTGCGCGCGTTCGTGCTCGTCGCGGGCGAACTTGGCAAGCCCGGCGTGTTCTTCAATGTATCGTTGATCTTCACAGCATTATCCTCGTCTGGTTGGAGTACTTTACCCCGGCATACGAGTCTATTACGGCAACCTGCGGCCAAACTTTAGCTGGCATCGTGAAACTTGTTCAAAAAGCTACTTCGACCAGACCGCCCAAGCGGGCGATCCCGCTGATTTGCTGGCCATTCCCGGTGCGCACGGCCACCACCTGGCCCTCGGCCGCCGAACCGGCGGCCTTGCCCTCGGCCGAGACCGAAAAGCCATGGCCCCTGGTGACCAGCTTGACCAGTTGGCCCAACAGGATCACCGGCTTGGCTTTCACCATGTCCACCCGCAGCGGGGTGCCGGCCGAGATCGACATGCTGCTGGACTTGCCAATCAATTGCGCCTTGTCGGTGGCAATGCCCGGCGGCAGGGCGGTCAGTTCGCCTTGCATCATTGCCAACTGTCCGTCTTCGATGGCCTGGCCCTGGACCAGCGGCACGGCGGCGGCCACATAGCTGCCCAACACCGATACCTGGGACTGAATATATACCGTCCACGGCGAAGGCGCCGCACAACGCACGCCGACGGTGGTCTTGCCCCAGGCGCGTGCACCCGGCATCAGGAAGGCTTCCGGCGCGGGGCAGGGCGCCAGGTGCAGGCGCGGATCGACCGCACCGACGCTGACCGTGACCTTGCCCGGCAGGCCGGCCGTCTGGACTTGCAGGAATTGTTCGGCCGCCTGGCGCAGGGCGGCAGGCTCCATGCGGGCTGGAGCGGCGCCGGCCACGCCGGCGGCAAACAGGCTTGCCATGAAGAGGACTGGTTTCATGCTGCCCATCTTAGCCTTCGCGCGGCAGCGGCAAGCCGGGAATAGGGGCCACAATCCGGCCTTTCTCTGCCGATCAAGCCAGCACATTGCTCCGTATCATCGAACCTGTCATCAAGCGGAGAAGTGCCATGTTAGGCAAACTCGACAACTACCTGCTGTTCAACGAAACCGCCCTCAGCCTGCGCGAAAAGCGCCAGGCCGTGCTGGCGTCGAACATTGCCAATGCCGACACGCCGCATTACAAGGCGCGCGACATCGACTTTTCCGCCAACCTGCAGGCAGCCATGCAGCGCGCGGCCACCCCGCAGCCGTTGACGACCACGGCCAACCGGCATTTCCCGCGTCCAGCGCAGGATGGCAGCACGCTGGCGGACGGCACCGCGCTGCTGTTCCGCCACCCCGCGCAGGGCGCAGTGGACGGCAACACGGTCGACATGGATGTCGAGCGTAACAACTTTGCCGACAATGCCTTGCGCTACGAAGCCGGGGTGACCTTTATTAATTCGCAGATCAAAGGCCTGCTGGCCGCGATCCAGGGAGGCCAGTAATGTCCTTGTTCAGCATCTTCAACGTTTCCGGTTCGGCCATGAGCGCCCAGGCGCAGCGCCTGAACGTGGTGGCCTCCAACCTGGCCAACGCCGACAGCGCCACCTCGGCCAGCGGCGAAGCCTACCGCGCCAAGCAGGTGGTGTTCGAAGCCACCCCGAGCGCCAACGGCGCCGCCACCTCGGTCAAGGTGAGCAAGGTGGTGGAAGACCCGTCGCCGCTCAAGCAAGTCTACGATCCGAAGCACCCGCTGGCGGACGAGAAGGGCTATGTGACGATGCCGAATGTGAATGTGGTCGATGAGATGGTGAATATGCTGTCGGCCTCGCGTTCTTACCAGACCAATGTCGAAACCATGAACGCAGCCAAGACCATGCTGCTGAAAACCCTGACGATCGGACAATAACCATGGCCATCACCAATACCCCCGTCACCGGCGGCAGCGCGCCGTCGCAAGCCTTGCTCAACGCGGTCAACACCCGCGGCAACAGCGGCTCGGACAAGAGCGTGTCGGCCGACCAGGATAAATTCATGACGCTGCTGATCACGCAGCTCAAGAACCAGGACCCGCTCAACCCACTGGACAACGCGCAAGTCACCAGCCAGCTGGCGCAATTGCAGACCGTCACCGGCATCAACAAGCTGAACGAGACGATCGAATCGCTGAAAAAGGATTACGCCAATTCCGCTTCGCTGCAGGCGACCAACCTGATCAACCATGGCGTGCTGGCGGCCGGCAAGAACCTGCAACTGGTGTCGGGCAAGGGCCTGTTCGGCGTTGAGCTGAAGAACGCGGTCGACACCCTGCAAATCGACATCAAGAATGCCGCCGGCAAAGTGGTGCACACGCAGACGCTGCAGGCGGTCGATGCGGGCGTGCTGCCGCTGGGCTGGGATGGCAAGCTGGCAGACGGCACCACCGCGGCGGACGGCATGTATACCGTCAGCGTCAGCGGCACCCTGGGCGGCAAGGCGGCCGAAGGCGTGCAAGCGCTCACCTTCGGCACCGTGGCCAGCGTGTCCACCGGCGCCGGCGGCACCAAGCTCAATGTTCCAGCCATCGGTCAATTGACCATGGATGATATCAAACAAGTTTTGTAAGCCCAACCTGATAGGGGAAATACCATGTTTCAACAAGGTCTCAGCGGTCTGAACGCCGCAGGCAAGTCGCTCGACGTGATCGGCAACAACATCGCCAACGCGAGCACGGTGGGCTTCAAGAGTTCGCAGGCGCAGTTTGCCGACCTGTACGCCAATTCCCTGAACGGCGTGGCGGGCACCAACCCCGGTATCGGCGTGAGCATCGCGCGCATCGCGCAGCAATTCACGCAGGGCAATATCGAAACCACCAACAACCCGCTGGACGTGTCCATCAACGGCGGCGGCTTCTTCCGCACCGTGGCGCCAAGCGGCGAAGTGCAGTATTCGCGCAATGGCCAGTTCCTGCTCGATAAGAACGGCATCATCACCAATGCCCAAGGCAATGCGATCACCGGCTACCTGGCCAACCAGAGCGGGGTGATCCTGGCCGGCGCGCCGGTGCCGATCAAGATCGATACGGCCGACCTGACCCCGGTCGAGACCACCGAAGCGAACTTCAAGATCAACCTGTCGTCCACCTCGCCGGTACCGACCAAGGTGCCGTTCGACGCCACCGATCCGCTGACGTACACCAAGCAGACCGTGATGGATGTGTTCGACAGCCTGGGCAATGCCCACACCATGTCGGTGTTCTATGTGAACAAGGGTAGCGGCGTGTGGGATGTGTACGCCGGCAGCGATGGCGTGCAGATCGACTCCAAGAAGATTGCGCAAGCCGTGCTGACCGACCCGGCGTCGCAGGCGGCGCGCACCGCCTACAACACGGCAGCGGCGGCCGGCAATGCGGCCGGCATGCTGGCGGCCCAGCAAGCGTATTCCGCTGCTGCCGGCGCGGCCATGACCGCGGCCGCGACTGCGGCGGGCGCCACCCCGGCGCAGCTGGCGAAACTGGCGGCGGTCTACACGCCGCCGACCGACGTCGGCGCCGTCCCGGGCAATACGCCTGACATCATCGACCAGAAACTGGCGGCGGCCATCACGGTCCCGGCCGTCAAGGTCGGCACCCTGGCCTTCGACACCAACGGCCAGTTGAGCGCAGCGCGCATGGCGCTGTTGACGCCACCGCAGACCTTGCCGTTCACCATCAACCTGCCGATCTTCCCGGACAACGGCGCCGACTTGACGATGACGATTTCCACCAACTTCGTCGGCACCACGCAATACGGTTCGCCGACCAGCGAGAAGGAATCGGTCCAGAACGGCTATTCGTCGGGCAGCCTGCAGCGCTTCTCCACCGATGCCAGCGGCACCATCATCGGCCAGTACAGCAACGGCAAGTCGCGGCCGCTGGCGCAATTCGTGCTGGCCAATTTCGCCAGCCCGGACGGCCTGATCCCGCTCGGCAACAACGTCTGGGCCGAAAGTTCGGCATCGGGCGCGCCGCAGGTCGGCGCGCCGGGGGAGGGCGGCCTGGGCCAATTGCGTTCTTCTTCGGTCGAATCGTCCAACGTGGACCTGACCAAGGAACTGGTCGACATGATCACCGCGCAGCGCGTCTACCAGGCCAATGCGCAGACCATCAAGACCCAGGACTCGGTACTGCAAACCCTGGTCAACCTGCGTTAAACGACTAAAGCGAGCAAGCGATGGACCGCCTTGTCTACACCGCCGCCACCGGCGCGCGCCACATCCTGGAGCAGCAGGCCACCACGTCGAACAACCTGGCCAATGCCACCACGACCGGCTTCCGCGCCCAGCTCGACTCCTTCCGCGCCGTGCCGGTGGTGGCGGAAGGTTTGCCGACCCGTACCTTCGTGGTCGACAACACGGTCGGTTCGGATTTCCGCGCCGGCGCCATGCAGACCACGGGGCGGCCATTGGACGTGGCCTTGCGCGGCGACGGTTTCATTGCCGTGCAATCCAGCGACGGCTCCGAAGCCTATACCCGCAACGGCAGCCTGAAGGTCAGCGAAAACGGCATGCTGCAAACGGCCGCCGGCCTGACCCTGGTGGGCGAGAACGGTCCGATCGCGATTCCGCCCGACGCCCAGGTGGCGATTGCCGCCGACGGTACCGTCTCGGCCATCGACACCACCCAGACCCAGCCCGGCCCGTCGAATGTGCTGGGCCGCATCAAGCTGGTGAACCCCGACGTCAAGGGACTGGTGCGCGGCGACGATGGCCTGTTCCGCCAGCAAAGCGGTTTGCCGGCCGACCCCGACCAGGGCGTGCGCCTGGCCGACGGCACGCTGGAAGGCAGCAACGTCAACCCGATCGACGCCATGGTCAATATGATCACCTTGGCACGCTCGTTCGAAACGCAGATGAGTTTGCTGAAAAACGCGGAAAACAATGCCGCGAAAGCCACGCAAATCTTAGCGTTGAATTAATATTGCACCAATGTTGTTGCCTTGTGGCAACGATTAAGGTGGCTGCCATTGCGCGCATCGCCGGGATTGCCCATCATGGGACTTTTCGTCCCAGCAGTGCAACTGTATGGCTCGCTCCGAAGAACGCTACGCCACCGTCGTCCTGCCGTTTGTACTGGCAGTGGCGGCGCTCACCCTGGTGGCCGTATTCAGCCTGTCGGTAGCGGCCACCCTGCGCGCCTACGTCGGCGGCGAAAGCCATTGGTCCAAGGGCCAGAAGGCCGCCATCGCCTCCCTGCAGCGCTACCTTGTCACATCCGACGAACTGGACTTCACCCAATTCCAAGCCGAACTGGCGGTGCCGCTGGCGGACATGCGCGCCCGGCGCGAAATGGAGAAGGATGAGATGGATTGGGACGTGGTGCGCGCGGGCTTCCTGGGCGGCCGCAATGCCGAGGAAGATATCCGCGGCATGGTCTGGCTGTACCGTAATTTCAAAGACCTCTACCTGATGGCGCGTGCCATCACCTACTGGGAACACAGCGACCAGCACCTGCTGCGCCTGCGCGATTTAGGGGAGCGCGTGCACGCGATGCCGCCGGCCGCCCGCCCCGCCCCGGTCGTGCTGCTGGAAATCCAGGAAATCGACCGCCGCCTGACCCCGCTCGCCATCGGCTTTGCCGCCGCCATCAACGATGCCGCGCGCCAGGTCTCGCATGCCTTGCTGGCCGTGCTGCTGCTGGCTGCTGCCGTGCTGGCCTGGAGCGGCAACAGCTACCTGCGCCGCTCCTTCGCGCGCCGCGAACGGCTGCTGCAGCAACTGCGCCAAAGCGAGGCGGAAGCATTCGCCGAAAAGGAACTGGTGCAGGTGACACTCGCGTCGATTGCCGACGCCGTCATCACCACCGACCGCCAGCAGCGCGTCAGCTACAGCAACCGTAATGCCGAACAGATGCTGGGCATGTCCGGCGCCGAGATGCTGGGACGCCCGCTCGATGAAGTATGCCGGCTGGAAGGCGAGGCCGGCGCCTTGCATGTCCTGGCAGGCGACGGCACGCCGCTGCCGGTCGACCGCTCGGCGGCGCCGATCCACGCGCCCGACGGCAGTGCCATCGGCCAGGTCATCGTGCTGCACGACGCCAGCGAAGCGCGCCGGCATGCCGCGCAACTGAGCTACCAGGCCACGCACGACGACCTGACCGACATCCTGAACCGGCGCGAGTTCGAGCGGCGCCTGCGCGAATTGCTGGCGGCCCTGCGCCAGGGCAGCGGCGGCGAACATGCCGTACTGTACCTCGACCTGGACCGCTTCAAGATCGTCAACGACACCAGCGGCCACGCGGCCGGCGACGAATTGATCAAGCAAGTCAGCCAACTGCTGCAAGCCACACTGCGCGAACGCGACATCGTCGGCCGGCTGGGCGGCGATGAATTCGGCATCATGCTGACCCCGTGCAGCCACGACGACGCCTTGCGCGTGGCGGAGAAAGTGCGCAAGGCCGTGGTGGACCTGCATTTCGCCTGGGGCGTGCGCAGCTACCGCATCGGCGTCAGCATCGGACTGGTGCTGCTCGATAGCCGCAGCAGCAGCTTGAAAGAAGTGATGAAAGCGGCCGACGCCGCCTGTTACATGGCCAAAGAGAAGGGCCGCAACCGCATCCACCTGTACAGCGACGACGACGCCGAACTGTCGGTCCGGCAGACGGAAATGGAAGCCGTGTCGCGCATCCGCGCCGCGCTGGAAAACGACCGCTTCTGCCTGCACCTGCAAACCATCGCCCCGCTGCGGCCCGGCGGCCGCGCCCATGCCGAGGTGCTGGTGCGCATGCTGGACGAGGACGGTGGCCTGGTGCCGCCGATGGCCTTCATCCCTGCCGCCGAACGCTACGACCTGATGCCGCTGCTTGATCGCTGGGTGATCCGCCACGCCTTCGCAGCGCTGGCGCAGCAGGCGCCCGGCACCAGCTGGGCCATCAACCTGTCCGGCGCCTCGGTGTGCGATGAGGGCTTGCTGGAGTATGTGCTGGAGCAGCGGCGCCGCACCGGCGTGGCACTGGAAGATGTATGTTTTGAAATCACGGAAACCGTGGCAGTGGCCAACCTGGCCCAGGCCGCGACGTTGATCCAGGACCTGCAAGCGCAAGGCGCCCGCTTTGCACTGGACGACTTCGGTGCCGGCATGTCGTCCTTCGCCTACCTGAAACACTTGCCGGTCGACTACGTGAAAATCGACGGCAGCTTCATCAAAGGCATCCTGCACAGCCCGACCGAGCGCGCCATGGTCGAATCGATCAACCAGATCGCCCATGTGATGGGCAAGCAGACCATCGCCGAGTTCGTGGAAGATGATGCAGTGCTGGCTTGCCTGCGCGCCATGGGTGTCGATTTCGCCCAGGGCTATGGCGTAGGGCGGCCGCAACCTTTGCCGGCAGCCCAGGCGGCCGATGTCGTGTGACCGCCTGCCCTGGCCTGCTGACGCACGGTTGCTTACTCGTCCTAATCGCTGCCGATGTCGATGTTCTGTTTGTCGGGATAGACCTGGCTGGCGTTATCACTCGTGTCGAATGCCCTATTGAAATCTTCGGCGCTGCGCCATCTTATTTTCCCGTCTGGCGTGCCATATGCCAGGTTGGAAACTGAAACTGGCGCATCCTGGAACGGAAGTCGATTAGATGCATCCCAGCTCACAGCAACAAGGCTTGCTCGGCCATTTGCCATGATGTCGTAAACGCGATGATAAATTTTGAGACCGGCAACGCGTGGCGTAGACGTACTCAGGAGCCTGTCATCGAAATCCGGCTTCGACCCAGGCCGTGGTTGCCGCCAATCGTTGATCGTGATGATTCGTGTGATCTTGCCTTTTTGATTTAGCTGTTCGTGACGCAGTACATTTCCATCCAACGTATAAAAGCGATGGCGCGAAACGTGCTCATTGGGCTTAAATAGCTCGACCAGCCGGATCTGATTGTCCACTCTCGACACTCGACGCCGTTCGAGTTTATATATTTCCTCAGGTTTCTCCAGGACTGTCATCGGAACCGGCGGCTTGGGGAAATAATAATTTGACCCGTTCCAATGTCCGAATTCGTCAACCACCATATTCGCGGCGTTGTTGTCCAGCCGCCCGTAGTTCGATCCAAATATTTCCCATACACCTCGTTGAGAATCAACATTGGCATGCCCGCGGGCAGAACCCGGTGTTGGCGAGATTTGGAACGGCTCCCACTGTTCCTTCCATCGGCCATCCTCCTTGGGGATATGCCATCTCGACAGCAGTTCCACTTGTTCGCCGTTGTACTGTCCGTACTTGAACTGACGCCATTCATCCTGCGAAGAAGGGTCTCCGCTCGGGCATTTGTTCGTATGCTCAGGGCTCACCCAAAGCACTACATTATCCCTCTCGTCATAACGGCGGCAATGTTTCGCTTTGAATGTGGTCTTCGGTCGCTCTGAGAAGTTGGCCTTCTCGATACGATCGATACGTCCCTTGGTATCGTACGAGTAGACCGTGCTGTAAGCTAGGTTTCTGTCCTGCTGAACCAGCGTGCCCAAAAAATCGTTTCCCGCGCTATAGCGCAGCGTCCTTTCTGACATGATACGGTGGTCCTCGCTATCCCGTTTCGGAACCCAAAGGTCTACGCGACAAACCCGCCAGGTGCCGTTTGGTGCCGGCTCAAAATACGAAACCTTGCCCGACTCTCCAATGCCCATCGTGCGTCGCGCATTGAGCTTCAGCGTCGTCTCGGTCACGGTAGGGGGATATCCTGGCTGACTTCTCCCATAAGGCGACTCGCCGAATCCCACCATGCCGTTTTGTTGATAGTCGACCAAGGACTTCATTTCCTTGGTGGGGGGAACTAGTGGATCGGCTTTAAAGCAGGCAGCAACAACGGGCACTTGAGGGGCGATCGTCATCAACAATACAAGTATGTTTCGGTACATGTTAGCCCCTATTTGGTCCCGAACCGGTCATGCGTCCGATGTCAGCGACGTCGATACCTACTGCAGTTTCCTTGGTGGGATTCCAATTAACCTCGGTCTCCATTCCCCAATTTAAAGGTGCTTCAACGAAAAAGCCTATAAGTTGGTTTTGAAGATGCATGATTGCCTTATCGACGTCGTGTATTGTGCCGTCATCGTAAATCTGCTGCCTACGTCCAAATTTTATCTGTTTCAATCCGCCCACCTGATGCCGTGCTAATTTCTTCGTCATGAACTCCGGTTGGAGTTTGGGCGGAACGACCCCAACATGCTTCTTTTCTTTGATGACTGGAGCAATTTCGTAGTTATACAAGGCTTCCTTGGTCGCATTGATTTTCGTCTTGCGCTCCTCAGTCATTGGCTGGCTGTCGAAGTGGCTCGTTAGCGGGTCGTCGAGTCTTGCGAGTGAATAACTGGAATTCAAATCAACCGAAAGTGGGTAGGGCAAGGTGAAATGCTTCAAGCCGGCATCAAATTTCCTGAAGTTTCGCGGCGTATGCGTGAAGACGGCTTCGTAAGTACGACGGTTGTGCGCGGCGATGGCCTGGATCGCTTTGACGACATCAGGGGCACATGGCTTGTCAAGAATTTCTTCTAAGGAGACGCCTTTCGTTATGTCGACCAATGCATCGGGCGCGGTTCTCCTTCTCGGAGGATGAGGAACTTCCATTGGAACACTCACCCTGGCCCGCGTCGCTCGTTGCGTCGATCGGAAATAGTCTTCAGAATCAATCATGAATCCAAAATGCTTTGTCCACAATTGTCGTCGAAGTTCACGCGCAAATTTTCGAGTTCGAACCGTGTAGTGGGGCGAGCCCAGATCACGAAGTTGTACGTCCTCCGTGTCAACGATTACCGCAGCAATTTCTGTATCGCCATTGCCGGTCAAGCTCCTATCGTTCGTGTTGGCGCTGCCGATGATCGCAACGGCATCGTCTACGATCAGCAGTTTGGAATGAATGTAGATCTGTTCGGAAACGACGTAACGGCCAATCTCGCAATTGAAGTCTTCGTTATTGGTCACAGGGTCCCGCGCGTACTGCACGGTAGCACCAAAATTGCGCATGTTCAGCACGGTTAGGTACTTGTTCCAGTCCGATTCAGGGCGACCTACCGCCTTCAATTGCTTCTTTACCTGGTTAATGACGCTGTCAGTGCCATGCTTGATTGAGCCAAGCGCCAACCACTGTTGCTTCCATACCGAACCCGTGCTGATGGCGCCTTCCGGATGAGCTGGCACAACCAGGTAGACGTGGAAAGGTGTCTTCGCTTTGATATGGAAACAGATGCGCTTCGCGAGCTCATCACCAACTTGATTGCGAATGCCATTGTCCTCGTTGCCTACTTTGCGTGAGTCGATCTTGCCCCAGCGGCCAAAGCCGGATATGAAGAATTGCGTTTCTATATAAATATAGTTGTCGGCGCTGCGGATGCAGTTGACCACTGCATTGAGAATATTGTTCTGGTGCGTGGTTTTCCATTTTGGAAGACACTCACGCCAAAGCTTCCGTTCTCGTGCATCAGCGTAAAGTTCCAAGTCGTCATAGACAGGACCTTCGTGGTGCAAGTGATAGTTGGATACGGAGCGCACGATTTGTACGAGAGTAGAACCGGCTTTGCTTTGCTGGGCTTCCTGCAGCACGTCCCAAGCCTTGATTCTGGTGAGCCAGTCCTTATCGATAGGCGTGGCATGCCGCCCCTTGTTGAACCAAAACACATCGTCAAAGGTCATATTCCATCGTCGAACAAAGTTACGATGGATATCGACGACTGACGGGCCTTCCAATTTCACATGGACGTCTTGCCAGGGCATACGTGGCTGGCAGCCTTCGTCAAGCAAAACGCCGCCCCATGGTTTAGAAAAGGAATAGTCCTCAATCAATCTCTTTTCAAATGTGTTTGCCCCTCGCACTCTCATGGCGCCGGGGTTATACATTTCATTTACTTTAAACCGCAAAGGGTCGACTACGACGTCGAAGTTTGGCGTTTCCCAGCGACCGTTTGCAAGATCGATGCCGCCAATAAATCCTGTGATGCCGTCAACAACGACAAACTTCTGGTGGTGGGAATAGTCGATTCCATCGTTTTGCGCGGTAGTGGGACTTTGCAGAAGAACGGAGACTGTACCGGGATAGCCCTTTTGGTTAAGGGACTCCAGCTTGTCCCTGGCGTCGTCGTCATACGTTCCCGGAATTGTGTCGTTGATCGACTTGTATATGAGGACGCGAACATGTACCGGTTTCGACTTAATGATGTCCTCGATGACTTGATGCAGTCGAAACGGATGCCCCGGTGCATCAGACCGTGCCAGTTCGACGTCGTGCGACATTTGCCAATCGGCGATCCAGATGAACCGCTTGGCGTTGCGCATTGCACTGCACATTTCACGAAACGCCGACTTCCCGCAACTGAGGAGCGACACCTTGTTGCCAAATCGCGGGTTGGAAAACGGCCTGGCATTGCAAAAGTATTGGCCCGTATCGCGGCACATCGTGTCGCCATATAAGGAAAGTTGTGCCTCGAGTGGAAGTGCGTCGTTCATGTTCTCTTCAAACGGTTGTTTCGCCTTTTGGCGAGCCGGTCAATCGGGTTTCATAGTCAAGTTCAGCCCAGTGCTTCAACAGCATCTTATGGGCGTCGTCAGCATGTCCAGGTGCAACGGCGTAGTTATGCGCGTCCAGCACCTTGCGCTCATCTTTATCAACGGCGCTTGCGGTCAAATTAGACATACCTAGCGGGGTGACATTTGGACCGCAAACCAGAAATGTCGTGCCTTGCGCCAGGTTCACCTCGCGCCATAGGTCTTTCTTCTGTGCCTCATTAAGAGCGCACTCGCCGCTTGGCGTGCTTACTCCGGACGCGATCTCCCTGCGAATATGCTTTTCTTCGTAAGGATCCCCGGATGCGTTCTTCAAGGTGATAATTCGCCATGGACGTCCCGCGAGGGGCCTACCATGCTTGCCCGGTACGTCCAGTAGTTCAAGCTTGAAGTTAAACGGTTCTTCTTTCATCTCGCTTCGAGGCATGACAGGAAGCGTGTACGCGTGCTGCGCTGGTCCGATGAAGGACTTCTTGCCCGCCTTGATCTCAATCTTGCCCGGGCATTGCACGGTGATGTTGCCGCCATCGATGGTGATGTTTGCACCGCCGACGGTGGACAGGCTGATCTTCTTCGCCGCGGCCCAGTCGATATGGGCGTTGGCGCTCTTCACGTTGATCACGTCCAGCGCCTGCACCAGCATGGCGCCGGCCTGCGCCTGCAGGTCGATCGGATCGCGCGCCGCGATCACTTGTACGCCGATGTCCTGCTCGCCGGGCTTGACCGCGCCCCCCAACATGCCGATCGTTTGCTGCGTATGGATGCGCATCTGGCCGCCGGTTGCCAGTTGCGTATCGGCGCCGCTCATCACGGTAGCGGTCTCGCCTGCGGCCATTTGGAGGTCGCGCGCGGCGCTGATCGACAGGCCATCCTTGGCGCTGACGGCGATGATCGGATCGGCGCTGTGCGGCAATTTGCCCGCGCCAGCGCCAGCCTTGCGCGCGCCGGCGTCGGCTTGCGCGGCGTCGAGGCTGGCGTCATCCACCATGCCGGAGACGGCGCTCAGCAGCGATTTCAGCGGGGCTTCGTTGTCATCGAGCGCACTGGCATGAGTCTTGTGCGCGCCCATGTGCGAGGCCAGGCCGACGGTGCCGTGCTTCACGGCGATGTCGCTGAAGGTCTCGCCCAGCTTGACGGCCTGTTTCAGCAGCGCGATGCCGGCCGTGTTGTCGCCCGCCGGCTCGCGCTGCGCGGGGCTGTGCGTCAGCTTGTAGCTGGTGACCAGCAGGCCGGCGCCGGCGCGCACCGCGCCGTAGGCATCGGTGCGCAATTCGGCGCCCTGGCCGCGCAGGCTGCCGCGGTAGTTGTCGGTGTTGTGGACCAGGTGGCCCAGGTTCAGCTCTGTCGCGGCCTGGGTGGTGCGCAGTTGCAGCCGGCCCTGGTGGTCGGTGTCGTCGAACAAGAGTTGGTTGTAGCCGCTGCCGCCGAACTCCTTGCTGCGCACCCCCCACAGCGCGGATGCGTTGCGGTGGGCGCCGCTGCCGCCGCCGGAACCGTGCCACACCGGGCCATTGCCGCCGACCAGGTTGCCCTGTGCCGAGGTGGCGTGGTCATGGGCCTGGCCGAAATAGTCGGAGCCTTCCTGCGCGCTGCTGCCGCCCGGCGTTGGCGCGTTGCCGCTTTCGCCCTGGCCGTTGTACAAGGCAGCGACGATGACCGGGCGGTCGATGTCGTTCTCGATGAACTGCACCAGCACTTCCTGGCCGATGCGCGGCAGGAATTGGCTGCCCATGCTGCCGCCGGCCGAGCGTTGTGCCACACGCACCCAGCAAGTGGCGTCGGCGCTGTCCTGCCAGTGGAAGCGGATCCGCACCCGGCCCAGGCGGTCGCAATGGATCTCATTGCCGCCCTGGGGCAGGTGCTGGCCGTCTGCGCCAACCACGATAGCGCTCTGGGCGCCCAGTGCGGTTGGCTTGGCATGTTGCCGGCCTTCGCCGTCATGGTGAGCCGGGCGCCACGGCACGTCTGCCGCCAGGGCGGCGAAGCTATTGGCATAGCCGCTGGCGGACGCCTTTTCCACCGTGGTGGCGAAATCTTGCGGCAGGTCGCGTGTTTGGGTGGCCAGTGTGTCGAGCAGCTCGGGGATGGGACCGAACAGTTCGGCCAGGCCGCGCTTGGCGGCAATCGGCAGGTTGTTGACACCCACGCCAAGCACGCGCAGGGCGACATAGCAGGTGTCTTCGTCGTTGGCGAACAGGGCGCCTTGGGTCATCGTGAAGCGGGTGCCGGCACGCAGCGTGCGCACCGTGGAGCGGCCCTGGCATTGCTGGCCGCGCGCCTCTTGCAGTTGCATGTGCAGCGTGGCGTAGCGTTCGGCCTGCGCGCCGTCGCTGTAGAAGTACTGGCCCGGGTAGTCGTAGCTCTCCGGCTGATAAGCGTGCTTGCCCAGATCGTTCACGCGCGTCGGCACAGTGGCGCTGACGGCGGCCTTGGCCTGGTAATCATAACTGAGCACGGCCACCGCGCCGCTGACCAGTTGGCGCATCGGCTGCAGGGACTGGATGGTGTCGAACTGTTCGCCGGCGCGCGCTGCGTGGTAGCGCAGGCCCTGGCCGGCCGCGCTGCTGGCGTCTTCCGGCGTGGCCGATTGCTGGCTGCTGTCGGCAAACAGCACCAGGGTCTGCTCCTCTTCACCGTCCGCGCAGCGCCAGGCGCAGCCTTCTTCCGTCAGCAGGCGGCGCACGAAGTCGTAATCGGATTCACGGTACTGGCAGCAGTAGCTGCGCAGCGGGATGGCGTCGAGCAGGGCGCGCGCATCGTCGCTCCATTGCCATGTGGCGTAGGGAGCGAAGCGCGCGAACACCTGGTCCACGATATCGGCCACGCCCCGGTCCTGCCATACGCGGCTGTTACGCGTCTGGGTGGCTAGCCACAGCCAGGATGACATGCGCAGGCGATAGCGCGCAAAACCGCCTTCGCTGCCTAGCATCGCGGCATGGCTGATATAGCCATGGAAGGCGGTGCGGCTGCCATCGGCCAAACTGGCTTGCAGGCAGGCGCGCCGGCCCAGCAAGCTGGCAGGATCGATGGTGGCACTGGTCGACAGGGCGATCACGTCGCGGGAGGCAATTTCCTGCAGGCAGTCGTCGGCCAGGAAGGCTTCGACCAGCAGCCCGCCGGCGCCGCCATCGCCGTCGCTTTCCAAGGTGAGCTCGTATAGCCGGCTTTCACTGGCGAACTGGGCGAGGGCGGCATACGCCTGGGACAGGAGTTCAGTCCGCATATTCTGTCTTTATGGCAACAATTGTCAAATCGCAAACAATAGCAGAGCTGAATGATTCCTGCCACACGCTTGAATAGGCGGGAGAAAACCGGCCAGATCGAGGCTTTGACTTGACCGTTGCTCCTCGATAATGCCTGCATAGGAAAACCGTTTTTGGAGCAGGCAAATGATTCGATCACTGTGGATTGCCAAGACTGGCATGGAGGCGCAGCAGACCCAGATGGACGTGGTGTCCAATAACCTGGCGAACGTCAGCACCAACGGCTTCAAGAAGTCGCGCGCCGTCTTCGAGGACTTGCTGTACCAGAACATCCGCCAGCCGGGCGCGGCCTCGTCCCAGCAAACCCAGCTGCCATCGGGAATGCAGATCGGTACCGGCGTGCGTCCGGTGGCCATTGAACGCATCCATACCCAGGGCAACCCGCAGTCGACCGGCAACGACAAGGACCTGATGGTCAACGGCAACGGCTTCTTCCCGGTCCTGCTGCCCGACGGCACCACGGCTTACACCCGCGATGGCTCCTTCCAGCGCGATAACAATGGCCAGATGGTCACGTCCAGCGGCTTCGTGCTGCAGCCGGCCATCACCATCCCGATCAATGCCACCAGCATCACGGTCGGCCGCGACGGCATCGTGTCGGTCACCCTGCCGGGCCAGGCGGCGGCGCAGCAGATCGGCGCCATCCAGCTGGCCACCTTCATCAACCCGACCGGTCTCGAGTCGAAGGGCGAAAACCTGTACGTGGAAACCGGTTCTTCCGGCGCCGCCACGCAGAACCAGCCGGGCACCAATGGCACCGGCGTGATCCTGCAGGGCTATGTGGAGACGTCCAACGTCAACGTGGTCGAGGAAATGGTGAACATGATCCAGACCCAGCGCGCGTACGAAATCAATTCGAAGGCGATTACCACCTCCGACCAGATGCTGCAGCGCCTGTCGCAGCTGTAATCGAGCGAGCCCGCCATGCGCCTCCGTCTTGCCGCCTCCATCTCCGCCGCCGCGCTGCTGTCCGCCTGCGCCGGCGCGCCAACCTCGATCGTCAATGGCCCGACCAGCGCGCGCCCGCTGCCGCCGCCGTACCCGCCCGTGGCGCAGAACAATGGCGCGATCTTCCAGGCCAGCAGCTACCGCCCGGCGTTTGAAGACCGCCGCGCGCGCCATGTGGGCGACGTGATCAATGTCGTCATCACGGAAAGCACCTCCGCCGTCAAGAATGGCGCCAGCGCCGGCAGCAAGTCGGGCAGTGTCAACTTCGGCATTCCGGGCGTGCTGCAGAACCGCTTCGGCACCAACGTTGCCACCAGCGCCGACAACAAGTTTGCCGATGCCGACAGCCAGAGCCTGAGCAACAGCTTCCGCGGCACCATCGGCGCTACCGTGGTGGAAGTGCTGTCGAACGGTAACCTGATCATTGCTGGCGAAAAGCAGGTCGGCATGAACAAGGCCACCGAGTACATCCGCATTTCCGGCATGGTGAACCCCGATTCGATCAACGGCAATTCGGTGGCCTCGACCTCGATCGCCGATGCCCGCGTCGAATACCGTACCAAGAGCAATATCGATGGCGCCGAAGTGCAGTCGATGCTGTCGCGCTTCTTCCTCAGCCTGCTGCCTTTCTGATCATGAAGAATTTCACGCTCCTCGCCCTCTGTGCCGCCTTGCTGCTGGCGCCAGCCGCCCAGGCTGAACGCCTGAAGGACCTGGCCAGCATTGCCGGCGTGCGCCAGAACCAGCTGATGGGTTACGGTCTGGTGGTCGGCCTGGACGGCTCGGGCGACCAGACCACGCAAACGCCGTTTACCGTCCAATCGGTGGCCTCGATGCTGCAGCAGATGGGCATTGCGCTGCCGCCGGGCACCACGCTGCAATTGAAAAACGTGGCGGCCGTGATGGTCACCACCAGCCTGCCGGCCTTCGCCCAGCCGGGCCAGCAGATCGACGTGACCGTGTCTTCGATGGGTAACGCCAAATCGCTGCGCGGCGGCACGTTGCTGATGACCCCGTTGAAAGGCGCCGACGGCCAGGTGTACGGCATGGCGCAAGGCAATGTGCTGGTTGGCGGCGTCGGGGCGCAGGCGCCGGGCGGCGGTGCGGCTGTGGTGGTGAACCACCTGTCGGTCGGCCGCATTTCCGGCGGCGCCACGGTGGAACGCGCGGTGCCGACCACGCTTGGCGAAGGCAACCAGATCCGGCTTGAACTGAACAATACCGACTTTGCCACGGCCAGCCGCGTGGTGCATGCCATCAACGACAAATACGGCGCCGGCGTGGCCTATGCGCAGGATGGCCGCACCATCCGCGTCACCGCGCCATCGTCCAGCGATGCACGGGTGGCCTTCATCGGTGAACTGGAAAGCATGGATGTGCGCCCGGCACGCCAGGCCGCCAAGGTCATCATGAACGCCCGCACCGGCTCGGTGGTGATGAACCAGGAAGTTACGCTTGAGACGTGCGCCATTTCGCACGGCAACCTGTCAGTATCGGTTAACGCCGACACTCAGGTCAGCCAGCCGAACCCACTCAGCGGTGGCCAGACCGTGGTAGCCCAGCAGGGCAGTGTCGACATCAAGAAAGACTCCGGCAAGGTCATCATGCTGAAAGGCGGCGCGTCGCTGGCCGACGTGGTGAAAGCCCTCAACGCCATCGGCGCTTCGCCGCAAGACTTGCTGGCCATCCTGCAGGCGATGAAGGCAGCGGGTTCGCTGCGCGCCGAGCTGGAAATCATTTGAGGACGCAGCCATGATCCCGCGTACCGGCTCCACCGACCTGAGCGCCAATCTTGCCATCGACACCAAGGGCATGTCCGAGCTGCGCCAGTCGGCCCGTGCCGGTTCGCCGGAAGCACTGAAAACCGCGGCCACCCAGTTCGAAGCCATGTTTGTCAACATGATGATGAAGAGCATGCGCGACGCCACGCCGCAAGACGGTTTGATGGACAACCAGCAAACCAAGATGTTCACCAGCATGCTGGACCAGCAGACCAGCCAGGATATCGCCAAGAAGGGCCTGGGCCTGGCCGACGTCCTGGTGCGCCAGTTGTCGAAGTCGCTGCCGCAAGACGGCGTGCCGACCGACCCGGGCATGGCGCGCGCCCTGATGGAGCAAGCCCGGCTGCAACGTTCGATCGAAGCCAGTGGCGGTGCGGCGGCCGTGGCCAAGGCCAATACCCATACCCATGCCAGCACGGCGGCAGCTGCCGACAAGCCGGCCCATGTGCGCAGCTTCCAGGAGAAACTGTCCAGCCACGCGGAAGAAGCCAGCCGCGCGTCCGGCATCCCCGCCAAGTTCATGCTGGGCCAGGCCGCGCTGGAAACCGGCTGGGGGCGCCGCGAAATCAAGGGCCGCGATGGCAGCAACAGCCACAACCTGTTCGGCATCAAGGCCGGCCCGGACTGGAAGGGCCGCGTTGTCGAAACGGCCACAACCGAATACGTGAACTGCCAGCCGCAGACCCGCGTCGAGAAGTTCCGTGCCTACGACAGCTATGCGGACAGCTTCAAGGATTACGCCCGCCTGCTGAGCAGCAACCCGCGCTATGAAAAAGCGCTGGCGGCGGCCGGCAGCACGGATGCGGCCGGCTTCGCCAGGAACCTGCAACGCGCCGGCTACGCCACCGACCCCAACTATGCCACCAAGCTGGCCGGCATTATCCAGCGCACTCTTGCCTGACGAACATCAAGTTTTGTCCGGATGTGCCGTAAACTGTATATCTCGCGAAGGTAATTATCAAAATGTCCTTACTCAGCATCGGTAGAAGTGGTTTGTTGGCTGCCCAGACGGGCCTGGCCACCACTGGGCACAACATTACCAACGCTAATGTGCTCGGCTATAACCGGCAGGTGGTGGTGCAGGGCACCACGCCGCCGCTGCAGACCGGGGAAGGCTTCATCGGCACCGGCACCGAAGTGGCGCAGATCAAGCGCGTCTATGACGACTTCCTGAACCGGCAACTGCTGGGCGCACAGACCAACCAGGCCCAGCTCGATACCTATTTCAACCAGGTCAGCCAGATCGACAACCTGCTGGCCGATACCACCGTCGGCCTGGGTCCGGCACTGCAGAGCTTCTTCAGCGGCGTGCAGAATGCCAACTCGAACCCGCAATCGACCGCCGCGCGCCAGGCCATGCTGTCGGGCGCTGAATCGCTGGCGTCGCGCTTCAATGGCCTGTCCAGCCGCATGAAGGAATTGAACGAAGGCGTGAACTCCGGCGTCACCGCCAGCGTCAACGAGATCAATTCCTTCGCGCGCCGTATCGCCGAGATGAACAATACGATTGCCGGCCTGTCGGTCGATCCTTCGGCCCTGCCGAGCGACCTGATGGACCAGCGCGACGCCCTGATCGCCGAAATGAACAAGCAGATCAAGGTTACCGTGATGCCGGCCGAGAACAATATGCTGAATGTCTCGTTCGGCACCGGCCAACCGCTGGTGATCGGCAACCGCAGCCAGGAACTGGCGACGGCCGCCTCGCCATCGGACCCGGAGCGCATCGTGGTGGGCTACCGTACCCAGGCCGGCACCTTCTCGCAACTGCCGGACAGCGTGCTGACCGGTGGCCAGTTGGGCGGCCTGATCGATTTCCGGAATAGCGGCCTGGACGTGGCCAATGCCAACCTCGGCAAGATCGCGGCCGGCCTGGCCGATGCGTTCAACGACCAGCACAAGCTCGGCATCGACCTGGATGGCAACCTGGGCGGCAACTTCTTCAAGGACATCCACGCCTATGTCGGCTACGACACCCGCAACTCGCCATCGAGCACGGTGAAGGTCGATGCGGTGGTGGTCGACGCGGCCAAGCTGACCACCTCCGATTACGACATCAATTACAACGGCACCAACTTCATCGTGACGCGCGCCAGCGATGGTGCGACCACCACCATCGCGCCGTATCCGCAGACCCAGCCACAAGTGATCGACGGCGTGGCCTTCTCGATCACCGGTGCCGCAGGTGGCCCCGACCACTTCCTGGTGCGCCCGACCTATAACGCGGCGCAGGATTTCGGCGTCGAGCTGAAGGACCGCAACAAGATTGCGCTGGGCGCGCCGATCAGCACTGCGGCGCCGGGCACCAATACCGGCACCGGCAAGATCAGCGCCGGCGCGGTGAACGCGAACTACCTGTTGCCGGGCAACCAGCTGGCGGCGCCGGTGACGCTGACTTATAACAGTGCGACCAACCAGCTGAGCGGCTTCCCCACGGCGGTGGACGTTACGGTCAATGGCACCACCACCAACTATCCGGCCGGCACGCCGGTGCCATACACCGCCGGCGCCAAGATGACCTTCCAGGGCATCGAAATCGAGATCAGCGGCAACCTGGCCAACAACGACAAGTTCACCGTTTCGCCTGGCAGCGGCGTCGGCGATGCGCGCAATGGCGTGCTGCTGGCGGGCTTGCAGACGAAAAATATCCTGGACGATGGCCACGCCACTTTCCAGGCCAGCTATGCGCAGATGGTCAACTTCGTCGGCAACAAGACGCGCGAAGTGCAGATCGCCGGCGCGGCGGCCGATACCACCGTGGAGCAGGCCCAGGCCGCGCGCGATTCGGTGTCGGGCGTGAACCTGGACGAAGAAGCTTCCAACCTGTTGCGTTACCAGCAAGCCTACCAGGCCTCTGGCAAAGTGATCCAGGTGGCAAGCGAATTGTTCGATACCCTGCTGTCGCTCGGCAGGTAAGCTTTTTGAAGGAATAGCACCATGGTCATGCGTATTGCCACCCGGACGATTTATGAGAACGGCGTCAGCCAGCTGAACACGCTGCAGGCGCAACTGCAGAAGACCCAGATGCAGCTGTCGACCGGCCGCCGCGTGGTGACGCCGTCGGACGACCCGGTCGCCTCGGCGCGCGCGCTGGAAGTGTCGCAGTCCAAGGAAATGAACACCCAGTTCGTCACCAACCGCAGCAATGCCAATTCCTCGCTGTCGCTGGTGGACAATACGCTGGCGAACACCGACGACCTGCTGCAGGAAGTGAAGAGCAAGATCGTGGCGGCCGGCAACCCTGGCTTTACGCTGGCCGACCGCGAGGCGTTGGCCAAGGAGCTGGAAGGGCGCCTGGAAGACTTGCTGGGCCAGGCCAATGCCACCGACGGCACCGGCGCCTACCTGTTCTCCGGCTACAAGAGCGATATCAAGCCGTTCACCCGCTCCGCCACCGGCGCCACCTACAATGGCGACCAGGGCCAGCGCGAACTGCAGGTGGCATCGTCGCGCAAGCTGGCCACCAGCGAAACCGGCTCGGCCATCTTTGAAAGCAATATCACAGGCAACGGCACCTTCCAGACCAGCGTCGATCCAGCCAACTACACGCGCGGCGGCACCGGCATCATTTCACCGGGCGTGGTGAAGACCCCGTCGGCTGTGACCGGCCACAACTACACGTTGAACTTCAGCGTGACCGGTACGCCGGCGGTGACCACCTATACCGTCAACGACGTGACCGCCGGCACGGCGGTGGCGTCGAACGTCCCGTATGTGTCCGGCCAGCCGATCGCCTTCGACGGCATTCAGATGGACATCACCGGGGCGCCGGCCAACGGCGACGTCTTCAATGTTGACCCCAGCAAGAACCAGTCGGTGTTCGAGACCATGACCACGCTGATCGCCGCGTTGCGCGGCCCGTCCGGGACGCCGCAGGCCGGTACCGCACTGACCAATGCACTGAACCTGGCCAACCAGAACATTACGAATTCGCTGGACAACGTGCTGTCGGTGCGCGCCTCGGTCGGTGCCCGCCTGAGTGAACTCGATCACCTCGACAGCGCCGGCGACGACCTGAACCTGCAGTATGCGAGCCAGATTTCGGACCTGGTCGACCTCGACCCGGTGGAAGCCATCTCGCGCTTCACCCAGCAGCAAACCACGCTGGAAGCCGCCCAGAAGTCCTACAAGGCGCTGGCAGGCTTGTCGCTGTTCAATTTGATCTGAGGCTTGCCCGGCTTCGGTGGCCGGGCGCTCCTGCTATCCCACTCGCGCGGCAATTGCCGCGCTTTTTCTATGCCCTCGTTGACCAGCACCTGGAGCGGCATGCTCATGTAAGGCAAGGCCATCGTCAGCGTCAGGAAGCCGACGCCCAGCGTGATCGGAAAACCGATGCCGAACAGGTTCAGCTGTGGCGCGGCGCGCGTCAGGATGCCCAGCGCCACGTTGGTGATCAGCAGCGCAGCGACGATCGGCAGCGACAGCTGCAGGCCCGCGCTGAAGATCTTCGAGCCCCACAGCGCGAGTTCCCAGAAGCCATCGTTGTGGAAGGAAATGGCTGCCACCGGCAGCGTGTAAAAGCTTTCCGCCAGCGCTTCGATCAGGACCAGGTGGGCATTCACCGCCAGCACCGCCAGCGTCATGACCCACACCAGGAACTGCGATACCGCCGAGGAACGGCCTTGCGACATCGGGTCGAAAAAGCTGGCAAAACCGAGGCCCATGGTCAGGCTGGAGATCTCGCCCGCCATTTCCACTGCGGCAAACACCAGGCGCAATGCGAACCCCATGCCGACGCCTATCACGATTTCGCGCGCCAGCACCGACAGGCCGGCCCAGCCGGCAGGATCCAGGGCCGGCATGGCCGGCACCGCCGGCGCGACCACCAGGGCGATCAGCACGCCCAGCGCGAGCTTGACGTTCTGCGGGATGCGGGCATTGCCGAAAATAGGGGAGGCCGCAATCAGCGACAGGATGCGCGCCGCCGGCCACAGCAGGGCGGCGATCCAGGTATTCAATTCGGCGGCGGTAACGACCAGCATCGGTCACGAGACCAGCGATGGAATGCCGGTCAGCACCTGGCGCATATAGTCGACCATCACGGAAATCATCCACGGTCCCGCCACCACCAGGGTGACGAATACGCCGACCAGTTTCGGGATGAAGGACAAGGTGGCTTCATTGATCTGGGTGGCGGCCTGGAAGATCGAGACCACCAGGCCGATCAGCAGCGCCACCAGCAGCAGCGGGGCGGCCACCATCAGCGTGACTTCCATGGCCTGGCGGCCCATGGTCATGACGGTTTCAGGCGTCATCGCACACCTCGCTAATAGAAGCTCTGGGACAGCGAACCCAGCAGCAGTTGCCAGCCATCGACCAGCACGAACAGCATCAGTTTGAACGGCAGCGAAATCACGGCGGGCGACATCATCATCATACCCATCGACATCAGCACCGAGGCCACCACCATGTCGATGATGAGAAAGGGGATGAAGATGGCAAAGCCGATCTGGAAGGCGGTCTTCAGTTCGGACGTGATGAAGGCCGGCACCAGGATCTTCAGCGGCACGTCTTCCGGCCCCTGCAATTCCTGGCTGCGCGAAATCTTGACGAACAGCGCCAGGTCGGACTGGCGGGTCTGCTTCAGCATGAAGGTTTTCAGCGGCGCGGCCGAACGTTCCATCGCTTGCTGCATGCTGATCTTGTTGTCTTGCAGCGGCACCCAGGCCTCCGTGTAGATCCTGTCGAACACCGGGCTCATCACGAAGAAGGTGAGAAACAGCGACAGGCCGATGATGACCTGGTTGGGCGGCGCCGACTGGGTACCGAGCGCCTGGCGCAGCAGCGACAGCACGATTACGATGCGGGTGAAGCCGGTCATCATCAACAGCGCTGCCGGGATGAAGGTCAGCGCCGTCATCAGGATCAGCGTTTGCAGCGTCAGGCCGTAATTGGTGCCGCCGCCCGCCGCCGGCGTACTGGTGAAGGCAGGGATGGTCGGTTCGGCGGCAGCGATCAGCGGCAGGATCAACGCGGCGCCGGCAGCCAGGCACAGTGCGCGTTTATTTGCCATTGCGCTTGTCAATCGTCTGCTTGAACCACTCGGCGAAATTGGCGCCGGGCGCGGCTTGGCCCGCGGCCAGGTCGGCGTCGTCGGCTGGCTGGCGCGGCATGGTGGCCAGGGCATTCATGCGGCCGGGCGAGGCGCCCACCACGATCCATTGCTCGCCGACTTCCACCACCAGGATGCGTTCGCGGGCGCCGACGCTGAGCGCACCGACCAGCTTGACCTGGCTGCCGCCGCTCATGTGTTTCGGGCCGAAGCGCTTCAGCAGCCAGGCCAGGCCGACCAGCAGGGCGATGACGAAGCCCAGCGACACAATGGTCTGCAGCAGCGAGCCGGCAGCGGAGGGCGCCTGGGCGGCCAGCGCATTGGCCGGCGCCGGTGTGGCGGCGGCGCGGGCTCCGGCCAGGGCGGCCTGTTGCTCGGGTGTGGCGGCGGGCGCGCCGGCGGGCGGCGCAACCGGGCTGGCGGCGTTGGCCGGCGCCGCTTGCACGCTGCTGGAAATGGTGTCGGGGGCGGGGGCTTGCTGCGCCGAGGCGGGTGCGCCGGCGAGGCCGAGGGCGGCCGCCAAGCTCAGCGGCCGCAGCAGGTGAAAGGCAGTGATTCTCTGCTTCATTTATTCAGTTTTCGGATGCGTTCGGAAGGCGTGATGATGTCCGTCAGGCGGATCCCGAACTTGTCGTTCACCACCACCACCTCGCCCTGGGCGATCAGGCAGCCGTTGACCAGCACGTCCATCGGTTCGCCGGCCAGGCCGTCCAGTTCCACCACCGAGCCCTGCGCCAGTTGCAGCAGGTTCTTGATGGCGATCTTGGTGCGGCCCAATTCCACGGTGAGCTGGACCGGGATATCGAGGATGAAGTCGATATCGTTATGGGTTTCGGTCTTGTTCGGCTGCTTGGAAAAGTCCTTGAACACGGCGGCAGTGGCGGCCTGGTTCTGCATGGCAGCAGCCTCGGCAGCGGCCTGCTCGGCAATCGCGGCGCCCCAATCGTCATCCATGCTTGTATCGTCGTCTTGATTATCCGCCATGTTTCTCTCCTAGCTTTATTTCATATTATCCGCGTTTGCCAGCAGTTTCTCCACTTTCAATGCGTATTGCCCGTTCAACACCCCGTAGGTGCAGTCGAGCACAGGCACGCCATCCACGGTCGCCTCGATGGTTTCCGGGATGGACAGCGGGATCACGTCGCCGGCTTTCATGTTCAGGATTTCGTCGAAGCTGACCTTGGCGGTGCCGAGCTTGGCCACCAGTTCCACCTCGGCGATCTGGATCTGCTGCGTCATCAGGCGGATCCAGCGCTTGTCCACTTCCAGCGCCTCGCCCTGCAGGGACGAGGTCAGCGCATCGCGGATCGGCTCGATCATCGAGTACGGCATGCAGAAGTGGATCTGGCCGGACACCGAACCGAGTTCGACGGTGAAGGTGGACGCCACCACCACCTCGTTTGGCGTGGCGATGTTGGCGAACTGCGTATTCATTTCGGAACGGATGTACTCGAACTCCACCGGGTACACCGGTTCCCACGATTTGGTATACGCCTCGAACACGATGTCGAGGATGCGCAGGATGATGCGCTGCTCGGTCTGGGTAAAGTCGCGGCCCTCGACGCGGGTGTGGAAACGGCCGTCGCCGCCGAACAGGTTGTCGACCAGCAGGAACACCAAGCCCGGGTCGAACACCATCAGGGCCGTGCCGCGCAGCGGCTTCATGTGCACCAGGTTGAGGTTGGTCGGCACCACCAGGTTACGGATGAATTCGGAATACTTGGACACGCGTACCGAGCCGACCGATACTTCGGCGCTGCGGCGCAGGAAGTTGAACAGGCCCACGCGCAGCAGGCGCGCGAAACGCTCGTTGATAATTTCCAGGGTCGGCATCCGACCCCGGACGATGCGTTCCTGCGTCGCCAGGTTGTAGGTGCGGACACCCGATGCCTCCTCGGGCGCAGCGACGTCGTCCTGGTCGCCGTTGACGCCCTTCAAGAGGGCATCGACTTCTTCCTGGGAGAGAAAATTATCAGCCATGCTTCACCCGGGCCTTACTGGATGATGAATGCGGTAAACAAGACTTCGGATACTTCCTGCACTTCGCCGCCGTTTTCAAACGGCAGGTTGACCGCTTCCATGATGTCCTTGCTCAGTTGCTGCTTGCCTTCCGGAGTATTGATCTCGGATGCGCGTTTGCTCGACAGCAGCAGCAGGATGCGGCTGCGCACCTTCGGCATATTGGTCTTGATGATCTCGGACTCTTCCAGGCTGCTGGCCTGCAGCGTGATCGCCAGCTGCAGGTACTGGTCGCCGTTTTCCGGCTGCAGGTTGACCGTGAATTGCTCGACTGGAATATAGACGGGCGGACCGGCTTTCTTGGCCGGCTTCTTGGCCTTCTTGCCCGGCTTGGCTTCTTCCGCATGCTCTTCGCCGCTATCGCTCTTCAGCATGAACCATGCGCCGCCGCCACCGGCCAGGGCGAGCACCAGCACGCCGGCCAGGATGATGATCAGCTTTTTCTTTCCGCCACCGGCCGGCGGTGCTGCTTCTGCCTTCGCATCAGCCTTCATTTTTGGATTCGCTTTCAATTCTGCTGCCTTGGATGCAAGAGTTGGATCATGACGCCATTATGTCATTATCGCGAAATCTTTCGGGGAGCGAAGCGCCGAAAAGAGGCGGGAAGCAGGGCTATCTCTGCCTTAGGCGAACGTATCGACCGCGCTCAGCACGCCGCGGCGCACTTGTGGGGCGGCCTGCGCGGCGTTGTCGGCATGGTCATTCTGGCCATTGGCCCCACCGCGGCCACGGCCGGCGGCTGCCGCCGCTTCCATCTCGGCAAAGGCTTTCTGCTGGTCCTGGCTGCCGGACGAGACGCTGGCATCGCCCAGCGTGATGCCGGCTTCGCCCATGGTTTCGCGCAATTTCGGCAGCGCTTGCTCGAGGGCTTGCCGGACTTCCGGCTGGGCCGCACTGAAGGCGACGCTGGCCTGGTCATTGGAGACGCTCAGTACCACTTGCAGTGGACCGAGGTCGGGCGGGTTCAGGGTCAGGGTGGCGCTTTGCTCGCCGCCATTGACCATCCACACCACTTTCTGGCCCAGCTGGTGGTCCCAGCCCTGGCTGCCGACGCGGGCGTGCAGCTGGTTGCCGGCCAGGGCCTGGGCGGCTTGGGCGTTCGCGGCGCCGGCCGGCGCGAGGGCGGTAGCGGCGGCCTGCAAGGCGCCAGCCTGCGGCTGGATGGCGTGCCTGGCGTCCAGCGCAGCGGCATCGGCGGCCTTGCCGGCGTCGGCGCTGGCGTGCTGCAGGGCGGCCTGGAAATCGCTGCGTGGTGCGGCGGCGGCCTGGTCGCCGCCCGCGGTGGCTGCGGCGGAGGCATGGGTGGCGCCGGCATCGGCCACTGCAGCGTGGCGGCCTTGCGCCAAGGCGTCTGCCAGCGTGGGATCGTTTGTCTTGCCGGCGCCTTCGGCAGCAGCTTTCGCCGCCAACAAGGCTGTCTGGTCGACGGGCATGCCTTCGGCCGGCAGCCGCTCGGCAACGCCGGACTTTCCGCCTCGGCCGGACAGGACGGCGTCACCAGCCAGTTCGGCATCGGTAGCGCCACCGTCCTTGCCGGACGCGGCGGCGGCGGCAGCGGCAGCAGCCGCGCTGGCAGCGTCAGTTGCCGTTGGCTGGGCCAGGCCCTGGATCATGGCCAGCATATCGGCCACGGCATCGCTGGCGGTTTGCTGGCGATCGGTTTTGTCGGTGGCTGCAGCGGCGCTGGTGGCCGTCCCGGCGGCGCTGCCGTTGGCCGCTGCGCCACCGGTCGCTGCCGGCTGCGCGTTGGCCGGCGCTGCGGCATGGTCGGCCTGGTTCGCCGGCTCGCTTTGCGGGGCCTTGGCCGGGGCCTGTGCGGCAGGCTTGTTGGCTGGGGCCGGTGCATGGGACGCCTGCTTCGGTTGCTGGCTCGGCTGCTGGGCGGCCGGCTTGGGTGCCTCGGCGCGGCGCGTGGCGGCATTGGCTTGCGGTTGCAGCGCCGGAGGCAAGGACTGGGCCTGGCGTTCGATCTGGTTGTTCAGCGCCTGTGCGAACTGATGGTCTTCCTGCGCGGCATTGGACGAGCGACCGGTAGTCGTGTTGCCGGAAAGAAGAGGGGAGTTCTGTACAGTCTGGGTTTGCATGATCGAATCAGTCTAGCGTTTGAAAAATGCCTGGCGGGAGGCGTGTTCATCCATGGCCTTCTGGTCGCGCTTGGCTTCCTTCTTGAGCTCCTGGGCTTCGGCCCGGTCGCGCAAGGTGGAATACGACATGCGCTTGCGTTCGGCGTCTTGCCATAATTGCTTCTCTTTGTCGCCGCGCGCCTTGCTGTGGCGCAGCACTTCCTGCTGGCCCTGGATCGCCGTATCCAGCTTTTCCATGAAGGCCTGGAAATTGCGATATGCCATCGGCGTAATGCCTTGCTGTTGCGAAGCGTCGAAGCGGCGGCCGTACTCGTCGCGGTAGCCAACCAACATGTTCAGCTTCTCTTCCGCGTCCGCCACGGCTTTCAGGGCCGCGCCAAGGCGCTTGGCCGCATCGTCGGTTTCCCGCTGGGCCAGGTCGATCAGGGTTTCAAGTTGCTGGGTAGAGGCCATGATGGTCCATTATAGGCAAGGCCGAGCGCATCGATCAGTCGAATAGCGTGGTTAACTGCCCCAAGCTCTCCGGCATGGTCACCTGTTCCGTAATTTGCTGTTGCAGGAATTGTTCAATCTTATCGTGCAGCTTGATGGCCTGGTCAAGCACCGGATCGGTGCCCGGCGTGTACGCCCCGACGGCAATCAGGTCGCGGCTGCGTTCGTAGCGCGAAAACAACTGTTTCAGCCGCCGTGCCTGGTTTTGGTGGCCGTGCGAGGTGATCGAATGCATGGCGCGGGAGATTGACTGTTCGATATCAATTGCCGGGTAGTGGCCGGCTTCGGCCAGGCGCCGGTTCAGCACGATGTGGCCGTCCAGGATCGCGCGCGCCGAGTCCGCAATCGGGTCTTGCTGGTCGTCGCCCTCGGTCAGTACGGTGTAGAAAGCGGTGATCGAACCGCCGCCCACTTCGCCATTGCCGGCGCGCTCCACCAGCACGGGCAATTTCGCAAACACGGAAGGCGGGTAACCTTTGGTGGCCGGCGGTTCGCCGATGGCCAGGGCGATTTCGCGCTGGGCCATGGCGTAGCGGGTCAGCGAATCCATGATCAGCAGCACGTTCTGGCCCTTGTCGCGGAAGTGCTCGGCAATTGCGGTGGAGTAGGCGGCGCCCTGCATGCGCATCAGCGGCGGCGTGTCGGCCGGTGCGGCCACCACCACCGAACGGCGCAAGCCTTCCTCGCCCAGGATCTGCTCGATGAATTCCTTGACCTCACGGCCCCGTTCGCCGATCAGGCCCACCACGATGACATCGGCCTCGGTATAGCGCGCCATCATGCCGAGCAGGACGGACTTGCCGACGCCGGAGCCGGCGAACAGGCCCATGCGCTGGCCGCGGCCCACGGTCAGCATGGCGTTGATGCAGCGCACGCCGACGTCCAGCGTTTCCACGATGGGCGCGCGGCCCAGCGGATTGGCGGGGCGCACATTGATCGGCGCCGAATCGCTGGTCTGGATCGGGCCCAGGCCATCCAGCGGGCGGCCGGCGCCATCGACCACCCGGCCCAGCAGTTCAGGGCCGACCGGCAAGTGGCGCGCGCGGTCGCTGGGACGACGGCGCGGGTGGCTGACGCTGCCCGGTTTCGGCACGCTCTGTTCGACCGGAAACACGCGGGTGCCGGGAATGATGCCTTCGACATCGCTTTGCGGCATCAGGAACAGCTTGTCGCCTTCAAAGCCGACCACTTCGGCCTCGACCTTGCCGCCGGAGGGCAGCGGCACGGTGCAGGCGGCGCCCACGGCCAGGCGCAGGCCGACCGCTTCCATGACCAGGCCGGCCACGCGCGTGACGCGGCCCGACACTTGCATCGGTTCGACGAAATCGACCAGCGTGGCGCAATCGTTCAGGTAAGAGCGCCAGCGCCCGGCGTGCACTTGGGGATCGGCAGCGCCCATCTCAGTCGATCCAATCGATGTCCTTGCCGAGCGCAAGGCTCAGGCGTTGCCAGCGCGACGCCACCGTGGCATCGATCTGGTTGGAGGCGGTATCGACCTTGCAGCCGCCACGCTCGACAGTCGGGTCGTCGATCACGCGCCAGCCGCCTTTGTCGAGCTCTTCCGCAATGCCGTCCCGCACCACGGCGGCATCGTCCGGGTTCAGGATCAGCAGCGCCGGCTGTTGCAGCACCGGCAGGTATTCGATCGCTTCGCGCACGATCGGCAGGATCAGTTCCGGTTTCACGCGCAGGGCGGTCTTGATCATGCCCTTGGCCAGGTGCAGCGCCAGTTCCAGCACTTCGTTGCTGATGGCCTGGTCGGCCTCGCGCAGCGCAGCGCTGAAGTTGTCGGCGATCTCGCGTACCGGCGCCAGCGCTTGCGCGGTGGCGGCGCGCGCTTCGTCCAATGCCTGGGCGGCGCCATCGTCGTGGCCGGTCTTGAAGCCGGCGTCATAGCCTTGCTGGCGCGCTTCCTCGCGGATGGCGGCCAGTTCTTCGTCGCTCGGGTAATCGGGGGCGGGGGCCGGCGCCTGTTCCGCCGCGTATTCGGCTTGCTCGACTTCCGCCTGCGCGGCGGCTTCGGCGGCCAGGGCGGCGCGCACTTCCGCTTCCTCGCGTTCGCGCTGGGCCACCATGCTCGGGCGCGAGTCGCCGAAGGATTGCAGCTCCCAGCGCTGATAGGCAGTCTGTTTTTCTTTTGGAATATTCGACATCAAACGAAGGAATCCTCGCCCTTACCACCCAGTACGATCTGGCCTTCATCGGCCAGGCGGCGCACGATCTGCAGGATCTGCTTCTGCTGCGTCTCCACTTCGGACAGGCGTACCGGGCCTTTGTTTTCCAGGTCTTCGCGCATCATCTCCGAGGCGCGCGCCGACATGTTCTTGAAGACCTTGTCGCGCAAGTCCGGCGACGCGCCCTTCAGCGCGATGATCAGCATTTCGGACTGCACTTCGCGCAGCAGCAGCTGGATGCCGCGGTCGTCGACATCGATCAGGTTGTCGAACACGAACATCTCGTCCATGATCTTCTGCGCCATATCGTTGTCGTAGTTCTTGATGTTGTCCATCACATTCTGTTCCTGCTCACCGGACATGAAGTTCAGGATCTCGGCCGCGGCGCGCACGCCGCCCAGGGTCGATTTCTTGATGTTTTCGTTGCCGGACAGGAGCTTGGTCAGCACGTCGTTCAGCTCGCGCAAGGCCTGCGGCTGCACGCCGTCCAGCGTGGCGATCCGCAGCACCGCGTCGTTGCGCAGGCGGTCGGTGAAGTGACCCAGGATTTCGCACGCCTGGTCGCGCTCCAGGTGCACCAGGATGGTGGCAATGATCTGCGGGTGTTCGTTACGGATCAGTTCGGCCACCGATTGCGAATCCATCCACTTCAGCGATTCGATGCCGGACGCATCCTTGCCGCCCAGGATGCGCGACAGCAGCACCGACGCCTTGTCGTCGCCCAGCGCCTTGGTCAGCACTTGGCGGATGTATTCGTCCGAATCGATGCCCACGGTCGAGGCCGCCGCGTACTGGTCGCGGAAATCGTCCAGCACGTCGACCACCATCTCATGCGGGATGTTCTTCATGGTTGCCATCGAGGCGCCCAGTTTCAGCACTTCGCGCGGGCCGAGGTATTTCATCACCTCGGCCGCTTCGCCTTCGCCCATCGCCAGCATCAGGATGGCAGCCTTTTGCAGTCCGGTATTCTCAGTCATTATTGCCTATCCATTCCTTGATGACGTTGGCGACGATGCGCGGGTCTTCCGCGGCCAGTTTCTTCGCCAGCGCCAGGTTGTCGCGGTAGGTGCGGGCCGTGTTTTCTTCCATCTTGGCGATCTCCTCCGCCAGCAATTCTTCCGGTGTCGGCCCCAGCGGCTCGACGATCGGCGCTGGCTCCGGCTCCGGTTCCGGTTCGTTGATCGCATCGATCTTCTTGAACACCGGACGCATCATTGGACGCACGATACGCAGCAGGATGTAGAGCAGGATCAGGGCCGTGATCAGGAACTTCGCCAACTCCTTGGCCAGCGGCAGGTTGGCCGGATCGCGCCACCATTCGAGCGGCGCTTCCGGTTCCCGGTCGACACCGTCGAATGGCGCATTGGCCACGCTGACGGAGTCGCCGCGGTCCTGGTTGTAGCCCATGGCTTCCTTCACCAGGCTGTTGATCTTGGCCATTTCGTCAGCACTCAGCGGCTTGACGACGACCTTGCCGTTTTTATCGATGGTCCGACGATAGTTTACTACGACACCGACGGTCATGCGCTTCAGTCCGGCCATGGCTTTCTGTTCATAGCGCACGGTCTTGTCGACTTCGTAATTGGTGGTCGATTCCTTATGGCTGGGTCCGGTCGCGGTGGGGGCGGCGCCCGTGCCCGGCTGGCCCGGCGCACCGGCAGCGCCGGGCGGCGTGGTGGTCAGCGGGGCCGTCGCGACGCCCGGCGGCTGGTTCGACAAGGCGCCCGGAATGCCGCCCGGATTGGCGTTGGCATTGCCGCTGGTTTCGCTGTTCTGTTGGCTGCGGATGGCGGACGCGGCAGGCGGCGAATTCGGCTTGTAGGTCTCGGCAGCCTGTTCGATGGCCGAGAAATCGACGTCGGCCACCGCTTCGGCGCGCACATTGCCTTCGCCCACGATCGGCGTGATGATGGACTCGACCTGCTTGATGACTTGCTTTTGCATCTCCTGCACATACTTGAGCTGGGACGCATCAAGGTTCTTGGCGTTGTTGGCCGCGTTGCCGTTCTTGTTGGTGTCGGACACCAGGTTGCCGGCCTGGTCCACCACGGTCACGTTGGCCGGCGACAGTTCCGGCACGGACGAAGCGACCAGGTGCACGATGGCGCTGACCTGGGCCGGATCGATCATGCGGCTGGCATGCAACTGCAGGATGACGGAAGCGGTGGGCTTTTGCTGGTCGCGCACGAACACCGAAGGCTTGGGCAGGGCCAGGTGCACGCGGGCCGACTCGACGGCGCCGATGGACTGGATCGAGCGCGCCAGTTCTCCTTCCAGCGCGCGCTGGTAGTTGACCTGTTCCAGGAACTGGGACACGCCCAGCTTCTGGTTTTCCATGACTTCAAAGCCGACATTGCCGCCTTTCGGCAAGCCCTGCTGGGCCAGGCGCAGGCGCACATTGTGCACTTGCTCGGCCGGCACCAGGATGGCCTGGCCACCCTCGGCCAGCTTGTACTTGACCTGCATCTGGTCCAGCGCAGCGGTGATGGCACCGCCATCCTTGTCGGTGTAATTGGCGAACAGGACCTTGTAGTCCGGTTCCCTGTTCCACATCCACAGGATCAGGATCAGCGCCAGGATGCCCGCCACGGCGGCCCCGCGCATCACCATCTTGCCCATCGGGGTCTGGAAGAAGGCGAAGCGGCCCCTGGCCGCCTGCTGGGCTTCGGGATCGTCGATATCGATTTGTTCGGCGGCTGCAGCCATGGGTAGTCACTGTGGGGTTAATGGGCCTGTTGCACATTATCAGGCGATGTTGCGCCCGTTAAAGGCAGGAATAGGCGGCTGTTTGCCTTGCTGCTCAAGCCTATCCCCTTGTTTTGACGCGGGTATTCTGGAAGCCTGAAAACAGGAATATTGTATCTTGGAGTCAACTAATGAGAACAGGCGGAATTGATTCTAGCCAAATCCAGGCCATGATCGCCCAGCTGCATGCTGCGGCCACACGGCCGTCTGCGACGCCGCCGGTGATCCAGACCGAGAAGGTGGCGGACAAGCCGGACTTCACCAACGCCCTGAAAGGCGCGCTGGACGCGGTGCAGGCCAGCCAGAACCAAGCCGAAGGCCTGACCAAGCGCTTCCAGATGGGGGACGACTCGGTCAACCTGTCGGACGTGATGATCTCGATGCAAAAAGCCAGCATCAACTTCCAGGCCACCGTGCAGGTGCGCAACAAGCTGGTGCAGGCCTACCACGACATCATGAATATGCAGGTGTAAATCAACAGCTTAAAAAATAGGGACGTACCCCATTTTCAAAAAATGGGGTACGTCCCTATTTTTTAAGCTGTTGATTATTCGAGGCCGGCGATGCGGGCGTTGCGTTCGCGCTCGAGCTTGGTGATGTAGCGCTGCACGGCTGTCAGCGAGGAGCGCGGCATGTCGACAAACTGGCAGCCGAGGCGGCGGTTGGTTTTGTTGTTTAAAAGCGTCAGGTCGAGCGAGTTGCGGATCTGCAGGCCGGTGGAAATCGTGGCCACTTCAGGCAGTTCGATACGGCAGTCGCTGTAGACCTTGCCGATCGTGTCGCCCAGTTCCAGGCTGTTGTCGAGGATGGCAATGCCGCCGCAACTGATGTCGGACAGCGGAAACGGCTTGCTGCCGCCGCCCAGTTCGGCCGGCTGCGGGATCAGCACGCGCACCGGGTTGGTGACCGGCGTGGCAATGCGGTAGAACTCGCGGCGCTGCAGGCGCACCAGGCTGGCCGGCAGCGGCATCTTGAACGCCGGGCTGCCTTCGAAGGTGGTCGATTCGATGTGCTCGCCGCTGAACATGATGCGGATCTTGTCCAGCGTGGTTTCGAAGGAAAGCCGCTTGGCGCCGAGGATGCGCCGGTTCTGGTCGGGACTGATGGAGCAGTCCAGGATCAGCTTGCCGCCATCGGCATCGACGTCCAGGATGGAGGTGACGCAGACGTCGGACTCGCCTTTGATGAGCATGCGGATCAACTGGTTCTTCTCGCCGATACTGCGCAGCAGCGCCGTGATCTCGCGGGGCGAAGCAACCTCGAAATCATGCCAGTTTTCCATGTCCGATTCCGAAATATAGCTGTGCATCAAAGTCCGTTTGTTGGGGTGTCATTCGGTACGCTGAGATCAGGCGCCGCAGGCGGGGGCTGGCCGGTCTTTTGCGCTGCTTCAATATGATAAAGCCAGGCTAACAGTTCCGCAATTACACGGTAGAGCAGTGGCGGGATCTGCTGGTCCAGGTCGACTTCCATCAGCAGTGACACCAGTTCTTTCGACTCGTGGATGTGCACGCCATGTTCGGCCGCCACGGCGATGATCTGCTCGGCAACCAAGCCGCGTCCCTTGGCGACGACTTTTGGTGCCGCCTGGCCGCTCTTGTAGGCGAGGGCGACGGCGCTTTGCAGCGGCTTGCGCGGCGTTTCGCTGGGGTCACGCTGCGTCATCTTTGGCCTCGGCGTTGATGGCGAGCGAGGCCAGCGGGGCGCCGGCGGCATCCAGGGCGTGCTGCAAGGCGCCGGCCCAGGCGCGCAGCGTGGCGGCGCTGTCTTCCGAGCCGGACTGGACCGCAATGTGCACCTGGTCGCCCACCAGCGTGACCTGGGCGGCCACCTGGCCCAGCAGCGGGAAGCGGAAGCGCACGCCGCTGCGCCAGACCGGGTCGGCTTCGCCATCGCGGCCTTCGCCGCTGCCGCCCTGGCCGCCGGCCTCGCCTTGCTGCTGGCGTTCCACCTGCCATTGCATCTGCTGGCCGGGCCAGGCTTCGCCTTGCCACATGACCTTGCCCTGTTCGTGGGTGTGCAACTGCTGGTTGATCATCTGGGCGGCCGACAGGTCGGGGCCGCCCAGTGCCTTGGCGATCGCATCGGCCTGGCTTTGCCCTGCGCCTTGCGCGGCAGCGTGGCGCTGCATCTGCGGTTCGCGCTGCAAGTCTTGCAGCGGCCGCTTGCCTTCGGCCCATTCGGCCACATGGGATTCGTAGAACAGGCCGCTATCGCCCAGGGCGCGCTGCAAGCCTTGGCTGAGCTTGCCCGTGTCGGGCGGGCCGCCTGCGCTCAGCGGCGTTTTGCCGTTGATGGTGACCGGCACGCCGGGCGTGGTGTAGGCCGAGGCCAATGCGCTGGCGATGGCGCGCGCGGCGGGGCTGAGGGCGGCTGGCGGGGTGTCCTTGCCGAGCGCGGGCAACTGGTCGGCCGGCACCAGCGGGGCTTTGCTGAGCAGGGCCGCGCCCGGACTGAGCGCCCGGCCCTGGGCCGCGCCGGCCTGGCCGGCTTCGGCGCCGGCCGCCTGCGGTTGCTTACCGCTGAGGTTGAGAATGGCCGCTTCCTGCGACGGCAGGCGCGCCGTCGGCAGCTCGGGCATCTGGTCGCCGGCGACAAAGGTGGCCATCTGCCCGGCTTGCGGGCTGCCGGCGCCCACTTGCAGGGTGGGGCGCGGCTGCGCGCTGATCACGGTCAGCGGCAGGTCGTCGCCGGCATTGACCCCGGCCGGCAGCAGCATGCGCGCATTGGTGTCGGCCACGCGCACCAGGAAACTGCCATCGGAGAATTTGCTGAGGACCTGGGCGGGCAGGGTTTGCCCGACCATTTGCGAGAGGGCGCGCTGGAAGGCTTCCTGGCGCGGTGCGGCCACGGCGGGCGCGGCGGACGCCGCGCTGGTGGCGCCGACGCCCCGGACATCCAGGCGCGGGGGCAGCATGGCAGCCGCCCCGCTCAGACGGCGCCGTAGGCGGCGGCCAGGCGCCGTTCAGTGCCGGTGTTGTTGATCAGTTTGGACAGCTGGGCCATCCACGGCATGGTCAGGTCGCGGATCTGGCGGTCGTCGTCCAGCATTTGCTTGATCAGGCCCAGCTTTTGCTGGCGCTGGCCAGCGTCCAGCACCACCGTTTCCTCCGTCCCGCGCAGCAGGGCAACCTGGGCCGCTACCTGGCTCTCCAGTACTTCCAGACCGTCCCAGTCGGATATCGTTGCCGCGGCCACCATCTGGTGGGTCAGTGCGGCCATGGCGCTGTAGGCGGTCAAAACTTCCAGGTTCGTCATTGTCATCCTCGATTACATGCTGGCCAAGGCAGCAGGCTGGGTATTATTGGTCGCGGCTGGGTTGCCGCCGATCTGGTTCCAGGTGTCGCGCAAGTCGGCCAGCAGGCTGCGCACTTCTTCCAGCACTTCCGGGCTGTTCTGGATGTTCGCTTCCAGCAGGCGGCGGCTCATGTAGTCATACAGGGCGTCCAGGTTGCGCGCGATCTCGCCGCCGGCTTCCTTGTCCAGGCTGGCGCGCAGCCCGTCGTCGATGATGCGAATGGCTTTGGAGATCGCCTTGCCTTTTTCCTGAACATTGCCGGCGTTCATCTGGGTGGCCGCAGTCATGATCGCCGCCAGGGCGCCGTCGTACAGCATGACAATCAGTTTGTGGGGCGAGGCGGAGCTGACGCCGGTTTCCAGGCCGACTTTCGCGTAGGCATTGACACCGCGTGAAGTAGTTCCAAACATAATCTCTCCTTATTCCTGCGATCAGCTGTTGGAGGCGATGGCCGCCAACTGCTGAGTCAAATACGCTTGCGTGCTCTGCATTTTCGCCAGGGTGGCATCGAGCCGCGTGAACTGGGTGCGGTAGCGTTTTTCGATGTCGTCCAGCTTGGACGAGAAGGCGTCGCGCTGCTTGGCCACGTCTTTGATGCTCTTGTTCAAGCCGTCGGTCACCGTGGTCAGCAAGCCTTTGCTGCCCAGGAAGGAGGTGGCCAGGTTGTTGAGCTGGTAGGCATAGCCTTGCGAGAACGAGACGGTGCCGCGGTCGCCCAGGGCGCCGCCGGTAATGTCGATTTTCAGGCCTTCCGCGTCGGTCCCTTCGGCGCCGGTGAGGGACTGGCCGGTGCCGACCACTGCCTTGCCGCCCAAGGTGCCGGCCACGTCGGTACCGGCCACCGGCGCCGCGCCGCCGAACACGCTGTCCACGGTGCTGCCGCTGACGCTGGTCAGCGCGATATTCGAGGCCGAACCGTATTTGCTGGAAGACAGCACCAATTTACCGCTACCGTCAATCGCGGCGGTAACGCTGGAGCCGGTATCCGCGAAGGCGGCCGTGCCGTTGATCGTCGACTGCACGATTTTGGCCAGCTCGGCCGGCGCGTAGGTGCCTGCCGGGATGGTGACATTGGCGATATTCTTGGCGTTGCTGGGCGAGGTGTCGTTCAAGGTCACCGCCCAGGTGGTATTGGCGGCAATCGTGGTGCTGCCCAGCGCTGCCGAGCTGGTCAGCGCGCCTTGGCTGGCCAGCGCCGTGATGTTCAGCGCATAGCTGCCCGGTTTGGTTTTTGCCGTCGAGCTGACAAAGCTGACGTTCGGGTCGCTGGCATTGCCGATGGCGGTAAACAGGCCGGCGATGTCGCCGAAATTCTTTTCGATTGCCTTGTTCAGCTTGGCGTCATCCAGGCTCAGCGTGCCGTCTTTGGCAAAGGAAATGCCGACCTGGCCCATATTGGTCAGGCTGCCGGACAGGCCGGTGATCTGCCCGCTCATCATGCGGCGCAGTTGCGCCTGCATGGACTGGGCGGTCGGATCGCCCTGCAGCGCGCCAGCCTTCTTGGTTTCCGGATCATAGGCGGTGAGCTTTTTCAGCGCACCGTTGAGTTCGTTGTACGCCTTGACGAAGGCCGTCAGGTTGGTCTTGACGCTATTGGTATCGCGCGCCACGTTCAGCGTGGTGCTGCCCACCTGGTTGACCGTCAGGCCCACGCCCTGGATCGATTCGTTGACGGTGTTCGAGTGGCTGCTGACGGCAATGCCGTTGACGGTCAGCTTGGTGTCCTGGGCGGCACTGGTTTGCTGCATCGACTGGGTACCTGCCGGGTCGTAGCTGAGCAGGCTGTTCAGGGCGGCGTCCGGCGGGTTGCTGCCGTCGCCACTCAGGCTGATCTTCATGGCGGCGTTTTCGCCGGTCTTGTTCGACGTCAGCACCAGGCGGTAAGGGCTGGCGCTGCCATCGGACACGATGGTGGCAGTCACGCCCAGGCTGGCCTTGTTGATGGCGTCAGCCACGCCTTGCAGCGTGTTGTTGGTGCTGTCGATGACCACCGAGCCCGAAGGCTGGCTGGCATCCTGGCTGAAGCCGCCGCCTAGCATGCTGCCGCCGGTGCCGGCCGTCAGGCCGGCGGCGGCCGGATTGTTGCCGGCGATGGTAATCGGGCTGCCGTTGGCCGAGGTTAGGGTGACGCTGCTGGCCGATGCGTAAGTGGCGCCGGCATTCGCGGCGCCGGCCGCGGTCTTGGCGCCGCCGGTGACACCGCTTGCCGTTTCGGTGATGGCCACACTGGCACCGCTGGCGCTGCGGAATTCCAGGGTGCCGGCAGCGGCACTGCCGGTAAACGTGATGCCGGCGGCTGCCAGCGCGGTCGCGGTAGCGCCGCTGGCATTGGCCAGGTCGGCATCGAGGGACGCGGCGGTGACGCCGGCGCCGGCGGCGACGCCTGCACCCTGGCTGGCGATGGTGACATTGCCTACTTTCAGCGCGTACGAGCCAGTGCCGTCGGTGGCCACGTCGCCAAAGGTCGAGAAGATATTCGCCACGCTGGCGGTGACGCCGGTGGTGCTGGTCTTGTCATTGATGGCATTGGCCAGCGCGGTGGCGCTGTTGGTGCCGCTCGAGGTGGCAATCGCGGTGCCGTTGATGCTGAGTGAGCCATTGGCCAGCCCGTTGGTCAGCATGGACGAGCTCAAGCCGGTGCCCTGCAAGCCGAAGCTGCCGCTGGCCGAGCCGAACTGGAAGGACAGGGTGGTCGAGCCGCCCAGGCCGATGGTCGAGGTCTTGCTCGCCAGGCCAGTGGTCATCAGGGTCTGCGCCTGGGCCAACTGGGTGACATTGATCTTGTAATTGCCCGCCACCGCCTTGGCCGAAGCGCTGGCGGTCAGCAAATCCTTGTTGCCTACCGTCGTCGAGAAGCCTTTGAAGGCGTTGGCCGAGGTCAAGCCGCCCAAGGCGCTCTGGAACACGCCGACGGCTGCAGTCAGCGAACCGAAGGCGCTCACCTTGGCCTGGTAGGACGCCGCCTTGCGGTCGTAGCCTGCCAAGGGCGCGGCTTCGGCTGCCATCAGTTTGTCGACGATGTCGTTGACCTGCAAGCCCGATCCGATACCGGGGGATGACAGTGCTGGGGTGCTGGAAAGGGCCACGGCAAACTCCTGAGGAAACAAGATAAGTCTAACTTGTTTACGGCAGATTCAAAGGGGACTTGAGAGGGGGAAATACCTGTTTATTCCTGTCCGAAATGACAACCTGGCCAGGACAGCATAACGCAAAAAAGCCCGGGCTGCCGCATCGGCAGGCCGGGCTCAACTGAGGTGCAGCAGTCAGGCTTGGTGGTCGACCAGCAAGCCGCCCTTGCGGGCGTCGATGGCCTTGGCAATCTGCAACGCTTCCGGGGTCGGAATCTGGCGCAGTACTTCCTTGGTGCTTTGGTCAATCACCTTGACGATGGTGCGTTGGCTGTCGTCGTCGATGGAGAATTCCAGGCCCTGGGCCCGGTCCTGCACTGACTTGTTCAGCTTGGCAACCGCCTCTTCCACATCTTTCTTGGACGGCGTGGCCTGCTTGGCCTTGACCGCATCGATGGTTTCCACCGCGGCGGCCGGGCTGCGGCCTGCCACCGGGAGGGCCACGAAATCCGGGGCCGCGCTGCCACGGTCGGCCCGTGGCGCAGTAGCAGTAATTGAATCGATAGTCATACGGACCTCCTACGGAAAATTCCCCGGTCCGGCGAACCGGAGCGGGGAACCGCTTTTTTTCTTAGCTTGGTGGCGATTAGCCGCGCAGCAGGCTCAGCACGCCGTTAGGCAGCGAGTTCGCCTGGGCCAGCATGGCGGTACCAGCTTGTTGCAGGATCTGGCCGCGGGTCAGGCTGGCGGTTTCTGCAGCAAAGTCGGTGTCCACGATACGGCTACGCGATGCAGACAGGTTCTCGGTCGTCGCGCTCAGGTTCGAGATCGTCGAGGAGAAACGGGACTGCAGTGCACCGAACGATGCGCGCTGGCTGTTCACCGAAGCCAGGGCGGCGTCAGCGATCTTGATTGCCAGCTGGGCATTGTCGAAGGTGGTCACGTCCAGGGTGGCGACCGACTTCAAGGTCGAACCACCAGCCAGGCTGAAGCCGGTTGCAGCGGCTTCCGTCACCGAGAACGAGTTCTCGGAGTCCATGGTCACACGGCCCATCACGGTCGACACAGCGGCAGCTGCGGTCATCGCATTGGCGGCGCCGTTCAGTGCGCCAGCGGCGGTGTAGTTCTGCGCGCTTGCCACCGTGTTACCGCCAACCTTGGTGTTGGTCAGCTTGATGTCGGAGCCGGTCGAGTGCGACAGCTTCAGCTTGTTGTTGGCTTCGTCGTACTGGGCAGTAACGCCAGTCTTGGACGATTGCGCATTGAAAGCATTGATCGCCGAAGCGTAGTCGTCAGCCGAGTTGGCACCGGTGCCGATGGTGAAGGACACGGTCACTGGCGAGCCAGCGTTGTCACCTTCCACGGTCATGGTGTAGGACTCAGCGCCCAGGGTCAGTGCCGCGTCGGTTTTGGCCGAAGCGGTGACGCCGGTGTTGGCGGTCTGTGCATTGATGCTGGCAGCAACCGACTTGGCGGTGCTGGTGGCGGCCAAGGTGGTGATGGTTGCCGAACCGCGGGAACCGTTGATGGTGGCGGTGGTGGCAGCCGAGGTATTGGCAGCGGTTACGGCAGCAGGCGAGCCTTCGATACGGTTGTCGCCGTAGGTGCTGGTCAGGAAGTTGGCGCCTACAGCCTGGATGGTCTGGTTCGCGTCAGCGCCGACCTGGAAGGTCGCGGTGCCCATCGAGCCGTCCAGCAGGTTTTTGCCGTTGAAGTTGGTGGTCTGGGCAACGCGGTTCAGTTCCGATGCCAGTTCGCCAACTTCGGTCTGCAGCGCTTGACGGTCCGAAGCCGAGTTGGTGGCGTTGGACGACTGCACCGCCAGTTCACGGATACGCTGCAGGATGTCGCCGGAGGATGCCAGCGCGCCTTCTGCGGTCTGAGCCAGCGAGACGCCGTCGTTGGCGTTACGCATTGCCTGGTTCATACCGCGAATCTGGGAATTCATACGGTCGGAAATTGCCAGGCCAGCCGCATCGTCCTTAGCGCTGTTGATACGCAGGCCGGAGGACAGACGTTGCAGGGAGGTCGACAGGCTGCTCTGGGATGCGTTCAGGTTGCGCTGCGAGTTCAGGGACGAGATGTTGGTGTTAATTACGGAAGCCATGGTGTTTCTCCATTCGGTACTACTGATTGGGCAGTTTGCTCATTCACTTTGGCCCGCCACGCTGTTCTGTAACGATCAAGCCGCTGTTGTAATGGGTAACGGTTGCCGCATGGGAACCTTTAGCGCGGTTTCGCTGCTAAATCGCCCGGTGCTTACCCTCAAGTTGCCTACGGAGTGCCGCTTAAACGGCGGGCTTTCCCTGAACTTTAGGCCGAAAAAAAATATTTTTCACGGGCAAAGAAAATAAAAAAAGCCCGCCGGCAGGGGCGGGCTTGCTGGAGTGTCATTGCCTACCCGGCAACGACGACCCGGTTCTTGCCGGATTTCTTGGCCTTGTACATGGCCTCGTCGGCGCGCTTGACCAAGTCGGCCTGGACTTCGTGCGGACGGCGCAGCGCGACCCCGGCGGAAAAGGTGATCAGCACCTTCTCGTTTTCGTGCATGAAGAAGTGGCGGGTCAGCTCGCGCTGCAGGCGCGTCATGGTGGCCTCGGCCGCCTCGATGGTGGTCTCCGGCAGCAGGATCAGGAATTCCTCGCCGCCGAAACGGGCGATCACGTCCATCGAGCGCAGGGTCTCTTTGACAACCTTGACCAGATGCTTGAGCGCATTGTCGCCGGCGATGTGGCCCATGGTGTCGTTGAGCTTCTTGAAATCGTCCAGGTCCAGCACCGCGATGCAGAGCGGGGTGCCGCGCCGGTCGCTGCGCGCGGTCTCGCGTTCGAACACATCGTCCAGGCCGCGCCGGTTGAGCGAGCCGGTCAACTGGTCCTCGCGCACCAGTTCGCTCAAGTGCTGCAGCTTGGCTTCCAGCGCGTGGATGCGCGCCTCGGCATCCTGCACTTCCTGCCGCGCCACCATCATATTGTCGCGCGCCTTCAGCGCTTCGCTCTGGACCTGGCGGGTTTCCTTCAATACATCGTCGAGGATCTGGTTGAGCTCGCCGATATCGCGCGCGGCGCGGATCTTGTCGGAATAGCCACCGATCTTTTCGTGGAAGTCGCCGGTCGAGATCGCCACGGCGCCCAGGCGGTCGATGAAGGTCATCATCATGTTCTTGACGGTGGCCTTGACGTCGGTGATCGAGTGCTTGAGCTGGCTCTGTTTATAGATGACGTCTTTCAGGCTGCGGGTGGCTTCTTCCAGCGCGCGCTGGTCGATCGGGCCGGCAATCAGGTTTTGCACGGCATCGATCTGGCCGCGCAGCCAGGAGTCGTCGTCCAGCAGTTCGCTGACGTTTTCCAGCAGCAGGCGGAACAGGCGCAGCAGCAATTCCTGCTGCTCGGCGGTGTCGCCGCTGCGGATCTCGATCTGGTAACACAGTTCCTTCAGGCGGGTGCCGATCTCGGCCAGGGCAGCCTCGGTGTGGGCTTCCTTGGTCGCGGCGCCCAGCGACTCGGCTTCGGCCACCAGGTTGGGGCTGTCGGACAGCAGGGAAGCGACGGCAAAGGTCAGGGTACGGCTCAGCAGTTCTCGCAACAGGCGCGCCTGCTCATTATTCTCTTCGGGCACCAGGCCGCCCGCGCCCACCTTGACCAGCGGGCGCTCGGCCAGCGCGGCCAGGGTGCGGGCATAGGTATCCCAGTCGCGCGCCTTGACGGCGCGGTTGAAACGGCGGCCGAAGTCGGCCAGGTCGCCCGGCTGGTCGGTCAGGCGCGCGGCGAACTGGGCCAGCATGGTTTCTGCCGGGCCTTCCTGCACCACCGGGGCCGGCGGTGCCGGCACGATGCCGGCGATTTCATTGTAGATGTCGCGATACGCGTCCGGCGTCGGGGCAATCCGGCGCACGGCGAGGCGGCGGAATGCCTCGCGCGCGATATCAGCCGGATTCGTGTCCGCCGCGGCTGGATTGGTGGGTTTGCTAGACATCTGACGTACAGCCTTTACGAAGGTTTACCGATTACCAGCATAGTAAGCCACTGTCCAGCTGCCCGATTCGGTGATAAACGGGAGAAAATGTGCTTACTTCCTAGCATCATTTTCTAATCGATCAGCTGGTTCTTGATGGCGTAGTGTGTCAGCTCGGCGCTGTTCTTCAGGTTCATCTTGGCCAGCAGGCGGGCGCGGTACTCGCTGACGGTCTTGACCGAGAGCGATAGTTCCTTGGCAATGGTGCCTACCGTCTTGCCGGAGGCGATCATGGTCAGGGTCTGGTACTCGCGGTCGGACAAGGTTTCGTGCGGCGCCACCTGATGGTCCTCGCCGACATGGTTGGCTAATTCCTGGGCCAATGCCGGGCTAACATATTTTAACCCCGCTGCGCACTGGCGGATTGCATTTACTAACTCTTTCGGTGCACTTTGTTTGGTGAGGTAGCCGGCGGCGCCGGCCTTGAGCGAGCGGATGGCGTACTGGTCTTCGCGATGCATGGACAACATCAGCACCGACAGTTCGGGTTTGTCCTTCTTGACCTGCTTCAGCACTTCGATGCCGTTGCGATCTGGCAAGGAAATATCGAGTAGTAAAACATGGCAGCCGGACTTGCGGAACAGCTTGATGGCATCGAGGCCATTCTCCGCTTCGCCGGCCACCACGATGTCCTTGGTTTCGGCCAGAATCTGCTTCAAGCCTTCGCGCACGATGGCATGGTCGTCGGCAATAAAAACTTTGATGACGGCTTTTTCACTCATGGCCAATTGTAACGTCTGGCGCGCTGGCCGGGAGGCGGATTTTGAGCGCCACTTCGGTGCCGCCGCCGGCCGCATGGCCAACGTTCAGCGTGCCGCCCAGCGCCCGCGCGCGCTCGGCCATGCCGCGCAGGCCGAAGGAGTCGGGCTTGGCGCGGTCGGCCGGATGGATGCCGCGGCCGTTGTCGACAATCTTCAGGGTCAGCACACCACGGCTGCGCGTCAGCTTGACGCTGACCGCGCTCGCTTGCGCGTGCTTGGCGATATTGGTCAACGCTTCCTGCGCAATGCGGAACAGCGCGGCGGCCGGTTCGGGATCGAGCTCGAGCTCTTGCATGCTGGCTTGCAGGCGGCAGGCAATGCCGGCCTGGGCTTCGAATTCCTTGACCTGCCATTCGAGCGCGGGCAGCAGGCCGAAGTCGAGCACGGAAGGGCGCAGGTCCAAGGTCAGGCGGTGCACCGCATCGATGGTGCGGTCGACCAGGGCGTCGACGTAGGCGGCCTTTTGCTGCAGGGTTTCATCGCCTTGCGGCAGGCGCGCGGTGAGCATGGCCAGGGCCATCTTGATGGCGGTCAGGTTGCCGCCCAGGTCGTCGTGGATTTCGCGCGCGATGCGCTCGCGCTCCTGCTCCTTGACCCGTTCGATGTGGGCGGTCAATTCGGCCAGGCGGGCGCGGCTGGCACGCACTTCGAGCTGCTCCTGCTTGCTCTCGGTGATGTTGGACATCATGCCTTCCCACTGCACGCCGCCGTCGGGCAAGGCATGCGGGGTGCTGCGCAGGTTGATCCACTTGACGTCTTTCCAGGCCTCGACCCAGATGCGGCCTTCCCAGTTCCAGCTCCACAGCGAGGTGGCGGACGACTGCATCGATTCCAGGTAGGCCGGGCGGTCTTCCGGCAGCACCAGCGACAGGAAGCGTTCCGGCTCGGCCTGCAGTTCGGCGGCGTTAATGCCCAGCAGGGCCAGGCAGCCGTCGCTCACATAGGGAAAGGACACGCTGCCGTCGGCATGGCGGCGAAACTGGTAGACCAATCCGGGAGCGTTGGCGGCGATATGGTGCAGGGCGGTCGGCAAGGCAGGGCGCATAAGGTGGTTGCAGGGTCAGCGGCGGCGCATGCGCCAGAACGCGCTGAAGCGGCGCAGCACGCGCATCGGGCGCGCCGCGAAACGGCCGCGGCGCCAGCCGGCGCGCCAGCGGCGCAGGCGCGCGCGCAGCTGGTCGACCAAGGCACGGCATTCGCGCCAGGCGGCAGTGGCTTTCAGGCGCGCGATCCAGCGTTCTTTGACTGCCATGAAGCGGCCGTGCAGCCAGGCGAACCAGCGCAGGCGCAGCAGGGCGGGGCGGGTCAGGGCATACAGCCGCGCGACCGCAGCGGCGCCGGCCAGCTTGGCCAGCAGGAAAACGCTGATGCCCATGAACGCATGGCCGCGCGCCAGCGCGAACAGGGCCAGCAGCTTGACGGGAAACAGCAGCAGCGCCGGCAGCAGGAACACGGCCATGGCGGCGGCCGGGCCCAGGCTGCAGATGATGCGCTCCAGCGCCCGCAGCGGCGGCAACGCGGCCAGCTGCGCCATCAGGCGCGCTCCCACATCCCACAGCCATTCCTCGAAGATCAGGAACAGGGCAGCCGCGTAGACGAGGGGGGCGAACAGGCGCCGCCTGAGTGTGTACAATCGCTTCATGTCGCTGCCATTATTGCACCAAACAATTAGAAAACGGTTATGAACAAAGCTTTTGTCAAAGAGAGCGAGCAGGACGATGACGACGACCTGCCGCCAGGCGCGCCGCCGATTCCTCCCGGGTCCAAGAATTACATTACGCCGGCCGGCTACCAGCGCATCAAGGACGAGCTGCTGCAGTTGATCGACGTCGAGCGTCCGGAAGTGGTGAAGGTGGTGCACTGGGCGGCATCGAACGGCGACCGTTCGGAAAACGGCGATTACATTTATGGCAAGCGCCGCTTGCGCGAAATCGATCGCCGCATTCGTTTCTTGACCAAGCGCATGGACCTGGCCGAGGTGGTCGATCCCAGCATCCACCATGGCAATGACCAGGTGTTCTTCGGCGCCACGGTGACCTATGCCAAGCACGATGGGGTAGAACAGACGATCACCATCGTTGGCATCGACGAATTCGATCCGCTGAAGGGCAAGGTGAGCTGGATCAGCCCGGTAGCCCGCACGCTCACCAAAGCCCGTGAAGGCGACACGGTCCTGCTGCACACGCCGAACGGCGCCGAAGAACTGGACATCCTCGAAGTCAGCTACCCCGCCCCGGCGCCTTGACTCACGTCGCGCCTTGAATCGCGCCAAAGTATTTTCGCGCAACATTGCCAGGTTGTTATAATTAATTTTTAATTATTTTTATGGCAAGGTGCGCGCATGGCATTCGCTCAACTGACGCAAGTCTTCTATGAACCCTCGGCCGCGTTCGCAGCGCTGAAGGAACGGCCGCGGGCCTGGCTGCCGCTGCTGTTGCTGTACGTGGCCGGCATCAGCATGGTGGTCTGGTATTTCCAGACCGTCGATTGGGAATGGATGAAGGCGGCCACCCTGCCGCCGGACCTGTCCGCCGAACAGCGCGAGGCCGCCGGCCAGTCCATGACGCGCGGCGTGATGATGGGCTTCGGCATTGCCGGCGTCGTGCTTGGCACACTGGTGATCTTCAGCCTGTATGGCTTCTACTATTGGCTGGCGGGGAAGTTGGCCAGCATGGAGCTCGGTTTCAAGTCCGGCTTCGCCCTGGTGGCCTGGGCCTCGCTGCCGAGCCTGATCAGCGTGCCCCTGATGGCGCTGCAGATCGCCACCAGCAAGGGCCAGCTGGCATTTGAAAACGCCGACATGCTGTCGCTGAACTTCCTGCTGGTGCATGCCGCGCCGCATACGCCATGGTTCGGCATTGCCAGCGCGCTCAAGCTGACCGATATCTGGGTCATCGTGCTGACCACGATCGGCCTGCGCACCTGGACCGGCAAGAGCGGCACCACCTGCGCCATCATCGCGGCGCTGCCGTATGTGCTGATTTACGGCTGCTGGGCCGCCTGGATCCTGTTCAAGAATTGAGGCGGCCATGAAGCGCAAACTGATTGCATTGGCCGTGATCATGGCCATGATCGGCATTCCGGTCGCCATCAAGTTCGGCAGTGCGCCGCCGAAGGTCGAAGCCGAGCTGGCCAAGGTCGAGAACAAGGCGATCTATCCGGCGGTGCTGGCTTCCGGCAGCCTGGTGTTCCGCCAGGAGGTCCAGCTGTCGCCCGAGGTGATCGGCAAGGTGTCGGAGGTGCTGGTGAAGGAAGGCGACCGGATCGAACAAGGGCAGGTTGTGCTGCGCCTCGATCCGAGTACCTACAAGGCCGACGTGGCGCAGCAGGAAGCTGCGGTGCGTAACGCGGCCGTCAGTGTTGACCGCGCGCAGATCGACCTGGAAAACCAGCAGCGCAAGCTGGAGCGCTCGCGCCAGCTGGCCGCAGCCAAGTTCATCGACGTGTCGCGCCTGGACGATGCGAAGCTGGCGGTGGACCTGGCGGTAGTGGCGCTGCGCAGTGCGCGCGAGAGCCGCCAGCAGGCCATGGCCATGCTGGCGCTGGCACAGGAGCGGCTGGCCAAGACCGAGGTGCGCTCGCCGATCTCGGGCACTGCCACCAGTGTGTCGATCAAGGCCGGCGAAACGGCCGTGGCCAGTGCCACCGGCATTGCCGGTTCCAGCCTGATGACGATTGCCGATGTCGGGTCGATGATCGCGGAAGTCAACGTCGACGAGGGCGATATCGCCAATGTGGCGCCGGGGCTGAAGACGCGGATCTTCCCCTCGGCCTATGCCGACCGGCCGCTGACGGGCAGCGTGGAATCGGTCTCGCTGGCGCCGAGGGCCCAGGCTTTGGGACAGGCGGCCAACCAGGGCCGCAGCTACGTGGTGAAGGTCAAGCTGGCAGCCCACCAGTTGGCGCTGCGCTCCGGCATGACCTGCCGCGCCGAGATCGTGACGGGCGACGGCGCGCCGCGTCCGGTGGTCCCGCTGCAGGCGGTGCAGTTGACGGAGGCGTCGGAAGGCAAGGGCAGGCGCAGCAATTATGTCTACGCGATTGTCGATGGCGTGGCGAAGAAGCGCACGGTGGAGCTGGGCCTGTCGGACGACAGCAACCAGGAAATCACCAAGGGCCTGGCGCTTGGCGAAACGGTTGCCGTGGGGCCGGCGCGCACCTTGCGCGACCTGCGCGAAGGCACGGCAGTCAAGGCGAAGGCGCTGGAGGCCAAGCCGCTCAAGGTTGCGGACGGAAGCAAACCGTGATCACACTGAGCGGCATCACCAAGCAGTACCAGATGGGGGACCAGACCGTGCACGCCTTGCAGGGCGTTGACCTGCACATCGAACGCAATGAGCTGGTGGCCTTCATCGGCGCTTCCGGTTCGGGCAAGTCGACCATGATGAACATCGTCGGCTGCCTGGACCGCCCGAGCGGCGGCACGTATTTCCTGAACGGGAAGGACGTGGCGACCATGGCCAGCGACGACCTGGCCCAGGTGCGCAATGAGGAAATCGGCTTCATCTTCCAGAGTTTCCACCTGCTGCCGCGCCATACGGCGCTGGACAATGTGGCGCAGCCGCTGATCTATCGCGGCATTCCGCCGTCCGAGCGCAAGCGCATGGCGCGCGAAGCGCTGCAGCACGTGGGGCTGGGCGAACGCATGCATCACCGGCCCAACGAGCTGTCGGGCGGGCAGCGGCAGCGCGTGGCGATCGCGCGTGCGTTGGTGGGCAAACCGTCGATCCTGCTGGCCGACGAACCGACCGGCAACCTCGATTCGGCCACTACGCGCGAAATCATGGCCTTGATCAAGGATGTGCACCGCAACGGCCAGACGGTGGTGATGGTGACGCACGAACCGGACATCGCCGAACAATGCCAGCGCATCGTGCGGCTGCAGGATGGGCGCGTGCTGTCCGACCACCGCATACCGGGCCATTGAGGGGAGGGCAGGCGATGTACATCTTTATCGAAGCGCTGCGTTCGGCCATGGCGGCGATCCGCGCGCACCGCATGCGCAGTTTCCTGACCTCGCTGGGCATCATCATCGGCGTGGCGTCGGTGATCACGGTTATCTCCCTGATCCAGGGCTTGTCGCAATCGATCACGCGCCAGTTTGAAGGCCTGGGCGGCAATGCATTGACGGTGCACGCCAAGAACGACTTCAAGGACGTCATGCGCGGCAAGGTCAATTACCTGCAGTTTGAAGACGTGGAGCAGTTGCGCGGGCACGTGGACGGCATTCGCGAACTGAGCCCGGCGTTCATGTTCCCGGGCGGTGAAATCCGCTACGGCAACCAGACCGCATCGAGCCGCCAGCAGTTGGCGGTGAGCGCGGCATTCATGGAAGTGAATGGCAGCTACCCGCGCTTGGGGCGCTTCATCAGCGAGTCCGATAATGCGGGCGCCCGGCGCGTGTGCGTGATCGGCGAAAAAATGATCGAACTGCTGCACCTGCCGGAAAATCCCCTGGGTGAATTCATCCAGTTTTCCGACGAATGGTTCAAGATCGTCGGGGTGCTGGAGAAGAAGGGCGAGATCCTCGGCATGTCGCAGGACGACCAGGTGCTGGTGCCGTTCCGCACCGGCCAAAGCCTGATCGGCAATACGCGCAAGCCGAGCATGTCGATCACGGTGTCGATCAGCGACATCGGCCGCGCCGAAGAAATCAAGTCCCGTATTGCCACGGTGATGCGGCAGTCGCACCGCCTGCATGCGGACCAGAAGGATGATTTCGAGATCGAGTCTTCCGACCAGTTCCTCAAGAGCTTCGAGACGGTGACCACCACCGTCACGCTGGTGATGGGCGGGGTGGTGGGCATTGCATTGCTGGTGGGCGGAATCGGGATCATGAACATCATGCTGGTCTCGGTCAGCGAGCGCACGCGCGAGATCGGCATCTGCAAGGCGATCGGCGCGCGCAGCCGCGACATCCTGATGCAGTTCCTGATCGAAGCGGTGACCTTGTCGATGCTGGGCGGCGCGCTAGGCGTGCTGCTGGGGTATGGACTGGGCCACGCGATTGCCAGCATCATTCCCGACTTCCCAGGCGCGTACGTGCCGTGGTGGGCAGTGGCGCTGTCGGTGATGTTTTCCGCCGGAGTCGGCGTGATCTTCGGCGTGCTGCCCGCCGCCAAAGCCGCCAAGCTCGACCCGATTGAAGCTTTAAGGTACGAATAGGCGGCAATTGCGTCCGCACAAAGCGCCCCAACGCAGCAGCGCTATCCATTGAACAGGCGGGTCCGACCCTTGGGTCGGACCCAGGTTTACCTGTTTCAAAGGAGAAAAGATGGTCCGCCCCCTCCGCAATTTCCCTGCTGACAGTTGCCTGCACATAGTCCAACGTGGCGACAACCGCCGTGCATGCTTCTACGATGATGAAGAGCGGATACGGTACTTGGAACTAATGGCGCAATACAGTCGCAAATATCACTGCGACTTGCATGCGTACGTATTGATGACCAACCACGTTCACATTCTGCTGACTGTGCGTGAACGCAATGCCCAGTCCAGGTTCATGAAGGATCTATCGCAGCAGACCGCATATTGGGTGCATAGGCGGCACGGCGGTTCCGGGACGATGTGGGACGGCCGATACCATTCTTCGCATATAGCAAGCGAGGCGTATCTTTTGATTTGCCAGCGCTATATTGAACTTAACCCGGTACGCGCGGGGATGGTGGACTTGCCTGCTGAGTATCGTTGGTCCAGCTATCGGGCCAATGCGGAAGGTAAGGGGAGCAATTTATTGACGCCGCATCCTGTTTTCATGGGCTTGGGGCGTGATGCTGAGTCTCGCCAGTCGGCGTACAAAGCACTGTTTGACATACCTCTGGCCGAAAAGGATTTGCAGAGAATTCGGTTTGCGGCGCAGAATGATTTTGCCTTGATGAAAACCGGTAAATCTGGGTCAGACCCAAGGGTCTGACCCGCCATCATGCGCGCTCGCGGGTGACGCGGTTGACGCCGGCGACTTTTCTGACGTTGCGGATCAGGGCTGCCAGGTGCACGCGGTCTTTCACCTGGATCGTGAAGCGCAGCTGGTGCAATACATGCTCACGGTCTTCGTCCATGCCGACGAAGGTGATGTTGCCATCGCTTTCGCCGATTTCCGCTGCCACGCGCGCCAGGATGCCCTTTTCATTGTTGATGATCAGGCGGATGCGGCTGTCGAAGCGGCGGTTGATCTCGGTACCCCATTTGACGGCGATCCAGCGTTCGGGTTCTTTCTGCTTCGAGCGCTTGGCCACCGAGCAGTCGCCGGTGTGCACCTGCAGGCCCTGGTCGCGGCGCAACTGGCCGACGATATGGTCGCCCGGGATCGGCAGGCAGCATGGCGCCAACTGCACCGACACGCCTTCGCTGCCGTAGATCGTGACCGGGTCGAGCTCCTTCGGGCTGGTGTGCTCGATCGGCGCGCTGGCCGATTCGCCGCCCAGCAGGCCGAAGATGTGGCGCGCCACCAGCGCGGCCATGCGCTTGCCGATGCCGATGTCGGCATACAGCTCTTCCATCGACTTGGCCGAGGATTCGTTCAGCAGGCGCTCCATCAGCGGCGGCGGCAGCTCTTCCGGCACGTTGATCGCGTCAAGCGCCTGCGCCAGCAGCTGCTGGCCAAGGCGGATCGATTCCGGCAGGTTGATCGTGCGCAGGTGGTGGCGGATCGCCGAGCGCGCCTTGCCGGTGCGGACGAAGGACAGCCAGGTCGGGCTCGGGCGCGAGTTCGGATCGGTGACGATTTCCACGATGTCGCCGTTGCGCAGCTCGGTGCGCAGCTGGGCCGCTTCGCCGTTGATGTTGACCGATACCGTATGGTCGCCGATGCCGGTGTGGATCGAATACGCGAAGTCGATCGGCGTCGCGCCGCGGGGCAGGGCGATGATCTTCGACTTCGGCGTGAATACGTAGACCGAATCGGGGAACAGGTCGACCTTGACGTGCTCCAGGAACTCGGCCGAATCGCCGGTCTGCTGCTGGATGTCGAGCAGCGACTGCAGCCAGGCGTGGGTGCGCTGCTGCATGTCCGAGATGTTGGCGTCGTTACTCTTGTACAGCCAGTGCGCCGCCACGCCCGATTCGGCGGTGCGGTGCATTTCCTGGGTGCGGATCTGGAATTCCACCGGCGTGCCGTAAGGGCCGATCAAGGTGGTGTGCAGCGACTGGTAGCCGTTCAGCTTACGGATCGCGATGTAATCCTTGAACTTGCCCGGCATCGGCTTGTACAGCGAGTGCAGGGTGCCCAGCGCCACGTAGCAGTTTGGGAAGCTGTCGACCACCACGCGGAAGCCGTACACGTCCAGCACCTGCGAGAACGACAGGTGCTTGGAGCGCATCTTCTTGTAGATGCCGTACAGGGTTTTTTCGCGGCCGTAGACTTCGGCCTCGATGCCGGCCGTCGACAAGGTGTTCTTCACCGCGTCCAGGATCTTCGACACCACCTCGCGCCGGTTGCCGCGCGCCGCTTTCACGGCCTTGTGCAGCACGTGGTAGCGCACCGGGTACAGGTGCGAGAAGGACAGGTCCTGCAGTTCGCGGTAGATGTTGTTCAGGCCAAGGCGGTGCGCGATGGGGACGTAGACTTCCATCGTCTCGGCCGCGATGCGGCGCTTCTTGGCCGGGATCATCACTTCCAGCGTGCGCATATTGTGCAGGCGGTCGGCCAGCTTGATCAGGATCACGCGCACGTCCGAGGCCATGGCCAGCAGCATCTTGCGGAAGTTCTCCGCCTGCGCTTCGATCTGGCTCTGGAACTCGATTTTTTCCAGCTTGGACAGGCCGTCGACCAGGTGCGCCACCTGGGCGCCGAAGCGCTCGATCAGCTCGTCCTTCTTGACGTCCTGGTCTTCCATCACATCGTGCAGCAGCGCCGCCATGATGGCTTGCGCGTCCAGCTTCCACTCGGCGCAGATCTCGGCCACCGCAATCGGGTGCGAGATGTACGGCTCACCCGACTTGCGTACCTGGCCCAGGTGCATCTCGTCCGAGAAACGGTAGGCTTCCTTGACCTTTTTCAGGTCGGCCTCGGCCATGTACTCGGCGAGCTTTTCGGTCAGGTGGGTGATGGTGGCGACGCCGGTGGCCACGGTGGGCGCGGCTAATGCCGAAGTGGAAACGGATGGTGCAGAAACGTCAACGCCCGGCTGTTGCTTAGCCGGGCGCCGTGCCCGCCGTGCGGGCTGTTCGCTGATGTTGGGATCGGCGGAAGTCAGGTTCATATCGGGAACAAAAAGGTTCCCAGCTTACATAGGGACCTTTTTCAGCATTTCCAGGCCTACTTTGCCGGCGGCGATTTCGCGCAGGGCGATAACGGTTGGCTTGTCCTTGGCTTCGACCTTCGGGGTGTGGCCTTGCAGCAGCTGGCGTGCGCGGTAGGTGGCTGCCAGGGTCAGCTGGAAGCGGTTCGGTACGTTTTTCAGGCAATCTTCAATAGTAATACGGGCCATGCTTAACTCCTGGGTAAATGCGGTACTGAATGCGTTGGTGGTTATTCTGCGTGTTCTGCGTGGATGCCCAGTTCGGACATCAACCTGGCATTGCGGGCGGCTTGTTGCGCAAACCGGCAACGGGCCGATCGGACGATCGCGCTTAGCTCCGACAAGGCGACCGGGAACTCTTCGTTGATAATAACATACTCAAACTCGGGCGCGTGGGCGATTTCGCCGCCCGCTGCCAGCAGGCGGCGGTTGATCACGTGGACCTCGTCCTGGCCGCGTTTGTGCAGCCGTTCTTCCAGCGCCGCGAACGATGGCGGCAGGATGAAGATGCCGGCCGCTTGCGGGAATTGCTTCTTGACCTGGCGCGCGCCCTGCCAATCGATCTCCAGCAAGATGTCGGTGCCGGCCTTCATCTGCTGCTCCACGAAGATACGCGACGTGCCGTAGTAATTGCCGTGCACTTCGGCCCACTCCAGGAACTCGCCCTCGGCGGCGCGCTTGCGGAAGTCTTCGGCGGTGGTGAAGAAGTACTCGCGGCCATGCTGCTCGCCCGGACGCGGCTGGCGCGTGGTGGTCGAGATCGACAGCTTGATGGCCGGTTCCTGTGCCAGCAGGGCATTGACCAGCGTAGATTTACCGGCGCCGGATGGTGCAGCAACCATGAACAGGCTGCCGGAAAAATGTTGGCTCATTTGCAATTCTCGAAAGCTAGGCTGTCGCCCAAAGAAGTATTTTACCAAGGAGCAAGCAGAGTTGAAACCGGGCGTGCAGGCCGTCCTTGACACTGGACCGACCGGTCTATAGAGTAAACCGCATGAGCACCCACCAACTCACCACCCGCGAACGCCTGATCAACGCCATGATCACCACGCTGCAGCACCGCGGCCTGCATGGCGCCGGCCTGAGCGAAATCCTGGCCACGGCCAAGGCGCCGAAAGGCGTGATGTACCACCATTTCCCCGGCGGCAAAGACCAGCTGGCGGTGGCCGCCATCGAAGCCACCTTCAGCTTCCTGGTGCACAAGCTCGATACATATATGGAGCGCGAGCCCGATGTCGTCGCCGCGCTACAAGCCTGGATCCTGCGCGCCCTGCGCGGCCTGGACGACAGCGAGTTCGAACTGGGTTGCCCGCTGGCTGCGGTGGCGCTGGAATCCACCGCCGACGACGTCGACATCCGCAACGCGCTGAAAACCGGCTTCGCCAGCCTGCGCGGCCGCATGGCCGACGCGCTGGCGCAGGCCGGCCACGAACGCCTGCGCGCCGAGGGCATCGCCGCCCTGATCCTCGCCGCCTACGAAGGAGGGCTGCTGCAAGCCCGCGTGGCGGGCGACACCGCGCCCATGGTGCAGACCATGGACGCCCTGATGCCAATGCTGAAAGTGGAGAAAAGAACATGAGCCATATGCCTGCCGCCGCCTTGCTGCTGGCGGAAAAACTGGAACTGCGCGCGGTCGACGGCTACCCCTTGTCCGCCATGCGCTATCGCGCACGCGGCCCGGAAAAGGCGCGCCTGCTGGTAGCCGGCGCCACCGGTGTGCCGCAAGGCTTTTACCGCCGCTTCGCCGAATTCGCGGCAGGGCAGGGCTACACCGTGCTGACCTTCGACTATCGCGGCGTCGGCGGCTCGGCGCCGAAATCGCTGCGTGGTTTCGAAGCCAGCTTCCTCGATTGGGCACGGCTGGACCTGAACGCCGTGATCGAATTCTTCGCGCCTGCCGACAGCACGCCGCTGTACATGGTGGGTCATTCCTACGGCGGCCATGCGCTGGGCCTGGTGCCGAACCACGAAAAGATCGCCGGGGTCTACCTGTTCGGCGTCGGTGCCGGCTGGCATGGCTGGATGCCGCGCCTGGAACGCCTGCGCGTGTTGGCCATGTGGCATGTGGTGGGACCGATCGTCACGCGCTGGAAAGGGCGCCTGGCGTGGAGCAAGCTGGGCATGGGCGAGGACTTGCCGATGGGCGTGTATCGGCAGTGGAAACATTGGTGCAAATTCCCGCGCTACTTCCTCGATGACCCGAAAGTGCCGGAGATTGCCGAGGCTTTCGCCACCGTGCGCACGCCCATCCTGGCCTTGAACGCGACCGACGACCTGTGGGCGCCGCCGCTGTCGCGCGATGCGCTGATGTCCGGCTACCGCAACGCGCCGTGGCACGGCGTGGATATCGACCCCGCCGCCACGGGACTGGGCAAGCTGGGGCACATGGGCTACTTCCGCCAGCATGCGCAGCCGCTGTGGGTGCGCACGCTGGAGTGGTTCGACGGACTGGCGCGCTAAGGTTTCGCGCCCAGCACGCGCAGCAGCTCCTGCGCCGCCGCCGGTGCCCGCTCCTTGGCGCCGTTGATGAAATAGACGAATACGTCGCGCTTGCCGCCATCGGTCCACTCCTGCGCCTGTGCAGCCCATTTCTTCAAGGCGGGCTTGGTGTAGCCTGTGGCGATCTCGCTTTGAGCGTCCATCAGGCGCGCATAGACGAAATCGCCCGTCACCTCAGTGAAGTTCGGGAATTTCGGTGAATCCGTGATCACGGTCGCGATCTTGTACTTGCGCGCCAGCTTCAGGTACTCTGGGCACATGAAGCTGTCGTGGCGTGCATCCAGCACGTGCTGCAGCTTGCGCTTGCCCAGCTTCTTCGGCAAGAGTTTGAAAAAGGCCTCCAGGTCGTCCGGATCGAAGCGCTTGGTTGCTGCCAGTTGCCACAGGATCGGGCCAAGCTTGTCGCCCAGTTCCGTCAAGCCGCTATCCATGAAGCGCTCGATCGATTCACCCGCCTCGCCAAGCACCTTGCGATTGGTCGCGTAACGCGAAGCCTTCACCGCAAAGACGAAATTGTCAGGCGTGCGCTCGGCCCAGCCGGCGAAATGCTCCGGCTTGGCATTGCGGTAGAAAGTGCCGTTGATCTCGATGCTGGTCAACACGCTGCTGGCGTATTCCAGCGCGCGCTTGAGGGGAACTTCGGGCGGGTAGAAGGTGTCGCGCCAGGGAGCAAAGTCCCAGCCGCCGATGCCAACGCGAATGTCCATTCGAATTTTCCGTAGTAGAGTTGCGAACACACTTCAAGGAGGATGCCAGAAATGCGTATGTCCCGCCTGTTCGTTTCGCTGCTCACTGCCGGATTGATGGGAGGCGCTGCGGCGCAATCGCTGTCCCCCGAAGAACAACGCATCGTCGGCCTGGTCAAGGCCAATTCGGGCAATGCGCTGGCCCTGCTGGAAAAGACCGTCAACATCAACAGCGGCACCATGAATCACCAGGGTGTGCGCGAAGTCGGCAAAGTATTCCGCGCCGAACTGGACAAGCTCGGATTCAAGACGCAGTGGGTCGACATGCCGAAGGAGATGCAGCGCGCCGGTCACCTGGTCGCCACCCGTGAAGGCAGGCAGGGCAAGCGCGTGCTGATGATCGGCCACCTCGACACCGTGTTCGAAGCGAATGCACCGATGCAGAAGTGGGAGCGCCAGGGCGAGCGTGCCGGCGGCCAAGGCGTCAACGACATGAAGGGCGGCGACGTCATCGTCATCGAAGCGCTGCGGGCGCTGCACGCCGTGGGCGCGTTGGACAACACCACCATCAGCGTGATTTTCACTGGCGACGAAGAAAATGCCGGCGACCCGAAAGAAATCTCGCGGCGCGACATGGTCAACCTGGCCAAGCGCAGCGACGTCGCGCTGGCCTTTGAATCGACGGTGCTGGACGACAATGGCAAGGCCACCGGCACGATCGGTCGCCGCTCCTCGACCTCTTGGCAACTGGAGGTAACAGGCAAGCAAGGCCATTCGTCCGGCATCTTCAACGCCGATGCAGGTTATGGCGCAGTGTACGAAACGGCCCGCATCCTGGATACCTTCCGCCAGCAGCTGCAGGAACCGAACCTGACCTTCAATCCCGGCCTGGTCCTTGGGGGCACCGAAGTCACTGTCGACGGCACCGCGGCCAAGGGCACAGCCTTCGGCAAGTCGAATGTGATCGCCAACAGCGCAACGGTGAAAGGCGATCTGCGCTTCCTGACGCCGGAGCAGGGCGAGCAAGCGCGCGCCCGCATGCGTTCTATCGTCGGGCAGAGCCTGCCCGGCACCAGCGCCCGGATCCGCTTCCAGGACGGCTACCCGCCAATGGCGCCGACCGACGGCAATCTGAAAGTACTGGAGCTGTATTCGAAAGCCAGCGCCGACGCCGGCCTGGGCCCGATCGCCGCGCTCCCACCAGGCTTGCGCGGCGCCGGCGACGTGCAATTCGTCGCACCCTACGTCGACAGCCTGGATGGCCTCGGCGCCACCGGCAAAGGCGCCCATGCGCCGGGAGAAGATCTGGATGTGCGCTCGATCGAGCAGGGAGCGATTCGGACAGCCGTGCTGCTGTACCGTCTTACAAGATAAAAGTCGGGGTCAGCTCTGGCAACCGGACATTCGCTGCGCGAATGTCCGGTTGCCAGAGCTCGTATATTGAATCTGCACCTTTAGAAAAAGATATTAGGATTCTGAAGGCGGCGGGGCAAGGTCTCACCGAACAGAGTGGAAGCC
>NZ_FOOF01000011.1 GCF_900113115.1 Duganella sp. CF458 | reverse complement strand
GGCTTCCACTCTGTTCGGTGAGACCTTGCCCCGCCGCCTTCAGAATCCTAATATCTTTTTCTAAAGGTGCAGATTCAATATACGAGCTCTGGCAACCGGACATTCGCTGCGCGAATGTCCGGTTGCCAGAGCTGACCCCGACTTTTCACATGAAAGAAATGTAAGCAACCAACAGTTGAAGCGCACAGAGCGGTGCGCGCTTGCCCTTGCCTGGCAGACTCTATAGCATGGGGTCATCAAACAAGGGGACAGATATGCGAGCATCTGCACTTCCCACGACTGAGCAAGTCGACCGCTGGCAAGCCACGCGCCAAAAGGCCTTCAAGGCCGTACCTGAAGGCGGGCGCACCATCACTTATCTTGGCAAGAAATTCCACGTCTACCCGAATACCTTCTGGCCCTTCCTCGACAGCCAGCCGCTGGTGCGCAATTTCCGCATCAAGCCTGGCGAGAGCGTGCTGGATGTGGGTACCGGTTCCGGCGTGATTGCGGTCTTCGCCTGCTACCAGGGCGCATCGCGGGTACTGGCGCTGGATGTCAATCCGTCCGCCATCCGCAGCGCGCGCCACAACCTGAAGGCACACGGCTTTGAGGGCGTGATGGAAGTGCGCCGCTCGGACCTGTTCGAGAAAGTCGGCGACGAGCAGTTCGACGTGATCACCGCCAACCTGCCGTTCCGCGACAAGCCGGCGCCGGACGTGGTGGCGCGTTCGCAATGGGATACCGATTTCCGCACCAACACCCAGTTCTTCGAGCAGGCTGCGCGCTATCTGAAGCCGGGCGGCCGCATCTACTTTGCCCACTCGAACTTCGGTGCGGTGGAAGAAGTGCGGCGCCTGGCCAAGCAGTCCGGCTTCAGCATCCGCTTGATGGCGCGTAGCGCGGCCGAACGCGAGCAGGAGCGCCAATTCTTTGCCTTCCTGATCAAGCCGGCGGCAAGGCATGGACGGGCTGCTTGACACCATCCGCCATTTGCGGGCAGTGCCGCACGCGCCCTGGCGTGCCCAGGTAAGGCGCGTCGCGGTCATCCTCACCAGCTCGCGCTCGGGGTCGACTTTGTTCAAATCGGTGTTGGCGCGCCATCCCGGCATCGCCAGCCTCGATGGCGAGGCGGAGCCTTTGCTGGCCTTGAGCGGGGAAGGTTTCGGCTACGATCCCGCATGCAGCAGCGACGCCATCGCGCAGCTGCGCAATCCCGACGCGCTGGCCGACGAAATCTTCGACAGCCTGACCATACCGGAAGGCGGCATCGCTCCGCTGGCGGAGTTGAGGGCCCGCTGGCGCAAGCGCCTGCTGCTGCAATTCCCCGCGCTGTTCGCCCAACCGCTGGCCTTTGCCCAGGTCGAGCGTGCCCTCGACGAGACGCTGCTGTTCAGCCAGGCGGCCGATGCGCCGAGTGAGCACGCATTGCAGAACGCCGTGCTGGGCGCCGTGTTCTGGCGTGAGCCGTGGCGCCGCGACTACTACGATGGCGGGCAGGGACCGGGCGAGCGCCGGCCGTTCAGCGAGGCCGCCAAGATCGAAGAGCCGCCCTTTGTTTCTCCCGCCATGCATGCCAGGCATTTCACCGAAGACGATGCGGCCGGCAAGGTGCTGCTGTTCAAGACACCGTCGGATGCCTATCGCTACGGCTTTTATGAGCAGTTGTTTCCGCATGCCCAGGTGCGCTACGTGCACCTGGTGCGCAGCGTTGCCGCCTGCGTCAACGGCTTGATCGACGGTTGGCTGTCGCCGACGGGCTTCCATGCCCACGATATGCACAAGCACGGCGTGACGCTCGGCATCGGCGGGTATTCGGAACAGTGCGTCGGCGGAGAGCGCTGGTGGAAATTCGACCTGCCGCCGAACTGGCGCAGTTATATCAACGCTCCGCTTGAGGAGGTGTGCTTGAACCAATGGATGTCCTGTCATCGCCATATCATCGATAGCGGCGTGGCCGCGCTGCCGGTGCGCTTCGAATCCTTCCTGGCCGATCCTGCAGGTGTGCTCGACCGGACCTGCGAGTGGCTTGGGCTGCCGCCGCTGCCGCAGCCGCCCGAGCTGCCGGTGACCATGGCTACCGAAGCCCCCGCGCCGGGCCGCTGGCGCAAGCGCAGCAGCCAGTTGCTGCCGCTGGCGCAGCGCGCCGAAGTGGCGGACATGATGCACGCGCTGGGCTATGGCGCGGCGCCGGAGCAGTGGCAATGATCCGCCGCCTGCTGGTCCCTTACCTGATGGGCAAGCGGCGCGATGGCCTGCAACGGGTGCAACTGGTCGACTCGCATCCCTGGGCCGTGCTCGGGTCGCCGCAATCGACCGCGACGGAACTGGTCGACAAGGATGAACAGATGCGCAGCATGGGCCGCGTGTACGCGGTGCTGGCCGAGCATGTCGCGGCGGCGGTTACGGCGGGCGAGCTCCCGCTCAGCATTTCCGGCGACTGCGTGTCCACCATGGGCGTGATGGCGGGACTGCAGCGCGCCGGCCGCGAACCGCAACGCATGCTGTGGCTGGACGCGCATGGCGACTTCCACACCTGGGCCACCACGCACACCCAATACCTGGGCGGCATGCCGCTGGCCATGCTGGTGGGCCGCCAGGACCGGCGCCAGAACCGGCGCGACACCATCTCCGCGTTGCGCCAGGCGGTTGGCATGCGGCCCTATCCGGAAGAGCTGGTGCTGCTGTCCGATGCGCGCGACCTCGATCCGGGCGAAGACGAGGCATTGGCGCGATCGGCGATCATACGTTGCGACCTGGACCAGGTGATGAGCAACCTGTCGCCGCACGAATCGCTGTACGTGCATTTCGATACCGACGTGCTCGATGAGGCGCAACGCATGCCGGCCCTGAAATACCACGTGCCGCAGGGACCACGGGTGGAGGAGATGGCGGAACTGTTCCGCTGCCTGCGCGATTATCCCTTGGTGGCGGTGTCGCTGTCGGCATGGCACTCGGAACTGGATGCCGGCGACCAGGCCGCGCGCATCTGCCTCGAGCTGCTCGACGAGCTGCTGCCAGGGCCACGCAGCACGCCGCGCGAGCGCAACGCGTCCAATACCAGCTCGGCGCAGTCGGCCAGGCTTGCCCGCGCAGTATCGAGCGACAGTTCGGGCGCCAGCGGCGCTTCGTAAGGCGCGGAGACGCCGGTGAACTGCGGCACCTCGCCGGCCCGCGCGCGGCGATACAGGCCTTTGACGTCGCGCTGCTCGCAGACTTCCAGCGGGCACTTGCACCAGGCCTCGATGAAGTCGCCCTCAGCCTGCATGGCGCGCACCCGGGCGCGGTCGGCGCGTAGCGGGGAAATGAAGGCTGCCAGCACGATGTTGCCGGCTTCGGCGAACAGGCGGGCCGTCTCGCCGGCGCGGCGCAGGTTTTCGCTGCGGTCTTCGGGAGAAAAACCCAGCCCGGCGCACAGGCCCTGGCGCAGGCTGTCGCCGTCCAGCAGTACGACCTGGCAGCCGGCATGGAACAGGCGCCGTTCGATGGCGCTGGCCAACGTGGTCTTGCCGGCGCCGGACAGGCCGGTAAACCAGACCACCGCGCCGCGATGGCCGTGCATTTCTTCGCGCTCCCTGCGCGATACGTGAGAGGAGTCCATGATGCGACTATATACGCGATGCAGGAGAGCGGCATGCGCACGGTGCTGATCGTCGGTGCGGGCTTTTCGGGTGTAGCGTGTGCGATACAGATGCTGCGCCTTGCAGGCCAGTACCCTTTGCGCGTGCAGCTGCTGAATCGCAGCGGGCGGCTGGCGCGCGGCATGGCGTACGGGACGCAAAGCCCGCAGCATTTGCTCAATGTGCCGGCGGCGAATATGAGCGTGCTGCCGGAGGACCCCGAACATTTCGTGCATTACGCCGCAATGCGCGACAGCCGCGTGACCGGCGGCTCTTTCGTCGCCCGCAGCGTGTACGGCGACTACCTGGAATGGGCGCTGCGGCAAGCGCAGGACCAGGCGCCGCGCCATGCCACCCTCGATTGCATCAGTGGCAGCGTCTGCAGCTTGCAAGCCAGGACTGGCGGCGGGCTGGCGGCGATGCTGGAAGACGGCCGCCATATCGAGGCGGACCGGGTGGTACTGGCCTTCGGGCACCTCCCGGCGCCGCCGCCGGAGTTGGCGCAGGGCGCATGGTCCGGCACTGCACGCTACGTGGCCGATCCATGGCGGGCCGACCTGCTGTCCACCATTGGCATGCATGATCCGGTGCTGTTGTTGGGCACTGGCCTGACGGCAGTCGATATCGCCTTGCAGCTGCTGCGCCGCAACCCGTCGCAGCGCGTACATGCGCTGTCGCGCCACGGCTTGCTGCCGCAGCCCTACAAGCCGCTATCGGGGCACCTGGCCGGCAGTACGCTGCTGCATGACGAGGCACCGACTGTGCGCGCAGCCCTGCACGCGTTCATGCAGAAGGTGGAGCGGCTGGAAGCCGCGGGCTTGGACTGGCAGCTCGCGCTGGCCGCGCTGCGCCACAAGGCTGCCGGCATCTGGCAAGCCTGGCCCGAGGCCGAAAGGCGCCGTTTCCTGCGCCATGTGCGGCCCTACTGGGACGTGCATCGGCATCAGTTGCCGCCGGCGGTACAACTGGAATTGTCGGCGGCGCTGGAGGGCGGCGCGCTGCGCGTAAGCGCCGGGCGCGTGATGGCGGTCCGCGACGAAGCGGAACTGGCCGTGCTGAAAGTGCAGCCGCGCGGCAGCGCAGCATGCATCGAGCTGCGCGCCGGACGCATCATCAACTGCACCGGCAGTTGCGCCAGCCCGCGCCGCGCCACGGTGCCGCTGGTGCGGCAGCTGCTGGCCGATGGCCTGATGCGGGCCGATGCCCTCGGCCTCGGGGTGGAAACCGGCACCGACTGCGCCGTGCTGGGGGCGGATGGACAGCCGACGCCGGGCCTCTACTACATCGGCCCCTGGCTCAAGGCCGGCTTCTGGGAAGCGACAGCGGTACCCGAACTGCGCCAGTTCGCCGCCGCAATCGCCCGCGCTTGCATAAAGAAAGTCGGGGTCAGCTCTGGCAACCGGACATAAATTTCGCTAGCGAAATTTATGTCCGGTTGCCAGAGCTCCCGACTTTTATCAGTGCAGCAAGGCGGAGGTGAGGGACTTCACTTCTTCTGCCGACTCTTCCATGATGCTCGCCAGGGTGCCGTCGCCGACGGCGAAGTCGATGGTGCTGGCGGCCGCTACCGAGGTCGCGCCCGGGCGGGCGTGCAGCGGCGAGGCGATCGGGGACAGGTCGTTGGCCAGCAGCAGGGTGTCGCCCAGGCTTTCCGGCGGCAGGGCGCGCATGCCTTCCCACATGGCTTCCACGGCCTTCATCACGTTGTCCGGGATCATCAGCTTTTGCAGCACGCCGCGGCCGATCGGCACCTCGCCGTGGGTGGTCCATTCTTCCGGATCGCCTTCCATTGCTTCCGGATAGGCTTCGGCCTGCGACAGCATGTAGAAGCCGCCCACTTCGTGCACGATGCCGGCGAACATGGCGGTATCGGGATCGACGTGCGACACGCGCCGTGCAATCACCTGCGCCAGCGCCGCCACGTGGGCGGTGTGTTCCCACAGCTGGTTGGCCTTGGCCTTGAGCAGGGGATTGCGGATCTTGGTGCCGAGCTGGCGCACGATCACCGAGGTCACCAGCGATTGCAGGGTGCGCACGCCAAGGCGCTGCACCGCTGTCTTCACGCTGGAGATCTCCATGCCGGATCGGTTATAGGCCACCGAGTTGGCAATCGCCACCGTGCGTGCCGCCAGCAGCGGGTCGGCCTGCACCAGCTTGGCTGCCAGGTCGATATGGCAATTGTCATCGTTCAGCGCGCGCTGCAGCTTGATCGACGCGTCGATATTGGTGGGAAAAGTGAGCTCACCGCGGCCCGCTTGGGCGGCAATTGCTTTGAAGGCTTCCAGTCTGTCCATGCGAAAATTATAAGCAGTAATTGCCCTGCGGAACTAGGACAGGGTGGTTATTTTGATGAAAAACTGGCGATGCGCCCGCTTAGCCTTCGCCGAAGATGGCGTCGCACCCTTCCACGGTGCCTTCGACATCGCCCAGCTCGTCGACCAGTTCCAGGTCTTCGAGTTCTTCTACCGCATTGGTGAAGCTGTTGTGCTTGGTGGCGCCGATCAGGCGGTAGATGTCACCGTCTTCATTGCGGATGCCAATCAGCAGTTTTTCCTTGCGCACCAGGTCGGCGCTGGTGCTTTCCAGCAGCAGGTTGCCGGTGATTTGCTTGTCGAATTTGGCTGGCTTGATGCCGTCCAGCAGGGTGGTCTTTAACATTCTTCTCGTTCTTTATAGTGGTGTACCGGCACTGATCGTGGCCTTCAGCCCGGCCAGGGTGCGTTCCAGGGCTTCATAATCGGCGTCGCTATAGCCGGAAAACAATTCGACGCCTTGCGCGACAATAACAGGAAACACCTCGGCAAACAGCTGTTCGCCCGCCGTGGTCAGGCGCACGAAAAAAGAGCGCTTGTCGTCGGCATTGCGTTCCCGTTCCACCAGGCCCTTCTGTTCCAGGCGCTCGATGACGCCGGTCAGGGTGCCTTTGGTGATCAGGGTGCGTTCGCCCAGCTCCTTGTAGCTCATGCCCGCGGTGTTGCCCAATGTGGCAATGATATCGAATTGTGCGTGGGTGAGGCCAAGTTGGCGAACATGTTCGCCGGACCACCTCTCAAACCCCTGCATGCATTCGGCCAGCAGCCGGATGCTTTTCAAATATCGTTCGCCCATGACATGGGATTATAGCGCCCGCCAGCCCCGGCCTGCATCGGTTACTATATGCAAACTCATAACAAGATGTCCTACATGCCATGCCCCTGCACGCACGCGGTATCCTGGCCCTGCTGGTGGTGACCATTGTCTGGGGCACCACCTTCCCTGCGATGAAGGATATGACCGACAACCTGTCGGCCAACTGGATCGTGGTGTCGCGCTTCGCCATTGCCGGCGTGCTGTTATCGCCCTTCCTGCTGCGCGCCACATGGCGCGACCTGCACTACGGTTTCCTGGCCGGGGTGCTGCTGTTCTTCTGCTACCTGACCCAGGTCGAGGGCCTGAGCCTGACGTCCTCCAACCGCAATGCCTTCATCTGCGGCTTGAACGTGCTGGTGGTGCCGCTGCTGGGCATCGCCATGGGCAAGTGGCCGGACAAGCGCATCGTGCTGGCCCTGATCCTGGCCATCGGCGGCCTGTTCGCCCTGTGCTGGGAGGGCAGCTTCACCTGGAGCCGCGGCGATTCGCTGGCGCTGGCGGCCGCCTTCCTGTTCGGCCTGTACATCAAGGTGATGGAGCAGTTCTCGCGCAAGGTCGAGCGCCTGATGACCCTGACCGTGGCCCAGATCTGGACCGTCGCCCTGTTTGCCGGCCTGTGGATACTGCTGCGCGAAGTGCCGCGCGGGGTGATCGACGTGCCGCACGATGCGACCGATTACTACAGCTACATCTGGCAGGGCCTGGTGGACTATAAATGGAACCTGGCTTACCTGGGCGTGATCGCCACCGCGGCCATTATTTCCCTGCAAACCTGGGGCCAGAGCCATGCCACCGCCAATGAGGCGGCGGTGATGTATGCCTTCGAACCCGCCAGCGCGGCCATCTTCGGCTATTTCTGGCTGGGCGAGACCATGGGCCTGATGCAGCTGCTGGGCGCGGTACTGTTGATCTCCGGTATGATTGTCAGCCAATGGAATACCCCTGAGCGGCCGGCGTCGGCGCTCGTCCCCGAATAGAAGATGTCATTTGCTCAACTCAGTCGCCTGACCCGGGAGCAGCCGCTGCGCATGCTGCTGGTGAATGCGGGCGAGCCGGACAACCTGGCCTGGTCCGGATTGGTGCAGCCCCTGCGGCTGGCCCAGCGCCTCCTGCATGGCGCTTTCCAGCTCGACGTCATTACGCCGCAACAGGCGGCCGGCTTGGCCGGCGACTGGCAACTGGCCCTGCTGGTCGCGGACGAGGGCTCGGCGCGTCCGGCCGACGCGCAGCTGCGCGCGGTGATCGAACGCTGCCGCGCGGCGGAGTATTGGGGCGGGGTGGGCGCCGGCGTGCTGTGGCTGGCCCAGACCGGCGCGGCAGGCGGTGCGCGTATCGCCTTGCCCTGGGCGCTTTATGCGGAAACCGAGGATGTTACCGAGCGCGCCATACTGACACCGAATCTGTTCGAGATCGACGGGCGGCTGATGTCCTGCTGCGGCGGCGCGGCTTCGATTGATTTTTCGCTGACCCTGATCGAGGCCCTGTTCGGCGCCAATGTGCAGGCCGAGATCAAGGAAGCGCTGTGCATCGACCGCGTGCGCTCGTCGGAAGAGCGGCAGCGGGTGGCCTTGCAGGCGCGCTTCGGCGCGCTGCAACCGAAGCTGTCGGAGGCGGTGACCTTGATGGAGGCCAATATCGAGGAGCCGCTGTCGACCGACGATATCGCCGGGCTGGTCGGCTTGTCGCGGCGCCAGCTCGAGCGCTTGTTCAAGCAGTATCTGGGTGCGCTGCCTTCGCGCTATTACCTGGAGCTGCGCCTGCAGCGCGCGCGGCAATTACTTTTAGAAACAAACCATTCCATAGTGCAGGTTGGGCTGATGTGCGGCTTCTCGTCCGGGTCGCACTTTTCCACGGCGTTCGGCACGCTTTTCGGCAATACGCCGCGCGAGGAGCGGCAACGCAAGCTCCAGGGCTAACAATTTTGAAAATCCTTGTCGCAGATTCAAAAGAGTTTTAGCATCCCCGCTTTTACAATGCAGTACACCTTACCATTGATGGGGATTTGCTATGAACGCCAAGCTTGACTCGACTGTTACCACCCGCCCTGTAACCCGCGCCACCTTCGACGAGGTGCTCGTCCCGACTTACGCACCTGCCCAGATGGTGCCAGTGCGAGCAGCGGGCCTGGACCTGTGGGACCAGAACGGCAAGCATTACCTGGACTTCACCTCCGGCATCGCCGTGGCCTCCCTGGGCCATTGCAACCCGGTCCTGGTGGAAGCGCTGACCCGGCAAGCCAACACCCTGTGGCACCTGGGCAATGGCTACACCAATGAGCCGGTGCTGCGCCTGGCCCTGGCCCTGACCGAAGCCACCTTCGCTGACCGCGCCTTCTTCTGCAACTCCGGCGCCGAAGCCAATGAAGCGGCCCTGAAGCTGGCCCGTAAAGTGGCGCACGCCAAGTTCGGCGACAAGAAGCCGCGCATCGTGTCCTGCCTGAACTCCTTCCACGGCCGCACCCTGTTCACCGTCTCCGTCGGCGGCCAGGCCAAGTACACCGAAGGTTTCGAGCCGCTGCCACCATCGATCGACCACATCCCTTACAACGATATCGAAGCGGCCAAGGCGGCCATCGGCGACGACGTGTGCGCCGTGATCGTTGAGCCGGTGCAGGGCGAAGGCGGCGTGATGCCGGGCAATCCTGAATACCTGAAGACCCTGCGCGAGCTGTGCGACCAGGTCGGCGCCGTGCTGATCTTCGACGAAGTGCAGTGCGGCATGGGCCGTACCGGTTCCCTGTTCGCCTACCAGGGCTACGGTGTGACCCCGGACATCCTGACTTCGGCCAAGGCGCTGGGCAACGGCTACCCGATCGGCGCCATGCTGACCACCGAAGAGCTGGCCAAGCACCTGGCCGTGGGCACCCACGGCACCACCTATGGCGGCAACCCGCTGGCGGCCACCGTGGCGCTGACCGTGCTGGAAACCATCAACCAGCCGGCGTTTCTGGCGCGCGTGAAAGAAGCGTCCGAGAAGCTGATCGGCAAGCTGGAAGGCCTGGTGCGCGATTTCCCGCAAGTGTTCTCCGCCGTGCGCGGCGCCGGCCTGCTGCTGGGCCTGGTTGTGGCCGAGCCGTTCAAGGGCCGTTCCAAGGATATCCAGCGCGCTGCCGAAGCACAGGGTCTGATGATCCTGATCGCCGGCATGGACGTGGTGCGTCTGGCGCCTGCGCTGATCGTGTCCGACGCCCAGATCGATGAAGCGGACCGCATCATCCGCCTGGCGATCGCCGAGCTGACCAAAGCCTAAGATAAGGCTGCGCCGCGCATGCGGCGCCAACGCCCGGTGCCTGCGCACCGGGCGCTTTATTTAGAATAAGAGGAGCACCCCATGTACGTAGTCCGTCCGGTGGAAACCGCCGACATCGCCGCCCTCGAGTCACTGGCCGCGGTCAGCATGCCGGGTGTCCATACCCTGCCGAAGACGCGCGAAAAGATCGAGCAGGCAGTCGAACGTTCCATCGCTTCCTTCTCCGCCCACGTCGACATCCCGAGCGAAGAATCCTATATGTTCGTGATGGAGTCGCTGGCCGACAAAAAGATTGTCGGTACCGCCGCCATCCACGCCTCCGCCGGCTCGAACGGGACCTACTTCTCCTTCCGCAACGACGTGATCCAGCAGGTCTCGCGCGACCTGAATATCAGCCACAGCGTGCACGCGTTGACGCTGTGTTCCGAGCTGACCGCCTATTCGCAGCTGTCCGGCTTTTACGTCGACGCCAGCGTGGCGCAGCGTCCCGAAGCAGCCCTGCTGTCGCGTTCCCGCCTGCTGTACGCCGTGCAGGCGCCGCACCGTTTCGGCGACCGCTTCTTCGTGCCGCTGGCCGGCCTGACCGATGAAAACGGCGGCTCGCCGTTCTGGGACGCGCTGGGCCGCAAATTCTTCAAGATGGACTTCCTGGACGCCGAACGCGTGATCGGCGGTGCCCGCAACCGTACCCTGATCGTGGAACTGATGCCGCACTATCCGGTGTACGTGCCGCTGCTGCCGGGCGACGCGCAGGCCGTGATGGGACAGATCCACCCAAGCGGCGAACTGGCCTTCAACCTCTTGACCTCCGAAGGCTTCGAAGCCGACGAATACATCGACATCTTCGACGGCGGCCCGATCCTGCAGGCGCACAAGCACACACTGCGTACCTTCTCTTCATCGCTGCCGCGCCGCGTGGCCAGCGCCGAAGGCACGCAAGCCAGCGATGCGGTGGCGACTTACGCCGTGTCGACCGGCCCTGACCAGCGCTTCCGCGCGGTGACGATCAATTGCGCACCGCTGGAAAATACCGATACCGTTTGCCTGTCCAGGCACGCCCAGGAAATCCTGCGCGTGGAAGAAGGCGACACCGTGACCTGCGTCCGCATTTAAGAACGAGAATACCTATGCTAGTTGTACGCGCCATTAAAGCGAATGACCTGGACGGATTGTTCAACCTGGCCAGCCAGGTAGGCACCGGCATGACCACGCTCAAGCCGGACATGAAGATGATGGGCGACCGCGTCGCCGTGGCGGTGGCGTCCTTCGCCGAAACCATTCCGCCGGAAGAACGCGACTACATGTTCGTGATGGAAGACACCGATAGCGGCCGCCTGGCCGGCGTGTGCGCCATCAAGGGCGCGGTCGGCCTGACCGAGCCGTTCTACAACTACCGCATCGGCACCCTGGTGCATTCCAGCCGCGAGCTGAACGTGTTCACCCGCATGGACACGCTGTACCTGTCGAACGACCTGACCGGCTGCTCCGAGCTGTGCTCGCTGTTCCTGCACCCGGACTACCGCCAGGGCAACAACGGCAAGCTGCTGTCGAAGAGCCGCTTCCTGTTCATCGCCCAGTTCCCGCACCTGTTCGAGCAGAAGATCATCGCCGAGATGCGCGGCTACCAGGCGGAAGACGGCACCTCGCCGTTCTACGAAGGCCTGGGCCGCTACTTCTTCAAGATGGACTTCCATCACGTGGACGACCTGACCGCGCTGGGCAAGAAGTCCTTCATCGCCGAATTGATGCCGCGCCAGCCGCTGTACGTCGACTACCTGCCTGTCGAAGCGCGTGAGGCGATCGGCAAGGTGCACCAGGCCACCGCGCCGGCGCGCCGCCTGCTGGAGCAGGAAGGCCTGCACTATGAAGGCTATGTCGACATCTTCGACGCCGGCCCGGTGCTGCAAGCCCGCGTGACAGAACTGCGCGCCATGCGCGACAGCGAGCTGGCATCGGTCACGCGCGATACCGATACCGCGCACGCCTGCGCGCTGCACACCACCGAACCGTACCTGGTGTCGAACACCGTCATGCAGGACTTCCGCATGATCCTGACCGACGCCAATCCGTCCGACGGCGGCATTGACCTGTCGTCCGAAGAACAAGCACTGCTGCATTGCCACTCCGGCGACACCGTGCGCACCCTGTCTCTCAACGTGAGGAAGAACCAGAATGTCTGAACTGAGCAATTTCATCAACGGCCAATGGCAAGCTGGCCACGGCGAGACCATCGTGACCACCAACCCGGCCACCGGCAAGAACACCTATGCCTCGCAGGAATCGACCGCTGAAGACGTGGCGCAAGCTGCGCACGCTGCGCGCGCTGCTTTCGAAGCCTGGGCCTATCGCCCGCTGGAAGAGCGCATCGCCATCGTCTCCAGGTTCCGCGACCTGTTGAAGGAAAACGCGGAAGACCTGGCGCAGACCATTTCCGAGGAAGTCGGCAAGCCGCTGTGGGAAGCACGCACCGAAGTGACCACCATGGCCAACAAGGTGGACATCTCGATTACCTCCTACGGTGCGCGCACCGGCGTCGTATCGTCCAAGGTAGCCGATGGCGAAGCCGTGCTGCGCCACCGTCCGCACGGCGTGTTTGGCGTGTTCGGTCCTTACAATTTCCCTGGGCACCTGCCGAACGGCCATATCGTGCCAGCGCTGATCGCCGGCAACACCGTGGTGTTCAAGCCTAGCGAATATGCGCCGCGCACCGCCATCAAGACCGTGGCGCTGTGGGAAAAGGCCGGCGTGCCTGCCGGCGTGATCAACCTGGTCAACGGCGGCCGCGAAACCGGCATCGCGCTGGGCCAGAATGCGGAAATCGATGGCGTGCTGTTCACCGGCTCCAGCCAGACCGGCGCCGCGCTGCACAAGCAGTTCGCCGGCCAGCCGGGCAAGCTGCTGGCGCTGGAGATGGGCGGCAACAATCCGCTGATCGTGTGGAACCCGACCGACATCGATGCCGCCGTCTTCATGGCAGTGTCGTCGTCCTTCATCTCCGCCGGCCAGCGCTGCACCTGCGCGCGCCGCGTGATCGTGCCGAAGGGCGAGCATGGCGATGCCTTCGTCAAGCGCTTCGTCGACGTGGCGTCGAAACTGGGCGTGGGCGCTCCGGCTGCCGAACCGGCGCCGTTCATGGGCCCAGTGGTTTCCGCTGCCGTGGCTGAAAAGCTGGTGCAGGCACAAGCCGACATGGTGGCCAAGGGCGGCAAGCTGCTGCTGGAAATGCGTCAGCTGGAACCGGGCACCGGTTTCGTTTCCGCCGGCATCGTGGATACCACCGACGCCAAAGGCATCCCTGATGAAGAATGGTTCGGCCCACTGGCGCAGATCGTCCGCGTCGACGATTTCGACGCCGCGATCCGCGCCGCCAACGACACAGGTTACGGCCTGGCTGCGGCCCTGCTGTCGACCGACGAGTCGCTGTGGCAGAAGTTCCAGCTGCGCGCCCGCGCCGGCATCGTGAACTGGAACCGCCCGACCACCGGCGCGGCCAGCTCGGCGCCGTTCGGCGGCGTCGGCAAGTCCGGCAACCATCGTCCTAGCGCATACTATGCGGCGGACTATTGCGCCTATCCGGTCGCTTCGATCGAGAACAGTGCCCTTGAAATGCCTGCCAAGCTGTCGCCTGGCATGAACTTCTGAGGATGGCCATGCCTACAGCACGCGAATACAACTTCGATGGCCTGGTTGGGCCGTCGCACAACTACGCCGGCCTGTCGTTCGGCAACGTCGCTTCGTTCAACAACGTCAAGAGCGCATCCAATCCGAAGCAGGCTGCCCTGCAAGGCCTGGCCAAGATGCGCGAGCTGGCCAAGCGCGGTTTCGCACAGGCGCTGCTGCCGCCGCAGGACCGTCCGAATTTCCGCCTGCTGCGCAGCCTGGGATACAGCGGCACCGATGCCGAGGTGATCGCCCAGGCCTACAACGATTCGCCGGTGATACTGGCTTGCGCCTATTCGGCCTCGCCGATGTGGACCGCAAATGCCGCCACCGTCAGCCCGTCGGCCGATACCAGGGATGGCCGTGTGCACTTCACCGCCGCAAACCTGAACAACAAGCTGCACCGCGCCTTCGAGCACGCGCAGTCGGCCCGCACGCTGCGCGCGATTTTCAAGGACGAGCGGTTCTTCGCCGTGCACGATGCCCTGCCTGGCACGCCGGCCTTCGGCGACGAAGGTGCGGCCAACCATACCCGTTTGTGCGACCGGCACGGCAATCCGGCCGTGGAACTGTTTGTGTATGGCCGCGTGGAGTTCGATTCAAGCGCTCCGGCGCCGAAGAAATTTCCGGCCCGTCATACGCTGGAGGCGTCACAGGCTGTGGCGCGCCTGCACGGCCTCGATCCGGCGCGCTGCGTGTTCGTGCAGCAGAATCCGGACGTGATCGACCAGGGCGTGTTCCACAACGATGTGATCGCGGTGGGTAATGGCAACGTGCTGTTCTATCACGAGCAGGCTTTCGCCGACGAGCAGGGTGCGCTGGCATCGATCCGCGCTGCGATGCAGGGCGTGGGCGCCGAGCTGGTGGCGATCCGTGTGCCGACCGCCGAAGTGTCGGTGGCCGATGCGGTTTCTTCCTACCTGTTCAACACCCAGCTGCTGTCCAAGCCGGATGGCAGGATGGCCCTGGTCACGCCGCACGAATGCCAGGAGATTCCGGCTGTTGCCGCCTTCCTGCAAAAGCTGCTTGCTTCCGGCGGCCCGGTCGACGAATTGATCCATTTCGACCTGCGCCAATCGATGCGCAACGGCGGCGGGCCGGCTTGCCTGCGCTTGCGCGTAGCGCTGACCGAGGAAGAAGCGCGCGCCATGCACCAGGGTGTGGTGATGACCGAAACGCTGTACCATAGCCTGGTCGCGTGGGTCGAGAAACACTACCGCGACCATCTGGAACCGAAAGATTTAGCAGATCCGCAATTGGCTGTCGAAGTGCATACCGCGCTCAAAGAGCTGGAACAGATCCTGGGCTTACCCGGCCTGTACGACCTGCAACAAACCGGTGTACCGGTTTAAGAAAGAAGATACCTACAACGTATTTGGAGAAGCAGATGAAACAAATGCCACAAGAGTTGCGCAAGCAAACGCTCGAACTGGTCAAGGCCAGCGGCCCGATCGCACAACTGATCGAAGCCTGGCTCGGCTCCCTGGACGATGAAGACCTGGCCGAGCTGTCCCCCGGCAGCCTGGCCCCGGTCCTTGTGGAAGGTTTCACGCAATTGGCCAAGCGCACCGGTTCCGGTTGCCAGATCGCCAAGCTCCAATACCAGGAAGCACGCGGCGGCCACGCCACCGCGCTGCTGATCGTCAACGACGACATGCCTTACCTGGTCGATTCCATCGTGATCGCCATGCGCAAGCTGCGCGTCGGCTCCAACGGCGTGCTGAACGCCGTGCTGCCGGTGCGCCGCGCTGTGGACGGATCGGTGGAGGCAGTCGGCCAGAAGGGCGACAAACTCGAATCCATGGTCCTGTGCCTGCTGTCCGAAAAACTGGAAGACGGCGCGCTGAAAGAACTGACCGACCGCATTGAAATGGTGGCGCGCGACGCCGCCATCGTGAAGCGCGACCAGGCCGCAATGAAGGAGCGCTTCACCGCCGTCGCCACCGAATCCGCCGGCCACGGCGAAGAAGGCCAGGAAGTAGCGGCCTTCCTGCAGTGGACCCGCGACGAAGGCTTCGAAGTGCACGGCTACGCCTACTATCAGGTGAAGCCGGGCGCGCGCGAACTGGAACGCGACATTCCCAGCCGCATCGGCGTACTGCAGGACACCGCGCACCCGATCTATGGCACCTGCCTGGCCAATATCCCCGGCGACTTCGACACCCTGTCCAAGCGCGCCCACACCCTGTCGATCGTCAAGGCCGACGTGGGCGGCACCCTGCACCGCGACCAGTCGCTGGACTTCATCGGCGTGCGCCACACCGACGGCAAGGGCGCCATCCTGGGCGAGCATTGCTTCGTCGGCCTGTTCACCCGCGCCGCCAACCTGACCCCGCTGGCCCGCCTGCCGTTCGCACGCGGCCGCATCGCGCAAGTGCTGAAGATCGCCGGCGTGCGCGAGACCGGCTTCCGCGCCGAGAAATTCATCGAGATCCTGGAGTCGCTGCCGCGCACCGAAGCGCTGGAAGCGGAACCGGAATGGCTGGCCGAAGTGTGCGGCGCCGTGGTGTCGCTGTACAAGCAGCCGCGCGCCAAGGTATTCGCCCGCCGCGACGTCTATGCCCGCCACCTGAACGTGCTGGTCTACCTGCCGCGCGAACGCTATTCGGCATCGGTGGCGCACGCGCTGGCGCGCGCCCTGCAGGAAAGCTCGGGCGCCACCCACGTCAGCTCGCAAACCCTGGTGTCGGACGGTCCGCTGGCCCGCCTGTACCTGATCGCCCATGCCGCGCGCTATCCGCTGGACCTGGAAAGCGATATCCAGCGTCCACTGCTGACGGTGCTGGACGGCTGGCACGACCAGTTCTCCGAACTGGCCGACAAGGTCGGCGAAGAGCCGCTGCGCAACAGCCTGCGCAAGCTGTGTTCCACGCTGCCGGTCGATTATGTGGCCGCAACGCCGCCGGCCGTGGCCTTCCATGACCTGGACAAGATCCTGCGCAATGGCGTGGACGAGCGCGTCGCGGTACGCGTTGAACTGCCATCGGAAAGCAACGCCGCCACCACCATCCGCCTGTACTCGGTGGACCGCGTGCCTGCGTTGTCGTCGATCCTGCCTGCGCTGCATAATGCCGGCGTCGCCATCGAGCGCGAATCCGCGCACACCATCCGCACTGCGGACGGCAAGAAGCACTATGTGACCAGCCTGGCGGTCGATGCGCAGAGCGCACTCGAATTGTCCCGTCCGGGCGTGGTGCAGGTGGCGGAAGACCTGTTCAATGCCCTGTTCAACAATGAAGCCGAAGACGGCCGCTTGAATGGCCTGGTCGTCGAAGGCGGCCTGCGCCTGCGCGAAGTGCAGCTGGTGCGAGCCTATATGAGCTACTGGCGCCAGGCCGGCACCCAGTTCACCGTGCGCTACATGGCGGAGATCCTGCGCCGCCACCCGGCGCTGGTGAAGGAGCTGGTCGACGCGTGGAAAGAGCGCTTCGACCCGGCGCTGCCGGAAGCGACCCGCACCGCGGCCAAGGACAAGCTGCTGGCCATCAAGGGCCGCCTGTCGTCGATCAACCACGCCGACTCCGAAGTGATCTTCGCGGCCATGATCGACCTGATGCTGGCGACCCTGCGCACCAATTACTTCCAGAACGCGGGCCAGGGCGACAAGATCATCTTCAAGTTCGACACCAGCAACCTGCACCTGGTGCCGGAACCGCGTCCGTTCCGCGAGATCTATGTGTTCTCGCGCCGCTTCGAAGGCGTGCACCTGCGCGGCGGCCCGGTTGCCCGCGGCGGCCTGCGCTGGTCCGATCGCATGGAAGACTACCGCACCGAAGTCCTGGGCCTGGTGAAGGCGCAGATGGTGAAGAACGCCGTGATCGTGCCTGCGGGCGCGAAGGGCGGTTTCGTCTGCAAGCAGATGCCGAAGGATGCGCCGCGCGACGTGATTGCAGCGGAAGGCGAAGCAGTGTATCGCCTGTTCATCGCCAGCCTGCTGGAAATGACCGACAACCGCGTGCTGGGCAAGATCGTTCCGCCTGAAGACACCGTCCGCTACGACAACGACGACCCGTACCTGGTGGTGGCAGCCGACAAGGGCACCGCGACGTTCTCCGACATCGCCAACGGCATCGCGGTCAAACGCGGCTTCTGGCTGGGCGACGCGTTTGCGTCCGGCGGCTCCAACGGCTATGACCACAAGAAGATGGGCATCACCGCCAAGGGTGCATTCGAAGCGGTCAAGCGCCACTTCTACGAGATGGGCCACGACATGAACACTACGCCGTTCACCGTGGTGGGCGTGGGCGATATGTCGGGCGACGTGTTCGGCAACGGCGTGCTGCTGTCGCACCAGATCAAGCTGCTGGCTGCCTTCGACCACCGCCACATCTTCCTGGACCCGAATCCGGACACCGCGAAGTCCTTCGCCGAGCGCCAGCGCATGTTCGCGCTGCCACGTTCTTCGTGGGAGGACTACAACAAGGACTTGATCTCGAAGGGCGGCGGCGTGTTCCCGCGCACCGCCCGCACCATCGAGCTGTCGCCGGAAATCCGGGCCGCGCTGGACATCGCGGAAACCTCGCTGACGCCGGAAGAACTGATGCACCGCATCCTGCTGGCACCGGTGGACCTGTTCTACAACGGCGGCATCGGTACCTACATCAAGTCCGCGACCGAAACCCACGCGCAGGTGAAAGACCGCGCCAACGACAATATCCGCGTCAGCGGCAATGAGCTGCGCTGCAAGGTCGTATCGGAAGGCGGCAACCTGGGCGCGACCCAGGCCGGGCGTATCGAATTCGCGCTGGCCGGCGGCCGCATCTTCACCGATGCGATCGACAACTCTGCGGGCGTGGATTGCTCCGACCACGAAGTGAACTGCAAGATGTGGCTGGACGTGGAAGTCAATGCCGGCCAGACCAGCGAAGCAGCCCGCAACCAGCTGCTGAACGACATGACCATGGAAGTCGAACGCCTGGTCCTGCGCGACAACACGCAGCAAACCCGCCTGCTGGTGCGTGAATACCAGGCGCAGTCGGAAGCGCAGGTGCAGGACGGCTACGCCGACCTGATCGCCGACCTGGAAGAGGAAGGCGCACTGTCGCGCGAACTGGAGCACCTGCCAAGCGTGGCCGAACTGGCGCGCCGCAAGGCCGATGGCCGCGGCCTGACCACGCCGGAACTGGCGGTGGTGATCGCCAACGTGAAGAACCGCTACAAGCGCTTGCTGTCGGCCATGCCGCTGACGGACGAAAGCTGGGCAGAGAAGGTGCTGCGTCCTTACTTCCCCGAGCAATTGGTCGAGACCCGCCCGCCGCTGAACCATCCGCTGTCGAACGCCATCCTGGCGACCGTGCTGGCGAATGAAGTGGTGAACCGTTGCGGCCCGCTGATGATCCGTGACCTGGCGACCGCCAACAACGGCACCGAACAGGATGTGATCCTGGCCTGGGGGCAGGCCTGGTCGGCGCTGGACCTGGCGCCAATCTTCGACACCCTGGATGCCGATGCCCTGAATGTGCCGCGCAACGTCGCGATGCGCGTCGATGCACGCACCCGTGCCATGCTGAAGGCGGTGATGGAAGGCGTGCTGGGCGTGTCGAAAGACCAGCTGCGCGGCGTCGGCATTGCCGAGCTGACCAAGCTGTTCGCCGATCCTGCCACCGTGCGCAAGATGGCGGCCGACGTGCAGTCGGAAGCGGCCACCCACAGCGGCCTGCGCGCCGAGTTCGTGCAGGCATGGAATGCGGTCGATGCGCTGGAAGGCGTGGCGGCGTTCGTGTTCGCCGCGCTGTCGGTCAAGCGGCCAGCCGGCATGGACCTGCCGGGCTTCCTGGCGGTCGGCATGGCGCTGCGTTCGCAGGCGGGCATCGATACGCTGGAGCGCGGCCTGAAACTGCCGGCCACCTCGAAGTCGCAGGAGCACCTGCGCAGCTACGCGCAGCAAGCCTTGCGCCGCACGCAGCAGAAATTACTGTCGCAGGTGCTGGCACGCGCCACCAACGGCCATGACGCGGCCGAAGCGGTCGAACTGGTGACCTGCACGCTGGGCCTGTCCGGCTATGCGGCATCGGCCGACTTGGAGCAGGCAATGCTGGATGTGTGGGCTTTGTCGGAGGCGGTCAACGCCGTCGGCCTGGCGGCCTGACACCCACCAGCGGCCGCCGCGCATCAGTGTCAGGCCCTGCGGGCCTGGCACTGGTTTACCGGTTTTCGGTGGAGCAGAAAAGAAACAGCAACAAAGAATGGCAGACAATCAAACAATCCCCCCCGCAGTGCGCGCCCTCGCTGAAGCCGACTTCAGCGCAGTTGCACGCAGTTTCGAACAAGCCGGCTTCGCCGTCGCCCAACCCGCCGACGGCATCCTCACGATCCGCAACAAGCAGCCCGGCCGTCCAGCCGTCCTGGTTTCGGTCGGCGTGCACGGCGACGAAACCGGCCCGATCGAACTGGTAGCCTACCTGCTCGACGCCCTCGCGCAAGAGCCGCAAGCGCTGCAAGTCGACCTGATGCTTTGCGTCGGCAACATCGGCGCCATCCGCCAGGCCAAGCGCTTCATCGATGCGGACCTGAACCGCATGTTCCGCGCCGAACGCGGCACCCTGGCCGGCACCGCCGAAGCCGCGCGTGCCGACGTGATGATCACCGCCACGACCGGATTCTTCAGCGGCGCTGGCAAAGAGCGCTGGCACCTCGACCTGCACACGGCAATCCGCCCAAGCGTGTACCCGACCTTCGCCATCGTGCCCGACCTGATCGCGGACGATGCGAAGCAACAGCTGGTCGGCTGGCTGGGCGAGGCCGCCATCGGCGCCATCATCATGAACCCCGCGTCGGCCGGCACTTACAGCTACTACAGTGCCGAGCACCACGCGGCAGCGGGCACCACGATTGAACTGGGCCGCATCGGCACCCTGGGCCAGAACGACCTCAGGCAGTTCGAAGACGCCAAGCAGGCCCTGGACGGCCTGCTGCGCGGCAAGGCACCGATACGGCCCGCCAGCGCGCCGCACGTCTTCAAGGTCGCGCAGAACATCATCAAGCTGAGCGACAATTTCACGATGGCTTTCGGCAAGGAGACGCAGAATTTCACCGCGCTGAAGAAAGGCGACGAGATCGCCCGCGACGGCGACACGGTCTACACCGTGCAGCACGACGAAGAGCTGGTGGTGTTCCCCAATCCCGACGTGCGCGTCGGCCTGCGGGCCGGAATGATGGTCACACGCGTGAATTAAAGGATTGCGCTACACTTCCCGGACACTCACCGGAAAGGAGTAGCGCATGTCCCTGTCCATGTATAAAGTCTCCGCGCCCGTTTTCGTGCGCGGCCTGAATGTGGTGGCAAGCCTGCTGCGCAAAGCGCAAGCCCACGCCGAGGAAACCGGCAAAGTCCCGGAAACGTTGATGTCGGCCCGCCTGGCCGACGATATGCTGCCGCTGACGGCCCAGGTCCAGCGCGCCAGCGATACCAGCAAGCTCTCCATCGAACGCCTGAGCGGCATCGCCGCGCCGAAATTCCCCGACAACGAAGCCAGTTTCGAGCAGCTGCAGGAGCGCATCGCGAACACCATCGCCTATATCGAAAGTGTGGGGGAGGAGCATTTCGCAGACAGCGAAACGCGGGAGGTGGCACTGAGTTTCGGCAGCTTCAAGCCAACCTTCACCGGCGAAAGCTATCTGCTGACTTTCGCGCTGCCGAACTTCTACTTCCATGTCGTGACGTTGCACGACATCTTGCGGAACCAGGGCGTCAAGATCGGCAAGATCGACTACCTGGGTCCTTACGCAGGTTAAATGCTGACTTGCAGCGCGTAGGTCGCGGCCATGGTCAGCAGGAGCACGCTCACTGAGATCGCTTTCATTGGATTGAAGCGGGACGATACGGTCGGGATTTTTCGGTACATGGCTGGCTCCTTCTCAGTAGCGGTTTTGCATGCTTCGCAGAGTATCAATGCATGCCGCGCCAAGCTAGCCGTCAGCCTGTATCAATAGTAAGTACTTGTAACTTTATGAGCCATCTGTTTTCTTCTTATGCACTGGGCCCGCTGGAGCTGGCGAACCGCATCGCCATTGCGCCGATGTGCCAATACTCCGCCAACGACGGCCTTGCGACCGACTGGCACATGATGCACTACGGCCACCTGGCGCTATCCGGCGCCGGTTTGCTGATCCTGGAGGCCACGGCCATCTCGCCGGAAGGCCGCATTTCGCCGGCCGACCTGGGACTTTGGTCGGCTGCGCACCAGCAGGCGCTTGCGCCCGTCGTACAGGCGATCCGGCGCCATTCGCCGATCAAACTTGCGGTGCAGCTTGCGCACGCCGGCCGCAAGGCCTCCAGCGCTCCCCCGTTCGAAGGCGGGCAAGCATTGCCGCCGGGGCAGGGCGGCGGTTGGCAGACGGTCGCGCCCTCCGCGCTGCCGCATGCGCCCACCGACCCGGCACCACTGGCGCTCGATGAAGCGGGCCTGGCCAAGGTCAAGGCCGATTTCGTGCGTGCCGCGCTGCGGGTGCATGCGCTTGGCATCGAAGCCATCGAATTGCATGGCGCGCACGGCTACCTGCTGCACCAGTTCCTGTCGCCGCTGGCCAACCGGCGCAGCGACCAGTACGGCGGCTCGCTGGAAAACCGCATGCGTTTCCCGCTCGAGGTGTTCGATGCCGTGCGGGCCGCCCTGCCGAGCGAAGTGGTGGTCGGCATGCGCGTATCGGCATCGGACTGGGTGGGCGGCGGTTGGGACATCGAACAAAGCGTGGCGCTGGCACACCAGTTGAAACAGCGCGGCGCCGGCTTTATCCACGTCTCCAGCGGCGGCGTCTCGCCGCTGCAGCAAATCCCGCTTGGCCCGGGCTACCAGGTCCAGTTTGCGCAGCGCATCAAGGCCGAAACGGGCATGCCAACGATTGGCGTGGGCCTGATCACCGAGCCGCTGCACGCCGAAGCGATCGTCGCCAGCGGCCAGGCTGACATGGTGGGCCTGGCGCGCGCCATGCTGTACAACCCACGCTGGCCATGGCACGCGGCCGCCGCCTTGGGCGCGCAGGCCGCTGCACCGCCGCAGTATTGGCGCTCGCAGCCCCGGGAATTGCAACACCTGTTCGGCGATACGCGCCTCGGCCAGCGCTAAAAAACGCCACTCCGTGGGGCGCCCGCCACGGTTGCCTTTCCTGCATCAAAATCCTTTAGGTACAGCAACTGCGAGGTCTTATAATCGTGGGGTTTTTTTGTCCTGAAGGATATGCCTGTGAATCAATCGCTGGTCCAGAAGCTGACCCGTACCAAACCGACCCCGGTGGATACGGATACCGGCACGAGCCTGCACGGGGAGGGCCTTAGCCGCTCCATCGGGCTGTTTTCGCTGACGATGATCGGCGTTGGCGCCACGATCGGCACCGGCATCTTCTTCACCATGGTCGAAGCGGTGCCGAAAGCCGGCCCTTCGGTGGTGTTGTCCTTCCTGCTGGCGGCACTGACTGCCGGTTTGACCGCCCTTTGCTACGCCGAGTTGTCCTTCCGCGTACCCGCCGCCGGTTCCGCCTACTCCTTTGCCTACCGTACGCTGGGCGAGTTCATGGCCTTCATCGTCGCTTTCTGCCTGTTGCTTGAATATGGGCTGGCAGCGAGTGCCACGGCGATCGGCTGGTCGGACTACCTGAACAACTTCCTGGTCAATGCCTTCCATTGGCAGATTCCGGAAAACCTGCGCTCACCGATGATCGTCTCGACCCCGAACGGCACGGTATGGCATATGGATCACTTCAACCTGCCGCCGGTGATCCTGGTGGCGTTGTGCTGTTTCCTGCTGGTGCGCGGCGCCAAGGAATCGGCCACCGCCAATGCGATCATGGTGATGATCAAGCTGGCGATCCTGATCTTCTTCTGCGCTGTCGCCTTCACCGGCTTCGACACCAATAACTTCACGCCCTTCCTGAAGCATACGCCTGGGGAATGGCTGCCGGGCGCCAGCGGCATCGCCGCCGCGGCGGGCACCGTATTCTTCTCCTTTATCGGCCTAGACACCATCGCCACCGCCGGCGAGGAAGTGCGCAACCCGAAACGCAACGTCCCGATCGGCATCATCGCCGCGCTGCTGCTGGTGACGGTGTTCTACATGCTGGTTGCCATGGCGGCCATGGGCGCCCAGCCTGCGCATAAGTTCGAAGGCCAGGCCGCCGGCCTGTCCGTGATCCTGCAGAACGTGACCGGCAAGGCATGGCCGGCACTGGTGCTGTCGGCCGGCGCCGTGATATCGGTGTTCTCCGTGACCCTGGTGACCATCTACGGCCAGACCCGCATCCTGTACGCGATCGCCAAGGACGGCTTGGTGCCAAAGGCTTTCCAGAGCGTGAATCCGAAATCCCATTCGCCGGTTGCCAACACGCTGATCGTCAGCGTGGTGGTGGGCATTGTCGCAGGCCTGGTCGATTCCACCTTCCTGTGGGACATGGTGTCGATGGGTACCCTGACCGCCTTCATCGTGGTGTCGATCGCCGTGCCGGTGCTGCGCTCGCAGGAACGTGCGGCGGGCACTTACACCAAGGGCGGCTTCCGCGTGCCTTTCGGCGCCTACTTCGTGCCCGGCCTGAGCATCCTGGCCTGCGCTTACCTGATGATCAACCTGTCGCACGCCACCAAGATGATTTTCACGATCTGGATGGTGGTAGCGGTGCTAACCTACTTCCTCTACGGAATCCGCAACTCCAGGCTTAACAAGGTATAAACCATGCAGGTCAAAGCAATCGCCCGCACAGCATTCCTGGCTACGGCCATAATCTCTGGGGCGGTTGCCCAGGCCGGGTCTCCCGGCTCCGCCATCCGCGACTACCGCTCGGTCGCCATCTCCCCGGCCGGCGACCGCGTAGTGTCGCTGGAATCCATCGACGCCGGCAACGGCAAGCGCCCGCATCCGACCATTGTCGTTCGGGATGCCTCGACCGGCACCATCGCCGCCGAATTCGATCCCTGTTCCACATGCAGTTATGACAAGCCATCCTGGTCGCCGGACGGCAAGGCGCTGGCCTTCGTCGCCAGCGACAAGCGCGCCGCCTCGGCATGGCTGTATGTCGCAAGCGGCGGCAAGGCGCGTGCCCTGGCCACCGTCCAGGGCGTCGCCGGCAGCGCGCGCTGGTCGCCTGACGGCCGCACGTTGTCGCTGCTGGCCACAGTCGGTGCGAAGAAAGAGACCGGCGCCACTGCAGCCGGCGCGCGCCTGGTTGGCGAGATCGGCGCGGAGGAGGATGCGCAGCGCATCGCCACCATTCCTGCCGCCGGCGGCTTCCTCAGGCTCGTATCGCCTGCCGACACCTTCATCTACGAATACGACTGGACGCCGGACGGCAAAGGCTTTATCGCCACCAGCGCCAAGGGCAATGGCGACAACAACTGGTGGGTGGCCAAGCTGTCCCACGTCGATGCCGGCAGCGGCGCGCTGCGTATCGTGGCCAGCCCCGCCACCCAGCTGAACATGCCGCGCGTCTCGCCCGATGGCCGCACCGTGGCCTTCATCGGCGGCTTGATGAGCGACTTCGGTTCGGTCGGCGGCGACGTCTACATCGTGCCGCTGGCCGGTGGCGAGCCGGTCAACCTGACGCCGGGATTCAAAGGCACCTTCAATACCTTGGCCTGGCGCGGCAACGGCTTGATGGGCACTGCGCTGATGGAAGAAAAATCGAACGTGCTGTCGCTGGACATGAATGGCCGCAGCACGATAGTGCGTTCCGTCGCCGCATCGACCGGCGCGGGCGACGGCCGTATGTCGTTCAGTGCGGACGGCAGCCGGGCCGCTGCGCTGCAGGAAGACTTCGAACACGCTCCCGCCATCGTGGCCGGCCCGCTTGGCGCCATGCGCGCCATCACCGACGACAACGCCCACCTCGCGCCGCAGGTCTCGGTGCAGAACATCAGCTGGAACAACGAGGGCTTCGATGTACAGGGCTGGCTGATCGGCCCGCGCACCACCGTCCCGGGCAGGAAATACCCGATGATCGTGCAGGTGCATGGCGGCCCGGCTGCAGCCGCTTCGCCGCGTTACATCTCGCCGGGCGAACAGGGCAACCCGTTGGTGCGCGAGCTGGTGGAGCATGGCTATTTCGTGTTCCTGCCGAACCCGCGCGGCAGCTTTGGCCAGGGCCAGGATTTCGCCCGCGCCAACCGCCGCGATTTCGGCGGCGGCGACTTGCGCGACATTCTCACCGGCGTTGATGCGGTGACCGCCGCGGCGCCGGTCGATACCAACCGCATGGGCCTCATGGGCCATTCCTACGGCGGCTTCATGACCATGTGGGGCGTGACGCACTCGCAGCGCTTCAAGGCAGCCGTTGCCGGCGCAGGCATCGCGAACTGGATTTCCTACTACGGGCAGAACGGCATCGACCAGTGGATGATTCCATTCTTCGGCGCATCCGCCTATGACGACCCCGCGATCTACCGCCAACTGTCGCCGATCGAATCGATCAAGGTGGCACGTACGCCAACGCTGGTGTATGTCGGCGAGCGCGACGTTGAATGCCCGCCGGCGCAGTCGATGGAGTTCTGGCATGGCTTGAAGGCGATGGGCGTGCCTACCTCGCTGGTGATCTACGAAGGCGAAGGTCACGGCATCCGCGAGCCGGAACACCAGCGCGACCTGCGCAAGCGCACGATCGAATGGTTTGGACGATACCTGGGCGAGTAGGCTAGACGATGCGTTTGCGGTACAAGATGATGGCAGCCCTGTTGGCGACAGGGCTTGGTTCGGTGGCGCTGGTGGGCGGAGTGGCCTACGTCAGCGTCAATTACAAGGTCGACTCCCTGCGCCGGCAGCAGGCGGCCGAGCACTTCCATACCTATATGACGGCCTACCTGGCTGAATACGGCGACTGGCAGAGCGCGATCGCGACGGAATCCTTCGACCGTTTCGTGCGGCGGCAGGAGGGCGAGCGCCAGTCCGGCGCAGAGTTGCCCAGCGAAATGCTTGAGCGTATGCCGCCGCGCCTCAACAACCAGGCTCGAAATGCGCCGCCGCGCGAGGGTGTCTACGTGCCGCGCCAAGGCGGCGGACCTCCGCCCGACCCGACCCTGCCTGCCGCGCGCCGCAGCAGCGGCACTCCGCCACCGGACGGCGGCTTTCCTCCAGCCGACTACCGGGATGCTCCTCCCGATCCCACTTTGCCCGCGGTCCGGCACCGGGCACGCACACCGGACATGGAAGCCGACCGTCCGCCGCCACCGCGCCGCGAAGGCCCGCCTCCGTTCCGTTTCATCCTGACCGACGCGGGCTACCGCGTCCTGCTTGGCGGCGGTCAGTTCCGCTATGGCGAAGCGTTGCCAGAAAACCTGCGCGCATCCGCGCGTGCCATCGTGGTGAAGAACCAGACAGTCGCCTATATGTCTTCGGAAGGCACGCTGGCAGCGACTCCGCAGGAACAGAAATACCTGGCTGCCCTGTATAACTCGCTGTTATGGGGCATCGCCGCCGCAGCCGGATTGGCAACGCTGCTAGGGGTGCTGCTAAGCCGCGGCTTGTCGCGTAGCTTGAGTGGCCTCACCGGGGCTGTAAAGCGCATGCAACAGGGTGAGCTGCGGCAGGAAGTGGCAGTGCAGGGAAGGGACGAAGTAGCCGCCCTGGCGACCGCCTTCAATGCCATGAGCGCCCAGCTCGCGCAAAGCCACGAAGAACTCAACACCTCGCATGCCACCATCCTCGAGCAGGCGGAGCAACTGCGCGAACTCAGTATCCGCGACGCCCTCACGCAGCTCTACAACCGCCGCCATTTCGATGAACAGGCGAACTCCCTGTTCAACCAGGCCGTGCGGCATAAACGCCCGCTGGCGCTGGTGATTTGCGACATCGACCACTTCAAGAAGATCAACGACACGTATTCGCACGCCACCGGCGACACCGTGCTGCGCCATGTCGGAAGTATCCTGCGCAAGCACATGCGCCTGTCCGACCTGGTTGCCCGCTATGGCGGCGAAGAGTTCGTGATGGCCTTTCCCGAAACCGCGGGCCCGCAAGCCGTCGCCTTGTGCGACAAGCTGCGCACGCTGATCGAGTCATTCCCGTGGCATGAAGTCCATCCAGGGCTCAAGGTCACCATGAGCATGGGCGTCTACGCCGACATCGCAGCCGGCAGCGCAGAAACGATGCTGCGGAAAGCCGACGCGCTGCTTTACCGCGCCAAGGAATCCGGTCGCAACCGGGTCTGCTTCCTGCCATCCACCGAAGTTTAGGATTTTTCACAGTGCGTATTTTCTCCAGCCTCATACTTGCCGCCGCATTCAGCCAAGCCGCCGTCGCGGCACCCGACGTGGTTCCGCTCGAATTGGTGAGCGGTATTCCATTCGTGGACATCACGGTCGGCGCGGCCTCCAGCCGCGTCATGTTCAATTCACGTGCGCGGCTTGGCGTATCGCTTCCTGCCACCGTCATTGCGGCTGCGGGCTCGGTCAAGGTGACGGATGAAAGGAAAAAGTTCCAGGACTTCCAGGGCCAGGCCTACGAAGTGCCGATCATCGTTGCGGAAAGGCTTATCGTGGGATCGACGCTGCTCGCTCCGGTGCGGGGCCAGGTTCATGCGCGATCCGCCGGTGCCGCGGAAGGCTCGGACCTGGAACTGGCGCGCGCGCGCGAAGGTGGCGCGATCGGCCTCGAAGCCTTCACCAATTTCCCGCTGATGTTCGACTACAAGCGCCGCACCATGTCGATTCTCGAACCGGAGGCTGCGGCGCAGCTTGGCCTGCCGGAATGGCGCACGCTGGATCTCCAATACGGCAGCGAAGGCCCTTTGGTAACGCTGACGGCGGAAGGCAAGCACCTGAAGTTTTTGCTGGACACCGGTTCGCAACTGAACCTGCTCAAGCACGGCGTTGCGTGCAATACGAGCCTCGCTTGCGAGCTGCGCGATCTGAGTGGAAGGCTCAACTTCGACATGAAAATTCACCGCATCAAGCTCGATGGCGCAGCGTTCGACGGGATCCTTGGCGCGCCGTTTTTCCGCAGTCATCGCGTTGTGTTTGATGTGAAGGGACGCAAGCTCCATCTCGCACCAAACCTGCCCTGACGCGGCGCATGGCAACCTCCAATCGACAAGTTTCGATTGTGCTTTATTCGAAATAATTTGTTAGATTTCGGCGTGTTAAATGGGTCTAGAATCAATTCGCATTTCAATTAGCTGACAGGCCAGCATTCACGTGGCGCGCGGTCGACGGGAGGTATTGTCCCAACCACAGCGAGGCTGCAGATTTCGTATCAATCCAAACAGTAATCACCTGGAGGAATGAAATATGAATGAGAAAGCGAATGAAAAACAGCCGAACGAAATCAAGCCCGACCCAAGCCGGGCGTGCTTTCTAACGACCGCCACGGTCGAAGCCCAAGGCTTGCCGGATGATTGCGAGCCATTGCAACTTGCACGATATCTCCGCGATCATGAGATGAAGAGCAAGAAAGAACTTTCCGCCGTTGATCTGTATTACGAGATCGCTCCCGAGATCGTTGCGCGATGCGATAAGGAAGAATGGGCCGTATTCTGGCGCGACCATATCCGCAAAATCACCGCCCTGGTGAAGCTGGGCGAATACGATCTGGCCAAGGACCTCTACACCTTTGCCACGGCCAGCCTGGTCAACAAGAAGATTACCCACTATGCCGACGTGCGGATGGTGGACCGGGTCTACAGCTACGGCCTGCATGGCGTCGGCCAAACCTGGCTGCCGTATTGGATGCGCTACGGTCTTCTCAAGACGGCCTTGTTCGCCGGCCTGTCCTATCAGTCTGTCCGGCTCGGCATCCTCAAGCGAAAGCACTCTCAGGCAATCGACATGTAAGGATGTATTGCGAGAACGGGGCGTGTGCGCCCCGTGGCAGCAGCGCTCGTGCAGTGCTCATTCCACCGCCAAAGGGGATAGCTCGATGTTTCGATCACTACTGGACAGATTCCAATGGAAGGGGACTGATCACGTCTACAGCCTCCCATGGATCAGAAATCGTCTGGAATACAGTGCCGATCCGCAGCGGGTAAAGGAATTTCTGCAGGGCGCAAAAGTCACGCGTTCGCAATTGACGCGCGATATGCTGAGCCGCTTTCATCTTAGCCATCATTCGATTGTCGTCAGCGACGATGAGCATGCGCATCAACTGAGAAGCGTCTTTCTCGCATGCCTGCCCAGCCCTGAGAGCTATTCCGGTATCGCGAAAGATCTTGTGAAACAGGTCTTCAAGCCAGGCGGCAGCGGCGAATTGCATCTGTCGCGCCAACTGATTCCTGCGGTGTATCTCAGTCTCTTATCCAACCTGCTTGGTGCAAACGTGTTGCGTGCCCTGGAAGAACATATCAGGACCATAGACTTTCAACCCGGCTCCCGGCCGATGCACCTGGACGGCGTGATGTATGCGATAGGCATGCAGTTTCCGGGGCTGGGCCTGATGCGGAACGTCATCGATTGGGCATTCTTCAAGAAGGATCATTACACCCGCAAGATTGCGATAAAGCTCGAGCAAATGGTGTTTGAATTTGCGACGCCTAAACCAGCCAGCTGGTATGCCCATTTGATCGACATGAAGCAGAGTGGAAAAATCTCCAAGGCGCAGTTCCGGGGGGAGTTGACCAGCATGCTGGTGTCTTCATACGCCTTGTCCGCTGCGATGAGTTCCATGCTGCTATGCCTCGCGGCCCGTCCGGAATACGTCACGCGTATCCGCTCCGACCAGGAGCTGGCTAAGCATTTCGTCAACGAGGTGCTGCGCCTGTTCCCGCCATTCCGCCAGTTCGGCTATGAGGAAAAGGGCATCTGGGAGAAGAGCGATCGATCCAAGGACACGGTGACGGATTTCATGGTGTCGGTGTTCGGCCTGCATCGCAATGAACAGGTCTGGCCGGATGCCGATGTGTTCCGCCCTGAGCGCTTTGAAGTGGCGGATGCGGTCAAGGGATGCAAGTTCATGCCGTTCGGTCTTGGCAAGCGCTCCTGCACCGGCCGCGTGTATTCGCTGCGCGTGATGGTCGAAATGCTCAACTACGTATGCTCGGAAGAGTGTGGCTTGCAGCTGTCGCTCCCCGCCGACTTCGTAAAGGATTACGTTGGCTTGCCGTTGGGGACCAATGGCCGCCTGGTTTCCTTCCCGGTTGACGACAGGATCGTGGTGCGGCGCGGCGTATCGGAAGGGGGATCGCCGCATGCCTAAGGACATGGCACTCGCCTGGCAGCAGCGATCCGACAGCGACCTGTGGGGGCTGCTCGGACGTCTCTTTGACGCGCATCCGGGGTGGTCCGACGCCGAATGCAGGGAAACCCTGCAAGCCTGGCGGGAGGCGCGTCGCCGCGAACCCTGGCAGGTGAAGCTGCTGATAGCCTGGCCGCGCTGGCGGCAACACCATCAGGAGCTAAGAAACGGATTGGCGCAGGCCGGCCATATGAGCTGGCCGCAGAAATGCCGCTATTGCGAGATCTGGTCTGCCAATCGGCCCGTCATGTCGCCGTTCTGCGGGATCGCGGAGATCTTGCTCGAGGTGTCCGAACCGGAGAGACGGCAGTTGCAGGCGCCATCGGGCGTCGCTGCCCGCCGCTTGCAAAGCGAGGTCGTTGTGGTGTCCTCTGACGCGACGGTGGAAAGCTTTGCGGAGTTCGGCGGTGCCCGGCAACTGATCTGGGCACTGGAGACGTCAGGACTGTCATGGTCCTTGCATCAGCCCTGGAGCGGGCGTGTCGAACTGGATACACAGCAGGTGAAAGCTGTCGTGTTCTGGAGCTACCGCCATCGCAGCAACGACTTCGTCTATCACGCGATGGCGTTCGAAGAAGCGTGCCGCACGCATCGAATCCCGGTCATCAACAGCATCCAGCGCGGATGGGATGTGCGCCATTCGACGACATTGAACAGGTTTCGCGAAGCAGGCGTGCATTGCCCGCGCTGTCAGAAGTTCTCAAGCGTGGAAGAGATCGAACTGGCCTACCCGCTGATCCTGCGCGTCGATGGAATTCACCAGGGGCAGCAAATGCAACTGGTGCATAGCGCCGACGAGGCGCGTGCGCTGGTGGACGCAACGCGTGCGCGATTTCTTCTATCGGGCGGCAGGGAGCTGCCGCCGCCCAATCTCGCCATCGAGTTTATCGATGTTGCGGATGCGGAGGGGATGTTCCACAAATACCGCGCCTATGTCGTGGGCAGCAAGGTGATTGTGCGGCATAAAACGAAGGGGCCGCATTGGCTGGTTAACTTCGCTTCGTCCGAGTCGACCGGTGGTTCCGGACATGCCAAGGGATGTAGTACGGCTGGCAGCGAGGCCGATGCCGGACTCCTGGTGCGCGCTGGCAGGGCCAGTGGAAGCGACGTCACCGCACTCGATTACTCAATAACCCGCAGCGGCGAGTACGTTTTCTGGGAGGCCAACCGTCTTTTCAAAATGAACGGCGACAAAGGCTACGATGCGCCGAGCCCTGTTGCCGAAAGCATGGCCAGGCGGCGGGCGGCAGCGGACCGCAGGCTGGGAGAATCGTTGAAGTCGCTCCTGCAGGAGCGGCTAGGAAAGTAGCACTGATTAATTCGGCGAGCTTGTATTTGAGCGTCCTATAACCAAGGAGGAAAATATGAAAGCACGGAATGACCAGTTTGAGGAATTCGAAGCCGTCAACGAAGAGCATGCGATGTTTGCCGCCGACCAGCATGGCGACAGCCTCTGGAAAATCGAAGGCGGCGGGCCGGAGCCGGAACCGGAACCGGAACCTGAGCCGGAACCCGAACCTGAGCCTAGTCCCGGTGGCGGTGCGTCTGCCACGGCCAAGGCATTCTTCACCGAGGCACTCAAGCAGTTGGGCATCGCCGGCTTGATGGCCGGTGTCAATGCGGGCGTGATGGAGATCCTGAAGGCGGTAAAGGCCGACAAGCAGAAAGACCCGAATGCGCCTACCGACTGGTGGAAGCACGTCATCCAACAAATGCAATCCTTCGATTACAAGGGTGCCGATGCGAATGGTGTTGGCATTATCCAGACCAACCTGGTCATCGAGTTGCAGACCTGGCTGCAGAATAACAAGCCCGATAGCGTTACCTCTTCGACAGCGTTCGCGAAAGCGTGGCCGGGCACCAGCCAGATACAGTTGAAGCATACCCTGATAGGAATGAGCACCGTTCTGCAAATGGCGCAATACATGGATACCTACACGGTTTCAGGCGTGACTCTCAATAATGGGACGCCGCCTTTCATTTGCGGTTCCACACCATTGATCGAGGCTGCGCAAATCAACTTCAGCGGCTGAACGTGCTCGACGAGCTGCAGCGCAGGATGCGGATACGGCAGATCCCGGGGCTCAGCATGCGTGTCGCCCAGCATGGCAAGCTCCTGTTCCAGTCCGAGCTCGGCGTCAGTGACCTGGTCACTGGTGCCGACCTGCTGTCCGGGCATCGGTTCCGGCTGGGCTGCCTGACCAAGCCCATTGTTGCCCACGCCGTGTTGCAGTTGGCGCGACAGGGCCGGCTGGCCCTCGACGAATCTGTCGCGGTGCTGATTCCGGAACTGGCAGCGCGACCGGAGTTCCAGGCCTTCACGGTTTCCCATTTACTGGGTCATACCTCCGGCCTGGCCCGGGGGCCATATTGTGTGCATGGGTATTCGGATGCAGCGACGCTGCAGCGCATCCTGGCATCGCAGCTGCTGTTCGAGCCGGGGCGGCACTTCAAGTATTCGAACTGGGGCTACTACTTGTTAGGCAAGGTAATCGAACGCATCTCGGGCGATACCGCTCCCGCGCTCATCGCGAAGGCGATCTTCGCGCCGCTTGGCATGCAGGCCAGTGGGTTCCCGGCTGACGAAGTGCGTTTGCGCGGCACGCTCGCCACCGGATATTGGAAGGGCTGGTACTTCGGCGCCGCCGATCTGGCCGAAGCTTCCGAGCCGTGCCCCCATATTCCTATGCTTGACACGGCGGGGGGCGTGATCGCGACCGCGGACGACTATCTCCGTTGGCTGATCAGCCTCCTGGATACAAGGGATCACGGTGCCGCGCAAATGTTTTCACACCACCACCAGGTGCGCCCCGGCTACAGTAGCTGCCTCGGCATGTTCATGGAGGAGGCGGGTGGCGTGCCTTTTTACTATTTTGCGGCGAGTAATTCCGGGTATTCGGGATTCATGCTGGCGATACCCGCACAGGGACTGGTCGGTGTCGCGCTGTGCAATCAAGCCGCATGCAACGACGAGCTGAGAGACATGCTCTACTTGGCTTGCCGCGAAAGTATGGGTGGGGGCGGCTTGCCCCGTTTCGGCCGGTATGATGAACGCTGCAGTATTCTTGCCGGGAACCGCCGGGGCATGGTGCGCTTCGATGGCAATGTCCTGCTGCGCGATGAGCGTCACATCCGGCTGCACCCGTATTCCAGAAGCGCGTACTTCATGCTGGATGGCGAAGACCGCCGGCATATGCTCCGGATCAGGGGCCGGGGCCAAGGCGACGCCGTGATCACCCTGGGGAGCCAGGTGTTCTATGAGCGTTTGATCCGCTTGCGCAATAGGCCAGGCGCGCAGGCGGCGGGGCGCGATTTCACCGGCATGTATCGGCATGCGGCATTTGGCAAGGTCGAGATCATCCGTCGCGAAGATCAGCTATACCTGAGCTACGGCGCGGCGTACGAGTCCTTGCTGCAACCGGTCGGCCAGCTACGCTACAAGCAAGGGCCGGGCGCCTTCTGTTTCGAGGACATCGCATTCCAGGAAGACGCCGATAGCGGCGATGTGACATCGTTTGTGCTGAACGACATGGTGTTCCTGCGTGCGTGAAGAAACCAAGAAGGATGCCTATGAAGTCGACGTTTTGATCGTCGGCTATGGCGCCGCGGGCGCCAACGCTGCGATTGCCGCGCATGATGCCGGCGCGCGCGTGCTCATCTTGGAAAAGCTCAGTGCGGGCGGCGGCAACAGCGCGGTCTGTGCCGGGGCCATGGTGGTGCCGGAGAACCTGGATGCTGCCATTGCATACTACCGGGCGCTTGCCGGCGGCACGGTGGGGGAAGAGATGATCCTTGCCTTTGCCGAGGCGATGATGGGGATTCCCGACCTGCTGTCCCGGCTGGGCGTGGAGTACAAGATCGAGCCATCGATCCCTCCCACCTTTCCTTCATTGGCGAGCGGCCGGCTGAAGCAGATGCACATCAGTCCCACCGGGGAGAACGGTTTTCGCCTGCTTGACCGGATGGTCAGGCAGCGCAATATCGAGATCCTGCCCGACACCCGGGTACAGGCGCTGATCCAGCATCCGGAGACCGGGGAAGTGTTGGGGGCGCGGGCGCGGCACCGGGGACAGGACCTGCAATTGCTGGCGCGCCAGGGCGTGGTCCTGGCTTGCGGCGGCTATGGATGCAATCCCGAGATGCTGGCCAACTTCAACCTGCCGGGCGCTACCGACTATATCTTCCCGTGGGGCTCGCCCGGCAACACGGGCGATGGCATTGTGCTGGCGTCGGAGGCGGGCGCCGCCTTGTGGCATATGAATGCGCTTGAATGGGGCAGGTTCTGCGCGCGTGCGCCCAGCCGCCAGTTCGGCACGGCGATCGGTTATGGCTTGGGCCTGACCCGGCGCGCCGGCAGCTACATGTTTGTCAATCGGCGCGGCAGCAGGTTCATGGCGGAAGATGGCTTGCTCAGCCACTGCAAGTCGCAATTGGATATCCTGCGCTACGACCATGACAAGGCACGTTTTGCGAACCTGCCGGCCTTCATGGTATTTGACCATGCCCACCTGGCCAACGGCCCGATTGCCCCGACCGCGGCCATGCTCCGAAAGAAAAGAGGCGGCGTGGTCGGATACGCCCTGGTGAACCGGATCTATGACTGGAGTGCCGATAACCAGGCCGAAATCGCCGCAGGATGGGTGATGCAGGCGGATTCCCTGGCGGCGCTGGCCGACCGGATCGGTGCCCCGGCCGAAGTGCTGGAAGAGACGGTACGCCAGTTCAACCTGGGCTGCCGCGAACGGCATGATCATCAGTTCGGCCGCAGCGCCAGTACGCTGGCGTCGCTCGGTGCCCCGCCTTATTTTGCGGTGGAATTGGGCTTGTCGCTGGTGAACACGCAGGGCGGCCCGAAACGCAATGTGCACGGCCAGGTGCTGGACCATCGCGATGCCGTCATCCCGCGGCTGTATGCCGCCGGCGAGCTGGGATCTTTCTTCGGCTTCCTGTACCAGATCGGCAGCAACTATCCCGAGGCCTGGGCATTTGGGCAGATCGCGGGAGCCCGGGCTGCGGCGGAACCGCGCCTTTGAAATCAGGGGAAGCTGCTCACGATGGTGCCGGTCGCAGCGCCGCCTAACAGGGAGCGAATGGCGTTGGTGACGCGGCCGGTGGCGGCTGGGTCCGTGAACCGGGCCGGGCAGACTGCATTGACCCGCACGCTGAAGGGCGCCAGCTCAAGCGACAGGTAGAGCGTCAGCATGTTCAGCGCGGCTTTGGATACGCCATAGAAGGCCTGGCCCCTTTCCTCGAAAACGTACAGCCCGGAGATGCTGGACACGTTGACGATGGAGCGGTTGCGGCGCGCGTTCTCGGCAGCCTGGCCCTTCCAGCAATACTGATAAATGGCCGACGCCAACTGCATCGGTGCAATGGCGTTGAGCAGCATCTGCGACTGCGGATAGTCGTCTTCGGCACGCCAGAGTTCTCGCAAGCTGCCATGAAAGGCGATATCGGCCGCCGCATTGACCAGGGCATCGATGCGGCCATGGCGCTCCATGGCTGTTTCCACGACGCGCGCGATATCTTCACGCTGCGTCAGGTCGGCCTGGATTCCCATGCCGTGGCTGTGCATCCGGGAGCGGTAAGTGGCCACCACTTCGTAGTCCTCTTGCAAAGCCCGGCACAGGTCCCGGCCAAGCCTTCCTCCCGCGCCCGTTACCAGGCAGACCGGCTTCACCGCTGGTCCTTGCGGTTGATGCCCTTGCCCCAGCGTGCTTCCGCATCTTCCACGCTCGCGTGCAGCCACAGGATGATGCTGTTGCGCGTGCGCCCGGGGTTGGTGACGAACCGGTGGAACGAATGGGGGCTGCATTCGAACAGGAAAAGCGAATTGTTCAGCGGCGGGATCAGTGTCTCCACCGTATCCTTGCCTTCAAAGCCGAGGTTATAGATGCCGGTTTCACCGCCGTCGCCTTGTTGCCAGCCATCGTTGCAAAGGTAGAAGATCATGGTTGCCGCGCGTACGTACTCGACCGGCTGCGCATCGCGCGCCTTGGCCTTGCCGGTGAAGTAGCTGCACCGGCCTCGCGGGGGCAGCATCAGCCGTTCCGGGGTGCTGTTGCTTTCATCAAACCATGCGGAGCAGCAGTCGGTATGAATCCAGCCCGTACGGCTGCCTTGTGGGTTGGAATGCAGGGCCCCTTCAATCCGCGGCAAAAACTTCAGCTCCAGCAGTTCGGCCAGTGAGCGCAGCCACGCTTCCGTGAACAAAGGCGCGAAGGACGCCGCCAGGTCATCGGTGAGGCCCAATAGCCAGCCATCGTTGTTGCCCATGGCAGGGCGCATCTTGTACTTTCCCTCGCGTTTGCCGGCAGTCGTGTCCAATATCCGCGAGAACTGCGCGCATAACGCCGCATACGATTCCGCGTCCAGGACATGATTGGCGCGGAAATGGCGATAGGGTTGCTGCCATTCCGACCAGTCGCCAGGCAAGGACGGTGGAACTTGGGCGTCGCCCCGCCGGCGTGGCAGGAGCGGCACGATGCCCGGGCCAAACCGTGGCCGTACGGCTTCCCAAGCCTCAGAGGGCGAGGAAATGATGTTGGTCTCGCTCACGATCGGGCACCTCGTTCCTGGAAACGTTGCGAAGCTGGTAGAGCGTCAGAAAAGCATCGCTCGCGGAAGGCTCGAATTTCCTATAGCTGGCAGTGCGGAGGAACCGGTCCATCCATTGATGAAAACCGGCATGGTCGGACTCCATGAGTTCCCCATGGTTCGGATCGAAGAAATGATGGCGGTACTCCCGGTCACGGTAGTAGGCCACGCGATGACCGCGCGGCTTGCCCTTATCGAGATAGCGCAACAAGCCGATGACGGCCGTTCCGGCCGGCAGCGAGCGCAGGCCGGGGAAGGTTTGCGGCAAACAGGTATAGCGTGTAATGCTGGCCGTCTCATAGCGGAATAGCCGCGCCAGGTCGTAGAGGGCGTAGTCGCCTTGGTACTGCGCGGCGACCAGCTGCCGTATCGCTTGCCAGTCGCGCGAACCATACTTCTTTTCCAGTAGCGATAATTCGCGGTCACAGGGTACAAAATCTTCCCGGAAGGCCGGGTAATAGCTCTGCGACTGCAGGTGCGCAAGGTGGCGGAGAAGCGCAGCGGCAGGCTGCTCGATCTGGCATAAGGGGGAATGGGCGTCCAGCTTTTCAGCCAGCCAGAAACAGGTAAGTGCCGCGCAAAGCATGCCTTGGCCTGGGGGGAAATGGCGGCGTCGCCAGTCTTGCTGCGAGAAAGCCCGTAGCCGAGACAGGTTGACCTCTTGCCGCATCCTGGATTCCTCCACCGCGTCCAATGCAATGTGGTCCAGCATACACCTTGCGCGCAGGGAGAAATGCGCTAATTATCACAACGGTTGGCCTGGTATCAGCTGCCGTTTTGCAACGCAGGTAAACCGTGCATGGCGCGGGCCTTGTTGCATTCAGGGGTGTATTCGGTGAAATCGCGACAGGTGGAGGAGCGCTCGGCGTAGATACTGCAGCCGACTTCCTTGCCCACCTCGCCGGAAAGGGCGATGCAGCGCACGGGCTTCGCTTCCGTGCCGCGCATGGCGGCACGGTGGGGCGTGATGGGAACTGTCAGGTGTGCCGGGACGGCTTCGCCCCAGTAGAAGGAAACCCTGAAACTGGCGCAGCATGCGCCGCAGCTTTGGCAGTGCGACATTCCATTCCTCAATCACCGTTTGTAACGTTGCGAACGATTGCTTCGCTATGAACGATGATTTTATCCGCATCTGCCTGAAGCAGGCGGATGCGTCGCTGCACCAGGGGCCAGCCGGACCAGGCTACTTCCGGCTCGGCCACCGGCCCGCGGCGCAGCGGAGCCGCCGGCGGCGTGGCGCCGGTATGGCGCGACAGGGCGACTGTCAGCGTGCGGCACACGGTGGCGTGGCTGGCGTCCAGCATGGCGTTCACCGCGTCGCTCGGGATATCGCGCACGTGGCGGCGCAGGATCGCGCGCAGCGCGGCCACGTGCGCCACCAGCAGGTAGTTCTGCACGATGAACAGGTTGATGTCCTCGGCCGCGCGCTGCTTGCTTTCCGGCTCGTCCAGCATGCGCACCAGCGCTGCGCTGAGTGCGGCGAGCGTTTCCATCAGGCGCTTGCGCTGGATGCGGTAGATGAAGTCGTTGCGGTACTTCCCTTGCAGCAGGTCGAAGCTGGCTTCCATATAGCTCAGGTTTACCGACAGCACCAGCTTGACCAGGTGCGGCAGCGATTGGTATTCCCAGTTTGCCAGCACGAAGCTGAATGCCGTTGCAATCGCGGCGCCGACGAAGGTGTCCACCAGGCGTTCGGAGATCAGGTTGCTGCTTGGCGCCACCAGGTACATCCACAGCAGGATCATCACCGACACCGCGATCGCAGCGTAGCGGTAGCGCAGGTAGATGAAGGTCGGCGTGGCGATGGAGGACAGCACCAGCACCGTCAGGATCGCCGCCGGGTGATCCATGAACTTCAGCACCACGGCCGTGATGATGCAGCCGATGACGGTGCCGACGATACGGTCGGAGCGGCGCTGCTTGGTCATGCTGAAGCTGGGTTTCAGGATGATCACGATGGTCAGCACGATCCAGTAGCTGTGCGCCTTATACGGCAGCATGGCGCCGATCGCCAGCCCGGCGGCGATCGCCATCGACACGCGCAGGGCAAAGCGGAACACCGGCGAATCCATGCGGAAGTGCGACACCATGAGCTGCAGTTCGTACTTCTGCTGCGACAGGAAAGGCTGCATGTCCATATCGCGCCAGAACGGCGTGTCTTCATACACCTTCTGGCTCGACACGTGCAGCTCGCCGATCATGCGGATGATGGCGGTGATCTTGTTGCGCTGGGCGCGCAGCACGGTGACGGCCTCGCGGCGCGGCTTGCCGGCGTCGAGGTCGTCCTGCAGGCCGGCGATCTGCTGCTCGAGTGCCATCAGTTCCGGCGTGTAGTCGACTTCCGGATAGGAAGCGCGCTTGCGGGTGACGGCGTAGGCCACCGATTCGATATCGCGCGCCGCCTTGTACGCCAGGTCGTGCAGCGTGCGCAGGGCGGGTGAATCGAGCAGGTGGGTGCGCAAGGCTGCGTAGTCGGTGTGGGTGGCGAGCACCTGTTCGTACAGGTCCAGCATGCAGACGTGGATCTGCACCACCACCGCATCCTTGCGGTTGTTGTGGGCGCGCAGGATCAGGTCGCGCGAAGCTTGCTGGCGGTCGGCCAGCAGGGCCTGGTGGCGCACCAGCTTGTTGAACTGTTCCGTGAGGTTGTAGCGCGTGTCGTAGAAATCGGCCTTGATGTCGATATAGGCGGCCAGTTCGAACAGCGCTTCCGCCAGTACCTGCTGCTTGATGCGGTGGCGCAGCAGCCATGCCACGCCCATGGCGTAGGCCAGGTAAGCCAGGGCGCCGAGCATGAACAGGCCGGCGTGCGCGAACGACTGCGCCGGCGTCAGCACATGCTCGGTCGACATGGTCATGATGAACAGCGTCGCCAACTGCAGCGGCATCGACTTCTTGCCATACACGACCATCATGCTGGCGAAGAAGCTCACCGCCACCAGCATCGGCATCAGCAACCAGTAATACGGCCCGCACAGGCTGATCAGCAGCGTGACGGCGGTGCATAGCAGCACCGATGCCATCATTTCGTTGAACTTGTGGCGCAGTGGGCTCGGCATGTCCATCAGCGCGGTGCACAGCGCGCCGATGCCGATCGACATCGCGATATGGATGTCGGTCAGCCACATGGCCAGCGCAATAACGCCCACCAGGCCGGCGCCGAAGCGCAGGCCCAGGTGGAAGTAATGGCTGTAGAAGAAGGTGCGGGGGTCTAGTGCGTAGTGCATGGTCCCCGTCTTACACAATCGACAGGACAGGGTAGCGGCGCCATTCAGGCTCGCGCTGTCGCTGGCAGTTGTGGAAGATGAAGTGCAGCACTGCGTCCTTGTCCTTCACCAGCGCCGGGTTGGCAGCTTTCCAGTTGTCGAACCTGGCCTTGGTTTCCGGCTCGGCGGCCAGGATGTCGGCAGCCAGGTCTTCGAACACATAGTCGGAGATGTTCTCCTTGCGCTCCAGCACGGAGTTGAAGAAGCCCCAACGGAAGAAGGAATCGTGGCCTTGCGGTTCCAGGGTTTCGACGGCATAGCGCGCGTTGTCCTGGTCCAGTGAAATGTACCAGTCGCCGGGGCTCAGCTCGAACGTGGCGTCGCGCTTTTCGACTTCCACCTCGTCGTGGAACATATGGCCTTCGTAGGCGGTCGGGCGCGAGGTCACGCTGTTGATGTGATAGTACTGGGCCTGCACGGTGGCCGGCGCATCGATGCGGGTCATCTGCACGCCGTTCCATTGCAGGCGCTCGATCGCTTCGCGCCATTGCTGCGGCACGACGTAGGCTTTCGGCGCCTTGATCACGGCGTCGGCAGGGAAGCGGTTGAACCACTTGATGTCGCGCGCCCATGGCTTGCTGCGGTCGTAGGACAGGCGGATGTAGTCGCCCAGCCTGGATGGGCTGCGCTGCGCCTCGTAGCCCTTGAAATGGAAGGTGCCTGGATTCTCTTCATCCATGCGCCAGGTGACGGCCCACTCCTTCTGCTTGCGCTGCGCGGCCTTGGTGGCGGCGCGCATGGCCTTGATCTGTTCGCCGTGCTTGACGGTGAAATTGCGCACGGTGTCGACCAGGGCGCGCATCGACTCATAGCGGTCGGCGTAGGGCTTCAGCATGTGCGTCTCCGGCATGAAGCCGATGATGTTATGCAGGGCGGTGAAGCCGGTCGAGAAGCGGGCGGTCTCCAGGAAGTCGGCGATGCCGTCGTCCGGGGTTTCCACCACAGGGTTCACGTAAGGGCAGGTCGGCCAGCCGGCGGCGGCCATGTCATCGTAAATCCGCGGCAGCATGGTGTCGCGCAGGAATTCGCCCAACTCGCCACCCAGCTTGTCGCACTGGGTGTGGATGAGGGTCATGGTGTAGCTGTAGTCGGCGCCGTTGGAGGTGTGGGTGTCGACCATCACGTCCGGGTCCCAGGCGGTAATCAGCTGGTTGAAGAACTTCGCGTTCAATGTGTCGCATTTGACAAAGTCGCGGTTCAGGTCCAGGTGGCGGCTGTTGCCGCGGAAGCCGAACAGCTCCGGGCCGTCCTGGTTGGCGCGCGAAGTGTTCTGGCGATTCAGGCAGCCGTCCACGTTGTAGACCGGGACGAACAGCAGCACGGTCTTGCCCAGGCTTGCCAGCAGCTCCGGCTTGAAGCACAGGTCGCGCACCGTCGCCATGCAGGAGTCGATGCCTTCCGGCTCGCCGGGGTGGATGCCGTTATTGTTGAAGAAGACCGTACGGCCTTCGCGCTTGATTTGTTCGCGGTCGAATACGCCGTCGGCGCTGACCACGCCCACATGCAGGGGGATGCCGCCGTCCGATACGGCTGCCTGTTCGAATTTCAGGATGTTCGGGAAGCGGCGTGCCAGTTCTTGGTAGAAGGCGATGCACTCGGTCCAGAGGGTAGTCTGGTTTTTGTTGCCTTTTTCGTAAGGCGTGAGCATTTCTTGCATGGTCTGGATCTCAGTCTTCTGCAGTGGGGGAGGTCAGCGATTTTACCACTTGGCCCCGGGCTTAGCCCTTATGGCCATTGGCCTCCACCCATTTCGCGAAAGCGGCGGCCCAGCCGGCCAGCACTTCCTTGGTCTTTTCGTTATTGACCTTGCCGTCTTCGCCGATCAGCGCACTGCCGTTGCCGATGTAGACCTCGGGGCCCGGCATGACGGGCGCATTCAGGGTCACCATGGTCTGGCGCACGTTGTGGTTGCCGGCGAAGCCGCCCACCGCGCCGATGGAGGCGGAGATCACGCCGACAGGTTTCGCGTTCCAGATGCTGTGGCCCCAACGACGCGAACCGACGTCGATGGCGTTCTTCAGCGCACCCGGCATGGAGCGATTGTATTCCGGCGTGGCGATGACGATGCCGTCCACCGCGCGCAGCTGGTCGCGGAAAGCGGTCCAGGCGGCTGGCGGGGTATGGGCGTCGTCCAGGTCCTGGTTGTACAGCGGCAGCTCGCCGATGTCGACGAATTCGAATTGCAGCCCGGCCGGCGCCACTTCCACCAGGGCGTTGGCGAATTTGCGGTTCAGCGAATCCTTGCGCAGGCTGCCGACGATGAGGGCGATTTTCTTGGTCATGGGTGTGGCTCCTTATAAAACAGACAATTTACATCAAGCGGGGAAAACATGTGCGTCCTGTCGCAGCGCGTCGTACAGGAATTGGCTGAGGGCCTTGATGCGCGCGACGTTGCGCAAGTCGCGATGGCTCAACACCCAGAGTTGGGTGTGGAAACGCGGATCGGGCGGCGCCAGCTGCTCCAGCGCGCGCTCGCGATCAGCCAGCATGCAAAGCAGGGGCGCCACGCCCATGCCGTTGCGCGCGGCGTCGACCATGGTCACCAGGCTGTCGGTGCGCACTGCCACCTGGGACGGCGGCACGCGCTCGGCCAGCCACTGGGCGGCGGCCAGGTGGGACAAGCTCTCGTCCGGCGCCACCCAGCGGTGCGCCGCCCAGTCGTCGCGCGCGATGCCCTCGCGTTCGGCGCGGCGCAGGTAGGCGTGGGAGGCGTACAGCGCGCTCGCCAGCGCACCGACCTTGCGGCCGACCAGGTTGGCGGGCGGGGTGTTCGACGGGCGCAGCGCCATGTCGGCCTCGCGCTGGGTGAGGTTGAGGAAGCTGTTGTTGACGACCAGTTGCAGCTGCACGGCCGGGTGGGCTTCCTGGAAGCGGTGCAGGTAGGGCATCAGCAGGCCGTGCGCCAGCGTGTCGGTGGTGGTCAGGCGGATACTGCCGCGCAGGTCTTCATCCAGTCCGCCCACTTCGCGCTGGGCGCTGCCGATTTCTTCTTCAATCGGGCCGAGGCGGCCGCGCAGGGTTTCGCCGGCGCCGGTCATCACATAGCCCGATTGCAGGCGCTCGAACAGGCGCACGCCGAGCGACTGTTCCAGGCTATCCAGGCGGCGCAGCACGGTGGAGTGGTTGACGCCCAGTTCGCGCGCCGCGGCCGAGATGGAACCGCCGCGCGCAACGGCGGCGAAATAGCGCAAGTCTTCCCAGTCAAGTTTCTGCATATTTGCGTAACCGTTCTGCTGTTATAGGGAATTCTAATGCGTTTTTGCGGAGCATACACTGGACTCCATCAAAACACGAAAGGAGCCGACCATGCTGACCCTGTACACCGCCGATACACCCAACGGCCAGAAGATCACCATCGCGCTGGAAGAACTGGGCCTGCCGCACAAGGTGCACCACGTGAACCTGTCCGCGGGCGAGCAGCACCAGCCGCCATTCAGCGTGATGAGCCCGAACCACAAGATTCCCCTGCTGGTGGACGACACCACGCCGATCTTCGAATCGGGCGCGATCCTGATCCACCTGGCCGACAAGGCGGGCAAGCTGCTGCCGGCTGCCGGGGTGGAACGCAGCGTGGCGCTGCAATGGCTGTTCATGCAGGTGGGCCACATCGGGCCGATGCTGGGGCAGTTGTGGTTCTTCCGCCATGGCGCCGCGACGGGTAGTCCGCGCAACGAGCAGGCGCTGGAACGCTATGGCCGCGAGACTTTGCGCTTGCTGGGCGTATTCGAAGAACGTCTGCGCGACAAGGCTTACCTGGCCGGCGACGAATACACGATTGCCGATATTGCCAGCTTCCCGTGGATACGCTCGCACCATGAACTGGGGATCACGCTGGCCGATTTCCCGGCGCTGGCGGATTGGGTGGAACGCATCGGCGCGCGTGCGGCCGTGCAGCGCGGCCTGGCGGCGGCCAAGCCATGATTGCCGCCTGGGGCCTGTTGCTGGCCGCAGCGCTGGTCGATATCGCCATGGCGGTCGCGCTCAAGCACGCCGAAGGCTGGACGCGGCTCTGGCCCAGCCTCGCCGGCCTGTTGTTCGCCAACGGCGCGATCGTGCTGTTGACGATGGCCTTGCGCCAACTGCCAGTCGGTACAGCGTTTGCGGTCTTTACGGGGATAGGAGCGGCGGGCGCCGCGCTGGTAGGTATCGTGGTCTACGGCGAAAGCGCCACGCCGCTGCGGCTGATGCTGATCGCCGCCATCATCGCCAGCATTGCCGGCCTCAAGCTCACAAACGGCTGAGCCCGTGTCCCACCATGGGGTCACACCCGAAATGAGACACGGGCTCTTCCATCCTGTGCATGTGTCCGTGTCCCAAAACGGGTGTGACCCCATGGTGGGACACGGGCTGGGCCGGGCCGTAAGGCTTGGCTTACTCGGCGTTCATTTCCTTCAACAGGTTGTCGGCCTTGTCGATGAACTTCATGTTCCACAGCATGTAGCGCAGGTCGACCTGGATGTCGCGGGTCTTGGCTTTGTTGAAGTCCCAGTCCGAGATGATCGAGTCCAGGGTGCCGTCGAAGGCCAGGCCTACCAGCTCGGCTTTCGAGTTCAGCGCTGCCGAACCGGAGTTGCCGCCGGTGATGTCCAGCGTGGCCAGGAAGTTGACCGGCACCGACTTCAGCTTCGGATCGGCGTATTTGCCGAACTGCTTCTTGTTGATCGCGTCGAGCTGCGCTTGCGGGGCGTTGAATTCGCCTTCGCCGGTGGCCTTGGCTTTCACGCCGGCCACGGTGGTGAAGGCGGACCAGCCAGTGGTGCCGTCTGCGCCTTCGGCACGCGAAGCGATCTTGCCGAAGGTGACACGCAGGGTGCTGTTCGCGTCAGGATATACAGCCTGGCCTTTCGAATTCATGAAGGCGATCTTGGCTTTCATGTAGCTGGCGTAGGCTTGCTGGATCTTGCCGGCCAGTTCTTCGTTGGCGGCTTCCTGTTTCAGGCCTTCGTCGTACAGGGCGACGGCAGCCTTGATGAAGGCGTCGTCGCTGGCCTTGAAGTCTTCCGGCTTCTTGCCCAGCCAGGAGGCGCGGAATTCGCCGTCTTCCAGCTTGGAGCCGGCGTACAGCTTGTCCAGTGCCGCCGACAGTTCGGCTTCGCTCATGCCGGCCTTGATGCCCAGCACGGAGTCGAATACCGCGTTGTGTTCGGCCGCCGGCTGCGCGTTGTACTGCTTCAGGTTATTCAGCACGATCGCCTTGTCGACCTTGGCCACGTAAGTCTTGTTGGCGCCTTTCACTGCTTGCTCGATGCGCTTGACGTCGCGTTCCTGGTAGCCGGCCTTGCGGTCGGCGTTGGGCTTGGTGCTTTCGTTGGCCAGGCGCAGCATGGCGCGTGCCTGGGTCAGCATGGTCGGCGAGGCGCGGTCGTAGAAGAAGTCGCGCTTGTTCTCGGCGTCGCGCTGGGCGATCAGCTTTTCCACCGCTTCCAGGTCGGCGCCGAAGCTTGCCTTGCGCTTGGCGTCGGCATTCACCCAGGCCTTCAGGGCTGCGTGTTCGGCGCTCTTGCGCTCGAGGACATCGCTGCCTTCGTAGCTGTTCAACATGCCCTTGCGGTTCTTGTAGTAGTTGTTGATGTTGGCGACGCGGCCGGCTACTTTCAGGGCCGCATCGCGGTCGCCCTTGGTTTCGCGGTCGATGATGGCCAGGGTCTCGTTGGAGTTCTGGATGAAGGCCGGGTATTCGAAGCCGAAGGTGTTCGATACTTCGGACGGCAGGCGGTGGCGGTTGGTGCGGCCCGGGTAGCCCAGTACCATCACGAAGTCGCCTTCCTTCACGCCTTCCTTGGCCAGCTTCAGGAAGGACTTGGACTCGTAAGGCACGTTGTCCTTGGAGTAGTCGGCGGCCTTGCCGTCCTTGCTGACGTAGGCGCGGTAGAAGCCGTAGTCGCCGGTGTGGCGTGGCCACATCCAGTTGTCGGTGTCGCCGCCGAACTTGCCGACGCCGGCTGCCGGGGCGTGCACCAGGCGCACGTCGCGGATTTCCAGTTGCTTGATCTGGTAGAACTCCAGGCCGCCGTAGAAGGACGACACGGTGCAGCGGTGGCCTTCATCTTTTTCGCATTCCGCAACCAGGGCCTTCTGGTTCTTCTCGATCGCGTCCACGCGCGCCTTGCCCTGCAGCTTGGCTACTTCCGGCGTGATGATTTTGTCGGTGACGTTCAGCACTTCCTTCGTCACGTACACGCGGCTGCCTGGAGCTGCCGGCAGTTCTTCACCGAAGTTGTGCGCGACGAAGCCATTGGCCAGCAGGTCGCGTTCCTTGGTGGAGTTGACGGCCACGCTGTTGTACACGCAGTGGTGGTTGGTCACGACCAGGCCTTGCGGCGACACGAAGGACGCGGAGCAGCCGCCCAGGCTCACGATGGCGTTCATCGGGAACTCGGTCAGCTTGGTCAGCGAGGCGGGGTCCAGCTTCAGGCCGGCGGCCTTCAGTTGCTTGGCTACTTGTGGCAGCTGCTGCGGCATCCACATGCCTTCGTCTGCGAAGGCGGCGGAGGTGGTGCTCAGGACGGCGAGCGCGAGGAGAGTTTTTTTCATGGTCTTGAATTGGTTGTAGTGGTGGCCTGCGAGGCTTGCCGCGGGCGCCCTAGAGTATCGGCATGGCGGCGCCTGGCGTCAACACCAAAAATAGGGCGGAAAGCTGAAGAAAATTCGGACGGGGATGGAACTGTTGCTTTGCAGCATAAGGTGCGCTCAGCGCAGGTGCAGGTAGAGCAGGGTGGCCATCGTCGATAGCCAGGAAGTCAGAATCAGGGCTGTCTGGCGATCGAATTTTCGGTCCATGCGCGCCGCCAACTCATCGTGGCGCCGCCTGTGTTCAGCATGCAATGCATCGCTGCGCGCCAACGCGCGTTCGCGCATGTCCCGCGCTTCGGCTTGCTGCGCGTCCAGGCGGCGCAGGATTTCATGGAATTGCTCACGAGTAAGCTCTTTGTGTTCGTCGAGCGCATGTGGCACGCTGCCGACGCGATCGAAGTCCATCGGTCCCTGTGCCATGGCAGTCTCCTTCGTTGTTGGCGCTGCGTTGGACCATGGTTGCGCGCCGAAGTTCCGCGAAGGCGAAAAAAAGCCAGCGCCGCGGCGCTGGCCTGTGAGGAACCTTTTTGTGCTATCTGACGCGGCCGCGGAAGACCAGGTTCACGATCGCCAGCAGGATCACCGCTCCGAGGAATGATACAGCCAGCGACAGCACGCTGAAATCGTCCGTATTGATGGTGCCTGCCCCGAATAGCGGGGACAGCAGCCAGCCGCCCAGGAGCGCGCCGACAATACCCACCACCACGTTGAGGAACATGCCCTGTTGCGCGTCCGTTTTCATGACCAGGCTGGCCAGCCAGCCCAGGATGCCGCCAATCACAATCCAGATAATGAAATTCATTTCCGCCCCCCTTATTGTTGATGCTTCCAGTGTAGGACATGCGCAGGCCGGCATTCCGTGCGCGAACGTACAGATTTGCGGGGCGCGGCGGCCTATCTTGTGCGGGACTCATGCAAAAAGGGGGAATTCCCATGAACACTGCAGACAAGCAATCCCGTATGGTGACCGGCCTGTTTCGTGACCGCAACAGCGCCGAGCGTGCCTGGCAACACGCCACTTCCCGCGGTTACGACAAGGACGACATCAATGTCGTCATGAGCGACGCGACCCGCCAGCGCTATTTCCATGGCCAGGCGGATACGGAACTCGGTTCGAAAGCCGGCGAAGGCGCCGGCATTGGCGCCAGTGTTGGCGGTGCAATCGGCGCCGCCCTCGCTGCCGTGGCGGCCATGGGCACCACCCTGGTGCTGCCGGGCCTGGGCATCGTGGTGGCCGGTCCGCTGGCCGCCGCGCTGGCCGGCGCCGGTGCCGGCGGTGTGGCGGGCGGCCTGGTGGGTGCCCTGATCGGCGCCGGCATCCCGGAAGAGCGCCTCAAGCACTATGAAGAAGGCATCCGCTCCGGCGGCATCCTGATGGGCGTGAACACCCGCGATTCGGTCGACGCGGCCGATATCGAAAGCGCCTGGAAAGACAGCGAAGGCGAGCACGTGGTCGGCGTCGGCGTCGGCACCACCGGCGGAGCGCTGGCCGGCGCTGCCGCCGGTTCACCGGCCGGTGTGCCCGGCATGGTGGCCGGCGCCGTGATCGGCGGCGTGGCGGGAGCCTTCGTTGGCAAGGGCACGGCGGAAATCGTCAACCCGCAGCTGGAGGACGATGAAGACGACCACAATTTGGCGACCGGTGTCGGTGCCGGCGGCGGCGCGGCGGCGGGAATCGCGGCGGGCGCGGCGGCCGGCCCGATCGGCATGGCTGCGGGCGGCGCCATTGGTGCGCTCGCCGGCGGCATGGCCGGCCAGGGCATCGGCACCTTGCTCAACCCGAGCGAAGAGCGGGTCTATTGGCAGGACCATTACCGCAACGAGGCCTACTTCAACCCGACTTTCGATTACGACGATTACGAGCCGGCTTATATGCTCGGCTTCACCGCGCGCCAGCGCTATCGCGGCACGTGGGAGGAGTTGAAAGGCCAGCTGGAAAGTGATTGGGAAGCGGTGAAGGGCAAGTCGCGCATGGCATGGGAACACGCCAAGGATGCGGTGCGTGCTGCTTACGAGAGGGAGATCCCGTAAGCAGCGAAGACGATATTATTCGGCTTTGATGGCTTCGACCTGGATCGCCAGCTTCACTTCGGGCGCGAATGCCGGAGTGGCGTAGTTCAGGCCGAAGTCGGTGCGCTTGAATTCAGCCGAGGCGTCGGCGCCGCAGACTTCGCGCTTGTAGCGCGGGTGCATGATGCACTTGAACTTGTTGACCTTCAGGGTGACCGGCTTGGTCACGCCCAGCATGGTCAGCTCGCCTTCCACGGCCACCAGTTGCTCGCCTTCGAACTTGAAGTGCTTGCCCTTGTAGGTCACGGTCGGGAATTTCTCGACGTTGAACATGTCGGGCGATTTGGCGTGGTTGTTCATCTTGTCCATGCCGAAATCGATCGAGGCCGCGTCGATGGTGATGTCCATGCTGCCGGTCTTGGCCGCCAGGTCCATCTGGATCGTGCCGCTGGTCTTGTCGAACTTGCCGCGCCATACCGACAGGCCCATGTGGTCGGCTTCGAAGCTCGGGAAGGTATGGGTCGGGTCGATGTTGTAGGTCGCGGCGTTGGCGGCAACAGCGGATACGGCCAGCAATGCGGCGGTCAGGAACTTCAGTTTCATGGGGTCTCCAGGGGTTTATTGAGCTACTACGTGGAACTTGATGGTTACTTCGTCAGCGACCATGCCGGTGTCTTTCCATTCGCCTTCACCGATGTTGAAGGCCAGGCGCTTGATCGGCAGCGCGCCATCGAACACTTGCTTGCCGCCGTCGGCTTTGACGGTGATCGGGAAGGTCACGTCGGCCGCCTTGCCCTTGATGGTCAGCTTGCCGCTGACATTCAACTTGCCCGGGCCGGCGCTCTTGATGGCGCTGGAGACGAAGGTGGCTTTTGGGAACTGGGCGGAATTGAACCAGTCTTTCTTGGCCACTTCGGCGTTCATTTCGGCTTCGCCCAGGTCCAGGCTGGCGGTCTCGATCTCCACGGTGGCCTTGGACGTGTCGGGCGCGGCGGCGTTATAGTCGATGACAATATTGTGTTTCTTGAATTTCGATTCGATCGGCACGTTCATTTGCTTGAACACGGCCGACACGCTGCTCTTGGCAGGATCGGTTTTCAGGACGGCGGCGCTGGCTGCAGCCGCCACGGCCAGCAGGGCGGCCAATAATACGCTTTTCTTCATGGTGTGGCTCCAGGTTATGGCAGCATGCGCTTGAGCAGGCCGTCCTTGTCGATGAATTGGTGTTTCAGTGCCGCTGCCACGTGGCCGATCACGACGGCGGCCAGCAGCATGTTGAGCCAGTAATGTACCGGTTTCAGGACTTCCTTGAGAGCCGGATTGGCTTCAAACAGGGAGGGGATCTTGAACAGGCCCAGGTAGACCACCGGCACCCCGGCAGCGGTGGTGTACAGGTAGCCGGAAACCGGCACGGCGAACATCAGGAAGTAGAGCAACCAGTGGCCGGCTTCGGCGGCTTTCTTCTGGCCCTGGGTCATGGAGACCGGCAATGCGGGCGGCTTTTGCGTCAGTCGCCACAGCAGGCGGGCAGCGGCCAGGGCGAGCACGCTGATGCCCAGCCATTTGTGCCAGGAATAGTATTTGAGCTTGGTTGGGGTCAGGCCGGGGATGTCGGTCATCACCAGGCCGAGAACGAACGCGGCGACGATCAGCAGGGCGATCAGCCAGTGCAGCGCGATCGCGGTTCGTGTGTAGCGTTCCATTGTGACCCTTGGTAGATAGTACGTGTTAGGACTAATATACCAGAGGGTAACTTAACTTGCTTACAGCTTGCTTAAAACCGGTAAATCCAGGTCTGACCCAAGGGGCAGACCCAGTCAGCACAACGGCCGCGGGTTGGTTCGAGGCCTTTGACGTTCGGCGAAAGTCAGAAGCCCAGAACCAAGCCCGCGGCCGCGAGAGCATGCGGGGTCTGACCCTGTGGCTCAGACCCGGGTTTACCGGTTTTAGATGGCCTTGGCCAGCGCAGCAGCAATACCGATGTAATTACCCGGCGTCATGGCCAGCAATTGATCCTTGGCATCCTGCGGAATCGCCAGGCCGGTGATGAACTCGCGCAGCGCTTCCTTGGTAATCCCCTTGCCGCGCGTCAGTTCCTTCAGCTGTTCGTACGGATTTTCGATGCCGTAGCGACGCATCACCGTCTGCACCGGCTCGGCCAGCACTTCCCACGACGCATCCAGGTCCGCTTCCAGGCGGGCAGGGTTCACTTCCAGCTTGTTCAGGCCGCGCAGGCACGAATCATACGCCAGCAGGGTGTAGCCGAAGCCCACGCCGATATTGCGCAGCACGGTCGAATCGGTCAGGTCGCGCTGCATGCGCGACACCGGCAGCTTCTCGGACAGGTGCTTCAGCACGGCATTGGCCAGGCCCAGGTTGCCTTCCGAGTTTTCGAAGTCGATCGGGTTGACCTTGTGCGGCATGGTGGAGGAACCGATTTCGCCGGCCTTCAGCTTCTGCTTGAAGTAGCCCAGCGACACATACGTCCAGATGTCGCGGTTCAGGTCCAGCAGGATGGTGTTGGCGCGTGCGAACGCGTCAAACAGTTCGGCCATGTAGTCGTGCGGCTCGATCTGGATGGTGTAAGGATTGAACACCAGGCCCAGGCGCTGCTCGATCACGTTCTTGGAGAACGCCGGCCAGTCGAACGCTGGGTAAGCCGACAGGTGGGCGTTGTAGTTGCCTACGGCGCCGTTCATCTTGCCCAGGATTTCCACCTTGGCGATACGCTCGATGGCGCGCTGCAGGCGGGCGATCACGTTGGCGAACTCCTTGCCCAGGGTGGTCGGGCTGGCGGTCTGGCCGTGGGTGCGCGACAGCATCGGCAGCTCGGCGTTGGCGAGGGCGATGTCCTTCAGGCGGGCGACCAGGCCGTTCAGGGCCGGCACCATCACGCCGTCGCGCGCGGCTTTCAGCATCATGCCGTGCGAGGTGTTGTTGATGTCTTCCGAGGTGCAGGCAAAGTGGATGAATTCGGAGGCAGCCACCAACTCCGGCACGTCCTTGACTTTTTCCTTCAGCCAGTACTCCACGGCCTTCACGTCATGGTTGGTGACGGCTTCGATTTCCTTGATGCGGGCGGCGTCGGCTTCGGTGAAGTCGGCCGCCAGCTTGTCCAGCAGGGCGGTGCCGGCAGCGGAGAATGGCTTGATCTCGGCAAAACCAGCCAGGGACAGCGCTTGCAGCCACGCGATTTCGACCTTCACGCGGTGGTGCATGAAGCCGGATTCGGACAGGATCGGACGCAGCTTGTCGGTTTTCGACGCATAACGGCCGTCCAGCGGGGACAGGGCCGACAGGGTGGAGTAAGGAGTTGTCATGAGAGTGCTGGGAGGAGGCGGGAAAAAACAGGATTTTACCATTGTGGGCGGCCGCCGCCTGCCGGCCGCTCCGCTGCGCCTGCTACCTGGGGGCGATGCTATACTGTTGTCTAATTCTCCACTTTCGGCATCTATGAAACTAATCGGTTCACTCGCCAGCCCTTATGTACGCAAGGTTCGTGTCGTCCTGGCGGAAAAAAAACTCGACTATCAACTGGAGCTGGAAAACGTCTGGGCGCCGGACACCACCATCCAGAAACTGAATCCGCTGGGCAAAGTGCCATGCCTGATCATGGAAGACGGCTATGCCATGCAGGATTCGCGGGTGATCGTCGAGTACCTCGATTCGGTGTCGCCGGTGTCCAAGCTGCTGCCGCCGAACGGCCGCGAGCGCGCCAACGTCAAGTGCTGGGAAGCACTGGCCGACGGCGTGCTGGATGCCGCGGTGCTGATGCGCCTGGAGCGCAACCAGCGTCCGAAGGAAAAGCAGAGCGAAGAGTGGATCGCGCGCCAGATGCAAAAGGTTGAACTGGGCCTGGCGTCGATGGCGGAGCGCCTGGAAGACGATCCTTGGTGCGCCGGCAACCATTATTCGCTGGCCGACGTGGCCGTGGGCTGCTGCCTGGGCTGGCTGAGCTTCCGTTTCCCGGAAATCGACTGGCGCGGCAAGCACCCGAACCTTGGCCGGCTGCACGACAAGCTGTCCGAGCGGCCATCCTTCAAAGACACCGTTCCACAAGCCTGATCCCCGGAGGCCGCCATGGCAGACAGAATCCTCGTGTTCGGCGAAGCCCTTCTCGATGATTTTGGCGACCAGCAGATAGTCGGCGGCGCTCCCTTCAACGTAGCGCGCAATCTGAGCGCCTTTGGGCTGGCATCGTTGCTGGTGACGCGTGTCGGCAATGACTCTTTCGGCGAGCAGGTGCGCCAGGCGCTTGCCGGTTTCGGCATGAGCGCCGAGGGCTTGCAGCATGGTCCGCAACCGACCGGCCGCGTGCTGGTGGAGCGCGACGGCAACGGCGGGCATCGCTTTCACATCCTGGCCGAACAAGCGTACGACCATATCGAAGCGGCAGCCGCGGTCGACGTGATGCGAGCCTTCTCTCCCGACACGGTATATTTCGGCACCCTGGCCCAGCGCGAGGCCGGCTCGCGCGCCGCGCTCAATGCGGTGCTGGCCGGCGCGGACGATGCCGAACATTTTCTGGACCTGAACCTGCGCGACGGCGCGGACGAATCGGTGGTGTTTGACTCGCTGCAGCAAGCCGATATCGTGAAAGTCAATGAGGACGAGCTGCAGGCGCTGTTCTCGTGGTACTGCCACACCTGTCCGGATACGGTCGACATGGACGGCGCCGCTGTGGAGGCGGAAGCGCGCGCCATGATGCACAATTTTTCCATCCAGGCTTTACTGGTGACGCTTGGTGAGCGCGGCGCCATGTACTTTGGCGCCGATGGCACGCGTGTGGTCGACCAGCAGGCCGTCAAGCCGGCGCAGTTTGTCGATTCGGTCGGGGCGGGCGATGCGTTTGCCGCCGTGTTCCTGGCGGGCCGTGCACGCGGCTGGGACACGCCGCTGATCCTGGCACGCGCCAACGCATTTGCCGGCGCCGTGTGCCGCATTGCGGGCGCGGTAGCGCCTGATCCGGCGTTCTACGCGCCCTGGCGCTCAGCCTGGGGCCTGGATTAAGCGGCTGCGACCTTGCGGCGGGTCTGGATCATTTTCCAGCCGTTGCCCGACGGGTCGCGGAAGCCGGCATCCACGGTGCCGTAGCGTTCCACCGGCTCCTGGGTGAATTCCACGCCCTTCTGGTGCAGCTTGTCGTAGACCGCGAAACAATCGTCCACTTCCAGCACCATCGGCGGCATGGCGCCCTTGGCGACCAGGGCGTTCAGCGCTTGCGCGGTCGCTGCATCATGCACTGGTGCGCCTGGCACGTAGAGGCCAAGCTGGAACGAAGGCTGTTCCGGATGCTGGACGGTCAGCCAGCGGTAGTCGCCGTTGCGCACGTCGGTGTGGACCTTGAAGCCGAGCTTGTCGACATAGAAAGCCAGCGCTTCATCCTGGTCACGAACGTACAGGCCGACAGTTTGAATACCTTGGGTCATGGGGTGGTCTCCTTTAAGTGAGACTCCATTGTAGGGATGGTCTCCTGGCGCCGCTTCTCCGAAACTGCCATTGTGAGGTCGGGACGGTGCGCGGCGCTGAGCACGCAGGCAGGCACCCGGCCGGCCTGCTCCGCCTCGGCACGGACCTGTTCACGGATGTCGCCCGGGTTCTTGCCGGTGATATCGCGGAAGGTGCGCCCGAAGGTGCCGATACTGTTCCAGCCGGTCGAATAGGCGATATCGGTAATCGGCAGGCCGGTTTCGCGCAGCAGCGTCACGGCGCGCTCGATGCGGCGCGTGAGCAGGTAGCGGTGGGGAGGCAGGCCGAAAGCCTCCTTGAACGAGCGGGCGAAGTGCGTCGGGGAGACGCAGCTCACTTGCGCCAGGCGGCTTACCGGCCATTCCTCGTGGGAGGCGCCGTCCATCCGGTCTTTTGCGCGCAGCAGGCGGCGCAGCAACTCCGGACTCTGGCTGGGCATTACTCAGCTTCCGACATCTGCGATTGCAGGTAGTTCTGGATGCCGATCTTGCCGATCAGGTCGATCTGGGTTTCCAGCCATTCGATGTGCTCCTCGGTATCCTTCAGGATATCCAGCAGCAGGTCGCGCGATACGTAATCGCCGACTTTCTCCGCTTGCGCGATGCCTTCCTTGATGGTCACATGCGCGCCTTTTTCCAGCTTCAGGTCGGCGGCCAGCATTTCCTCGGTGTTTTCGCCGATCAGCAGCTTGTGCAGGGCTTGCAGGTTCGGCAGCCCGTCCAGCATCAGGATGCGGTCGATCAGGCGGTCGGCATGCTTCATTTCGCCGATCGACTCGTCGTACTCTTTCTTGCCCAGCTTGTCGAAGCCCCAGTGACGGTACATGCGCGCATGCAGGAAGTACTGGTTAATCGCGGTCAGCTCGTTGGTCAGCTGTGCATTGAGCAGACGGATAACGTCTTTGTCGCCCTTCATGGGGTTTCCTTCTTGTTTGGTTGGGAATAATGGCATTTTGCCACGAAGCAGCAGCGCCACCTAGTCATGCGGGGAACATAGGATTGCTAACGACATTGCTAATGTAAATGAAAACAATTATCATTTGCGTTTTATGCTCACAATGTAGAGTTGTCCATGTCCTTTATTAAGAGCCGCAAGCATTCGCCAGCTACGCTCGCAGCCATCGCCGCTTCCCTGGCGCTGCCTGTAGCCCATGCCGATTCCAACAGCGCTGCCCCTGAGCAGAAGATGCAGGAAGTAGTCGTTACTGGCCAGAATGGCAACGACTTCCAGGTCAAGAAATCCGCTTCCGATAAATTCACCGCACCGCTGCTGGATACCCCGAAATCGGTGACCGTGATCCCGGCCGAGGTGATTTCCCAGACCGGCGCTACCTCCCTGACCGACGCCCTGCGCACCGTGCCGGGCATTACCGTTGGCGCGGCTGAAGGCGGCCAGCCGGTGGGCGACAACCTGTTTATCCGCGGCTACAACGCACAGACCGACACCTATATCGACGGCATCCGCGACAGCGGCTCGCAGTCGCGCGAAATCTTCGCGCTGGAGCAGATCGAAGTCGTGAAGGGCCCGAATTCCGCCTACGGCGGCCGTTCTTCCGCTGGCGGCGGCATCAATATGGTGTCCAAATCCGCCAAGGCCGAAAACTTCAGCAACGCCAGCGTTGGCCTGGGAACCTCGAAATACCGCCGCGCGACTGCCGACCTGAACCGCACCATCGGCGATAACGCCGCCGTGCGCCTGAATGTGATGGGCCACGAGAACCACGTCGCCGGCCACAACAAGGAAGTCTACGGCGACCGCTGGGGCTTCGCGCCAAGCGTGGCCTTCGGCCTGACTGGTCCCACCAAGGTCAACCTGAGCTACTACCATTACAAGTCGAGCGAACTGCCGGACGCTGGCGTGCCTTTCGATAACCCGATCACCACCGGTCCGAACGTGGCCAAGAACGGCGTCGGCAAGCCGGTCAACGTACCCAGCGAAACCTTCTACGGCCTGGTCGAGCGCGATTTCCGCGACACCAAGTCGGACATCGGCACCATCGACATCAAGCACGAGTTCGGCAATAACCTGACCTTCCGCAACGTGACCCGTTACGGCAAGACCGGCAACGAATACGTCTACACCCTGCCCGACGATTCCAAGGGCAACGTCGTGCTGTACGGTACCGTATGGCGCCGCCATAACAGCCGCAATGCCGAAACCGAATCGCTGGCCAATGCATCGAGCCTGACCGGTTCCCTGGTGGCTGCCGGCATCAAGCACAGCTTCACCGCCGGCGTCGAAGTGAGCCGCGAAGTCACCGAGCGCGCGACCTATAACTTCAACCCGGGCACCAACAATCCGCTGACGAAGACCACCACCTGCCCGACCGCGGGCGCGGCGACCCTGTACAACTGCACCACCCTGGCCAACCCGAATCCATTCGATCCGTGGACCGTGGGCCAGGTGCGCAGCGTTGCGCCTAACGACACCAACGTGCACTCCAACTCGCGCTCGGTGTACGGCTTCGACACCATTGAATTCAATCCACAGTGGCTGCTGAACGTGGGTGTGCGCTGGGATGAGTTCCGCACCGGGCTGCATACCAATGCCAACACTGCCGCCACCCCGGTGGTGGCAGCGATCGACGCGGAAAACAAGTCCAGCTTCGCCAACTACCAGGCAGGCCTGGTGTACAAGCCGGCAGCCAACAGCAGCATCTACGTATCGTACGGCACCTCGTCCACCCCACCGGGCAACGACGGCGGCGACGGCGTGGACGCATTGTCCACCACGGTACAGAACCTGAAGCCGCAGGACAGCAAGAACTTCGAACTGGGCACCAAGTGGGAAATCCTGGCACGCAAACTGTCGGTCAGCGGCGCCATCTTCTCCAGCAAGATGAACAATGCCCGCGTGACCAACGTGGACGGCACCACCCAGAACGTGGGCAAGAAGTCGGTCAAGGGTATTGAACTGGGCGTGAGCGGCGCGCTGACCGCCAACTGGCAGGTCTTCGGCGGCTACACCTGGCTCGATTCCGAAGTGGAAGACAACGGCTTCGTGAACGTGGGTACCACCGCCAAGCCGGTGTATGCGGCTTCCCCGTTCAATGGCAACGCCTTCCCGGCAACACCCAAGCAGAGCGCTTCGTTGTGGACTTCGTACACGATCATGCAAGGCCTGGTCGTCGGCGGCGGCGTGAATGCGGTCTCCAAGGTATGGGGTAACATCAACAACACCAAGTTCGTGCCGGGATATACCCGCTACGACGCGATGGCAAGCTATGATGTGAACAAGAACATCAGCCTGCAGTTGAACATCCAGAACCTGACGGACAAGCTGTACTACGACAAGGTGGGCTCCAGCCACTACGCCGGCGTCGGCGTGGGCCGTACTGCAATCCTGACTGCGAACTTCCGCTACTAATATGATGCTGCATATCCCCGGCGTGCTGACGCCGGAGCAAGTCAAAACCTTCCGCCAGCGCCTGGCAGCCGCCGATTGGATCGACGGCCGCGCCAGCGTGGGATCGCAGGGGGCGCAAGTCAAGCGCAACCGGCAGATCGCGGAAGGCACGCCGCTGGCGCTGGAGCTCGGGGATATCATCATCAAGGCGTTGGCGAAGAACCCGCTGTTCTATTCGGCGGTTCTGCCGCTGAAGCTTCTGCCGCCGTATTTCAACAGCTACACCGGCGGCGAGAATTACGGCTTGCATATCGATGGCGCGATCCGCCACATGGTGGGCTCGTCGGACGTGATGCGTTCCGACGTTTCCACCACCGTGTTCCTGTCCGATCCGGAAGAGTATGAGGGCGGCGAGCTGACCGTGATGGACAGCTACGGCGCGCACGAAGTCAAGCTGCCGGCCGGCGATGCGATCGTCTACCCGGCCAGCAGCGTGCACCGCGTGAATCCGGTGACTGCGGGCGAGCGTGTAGCGTCCTTCCTGTGGACGCAATCGATGGTGCGCGATGACTGGCAGCGCAGCATGCTGTTTGAGCTGGACCAGAATATCCAGAAGCTGCGCGCCTCGCACGGCGATGACGAGGCAACAGTCGGCCTCGCTGGCCACTATCACAACCTGCTGCGAATGTGGGCTGACCTATAAAAAAATGGGGTACGTCCCCATTTTTTTTATTGCTTAAGACATCTGGAAGTTAATCGGCACCACGACATACACCGGCTGTGCCTTGCCATCTTCCACATAAGGCTTGAACAGCGCGCGCATCACGGCGGCGCGGCCGGCTTCGTCCAGGTTGTTGGAGCCGGACGATTTCTGGATCGATGCCTGCTCGGCATAACCCTTTTCATTGACCAGCACACGCAAGGTCACCACGCCTTGTTCGCCCATGCGGCGTGACACCGACGGGTACACCGGCTGCGGCGCACGAACATATTCAACCGCGGAGATCACTCGCGGGCCAGCCGGCGCGGCTGGTGCCGCCGGCGCTGCGGCAACCGGCGCCACGACGACCGGCGTGGCCGCTGCGGGTTCAGTCACGCGCGCCTGGGAAGGCGGCAAGGTGATGGTGTTTTCGATCACGATTGGCAGCATCGGCAGCGGCGGCGGGGTAATCGAAGGCGCTTTCTGCGCGATTTCTACCGTCTTTGGCTGCGAGGCTGGCGGGGGAGGTGGCGGCGCCGCCACAAAAGTGACGTTGACCACTTCGGGGATGCGGTCCACCAGGCGGTGCATCGTGCCGTTGATAAAAGCATAACCGAGGACTGCGTGCAAAACGACGACTGCTGCGATCTTGGTCAGCTTGGCGCCGCCAACGCCGGCGCCGAAATCGCCGCCAGCCGGGAAAGTCATCGATTGCATCACGCGCTCCTTACACGGTCAGTGTTGGGCGCTTGAGCACAGTCTCCTGTATTCCGCTGCCCAGATGTTCGTCCAGCACTTCCACTGCATAGCTGAGGCAGTTGCCGCAGCAGGTGGCCACGCCGAGCGCTTCGCGCAACTCGTCCATGGAGCTGATACCCATATCTATGGCTTGACGGATTTCTCGATCAGAGATGTTGTTGCAGACACAAACGATCATTTCAGAGATTACCTTCTGGCTAAGATTGCGATTCCGTTATTGAGAATCATTATCATTACGGTTCCCATTCTACCCGAACAGGGCTACAATGCAAGCGAAATTGAAAACCATTCTCATTTATAATGGTGCGGTATGTCCGCCTGGAAAGTTCGCCATGACCCTTGCTCCAACCCTGATCAAGCTTGATTCCCTGCCGCTGGGGCAGAGCGGAACGGTGATCCATATTGCCCCGGGCAATCCTGAAGATACCGAGGACGGCGCCGACCTGGCGCGCCGCCTGATGGAGCTGGGTTTCGTGCCCGGCGAGCGCATCCGCATGCTCAAGCGCGGACTGCCGGGCGGCGAACCGCTCGCCATTAAAGTAGGCAATGCCACGTTTGCCTTGCGCCGCTTCGAAGCCGCGCTGATCTCGATCCAACCGGAATAAATGCAATGGGTGCAGTAGAAAAGGCCGCGCCAGTCGTCGCGCAGCAGCCAATGGTCGCCCTGTTGGGCAACCCGAATTGCGGCAAGACCGCATTGTTCAACCGCCTGACCGGCGCCCGCCAGAAAGTCGCCAACTATGCCGGCGTGACCATCGAGCGCAAGGAAGGCCAGTTCACCTCCGGCGCCGGCAACCAGTACCGCCTGCTCGACCTGCCGGGCGCTTACAGCCTGTCGGCCCACACTCCTGATGAAATGATCACGCGCGACGTGGTCGCCGGCCTGCGCGAAGGCGAGCGCTCGCCCGACGTGGTGGTGTGCGTGGTCGATGCCACCAACCTGCGCCTGAACCTGCGCCTGGTTCTTGAAATCAAGCGCCTCGGCCTGCCGATGGTGCTGTGCCTGAACATGGTCGACGTGGCGAAGAAGCGCGGCATCGTGGTCGATGCGGCCAAGCTGTCGCAGGAAGTGGGCATGCCGGTGGTGGAAACCGTGGCCGTGAAGAGCGGCGGCGAGAAAGCCCTGGTCGATGCGCTGGACGGCCTGTGGCCGTTCCATGAAAGCGTCGCCAACCCCTTGGCCGCCATCGACGCCGTGAGCGTCGAGGAAACCCAGCGCGAGGTGCGCCGCATCATGTCGGTCGCCGTGAAAGACAGCGACGACCGCGGCAACCGGTCGGAGAAGATCGACCATTTCGTGCTGCATCCGTTCATGGGCCCGGTCATCCTGGCGGTACTGATGTTCTGCGTGTTCCAGGCCGTGTTCAGCTGGGCCGAAGTACCGATGGACATGATCAGCGGCGGCGTCGAACATCTCGGCGTGCTGGTCAAGACCCATATGGCCGACGGCGTGCTGCGCTCCCTGCTGGTGGACGGCGTGCTGGGCGGCGTCGGCGCCGTGCTGGTATTCCTGCCGCAGATCCTGATCCTGTTCTTCTTCATCCTGGTGCTGGAAGATTGCGGCTACCTGCCGCGCGCAGCCTTCCTGCTGGACCGCCTGATGGGCGGGGTCGGCCTGTCGGGCCGCGCCTTCATCCCGCTGCTGTCCTCATTCGCCTGCGCGATTCCGGGCATCATGGCGGCACGCACCATCCAGAATCCGCGCGACCGCATCGTGACCATCATGATCGCGCCGCTGATGACCTGTTCGGCGCGCCTGCCGGTGTACGCGCTGGTGATCGCCGCCTTCATCCCTGACCGCGAGGTGTGGGGCCTGTTCAACCTGCAAGGCCTGGTGCTGTTCTGTCTCTATTTCGCCGGCATCATCTCCGCCATGGCGGTGGCCTGGGTCATGAAGCGTTCGATGCGCGCCAAGCGCAACCAGCCGCTGATGCTGGAGCTGCCGGCCTATCACTGGCCGCATATGCGCAACCTGGCCATTGGACTGTACGAGCGCGCCAAGATTTTCCTGATGCGCGTCGGTACCACCATCCTGACCTTGATGGTGCTGCTGTGGGCCCTGTCCAGCTTCCCCGGGGCGCCGGACGGCGCGACCCATCCGCCGATCTACTACAGCGTTGCCGGCATGCTGGGCCGCGCGCTGGAATTCATCTTCGCGCCGATCGGCTTCAACTGGCAGATCTGCATTGCGCTGGTGCCGGGCATGGCGGCGCGTGAAGTGGCGGTCGGTGCCCTGGGCACCGTGTACGCGCTGTCGCAGACCGGCGACGAGCTGGCAAATTCCTTGCTGCCGGTGATCCAGTCCAGCTGGGGCCTGCCGACGGCGCTGGCGCTGCTGGCCTGGTACGTGTTCGCGCCGCAATGCCTGTCCACGCTGACCGTGGTGCGCCGCGAAACCAATTCGATGAAGTATCCGCTGCTGATGGCGGCTTATATGTTCGTGCTGGCCTACGTCGCCACCTTCATCACTTACCGCGTCGCCCTGGCGCTCGGAGGCTGAACCATGTGGCAGGAAATCATCGTCGGCATCATCGTGGCGGCCGCCGCGCTGCACGCGGCGAGGAAATACCTGCCTGCCGCATGGCGCCAGCAGATCGTCTACGCGCTGTCGCGCCGCGGCCTGTCGCAGGAAAAACTGGCGCGCTTCTTCAACACGGAATCGAGCTGCGGCAGCGGCTGCGGTTCCTGCGGCGGTTGCGGCGATGCGCCTGCGCCATCTGCACCAGCTGCTCCTCCTTCCGACGGCGGCCCTGCGCGCCGCGTCATCAGGATCTACACTTCATCGAAAGCGTGAAGCCCAGCTGCGGGCAAGTGAAAACTTGATCTAGGGCATATCGCCTATGAAAAGGCGTATCTACAATGCACTTATTGAGTTGCATTGTAGGAGCCATCGTGGGCTGGAGCAGGAGAAAGATTGCCGGTATCGTCAGGATCGCGCTGTTCGCGATGTTGATGGCCGTCTCCGCGCCAACGCTGTCCACGCTGCTGGCCGCGGCCTGCGGCGATAACAACGTCGGCCATTGCCACGCCCAGCCGAAAGCTCACCACGTCGCCCAGAAGTGCGGCTACTGCATGGTGCAGGCCGACCTGCCTGCCGTGCCGCCACCGCCTGCCCGCATTGCGTTGGCGCTGCTGATGCCATCGCGCACCGGGCCGGCATTGCTCGTGCCCGCAGCGCTGCCGCAGCAAGAATCCCTGGCGCCGCCCTCGCGCGCTCCGCCTTCCGCTTGATCCTTCCCGCGTAGTTCCCCCGGCTTTGCATTGCACGCGCCCTGTGGCGGCGCGGTCGCAAGGCCTTCGCTCGCAAGAACAAGAAAGGAAGCATCATGAACACCCGCCTCATTCCGCTGGCCGCTGCGCTGCTGGTTGTATTCCCGGCGCCGGCCTTTGCCGATCACGAAGGGGAATCGCCGCTCAAGATGGTTGGCACCGTCGTCATCGCCGGCAGCCATCCGACCTCGCTGCCGACCCAGATCCCGACCACCATCGAGGGCATTACCCGAGCGCAGATCGAAGACCAGGTCAACGCCAGCGATGCGGAGGACGCCCTGAAATACCTGCCAAGCCTGCTGGTGCGCAAGCGTTATATTGGCGACTACAACCATGCGGTGCTGTCCACCCGCGCCTCCGGCACCGGCAACAGTGCGCGTTCGGCGGTGTATGCCGATGGCGTGCTGCTGTCGAATTATCTTGGTAACGGCGCCACCTTTGCGCCGCGCTGGGGCATGGTCGCGCCGGAGGAAATCGAGCGTGTAGACGTGTTGTACGGCCCGTTCTCGGCGGCTTATGGCGGCAACTCGGTCGGCGCGGTAGTCGATTACGTGACGCGCATGCCCAAGCAGTTCGAAGCCCATGCGCGCGTCGCTTACGTGCGCCAGCCGTTCGAGTTGTACAACACGGACACTACTTTCAGCGCGCGCCAGTCCAGCATGTCGCTCGGCAATCGCCATGGAGCGTGGTCCTGGTTCGTCAGCGTGAACCGTACCGACAGCGATGGCCAGCCGCAAACCTTTACCAACCGCGCAATCGCGAGTGGCACGGCAGGCGGCGCCGGGGGGCCGGTTACCGGTGCCGTCGTCGACAAGGACCGCACCAACCGCGACATCTATATCTTCGGTACGGCAACCCAGTACAGCACGGTGCAGAACCATGCCAAGATCAAAGTGGCATACGATTTTTCGCCAACCGTGCGCGCCAGCTACTCGCTGGGCTGGTGGCAGAACGACTCGAACGGCACTCCCAGCACGTACCTGCGTGATGCAACGGGCAAGCCTGTGTTCAGCGGACCGGTTTCGATCAATGGCCGCAGCTTCACGCTGGCAGCTTCCGACTTCAATTCGACGAAAGAGGAGCTGCGCCACCTGATGCACGGCCTGACGGTGAAGAGCAATACCAAGGGCGTATTCGATTGGGAAGTGGCGGCCAGCCTGTACGACTACAGCCGCGACATCCTGCGTGCCCCGACCGCGGCGCGCCCGGCGGCAGCCACCGGCGGTGCGGGCCGCATCGTCGACCAGGGCGGCACCGGCTGGAATACCCTGTCGCTGAAAGGCGTGTATCGTCCGGACGGCATGCGCGGCACCCACATTGTCGACTTTGGCTACCAGCGCGCGGCCTACAAGCTGGCCACCATCGAACGCGCCACCACAGACTGGCTGAATGGCGAGCCGGGTGCGCGCAACCAGGCATTCTCGGGCCGTACCGGCATCGACAGCCTGTACTTGCAGGACACCTGGAAACTGTCGCAAGACTGGAAGACCGTGCTCGGCGCCCGATTCGAACACTGGGAAGGGCGCGACGGCGAGACCGCCAATGCAGGCAAGGTCGTGCGCCACGCCAAACGCAGTGAGAATGATGTTTCGCCCAAGGCGGCGCTGGCTTTCCAGGCCAACGAGGACTGGACGCTGAAAGCTTCCACCGGCCGTGCGATTCGCATGCCGACCGTGTCCGAGTTATACCAGGGCGGCATCAACAATACCGGCACGCTGGTCAACAACGACCCGCACCTGAAGGCCGAGCGCTCCTGGACCACGGAATTGAGCGCCGAGCGCCTGGTCGGCAATTCCGCGCTGCGCATCACCGCCTTCTTCGAACGCAACCGCGACGCGCTGTATTCGCAAACCAATGTGCTGGTGACGCCGAACGTGACCAATGTACAGAACGTTGGCCTGATCCGCACCCATGGCCTGGAAACCGCCTGGTCGAACGAGAACGTGCTGGTCGAAGGGCTGGACATGCAGGCCAGCCTGACCTGGACCGATTCGAAGATCAAGCGCAACGAGAAATTCCCGGCCAGTGTGGGCAAATGGCAGCCGCGCATTCCCGAATGGCGTGCCAGCGCCGTGGCGACCTACCGTGTGAACGACAAGTTGAGCACCACGCTGGCTGCGCGCTATAGCGGCAAGCAGTATTCGACGCTGGACAACATGGACATCAACGGCTTCGCCTACCAGGGCGCCAGCAGGTACTTCACGGTCGATGCCCGGCTGCGCTACCGCATCGACAAGCATTGGAGTGCCGCCTTTGGCATCGACAACGCCAACAACTACAAGTACTGGAACTTCCATCCCTACCCACAACGCTCCTACTCTGCGGAGGTGAAATTTGATTGGTAACGCACTCAAGCTGGGCCAGTTTGAACTCTGGTGCCAGCCGCAGGTTGCCGCACGTGACGGCAGCATCGGCAGCGTGCTGGGGGCGGTCCACTGGCGCCGTCCCGGCTGCGGCGTCCTGCACTACTGCGATTTTGCCGGCGAATTGTCGACCTCCGGGCTGGAGCGGGTTTTCCTGCTGCACATGGTGTGCGACGCCCTGGCCGCATTGCGGATGTGGGAAGCCGAGGGCTTCAAGCTGGACATGGTGTTGTGCCTGCCGCTGCCGGCGTTCAGCAAAGACATTCCGGATGGCATCGCGCTGGCGGCCGATATCCAGGGACTGATGGCGCAGGCAGGCATCGCGCCGCACCGGCTCGAACTGCGCGATGCAGGGCATGCCGGCTGCTGCCAGGTGTCCAACCTGCTGGACTGGCTGCAGGTGCGCGCGGAAGGGTGCATGCAAGCTTCCGGCGACTTCATCGCAGCGCCGCAGCCGATGCAGGTGCTGCCGGCTGCGCTGCGCCGCTGGCAAGCCTGCTATTCGGTGATGAGCGCGGCGGATGCCTGTTAACTGAAATGCACCTGGCCGAAGAAGCCGTACTGCAGGCTTTGCGCAATGCGGCTGGCCACGATGCGGAATTCTTCCGCCACGGCTGGCTCGAACAGGCGCTCCACGGTCGACTGGAACAGCGCCAGCCAGCGCTGGAAGTGCTGCGGCTGCACGCCCGGCAGCGCCATATGCTTGCCGTAGACATTGCCCTGGAAGCTCTTGGTGCCCAACATGGTGGTGCTCCAGAACTCCACCATGCGCGCCAGGTGCGGCTCCCAATCGTCGATGGCAGCGCTGAACACCGGCCCCAGTTCCGCATCGGCGCGCACGCCGTCATAGAACTCGCGGACCAGGGTCGAGATGGATTCCTGGGTCAGTGGTAAAGTCATGGCTCCATTTTAACCTTGCGGAGCGCGCCCATGATCATTGTCCACCACCTCAATAACTCTCGTTCGCAGCGTGTGCTGTGGTTGCTGGAAGAGCTGGGGCTGGCATATGAGATCAAGCATTACCAGCGCAATCCGAAGACCATGCTGGCGCCACCGGAGCTGACCAAGGTCCATCCGCTCGGCAAGTCGCCTGTCATCGAGCATGAAGGCAATATCGTCGCCGAGTCGGGCGCCATCATCGAATACCTGGTGGAGAAGCATGGCAATGACCGCCTGGTGCCGCCGGCCGGCACGCCCGACAAGCTGCGCTGGCGTTACTTCATGCATTACGCGGAAGGCTCGCTGATGTCGCCGTTGCTGATGAAACTCGTTTTCGACAAGGTCGATTCCTCGCCGGCGCCGTTTTTCGTCAAGCCGATCAAGCGTGCGATTGTGCAGAAGGTAATGTCGGGCTTCGTGCAACCGAATATCGACCGGCACCTGGCCTACCTCGAGTCCGAACTGGCCGATCGCGACTGGTTCGCGGGCGGCGAGTTCAGTGCGGCCGATATCCAGATGAGCTTCCCGCTGGAAGCTGCGGCAGCCCGTGGCGGTCTCGGCGCAACCCATCCGCGCTTGCAGGCCTTCCTGCAGCGCATCCACGCCCGTCCGGCTTACCAGCGCGCGCTGGAGCGCGGCGGACCTTATGCGCTGCTGAAATAATACTTAGTGCTGAATTGAATATAACTTAGTTGCAAACAAGCACTAAGCGATTTATGATGTTCCTGCTTGATCCAAAAGACCAATAACAAGCAAGGAACATCAAATGATCAATCGAGAAGTACGCTCCCGGATCGCCCAGGATGAACCTGAGCGTCTTGGCGAGCTCGAAGCAGCCATGCTGGCCCGTATCGACATGCTGCTGGCACTCGCCGTCCACCACGGCCATACCGCGTTGGTTCGCACAGCAATTGCTGCACAACCCCAACTACCGCAACGCCTTCGAACACGTGGTCTTTGCCGTGCTTGACCGAAAGGGGGCATCGCTTGCCGCCTTCGAAGCGCAGTTCATTGGAGAGGAATCGAAATGAGGAATGTCGTCGAGTTATGCGAGCACATCCAGCACCACGGTCAGCCCAAGATGGTCCTGTTCTGGGGACACCAGCCGTCCCGGAACGGGGTGATCACGAAGACTTGCTTCAGCCAATGGTTCGAGGCCGAGTTTGTGATTGATCGAGTCCGGTATCCGACGGCCGAACATTTCATGATGGCCGAGAAGGCTCGCCTGTTTGGCGACACCGCCGCGCTTGACCGCATCCTGCAATCACGCAACCCGGCAGCCGTGAAAGCTGCTGGCCGCGCAGTGCAGGGCTTCGACGACGAGGCCTGGGCGGAAAACCGCTGGGATATCGTGGTTAAGGCCAACCATGCGAAGTTTTCGCAGAACCCTCCCTTGAAGAAATTCCTGCTCGCCACTGGCGAACAAGTGCTGGTCGAAGCAAGCCCGGTCGATTTCGTGTGGGGCACCGGCTTTGCTGCGGACTCGCCGCATGCCGAAAACCCGTCCGAATGGACTGGCATGAACCTGCTTGGCTTTGCCTTGATGGAAGTACGCTCACGCCTGCGCTAGAGTCTGGCCAGTAGCTGTGCGGTAAAATGCTGCCTATGACGGGAAGATTGTTGGCCATTGATGGCTTGAATATCGTGCGGCGAGTGTATGAGGCCAGTCCGGAGCCGGACTCCGACCTCAAAGCCGAGATAGCGATGCGCCATGCGTTCAACGCATTCCAGCGCCTGGTCAACGGCCACGAACCTACCCATATCCTGCCTGCCTTTGATTACGGCGGCCCTACCTGGCGCCACACCCTGTACCAAGGGTATCGCGCAGGCCGCCAACCGATGCCTGAGGTATTGCGCGAGGCGCTGCCGGAGTTCTATATGCAGCTGACCCGAATCGGCATGTGCCCGATTGCCATCCCTGAAGTGGAAGCCGACGACGTGATCGGCACCGTGGTCACCCGCTGGCTCAGCGAAAACCGCGGCGAGGCGGTGGTGGCCACCACCGACAAGGACTTGCATTGCCTGATCGCCGAAGGGGCCCGCGTCTGGGACCATTTCAAGTCCGAATGGCACGACCGCACCTGGGTCGAGCAGAAGTGGGGCGTCACGCCCGGCATGCTGCCGGACCTGCTGGCGCTGATGGGCGATGAGACCGACTCCATCCCCGGCGTGTCCAATGTGGGGGTGAAGACCGCTGCCAAACTGTTGCGAACTTACGGCACTCTGGACGCAATCATGGCCGGTGCAGGCATCCTGAAGGACAAAGTCGGCGAAAGCCTACGAAAAGAGCGCGAGATGTTGTATCTTTCTCGTCAATTGGTACAACTGAAAACGGACGTCCGGATCGGCGTGAGCTGGAATATGCTGGCCTGGGACCACCGTTAAACCTCCTGATGTTAAAAGCGGTTCTTATCGACAGCAGCGCCATTGCACGCGGCCTGCTCAATACGGTGCTGATCGACGGCGGCTACGACGTGGTCGGCCAGGCGCATACTTGCCTGGCAGGCAATGTGCTGCTGATCAAGCACCAGCCCCAGATCATCTGCGTTGCGCGCGATTGCATCGAGGCTGATGAGCCATCCATGCTGGCCATGCGCAAGGATTGGCCGAAAGCCATGATTTTCATGGTGTCGTCGGAGTTCGACCAGGCCACGATCCAGAAAGCCCATGCGATGGGCATCAATGGCTATATCGTGAAGCCGTTCAATGGCGGTACGGTATTGAAGACCATCCGCAACACCATCATCGCGGCGGTGAAGCGGCAGCAGAAGGCGCAGGCCGACGCGCAAGGCGCCAGCCCGGCCGAGGGGTCAGACGAAGTTTGAGCCGTCGATAATGCCGCCGCCCAGGCAAACGTCGCCGTCGTACAGCACGGCCGACTGGCCCGGGGTGACCGCCCACTGGGCATCCATGAATTTCAGCGCGAATTCGCTGTCGCCATTGGCGGCAACGTCGCAAGGCACGTCGGCCTGGCGGTAGCGCGTCTTGGCGCTGATGCGGCCGGCTTCCGGCGCCACGCCGGCAACCCAGCTTGCCTGGCCGGCATGCAGCGCCTCCGACAGCAGCCACGGATGGTCGTGGCCCTGCACCACCCACAGCGTATTGTTTTCAACGTCCTTGCGTGCCACGTACCAGGCGTCCGACGAACCGTCGGCGTTCTGGTAAGTCTTCACGCCGCCGATGCCGATGCCCTTGCGCTGGCCCAGGGTATAGAAAGACAGCCCCACGTGCTCGCCCACCACCTTGCCGTCCGGGGTCTTGATCGGGCCGGCCTTGTAGGACAGGTAGCGGTTCAGGAACTCGCGGAACGGGCGCTCGCCGATGAAGCAGATGCCGGTGGAATCCTTCTTGGCCGCATTCGGCAGCTGCAGCTTTTCCGCGATCTTGCGCACTTCGGTCTTCGGGATTTCGCCCAGCGGGAACAGGGTCTTCGACAATTGCGCCTGGTTCAGGCGGTGCAGGAAGTAGCTCTGGTCCTTGGTGTGGTCGACCGCCTTCAGCAGCTCGTGGCGGCCGGTCACGCTGTTGTGGCGCACACGCGCATAGTGGCCGGTGGCGATCAGGTCGGCGCCGAGGTGCATGGCGTGGTCGAGGAAGGCCTTGAACTTGATCTCCGCATTGCACAAAACGTCCGGGTTCGGCGTGCGGCCGGCCTGGTATTCGCGCAGGAATTCCGCGAACACGCGGTCCTTGTATTCCGCGGCGAAGTTGACGGCTTCGATGTCCACGCCCACCACGTCGGCCACGCTGGCCGCGTCGATCCAGTCCTGGCGGGAAGAACAGAATTCGGAATCGTCGTCGTCTTCCCAGTTCTTCATGAACAGGCCGACAACTTCATAGCCTTGCTCTTTCAGTAACCAAGCGGAAACGGAGGAATCAACGCCACCGGACATGCCGATGACCACTTTTTTCTTACTCATGTTGTAAATCGTCCAAACTTAGAGGAAGTCTTCAGACTTCCTCGAATACCGACACATGGGTGTGCAGGATTTCCAGCGGCGCGCGTTTGCCGGCCAAATATTCATCCACGCAGGTCAGCAGCAGGGGGCTGCGATGGCGCTCGCGGCAGGCCGCGATTTCATCGCGCGTCATCCAATGGGTACGCAGGATGCCTTCGTCCAGCGGCCGATCCGGGTAGTAGGTGCCCACGTCGCCGCAGAAGGCGAAGCGCAGGAAGGTGACCAGCTGGCCGGTACGTGCCGAGCGGTAGCGCGACATATACATGCCTACCAGCGCGGTCGGGGTGAAATCGTAGGCGGTTTCTTCCAGGGTTTCGCGCACCACGGCCTGTTCCAGCGATTCCAGCGGATCGAGGTGGCCGGCCGGCTGGTTCAGGCGAATGCCGTCACTGGTTTCTTCTTCAATCAGAAGAAACTTTCCGTCGCGCTCTATGACGGCGGCGACTGTGACATTCGGTTTCCAGGTACGCGGCATGGTAGTCCATCCTCAGAAGACCCGACATTGTAGCCTGATCTTGCCTCTTCGTTGTTACCACGTTGTGAAAAGCTTGTGCATTGCAACAATTCGGCACAGGTAATGTTGGCCGTAGAACATTTCATGTTAGATTTTAGTCAGTTTTTCCCACTATTGGAGGCATTATGAAGATTGGCGTACCGGCCGAGTCAAGGCCGGGGGAGACCCGAGTGGCGGCAACGCCAGAGACGGTCAAGAAACTAGCAGTCAAACACCAGGTGGTGGTGCAGGCGGGAGCCGGCATTGCTGCTTCGGTGACGGATGAAGCATATGCCGCTGCCGGTGCCACGATTGGCACCGCCGCAGAGGCCCTGGGCGCGGAAATGGTACTGAAGGTACGCGCCCCGAATGCCGACGAACGGTCCCGCATGAAGCCGGGGGCCGTCCTGGTCGGCATGCTGAATCCCTTTGATGGGGAAAACATTGCGGCCATGGCGGCTTCCGGCCTGTCCGCGTTTGCATTGGAAGCTGTGCCGCGTATCACGCGCGCGCAGTCGATGGACGTATTGTCCTCCCAGGCCAATATCGCGGGCTACAAGGCCGTGATGGTTGGCGCGAATACCTACCAGCGTTTCATGCCCATGCTGATGACCGCAGCGGGTACCGTGAAAGCTGCCCGTGTGCTGATCATGGGCGTCGGCGTGGCCGGCTTGCAAGCGATTGCAACCGCGAAACGCCTGGGCGCCGTGATCGAAGCGTCCGACGTGCGTCCGCCGGTGAAAGAGCAGGTGGAGTCGCTCGGCGCAAAATTCATCGACGTGCCTTACCTGACCGACGAAGAGCGCGAGATCGCGAAGGGTGTCGGCGGCTATGCGCGCCCGATGCCGCCTGAATGGATGAAACGCCAGGCGGAACTGGTGCATGAACGCGCCAGGCAGGCCGACATCGTCATTACCACGGCACTGATCCCGGGCCGCCCGGCGCCGGTGCTGATCTCCGAAGAAACCGTGAAGGCCATGAAGCCCGGCTCCGTCATCGTCGACCTGGCGGTGGAGCAAGGCGGCAATTGCCCCTTGTCCGAACTGGGCAAGACGGTCATCAAGCATGGCGTGCATATCGTCGGCGAGCCGAACCTGGCCTGCCACGTGGCGGCGGATGCCTCCGCCCTTTACGCGCGCAATGTGCTCGACTTCCTCAAGCTGGTCTTCGACAAGGAAGACCAGCTGGTCATCGACCGCGAGGATGAAATCATCAAAGCAACGCTGGTCTGCCACGGCGGCGAGCAGTTGCGGAAATAGGAGACGGAAATGGAAGTCAGTCACACCATTATCAACCTGATCATTTTCGTGCTGGCCGTGTATGTGGGCTACCACGTGGTCTGGAACGTCACGCCGGCGCTGCATACGCCGCTGATGGCGGTAACCAATGCCGTATCGGCCATCATCATCGTGGGCGCCATGCTGGCGGCCGCGCTGACCGAAGGCCTGGTTGGACAAATCATGGGCACGGTCGCCGTGGCGCTGGCCGCGGTCAATGTGTTCGGTGGCTTCCTGGTCACCCAGCGCATGCTGGAGATGTTCAAGAAGAAGGAGAAGAAGGCGGCGCCTGCGGCTGGTACTGGTGCGCCGGCTGAGAAGGAGGCCAAGGCATGAGCTTCATCACCATGAACCTTGTCACGATGATGTACCTGATCGCGTCTGTCTGCTTCATCCAGGCGTTGAAAGGTCTGTCGTCGCCGGCATCGGCACGCAAGGGCAATGCCTTCGGCATGGCCGGCATGGCGATTGCCGCCGTGACCACCATTGCGCTGATCCTGCGCCTGAAAGCGGATATCGCCGCCGCATCGGAAGGGGCGGAAGCCGTAGCCGCGGCGGCACGCGCGCTCGGCATGGACGTGCATGCACGTTCCGGCTCCGGCGGCCTGGGCCTTGGCCTGGTCGCTTTGGGCGTGCTGGTCGGCGGCGGCATCGGCGCCTTCCTCGCCAAGCGCGTCGAAATGACCAAGATGCCGGAGCTGGTGGCGGCCATGCACTCGCTGATCGGCATGGCGGCGGTCTGCATCGCCATTGCAGCGGTGGCCGAACCGCACGCTTTCGGCATCGCGGCGCGCGGCCAGGCGCTGCCGGTCGGCAACCGCATCGAGCTGTTCATCGGCACCTTTGTCGGCGCGATCACCTTCAGCGGTTCGGTGATCGCTTTCGGCAAGCTGGCGGGCAAATACAAGTTCCGCCTGTTCCAGGGCGCGCCGGTGGTGTTCGGCGGCCAGCACATGCTGAACCTGGCGCTGGCGCTGGTCATGTTCGGCCTGGGCCTGGTGTTCGTGTTCAGCGGCGGCAACGAACCGGCCTGGACCCCGTTCCTGCTCATGACCGCGATAGCCTTCGTGCTGGGCGTGCTGATCATCATCCCGATCGGCGGCGCCGACATGCCGGTGGTGGTGTCGATGCTGAACTCCTACTCCGGCTGGGCCGCGGCGGGCATTGGCTTCTCGCTCAATAACTCGATGCTGATCATCGCCGGTTCGCTGGTGGGTTCTTCCGGCGCGATCCTGTCCTACATCATGTGCAAGGCGATGAACCGCTCGTTCTTCAACGTGATCCTGGGCGGCTTCGGCGGCGATGCTTCCGCGGCAGCGGCAGGCGGCGCGCAGGCTCAGCGCAATGTGAAGTCGGGTTCCTCCGACGACGCGGTGTTCCTGATGCAAAATGCCGAAACCGTGATCATCGTCCCCGGCTACGGCCTGGCGGTGGCACGCGCCCAGCATGCGTTGAAAGAGCTGGTCGAAAAGCTGGGCCACCACGGCGTGACGGTGAAGTACGCGATCCACCCGGTCGCAGGCCGCATGCCGGGCCATATGAACGTGCTGCTGGCGGAAGCCGAAGTGCCGTATGACCAGGTGTTCGAGATGGAAGACATCAACAGCGAATTCGCGCAGGCCGACGTGGTGCTGGTGCTGGGCGCGAACGACGTGGTGAACCCGGCGGCGAAAGATCCGAAATCCCCGATCGCCGGCATGCCGATCCTGGAGGCCTACAAGGCCAAGACCATCATCGTCAACAAACGCTCGATGGCATCCGGCTATGCAGGCCTGGACAACGAGCTGTTCTACATGGACAAGACCATGATGGTGTTCGGCGACGCCAAGAAGGTGCTGGAAGACATGGTGAAAGCCGTCGAGTAAAGGCAGCGCCTCACAGCCGAGCCCGTGTCCCACCGTGGGGTCACACCCGTAATGAGACACGGGCTCTTCGGTATCTAGCGGGTGGGTTGGCGTTTCCTCTAACGGCGGCCGTACATCATGAGTTCGGCCAGCACGGCGCGTGCCGGGGCGGCGACGTCAATGGCGGCCAGGCCCAGTCCAAGCAGGGGCTGCAGCGCAGATTCGCTGGCGAAGATGCGGGCCATGGTGTCGGTCAGGCGCACCGTCAGCTTGCGGTCCCGGCGGCGCAGGGCGGCATATTGCTCCAGTGTTTGGGGCGTGGCGCCGCGGGCCAGGGCGCGCGCCAGTTCGGCGGCATCGCGCAGGCCCAGGTTCAGCCCCTGGCCGGCAACCGGGTGCAGGGTTTGCGCGGCATTGCCGATGGCGACGCTGCGTGCAGTGCCGGTGGCGCCGGCATTCAGTCCGAGCGGGAAGGCCAGGCGGCGCGTGGCCAGGGTGAACTTGCCCAGGCGCTGGCCGAAGGTTTCGCCGAGCTTGGCCAGGAATGCGGCGTCGTCCAGTGCGAGGATCGCCTGCGCGCTGGCGGGGCGGGCGCACCAGACCAGCGAATAGCCGTCGTCCTGTGGCAGCAGTGCCAGCGGGCCTTCGTTGGTGAAGCGTTCGTAGGCGCGGTGCGCTACCGGGGCGCTGGCATGCACCTGGGCGATGATGGCGGTTTGCCGGTAGTCGCGTGTTTCGGCTTTGTCGGCCTGCTGGCCGAACAGGCCGCCCTCGGCTTGCACCACCACGGCGGCGCGCAGGACGCGCGGGCATTCGCCTTCGCTTTCGAGGTGCAGCGCGACGCTGTCGGCCGCTTCGTCGCTGCCGGTGACGCGCACCGGGCGCAGGGCGGCGATGCCAAGGCGCTGGCAGACATTGCCCAGCGCTTCGACGATGGCGCCGTAGCGGGTGACGTAGCCGAGCGCCGGCAAACCGTGTTCGTCGCGCGTGATCATGCTGCGGCCGAACTGGCCGCGCCGCGAGACGTGGATTTCATGGATGGCGGTGGCATGGATCGGCCACGCGCCCACCTGCTCGAGGATCTGGCGGCTGCCGTAGGACAGTGCCAGGGTGCGTGGATCCTGCATGGCCTGGTCGAGCGGCTTGGCGTCCACCAGTGCGATGCGGGCGGGATTCACGCCGCGCTTCACCAGCAGCGCCGCCAGCGCCATGCCGGCCGGGCCGGCGCCGCAGATGGCGATATCGTAATCAGTCATTTCATCAAAGCTTCAATCTCGGCCACCGTCCTGGGCGCGCCGTCCGTCAGCAGCTGGAAGCCGTTTTCGCGGACGATCACGTCGTCCTCGATGCGGATGCCGATGTTCCAGTATTTTTCCGGCACGCCTTCTGCCGGGCGCACGTAGATGCCGGGTTCCACCGTCATCGCCATGCCCGGCTGCAGCAGGCGCGATGGCTTGTCTTCGCGCGCCGCGTCGCGGTACAGGCCGACGTCGTGCACGTCCATGCCGATCCAGTGGCCGGTGCCGTGCATGTAGAACTGCGTGTATTTCTTCTCTGCCAGCACATCGTCCAGCGTGCCTTGCAGCAGGCCGAAGTCGAGCATGCCCTGCGCCAGCACCTGCACGGCGGTATCGTGGGCGTCGTGGTATTTGCGGCCCGGCCCGATGGCGTCGAAGGCGGCCTGCTGCGCGGCCAGCACCAGTTCGTACAGTTCGCGCTGGGCGGGACTGAAACGGCCGTTGACCGGGAAGGTGCGTGTGATGTCGGAGGCGTAGCCATCGAGCTCGCAGCCGGCGTCGATCAGCACCAGGTCGCCGTCCTCGGTGCGGCGGTTGTTGGCGTTGTAATGCAGGACGCAGGCGTTGGGGCCGGAGGCGACGATCGGCGTGTAGGCCGGGAATTGGGCGCCGTGGCGGCGGAATTCATGCAGCAGTTCGGCTTCCAGCTGGTATTCGAAGGTACCGGCGCCGTGGGTGCCGGCAAAGCGCATGGCGCGCGCATGGGCACCTGCGGAGATTTCCCCGGCGCGCAGCATGATGGCGCTTTCGTGCTGGTCCTTGAACAGGCGCATCTCGTCGATCAGCGGCGGCAGGTCGCGCAGCGCGGGCGGCGCAGTGGTGCCGCTGCGCGCGAGCCTGCGCACGCCGTCGAACCAGCGCCGCTGCTGCTCTTCGCCGCCGCGTGCCAGCGGGGCGTACAGTGCGCTGGTGTTGGAAAGCTGGCGCACCATGTGTTCATCGAGCGAGGCGATCGGGAAGGCCGAGTCGAAGCCGAACGCTGCGCGCGCGGCGTCGGGGCCATAACGGTAGCCGTCCCAGATCTCCGATTGCAGGTGCTTCTCGCGGCAGAACAGAAGCGATTGCGCGGCGGCTTCGCCACGCGGCGCCACCAGCACCAGCACCGCTTCCGGCTCGGTGAAGCCGGTCAGGTAGTAGAAGGAGCTGTCGTGGCGGTAGGGGTATTCGGTGTCGGCATTGCGCGTGACTTCGGGCGCGGTGCCGATGACCGCCACGCTGCCCGCTTCCATCCGGGCCAGCAGGCGCGCGCGGCGCTCGGCGTAGGGTTTCATGCGTTCAGTTCTTCCAGTTGGCGCACGGTGCCGACGTTGACCCACTCGTCCTGGTAGATCTCGCCGCCGATGCGGCCCTGGTCGGCGAACTCGAACAGCAGCTTGCCCAGGCCGGCCTTCTGGCCCGGCGTGATGCCGGCGAACATCTCGGGGCGGTACACGCCGAGATTGGCGAAGTTCCATTTCGGCGCGCCCTGGCCGGAGACGGTGTACAGGTTCAGCGCGAAGTCGCCGTCCGGGTTATGCCACGGGTTGGGCGTCAGCCAGATCCAGGCGATGTCGCGCACGTGGGCGGGATACGGGTCGCCGCGGTGGTCCTTGTCCTTCAGCACGTCCAGCGCTTCGGAGAAATCGAAGTGCGGGCAGTAGATGTCGCCCGACAGCACCAGGAACGGTTCGTCGCCCAGCAGGTGCAGGGCGTTGGCGACGCCGCCCGCCGTTTCCAGCGCGTGCGCTTCCGGCGAATATTGGATCTTGGCGCCGAACTGCGCGCCGTCGCCCAGTGCTTCCTCGATCATGTGGCCGAGATGGGCGTGGTTGATGACGATCTCCGTGATCCCGGCGCGCACCAGGTTCAGGATGTGCCACACGATCAGCGGGCGGCCGCGCACTTTCAGCAGCGGCTTGGGGCAGGTGTCGGTCAGGGGCCGCATGCGTTCGCCGCGGCCGGCGGCGAGGATCATGGCTTTCATGCGTCGCCCCTTAGAAGGTGTAGCCGACTTGCGGCGCGGTGCCTTCCAGCGTGTCGAGCAGCTTGATCAGCGGCTTGAGGTCGCGGTAGCGGTTGGCGGTCTTGCGCACGTATTCCATCACGGTCGGCAGGTCGCCCAGGTAGTGCGGCTTGCCATCGCGGTAGTTCAGGCGGCAGAAGATGCCGAGGATCTTCAAATGGCGCTGCAAGGCCATGTACTCGAAGTCCTTGTAGAACTCATCGAAGTCCTTCTTCACCGGCAGGCCGGCGCTGCGCGCGTGCTGCCAGTAGCGGATCAGCCAGTCCAGCACCAGTTCCTCGTCCCACGACACGTAAGCGTCGCGCAGCAGCGAGGCGCAATCGTAGGTGACCGGGCCCCATACCGCGTCCTGGAAATCGAGGATGCCGGGATTGCCCTCGTCCATCCACATCAGGTTGCGCGAGTGGTAGTCGCGGTGCATGTAAACCTGGGGCTGGGCCAGGCAGTTGGCCAGGATCGCCTCGAACACTTTGTCCAGTTCCTGCTGCTGCTTCTCGTTGAGGGTGGTGGCCAGGTGCTTGCCGATGTACCACTCGGGGAAGATATTCAGTTCGCGCAGCATGAAAGCGCGGTCGAATTCGGGCAGTACGCCCGGCTGGCTGGCCTGCTGGATCTTGACCAGCGAGGACAGTGCTTCGGCATACAGGGTGGCGGCCGAATCGTGGTCCAGCGCCTGCAGGTAGGTGGTGCTGCCCAGGTCGGACAGCAGCAAGAAGCCCTGCTCGACGTTCGCGGCGGCGATTTTGGGCACCGACACGCCGGCAGCTTCCAGCAAGCCCTGGACTTTCACGTAAGCCGGCACGTTTTCGCGCTGCGGCGGGGCGTCCATGGCAACCAGGGTGGCGCCGTGGAAGGCGCGCTGGGCCGGCAGCACGTCGACGCGGAAATAGCGGCGGAAGCTGGCGTCCTCGGAAGCCGGGCGCGCCGAAGCGGTGTCGACCAAGCCGGTAGCTTGCAGCCATCCGGTCAGCTCGGCAAGGCGTGGATCGGCGGCTGGGGATGGTGAATTAGATAATAAAGACATTAAAGCAGCCTGCGAAATCCAGTGAGTGGTAAAGATTCCCATATAATAAGGGATTCACATTAAAAAATCGCCTTTATGGTGTTTCACGCGTCCCATCCATGACCCGGTTCCTGGCACCCCCCAACTCCAAGCGCTGGGCGTTCGCCTTGACCGCCATTGCCGCCGCTACCACGGCGATGTCCGCCCATGCGCAGTCGCATCCCGCCGCCAAACGCCCGCCGCACGTGGAAGACAAGAATGCTCCGACCACCGTGCGCGCCGAAGACATGTCCGGCCGCCCGGAACGCGACCTGCGCCTGGTGCGCGACGTGGAAGTGGTGCACGACAAGACCCGCGTGACCGCCGATGCGGCCAGCTTCCAGCAGGTGGAGCAGGAACTCGAGGCCAAGGGCAATGTGCGTCTCTGGCGTTTCGGCGACTATTACACCGCCGATGAACTGAAGCTGAATATGGAAACCGCGCGCGGCTATGCACTGCAGCCGACCTACCAGCTGGAAACCAATAATGCCCAGGGCAAGGCGCAGCGCATCAACTTCCTGAACGAGGACGAAGCGCAGGTGGTGGACGGCACCTACAGCACCTGCCAGGGCCCGAACCCGGACTGGTACGTGAAGGCGCGTTCGCTGAACCTGGACCAGGGGCGCGACGTCGGCACGGCCGGCGCCACCCTGATCTACTTCAAGGACGTGCCGATCCTGGGCACCCCGGCCATGTCGTTCTCGCTGTCGGGCGCGCGCCGCTCCGGCTGGCTGCCGCCGACCCCGTCGTACTCCTCGCGCGGCGGGGCGGAACTGCTGGTGCCGTACTACTTCAACATCGCGCCCAACCGCGACCTGACGCTGTACCCGCGCTATATTGCCCGCCGCGGCCTGCAGCTGGGCGCGGTCGCCCGCTACATCGGCGAAACCGACGCCGGCAACTACTACGAGGGCAGGACCCTGCTCGAGTACTTGCCGAACGACAAGGAAGCCGAACGCGACCGCTGGCAACTGCATACCGTGCATACCCAGAACCTGGCCAAGGACTGGACCTATGGCTGGAACCTGCGCGCCGCGTCGGACAACAACTACCCGAGCGACTTTTCCAAGACCGTGTCCTCGTCGGCCGAGCGCCAGTTGCTCAAGGAGCTGCGCACCGATTACAGCGGCGAGTACTGGAGCCTGACGGCACGCGCCCAGAAGTACCACGTGCTGCAGGATCCGGGCTACCCCGCGGACCCATCGCTGTTCGTCTCGCGTCCCTACGACCGCCTGCCGGCCATCAACCTGCACGCGGCGCGTTATGACGTCGGCGGCTTCGACTGGCAGCTCGATTCGGAGCTGACCCGCTTCTGGCACCCGGACCTGATCAAGGGCAACCGCCTGGTGGCCGTGCCGCAGGTCAGCTACCCGATCATCGGCGCGTCCTATTTCGTGACGCCGAAAGTGATGCTGAACGCCAGTGCCTACCAGCTTGACGAATTCGGCACGGACCCATCGCGCTCGCTGCAGCGCGCCGTACCGACTTTCTCGCTCGATTCGGGCCTGGTATTCGAGCGCGACACCAAGTTCGGCGGCAAGAAGCTGACCCAGACGCTGGAGCCGCGCCTGTTCTACGTCTACACGCCGTATCGCAAGCAGGACCAGTTCCCGAACTTCGACACCGCACCGGCCACCTTCAACTTCTCGCAGATCTTCAGCGAGAACCGCTTCGTCGGCTCCGACCGTATCGGCGACGCCAACCAGGTGACGGCGGCCGTGGTGTCGCGCTTCCTGGAAAGCAGCGGCGCGGAACGCCTGCGCCTGGCGTTCGGCCAGCGCTTCTACTTCGCCGACCAGCGCGTGCAGATCGACAATTCGACGCCGGTCAACAGCACCCGTTCCGACATGCTGCTGGCGGCTACCGGCCGTATCTCCAATTCCTGGGGCATCGACAGCCTGGTGCAGTACAACCCGAGCACCAGCAAGGTCACCACCTCGAATATGTCGCTGCAGTACACGCCGGGTACCTACAAGGTGCTCAACGCCGGCTACCGCTATGTGCGCGACAGCTTCAAGAATGCCGACCTGTCGGCCCAGTGGCCGATCACGGACAAGTGGTTCGGCGTGGGCCGCGTGTCATACTCGCTGCGCGAGCACAAGATGCTGGAAAGCGTGGTGGGGCTGGAATACAACTGCGATTGCTGGGTATTCCGCATGGGGGCGCAGCGCTTCGTCACCACCGCCAAGAAGACCTCGACCCAGTTCTTCTTCCAGTTGGAGTTGAACGGCTTGTCCAAGCTCGGTTTCGGCAACCCGCTGGAGGTGCTGAAAAACAGCATCCCCGGCTATCGCCGCGTCAATGAAGGCGTGCGTTAAGCTTTCGATTTCCTCAACACTGATACATGAGCGTTTCAGATATGCACCCGATCAAACTAGCTGTTGCCCTGCTGTGTGCTTCCCTTGCCGTCCCGGCCCTGGCGCAGGACGCCAAGACTGCCAAGCCGGCAGCACCGGCCGCCGCCAAGGCGGCGCCATCGAAGGGCTTCACGCCGCCGGGCCAGTCGGCCAATGCGCCGATCGACGCCATTGCGGTCATCGTCAACGACGAAGTGATCACCCAGCGCGAACTGAACGAACGCGTGGCCACCATCGTGGCGCGCATGCAGCAGCAGAAACTGGCCCTGCCTGACGCGGGCGAGCTGCGCAAGCAGGTGCTGGAGCGCATGATCGTGGAGCGGGCCCAGCTCCAGCTGGCCAAGGAAATGGGAGTACGGGTCGACGACAATATGCTCGACCGCGCTATCGCCCGCATCGCCGAGCAGCAGAAGATGACGGTTCAGCAGCTGCGCAACCAGATGGAGAAAGACGGCACCACCTTCGCTTCCTTCCGCGAAGAGATCCGCGAAGAGATCGTCATGCAGCGCCTGCGCGAGTATGAGGTCGACAACAAGATCAATATCGCCGAAGCGGAAGTGGACAACTTCATCGCCGCCGAGAAAGCGGCCGCGTCCGAGCAGTTCGAGCTGAATATCTCGCAGATCATGGTGCGCATCCCGGAAAACGCCTCGCCGGACGTGATCGGCCAGCGCCAGAAGCGCGCCGAGGAAGTGCTGCGCCAGCTGCGCACCGGCGCCGACTTCGCCAAGATGGCCGCCACCTATTCCGACGCTTCCGACGCGCTGCAGGGCGGCGCCGTGGGCTGGCGCCCGGGCAGCGCCTTGCCGCCGATCTTCGCCGAGGCGTTGAACAAGCTGAAACCGGGCCAGAGCACGCCGATCATCAAGAGCGCGGCCGGCTTCCACATCCTGAAGCTGGTCGACAAGCGCAGCATGGCCGATGCGGCCGCGCAGGAAACCGTGCAGCAGACCCATGCCCGCCACATCCTGCTGAAGGTGACGCCGACCATGAGCGCGGCCGACGCCAAGCGCAAGCTGCTGGAACTGAAGGAGCGCCTGGACAACAAGGCCGCCAAGTTCGAGGAACTGGCACGCCTGTTCTCCAACGACAGCAGCGCCAACAAGGGCGGCGACATGGGCTGGCTGTACCCGGGCGACACCGTGCCGGAATTCGAGCAGGCCATGAACGGCCTGAAGCCCGGCCAGGTATCCGAGCCGGTGGAAACCTCCTTCGGCTACCACTTGATCGAAGTGCTGGAGCGTAAATCGGACGACGTCTCGAAAGAGAAGCAGCGCGCCGCCGCCCGCAACGCCCTGCGCGAGCGCAAGCTGGTGGAAGCGGTGGAAGACTGGCAGCGCCAGGTGCGCGACCGCGCCTACGTCGAATTCCGCGACGAATCGCTGAAATAAGCAGGCGGGGGACACCATGAGCGCCAACCTTGCTACGCGGCGCCCAAGTGTGCGCCCCGGGGTTCGTCCGGTGATTGCGATCACCACCGGCGAGCCGGCCGGCATCGGGCCGGAAATCGCCATCCGCGCGGCATGGGCCATGCGGCACCAGGTCAATGCGGTGCTGGTGGGCGATGCCGCCTTCCTGGCCATGACCGCCTCGGGCATCGATCCCGAGATCCGCGTCAGCGCCATTTCCACCATGGCGGCGCGCAATGCCGGCCTGCCGCGTTTCGGCGCCGACCGCCTGTGCGCGCTGGATATCCCGCTGGGCGCCCACGTGCAGCCGGGCGTACTGGACAAGGAAAACGGCCGCTACGTGCTGGCCACGCTGGACGCCGCCATCGAAGGCGTGCGCGCCGGCTGGTTCGAAGCGGTGGCCACGGCACCGGTGCAGAAGTCCACCATCAACGATGCCGGCGTGCCGTTCTCCGGCCACACCGAGTACTTCGCCGAGCAGACCGGTACCGCGCGCGTGGTGATGCTGCTGGCGGGCGACGCCAACGGCATGCCCTTGCGCGTGGCATTGGCGACCACCCACCTGCCGCTGAAAGACGTCAGCGGCGCGCTCACGCAGGAGAGCCTGGCGCAGACGCTGGACATCATCCAGGCCGACCTGCGCGGCAAGTTCGGCATCGCCGCCCCGCGCATCCTGGTGGCGGGCCTGAACCCGCATGCCGGCGAAAACGGCTATCTTGGCCGCGAAGAAATCGACACCATCACGCCGGCGCTGGCAGCGGCGCGCGCGCGCGGCATCGATGCGCGCGGTCCCTATCCGGCCGACACCCTGTTCCAGCCCAAGTACCTGAAAGACGCGGACTGCGTGCTGGCCATGTACCACGACCAGGGCCTGCCGGTGCTGAAGTACGCCACCTTTGGGCACGGCGTCAACATCACGCTCGGCTTGCCGCTGATCCGCACCTCGGTCGACCACGGCACCGCGCTTGACTTGGCCGCGCAAGGCCTGGGACGCGCCGACTGCTCCAGCATGCAGGCCGCGCTGGAAGCGGCGCTGCAGATGGCCCAGGCCAGCCAATAAGAAAGACAGAATATGAAACACATTGCCCGCAAACGCTTCGGCCAGAACTTCCTGCAGGACGACCGCGTCCTCGGCGACATCATCGACTCCATCGCGCCGGCCGCCGGCGACACCATGGTGGAGATCGGCCCCGGCCTGGCCGCCATGACCGACCTGCTGCTCAAGTCCCTGCCGCATATGCACGTGGTGGAGCTGGACCGCGACCTGGTGGCGCGCCTGGAGAAGCGTTACCCGCGCGATAAACTGACCATTCACGCCGGCGACGCGCTGAAGTTCGACTTCGGCTACATCCCGGTTCCGGAAGGGAAGAAGCTGCGCGTGGTGGGCAACCTGCCGTACAACATCTCGTCGCCGCTGCTGTTCCACCTGGCCGAATTCGCGCCCATGGTGCAGGACCAGCATTTCATGCTGCAAAAGGAAGTGGTGGAACGCATGGTGGCCGAACCGGGCACCAAGGCCTACAGCCGCCTGTCGGTGATGCTGCAATGGCGCTACCGCATGGCCATGCTGTTCATCGTGCCGCCGGACGCCTTTGACCCGCCGCCCAAAGTCGACTCGGCCATCGTGCGCATGATCCCGATCGAGCAGCCGCTGGCCTGCGACCAGGCGCGCCTGGAAGCGGTGGTGCAGAAAGCCTTCTCGCAACGGCGTAAGGTGATCCGCAACTGCGTGGCCGGCATGTTCACCGAAGCGCAGTTGGTGGCAGCCGGCATCAACCCGCAAGACCGGCCGGAAGCCGTGCCGGTGGAAGCTTACGTGGCGCTGGCCAACCTGCCTGTCTAAATAAAAGTCGGGGTCAGCTCTGGCAATCGGACATTTTCGCTAGCGAAAATGTCCGATTGCCAGAGCTGACCTCGACTTTCAACTTAGCGGTGGGTGATCAGTTGCAGCACTTGGGCGGCGACGCGGTCCCAGGTGAATGACTTCGCATACTCCAGGCTGCTGGCGCTGACCGCGCGCCAGTAGGCGGACTGCTCGAATTTCAGGATTTCGCTGCGCCAGGCGGCGGCGTCCAGATGCGCCGGGTAGCGCGGGTGGTCCTTGGCCCAGATCTTGATGCTGTCGAGTTCGTGCGTCAGCACGGGCACCCCGGCTGCCATCCCTTCCAGGATCGTCAAGCCAAAACTTTCGAGATCGGTCGGATGCAGCAGGAGGAAGGCGTGCCGCAGCAGGCCGACCACTTCTTCCTGGCGTTTCCTGCCGTGGAAAGTCAGGCTGGGCGAGCTGCCGTACTTGGCCAGCAAGCCCTCCAGCAGCGGGCCGTCGCCCACGATATCGAGTTGGTAGCCTTGCTGGGCAAGGCCGCTTTGCGTGAAGAACTCGGCCAGCCATGCCACGTTCTTGCTGCCGTCCAGGCGGCCGATGTACAACAAGCGCTTGTCGCTCGGGTAGGGCGGCGGGCTGGCGGGGAAGAAACCATCGTCGACGCCCAGTGGCAGCGACGCGATGTCGAGGCCCCATTTGCGCTTGGTTTTTTCAGCCGCCCGGTAGCCCAGGTAAAACACGTCCCGCGGCGGGACCTGGCGGAAAAATCCCCGCATCGACACGCCCGGCAGGAAATGACGGAAGCGCGCGCGCAGCGCAGGGTAGCGCTTCGACAGCAGGTAGGCATCGGCTTCATAGAAGGTCACGATGTAATCGTAGCGCGACAAGTCCATGCCGGATTGCTTGAGCGCCCTGAAAAAGCTGTAGCTCTCGATCTTGAAACGGCTGGTCATCAGGATCTTGCTCAGCACGTGGTTCAGCCGGGAGTCGCGCGCCACAAACGGCAAGGTCAGCAACTCAACGCCATCGAGCGCGATCAGGCGCTGGTGGCCGGTGCCGGGGTCGCCGCTTAACAGCGTCAGCTGGGCCTGATCCTTGAGGCGGTGGCAGAACTGGCTGACCACCGTTTCCGTGCCGCCGATATAGGCAGCAACGGTCGGGCAGATGAACAGCAGCCGTGGTTTTTGCTGGTTCACGCGGTGCCCGCTTTCATCTTGTGTTGCAGGGGCAGCTGGTACAGCAGGGCGCCTTGCAAGCCGAGGAACAGCATCACCCAGGCGCGGCTGACCGAGCCCATGAAGACGGTATTGGTCAAGCTGCTCAAGATCAGGATCAGGGCAAACGCCAGGACCACCCCGCCTTCGAAGGAGTGGCGCCGTTGCCATCCGGTCCAGAACACGGCCGCATACAGCCAGACCAGAGCCTGCAGCCCGAAAATCCCGTAAAACGAGGCGAAGAACAGGAAGGCGTTATGCGGCTCGACGAAGGCTTTGCCTTCTTCGCCGCGCGGCTGGCTGGCCCAGGCCGCTTCAAACCCTGCCGCGCCGCCGCCCACCAGGGGATGCGCACGGAACACGCCCCAGGCGGTCTTCCACATTTCCAGCCGGTAACCCAGCGAGGTTTGGGTGACGTTCTGCTGCAGCAGCTGCATATCGCTGGCGGCGTCCTTGATCCTTTTTTGCACCGTGGGGGCCATCAGGAGCGCGACGCTGGCGATGACGCACAGCAGGGCGGCCTTGGTCCGGTTCTGCCTGGTGAACAGATTGGTGATGACGAATGGGAGCAAGACCAGCACCACCCACATGCCGGTGCGGCCCATGCCCGAGGTCAGGCCGGCGAAGAACATGACCATGCCGGCCAGATAAGCAAGCCGCAGGCCCTTGCTGGTTTCATGTTTGTAAAGAATCGACAGCAAGACCACGCCGATTGCCAGGAATTGGGAATACAGGATGTAGTTGGCAATCAAGGACGGCGGATCGAGCGGCCACCACCCTTTGTACTGGAGCTGGGCGTACAGGAAGCCGACCAGGATGCCGCACAGCAGGGCGCGCAGCCAGGGCAGGATGCGCATCTGGCTGGCCGCCAGGAACGTCATGACGGCGATGATCCAGTAGTAGCTGGTTTCGGCGTGGATCACCAGTTTGCTGCTGGCAGGGTGGATCAGCAGGGACAACAGCGGCAAGGCGGCAAGGATGGCCGCGGGCGCGACCCAGGGCAGGGTGCGCCAGGAACGCAGCGCCGTGGCCAATCCGCCGCCTGCCACAAACAGGATGAAGGCGATGGCCAGTGCGATAAACAGCAGTGCCTTGGAAAGGGGGAGGAAGAAGAATGCTACCGCGTAGGCGTATTGTGTTGCATTCAGCAATTTTACCGGTGGGCCCTGGCAGCCTTCTGAGGTCATAAGTTTTTCCGGCTATGCCGCTTGGATCCTGAAACAGTAGTCGACTATAGCCTACAAATATCGAGCTCATCAAGACCGGCCCGCTTGGGGCGCCGCCGCCATTGGACGAAAAAAAAGCCCGCTCAGGGAGCGGGCTGAATCCATTTCTGTTAAGAAGTGGAGGAGACGGGAGTAAGTATGCTGCGTTGCCGCATATAGATCCAATTTATTTTGGTAATCCCAGTCATTCCGCTTGCTTATATCACGGGGTGGTGCAGCTTACCGCGATGTTGGTGCGCGCCGCATCCCCCATCACGCCGCTGCCGTTGGCCACGCTGCAGGTCTGGCTGTCCGGCTTGGTCAGCACGGTGACGCCGTAGGCGGTGCCGACCGGAATGGTGCCCGGCACGGTGAAGCTGGTGGCGCCCTTGGCAATCGTGAAGCTGGTGCTGCCGTTGACCAGCACCAGGTCGCCGGCGGTCAAGCCTTGCACAGTGCCGCCCAGGGTGTAGGCGTTCTGGCTGCAGCTGAGCACGATATTGATGCTGGTGGTGTGGCCGGCCGAGCCGACTTCCGTGCCGCCCAAGAAGGCGCAGGTCATGTGATCCGGCTGTTGCTTGATGCTGACCTTGTATTCGGTGCCGTAGCTGATGCCGTTCGGGAAGCTGAAGCTGGTGGCGCCGGCGTTGACCTTCAGGTCGTCGCCGCCGTTGTTTTGCAGGATCAAGCCCTGATTGGCCAAGCCGCTAATGCTGCCGCCGAGGGTGAAACTGGCTTTGCCGCCGCAGGCGGCGAGGGCGGCGGCCAGCAGGGCCGCGGCAATCAATTTTGCTTTCATCGGAATTCTTTCTTAGCTGACTTTGTTGACGCAGGTTACACGCACGCTGGTGACCGCCTCGGCCGGCATGGTGCCGGCACCCAGGTTGTTGCCGCCGCCGGACACGCTGCAGGTCTGGTTGCTCGGCTGGGTCAGCACGGTCACGCCGTACACGCTGCGATTGCCGATCGGGGTGGTGAATTGCCAGGCACCGTCGGCGGTCACGCCAAGGGTCTGGGCGCCGTTAGCCAGCACCAGGCCGGTGCCCTGCAGGCCGCTTACCGTGCCGCCCAGGGTGAACGCATCCGGGGTGCAGGTCACGCTGGCCTGCTGGTAGGTGTAGTAATTGATCTTGCCGGTATTATTGGCCAGTTTGCACGTCACGTTGGCCGGCGCGCTCTTGATCGTCACATTGAACTGCGCGTCAGGAGCCATCAGGGTCTTGAAGTAATACAGGGCGCTGCCGGTGCCGGTGATCACCAGGTCGTCGCCGCCATTGTTCTGCAGCACCAGGCCCTCGCGGTCAATGCCGAATACCTGGACGCCCAGGTTCAAGCTGCCATTGCCCTTGCCGCCGCAGGCGGCCAGTCCGGCGACGCACAGCAGCGCGGCGGCGGCAGACAGATACTTACTCTTCATTCCACATTCTCCAGTCGGTTTCGCGCCTCGCGCGGACAAATCGGCGCCTATTTTAGTGCATTTGCTACTTCTTTAGCCGATTTGACCAGCTTTTCCCTTGTAACAGCTTGCAACCGCGGCGCGGTACAATGCGCCCATGAAGCCCAAAGCCATCCTGTTCGACCTGGACGATACCCTGTGGCCGATCGCGCCCGTGATTGCCGAGGCGGAAATCACGCTGCACGCCTGGCTGGCGGCCCATGCGCCGAAAGTGGCGGCGCAGTGGTCGATCGAGGCCTTGCGCGCGCACCGCGCCGAACTGGCGGCGGCCCAGCCCGACCTGCTGATCGACCTGGGCCAGTTGCGCCGCGCCAGCCTGCACGCCGCCTTTGCCGCGTCCGGCGAGGATGCGGCCCAGGTCGAGGGCGCCATGGCGCATTTCTTTGCCGCGCGCAATGCGGTGACCCCATATGACGATGTGCTGCCGGGCTTGCTCAAGCTGCGCCAGCAGGTGCAACTGGGCACCATCTCCAACGGCAATGCCGACCTGGAGGTGATCGGCCTGGCCCACCATTTCGAGGTGTCGCTGGCCGCTGCCCATTTCGGCGCAGCCAAGCCGGCGCCGGAACTGTTCCGCGCGGCCTGCCAGGCGCTGGGCGTGGCGCCGCAGGACGCGGTGTATGTGGGCGACGACCTGGCGCTGGACGTGGCCGGAGCGCAGGCGGCGGGCCTGTGTGCGGTGTGGATGAACCGGCGCGGCGCCGCGCTGCCGGACGGCGCCGCGCAGCCCGATGCCATCTGCGCCACGCTCGATGAATTGCTTGCGTGGCTGGAACAACAGTTGGCAGAATAGCGCTATGCATCTCGATATCCGTGCCCAAACCCTGCTCAAAGCCCTGGTCGAGCGTTACATCGCCGACGGCCAGCCGGTGGGCTCGCGCTCCCTGTCCAAGATTTCCGGGCTGGAGCTGTCGCCGGCCACCATCCGCAACATCATGGCCGACCTGGAAGAGCAGGGCTATGTGGCCAGCCCGCATACCTCGGCGGGCCGGGTGCCGACCCCGCGCGGCTACCGCATCTTTGTCGACACCCTGCTGACGGTGCAGCACATCGACGAGCGCGCGGTGCAGGCCGGCTTGCAGGTGGCCTCGCCGCAGCCGCAAAAGCTGATTGCCAACGCGGCCCAGATGCTGTCCTCGCTGACCCAGTTTGCCGGCGTGGTGCTGACGCCGCGCCATGAGTCGGTGTTCCAGCAGATCGAGTTCCTGCGCCTGGGCGAGAAGCGCATGCTGCTGGTGATCGTCGCGCCGGGCGGCGACGTGCAAAACCGCATCCTGCTGACCGACGTCGATTACACCCCGGCCCAGTTGCAGCAGTCGGCCAATTTCATCAACCAGCACTATTCCGGGCTCTCGTTCGAAGACGTGCGCGGGCGCCTGCAGCACGAGCTGCGCCAGTTGCGCGACGATATGGGGCGCCTGATGCAGGCAGCGGTGGAGGCCGGCAGCGAGGCGATGGCCGAATCGGCCGAGGAGATGGTGATCGCCGGCGAGCGCAACTTGCTGTCGGTGGCCGAGCTGTCGTCGAATATGAGCTCGCTGCGCGCGATGTTCGACCTGTTCGAGCAGAAGACCGGCCTGATGCAGCTGCTGGACGTGTCGTCCAAGGCCTCCGGCGTGCAGATTTTCATCGGCGGCGAGTCGCAGCTGGTGCCGATGGATGCCATGAGCGTGGTGACCGCGCCCTATGAGGCGAACGGCAAGATCGTGGGGACGCTGGGGGTGATCGGGCCGACCCGCATGGCCTACGAGCGGGTCATCCCGATTGTCGATATCACCTCGCGGCTGCTGTCGAACGCGCTCAGCAACCACTGAAAAAATAAATGGGGACGTACCCCATTTATTTTTCGCAGAAAAATGGGGTACGTCCCCATTTATTTTTTAATGCTTGTGCGGGCAGTTGACCTTGGTGCAGCTGCCGTAGATGGCCAGCGCGTGCTCGGCGATCTTGAAGCCGCGCTCGGCGGCGATGCTTTGCTGGCGCTTTTCAATTTCTTCGTCGACGAATTCCTCCACCCGGCCGCAATCGAGGCAGACCAGGTGGTCGTGGTGCGAGCCTTCGTTGAGCTCGAAAATCGCCTTGCCGCTCTCGAAATGGTTGCGGTTGAGCAGGCCGGCCTGTTCGAACTGGGTCAGCACCCGGTACACGGTGGCCAGGCCGACGTCCATGTTCTCGGCCAGCAGCAGCTTGTACACGTCTTCCGCCGTCAAATGGCGCACGGGGCTGCTCTGGAAAATGTCGAGGATCTTCAGGCGCGGCAGGGTAGCCTTCAGGCCGGACGCCTTCAGGTCGGTAGGGCTGTTACTCATGTTTGCTAACGTCAGTTGCGGGAAGTGCTTTATGATATAGCGTTTTAGGCACTTCTGCTCACGGAATTGAGGTATGCATACCATGCGTTTGACCCCGCTGTCTTTGTTGCAACGTAGCACTCCGCTGCTGGCGGCCGCCCTGTTGACCGCCTGCGCCAGCCAGCCGGCCAGCGTGGCCCCGGTGGAAGCCTCGCAGGGGGCCCAGACCACCCAGATCACCGCGACGCAGAAGTTCTTCTGGTTCTTCTCGCCCTACCGGCCCGACATCCAGCAGGGCAATTTCGTGTCGAAAGAGATGCTGGCCCAGCTCAAGAACGGCATGAGCAAGGACCAGGTCAAGTTCCTGCTCGGTACCCCCTTGATGGCGGATGCCTTCCACGGCCAGCGCTGGGATTACCCGTTCCGCCTGGCCAAGGGCAACGGCGAGCTGACCACCAGCACGGTGGTGGTGTTCTTCGACAAGGAGGACAAGGTGGAGCGCTTCGAGGGCGGCAACTTGCCGACCGAACAGGAATACATCGCACGCATCGCCGGCCCGATCAAGGACTTCAAGAAGGCCGAGGACGCCAAGGGCAACCTGGCACCGGGCAAGGCGCCGCTGCCGGGCGGCCAGGAATCGGGTACCAAGCAATAAGCTTCCAGAGTATTAAGGAATGAGCAAGATGACGCAATTGAATATCGCCATCGCCGGCGCCAGCGGCCGCATGGGCCATATGTTGATCGAGGCGGTGCAGAAGGCGCCCGAGGCGCGCCTGGCCGGTGCGCTGGACCGCGCAGGCGCGCCAGCCCTGGGCAGCGATGCCGCCGCCTTCACCGGCCAGCCGGCCGGCGTGGCCATCACCGCCGACCTGGCTGCCGGCCTGGCCGGCGCCGATGTGCTGATCGACTTCACCCGCCCGGAAGGCACCCTGGCCCACCTGGCTTACTGCGCCGAGCATGGCGTGAAGATGGTGATCGGCACCACCGGCTTCGACGCAGCGGGCAAGGCGGCCATCGCGGCGGCGGCGCAAAAGACCGCCATCGTATTCGCACCGAACATGAGCGTGGGCGTCAACGTCACCCTGAAGTTGCTGGAATTCGCGGCCAAGCAGTTCGACCTCGGCTACGACATCGAGATCATCGAAGCGCACCACCGCCACAAGGTCGATGCGCCGTCCGGCACCGCGCTGAAAATGGGCGAGGTGATTGCCGATGCGCTGGGGCGCGACCTGAAGGAATGCGGCGTGTTCGCGCGCGAAGGCGTGACCGGCCCGCGCGATCCTTCCTCGATCGGCTTTGCCACCGTGCGCGGCGGCGACATCATCGGCGACCATACCGTGATGTTTGCCACCGAGGGCGAGCGCATCGAGATCAGCCACAAGTCCTCTTCGCGCCAGCACTACGCCAACGGCTCGCTGCGCGCGGCCGCTTTCCTGGCCGACAAGAAGACCGGCTTGTACGATATGTACGACGTGCTGGGCCTGAACGGCTGATGGAGCACTTTACCTTCGCCAGCTATTGGCAGCGCGGCGACGCGATTAGCCACGCCGTGGCTTACCTGCTGCTGGCGATGTCGCTCGCGTCCTGGTTCTTCATCCTGTGGAAGGGCTGGGCCGCGTGGCGCATCCGGCGCGCGGCGCCGGTGGTGCAGGCGTTCTGGGACGCGCCTTCGGTGGCCGATGGCGTGGCGCTGATGGCGGCACGCGACCGGGAGGCCATCTTCGCGGCGGTGGCGCAGGCCGGCGCGCACCAGCTGGCGCACGCGAAGAATGGCAGCATCGCGGCCGAGATGGGGCGTTCGGAGCAGGTGACGCGCGTGCTGCGCGATGCGATCCACGTTTCGACCACGCGGCTCGAAGCGGGCCTGACGCTGCTGGCCTCAATCGCTTCCACCGCGCCGTTTGTCGGGCTGCTGGGCACCGTGTGGGGCATTTACCACGCGCTGGCGGCGGTGTCGGCGCAAGGCACGGTGCAGATCGACAAGGTGGCCGGGCCGGTGGGCGAAGCCTTGATCATGACCGGCGTCGGCCTGACCGTGGCAATTCCCGCGGTGCTGGCGTATAACGGCTTTAACCGCATCAACCGCATCACGCTGTCCGAGCTCGACGCCTTCGCGCACGACTTGCACGCTTACCTGGCCAGGGATTGAACTGATGGCATTCGGCTCCTTCAACCATCACCGGCAGAAGGAATCCATGGCGGACATCAACGTCACGCCGATGGTGGACGTGATGCTGGTGCTGCTGGTGATCTTCATCATCAGCGCGCCGATGTTTACCAACGCGGTGCAGCTGGAGCTGCCCAAGGCGCAGGCCAAGGCGCTGCAGCAGGAAGCCGGCAGCGTGACGCTGGCCATCGATGCCGCCGGCACGGTCTACTGGAATAATGATGCCTTGCAGGCCGGGGAGCTGGAACAGCGCCTGGCCGAGGCGGCGGGCTTGCCGCAGCAGCCGGAGTTGCAGCTGCGGGCGGACAAGGATACCCGCTATGAAGTGGTGGCGCAGGTGATGGCGGCGGCACAGTCGCATGGCCTGACCCGCATTGGGTTTGTCACCGATCCGAAGGAAAAGAAATAATGGCTATTGCCACGTTAAACGGCGCCGCGATCGGCGATGAAGCAGCTTTCCACGCGGCCTGCCAGGCGGAACTCGGGTTCCCGTCGGGCTATGGCGCGACCATCGATGCCTGGGTGGACTGCCTGTCCTACCTGCGCGATGAGGACAATATGACGCGCTTCAAGCTCAAGCCCAACGAGGTGCTGGAGATCGTCATTACCGATGCGAAGAAAATGCCGGCGGATCTGCTGGAGGAGATTACGTACTGCGTTGGCGGCATCAATGAGCGCTATGACGATTACGGCGAGAAGCCGGCGTTGAAGCTGACGTTGCGCTAGACCGCAGGCCAGGTGCCTGGCCCCGCGGCTCAGGCACCGTGTTACCGGTTTTGCTCGCCCGGCGCCAGCGTCAGCACGTCAAACCCGGTCTCGGTCACCGCCACCATATGCTCCCACTGCGCCGACAGCGACCTGTCGGCCGTCACGACGGTCCAGCCGTCCGGCAGCGCGCGCGTGGCGTGCTTGCCCGCATTGATCATCGGTTCGATGGTAAACACCATGCCCGGCTCCAGCAGCAGGCCGGTGTCCGGCCGCCCGTAGTGCAGCACTTGCGGGTCTTCGTGGTACACCATGCCGATGCCATGTCCGCAATAGTCGCGCACCACGCTGTAGCCGGCCGCCTCGGCCAGCTTCTGGATCGCATGCCCGACGTCGCCCAGGCGCTTGCCCGGCTTGACCGCGCGGATGCCGGCCCACATCGCCTCATACGTCACTTCGCACAGCTTCTGCGCCGCTTTCGACGGCGTGCCGACGTAGTACATGCGGCTGGTGTCGCCGAACCATTCATCCTTGATGACGGCCACGTCGATGTTGATGATGTCGCCATCCTTCAGCACCTTCCTGTCCGACGGGATGCCGTGGCAGACCACCTCGTTGACCGAGGTGCAGACGGTGCCGGTAAAGCCGCCATAGCCGACGTTGGCCGGGATGACTTGCTGGGTGTTGACGATGTAGTCGTTGCACAGCTGGTCCAGCTGGGCGGTCGTGACCCCCGGCTTGACGTGCGGGGCGATGAAGGTCAGCACGTCGGCCGCCAGCTGGCCGGCCACGCGGGCCAGCTCGACCTGGTCGGGCGTCTTGATCAGGATGGATTTGTTATTGCGTTTGCGCATAGGGGGTGCATGGTATCACGCGACCTTGGCCCTGTCGAAATGCGGGTTTTCAATCAGTCCGAGCACATTGCCGAACGGGTCGGCCAGCTCGGCCACCTTGATGCCTTCGCCGACCTCCTGGATGTCGGAGTGAATGCTCGCTCCCAGTGCGATGATGCGCTGGACTTCCTTGGCGATGTCTTCCACGCCCCAATAGACCTGGCTGCCGGCCTTGCCCGGTTCGCCGTCCGGCAGCAGGCCCAGCTCGAAGCCGCCGATTTCGAAGCCGACGTAAAACGGCTGGTCGAAGTAGGGCTCCTGCTGGAAGACCCGGCTATACCAGGCTTTGCCGGCTGCCAGGTCGGGGGTGGGGTAAATCGCGGTGCGCAGGCCTTTGATCATGATGTGCTCCTCGGGTTGGTGTGTGATGGCCGCATCTTGCCATGCCGGCGGCTGCCGCGATTGGAAAAATGGAAACTAGCCGGTCTGGTTGGCTTGTTCTTGCTCCGCCTTTGCCGCACGGTAGGCAGCGCGGCGTGCTTCGGCTTCTTGCGCGTAGCGCAGGCGCAGTGCCAGCGTCCATTCCCGTGAGCCTGGCATCTGGCTATGAATGGCGTGCCAGGCACTGCGTGTTGATCCCAGCGACAATTGCACAAATTGGTTGGGTGACATGATCCTGACGATGGCCGGATCAACTCCGCTGTGTTCGCCTTGGAATTCCAGAAAGGCGCGCAGCGTGGGCGCGGAAAGCGCCATACACAGGGTCGGTAACACATTCGTCTCCTTCGCGAGAACCTTAGATTTTTGCCTTTAATTGGCCTGACCAAAGTGAGATTCTGGTAGATTTTTGAAGGCGCAGATCTTTAGACAAGCGAAATCACGAAAGTTCCGGGAAAATCTACCGAAATCTCACTTTGGTCAGGCCAATTTGACCCGGAAATCTAAGGTTCTCGCGACAGGGCGCGTAGGCTCACCGGTTGCCCAAATGGACGTCCGGCGATGCGCCGGTGAAATCGTGGAAATCGCGGATCAGGTGGGATTGGTCGAAATAGCCGCTGTCGAGGGCCAGGGTAGCCCAGTCGTGGCCGTGCTGACCCGCCGTGGCCGGGGCGCTGGCGGCAAGGGCGGCAGCGCGGGCGGCGCGGAAGCGGCAGATGCGGGCGAAGAGTTTGGGCGGCAGGCCGACATGGTCGCGGAACTGGTTGGCCAGATATTGGCGCGAGACGCCCAGCGCGCCCGCCAGCGTTTCCACGCGCCAGGCTCCGCCGCTGGCTTCCAGTGCGGCCACCGCGCGCAGGGCGAGCGCCTGGCCGGCGGGCGCCGCGGCGCTCACGCGCGCAGCCAGGGCAGTGGCGGCACGGGCACCGGCCGGGGCCATGGAAAGGCGTGCATACAGCGCTTCGGTGAGCAATGCCAGGCGTTCGGCATCGCTGCGCGCGACCGACCACAAGGCATCGCCGAGCCGATCGGCCACTGAACGGCCCCATAGCTGTTCCAGGTCCGCGCGCTGATCGATCAGCCCCGCCAGCGGCAGCGGTCCCATGAACAGGCTGGCGGCCCCCGGCCGGAAGCGCACCGCCACGGTGCGCACCCGGCGCGCGGCCGGTACATCGAACCAGGTGCTCATCATGCCGACAAAGTAGGCGGCGCCGCTGTCCTGCCACAGGATATCGGTGCAATTGTCCGGCAGCACACGGTGCGCGACGGACGACAGGGCCGGCCCGGCAGGCCCGGCGGCCGACTCGGACAGCCACAGGCAGTGCACCAAGCCAGCCAGCCCCGGCGGAGGCGGAAATTCCTGATAGCTCATTCTGACGCGCCGCACCAATGCATGGTTATAATGTCCGGTTCATATCCTCTCATTTTAGTGCGCTCCATCATGCAAGAAAAATATAGTCCAGCAGAAGTCGAACAAGCCGCCCAATCGCACTGGAAGGCGATCGACGCCTACAAAGCGGTCGAAAACGACCCGCGTTTCCCTAAAGGCAAGTACTACGCCTGCTCGATGCTGCCTTACCCATCGGGCAAGCTGCACATGGGCCACGTGCGCAACTATACGATCAATGACGTGATGTACCGCTATCTGCGGATGAACGGCTACAACGTGCTGATGCCGATGGGCTGGGACGCCTTCGGCATGCCGGCGGAAAATGCGGCCATGGCCAACAACGTGCCGCCGGCCAAATGGACTTATTCCAACATCGACCACATGAAAGAGCAGATGCAGTCGATGGGCCTGGCGATCGACTGGTCGCGCGAAATGGCCGCCTGCAAGCCTGAATACTACAAGTGGAACCAGTGGATGTTCCTGAAGATGCTGGAAAAGGGCATCATCTACCAGAAAACCGGTACCGTGAACTGGGACCCGGTCGACCAGACCGTGCTGGCCAACGAGCAGGTGGTCGACGGCAAGGGCTGGCGTTCCGGCGCGCTGATCGAAAAGCGCGAAATCCCGATGTACTACGTGCGCATCACCGACTACGCCGACGAGCTGCTGGACTACGTCGACCACAAGCTGCCGGGCTGGCCTGAGCGCGTACGCATCATGCAGTCGAACTGGATCGGCAAGTCGACCGGCGTACGCTTCGCCTTCCCGCACGCGATCGCCGGCACGGACGGTAAGCTGATCAACGACGGCAAGCTGTTCGTGTTCACCACCCGTCCCGACACCGTGATGGGCGTGACCTTCTGCGCCGTGGCCGCCGAGCACCCGCTGGCCGCCCACGCCGCGCAGGACAAGCCGGAACTGCAAGCCTTCATCGCCGAATGCAAGATGGGCTCCGTGATCGAGGCCGATATGGCCACCATGGAGAAGAAGGGCATGCCGACCGGCCTGTTCGTGACCCACCCGATCAGCGGCGAACAAGTCGAAGTCTGGATCGGCAACTACGTCCTGATGACCTACGGCGACGGCGCCGTGATGGGCGTGCCGGCGCACGACGAGCGCGATTTCGCCTTCGCCAAAAAATACAAGCTGCCGATCAAGCAGGTGATCGCCGCCGAAGGCCAGTCGTATTCCGACGAAGCCTGGCAGGAATGGTACGGCGACAAGACCGTCTCTGTGGTGACCAACTCCGGCAAGTACGACGGCCTGCGCTACACGGAAGCGCTGGAAGCCATCGCCGCCGACCTGGCCGCCAAAGGCCTGGGCGAAAAGAAGACCACCTTCCGCCTGCGCGACTGGGGCATTTCGCGCCAGCGTTACTGGGGCACCCCGATCCCGATGATCCACTGCGAGTCCTGCGGCTCGGTGCCGGTGCCTGAGAAGGACCTGCCGGTGGTGCTGCCGGAAGACTGCGTGCCGGACGGCACCGGCAACCCGCTGAACAAGCATGAAGCTTTCCTGAAGTGCGACTGCCCGAAATGCGGCAAGCCGGCGCGCCGCGAGACCGACACCATGGACACCTTCGTCGACTCGTGCTGGTACTACATGCGGTATACCTCGCCGGGCAGCGACCAGGCGATGATCGACCAGCGCAACGACTACTGGATGCCGATGGACCAGTACATCGGCGGCATCGAGCATGCCGTGCTGCACCTGCTGTACGCGCGCTTCTGGACCAAGGTGATGCGCGACTTCGGCCTGGTGAAGTTCGACGAACCGTTCACCAACCTGCTGACCCAGGGCATGGTGCTGAACGAGACCTACTACCGCGAGGAAGCCTCGGGCAAGAAGCACTGGTTCAACCCGGACGACGTGACCCTGACCACCGACGAGCGCGGCCGCCCTGTATCGGCCGTGCTGAAGGCCGACGGAGCGCCGGTGATCCTGGGCGGCATTGAGAAGATGTCCAAGTCGAAGAACAACGGCATCGACCCGCAAGTGCAGATCGAGCAATACGGCGCCGACACCGCGCGCCTGTTCACCATGTTCGCTTCGCCGCCTGAGCAGACCCTGGAATGGTCCGGCTCCGGCGTGGAAGGCGCCAATCGCTACCTGAAGCGCGTGTGGAACTTCGGCTTCGCCCAGTGTGACGCGATCCGCGCCGCCGGTTCGCCGCTGGCCGCCGTTGCCAGCACCGACGACGGCAAGGCGCTGCGCCGCGAAGTGCACAAGGTGCTGCAGCAAGCCGACTACGACATCAAGCGCATCCAGTACAACACCGTGGTGTCCGCCTGCATGAAGATGCTCAACACGCTGGAATCGGCCAAAGGCGTCGAGCCGGCCGTGCTGGCCGAAGGCTATGCCATCTTCCTGCGCCTGCTGAATCCCGTGGCGCCGCACATCACCCACGTGCTGTGGCAGGAGATGGGGTATGCGGGCGACATCCTGGACGCGGCCTGGCCGCAGGTCGACCCGGCCGCGCTGGAACAGTCCGAGATCGAGCTGATGATCCAGGTCAATGGCAAGCTGCGCGGCTCGGTGAAAGTGCCGAAGGCCGCCGACAAGGCCGCCATCGAAGCGGCCGCGCTGGCCGAGGAAAGCGTGCAGAAGTTCCTGGAAGGCGCGCCGAAGAAGGTCATCGTGGTACCGGGCAAATTGGTCAATATCGTGGTGTAAGGCAAAGATGACGACGACTCTGAAATCCCGCGGCGCCCTGCGCCGCACCATGCTGGCGCTGGCTGCGCTGGGCGTCGCTGCCGTGGCCACCGGCTGCGGCTTCCACCTGCGCGGCTCGGGCGGCACGTACACGCTGCCGTTCAACGCCATGTACGTGGGCTTGCCGGAGTCGTCGCCGCTGGCGATCGAGCTCAAACGCAATATCCGCGTCAACGGCCACACCACGGTGGCGGCCAGCAAGGCCGAGGCGGACGGCGTGATCGAGGTCCTGACCAACCCGGAAAAGACCCGCACCAAGTCGATCCTGTCCTTGAACAGCAATGGCCGCGTGCGCGAATACCTGCTGAGCTACAACATCCTGTTCCGCGTGACCGACCAGGCCGGCAACGAACTGCTGGCGCCGACCAATATCGTGCTGGGCCGCCCGATCACCTTCAGCGAAACCCAGCTCCTGGCGAAAGAGCAGGAAGAAGCCTTGCTGTACAAGGACATGCAGGCCGACCTGGTGCAGCAGATGATGCGCCGCATGGCCGCCATCAAGCCGGGCAGTCCGGCCCCGGCGCCCACCCCGTCCGGCGTGCTGCCTGGCGTGCTGTCGGCGCCCGACGTCACCGCCCCCACCGCGCCGGCCGCGCCGCCGGTCCGCTAACGGCACGCCATGCAGTTGCGCGCCGACGCCCTGGACGCCCACGTCGCCAAGACGTTGGCCCCGCTGTATGTGATCACCAGCGACGAACACTTGCTGGCGCTGGAGGCGGCCGACAAGATCCGGCGCGCCGCGCGCGCGCAAGGCTACTCCGAGCGCGAGGTGCTGAGCGTCGAGCGCAGCTTCAAATGGGGCGAGCTGCTGGCGGCCAACCAGGCCATGAGCCTGTTCGGCGACAAGAAGCTGATCGAGCTGCGCATCCCGTCCGGCAAGCCGGGCAAGGATGGCGGCGCCGCCCTGCAGGCCTACGCCAAAGATCTGTCTCCCGACAACCTCACGCTGATCACCCTGCCCAAGCTGGACTGGCAGACGCAGAAGGCGGCGTGGGTGGCGGCCTTGCAGCAGGCCGCCGTGTACATCGACATCCCGAACATCGAGCGCAATGCGCTGCCGGGATGGATTGCGCACCGCCTTGCCGCACAAGGGCAAAGCGCGGAGCGCGCCAGCCTGGACTTCATCGCCGACCGCGTAGAAGGCAACCTGCTGGCGGCACACCAGGAAATCCAGAAACTCGGCTTGCTGCACGAGCCGGGCAAGCTGGCCCACGAGCAGGTGCAGGACGCCGTGCTCAATGTCGCACGCTACGACGTGTTCAAGCTGTCCGAAGCCATGCTCTCGGGCGACACCGCGCGCCTGATCCGCATGCTGGAGGGCTTGAAGGGCGAAGGCGAAGCGCTGCCGCTGGTGCTGTGGGCCGTCTCCGAAGAAATCCGCACGCTGCTAAAATTAAAGGCAGGCATGGCCCAGGGCCGTCCGCTGCCGGCGCTCCTGAAGGAATACCGCATCTGGGGCCCGCGCGAACGGCTGATGGAGCCGGCGCTGCGCCGCATTGCCCTGCCCACGCTGGAAGCGGCGATGCAGCAGGCCGCCCAGGTCGACCGCATGGTCAAGGGCCTGCGCGCCAAGGCGTTCGCCGGCGACCAGTGGGACGCCATGCTGCAGCTTGCGTTGAAGGTCGCACGAGGATAATTATGGACATCAAGCAGTACATGCAGGACATCGGCCAGCGCGCCCGCGCCGCATCGCGCGCCATGGCGCGCGCCGACAGCGCCACGCGCAACCGCGCTTTGGCCCTGATCGCCGCCGCCATCGAGCGCGAAGCGCCGGCCCTGCGCGCGGCCAACGAGCAGGACCTGGCCGCCGCGCGCGCCGCCGGCCTGGCCCCGGCCATGCTGGACCGCCTGGCGCTGACCGACAAGGCGATTTCCACCATGGTGGAAGGCTTGCGCCAGATCGTCTCCCTGCCGGACCCGGTGGGCGAGATCTCGAACGTGAAGATCCGCCCGTCCGGCATCCAGGTCGGCCAGATGCGCGTGCCGCTGGGCGTGATCGGCATCATCTACGAAGCGCGCCCCAACGTCACCGTCGACGCGGCCGGCCTGTGCATCAAGAGCGGCAACGCCACCATCCTGCGCGGCGGCTCCGAAGCGATCCATTGCAACCGCGCCCTGGCCAAGCTGGTCGCCGAAGGCCTGCAAGGCGCCGGCCTGCCGGCTGACGGCGTGCAGGTGGTCGACACCACCGACCGCGCCGCCGTCGGCGCGCTGATCACCATGCCGCAGTACGTGGACGTGATCGTGCCGCGCGGCGGCAAGGGCCTGATCGCGCGCCTGATGGAAGAAGCCACGGTGCCGATGATCAAGCACCTGGACGGCATCTGTCACGTGTATATCGACGCCAAGGCCGATATCGCCAAGGCGCTCGACATCGGCTTCAACGCCAAGTGCCACCGCTACGGCACCTGCAACACCATGGAAACGCTGCTGGTGGCGCGCGCCGTCGCCGCTGAAGTGCTGCCGCAGCTGGCCGCGCGCTACGCCGCCGAGCAGGTCGAGCTGCGCGCCGACGCCGAAGCGCACGCCATCCTGGCCGCTGGCGCCTACCCGCACCTGGCGCACGCCACGGAAGAAGACTGGGCCACCGAATACCTGGCGCCGATCCTGGCGGTGCGCGTGGTGGACGGGCTGGATGCCGCCATCGAGCATTGCAACACCTGGTCGTCCAAACACACCGAGGCGATCGTCACCGAAGACTACTCGGCCGCGATGCGCTTCCTGCGCGAAGTCGATTCGTCTTCCGTGATGATCAACGCCTCCACGCGCTTCGCGGACGGCTTCGAATACGGCCTGGGCGCCGAGATCGGCATCTCCAACGACAAGCTGCACGCACGCGGCCCGGTCGGGCTGGAAGGATTGACGTCCCTTAAATACGTGGTGTTCGGCCACGGCGAAATTAGGAAATAGCGAATGCTCTGGATCAAAGCGCTGCATATCGTCTTCATCGTGTCCTGGATGTCGGGGCTGTTCTACCTGCCGCGCATCTTCGTCAACCTGGCGCTGGAAACGCCGGGCCCGACCAGCGAACGGCTACTGACGATGGCGCGCAAGCTGTACCGCTTCACCACCATGCTGGCGCTGCCGGCCCTGGTGTTCGGCATCTGGCTGGCGGTGCTGCAATATGGCGCCAGGATGCCGGGCTGGCTGCATGCCAAGCTGTTGGTGGTGTTCCTGCTAATCGGCTACCACCATGCCTGCGGTTCGTTGCTGAAGAAATTTGAACGCGGCGTCAATACGCGCGGTCATGTGTTTTACCGGTGGTTCAACGAAGTGCCGGTGCTGATGCTGCTGGCGATTGTCATCCTGGTGGTCGTCAAGCCTTTCTAAAACCGGTAAACCGGTGTCTGACCCGCAGGCTCAGACACCGCAGTACCAGTTTTGATTTTTACAACGGATAAAGGGTCCCCCAAATGCCATCTTATTTCTGCCCATGCCCGCGCGGCCTGGAAGCCGCCCTGGCGGAAGAACTGACCGAAATCGCGGCCATGAGCCCGACCATGAAAGTCCACAACCAGGTGCCGGGCGGCGTGCACGCCTCCGGCGACCTGTACGACGCCTACCGCATCAACCTGCACTCGCGCATTGCCTCGCGCGTGCTGATGCGCATGGGCGTATGCCACTACCAGAACGAAAACGACATCTACGACCTGGTGCTGGGCCAGGCGTGGGAAGAATGGTTCGGCGTGCACCACACCATCCGGGTCGACGTCACCGCCATCAAATCGCCCTTGAAATCGCTGGAATTCACCACGCTGAAGATCAAGGACGCCGTGTGCGACCGCTTCCGCGACATGTACGGCAAGCGCCCGTCGGTCGACACGCGCGAGCCGGACATGCGCATCTTCGGCTTCCTCGACCAGCGCCAGTTCATGGTCTACCTCGACACCTCCGGCGAAGCGCTGTTCAAGCGCGGCTGGCGCAACGAGACCGGCGACGCCCCGCTGCGCGAAAACCTTGCGGCCGGCCTGCTGCGCGTGTCGGGCTGGAAGCCGGGCATGCCGCTGTTCGACCCGATGTGCGGCTCCGGCACCATCCTGTGCGAAGCGGCGCAGATGGTGCAAGGCATCCCGCCGGGCGCACGGCGCAGCTTCGCCTTCGAAAAATTCCACGACTTCGATCCAGAACCGTGGCAGAACATGAAGACCGACTTCAAGCCCAACCCGCTGCCGTCCGAGCCGACCATTTTCGGCTCCGACATTTCTGGCGACATGGTGGCGATGGCGCGCCACAACCTGAAGAGTGCCGGCATCCTGTTCGAGGTGCCGCTGAAACAGATCGAAGCGCAGCAGGTGCAGGCGCCGACCAAGGAACCCGGTATCCTGCTGACCAACCCGCCGTACGGCGAGCGCATCGGCGTGCGCGGCGACGCCAGCCTGGAAGAAGACGAACTGGCGAAGAGCTTCTACAGCGCGTTCTCGACCACGCTGAAGCAGCGCTTCAGTGGCTGGACCGCCTACCTGTTCACCGCCGACCTGGGCCTGCCGAAGATGCTGCGCCTGAAAGAATCGCGCAAGACGCCGTTCTTCAACGGCGCACTCGAATGCCGCCTGTTCCGCTTCGACATGGTGGCCGGCTTCAACCGCAAGCCGCCCACCGCCAGCCCAGCCGCCGAGTAATTTTTGTCCACCTGGGGTCAGGAACCAGGCGGACATTTCTTGCCTGCCATCACGAGCGGGCCGCGGCGGATCGGCGTAGAATGCCCGCATGCTTTCGACGCCTACTCCGCCGCCTCCGCCAGATGCGCCCACCATCATCCCCGAGCCTGAAGCGCAGCAGCGAAAGCCCCTGGGGCCGGGCGCGCTGGCGGCAGTGCTGGCCAGCCTGTCGATGCTGGGCCCGTTCTCGATCGACGCCTACCTCCCCGCCTTCCCCAATATCCAGGCCACGCTGCACGCGACGCCGATCGAAGTCCAGCAATCGCTGACGGCGTATATGTTGGCCTTTGCCGGCATGGTGCTATGGCATGGCGCGCTGTCGGACGCCTTCGGGCGCCGCAACGTGATCCTGGTGTCGCTGGTGGCCTTCCTGCTCGGCACAGTCGGCTGCGCCGCCGCGCACTCGGTGCAATACCTGTGGTTCTTCCGCGTGCTGCAAGGCGTGTCGGCCGGCGCCGGCGTGGTGGTCGGGCGCGCCATCATCCGCGACCTGTACGCCGATGCCGCCGCCGCGCGCCTGCTGTCGCTGGTGACCATGATCTTCTCCATCGCACCGGCCGTGGCGCCGGTGCTGGGCGGCTTCATCGTCAAGTATTCGGACTGGCGCACCATCTTCCTGGCGCTGGCCGGCTATACCGTGCTGCTGTTCATCGTCTGCTACCGGCGCCTGCCCGACACGCTGCCGCGCGACAAGCGGCAACCGTTCAACCCGCACTACCTGTGGCGCAACTACAAGGCCATCCTGTGCTCGCCGCTGTTTCACCTGAAGACCGGCGTGGTGGCCTTCAACTTCGCCGGCCTGTTCCTGTACATCACGGCCGCGCCGGTAGCGCTGCCGACCCAGCTGCACCTGGGCCCCGAGCAATTCGCCTGGCTGTTCGTGCCGGCCGTGTCCGGCATCTTCCTGGGCGCCCTGGCCGCCAACCGCATCGCCGGCAAGACCAGCTTCATGCGCCAGATCGGCATCGGCTTTTGCTTCCTGATCACGGCCGCCACAGTCAACGCCGGCTACCACCTGCTGGCCGGGCCGGCGCTGCCGTGGAGCGTGCTGCCGCTGTTCTTCTATACCTTCGGCATGTCGATGGCGGCGCCGGCCGCCACCTTGCTGGCGCTCGACCTGTTCCCGCACATCCGCGGCACGGTGGCTTCGGTCCAATCGTTCGCCACCACGCTGCTGGGCGCGCTGGTGGCCGGCGTGCTGGCGCCGCTCGCTTCGCATTCCTTCCTGTGGCTGGCGGCCGGCCAATTGGCACTGACCCTGACGGCGTTCGGGCTGTGGTTGACGGCGCGCGCACTCCGGCGCAAGATAGTGCCTATTTGAAAATATTGTTGGTGCCAAGTAAACGACTACCAATAGTGTAGTTCTTTCTACACAAATGCAGTTTATTGCCGTCAGAAATTTGTATTGCTATTAAGTTATAGTATATTTATGCCAATTTGCGTAGTGGATTGCAAGCCGGAAGACAGCCGCTAAGACCCCATGCAACATCCCGACCAAGACATCCGCAATCGCTTGCTGATCGCGCGGCTCCCCGCCATGCCGCAGATCCTGATCAAGCTGATTGAGCTCCTGCAAGCCGACGACGCCGGCATGCCGGAGCTGGCCGCGCTGATCGCCAAGGATGCCGGAATGGCGAGCAAGATCCTGGCCGTGGCCAACAGCTCGGCTTACCAGCGCCACCAGCGCACGGTGGGCCTGGAGCAGGCCCTGGTCTCGCTGGGCACCGACACCATCAAGACGCTGGTGATTTCCGAGTCGGTGTTCCAGACCTTCAGCAATTTCCCGCACAGCGGCAGCACCGATTTGCGCGCCTTCTGGAAAGGTTCGCTGACCACCGCCGTCATCGCCCGCGACCTGGCGCGCGCGCTCGATTACCCGCACGTGGAAGAAGCCTACCTGGCCGGCCTGCTGCACAATGTCGGCCGCCTGGCGCTGCTGGCCACCGCACCCAAGGAATACGCCTACAACTTCACCGCGCGCGACGACGAAGCGCTGTGCGCCGTGGAGCAGCGCACCCTGCAAATCACCCACGCCGAAGCGGGCGCCTGGCTGATCGAACGCTGGAACCTCGACTCCTTCCTGGCCGACTCGGTGCTGTACCACCACGAGCCGCTGTCGCGCCTGGAAGCGGCGCATCCATTGATCCGCATCGTGCGCCTGGCGCACCAGCTGTGCTATCACGCCGACGCGCCGCAGGCGTCAGCCGAAGCGGCCGCGCTGTGCGGCATCGAGGAGGACAAGCTGGACGCCTTCGTCAAGTCGGCCGCACGGCAAGTGGCGCGCGCCGCCGAAACACTGGGCATCGACCTGGCCGGCGCCGACGACGTGCCCGCGCCGCCGGCCGCGCCGCCGGTGCCGGTCGACCCGGTGCAGGCGCGCCTGTCGGAAGAAGTGCGCAATATGGTGCTGGTGCAGGAAATGGGCCAGTGCTTCGCGCGCCAGCAGGGCGAGGCCGGCATGCTGGACGCCATGACGCGCTCGGCGCGCATGCTATTCGACCTGGAGACCACGGTGATCCTGCTGGAGAGCCCGACCGGCCATGCGCTGCAAGGCGCGGGCACGGGCGACGCGCAGCAGCGCCTGGCCGAATTTGTCGTACCCCTCAACAAGCCCGGCCTGCTGGCCGACGCCGCCAACCAGCGCCAACTGGCGTTTGCCGCGCGCGCCGGCCTCAACGCCAACGCCAGCGCTGGCCCTAGTCTCGGCATCGCGGAAGAACAACTGTTGCGCATCGTGGGCAGCGAAGCGCTGGTGTGCCTGCCGCTGGTGGCCGGCCAGCGCTGCCTGGGCATGATTGTCGGCGGCGCTCCGGCCTGGCAACTGCCGCTGCTGAAAAAGAAGGAGCGCTTCCTGCAAGCCTTCGGCAGCCAGGCGGCCAATGCGCTGGAGACCGCCCTGTCCGAGCGTGGCCACACCAAGCGCCAGGTGGCGCACGTGGCCGAGGAATATCGCGAAGCCTCAAGGCGCGTGGTGCACGAGGTGAACAACCCGCTGTCGATCATCAAGAATTACCTGTCGGTGCTGGACGCCAAGCTGGCGCGGCGCGAGCCGGTGGTGTCCGAAATGTCGATCCTGAATGAGGAGATCGACCGCGTCGGCCACCTGATCAACGGCCTGGCCGACCTGCAGCCGACCGAGGGTGCATGCGTGGCCAATGTGGCGCGCGTGGTGGAAGACGTGCTGCGCCTGTTCCGCGCCACCGACTTCCTGCCCGCCTCAGTGCAGGTGATCACGCGCATGCAGGACGGTCCGCAGGAAATCGACGGCGATGCCGACCTGCTCAAGCAAATCCTGGTCAACCTGGTCAAGAATGCGATCGAGGCGCAACCGAACGGCGGCCGCATCGAGCTTGCCAACCGTGGCTTGGTCAACCGCGAACGCCGGCTGTACGTGGAACTGGTGGTGAGCGATGCCGGCCCGGGATTGTCGCAGGAAGTGCTGGCCAAGCTGTTTGGCGCCGTGCAGAGCAGCAAGGAAGGCAAGCACCACGGCCTGGGCCTGTCCATCGTGCACAGCCTGGTCAAGAAAATGAACGGCATGATCAGCTGCCGCAGCGGCGCCAACGGCACCTCGTTTGAACTCCTGCTGCCGGCCCGCGGCAGCACCAGCCAGCTCGCCCCGGTGCAGGCGCGCGGCGTGGTGGATTCCGTATAAGGCCTGCATGAACCAGATGATCCCGACGTCCCCGGTACCGGAATTCCAGCCACGCCTGCTGCTGGTAGACGACGAACCGCGCCTGCTGTCTTCCCTGTACGAGCTGCTGCGCGTGCAGGACAGCTACCAGCTGGTTACCGCGGCCACCGGTGCCGAAGCGCTGGCCCATCTGAGCCGCCAGCAATTCGACCTGCTGCTGCTGGACCTGCGCCTGCCCGACATGAGCGGCCACGACATCATGGATTTCGTGAACGCGCGCGAGATCGACTGCGACGTGATCGTGATGAGCGGCGAGGCCGGCATCGAGGCCGCCATCGGCGCTTTGAAGCGCGGCGCCTACGACTACCTGCGCAAGCCGTACAACCCGCCCGAGCTGATCAGGACCGTGGAGAACGCGCTGCAAAAGCGCCGGCTGGCGGTGGAGAACCTGCGCATTGCGCAGCGCCTGGAAAATTCGGAAAAGATGTACCGCTACCTGGTGGACAGCTCGCCCGACATCATCTATACCCTGAACCATGAAGGCTGCTTCACCTTCGTCAACGACCGCGCCTACCAGCTGCTGGGATATGCGCGCGAAGAACTGATCGGCCGCCACTACTCGGTGCTGGTGCACGAGGAAGACCAGGAGCGTGCGCGCTATGTGTTCAACGAGCGGCGCGTCGACGAGCGCGCCTCGCGCAATGTGGAGCTGCGCCTGAAGTGCAATAACAGTGCCGCCGGCGACCGCACCTTCAGCAATACGCTGATGACGATTTCCCTGAACGCGATCGGCATGCACGTGCCGGGCGAAGAGATGTCGCGCCACGAATTCTTCGGCACCTACGGCGTGGCGCGCGACATCACCGACCGCAAGCGCGCGGAGGAGATGATCTCCTACCAGGCCTATCACGATATCCTGACCGACCTGCCGAACCGCATCCTGTTCAAGGACCGCCTGGGCCTGGCCGTGATCCAGGCCAAGCGCAAGCTGGCCGAACTGGCCGTGATGTTCATCGACCTCGACCGCTTCAAGCTGGTCAACGATACGCTGGGCCACGTGAAAGGTGACGAACTGCTGCAGCAGGCCGCGCGGCGCCTGAAGGAATGCCTGCGCAAGGGCGACACGCTGGCGCGCCACAGCGGCGACGAATTCACCATCGTGCTGCCCGAGCTGCGCGACCGCGCCGACGCCAAGGCGATTGCCGACAAATTCCAGGAAGTGCTGCAATCGCCGTTCGACCTGGACGGCCACGTGGTGCACATCTCGGCATCGATCGGCATCGCGGTTTATCCGAACGACGGCGACTCGATTGAAGAGCTGCTGCGCCACGCCGACATCGCCATGTACCAGGTCAAGGCGCAAGGCAAGAACGGCCACAGCTTCTACCATCCGTCGATGCAGGACATGTCGCACCAGAAGATCGCGCTGGAGCAGTCGCTGCGCAAGGCGCTGGAAAACAACGAACTGGAAATGTATTACCAGCCGCAGGTCGACATGGCATCGGGCCGCATCATCGGCGCCGAAGGCCTGATGCGCTGGAACCATCCAGGTCGCGGCCTGCTGTCGGCCGGCGAGTTCCTGCCGTTTGCCGAAGAGAACGGCCTGATGCTGCCGATTTCGGACTGGATGATCGGCGCGCTATGCCGCGACCTGCTGCTGTGGAATGCGGCCGGCGCCGACAATATCCGCCTGTCGCTGAACCTGTCGCCGCAATACCTGGATCGCGGCGACTTCTTCGAGAAGATGCGTAACGCGCTGGCGCGCTACCAGATTTCGCCGTCGCAGATCGAAGTCGAGATCACGGAGAACATCTGCATCCGCAACCCGCAGTACGCCATCGAGCAGTTGAACAAGCTGTGCCAGCTGGGCGTGTCGGTCGCCATCGACGACTTCGGCACCGGCTACTCCTCGCTGTCCTACCTGCACCGCTTCCCGATCCACACCATCAAGATCGACCAGAGCTTCGTCAAGGAAATCCACGACGAGCATGGCCACTATCCGGTGATCCTGGCCATCATCTCGATCGCGCGCGGCCTGGGCCTGCACCTGGTGGCGGAAGGGGTGGAGACCGAAGTGCAGGCACGCTACCTGGCCGCCAACGGCTGCGCCACCATGCAGGGCTACCTGTATTACCGGCCGATTGCGCTGACCAGCTTCATGGAAGTGCTGGCGGCGCAGAACCAGGCCGACGCTCCTGCCCTTGCCGCCCCCGCCGGCCTGCGCCTGGCCAGCCAGGCCTGATCGTCCATGCAGCGCCACGCACCGACTGAAGTCGACGAATTCCTGCGCGTGCGCCAACTGGCCGAGCGCGGCGTGGCCAATGCCCAGCATAGCCTGGGCTTCATGTACTTCAACGGACAGGGCGTGGCGCAAAGCTATGAGCTGGCCGTGGCCTGGTATCGCCAAGCCGCCAATGCAGGCCTGGAGCACGCCCAATACAACCTCGGCGTGATGTTCCAGAAGGGGCAGGGCGTCGACACCGATTTCGCCGAGGCGGCGCACTGGTACCAGCTCGCGGCGGAACAGGGCTACGCCGCCGCGCAATACAACCTGGGCTGGCTGTATGCCAAGGGCCGGGGGGTGCCGCACGATACCGAAAGAGCGCGCTATTGGTTCGCCAAGGCCGCCGGGCAGGGCGACCCCGGCGCGCAGAACAACCTGGGCATGATGTACGACAGCGGCAGAGGCGTGCCGCAGGATTTCGAGCAAGCGATCATGTGGTACCGCAAGGCCGCCGACCAGGGGTATGCGCGCGCCCAGTTCAACCTTGGCCTGCGCTACGACAACGGACAAGGCGTGGCGCAGGACGGCAAGCAGGCGCTGGGCTGGTTCCGCAAGGCTGCCGAGCAAGGCTACGCGGCCGCGCAATTCAACCTCGCGCTACGCTACGACAAAGGACAGGACGTGCCGCCCGACGCCGCGCGCGCCATCAAGTGGTACACCCTGGCGGCGGAACAGGACCACGCCAGCTCCCAGTTCAACCTGGGCCTGATCTACGACAACGGCAATGGCGTGCCGCGCGACGAAGCGCAGGCATTGAAGTGGTACCGCCGCGCCGCCGAACTGGGACACGCCGGCGCGCAAAACAACCTGGGTCAACGTTACGAGCAAGGCCAAGGCGTGGCACAAGATCACCGCCAGGCAGCGCACTGGTACCGCAAGGCCTCGGAAACGGGGCATCCCGCCGCACAATACCACCTGGCGCTGTTGCATGAGCAGGGCCTCGGCGTGCCGCGCGACCAGCAGGAAGCCATCTTCTGGTATCGCAAGGCGGCCGACCAGGGCCACTTGCGCGCCCAGTTCGACCTTGGCCTGCGCTATGAAACCGGGCAGGGCGTGGCGCCAGATGCGCGCAAGGCGCTGGCCTGGTTCCGCCGCGCCGCCGAACAAGAGTACGCCGCCGCGCAATTCATGCTGGGCCAGATCCACGACCGCGACGACGGCCCCGCGCCCGACCAGCAGCAAGCGCACGCCTGGTACCGCAAGGCCGCCGGGCAGGGCCACGTGCTGGCCTGCTTCACGCTCGGCCTGCGCTACGACAGCGGCCAGGGCCTGCCGCGCGACTTCCCGCAAGCGCTGTCCTGGTACCTGGCCGCTGCGCGCCAGGGCCACGGCCGCGCCCAGCTCAATGCCGGCCTGATGCTCTTGTGCGGCCAGGGCACGCCGGCCGACGCCGAACAAGCCTGGCGCTGGCTGGCGCTGGCCGAGCGCAGCGGCCAGCCCGCCGCCGCCCGCCATCTCGCCAGCGCCGCCGCCCGCCTCGCGCCGCAGCAACTGAGCGCACTGCGCGCTGCGCCCCTGCTGCTGCCGGCCTGAGGCGAGCCGGGCCGGCTAGGGCGCGGCCAGCAGTTCCGGCGCCCGCTGCGCCGCAGCCGGCGCCGGCTGGGCATCGGCCAGCGTGAAGCGGTGCACCACGCTGTCGTTGAGTACATTCAGGTTGGCCGACGCTATCTTGCCGCCGGCGGTCGACAGCGAGACCGACAAGCCGAAGTAGCTGTTGCCGGCCTCGCCGAACAGGGTGACGCTGCTGCGCTGCCAGCGGCTGCCGTCGAACAGGTAGACCAGGACGGCACCGGAAGCGCCGGCCAGTCCATCGCTGCCGGCCACCAGCATGCGCCCGTCTTCCGACAGGTCGACTGCATTGCCCATGAACGCTTGCGGGTGCTCGCCGGCCAGCGTCTCGCCCAGCTGACGCCAATGGCCCGCGCGGAACCGGTACACGCGGACACTGCCTCGTCCGTTGCTGCAGCTGGGACTGCCCACCGCCACGGTCTCGCCTGCGGCGCAGAGCTTGACAGCCGTGCCGAAGTGGCTCTGCAGCCCACCGCGGATCGGCGCGCCGCGCAGTTGCCAGGCCTGGCCGGCATAGTGGAACACGCTGACCGAGCCGTACAAGCCGGCCTTGAAGGAATTGGCGCCGACCGCCAGCCGCTCGCCCGTGCTGCAGAGCGAAACGGCGATGCCGAAATCGCCCTGCGCGGCAGCGGCGCCGAGCACCGCGCCGTGGCGCTGCCAGCTGCCGGCGGCATAGCGGAACACATGCACTGCGCCGCCGCCGGCCGCGCTGCGCTGGCCGATGGCCACGATATTGCCGTCGGCGCTGAGCGCCACGCTGCTGCCGAAATGGGTGGCGGCCTTGCCGCGCAAGGGCGCCCCTTTCGGGTGCCAGTGCCCGTCCCGGAATTGGTACAGCGCTACGCAGCCGGCGGTCTTCTTGTTGCCATCGCCGGCGATGGCCAGGGTGCGCCCGTCGGCCGACAGGGCCAGCGCATTGCCCAGGTACAGGCCAGGCAGGCTGCCTTCGAAGGGCGCACCGGCATTGCTCCAATGGCCCTGCCGGCATTGGAACAGGTGCACCACGCCGCGCTTGGCGCTGTCGCGGAAGTGGGCGGCGGCCAGGAATTCGCCATTGGCCGACAGGCACACGACTTCGGCGAAAAAGCGCCTGGGCATGGGCTCCTTGCGATGCAGGCGCGGCGCCGCAGCCTCACTCATCGCGCTGCCCGGCGGCCCTGGCAATCGCGGCGGCCATGCCCCGCAGCGAACTGTTTTCCAGCACGGTCGCGATGGAGAACTCGATGCCGAACGCCTGCTGCACTTCAAAGGCCAGCATGGCCGCCAGCAGCGAGTCGCCACCGATGGCAAAGAAGTCGTCCTCAAGGCCCAGCTGTTCGAGCTTGAGCAATCGCTGCCAGAGCGCCAGCAGGCGGCGTTCCAGGGCGCCCGGCGGCGGTGCGGGTGCGGCGGCACAGGGCGCCGCGGCGGCCGGCAGCGCCGCGTAAGCGGTCTTGCCGCTGGCCGTCAGCGGCAGGCTGGCCAGCACGCGGTAATGGCGCGGCAGGGCGGCGCGCGGCAGGCGCTGGCCCAACCAGCGCTTGAGCTCGTCGATCGCCAGCGCGGTCAACGCATCCGGCAGGCCGCCGTCCAGGCCATGGAGCACCAGGTACGCCAGGGTGGCGCTGCAGTGGCCGGCGCTCCATTCCGCCGTCACGGCCGCCGCCGCCACCAGCGGGTGGCTGCGCAGCAGCGCTTCCACTTCATCGAGCTCTAGGCGGTGACCGCGGATCTTCACCTGGCGGTCGCTGCGGCCGACAAATTCCAGCCCCTGGCTGCCCCGGCGCACGCGGTCGCCCGTCCGGTAGAACACGCCGCCCTCGAGCGTCACAAAGCGCTGCCGCTCGCCGGACAGGTAGCCCAGGGCCAGGCCCGGCCCGCCCAGGTAGAGTTCGCCCGTGTCGCCGGGCGCCACCGGGCGCAGTGCGGCGTCGAGTACGCGCAGCTGCGTGCGGCCGATGGGCGCGCCAAGCAGGACGGGCGTGGCCGGATCGCTGATCGGCTGCAGCAGCGACCAGATGGTGGTCTCGGTCGGCCCATAGGCGTGCCAGACCCGCTCGCCCAGCTGCAGCAAGTGCTTGAGCAGGCCGGGCGGCAGCACTTCGCCGCCGCACAGCAGCTGCAGGCGCCGCCGCGGCCGCCAGCTGCCGGCCGCCAGCCACTGGAAGCTGGACGGGGTGGCCTGCACCACGCTGACGGCGGCCGTATCGATCAGGCTGCGGATGGCGGCACTGTCGCCCAGCGCCGCTTGCGGCACGATGGTCGCGCAAGCGCCGCACACCAGCGGCATCAGCAATTCCAGCAAGGCAATGTCAAAGCCCAGCGAGGACAGCACCAGCACATTGTCGTCCGCTTGCAGCGCCAGCGCACCGGCCATCGCCTGCAGCAGGTGCGACAGGCCGCCGCAGCCAAGCTGCACGCCCTTGGGCAGGCCGCTCGAGCCGGAAGTGAACATCAGGTAGCACGGTGCCTGCGCCGACGCCGGGCGCGGCAGCGGCGGCGCGGCGCCGTCTCCATCGTCGAGGTGAATCCGGGTGGCGGCCGGCGCCCCCGGCAGGCCGGGCATGGCGGCCTGGGTCAGCACGTAGCGCAGGCCGGACTGTTCGACCATGCGGGCCAGGCGCTCGGTCGGCGTGGCCGGGTCGAGCAGCAGGAAGGCGGCGCCCACGCTATTGACGGCCAGGATGGCGGCCAGCAGTGCGTTGCCGCGTTCCAGGTAAATGCCGACCACGGCGCCGGCGCCGAGCCGATGCCGTTGCAGCAGCGCCGCCAGGGCCTGCTGCTGGCGGTGCAGCGCCGCGTAGCTGAGCCGTTCGCTGCCGCATTGCACGGCCAGCGCCTGCGGCCGGGCGGCTACCTGGCGCAGCAGCATGGCATGCAGCGACAGGCTGTCATCGATCACAGTGGCTGCGCCGGCGGGCGTGCGAGACAGGTCCATGGGCCCGGCCTTCAGGCGCGCAGTTGCGCCAGCACGGCGGCGGCAACGTGTTCGGCGCTGCCCTCGCTGGCGTCGACCAGCAGGGTCTGGGCGCTGTCGCACACCGCCAGCAACTGCTGCTGCACCGCCGCCTGGTAGGCCATGAAGCTGGCGCGCCCGGCCAGGTGCGGCGCCGCCAGCACCCCGCATTCGGAAGGCTGGAACACCCCGCCCTTGCGCTCGGCAGCCGTGGCCGGGTCGACCTGCAAAAACACGATCCGGTCAGGCCTGGTCAGTTGGGAAAACATCATGCGCACCAGGGCCGGGTCGAAGTCGTCCTTCAGCAGGAAACGCGAGGAGAATTTGTAATGCCAGTTATCCATCACCAGCGTGCGCTGCTGCGCCCTGGCCGGTTTGACCACCAGCTCGTCGATCGCGCTGAACCAGGAGCACATCAGCGATAGCCAGTGCATATTGCCCAGCTCGAGGATATTGGCATCCTTCTGGTAGTCCCACAGCGCCGCCTTGATGGTTTCCATTTGCTGGCGCGCGAACTGGCTGTCGAAGTGCGTGGCGCGCTTGTCCCAGTAGCACGCGCCCGGGTCGTCCTGCTGCAGCGCCTGCGCCACCAGTTGCGCCACGGTGGACTTGCCGGCGCCGTCGACGCCTTCGAATACGATAAAGCCGTTATGCATAGTGTGTCCTGAGTCTGGAAAAGTCGCCGGCGGCCGGCCTCAGGGCGCACGCTGGAACAGGCGCCGGTGGGCTTCCGAGTCCAGCGAGTTGCGCCCGCAATTGTCATAGAACGGCTGGCTGATGCCGAACTGTTGGTAGGTCTCCTGCAGCGCCCAACCCATCTGGTGGATGGCCGCCGGGGCGGCGACAGGAAACTGTGCCAGCGGGGTTTCCGGGTCGGCATGGAAGACGTTGATGACCGGGGTGCCGCCCAGGCGGGCCACATGCGCCAGCCCGGCGCGCAGGCTGGGCAGGGGTTCCAGGCCACCGACAAAGATCGAATAGACGCGCCCTGCCCCCAGCACGCTGGCGCTTTCCTCGATCGCGTCAAACAGCAGCCGCTGGCCGCCGTCGGCATGCTTGCCGGGACAGTAGCGCGCAAACAGCTGCGGGTCGTAGACTTCGGTATTGAAGGCCACTTCCACGCCCAGGCCGGCGAGTTCGCGCAGCAGGGCGCGGTTCCTGGGCGGGAAGGCGATCAGGTGGATCGGCAGCGCCTTGCCCGAGGCGTCGACCGCCCGCCGCGCCGCTTGCGCAATGCGCAGGTAGAACGCGAAGTTGCGGTCGAGGTCGGGGAAGTTGCCGCCGTTGAGCATGACCTGGGTGATGCTGCCATCGTCCAGCGCCAATGCGGTGACGATGGCGCGGTAGACGTCGTCGGGCGCAATCACGCTCTGGAAACCGGAGGACTTGCTGCGGTTCGGTTCGATCGAGCAGTAGTGGCAAGCCTTGCCGGCCGTGACCAGCGCACAATCGCCGTACACGAAGATGCCCAGGGCCGCGCCGCCATACAGGGTGGCCAGCTCGGCCACGCTGAAGCCGTCGTCGGCGCGCTGGTCGTAGTAGCGCGGATGCAGTGGGAAGCCCACCGCGGCCGTGCCCTGGCGCCCGGCACAGCGCAGGAAAAACTGGCCATCGGCATAATCGAGCGTCCACGGCGAATCGAGGCGCACATTGACCGCGCAGACCAGGGCGCCGCCGCCCAGGTAAAGTTCCTGCGGAATGCTGGCCGTACGCAGGGCCACCGGGTCCGGATTGCCGTAGGCGCGCCGCTTTTGCAGGTAGGGCCGGCCATAGTTGGCCAGCAGCGACGGCGTCAGGCGCACGCCGAACGACAGCAATTCGAGCTTGATGTCGATCGGCGCCATGTCGGCGACGGCGCCGGCCATCACTGGCCGTTGATTAAACGCCACTCGTTTCTCGATGACCATTGTTGGAGTTGTTCCCGGATTGGTTGTTGGAAGCGGGCAGGAATGCTGCCGTAGAGCGCCTGGCAGCTGGCCTGCACGGCGGGCAGCAGGTCGGCAAAGGCTTGCTCGAGGATCGCTTGCAGCAGCGGCGCAGTGGCGGCGCTGCCGGCCAGGGGCGCCGCCGGCAAGGCGGTCGGCTGCAGCACCTGCCAGCGCGGCACTTGCTGCAGCACCGGCGGCTCGAACGCCGCCAGGCATAGCGCCAGCAATTCATAGGCGGCATCCTTGAGCAGCAGGCGCAGTTGGCGCACCTGCTGACGCGCATTGCTGTCGGCGACTTTTTCAATGCTCTTTAACAGATAATCCAGGCTGAAGTTGCGGTCCACCCACAGCTGGCAAGCCTGGCTGATGGCGCCCACGCGCGCATCGCGGAACGCCAGCTCGCGCCGGCCCATCAGGGGATTCAGCGCGTGCGCCAGCCCGGCCTGTTCCGCCATCTGCAGGTAGGGGGAGCCGATCAGGCCCTCCATGCTCACCAGCATGTAGGAGACCATGCGGTAGAACGGCACGCCGGCCTGGTGCTGCGCCACATGGGCGGGGTCGCTGAGGCGCTGGAACAGCTGCTCGTATGGCAGGGACGAAGGTTGCATCAGCACGTCGCGCCGCCCGAGGAAGGCAAAGGTGGCAAGCAATTCGGCAAAACTCATCAGTGGATCGAACGTGATGTAAGTGCAGCGGATCGGCAGTGCCAGCGAGGTCAGGATGCGCAAAGCCAGCACGTTTTGCGCCGCCGTGGTCTTCTTGTTGAAGCGCTGCAGGATGGAGTCGACCCCGGATTCCACGCCGAACAGGCAGCGATCGAGCCCGGCCTGGCGCAGGCCGGTCCAGAAACGCATGCGGTTGGCATGCCAGGCCGCGTCCTTGGACGGGCGGCAGACCTGGTCCACGCGCGAACTGGTTTCGTAGCGGAAGCCGTGCGCGCGCAGCGCCTGCCCGAACCGCAGGCAGCGCTGCTGGGCCTGCTCTTCCATCGCATAGCCGACGAACTCTTCGTCGACCAGGAAAATGCGCCGGTCGACCTCGGGAAACTTGCGGTAGACCGCGTCGATCTCGGGCAGCAGGCTGGCAATGGCGGCCGCATCGTCGCCCGACCAGATGCCCTTGTGTTCGCGCGGGCAGAAGGAGCAGGCGTAACTGCAGCCGCGGCTCGATTCGAGCTGCATCACGCCGCCATGCGCCAGGGTGGCTTCGAGCAGGTCGAGTTCGGGATGGATGTCGTCGTACTGGCGGTTGTTGATGCGGCGCGTGCGCCGCACCGCCGCCTGCTCCAGGTAGGCTACGTCGACAATCTCGTCGCGCGCCAGGTCGCCGTGCCAGTGCGCCACCACGTCCTGCATGGTGCGCTCGCCCGGGCCGGTGGCGACGAAGTGCACGGGCAGCGTGCGCAACAGCATGTCGTAGTTGAGCGCAGCGAGGCTGCCGCCGAGCACCAGCAGCGGCTGGTAGGCCGGTTCGGCGGCCAGTCCGGCCAGGATCTGTTCGAGCAGGTCATGCTGGCCAAACGTGATCGAGATGCCGATGATGTCGGGCCGCTCGCGCAGCAGCGCGGCCACGATGGCGGGCGCCGAATGGCCGAACTGCATATCGTGCAGGGAAACGGTGCCCAGCTTTTGCTTGCGCAGCGCCCTGGCCATATCGGAGATGCCCAGCGGGAAGCGCGGCAAGGGGAACTGCTCAGGGTGGTAGAGCGCCACCAGGGCCACCTGCGGAAAGCCCAGCCGGTGCTGCTGGCGCTGGCTGCAGGAAAACCGGGCAAGGCAGGGGCTCAGCAAGTGTTCCAGCTGCAGCAAGGGACTGCCAGGCGGGGCCGACAGCGCCGCCAGCGGCGCACCCAGCGAACACGCGATGCCGCCGTGCGCGGCGGTGGCCAGCAGCAGCAGGCGGTCCTCCAGCGTCCCTGTGACGTGCACCCAATGCACGCGCTCGCCCAGCGCCTGGCGCAGCGCCTGCGCCATGGCAGGCGGTGCCAGCTGCAGTTGCAGCAGGCGGTCGGCCAGCGCTCCCGTGTCGCCGTCCAGCCCTGCCAGCGCCAGCGCATCGCACAGCGTCTGGCGCCGCGCGCCCAGCGATTGCCGCTCCGGCCGCGGGGCCGCCTTGCGGATCAGGGAAACCGCTTTGCCGGGCGCCGTCAATTGGCAAGCACGCGAAGGCGCGGCCAATGTGCCAGCCACTGCTTGGCCTGGATGCGCGCCAGGAAGTCGGCCCGGCTGATGCGGCCCGGGTTCCAGCGCAGCTGCAGTTCGAACAGGTCGTCCAGGCCGAACGGCGCGACCACGTCGAACTGGCCGTCGTCGCGCAGCCGCACCGCGACGGCCGTGGCCGTGTCGGGCCAGCTGGCAACGGCTTGGGCAAGCGTCGCCAGCGGCGCCACCTCCTGTCCGAAATAGTCGCGGTACCACAGGTGCACGTGGGCCTGGTTGGTGACTTCCCATTGGGTCGCGGGCTGGGCCGCCTGCAGGCGGCGCGTGAATTCGGCATCGGCGCCGGGCGCCATGGCGGCATCGAAATACACCACGTCGACGTCGCCGGCCTGGCCGCGCGGGTAGCCGTGCACATGATTCCAGATGCAATTGCGGATGGCGCCGGCGCCGATATAGGCGTCCACCGGCAGCTGCTTGCGGCAGAGCGCCAGCGTTGCCATCAGCCAGTCATCCGAACGAAGTATCGTCGCAAATTCTAAGAGACGGTTCAATGCGCTTTCCAGTGGGCCTGGCACGGATGGCAGGCATGCGGGGCTATTCAGTATCCTTGATCTACATTATCATAATGCAACAATTACCGTCTTTGCAATTAATAAAATGATAGGAATGCGGCCGCAGCGCATGGATTACCTCTCACTTGACTACTACTGCGATGCCGCCGGCCAGGCCGATGCCGTGGCAAGCGCGCTGAATTGCCTGAACAGTAAGTTGTACTTCCATTGCAAGACATGGTTTGGCGCCCAGCGCAACTGGGCCAATATGTTCATGCAGTCGGCCCTGCTGTGCGCCGTGCGCGACTGCCACGGCAACTTGCGGGATTTCGGTTCGCTCTCGTTCATGGGGGCCCATTACCGGGGCATGCCGGTGTTGCCCTGCGTGCAGGACTTCGCGCTGCAGCGCCAGCGCCTGCAAGGCGCGGCCGCGCTCGATGCGATCGATGCGCGCCTGCGCGCCGGACAGGCGGTGACGGTCGACACGTTTTGCGAGCGCTTGCCTTTTTTCCTCAACTTCCGCAGCTTCGATGCGCCCTACGATCCGGCGCGCAAGCACTTTTCCCATTTCATCCTGATCGTCGGCATGAACGCAACGGAGTACTACTATGTGGAAGACCCGGCCGTGCTCGACCGGCGGCAGTACAGGCCGCATCCGCAAAACCGCTGTGTCGGCATCATTGCCAAGCAAGGCTTGCTGCCGGCCTTCGAGGCCTATGCCGAAGTCCATGAGATCAGCATCGACAGCGCGGCAGTCGACTATTACACGGGCGAAGCTTACCTGCGCGATTTCCTGGCGGCGCAGTTGCAAGCCTGCCGGCACGCGCACGCCACGCCGGCCGGCAGGCAGTTGTCGTGCGGGGACGCCTTGCCGGCACTGACTGCCCTGGTGCAGGAGCCCGGCGCCGAGCTGTTTGGCCAGCATGCGCTGTTGCAGCGCAGCGGCGCCCCCGACTTGAAAACTTTCCTGAGCTGGCAGTTTTACGACGTGCTGGCGGCCAAGAAACTGCAGGCCGCAGCGCTAGGCTGCTGGGAGGCCCGCTTGCCGCAGGCGGCTTTTTCCCAATTGAGCCTGAGCCATCGCTACAGCGTGCTGGCATGGGACAAAGTGGGGCGCACGCTGAACACCACGACGCCGGAGCGGGGCGAGCCAGGCCGGCGCGCGCTGCTTGCGGCGCTGGCGGCTGCCAGCGATGTGGAGCAGCGGCTGGCCAGCGCCAGCGCCGCCTTCCTGGACACGCAGGTGGCCCATGGATGAATGCCCGCTGCAAGGCCGCGCGCGCAGCAGCGCCGATCTGTGGCGCGAGATCGGGGCCGTCTGGGCCGACGTTCCCGTCCAGCGCGCGCAAGACCCGTTTACCGGCGCGCCCTGCGTGATTGTCACGGGACGCGATGCGATCGACCACGTTGCGCGCCATCCGCAGCTGTTTTCCTCGGCCGCACGCAGCGCCATGCCGGAAGAGTACGGCGACAGCGCGCTGCACATCCTGCGCCGTCAGTTGATCAATATGGACCCGCCGCAGCACAAGGCGCACCGCGCCATCCTGGCCCGGCATTTCAGCGAGCAGGCACGCCAGCGCTACCGGCCTCACATCGAACGCTACGCGCAACTGACGGTCGACGCACTGCTGGGCAGCCAGCGCTGCGAGTTCGTGGCGCAGGTGGCCGGCGTGCTGCCCTTCCTGACCATCCTGCACATCCTCGGGCTGCCAACGGACGACCACCTGGCGCTCGCGCCGCTGGTGCAGCAAGCGCTGTTCGGCACGCCGGCCGGCAAGGCGCGGGCGGCCTCCGAGTTATACCTGTACGCCTTGCAGCAGTTGCAGCGCTGCCGCAGCGGTGCAGCCGTGCCCGGCAGCCTGATGGCAGCCATGCTGGAGGCCGAGGCCGACGGCAAGCCGCTGAGCGATGGGGACATCGTCAGCTTGCTGGTGTTCGTGCTGATTGCCGGCACATCCAGCACCCGTGCCACCATCGCGCATGGCATGTTGCTGCTGATCCGGCACCCGGCGCAATGGCTGCGCCTACAGGCGCAGCCGCAACTGCTGCCCAACGCGGTCGAGGAAATGCTGCGCCATGCGCCGGCCTTTACCTGCATGCGCCGGACTGCCATGGCGGACACGCAACTGGAAGGGGTGGCGATCGGCAAGGGCGACAAGCTTTTGCTGTGTTACCGGCCGGCGCATTTTTCTGCGGCTTTGTTCGGCCCCGACGCGCAAGCCTTCGATGTGGCGCGCGTGCCCGATGCCGGCAACAGCCATCGCGCATTTGGCGTGGGCCAGCATTTTTGCCTGGGCAATGCCATCGCCCGCATGGAGCTGGTGGCGCTGTTTGCTGCCCTGACCCGCAAGCTCAGTGCGCCGCGCCTGCTGGCCGCGCCGCAATTCTCCGATTCATTGCACCTTGACGACATCGATGTCTTGCACATCGCCTACCGGACCAACGCGCATGGCGGCGGGAGGCTTGATGACTGAGCGCTTGTCCTGGCCCGGCTTGCTGCGCCAGCTGGTGCGTGCCAGGCGCCACCTGGCGCTGGCAAATGGCGCCGCCTTCCTGGTCGGGCTGGTCAGCCTGCCGATGCCGGCGCTGATCCCCAAGCTTGTCGACTGGCTGCTGCTGCGCCCGGGGACGCAGCCGGCATGGCTGGCGCCGGCCGGCGGCTGGGCCGCGCTCCTGTTGCCTGCCTGCCTGCTGGCCTTGCTGTCAATGCGGCTGGCAGTCCTGGTCCTCAACCGTTTCCAAGCCGATGCCTTCATGGGGCTGTCCAAGGACCTGGTGTTCCAGTTGCGGACCGGCTTCATGCGGCACCTGGAACATGTGCGCCTGCATGCGCTGGAACGCGCCGGCGGCGCCATGATTGCCGCGCGCGGCATCAGCGACATTGACCTCATCGGCAACTTCTTGGGCGCGACCCTGAGCCGGGCCCTTGTCGCAGCGCTCAGCTTGCTCTGCATTGCCGCCGCCCTGCTGTGGCTGAACGCCTGGCTGGCAGTCGCGATCTTCCTCATCTATCCCGGCTTTATCGTATTCTCGGTGCGTGCCAGCCGCCAGTTTACCGAGCTGAAAATGCGCGAGATGCAGGCGTCGGAAGAATTGACGCAAGCCTTGTCCAATGCCGCCGAGCATGCCAGGACGCTGCGCGTGACTTCGCGCAGCCAAGCCTATTTCCGCGCCATGGAAGCACTGGCGGCATCGGCGCGCGACACCTCGCGCCAGTTTGCCAGCGCCAGCACGGCCGCCATGCAAAAAAGCATCGTGATATTCAATGTGTGCGTCGACCTGTTCCAGGTAGCGGCGGTCGGCATGGCCTGCTACTTCGGCTTGTCGGTGCCGGAGATGCTGACGATGTTTGCCTACCTGTGGCTGATGCTGAACCCGATGCTGGACCTGATGCAGCTGCCGGGCGGCTTTTTCTCCGTAGGAGCCGCCATGGCCCGGCTCAATGAAGTGTTCGCGCTGGAGCGCGAGCCGGACCCCGGCCGCGCCAATGGCGCTGGCGCGCCAAGCGGCGCCGGCTGGCTTTGCGTGAGCGGCCTGGCATTCTCCTATCCCGGCGGCGCCCCGCTGCTGGCGGGCTTGTCCTTCACTGTCCCGGCCGGCGCCTTGGTCGGCATCCGCGGTCCCAGCGGCAGCGGCAAGTCGACCTTGCTTGACCTGCTGCTGGGCTTCCTGTGTCCGCACCGCGGGGAAATCAGGCTCAATGGCTTGCCGCTGTCGCACTTCCAGCTGGCCGACTTGCGGCGCTACATCGCCCTGGTGCCGCAAAAGCCCGGCCTGCTTGCAGGAACCCTGCGCGACAACGTCAGGCTGGCGAGCGCAGCCGATGACGCGGCTATCCTGCGCATGCTTCGGCATTGCCAACTGGAGTCATGGCTGGCCAGCTTGCCGCAAGGCCTCGATACTGTGGTCGGGCCTGGCGGGCAGGCCTTGTCCGGCGGCCAGGTCCAGCGCCTGGCAATCGCCGGCGCGCTGCTTTCGCCAGCCTCGATCCTGATATTCGATGAAGCGACTTCAGCGCTCGACCTTGAAACCGAGGAGCGCCTGGTCGATGCGATCATGCCCTTGCTGCGCGAGCGGACCACGATTGTCGTCTCGCACCGCCTGTCGATCCTGGCCGCGACCGATGCCACATACGAACTGAACGGCGGCCGCCTGCAGGGCAGCCCGACACTAATGCAACCCCAACTCTTGACACAGGATACCGATGTCTGACAGCGAACGAAAGAAGAGAGCGCACACCTTGTACCTGGCCGGCAACCCGGCCGAGTTTTCGGCAGCCTTGCGCGAGGCCCGCATTGACCTGCCGGCTTTGCTCGATGCCTTGCTGGTGCCGGGCGCCGAATATGGCCTGGTGCTGGGCGGTTCGATTCCGGAACGCACCGGCACCAGTGTTTCCGATGTCGATTTGCTGGTGCTGATCAATTCTTCCCAGGCCTTGCGCGACGTCGCTTCGTCCTTGGGCGCTTACCCGGTGAAATGGCTGTATCAGAACAGGAATTTCACGTCGAACTGGGCCGTCCTATACGTCGAAGGCATCGAGTTGAATTTCGAGATCAAGGTCAACCCCGATATCCGCCTGGCAGGCGGGGCGCAGGTGCTCCTCAATAAGAACAGCAATGAAGTCTCGAACGAAAATGTGGATCACCTGCGTTTCCTGAGCAGGCTGTCCGGCGGTTGGGCGCTGCAGAATGTTGCCCTGGTCGACCTGTGGAAGCGCTATTACGAGATCGACCGGCTGCGGCAAAAGCGCATGATTTCCGAATTCTCGCTGGCTGCAAAAGAGTTGGAGGATATGCAGGCGGCAATTGGCGGGGCGCCCGGATTGAGTGCCATGCTGGGCATTTACGTGGTGACCAAACTGATGAAAGCGCTGCTCGCCAGTCACGACTATTTCAGCCCGGGCGTGAAATGGCTGAGAAAAGTCGAGCAGCTCATTAGCTCGGGACCGGCGCAATCGGCCTCCTTGCTGAGGCAGGGCCGCGACTTGCTGTTCCCGTCGCCCCAGGCCGACAGGGAGGCCCAGCTCGCCTATTTCCAGCAAGTGCTGGCATACAGCCGGGAGGTCGAACGCCAGCTGGCCCAGGACCCGGCAGTGAAAATGGTCATCGGCTGGTTCAACGAGGCGTTCGACACACTTAATCGTTAGGCGCCAGGCCCGTCGATCCTAGCGGCGGCGCTGTTGTGGACGTGGGCCGGGGGCGCCGCGTTGTTCGATGTGGCGGAAGACGATGCGGCCTTTGTTCAGGTCGTACGGGGACAGTTCCAGCGTGACCTTGTCGCCGGCGATGATGCGGATGAAGTTTTTCTTCATGCGGCCACCGGTATACGCGATCAGCTTGTGACCATTGTCCAGGTCGACGCGGAAGCGTTGCTCCGGCAGGATCTCGGTGACCACGCCATTCATTTCGATGAGTTCTTCTTTTGCCATGGTGTTTTCCTTTGCGATTGGGAGGGCGAGGGGCGAAAAAAAAGCCCGCGTTGTTGCGGGCTTCGTTTCAATGTAATGCCAATATTTCAATCGCTGCTACAGCCCGTGCTATCTGCACGGTGCGAAGCGGTCAGCCAATGCTATCTGCAAGGTGCCGGCCTGTGACCAATGTTTGGTGCTACAGGGTGAAGTTCTCGAGTGCCCTCACCACGGAACGCAGTATATCACAGGTTTTGTGCGATGCACAAATTATTTTTAGCCCGGCGTCGGCAGCGTCCTGTTTAACGGTAACTGCCCTGGTCGAAGGGATAGGAGTAGATGTTCTCGATGAAGCGCTCGCCGTCCTTGGCCTGGCGCGCCAGGTAGAGGCGGTTGTCGTGTACGAAGGGCGTGAATTCGGCTTGCGCGGTGTTGAATGGCGCGCCGATATTTTTCGGGACACTCCAACCGTGCTTGCCGTTGAAGCTGATGTAAAGGTCCATGTCGCCCGCGCCGCCCGGCACGTCGGAGAAGTACAGCAGGTAGCTCTGGTCGGCGGCGATGAAGGGATTCGATTCGCGCCAGGGGCCGGTGTTGACCGGTTCGGGCAGGCGTTCGGGCGCGCCGTACTTGCCGTCAACGCGGCGCGAGCGCCACAAGTCCGATTTGCCTTCGGCACCGTTCTTCATGAAGTAAATCGTGCCGTCCGCGGCAATCGAGCCGGACGATTCGGAGTCGTCGCTGTTGATGTCGTGGCCGAGGTGCTGCAGCGGCCCCCAGCGGCCATCCTGCAGCGCTACCGAGTAGATGTCGAAGCCTTTGCGGGCGGGCTGGTCCGGCACCGGGCGGTTGGACTGGAAGATGATCGATTTGCCGTCCGGCGCGAAGGCCGGATCGATGTCGCGCGAGCCGTCGGTGGCGGAGAATGGCACCGGTGCCGGCTTCTGCCACTTGCCGTCCACCTTATGCGCTTCCACGATCACCAGCCTGGTCCGCGCGCCGCCCGATTGCACCCACAGTGCGTGCCGGCCATCGGGCGACAGCGTCAAGCCGAACGCGCCGTTGTCGGACACCAGGCCCGGTTCAAACATGCCATCGCTGGGCGAGGCGGCGAGGACAGTGGTAAGCAGCAGGGCGGAAATATTCATTAATGTGATCGTTGGGGATGTGGATCGCCGCTGCGCAACCGTAATCCACATCGACACGGTGCGCGCAGCGCTGCAGATGCAGCGCCATAGTGACCTAATTGCCAACAGCGTGCAACGTCTGTCGCGCGGCTCGTCATATCTGGCTTTTTTGGCAACGAAATTTGTGCATTGCCGGAAGGAACTATATAATACATAAATTAAAACTTCATTAACTTATTGATATGAAAAAGATTCTGGCATCCGTCATCGCTGCCGCGGCCCTGGCTGGCTGCGCAACCGAAAGCCACCAGGCTATCCAGGTGGAAAAAGTCGCTAGCGCAGCGCGTCCTTACACTGGCCCGCGCACCCTGGTGGCGGTCGGCAAGTTCGACAACCGCTCCTCCTTCATGCGTGGCGTGTTCTCCGACGGCGTGGACCGCCTCGGCAGCCAGGCCAAGACCATCCTGATCTCGCACCTGCAGCAGACCAACCGCTTCAATGTGCTGGACCGCGACAATATGCAGGAACTGCAGCAGGAAGCGGCGTTCAAGAAGCAGGGCCAGAACATCAAGGGCGCCGACTTCGTGGTCACCGGCGACGTCACCGAATTCGGCCGCAAGGAAGTGGGCGACCACCAGTTGTTCGGCATCGCAGGCCGCGGCAAGACCCAGGTGGCATACGCCAAGGTCACCCTGAACGTGGTCAACATCGCTACCTCGGAAGTGGTGTACTCCGCCGCCGGCGCAGGCGAATACAGCCTGTCCAACCGCGAAGTGCTGGGCTTTGGCGGCACCGCCAGCTACGACTCGACCCTGAACGGCAAGGTGCTGGACCTGGCCATGCGCGAAGCGGTGGAAAAGCTGGTGGGCGGCATGGAAGCCGGCGCATTCAATCGCCAGGCGCGCCAATGATGCGCCGCCTTGCCCTGGCCTGCGGCGTTGCCGTAGCGCTGGTCGGCTGCCAGCACCGGCAGCCGACGATCTACCAGTGGGAGAGCTACCAGCCGCAGGTTTACCAGTACTTCAAGGGCGAGAGCCCGGAGGCGCAGATCGCGGTGCTGGAAAAGGACCTGCAGAAGATCAACGCCCAAGGCATGATCCCGCCGCCTGGTTATCACGCCCACCTGGGCCTGCTGTACTCGGTGACCGGCAAGCCGGAACAGATGGCAGCCGAGTTCGAGGCAGAGAAGATGCTGTTCCCTGAATCCGCCGCGTATATGGACTTTTTGCTGAAGAATACGAAGAAAGCCGTTCAATGATCAAGAAATGCATGAAACTGGCGGCGTGCCTGCTGCCAGCGCTGTTCTTCGTGGGGTGCGCCCACCACCCAGCACAGCCCTACGACTACACCGCGTTCAAGGCAGCCCAGCCGAAGTCGATCGTGGTGCTGCCGCCGCTGAACAACTCGCCGGAAGTCAAAGCGACTTACGGCATGCTGTCGCAACTGAGCTATCCGCTGGCCGAAGCCGGCTACTATGTGCTGCCGGTGGCCGCGGTGGATGAGACCTTCAAGCAGAACGGCCTGGCCAACGCTGCCGACGTCCACAACGTCAGCGTGCAGAAGCTGCACGAGATCTTTGGCGCCGATGCCGGCCTGTACGTGACCGTGTCCAAGTACGGCGCCGTCTACACGCTGCTGAACAGCGAAGTGGTGGTGGCGGCGGAAGCCAAGCTGGTGGATTTGAAAACCGGCACGCTGCTGTGGAGCGGCAGGGCCAGCGCTTCCAGCGCGGAGCAAAACAATAACAATGCCGGTGGCGGCCTGATTGGCGCCCTGGTGGCGGCTGCGGTCAAGCAGATCATCAACACCAGCACCGACGCAGCCTACCCGATCGCAGGCGTGGCCAGCGGCCGCCTGATGTCGGTCGGTGGCGGCAACGGCATCCTGTACGGCCCGCGTTCGACCAACTACGGCAAGCCGTAACTTTTCCGCTCGCGCTTTCACTCCCGCTTCCGCCGCGATCGCCGGCGGAAGCATCCAGCCACTGCGCTAGCGCGCGAAGTGCGCTTCAATCTCCTCCAGCGTCTTCCCTTTCGTTTCCGGCAGCAGGAAGGCGGCTGCGAGGAAGTACACCACCGTGCATCCGGCCCAGAAGAAGAACATCGCGGCGTAGCCATGCCGGCCGACGGTCGGCAGGAATACGGCCGCAATCGTGGTGGAGACGAACTGGTTGACCAGCAGCGCAATGCTCATGCCGTTGGAGCGGATGCGGGTCGGCATCAGTTCCGACAGCGCGAGCCACACGCACACGCCGGGACCAACAGCGAAGCTGGCTACGAACAGGCAGATCGCCAGCGTCACATGCCAGCCATGCGCCACCGAAGGCAGGGCGCCGATTTGCGCCTGTTCGATTTTCAGCGGGGCGTTGCGGCCTTCCGCCGGGTCGGCGAACGGGTTCAGGTGCAAGCGGCGGAAGAAGGCGCCGATCACGCTGTCCGGCTGCACGGTGTCGTCGCGCGACAGCACCATCGGCGCCAGGGCGGGGTCGTCGCTGCGGCGTGTTTGCACGTTGGTAAACGGGCCGTAGGAGTAGGACACGGTCAGCAACTGCGGCGTTGCATCGCTGCCGGCCGATGCGCCAAGCGCCTTCAGGGTTTTTGCGTCAAGGCGCAAGGACAGGGTATCGTGTTTGGCTTGCGCGGCCACGGCGGCGCTCACGTCGCGCTGTTCGCTCTCCACGCCGCGGAACAGCAGGCCGGCGGCGAGCAGGGCGATCACGATGCCGCCGCTGCCCAGCATCAGCAGGAATTTGCGGCCCTTGCGGTCGACCAGCAGCACGGCCACCACCGTCATGATGGCGTTCAGCAGCTTGAGGCCGACGTCGGCCGCGTTGGCGGTGGCGCCCGGCAGGCCGGCCTGGTTCAGGATGTTGACCACGTAGGCCAGCACCGAGTTGATGCCGGTGGCCTGCGTGCAGGCCAATACCAGGCAGGCCAGGAGGAAGGGCAACATGTAGCGGCGGCTCAGCAGGCGGTCGTCGGCGGCCATGGCGCCAGCGGATGCGTGGCGAACGATGGAGACGGGGCCGCGCCCGGCCACCACGCCGCGCGCCGCGGCGATATCGCCTTCGGTGGGTTCGCCGGAAACGGTGGCGCGCATGGCAAGGCCGGCAGCGGCCCGCATATCGCGCAGTTCGGCCTCGGCTTCGTCGGCGGCACGGGTGCGCAGCAGCGCAGCGCGGGCTGGTTCGATGCGGCCACGCTGCACCAGCCAGCGCGGCGATTCAGCCAGCAGCACGCTGCCGAAAGTGAATACCAGTCCCGGCGCAAGGCACATCCAGAAGATGCTGCGCCAGGCGTGGTCCTTGGCGTCGAAGACTGCGGCGGCGCGCGCGGCCTCGGGCAAGGCCTGCGCGGCTTGCGTGGCGCCTTCCACGTTTTGCGCCTGCACCAGTCCGATCACAGCCGCCGCCACCAGGCCGATGGTCAGCAGGAGCTGGAACAGGGCGGCGCCGCGGCCGCGCTGCTCGGCGCGCAGGCATTCGGCCAGGTATAAAGGCACCACCACGCCAATCAAGCCGCCGCTGATGCCTTGCAGCAGGCGCCCCAGCAACAGCGGGGTGTAGCCGTCCGACAGCGCGATCAGGGGAATGCTGACGGTGAACAGGGCGCCGGCCAGCACCATCGCCCAGCGTCGGCCGATGGCGTCGGCAATGGCGCCGGCGAACAGGGACGACAGCACGGAGCCAAGCAGCACGGCAGCGACAATGAAGCTCAGTTGCTGCGCGCTCAGCTTCCACGCGACGGAAGCGGTGGATTCAAGGTAAGGCAGGGCGCCGGCAATGATGCCGACGTCGATCCCGTAAAGCAGGCCGCCCATCCCGGCGATAAACAATAAATAGCGCATGGATAAGGCCTGCATCGGATCTCCTGGTATTTTTATGAGAGTGGAATGGCCTCGCCTTCAACGAAGACGGCCACGGGGTGTAGAGACTGGTCCAGCACGACGATGTCGGCCCAAGCCCCCGGCGCCAGGCGGCCGCGCTGCGACTCGCCCAGGTAATCGGCAGGGAACAGCGACAGGCGCTGCGAAGCTTCCGCCACTTCCATGCCCAGGCTGACGAAGTTGCGCAGCGCCTGGTCCATGGTCAATACGGAGCCGGCCAGCGAACCGGTGGCGAGGCGCACGCAGCCCATGCACTTGAACACGCGCTGGGTGCCGAGCGCGTATTCGCCGTCCGGCATGCCGGTGGCGGAAGTGGCGTCGGTCACGCCGTACAGGCGCGGAATGGCGCGCAGCGCCGCGCGCATGGCGCCCGGGTGAACGTGCAGCAGGTCGGGGATGATTTCGGCATATTCGGCGTGCGCCATGGCCACGTCCACCATGCCCGGTTCCTTGTGGCTCATGCCGCTCATGCCGTTGAACAGGTGGGTGAAGCCGGCGGCGCCGGCGCGCATGGCTGCCACGCCGTCGTCGTAGCTGCCGGCGCTGTGGCCGATCTGGACGCGGATACCCATGTCCTTCAGGTGCGGGATCAGTTCCAGGTGGCCCGTCACCTCGGGCGCCATGGTCAGCACGCGGATCGGCGCGATGGCGTGGTAGCTCTCCACCAGGGCGCGGCTGCCGGTCACCACGTCGGGCGGCTGGGCGCCCAGGCGGCGGCGGTTCAGGAACGGGCCTTCCAGGTGCACGCCCAGCATGCGCGCGCCGTGCCGCGGGCGCTGCGCGATGACGCCGGCCAGGCCTTGCAGCGCGTGGCGGATCGAATCCTCTTTGGCGGTCAGCGTGGTGCCGAGCAGCGCGGTGGTGCCGTGCCGCGCGTGGCTGCGTGCCACCACGGCGCCGGCGTCGCCGCCTTCCATGATGTCGACGCCGGAAGCGCCGTGCACGTGCAGGTCGACAAAGCCGGGGATGATGGTCAAGCCTTCGCCGACAGGGCCTTCGGTAATGCCGGCGATGCGCTGGTCGAAGGCGATACTGCCGTTGATCCAGCCGCCGGGAGTGAGGATGCGACCTTGCAGCATTGTCATTCCGCGATGATCACTTCAATGCCGCGCTTGTCCAGCCCTTCGCGGTACTCGGCGCTGATGCTGGCGTCGGTGATGACGGTGTGCACGCGGTCCAGTTGCACGATGCGGTGCAGCGACACGCGGCCGAACTTGGAAGCGTCGGTCAGCACGATGACCTTTTTGGCGCGCTCCACCATCTTGTGATTCAGGTTTGCTTCGGCCTCGTGGTGGGTGGTGATGCCGAACTGCAGGTCAAAGCCGTCGACGCCGAGGAACACTTTGTCGAAGTTATAGGCGGACAGGCAGGCTTCGGCCTGCGCGCCCTGCAGCGACAGCGATTGCTTGCGCAGGCGGCCGCCGGTCAGGATCAGGTCCACGCCCGGCGCATCGGCCAGTTCCCACGCAATGTTCAGGCCATTGGTCAGCACCGTCACGTCGTTGGCGTCGCGCAGGTGGCGCGCCAGCGAGATGGTGGTGGTGCCGGAGTCGATGATCACGTTGTCGCCCGGCTGCACCATGCGCGCGGCCAGCAGGCCGATCTGTTCTTTCTGCGCCTGGTTCAGGGAGTCCTTCTGGCGGATGGTGTGTTCGGTCGGCGGGGTGCGCGCCAGCAGGGCGCCGCCGTGGCTGCGCTGTACCAGGCCTTGGGATTCGAGCACACTGAGGTCGCTGCGGATGGTGACGGCGGAGACGCCAAGCTTGTCCACCAGGTCGGCTACCTGGACCGAACCATGTTGTACGATCGCCTGCAGGATGGTTTCGCGGCGTTGGCTGGTATTTCGCATGTCTTCTGTGGCTGGGTGTCAAAACGTCGAGCTTAACAGATGGCGGCGGCCATGTCCTCGGCTGCGGCGTTGGCGCTGCAGGCGCGCGCATACTGCGCCAGCAGGCGGCCGATCTTGTGTTCCAGCAGGGCTTGCGGCTCGGCGGCCAGCTCGCCCTGCAGCACGGCCGGGAATTGCTGCGGCAGGTATTGGCTCAGCAAAGGCAGCGGAATGCTGCGCCCGGCCAGGTTGGCGAACAAGCGGCTGACAGCGGCGGCCACTTCCGGCTCGCCCCAGTAATAGCGGCAGCGATCCGACAGGCCATAGCGGCGCATCAGGCGCTGCTCTGCGGCGCTGCCCAGGTAATGCTTTTGCCAGTGCCCCGGCTTGGCCAGCATGACTTCGTCCAGCACCTCCATCAGGCGCGATGTCTGTTGCTGGCCCAGCAGGGCTTCTTCGATCAGGCATAGCGCCAGCAAGCCTTCACGCAAGGCGAAGGTGGCGGCCGGGCCGACCTTGAGGATGGCGTAGTGGTCGCGCACCATTTCGTGCAGGCCCGATTCGCGCTGGTAGTCGGTGGAGTGGGCTTCGAACACCAGGCCAGGCTGGCCGGCCACGAAGCCCGATAATTCCACGGCCGCCGCCGCGCTGTAGTGCTGCACGTTGGCCTGGTCAAAATCGACGCCCGGCTGCACCACCATGGCGATGACGCGCTGCCACGCATGGCCCAGGCCGGCCTCGGCGAAAGCGCGGCGGTGCACTTCCAGCGTGCGTGCGGCAGCCTGCGGTGCGGTGACGGCAAGGGCCTGCTCCAGCGAGGCTTCGCCGCCCGGCACCGGCACCTCGGTGCCGATCACATAGACCGGCGGCGGCAGGCCGGCGCGCGCCGCCGCCTGCTCGGCGATGGCAGCCAGGCGCACCGCGCGCGCGGCGACAGTCTCGTCGCTCAGCACCGGTTCGTCGTCGGCGCAGCGCATGCTGCAATCGAGGTGGATCTTGTGGAAACCGGCCGACACGTAGGCATCGATCAGCACTTCGGCGTGCGCCATCGCGGCGGCGGCGTCCTGCGATTGCCAAGCGTTAGGGCCGAGGTGGTCGCCGCCCAGCACCAGGCGATCGGCCGGGAAGCCTTGTTCCTGCGCCAGGCGATGCACGTAGTCGTGGAACTCGGCCGGGCGCATGCCGGTGTAGCCGCCAAACTGGTCCACCTGGTTGGAGGTGGCTTCCACCAGCAGCGGCGTGCCGTATTGCGCGGCCACCTGCATGGCGGCGCGCAGCACCGTGGGGTGGCTGCAGCAAACGCTGTACAGGCCGACCGCTTCGCCGGCGCGGTGCGCCTGGACGATTTGCAGGACTGGGGAATGTTGGGCAGGCAGGTTCATGGTCGTCTTACTTGGTTTGTTGGCGCGCCAGCAGGGCGGCGCCGCGCGCACCGCCGGCATCGCCGAAGCGTGGCGGCAGCACCGGTGGCGTTTGCACGCCGCGGAACAGGTGGCGGCGCATGGCGGCCGGCAGTTGCTGGTACAGGTGCGTCAGCTTGGACAGCCCGCCGCCCAGCACGATGGCGTGCGGATCGTAGGCCAGCACCAGGCCGGCCAGCGCATGGCCCAGCAAGTCGAGGTGGATCGCCAATGCCTGCGCGGCCAGGGCGTCGCCGTGGTTGGCGCGCGCGACAATGGCCAACGGCTCGGCAGCGTCGCCGCCAAGGTGGGCGTGCAGCTTCGACAGGCCGGGACCGGAGACATAGCGTTCCAGGCAGCCCTTTTTGCCGCAAGGGCAGTCGAGCACCGGCAGTTGGTAGCGGTCCAGCAGCGGCGCCGGCACAGTCCAGTGGCCCCATTCGCCGGCGATGGCATTGAAGCCGCGCAGCAGGCGTCCTTCAACGCAGTAGCCGCCTCCAGCGCCGGTGCCGATGATGGCGCCGAACATGGAAGGCAGGCCGGCTGCGGCGCCGCCTTGCGCTTCCGACAGGGCGAAGCACTGGCAGTCGTTGCCGATGATGACCGGCCGCGCCAGTGCATCCTGCAGCGCGGCGGCGACCAGGCGGCCATTCAGGGCCGGCACATTGGAGCTGAGCTGGCGCCCGCTGGCGCTGTCGATCACGCCGGGCAGGCCGATGCCGACTGCTGCGGGAGATGCCTGCGGCCCGAGCGCCGCGTCGCCGCGCGCAACCAGGCCGGCGATCGCAGCGACGAATTCATTGAAGTCGGTACCGGGCGTCGCAATGCGTTCGCGGAACACTTCCTGCAGCTCTGCGCCGGCATCGAGCCACGACACCAGTTCGATCTTGGTGCCGCCGATGTCGATGCCGTGGTAGCCGGTTTGCTCAGAACTGGTCATGGCGGTAAATGGTGACGCCCTGCACGACCCGGTTGACGGTGCCGTCGGCGAAGGGATTGTCGGGTGTGAGGCCCAGCGCAGCCGATCGGTGCAGGGCGTATTGCTGCGCCATCAGCAGCCACAGAGGGGCCAGCCAGGCGTCCGGCAGCACGGGGGCGGCAACCGAAATATCGGCATCGGTGCCGACGGTGACCACCGAGCCGGCCACGCCATCGCGGCGCAGCTCTTGCAGCAGGTCTTCTTCGTAGCGGCGCGACAGCGCTTTGCTGCTGTGGAACAGCACCACCAGCGATTGCCGGTTCAACGCCGATTTCGGGCCGTGGCGGAAGCCAAGCGCAGTGTTCGACATGGCGAGCACGCGGCCGCCGGTCAGCTCCAGGATCTTCAGCGCCGATTCCTTGGCCAGCGCTTCCAGCGGGCCGCTGCCCAGGTACACGACGCGCTCCACCGCTCGCGCGCCCAGTGCGGCCACCGGCGCGGCCCAGTCGCGCAGTGCGGCGCTGCCGGCTTGCGCCAGCGCTGCCAGGCGTTCCTGCCATTCGCCCTTGCCCAGTACGCACAGGGCGGCCAACAGCATGCAGGTGAAGCTGCTGGTCATGGCGAAGCCGCGGTCGCAGCTTGCGGCAGGCATCAGCAGGTTGAATGTGCGCGCGTCGGTGTCTCCCTTGCGCGCCAACTGGCCTTGCGGATTGCAGGTGATATTCAGGAAGCGTGCGTCGGCCACCATGTCGCGCACCAGTTCCACTGCAGCCAGGCTTTCCGGGCTGCTGCCGCTGCGGGCGAACGAGACCAGCAGGGTCGGGGCATCCGGATCGAGATACAGCTCCGGGTGGGTCAACAAGCTGGTGCTCGCCACGGCGCGCACTTGCGCGGGCCAGGCGGCGTTCAATTCATCGGCGACGATCTCGCCCACATAGCAGGAGCTGCCGGCGCCGGTCAGGATCACGCGCTGCTGCGGATTGTGCAGGCAGCCGCCCAGGAAGGCGGCAACGTCGGCGGCGCGGCCTTGCAGGCTGGCGCCCAGTTCGCGCCACAGGGCCGGCTGCTGCGCAATCTCTTCGGCGGTATCGAGGCCGCTGATGCTGCGCCAGGCTTGTGGGTCACGCTGGAGGAGGGTAGTCATCGAAAAAAGAAAGGTTATAAATTGGTTGAAAGCATAAATAGTATATTTCGAAAAGTCAAATACGAAAGTAAAGCGAAAGATATGATCCGGCTGGGAATGTGCGGAAACGTGCCGCGAAGGGCCGCAATTCGGCATGTTACGTTGCGAATACGCTACTAAGTGAAAGCTGTTGCGCTGCAATATCGATTAAACGAAAGATAAAATCACGGAATTTCACCCTAAAAACGTGGTTTTCTTTCTTTTTGTTGACCTTTTTTGCTTTTATTCCTAAAGTAGGTCCATTAAAACGAAAACTTGCACCTTAGGCAGGCTTATGAAGAGACTCACCCGCACCATCATCGCGGCTGCCGCCATGGCCCTGGCCACCGGCGCCGCCCTGGCAGCCCCGCTCGGGAAGCTGCGCAGCATGACCGCCGCGCCTTCCGCTACGACCGGGGGCCAGTCCTGGGACCTGGCAACCGAATCCGGCGCCATCGTGCGTGTCAGCCTGGTGCAGGACGACGTGCTGCGCATCTGGGCTGGCCCGAAGGGCAAGCTGACCGACGCCGGCGACAAGGCTGCCGCTATCGTGGTTGGCAAGCCGGCCGCGCACATCGAGCATAGCGTAAGCGAACAGCCTGACCACATTTTGCTGCGCACCTCCAGGCTGACCTTGCGCATCGACCGCAATCCGGTGCGATTCACCTTGTTCCGCGCGGGCGAAACCGTGCCGCTGTGGCGCGAAGTGCAGCCGCTGGAACTGGGCGACAAGGCCAGCGTACAGACCCTTTCCAGCGACAAGGCCGAGCGATTCTTCGGCGGCGGGCAGCAGAATGGACGTTTCGAATTCAAGGGCCGCCAGCTCGACGTGTCCTATTCCGGCGGCTGGGAAGAGGGTGACCGGCCAAGCCCGGCGCCTTTCCTCATGAGCTCGCGCGGCTGGGGCATGCTGCGCAACACCTGGTCGGACGGCAGCTACGATTTGCGCCAGCACGATGTGGTGGCGTTGCAGCACGCAGAGCCGCGCTTCGACGCCTTCTACTTCGTCGGCAAGGACGTGCGCGATGTGCTGGCACGCTACACCGAATGGACCGGCCGCGCGCGCATGCTGCCGCGCTGGGCACTGGAATACGGCGACGCCGATTGCTACAACGATGGCGACAACGTGAAGAAGCCCGGCACGGTGCCGAAAGGCTGGAGCGATGGCCCGAGCGGCAAGACGCCCGACGTTGTCGATGCGGTGGCGCGCAAGTATCGCGAGAACGATATGCCGGGCGGCTGGATCTTGCCGAACGACGGCTACGGCTGCGGCTACACCAATCTGCCCGAAACCGTGCAGGGCCTGGCCAGGTATGGTTTCCGCACCGGTCTTTGGACCGAGAACGGCGTCGACAAGATCAAGTGGGAAGTCGGTGCCGCCGGCAGCCGCGTGCAGAAGCTGGACGTGGCCTGGACCGGCAAGGGTTACCAGTTCTCGCTCGATGCCAACAAGTCCGCCTACGACGGCATCCTGGATAACTCCGACAGCCGCCCCTTCATCTGGACCGTCATGGGCTGGGCCGGCACGCAGCGCTATGCGGTGGCGTGGACCGGCGACCAGAGCGCGAGCTGGGATTACATCCGCTGGCACGTGCCGACGCTGGTGGGTTCCGGCCTGTCCGGCCAAGCCTATGCCACCGGCGACGTGGATGCGATCTTTGGCGGCAGTCCAGAGACTTTTACCCGCGACCTGCAGTGGAAGGCGTTCACGCCGGTGCTGATGGGAATGTCGGGCTGGTCGGCCAACGCCCGCAAGCATCCGTGGTGGTTCGATGAACCTTACCGCAGCATCAATCGCCGCTACCTGAAACTGAAGCTGCGCCTGACGCCTTACATGTACACCCTGGCGCGCGAGACCGAGCAGACCGGCGCGCCGCTGGTGCGGGGACTGATGTGGGATCATGCGTCCGACCCCGCCGCTTTCACCGAAGCGTACAAGTACCAGTTCCTGCTCGGCCGCGACATGCTGGTGGCGCCCGTGTATCGCAGCCAGGCGGTGTCGCAAGGCTGGCGCAAGGGGATCCACCTGCCGCAAGGAACGTGGTTCGAATACTGGGATGGGCGCCAGGCCACTGCCGGTGCCGCGGGGCGCGATCTCGACCTGCAGGTCACGCTCGACAAGCTGCCGGTCTTCGTTCGCGCCGGTGCGATCCTGCCGATGTATCCCGAAGTCCTGTACGACGGCGAGAAGCCGAAGGATGTGCTGACGCTCGACCTGTATCCTCACGGCGAGTCCTCGTTCACCCTGTACGAGGATGACGGCAATACGCGCCAGTACCAGAAGGGTGCGTTCAGCCAGCAGGTGCTGCGCATGCGTGAAGCTGGTGGCGCCGTCAGCGTCGACATCGCCCCGGTCGAAGGCAGCTACGCGGGCCAGGAGGCGCGCCGCAGCTACGCCCTGCGCATGCTGACCCGCCAGCGCCCGGCGGCCGTCGTCGCGGCGAAACGCCATTTGCCGGCGCTGGCCGAGCGCGCGGCATATGACGTCGCTGCGGAAGGCTGGTTCTACGACCCGCAAGACCGTAGCGGCACCTTGTACGTGAAAACGGCAAGGCAGGACATCCGCCAAGCCCTGCAGATCACCGTGCAGGGTGCGCAAACGCTGGCGGCACAGGACGACAGCTTCCCGCAAGCCCCGGAGCTGGGCCGCGCACTGCCGCCGGACGCGCTGCTGGTGGTGAACCGCCCGGCAGAAGAATCCGGCCACCCGCTGGAGAACGCCTTCGACGAAAAGTCCACCACCTGGTTCCGCACCACCCGCAACCAGTCGATCCGCACCGGCGCGCACGAATGGACCATCGGTTTCACCGAGCGCCGCCTGGTGGACGGTATCGAGATTGCCCCTCGCAGCGACGAACACTGGAAGCACGGCCAGGTACGCGACTACGAAATCTACATCGCCGACACCAACGGCGAATGGGGCAAGCCGAACTTCACCGGCCGCCTGAAGCTGCAGAAGGAAACGCAAACCATCAACTTCCCTGCCACCGCGGGCCGCCTGCTGCGTTTCCGTGTGCTCAGCACGCAGAACCCGGATGGCGAAGGTGCGGCTTCCACCGACCCGATGGTCACGGCCGCGGCGCAGGCGCCGGCCAAGGCAATCAATGCCATGCAGCCGGCCGAAGTCGGGCCGATCGTGCTGTCCACCTTCCGCATCCTCGAGCACCGTGCCAAGGAAGGCGCCGAACAGCAAAGCTTCCTGTCGGACCTGCCGGTGCCGAAAGGCGTCGGACGCGATCGCCCTGCCGGCAAAGGCAAGGAGATGCGCATGAACGGCCTGTGGTTCCGCAAGGGCCTGGGCGTCGGTCCTTCCAGCCGCATCGACCTGCAGCTGGAAGGCAACTGGAACCTGCTGCGCGCCGACCTTGGCGTGGACGACAGCTGCCGTAGCGCCGGCGGCCTGCAGTTCCAAGTCTGGAGCGGCGAGCGCCTGCTGTACGACAGCGGCCAGGTAAGCGCACCTGCCGTCGTCAAGCCGGAAATCGATGTACGCGGGCTGACGCAACTCAGCCTGCGGACCCTGGGTGCGCGCGGCGCCCAGCCCGCCCGGGTTTGCGGCAACTGGGCCAACGCCGTACTGCTAGGCACAGAGGGCGCCACCGTCCGAACGCGCTGACCGCATATTTTCGTCACTAAGAACGAACCCCTCTTCGGACCGGGGAGGGCGTTTTGCAAACTAAAAAAAAGGAGATGCAAGTGGAACTGAAGAAACTGATCGCTGCGCTGGCAGCTATTGGATTTGCCGGCGGCGCCTTGGCAGCCGATGGTGCGGATGACAGGAAGGACGATAAGGGTGATAAGGGCAATAAGGGCGAGAAGGTGCACCGCGTCGAAGTGACCGGTTCCAGCCTGAAGCGCATCAACGCCGAAACCGCATCCCCGGTACAGGTGATCGACGCCAGGCAAATCGAAAACATGGGTGCGCGCACCTTGATGCAGGTACTGGACAACCTGCCGGCAGCGCGCCCGGCGCAGCAAGACTTCCGTTCCATGTTCACCGGCTCGGACGGCGCTTCGCAGGCCAACCTGCGCGGCCTTGGCGCGCAAGGCACCCTGGTGCTGCTGAACGGCCGCCGCCTGTCCTTCTACGGCGCGCCGGCCGGCTTCCAGACCATGTTCGTCAACATCGACTCGATACCCGCAGCGGCAATCGAGCGCATGGAAATCCTGACCGACGGCGCTTCCGCCGTGTACGGTTCCGATGCGGTGGCCGGCGTGATCAACGTGATCACCAAGAAGAACTACCAGGGCCTGGAAGCGAAGGTCAGCACCGACCATTCGCAGAGGGTCTCGGCTTACGGCGAGCACCAGGCCAGCCTGGTGTACGGCAAGGGCGACTTCGGCAACGACGGCTACAACGTGATGGCCTCCCTGAACGTCTACCAGCGTGATCGCATTGCGCTGGCCGATACCTACGACAAGCGTCCGGACTACTTCTACGTCAACAATCCAAACTTCATTTCCAACTTCCGCATCGGCGTCGGCAGCGAGCCTGGCCAGCCAAACCCGGGCACCTTCTTCGTGTTCGACCCCGCCAAGAACAACGCCCGTACCCAGCGTGCGGTAAGCGGCTGCTCCACCATGATCACCGAAGCATCCGGCAGCCGCTGCGTATGGAACAACCTGCCGTACTCCCTGGACACCGGCCCGACTTCCGACCGCGCAACGGGCTTCCTGTCCGGCCGCAAGAAGCTGGGTGAAGACCTGGAAGTATTCGCTGAAGCCGCCTTCACCCATATCAAGCTGCGCGGCGAAAACGGCCCGCGCAGCTTCAACAGCGGCACCACCAGCAACTGGTTCTCGCGCAACACGGGTAACAAGCTGAATACCTTCGTCAACCCTTACCTGGGCCCGAACAACGTCTACCTGCAGGGCAAGCTGGATGCCGACATGGCAGCCAAGATGGGCGGCGCGGCGGGCCTGAACTACATCCTGCAGGATGCGGTCGGCCACTTCGGACAAAAGAACCTGGACGACAACTACCGCGTGCTGACCGGCCTGCGCGGTCATCTGGCCGGCAGCTGGGACTTCGAGACCGCGCTGGGCGTGGCGGGCAGCCACTCCACGCTGTACCAGACCACCAACATCAACACCAAGGGCTTCGAGAAAGCCTTCGGCCCGACTACCAAGGACCCGCTCACTGGCCGTGTGTATATCGCCGACAATCCGGCCTTCAAGTTCGGCGAAGTCAGCGAATCGAATGCTGCCCTGATCCGTGAGGCCTTCCCTACTTTCGACATCCAGTCCTGGACCAAGCTGATTACCTTCGATGCCAAGGTGGAAGGCACGCTGTTCAAGCTGGGTGAGCGTGAAGTGCGCGCAGCCTTCGGCACCAACCTGATGCGCGAAAGCTTCGAGACCCCCGGCAATCCAGACGCCGCCAATGGCCTGATCACGCAGCAGGGCGGTTCCTGGTTCGACGGCAAGCGCACCGTCAGCGCGCTGTTCGGCGAAGTAGTGGTGCCGGTGACCGACACGCTGGAAGTCAATGCTGCGGTACGCCTGGACAAATACCCGCACTTTTCCGCTAACCTGGCCCCGAAGGTCGGTGTGCAATGGCGCGCTCGCCCCGAGATCATGGTGCGCGGCACTTACTCGGAAGGCTTCCGCGCACCGAACTTGGCCGAATCGGGCAGCGGCGGCGTATTCGCTCAGGTGGGCGGCATTCGCGACACCGTGCGCTGCGATGAAACCAATGCCATCGCCACGCTGCTGCAGAAGTCTGTCGCGGCGACGGATCGCGACCTGGGCAAGACCCTGCTCAATTCCAATTGCTCGACCACGGTGGGCGGCCTGACCCCGCCGAATCCGGACCTGAAGCCGGAAAAAGCCAAGATCTCGACCCTGGGGCTGGTGCTGCAGCCGACCAAGGACGTCAGCATCTCGCTTGACTACTGGTTCGTGTACCGCCGCAACGAGATCGTGCGCCAGGACTTCAACCAGTTGTTCACCCAGCTGGTGGACACTTACGGCCCAAGCCTGGCCGGTACCGACAAGGCAATCCGCAATGAGCTGACCGATGCCGACCGCGCCAATATGGCGGCCGTGGTCACCATGTGCAACAATCCGGCCAACCTGCCGGCCTGCGTTGCAGCCGGCATGCCACAGTACTCGGTTGGCAACCTGGGTGGCTTGATCAACTCCTACTCGAACCGTGGCCGCACCTTGATGGACGGCTTCGACATCGATGCGCGCACCCGCTTCTCGCTGGGCGAGTACGGCAAGCTGAATACCGGCGCCGCCTTCACCATCCGCAAGCGCGAAACCTACAATTACGAAGACGGCAGCGGTTTCTCCGGCAACTATGTGGGCTACTACGATTCGCCGCGCCTGCGCGCCACCTTCAACGCCGACTGGAGCTACCAGAACCTGGTCACCAGCCTGTTCGTCAACTACACCGGCAAGGCCAAGTGGGCGTATGGCGCGTACGATACCGACAACGCTCCGCAGAAATGCACCGCCGGCGGCGTGGCGCTGCCCGAAAACCTGTGCGGCGGCCAGCCTTCGTACTACACGGTCAACCTGGGCTTCAACTGGAAGCCGATCAAGAACCTGGACCTGGGCCTGAACATCAAGAACGTGACCGACAAGAGGCCCTATTACGACCCGAACGGCTGGGAAGGCTACAACCACCAGCAAAACCTGTTCGGCCGCGTCTTCTCGCTCTCGGCCAACTACAAATTCTGGTAACCTGCGATCCAACCAAAGAGGCAAAGAATAGATGGACAAGCATTTCAATCGACGACACTTTCTCACCGCCGGCGCCGCGCTGGCGGGCAGCCTGCTGCTGCCGGCCGCCTTTGCAGCCGGCGGCCGCGAGAAGCTCCGGCTCGGCATGATCGGCACCGGCATGCGCGGCCAGGTACTGCTGCGCGAGCTGGTACGCCGCGACGACGTGGAGGTGGCAGCGCTGTGCGATATCGAACCGATCATGCTGGGCAAAGCTCTGGCGCAGTTCGACAAGGCCGGCAAGCCAAAGCCGCGCACTTTCGGCGAGGACGGCGACAAGCAGGCCTACCGCCGCATGCTGGACTCGCAGCAGCTCGATGGCGTGATCATCGCCACCCCGTGGGAATGGCACGCGCAAATGGCGATCGACGCCATGCAGGCCAAGGTTGCCGTTGGCTGCGAAGTGGTGGCCGGCGTGACGCTGAAGGACCACTGGGACGTGCTGGATGCCCAGCTCAAGACCGGCACGCCATATATGCTGCTGGAGAACGTGTGCTATCGCCGGGACGTGATGGCGGTGCTGCAGATGGTGCGCTCCGGCCTGTTCGGCGAACTGCTGCACCTGCAGGGCGGCTACCAGCATGACCTGCGCGCAGTGAAGTTCAACAACGGCGACCCGGCCAAGCCGTACGGAAGCGGCATCGAATTCGGCGCCAAGGGCTGGTCGGAAGCAAAGTGGCGCACCGAGCACTCGGTGCAACGTAACGGCGAGCTGTATCCAAGCCACGGTATCGGCCCGTGCGCCATGTACACCAACATCAACCGCGGCAACCGCTTCACCCGCATCAACACCTTCGCCACCAAGGCGCGCGGCCTGCACGACTATATCGTCAAGCAAGGCGGTGCCGAGCATCCGAGCGGCAAGGTGAAGTTCAGCCTGGGCGATGTGGTGACCACCACGCTATCCTGCGAGAATGGCGAGACTATCGTGCTGCAGCACGATACTTCGCTGCCCCGCCCTTATTCGCTGGGCTTCCGCGTGCAGGGTACCAATGGCTTGTGGATGGATGTTAACCATTCCATCCACATCGAAGGCAAGAGCAAACCGCACCAGTGGGAGGACTTCCAGGCCTACCAGGACCGGTTCGACCACCCGCTGTGGCGCAAGTACGCCGGCGAGGCGGCCGGCGCCGGTCACGGCGGCATGGATTACTTCGTGATCCACGCCTTCGTGGAAGCGCTGAAGGCGCGCGCGCCGATGCCGATCGATATCTACGACGCGGTGACGTGGAGTGCCATTACGCCGCTGTCCGAACAATCGGTCGCGCAGAACTTCCAGACGCTGGACTTCCCCGACTTTACCCGGGGCCAGTGGAGCAAGCGCAAGCCGGTCTTCGCTTTCGACGACCGCTACTGATGAAGCGCACGCGAGTTGCGCTGGCGTCCCTTTGCATCGGCCTCGCAGCATTGGCCGTGCAAGGGAGGTCCGTGGCCCAGTCCGAGCCTTACAAGGTATTCGACACCAGGCCTGTCATTACCGAAGGCCCGTACCTGTCTGCGCTCTCCGATACTTCGGTGTCCGTCATGTGGATGACCGATGCGCCCAGCCACGCCAAGGTACGCTTGCATGATGACGGGAATGTGCGCGAAATCGAGCCGCAGATTGATGGCCTGGTGCCGGTCGGCCAGCGGCATGTGGTGACCATCACAGGGCTGGCTCCCGGCAAGCGCTATTCCTACGAAGCCGTCGCAACCCGCGTGGTGAAGCTCAAGCCCTACTGGCCGGACAAGGGCTTGAGCAGCAGCAGCCCGGCTGCGACATTCACCACCTTCGATCCGCGACAGGCCCGGGTTTCCTTCAGCGTGGTCACTGATACCCACGAGGACACGGCCCGCATCGGCCGCTTGATGAAGCTGGTCGACTGGTCCCGCACGGATGCGCTGCTGCACCTGGGCGACGCCTTCCACTGGCTCGAATCGGAAGAACAGTTGTGGGCCAAATGGCTGCGCCCAACGGTTGCCGCCATGGGGCCTGGCAAACCCTTGCTGTTCGCTCGCGGAAATCACGAACTGCGCGGCGCCTATGCGCGCCAACTGGCGGGCTACGTGCCAACGCCCGAAGGCAGCTACTACTACGCGCGCGCCCTGGGCCCGGTGCATCTGATGGTGCTCGATACCGCCGAGGACAAGCCCGACGACACCAACGTCTATGCCCAGTTGAATCGCACCGCGCCCTATCGCGAAGAGGAACTGGCATGGCTGCGCGGGCAAGTCGGTAGCAACGGGCACTTTGCCAGCGCGGCGTTCCGCGTGGTCGCGATGCATCAGGGCGACTGGGGCTGGCTGCCCGATAATGGCGCCGCCTGGACTGCGCTGGCCAACCAGGCCGGCATCGACCTGTTGATCGCCGGCCATGACCACGCCTTCTCCTACCAGCCGCCCGACAAGGTGCATGCCTACCATCGCCTGATCCTGGGACAGGACCAACTGGCCCGCGTCGAAGCCACCGGGCGCACGCTGACAGTCAAGGTGCTGACCGACAAAGGTGCGCCGGTGCATACCCTGACCATTCCTTCGCGTCGTTGATGTAATATTGCCATTCTCTTAACCATTCAGAAAGAGTAAGAGGATGACAAAGAAAGTGCTATCCGCCGTGGCATTCAGCCTGCTGGCGGCAAGCGCCTGGGCGCAGGAAGAAGCGCAGGTGCCTGAAGGTGAACAGGTGGTGATCACGGGCCAGCGCCCCGGTCCGGGCCTGTGGAAGGTCAGCAAGGGCGAACATGTGATGTATGTGTTCGGCGATTACGCGCCGTTGCCGGTCAAGATGGACTGGCGCTCCAACGAAGTGGAATCGATCATCGCCAAGTCGCAGGAATACCTGCCCAAGCCATCCTTTGGCATCTCGGTAGGCTGGTGGGGCGGCATCAAGATGCTGCCATTCGTCGTCGGTATCAAGAACAACCCGGACGGGGGCAAATTGATCGACGTCCTGCCAGCTGATACTTACGACCGCTGGCAAACGCTCAAGACCAAATACATCGGAAAGAACGACGGCATCGAGCGCGAGCGCCCGATGTTCGTAGCTGACACGCTGTACCGGCAAGGGCTGGAGAAAAATGGCTTGACCATGGGCACCGACGTGTATTCGAAGGTCGACAAGCTGGTGAAGCTGTACAAGGTGAAGATCACATCCAGCAACGTCCATACGGAGCTCGAAAGCCCAAGCCAGGCGCTGCGCGCGTTCAAGAATTCACCGGGAACCGATGTACTTTGCTTTGCCAGGACCGTGGAGCGGCTGGAATCGGATCTCGACGCGATGCGTGTGCGTGCCAATGCTTGGGCGGTCGGCGACATGTCGAAGATTACGTCCTTGAGCTTTGCCGACCGCGAAGCCGCGTGCACGGACGCTGTGCTGAACAACGATGCGTTCAAGTCGAACGAGAACTTGAAGCAGGCGAAGGAAACGATGCGGAAGAATTGGCTGGCCAATGCGGAGCGGGCGCTGGAGGCCAATACTTCGACCTTCGCCGTGCTGCCGCTGGCGCAGCTACTGGATCCGAAGGGGCCCCTGGCGGAACTGCAGGCCAAGGGCTACCAGGTAGAGTCGCCCGAATAAGCCTCCGCGCCTTAGGCGCGCTTGGGCTGGCTGCCGCTTTGCGGCGGCAGCTTGAATACTTCGAGCGCCTTGGCCACTGCCTGCGCTTGCAGGTCCAGCACGCCGGTAGCGGCGGAAGCTTCCTCCACCATCTGGCTGTTCTGGCGCGTCACCTCGTCAAGCTGCACGATGGCGTCTTTCACCTGGTTGACGCCGTCGCTCTGTTCGCGCGTCGCGCCGCGGATATCGCCCATGATGGCGGCTACGCGGCCGATCGCAGCGATCACCGCATCCATATCGTTACCGGCCGTCGTCGCCACGCTGGCGCCGCCTTCGATCTTGTCGGCCGACGCATCGATCAGTGCCTTGATGTCCTTGGCCGCCGCCGCGCTGCGTTGCGCCAGGCTGCGCACCTCGCTCGCAACGACCGCGAACCCGCGACCGCTTTCGCCGGCGCGCGCCGCTTCCACCGCCGCATTGAGGGCCAGGATATTGGTCTGGAAAGCGATACCGTCGATCAGGCCGATGATATCGACGATCTTGTGCGAAGACTGGCGAATTTCGTCCATCGCAGTCACCACCTGCGCCACTGCGACGCCGGTGCGTTCGGCCAGCGCAGTCGCTTCGGTCGCCACGCCATTGGCGGTATTCACATTATCGGCAGTCTGGCTCACCGTGCCGGTGATCTGGCCCATATGGGCCGAAGTCTGTTCCAGGTTCGCCGCCTGCGCCTCGGTACGCGTCGCCAGGTCGACGTTCGCGGTGCGCACTTGCGTGGTGGTGCTGCGCGTTAGCGCGAAATTGCCGCGGATGTCGCCCAGGATCGACGCCAGGTTCAGGTTCAACTGGCGCACGAAGGCCTGGAGCTGGCCCAGTTCGTCGTGGCGGTCGACCGCCATGCGCGTGGTCAGGTCGCCGCCGGCCAGGATGCGGGTGGCGTTGATGCAGGCCTGGACCGGCGCCACAATCGCGCGATGCAGGTTGTACCAGCCGTACAGCGCCAGCACCGCCAGCAGCAATGCCTGCAGGTGCAGGGCGAAGTCGGAATAGGGCAGCACGGCATGCAGCGCCATCGACAATGCCAGCAGCGCCATGCTGCCGAAGCACAGCGCCATGCGCTGGGATAGCGAAATGTCGCGCAGGGCATTGGTGATCTTTTTGCGGCCGCGCGGTGCCGCAGCGCCGCGCGCAATGCGCACGCCGTCCGGATTGGGGCCCTTGACGGTACGGTACAGGGCTTCCGCGTCCTTGACCTGCTCGCGCTTGGGTTTGGTGCAGACCGCCATGAAGCCGGTCGTGCGATTCTTCTCGATGACAGGCGTGACGTTGGCAATGCACCAGAAATAGCCGCCATCGTTGCGGCGGTATTTCACCAGGCCGCGCCACGGCTCGCCCGACATCGTGGTGCGCACCATGTCTTCATCGACCTGGGCCGGCATGTCCGGGTGGTAGAGCGTCTTTTGCTGGCGGCCGATCAGGTCCTCACCTGCGTAGCCGCCGACCGCGATGAAGGTCGAATTGGTGTAGGTCAGGCGGCCCTGCAGGTCGGTGGTGATGACGATGGGTTTGCCGTCTTCAAGCAGGGTTTCATGTTCGGCTGCGGTGAGTGTGCTGCGCATGGATTGACACTTTGTTTCAGTTTGGAAAGATCGCTGAGAATACTAGCAGATCGACGAACGGCCGCGCCGGAAAGCGTGGCCATTGCGTGGTTTTTCCGCCAAAACAGTTGTCGCACAGTTAATCTGGTAGTTGCATTGCGAAGCCGACGCCGAAGCGGTTCCAGGCGTTGATGGTGCCGATGAGGAAGGTCAGCTCCGACAGCTCCTGCTCGCTGAATTGCGCGGTGACCGCGCCATACACTTCATCGGGCGCACCGTTTTTCGACAGTTCGGTCAGCGTCTCGGTCCACAGCAGCGCGGCGCGTTCGCGCTCGTCGAAGAAAGGCGTTTCGCGCCAAGCCGGCAGCGCCATCAGGCGGCGTACGTCTTCGCCGTTCTTCAGCGCGTCCTTGCTGTGCATGTCGATGCAATAGGCGCAGCCGTTGACCTGCGAGGCGCGGATCTTGACCAGCTCGCGCAGTCTGAGTGGAAGCAACGATTCGGCGATTGCGCGTTCCAGGCCCATCATGGCCTTCATGGCGTTCGGGGCGGCGGCGTAATAGTTGATGCGTTTCATGGTGGATTGCTCCGGTTGGTTGCGATGAATCCACTTTAGTCCGGACGGGATCGCGGATAAACTGGTCTTTATCGTTTTAAATATACGGAAAGTCGAACAATCATGGCTTTTGACCGCCTTGAGGCGATGCGCGCCTTCTGCCGCATTGTGGAAGTGGGGAGTTTCGTCGGCGCTGCTGAAGCGCTGGGCGTGCCGAAGACCACCATCTCCGGCCAGATCCAGGGCCTGGAAGCGCACCTTGGCATGAAGCTGCTGCACCGGACCACGCGCCGCGTGTCGCCCACCACCGACGGCGCCGCGTACTATGAAGGCGCGCGCTCGCTACTGGACGACCTGGATGAACTGGAATCCTCGCGCCACGATGCGCGCGGCCGCGTGCGGGTTGAAATGCCTTCGCCGGTCGGCACCGGCCTTATCATCCCCGCCTTGCCGGACTTCGCGGCGCGCTATCCGGATGTGCAGCTCGATATCGGTTGCGGCGAGCGTGTGGTGGACCTGGTGCAGGAGGGAATTGATTGCGCCTTGCGCGGCGGCGCGGTAGCGGACCAGGACCTGGTCGCAAGACCGGTCGGGAATATGCAGTTCTGCCTGTGCGCCGCGCCGTCCTACCTGGCATCGGCACCGCGCCTGGCGTCGGTCGAAGACTTGCCGGCGCACCGCTACCTCGCCTTCGTGTTCGCCGCCACGGGCCGCCAGCACCTGCAAACCCTGCTGCGCGGCGAGCAGCGCTACACCATCGACCAACTGCCGGCGATGCGCTTCAATAGCGCCGCCGCCTATGTCGCGTCGGGCGTTGCGGGGCTCGGCATCCTCAACATCCCGCGGGCGGAAGCCGCGCCGCATCTGCGCAGCGGCGCGCTGGTGGAAGTGCTGGCCGACTGGCACCTGGCAAGCATGCCGATCAGCCTCGTCTACCCTTATGCGCGCAGGCTATCGTCGCGCGTGCGCGCCTTTACCGATTGGGCCACGGCCTTGATGGCCAGCGACCCCTTATGGCGTTAAGGCTTGACGACCTTGGCGCCAACCAGCTTGGCCACCCCGGCCAGCGTGGTCTGCGCCGCGTTCAGGCCAAGCAGGAAATCCTTGTCCGAATAGTTCGAATACAGGTCGGTCGGTTGGTGCCAGTGCGGATTCCAACCGGAGCCGATCTGCTGCCCGCGTTCGTTCTCGCGCAGTGAGATCGACGGCACCAGGTCCATGAAGGGCGTGGAGTCGGTATTGGTCATGTGGCAGCCAACGGCGGCCGGATAATTGGTCGCGTACTTGTCGTTCGCCGCGCGGAAGTCCCATGCCAGCCTGGCCGAAGCTTCCGCCTGTTTCGAGTTGGACTGGAACTCGATGTTCACGTCCGCTTCCGCGCGCTGGTCTTTGGGCAGGACGTAGACTTGATGGCCTTTCGCATCCAGCACCGGCTTGCCCGCTTCATCAAGTTTCGGGACCGGCATGCCATGGTCGAACATCATCATGTCGTGCTGGATCATGCCCAGCCAGCGCGGTTCAGGATATTTGCCCGAGCCTTTCGGCGACTCGATGCCTTGCAGGTTCTTGCGCTGCTCGACGTAGGCGGCAGCGCCGTTCAAGCCGGTCTCCTCGTTGTTCCACAAGGCAAAGCGGATCGAACGTTCGGTTTCCACGCCCGGCGCGCTGAAGATGCGCGCCAGCTCCATCACCAATGCGGTACCGGACCCGTCGTCGTTGGCCGCCTCGCCAAAACCAATGCCGTCCATGTGGGCGCTGACGATGTACATTTCGTCGGGCCGCGTCTTGCCGATCTTGGTGCAGTAGACGTTCTCGCGCAGCGAGGTACCTTGCGGCGTCTGTTCCGCGTTCAGTGCGCGCAGGCGCTCGTCCGGCTGCTTCATCGGATCGGTGTTGACGCCGGTTGGTGCACGGTTGCCGAACAGCGTACTGCCGCCCTGGCCGGGAGGACCGCCGGCACCGCCGCCTGCCGCCACCGCAGGCTTGCCGCGCACGGCCGGCTCGGTGAACTGGTACTGTAGCCGCTCGACGTTGGAACAGCCGTAAGCCTTCAACTGCGCCTCGATCCAATCCAGCGCCTGGCGATTGCGTTCCGTACCCTGGCGGCGGTCGCCGAACCTGGTCAGGCTCTTGATGGTAGCCTTGTATTTCTCCAGTTCGAGCTGGCCCACCAACGAGGAAATCGGATCGGCCGCAGGGGAGGTTTGTGCATGCGCGGCATTTGCCGCGATGGCCAGTGCGATGCTGAGCGCTACGGTTGGTTTCATTTGGACGTCCATGAAGTTGAGTGGCCCGGCCATTCTGCACCAGCACGGCATCGCCGGGCCCGATTTTTCAATACGACATAGAACGTTACAAGGGCGATACCGGCGCCGCTGAGTGTCCTTCTTGCCAACATTGGCCAAAGCCGCATAGAATGCGTGGCACGCGGGTGTAGTTCAATGGTAGAACGGCAGCTTCCCAAGCTTCATACGAGGGTTCGATTCCCTTCACCCGCTCCATTCCCCTTCAATTCCCCCATCACTGACACCATGCCATCGTCGGTGAATCGCGGCCGGTGCCGATGTTCCCGATGAGGTCTCGAAAAAGTGCGCTGGACATGGCATGATGTTGCCATGATTTCAAGCCAACTTCTATTTCTGTTCAGCGCACTCGGAGCGGTCAACGGGATCTTCCTGGCGGGTTACTTCTTCACCCGCCGCACGCATCGCTTGGCGAACTGCATGCTCGGCGCCTTGCTGTTGGCGGTCGGTGTCCGCACCGTCAAATCGTCTTTCTTCTATTTCAATCCTGATCTCGCTGCCGGCTTTGTGCAGATCGGCATCTCGGCATGCCTGTTTATCGGACCGCTGACCTACCTGTACGTGAGCTGCTATCTCGCGGACCTGGCGCAGGCCACGGCGGGCAAGCAGTGGCGCTGGCATCTCTTGCCACCGGCCTTGCTTGCCGGACTGGGGGTGTTGTTGCCCTTTTCCGATTATCCATATGTCTGGCGTTGCGCGATTACCGGCATACATGTTTATTGGCTTGGATACCTGGTCCTGGCGGGCCGGCTGCTATGGCGGGCACAGGCATTTAGCCGGCAGACCATCCTGCTCCAAAGCGTCTATTTCAGCAGCTGGGTGATTCTGATCGCCTACGCCAGTACGCGATTTACGTCCTATATCGTCGGAGCACTTTCTTTCACCTTTACCCTGCACGTCACGATCCTGACGTATTTCCTACGGGCCGATGCCAAGCCGGAACAAACCAAAAACGATAAATACCAGAATCGAAAACTGGCAGAAGGGGATGCCCGCACCATTCTGGACGCGCTGGATGAATTAATGCACCGTGAACAATTGTATTTAAATCCTAATTTAAGCCTTGCGCTCCTGGCCAGGAAAGTCGGTAATTTGCAAACGACGATATCGCAGGTGATTAACGATAATCTCGGGAAAAGTTTCAACCTTTATATTAATGAGTTCCGTATCCAGCATGCGAAGGAATTGCTGGTCCGTGAATCGCACCTGAACATGGAGCTGGTTGCCGAGCGCAGTGGCTTTAACTCCAATTCCACATTCTTCTCGGCTTTCAAAAAGATAGCAGGGCAGACCCCCGCCAGCTACCGCGCAGAATTTGCCTCGTAGGACTACGAAATCATGTATCCGGAGTCCGAAATCATGGTTCGGGATTTCGGACAAGCGCATTGCCGCTAAGTTGTCAGCTCTATCCACAACTTAGGGTCAATCCATGAACAAACACATTTTCTTGGGCGCCGTCCTCGGTGCTTGTCTTTCTCTTTGCCTGCCGGCGCGGGCTCAAACAGATACTGAGCAGATAAGCAAAACGCTCACGGACTATTTTGAAGGCACTGCGAACGGCGAGCCGGACAAACTCAGAAAAGCCTTTCACCCGGATTTCAAGCTGCATGGAGTGAATGAGGCAAATGAGCTTTTGATCCGCTCCGGGGAACAGTACATCGCAGGTGTGACGCCGGGAAAAAAAGTCAATCGCCTCGGCCGGATCCTGGCGATCGACGTTGAAAAGAATGCGGCGACGGCAAAGGCCGAGATTCTTGTTCCAAACTACCGGATATATACCGACTATTTCCTGCTGTTGAAATACCAGGGCGCCTGGAAGATTATCCAGAAAAGCTTCACATGGAAGGAAATTCCAAAGGACAGCAAGAAAATCCTGTTCGTCACCTCGAACCAGCATACCTACGGCAATACGAGTCTCAATACCGCCAACCATTTCGAAGAGATCGCCGTCGCCCATGACATTTTCAAACGGAATGGCTATACCGTGGATTTCGTCAGCCCCAACGGCGGTGCCATCCCCCTGGGTTATATCAAGACATCCGATCGCGTACAAAAAGAACATTTGTACGATCCAGTGTTCATGGGGCTGCTGAAAAATACCAGCAGGCCGGAACAGATCAACGCCGACGACTACAAGGCGATCTACTTCAGCGGCGGTGGCGCGGCAATGTTTGGCGTTGCAGAGAACAAGGGCATCCAGGCGATCGCGGCAAGGATCCATGGAAATGGCGGCGTCATATCGGCTGTCTGCCACGGTACTGCGGGGATAGCGCATCTGAAAGACCGGGATGGCAAGTCCGTCTTCCTGAACAAAAGAGTGACCGGCTTTCCCGATCTGTTCGAAGACACCAAGGCTGACTACTACAAGACCTTCCCGTTCTCGATCGACGCGGAGATCAGCAAGAACGGTGGAGACTTCGTCTATTCAAAGAAGTTTGGGGACGATTTCCATGTTGCTGACGGCAAGATCATTACGGGGCAGGATCCTTCCGCCACGGCATCGGTCGCACAGCAAGTCATCAACACCATCCAGGCAAATTGAGGAGATGCAATGAAAAACCATTACATGGCGGCCACTCAACTGCTGCTGGCATGTCTGCTGTCCTTGCCCTTGGTGGGATACGCCGGGAATGAAATCGATCCAGTGTCAGCACAAGCAATTGAGAAAATCCTTGGCGAAGTCGATTCTCCCGACAAGCCTGCGCTGGCGATCATCGCGCTCAGGAACGGCAAGCCGATCTACCAGAAGGCCTTCGGAAGCGCTGACCTGGAGCACAAGATCCCTGCAACTGTGGATACCAAATTCCAGGTCGACAAACTGGCTTGGGAGTTTGTCGCGATCGCCACGCTGATGCTGGAACAGCAGGGAAAAATTCAGCTCGACGAGGATGTCCGGAAGTACCTGCCCGACATGCCGGATTTCGGCGCGAAGCTCACGGTCAGGCATTTGCTGAGCTCAACTGACGGACTGCACGGCTACAAGGTGTTGAACTCGTTGGCGGGATGGGAGTCCAGGGAGCCCGAGCTGCACAAGACGGTCCTGCAGTTCATCAGCAGGCAGAAGGCTTTGAACTTCACGCCGGGTCAGGCGTATTCTCCAAGCGGTGATACGCGCTTTGTCGTGCTGGCCAGGATTGTGGAGGCGGTTTCGGGCCAGACGTTCGAGGTCTACTGCCGGGATCGCATCTTCGCTCCGCTGGGAATGTCGAATACCTTGTTCGTCTACGACGGCGGCATTCCTTTGCCGAACACGGCCGTTCCCTATCGGATTGGCGAAAACGGAACGTACAGGAAGGACTATGGCGGCGGCAACGTCGCCGGTCCGACCAACCTTTATACATCCGTCAGGGACATGGGCATCTGGCGGGCACACCTCTCGTCGAAGGCGCCCGGCATCCAGTCCCTGGTTGAAAAACTGGAGTCGCCCATACGGCTCGACGGCGGCACGGTAGTGAAGGATATGTCCAGTGTTTCGATATACGGCCAGCAGCACGTTGGACAGGAGCGGGGTATATCCAAGGTCTACCAGTATGGCACTTCCGGCGGGTATGCGAGTTCCATTTTCCGTTTCCCGGGCCAGGACTTCACGGTGATCACATTGAGCTCCGGCCTGGCCTACAGCGGAGGTTACGGCATGCGCCTGGCAACCGTTTTGCTGAAGGATCATTTCCCGCAACCCGCAACGATCGATTTTGGCAAGATCGCGTCCGTGAAGCTGACGGCCCGGCAGATGCAGAAATACGAGGGGGACTACTGGAATCCGGTGCGCGCCATTTCCGCAAAAGTCCATGTCAAGGACGGTGCACTGCACTTCAGCAGGACCGAAGGGGCGGAAGGGCGAGAGTTGCTTCCATTGGGAGGGGCGGTTTTCCAGGTGAAGGTTGAAAGCGACGATACATTCCTCATCAAGTTCGTCGAAACAGCATCGGGACTGGAGCTGCAATTCACCATGGACGGCAGCGACCCGATTGTTTACCAATCCTACAAGCCGGCGCCTTATACGAAAGACGAATTGGCGCAATTCGCCGGAACTTTCTACAGCGAAGAACTGGATTCTTCTTTTGTCCTTGATGCAGGGCCTGGCGGGCTTACCGCAAACAATATCCGGGTGGGCACGGTCAAGTTCAAGCCGACGAATCCCGACATGTTTGCCGGCGACAAACGCTTCATGGCCGGCATCAAATTCATTCGAGGAAAAAACAGGGCGATCACCGGATTCCAGGTTGTGGTGGATGAAGTTCGGAATCTTGTATTCAGGAAGCTGCGCGGCAGTCACTGAGCGCTGGCGCCGGCCGTTGTCAAAGTCCCTCACTGCCCCGTATCATGCGGGGCACGCGGGTGTTTTCAATCCAACCCTACTTTGACGATGGCCAAAGCGAACTTCCAGGTGCTGCCGTGTGGTGATGCGCGTATCCAGGCGGTGGAAGCGCATAGTAGCCAATCCTTTTCCCGGCATACCCACGAACAGTTTGGCATCGGCCTGCTTACGCACGGCGGATCGAAGTCGTTCAGCGGCTGCGGCACGGTGGAGTCTGGCCCGGGCGATGTGATCACCGTGAATCCGAACGAAGTTCACGACGGTGCGCCGCTCGGTGACGGCGGACGTAGCTGGAAGATGTTGTACCTGGAACCTGGCTATGCTGCCGACCTGCTGCACGAAGCGGACGTCGGCGCTGGCGGTGCCTCGCTGGAGTTCAAGGCGCCGGTGCTGCAGGATACTCGCCTGGCCGCAGGCTTCATTCGGGCCTACATCGCGGCCACCTCGGCACTGCCGGGTGCCCGGCTGGCTGCCGAACACCACTTGCTCGACCTGATGGCACAGACCTTGCTCCGCCGTCGCGCCGCTGTGACGCGTGCTGCTGCGCCCACTGCAATCGCCCAGTCGATGATGGAAGACGATCCCCTGGCCGACTGGTCTCTGGCCGAATTGGCCGATGCCTGCGGCTTGAGCCGCTTCCAGCTGGTGCGATCGTTTTCCCGCAATACGGGTTTTACGCCACACGCCTATCTTATTCATCGCCGCATCCTGCTGGCGCGCCGCTTGATTGCCGGTGGCACGGCGTTGGCAGATGCCGCCGCCGGCAGCGGGTTCGCGGACCAGAGCCATATGACCCGCGTATTCACCCGCAAATATGGCGTCGCCCCGGGCGCTTTTGCAATTTCGTTCAAGACCTGAATGCGCCAAATGGTTTAGCCTTCAGCTTTCGTTCATGGAGGCTGCATATGGTGGGATATCTGTATTGCGCGCTGGCGATGGTGACAGTCGGCAGCACGGTGGTGGCCAGCAAGGTGATCGCTGCGGGACTGCCGCCGTTCACGGCAACGGCTTTGCGGTTTGTCGTGGCGTTGCCGGTGTTTCTTGCCTTGTGCTGGCTGATGCGGGCGCGCTGGCCGCGTATCGGGCGGCGCGATGCCGCTTTGCTGGCGCTGCAGGCTGGCGCGGGAAGTGTGGGCTATACGGTGCTGCTGATCTCGGGAATGTCGTTCACCAGTGCGGCTACTGCCGGTGTGCTGGTCGGCACGCTACCGATCGTGACAGCGGCATTTGCCGTGCTGGGTCTTGGCGAGCGCCCTACGTTGCGGCTGCTGGGGGCGATCGCCTTGGCCGCGCTTGGGGTGCTGGTGGCGAGCGGCGTGGGCTTGCCGTCGGCGGGAGCGGAGGGCGGCGCGGCGCCCGGCGTTGCCAGCGAGTCCGGGCGCCTGTTCGGAGCGGCGCTGGTGCTGGCCGCCGTGGCCTGCGAGTCGTTCTTCATCCTGCTGAACAAGCGGCTGCACGCGCCGATCGAAGCGTTGCCGTTGTCGACGTTGATGTGCGCCCTGGGCCTGCTGTTCGCGGGCGGCGCCGCGTTGGCGATCGAGCAGCCATGGCAGGTCAGCATCAGCGCCGGCGCCTTGCAGGCGGTGCTGTATTACGCCCTGGTGCCGACGGTGCTGGGCTTTGTCCTGTGGTACGCCGGCGCGGCGCGCATCAGTGGGGCGGAGGCAGCATTGTTCACGGCCTTGTCGCCGATCTCCGCGACGCTGCTGGCCAACACCATCCTGCATGAAGCCATCACGCCGCCGCAACTGGCGGGCATGGCTTGCGTGCTGGCGGCCGTGGCGAGTCTTGCCTGGAAGCGTGCTCCTTATGGTAGGGTTGAGACTTTGTAACCAAGGAGGTGCGCCATGAGCATCACACAACAAGTATCCACCCTGCTGGCCGGCCTGGCGCTCGCCGCCAGCGCCTTTGCAAACCCATTGGACGCGTTGACCGAGAAGGAAGCGGGCGGCGGCTTGAAAGCCGCGCTGGAAGCCGGTTCGGTGGCGGCTGTGGGCAAGCTGGGCGTTGAAGGCGGTTTCCTGAACAACGATGCGGTGCGCATCAGGCTGCCGCGTGTGCTGGAAAAAGCCCGCCCGATCCTGGAAATGACCGGTCGCGGCGAACAACTCGATGAGCTGGAAAACGCGATGAACCGCGCTGCCGAGCAAGCGGTCCCGCTGGCGAAGCCGTTGCTGGTGAATGCCGTCAAATCGATGACGCTGAGCGATGCGAAGGCGATCCTGACCGGCGGCGAAACCTCGGTCACCGACTTCTTCAAGGAGAAGACCGCTGCACCGCTGGCGGTGAAATTCAAGCCGATCGTGAAAGGCGTGACGGACAAGTCCAAGCTGTCTGCCCAGTTCAATGGCGCCATGGCGCAGGCCACCAAATTCGGCCTGGCCACTGAAGAGCAGGCTTCGGTGGAAAGCTACGTCACCCAGCGCGCGTTGGATGGCCTGTTCCTGATGATCGGGGAAGAAGAGAAGAAAATCCGCGAGAATCCGATTTCCTATGGCAGCAAGGCGATCTCCAAAGTCTTCGGCCTGCTCAAATAAGCGTTCGGCCGCGCGGGTTGCGGGCTTGCGCGGCCGAATTCAGGACTTCAAGCTGTCCTGATTTGAAAGTTTGCTGGTGTTCGCCGTCGCTGTCGTGCCAGCGGCACAACACATCCTCGTCATCATTCCGGCCCGTGCGGCCCGGCGTGGTGCGAATCACCAGCATCTTATGGTGCCAGCCGATTGGCCGCACCGCATCGCCTGCCTTTGCCCGTTCGCGTTCCATGATTCCCTCCTGCTAGCTGCCAGGGCCATGATACGCCTGCCGGGAAAGGCAGGGCGCCCGATCAGGAACCGATCAGCTGTACGGCGTCGACCTGCAGGCGATGGGTGGTGATGTTGTTGGACTTGGTGATGCGCGCTGCCTTGGCCTTGTACGACGTTTTCTCGATCGGCTGCACGAACCAGGTGCGCGGGCCGCGGTTGTCGGCTTTCACGCTGTGCACGCCGGACCAGACGGTGTTCCATTTGCCATCGGTATCTTGCAGCTCTACCTTGGTAATGCCTTCCAGGCCATAGGATTCGGCCACCGCCACGCGCAGCTGGGTTGCGTTGACCGGCTTGTCGAAAGTCACTTCCAGCGAATCGAAACCGATATCGCTGTCTTTGGTGGACCAGTAGTTGCCATCGACCTTGCCGGTGGCCTTGGAGGCGTTGTAGCTGTCGCTGTAGTTCGAGCTGGCGCTAGCCGCGCTAGCCCACTGTGCTCCGGGATCGGCCATATAGTCCTGCTCCATGTTCGAGTAGTCGAGCTTGGCCTGGCGCTTGGCGGTTTCCCTTTGCTCGTCGCTCATGTTTTCGGTGGAGATCACCGGCGTCGGCAGGGGCGTGTTGCCGGCCGGGGCAGCTGCAGCGGCGGCGACAGGTGCCGGCGCGGCGGCGGGTGCCGGGGCCGGAGCAGCGGCTGCAGTGGCAGGAGCTGGCGCGGCAGCCGGTGCTGCCTCAGGTTCCGGGTGCTTCTTGGCGCATGCGGCCAGCAACAGGACGGGCAGCAGCAGGGCGAATTTGGTCTTCATGGGCATCCTTTGCGGAATTATCAAAAATATAAAGCCGCAATATGGCATAGGGATGCCAAAAATTCAATTGTGCGTGGGGCGATTACGACAGGTTGACGTCCAGCCACACTGCGTATGCCAGGCGCTTGCCTTCGTACACCTGGCCGCCGCGGATGACGGCGTCGGTCGACGTCAACTGGCCGGTGATTTCCTGGCGCGCCAGCATGGTGCGGAAGGCCGCGGCGTCTTTTGGTGCCAGGTAGCCGACCATCTCGTTGTTGAGGAAGACGGCCACCGCCTTGTCTTCGTAGGGATTGTTGTCGTCCGCCAGCAGCAGCGCCTTGTGGCGGGCGTCCGCTGCCGCCTCGCCATGCTCGCCGGCCAGGGCGCGAATCGTGTCGGAGTAGCGCGATTCGCCCAGTACTTCAAGCTGGAAGCGGCCTTCGTCGGTCCAATGGTGCACCGGCTCCCCTTGCGGCAGCGGGGTGTAAGACCCGCCCACCGGCTTGCCTGTTGGCGCCGGCGTGGCTTGCGGGCCGCCCTTCAGCAGGAAATACAGCGTTACCAGTGCCAGGACGATGATCAGGATGTTCAATGCGAGGGCCATTTCAGGGGACTTCCTAAGGGACAAGACCCGCTATTATCGCAGGCCGGGCGATAAAACCGGAATGGTATAATCGCCCCTTTTCCTTGCACGTTTAGCCATGTCTTCCGAATCCACGCCAAAGGGCAAAATGCTCTATGACCCGACCGAACACCGCATTCGCAGCTTCGTTACGCGTGCTGGCCGCCTGTCCACGGGCCAGGAACGTGGACTGAAGGAGTTCGGCCCGCAATTCCTGATTGAGCACAAGAAGGAAGCGCTGGATTACGAGCAGGCATTCGGCCGCAAGGCGCCGGTGATCCTGGAGATCGGTTTCGGCATGGGCGGCACCACCGCCCACATCGCCAAGGTCATGCCGGAGAAGGATTTCATCGGCGTGGAAGTGCATACGCCTGGCGTGGGCAGCCTGCTCAAGATGATTGGCGACGAAGGCATCACCAACCTGCGCCTGATCCAGCACGATGCCGTTGAAGTACTGCGCGACATGATCCCGGCCGGTTCGCTGGCAGGCGTGCATATCTACTTCCCGGACCCTTGGCACAAGGCGCGCCACAACAAGCGCCGCCTGATCCAGACGCCATTCGTGAAGACCCTGTGCGACCACCTGGCGCCGGGCGGCTACATCCACCTGGCGACCGACTGGGAAGATTACGCGGTGCAGATGCTGGAAGTGCTGAGCGCCGAGCCGGCGCTGCAGAACACCGCCGAAGGCTACGCGCCGCAGCCGGCATACCGCCCGCTGACCAAGTTCGAAAACCGTGGCCTGAAACTGGGCCACGGTGTGTGGGACCTGGTTTTCACCAAGAAGTAAGTTAGGCAGCCGCCGGCGCCTGGGCCTTCGCCCGCGCCGGCATGAAGGCCAGCAAATTCCCTCCGATGACCAGCAGCAGCCCGGCCAGCGCCATGCCGCTCCACTGGTAGCCTTCGAAGACGGTGGACACCGTCAGCGCCACCACCGGGAACAGCACCGTGCAGTAAGCCGCGCGGTCCGGCCCGATCCTCCCCACCAGCATCAGGTAAGCCGTGAAGGCAACCACCGATCCCGGCACAGCCAGGTAGAGCAACGCGCCGACATAGCGCGGGCTTGGGTCGAAGTTGAATGGCATGCCAAGCGCCAGCGCGCCAATCGTCAGGATAGTCGCGCCGCACAGCATGGCCCAGGTGTTGGTCAGCCACGGCTGCATGCCCAGTGCCTGCATCCGGCTGGAGAGCAGGTTGCCGGTCGAGAAGCACAAGGTGCCCAGCAGGGCCAGTCCCAGGCCGCCAAGCATGCCGGAATCGTTCCAATGCCCCTGCATCGAAGGCAGGAACAGCATCACGATGCCCGCCAATCCCAGCAGCGCGCCACCGAGTACCTGCGGGCGGATCGGGCGGTTCATGAAGAGGCGCCCGTTGATCGCATTCCAGATCGGCGCGGTGGAAAACACCACCGCCACCAATCCGCTCGGCACCCACATGGTGGCGTAGTAGAAGCACAGGAAATTGCAGCAGAACAGGGCGAGGCCTTGCGCGACCAGGTAGCGCCACGCTGAGCGCGGCGGCAGGATCTGCTGCCTGCGCACCAGCAGGATCAGCATCAGCACCAGCGCCGCGATCCAGAAACGATAAGCGATCGACACCGGCGCTGCGACGACGCCGAGTTGGAACTTGATCGCGATCCAGGTGGTGCCCCAGATGAGCACCGTGGTGAGGTAGAGGGCAGTATTCATAGTCCTGCCAGTGTGCCGCTTGCCGCACCCTGGCAGTTGTCTGAACTTGCTGCGTTTTTTATTTCCCTGCTTATTTCCCTGTGCGACGGCGGGAGATGCCCAGCGCGGACAATCCAAGGCCAAGCAGCGCCAGCGTGCCTGGCACCGGCACTTGCTGCCCTGGCGTGGTGTCGACGTTGATTTCGGAGAAGCCAAAGCCCTGTGTGCCGCCGTCCTGGTCGATGTTGAAGACAACCGAAGTCACGTCACCCATGCCGGCGATGGCCAGGGTGCCGAGTCCCGACAAGGTTTGGGTCACACCGTTGGAGCCGGTGACGGTGATCGAATTCGCGCCATCGGCATAAGCGGCGATATTGATGTTGACCAGGCTGAAGCTGGCGCCGAAGAAGTCGATGACCCAGCTCACGTCATCGGCATTCTGGAAACCGTTATGGATGCCGATGTCGCCAAGGAAGTTTGGATCGAAATGGTCCCCTGCACGCACCGTGCGCAGGCGGAAGCCGTCTTCGGTGTAGGTATCGACAACGGCCGAGCCGTTGTTATTGGCGAACACGCCGCTGGTCAGGTCTAGCTGGATCGGGCCTGCATGTGCTGCAAAGGCGGCCAGCGACAGGGCTGCGAGGCAAGCGAGCTTCTTCATCGAGATTTCCTTTCAGAACAATAGCTAGTTGATAGTATTGATTCAAATGCAATAAGCAATTTCTATACCCCGTGCCTGCAAGTTACTGATTCTTATGGATAAGTGGTATCTGGCCCGGATGCCACTGTCAATTTTCCCGACAGCCTTGTCTGAGCTTGCGCAAATCGGCGGGACCGCCGGCGGGGCGGGAGCGGCCGTGCTAGACTTTTCGGCGTGAAGCCACTGACTGGACAACTTGATGATGCCGTTCCCCGCAAACGCGTAGGGGCGGCGGCGCGTGCCGCGCTGGCGGAGCAGCCGGGCGATGCGATGTCGCATGCGGTGTTCCGCACCATGTCCGGCACCGATGCGACGCTGGAACGCTTTGCCTGGCTTGGCGATGGGCTGGCGGCGGCGGTCTGGCATCGCAGCACGCCGGAGGCGTTCACCGAATATCGCCAGCCGGGCCACCATACCTTGTCGTGCTACCTGGGCGGCGGCTATGAAGTCGAGCGCGAAGGTTTGCCAGGGCAATATGGCGCGCCGCAGCGCCTGTGCTCATTGCCGGACTGGCATGAGTCGGAGTGGGTGGTGCGCGGCCAGTTGCGCATGCTGCATGTGTACTTCATGCCCGAACACTTTACGCGGCGCGCGGTGGCGGAACTGGACCGCGAACCACGCGAGTTGACGCTGCAGGACAGGACGTATTTCGAGAACCCGCGCCTGGTGCAATTGTGCGGTGACTTGCTGCAGCAGCCGTGGGATGACGCCGACCAACTGCTGCGCGCCAATGAAATCACCCATGAAGCCCTGAGCGAGCTGCTGCGCTCGCAATCGATGGTCAAGCCCGGCTTGCGGCTGCGCGGTGGCCTGGCGCCCCTGGTGCGGCGCCGCCTGCATGAGTACATCGAGGCTCACCTCGACCAGAACATCACGCTGGGCATGCTGGCGCAGCTTGCGCGCATGTCGGAATTCCACTTGGCGCGCATGTTCCGCATCAGCTTTGGCATGCCGCCATCGGCGTGGATCGCCGCGCGCCGCGTCGAGCGGGCACGGGGCTTGTTGCGCGCTGGCCGCCTGCCGCTGCAGCAGGTGGCGGAAGCTTGCGGCTATGCCGACATGAGCCACTTCAGCCATCGCTTCAGCGAAGCGGTTGGGGCGCCGCCCGGCCGCTACCGCCAGTTGGCTGCCGGACTCAAGTCCTGACCCTATCGCCACGCTGCGCACGATAGGATGCGTAGCGCGCGCGGTTGACGGGCCACGTCCACCATTGGCGACTGTGCCTTCGGTTGGAGATTGCCATGAAGCTGATTGCCCCCATGTGCGGCCTTGCCCTTGCCCTTGCGTTTTCGTTGCCGCTATTCGCCGCGGCCCAGGTGCCGCCCGCTTATCGCGCCACCGCGCTCCCCTTCGATAGCGCAAAACTGGTCATCAACAACGCGGGTGACGTCGCCGGCACGGCCGGCGGCCGCGTGGCGCTCTGGCGGCGCGGCACCGGACTCGCTTACCTGACAGGCAGCGGCGAACAAGCCTATCTGGGCGACATGAATGACGTGGGCCAGCTGGTTGGATCGTCCGATGCGCATCCGACCATCTGGCAGTTGGGGCGGCAACCGGTCACGTTCGAGGCGGGTAGATATGGCGGGGCAGCCCTTGCCATCAATAACCAGGGCACGATTGTCGCGATGGCGCGTGCCGTGCCTGGCGAACAGGGCCCGCGTGACGAGTACTTCATCTACAAGGATGGCCAGAGGAATTGGCTGCACGGCCTGCTTCCCTGGGCGATCAATGAGCAGGAGCAGGTCGTCGGCACCTTGCGCGGCGCGACCCAGGACGCTGCAGTCTGGCAGGGGGGCATTTACCATGAGCTGCCGGACCAGGGGTATTCCTTGGCTCGCGACATCAACGACAAAGGCTGGGCCGCCGGAGGTACCTCCAGCGAAATTACCACCGTCTATGGCGCGATCTGGAAAGGCGATCAGCTGGAGACCTACGGCCTCGGCTATGCCAACGCCATCAACAACGCGGGCGTGGCAGTCGGTTACTGGGAAGGCGCGCGGCATGCCATGATGTATTCCGGCGGCCGGACTTACGACCTGAACACCCTGTGGGACAACAGCGGCTGGGACGGCTGGAGCCTGTTCTTCGCGGAAGACATCAACGATGCCGGCGAGATCGTGGTCATTGCCAGCAATGAGGCAAACTTCGCGCAGCAGGTGTTGTTGCTGTCGCCGGTGCCTGAAACCGCCACGGCGGCCATGCTGCTTGCCGGCCTGGCCCTGCTTGGCGGCTTGCATCGCGCTATAGCGCGCAATGCTATCGCGCCGATGCGCACGATTTGAGCTGGCGCGCGCGCGGCCCACCGCGCTGGCGCAGCATTGGCTCCTGTCCACACACAGGAGGTTGCCATGCTCAAGTTTGCTCGAATGCTGTTGGCTGTGCTGGCGCTGCTTGCCGGCGCCGCGCACGCGCAGAATGCGCCCACCTATCAAGCCTTCAAGTTTGACGGCCAGTTCACCCCGCAGTTTTTGAATGACCTGGGCCAGGTCGCGGGCGTCGGCCCGGATGGCAGGCCGATGATCTGGCATCGGGACGGATCGTTGCAGCCACTGGCGGGCAACGTCAGCCAGCTCACCATCACCGGCTTCAACAACCAGGGCACGGTCGTCGGCAATGGGGTGATCCCGGGCTACAGCCTGCCGCAGCCGGTCGTATGGCGCAACGGAGGCGCGGTGCAGCGTTTGCCGCTGCAGGGCCTGGGTGGTTATACGGAAGGAATCAACAACCGCGGCGACATTATCGGCTATATGGCAGGCGCCTCCAACACGGGCTCGGGACAGGTTGGCTTCATCCAGTGGGGCGACGGCGCGGTGCCGCAGCTGTTCGACGATTATTTCCCACACATGATCAATGACCACGGTTTCGTTCTTGGCCGGCGTAGCGGCGAATACGGCGCCAGGAGCTGGCAGGACGGTGTATTCGGCGCGTCTTCGATTGATGACTTGAACATCCGCGCGCTCAACAATGAAGGGCGCATGGCGGGCACCCACGAGAGCATGCATGCGTTTTCGGCGATCGATAGGGCGGGGCAGCGCGAAGTGCAAGACCTGTGGTCCGGCACTGCCGCTGACCTCAATGACGCAGGCAGTGTCGTTGGCGAGACTGAATATTCCTTGCACGCTATGCTGTGGTACCAGGAGCGCGCCTATAACCTCGACCATTTGTGGGACCATGCATCCTATTCGGGCTGGACTTTGCTCAATGCCTGGGACATCAATGAAAGCGGTGCGATCCTCGCGACCGCGCTGGACCCGCTTGGGGGCTATGGGAAATTCCTGCTGTCGCCGGTGCCTGAGCCCCAGGCCGCCATGTTGTTGCTGGCCGGTCTGCTGGTGTTGGCGGCGCGCTGGCTGGCGCAGCGAAAATCGTTGACCCGCATGGCATCGGCATCCTTGCTGGCCGTGCTGGCCTGCAACGCTCATGCGCAGGAAGCGCCGGCCTACCGGGCCCTCAGGCTTGACGGCCAGTTCACCCCGCAGTTCCTGAACGATGCCGGACAAATCGCGGGAATCGGCCAGGACGGCAAGCCGGTCATCTGGAGCCCTGACGGTTCGCTCGTGCACTTGTCGGGCGTCGCCGGTCATTTCAGCCTCACCGGCTTCAATAACCAGGGGACGGTGGTCGGCAATGTCACGATCCCCGGGTTTTCGCAATCGCAGCCGGTCGTGTGGCGCAATGGCGGGGCGATGGAACTGCTGACGTTCGCAGGCTCGGGCGGTTATGCGTCCGGCCTGAACAACCGCGGCGACATTATCGGCTTCAGCTCCGGTGCGTCGGGCACGGGCCCGATCGGCTTCATCGAGTGGGCCGATGGCAGTGCACCGCAGCGGTTTGACGATTACCGGCCGCGCTTGATCAACGACATGGGCATGGTGATCGGCGGCCATACCGGTGAATTTGGCGTGAGGAGCTGGCAAGACGGCGTCTTTGGCGCGTATCACCTGGCGTACGACTATGACATTCGGGCGCTGAACAGCGAAGGGCGGCTGGCCGGTTTCCAGGACAATGCCAATGCCTTCACACTGCTCATGCGCGGCGACCCGTGGGAGCACCAGGAATTGTGGTCCGACTATGCCTACGACATCAACGATGCGGGCAGCGTGGTGGGCGAAACCGAGTACCGGCGGGCCATGCTCTGGTACCAGGACCAGCCCTATGCGCTGGACCGCTTGTGGAACGAGGAGCAATACGCCGGCTGGATGTTGCAAAGTGCCTGGAGCATCAACGCCAGCGGCCAGATTCTGGCACGCGGCGCGAATGAATGGGACGCGCAGGCGAATTTCCTGCTGTCGCCCGTGCCTGAGCCGGCACAGGGTGCACTGTTGCTGGCCGGGCTGGCGCTGCTGGGTAGCCTGCGCCTCAGGCCAGGTCGGCGATCAGCCTGACGATTTCGTCGCCGTAGGACACCAGCTTCTTCTCGCCCACGCCCGAGATGCCGCGCATCTGGTCCAGCGTGGCCGGCCGCACCTTGGCGATTTCGCGCAGCGTGGCGTCGTTGAAGATCACATAGGCCGGCACGCTGTGTTCGCGCGCCGCACCCATGCGCCAGGAACGCAGGCGGTCGAACAAGCGCTGTTCGTCGCCATCCAGGTTGGTTTCCTCGTAGCCTTTCGGCGCCGAGCTGCGTTTCTGCTTGACCGGCTTCTGGTACTGGCGCAGTTGTACTTTCTGGCCGCCTTTCAGCACCGGGCGCGCGGCGTCGGTCAGCTTGAGCGAGCTGAATTGTTCGTGGTCGACGGTGACCAGTCCCAGCGCGATCACCTGGCGCAGGATGGCGCGCCATTCCTGCTCGCTGCGGTCGGCGCCGATGCCGAATACGGACAGCTTGTCGTGGTGCCAGGTCTGGATGCGTTCGGACTCGGCGCCGCGCAGCACGTCGATCACGTGGCCGGCGGCAAAGCGCTGGTCGCAGCGGTAGATGGCCGACAGCAGCTTCTGCACCGGTACCGTGCCGTCGAAGGACACCGGCGGAATCAGGCAGGTATCGCAATTGCCGCAAGGCGTGGCAGGCTCGCCGAAGTACTCCAGCAGGCGCACGCGGCGGCAGCTCAGGGTCTCGCACAGGCCCAGCATGGAGTCGAGCTTGGTGGACAGCACGCGCTTGAAATTCTCGTCGGCTTCCGACTCGTCGATCATGCGCCGCTGCAGCACCACGTCCTGCAGGCCGTAGGACATCCAGGCGCTGGCCGGCATGCCGTCGCGGCCGGCGCGACCGGTCTCCTGGTAGTAGCCCTCGATCGACTTCGGCAGGTCGAGGTGGCAGACGAAACGCACGTCCGGCTTGTCGATGCCCATGCCGAAGGCGATGGTGGCGACCATCACGATATTCTCCTCGCGCAGGAAACGTGCCTGGTTATCGGCGCGCTTCGCATGCTCCATGCCGGCATGGTAGGCCATGGCGCGCACGCCGTGCTCGTTCAGGAACTCCGCCGTCTCTTCCACCTTCTTGCGCGACAGGCAGTACACGATGCCGCAATCGCCGGCATGCTCGGCCGTGATGAAGTCCAGCAGCTGTTTGCGGCCGTTGGTTTTCTCGACGATCTGGTAGCGGATGTTCGGGCGGTCGAATGAGGAGACGAATTGCGCGGCATCGTTCAGCGCCAGGCGGTGGATGATCTCGGCGCGCGTCTGCTGGTCGGCGGTGGCCGTCAGCGCGATGCGCGGCACATTCGGGAACTGCTCGTGCAGCACCGACAGCTTGATGTATTCCGGACGGAAGTCGTGGCCCCATTGCGATACGCAGTGCGCCTCGTCGATGGCGAACAGCGCGATATGGGAATCCTGCAGCAGGTCGAAGCAACGCTGCGTCAGCAGGCGCTCCGGCGCCACGTACAGCAGGTCGATCTGGTTGGTGCGCACCAGGCGTTCGATGCGCGCCGCCTCTTCATAGGTTTGCGTGGAATTCAGGAAGGCCGCGCGCACGCCGACTTCGGCCAGCGCGTCGACCTGGTCCTGCATCAGCGCGATCAGCGGCGATACCACCACGCCTACGCCCTCGCGCAGCATGGCGGGAATCTGGTAGCACAGCGACTTGCCGCCGCCGGTCGGCATCAGCACCAGGGCATCGCCGCCATTGCCGACCTGCTCGACAATCTGCCCCTGCTGGCCGCGGAAGGCTGGGTAGCCGAATACGGTCTGGAGCAGGTGCAGGGCGCGCTGGTTGATATCCTGGCCGGTCATGCTCTTATTCGGCCCAAACGATCGTGCCGGTGTAGGCAGTGGCAATCACCACGATGCCGAACACGATGCGGTACCAGGCGAAGATGGTGAAAGTGTGGGTGCTGATGTAGCGCAGCAGCCAGCGGATGCAGGCGAAGGCCGACACGAACGCCACCACGGCGCCGATGCTGAACAGCGGCAGGTCGGCGGCGCTCAGCAGCGCGCGGTCCTTCCACAGCGAGTAGAAGGTGGCGGCCAGCAAGGTCGGGATGGCAAGGAAAAACGAGAATTCGGTCGCTACTTTGCGCGACAGGCCGAACATCATGCCGCCGATGATGGTGGCGCCGGAGCGGCTGGTGCCGGGAATCAGGGCGAACACCTGGGCGAAGCCGACTTTCAGCGCGTCGAGCAGGGTCATATCGTCCACCGACTGCACGCGCACGGCGACCGGGTTATTCCTGGCACGGCGCTCGACCCACAGGATGATCAGGCCGCCGATGATGAAGGCCAGCGCCACCGGCTCCGGCGCAAATAGCACCGCCTTGATCTTCTTTTCGAACAGGTATCCCAGCGCGGCCGCTGGAATGAAGGCCACCGCCACGTTGAGCGCAAAGCGGCGTGCGCGCGCGTCGCTGAACATGCCCAACAGGACTTCGCCGATCTTCTTGTGGTACTCCCAGATCACGGCCACCATGGCACCGCCCTGGATGGCGATCTCGAACACCTTGGCTTTCTCACCCGTGAAATTCAACAGGCTACCCGCCAGCACCAGGTGGCCGGTGGAAGAAATCGGCAGGAATTCGGTAAATCCTTCGACCAGACCCATGATCAGAGCCTTCAGCGCAAGAACGATATCCATTGTGATTCTGTTAAGTGTTTCGGTGGGGGAACGCGGGCGGGATGCTGCGCGGGCACGAAGCTTACCATGAGCGCGGCCTGCCGATGCACTTGAGCCAAGCGTAGCCCGGTAGCCGGGGCGCCGGTTTGCGCTGCGTCAGGAGTGGACCCGCACCAGGCGACTGCTGGCGGCTACCAGCAACAGCGCGCCGCCCAGGGCGGCAAACGCCAGTTCCAGGCTGGTCAGGTGGGCGACAAAGCCGATCATGGCCGGGCCGGCCAGGACGCCCGCGTAGCCGATGGTGGTGATGGCGGCGATAGCCAGGCTGGCCGGCATGGCGCGCTGGTTGCCGGCCGCGGTGAACAGGATCGGCACGATATTCGAGGCGCCCAGGCCGACCAGCACGAAGCCCGCCAGGGCCGCGGCCGGCGAAGGCGCTGCGACTGCCGTGAAGAAGCCGGCGGCGGCGCACAAGCCGCCCACCAGCAGCACGCGGCGCCCGCCGAAGCGGCCCACCACCCGGTCGCCAGTCAGGCGGCCGACAGTCATGGCAACCGCGAAGGCCGCGTAGCCGAGGCCGGCGCGGCCTTCCTCCAGCCCGCGCTCGGCGGTCAGGAAGACGGCGCTCCAGTCGAGCATCGCCCCTTCGGCCAGGAAGACGATGAAGCACAGAACGCCGATAAAGATCACGGCGCCATGCGGCATGACGAAGGTAGGCGTACTGCCGTCGCGCGCTTCCGGCTGGTGCAGCAGGTCGGGGCTGGCGCGCCACAGCAGGAGGCCGCTCAAGGCAACGATGGCCAGGCAGGCGGCCAGCGGGCCGCTGCCCAGCCACAGCAGCAGCGCCATGCCGCCCGCGCCGGCAAAGCCGCCCAGGCTGAACATGCCGTGGAAGCCCGACATCAGGGCGCCGCCGCTGGCTTTCTCGACAATCACGGCTTGCACATTCATCGCCACGTCCATCGTCCCCAACGCGGCGCCAAACACGAACAGCACCAGGCCGAGCAGCAGCGCGGTCGGCGCCAGCGCCAGGCCGGGCAGGGCCAGGCAGACCACCAGAGCCGCCCACAGCACCACCTTGCGGCAGCCAAAGCGCGCCGCCAGGGCGCCGGTCAGCGGCATGGTCAGCAGCGAACCGAGGCCAAGGCAAAGCAGCAGCAAGCCGAGCGGGCCCTCCGCCAGTTGCAGGCGCTCCTTCGCATAGGGCACCAGCGGCGCCCAGGCGGACATGACAAGGCCTGCGGTCAGGAAGGCCAGGCGGGTGGACAGGCGGTGATCAATGGCATGGTTCATGGCTGAACATTCTAGCCGGGAATCGTTTCCAATGCCCGCGCCCGGCGTGTTCAGGGTGCCGTGGCCAATTCCAGCGCAGTGAGCCAGTGCATGGCTTGCTCGCGCGTTGCGCCGCACATTTCGGCCGAGGGCTGCAGGCCGCCGCAGAACGCCGGGCGTTCGGGCTGGCCGAAAATCTTGCAAAGATGATCGTCGCCCAGCTGGACGCAGCGCACCCCGGCCGGCTTGCCGTTCGGCATGCCGGGAATCGGGGACGTGATCGAGGGCGCCGTGCAACAGGCGCCGCAGGCGGGGCGGCATTGGAAACTCATGATGGGGCAGTATTTTACCGCTTCGGCCAGCCCAGCCAGCGCATGGCCTGTTCGCGCGACTCGCCGCACACCGCTGCGTCGGCGCCGAACTCGACGCACACGCGGGGGCGTTCGGGCAAGCCATACAGCTTGCAGCGCCGTTGTGAATCGAGCTGGATGCAAGGCACGCCCGCCGGTTTGCCTTCAGGCATGCCGGGAATCGGGCTGGAGATGGCGGGCGCCGTACAACAGGCGCCGCATTGTGGACGGCACGGGATCGGGGTGCGGTTCACAGCCTTGCTGGCGGCTTTGCCTGGCTAATGGACAACGTGTTGCGTGCGGCCGCCGAAGGCTTTGAGGGCGTCCGACAGCGACACTTCTATCTGGCCGAGGTGGGCGTCGGCCAGCACCCAGGGTTCGCCGTCCGCGTCGTGGCGCTTGGCCACTTCGCGTTCGACCATGGCCGCCATGCGCTCATGCAGCACCTGCTGGTAGCGCGGCGAATCCGGATTCCCAGCCTGGGCGCGGGCGTACATATCCGCCCCTTCCCAGAGTTCCTGGATGCGCTCATCCCCAAGTCCGGAGGCCGCTGCCAGGACTTGTAATGTTGTCTTGTTATGCATTTTTACTCTCCCAGACACGTTCTTTGACGCGTACTTAGCAGTAAATACCTAATTCTCACGAATTACCAATCTTTTTGGAGCAGTGGATCTTTATAACAACAGTCGTTGTTCTTCTGGCTAGATTGTTCGCCAATGCCAGTCTGTTAGAATGGCGCACGTTGTGTGATTGGTGCCTTCCTGCAAGCCTGCAGGGAGGTGAAACGGGAAGCCGGTGCCGCGCGAGATTGCCATCTTGCGCCAGTCCGGCGCAGCCCCCGCTGCTGTAAGCCGGACGAAGCTGACCAACGCCACTGTGCATCGCACGGGAAGGCCAGGCCAGGGGAGGATGAAGGCGAGCCAGAAGACCGGCCAGTCACTTTGATTGTGCAAAGCCCGGGGTGTGGTTTTGCGTGCTCGGAAACCTGCTGTGCCTACCACTACCTTTGCCCGGACCATTGCGGTCCTGCTATGTGCGTTCGCTTGCGCGCGTGCCAATGCCGGCGTGCTGTTTGCCATCGTCACCGAGCGCGCCGCGCCCATTGCCATCGAGGCGGCCCACCGCCACCTGGCCAGCCATCCCCAGGACCGTATCGTGCTGCGCACGCCGGCGCAGTGGATGGCGGCCGACGACAAGCAAGCCGCCCAGTGGCTGGCGCAGGCCGACAGCATCCTGGCGGTATCGCTGTTCGGCGACCCGGCGCGGCGCCTGAAAGAAGCCTTGCCGCGCCACGCCCGCCCGCAAGCCACGGTGCTGGCCATCAACGGCGAAGCCACGCTCAGCCTGCTGTCGCGCGGCCGGCAAGGCAGCCTGCAAAGCTTTGCGCCGGAAACACTGCGCCAGCTGTCGGCCGAACAGCCGCCGGAAGCGGCGCTGCAGGCGGCCAGGGCGCGTCCCGCAGCGGGGCAGTGGCTGGCCGCCCGCCAGCTGTGGCAGGCCGGGGGCCGCGACAACACGGCGGCCTTGTTGGCGCACCTGCTCGACCCGGCGCAGGCCTTGGCGCAGCCGCAGCCGGAACCGACGCTGCGCCTGCGCGTTGGACAGCGCGAGCTGCATGACGCGGCAGCGTGGGGCCGGGCCGCGCAGCTGGGCGTGCAGGCGCGGCCGACGGTGGTGGTGCTGGACTTGTCGAATATGGATGGCACGGTGCCCGATGCCGTGTGCCGCCGGATCGAGCGCAATGGCCAGCAATGCGTGCAGGTGCTGCCGCGCTGGGGCGGCGCCTCGCGCGAGGCGCTGGAGCGCTTGCCGGAGCTGATTGCACCGGCCGTTCCGGCGGCGATGGTGGTATTGCAGGACTTTGTGGTCGGCGCCGCCGAAGGGCGCGAGGCTGTCAGCGATGCATTCAAGAAGCTCGACATCCCGCTGTTCAAGGCGATCCGCCTGTCCGACCGCACGGCCATGCAATGGCGCCTTTCTCCTGACGGCTTGCCGCCGGATTCCGTGCAGTACCGCGTGGCGCTGCCGGAGCTGCAAGGCATCGGCCAGCCGATCGTGGTGGCCGCGCTGGGCGAGCCGCAACGCGACAAGCTGACCGGCATCGAGAACCGTCCGCCGGTGGTGCTGGCGGCGGAAGCGGAACGCCTTGCCGCGCGCGTCGATCGCTGGCTGGCGCTGCGCGCCAAATCCAACCGCGACAAGCGCGTGGCCCTGGTCTACTACAACCATCCGCCGGGCCGGCAGAACATCGGCGCCGACAACCTCGACGTGCCGGCTTCGCTGTTCGACATGCTGCATGCCATGAAGGGCGCCGGCTACAACGTTGGCGAATTGCCCGCCACGCCGGAGGCGCTGCTCGATCGCATCATGGCGCACGGCGTCAACCTGCCGGAAGACCGCGGCGCCTTGCGCGAACTGGCCGGTTCCGTGAACAGCGTCAGCGCCGCCGATTACGCAAAATGGTTCGCCACACTGTCGCCGCGCGTGCAAGGCGAAATGACCAGCGGCTTGCTGGGCCGCCTGCACGCCGACGTGCTGGAAGCGGAAGCCGCCGGCGAATGGGCGCTGGGCCGCAAGCAGGCCGAAGTCGTGATCAAGGAGTTGCAGCACCTGGTGGAGGGCGCCGACCATCCGCAGCGCGAGGCGGCAATCCGCGACCTGGCCGCGCTGGCCGATGGCTATGCGGCATGCCTGAAAGCGAAGGCGCCGCGCCGTTGTTCCGCGCTGGAGCCGTTGCGCCGCCGCGTGGCGTCTTACGGCATCGAGGGCTTGAAGGGTTGGGGACCCGCGCCCGGCAAGATCATGGTCGATGGCGGCAAGCTGCTGGTGCCGGGCCTGGTGTTCGGCAATGTATTCATCGGCCCACAGCCGCCGCGCGGATGGGAAGTCGATGAAGAACTGCTGCACGCGAATACCAGCGTGCCGCCGCCGCACCAGTACCTGGCCTTCTACCATTGGCTGCGCGACCGTTTCAAGGCCGACGCGCTGGTGCATGTCGGCCGCCATTCGACTTATGAATTCCTGCCGGGGAAGGCGGTCGGCCTGTCGGGCGACGATTTCCCCAGCCTGATTGCGGGCGACCTGCCGGGCATCTATCCCTATATCGTGGACGGCGTCGGCGAAGGCACGCAGGCCAAGCGGCGCGGCCTGGCCGTGATGGTCGACCACCTGACGCCGCCGCTGGCCTCCACGCCGCTGTATGACGAACTGCTGTCGCTGCGCCAGATCGTCGAGAGCTACGAGGCTGCCGGCTCCGACACGCTGAAGGAAAAGGCTGCGCAACTGATGCGCGAGCGCGTGGTGGCCTTGAATTTAAAGGCGGAACTGGAAGCCTCGATGGCCGACGTGCTGGCCGTGCGCGGCATCGGTTTCGATGCTGCCGACGACGACCTGCTGGCGCACGAAGTCGGACACTACCTGACCAAGCTGCAGGAAAAATTCATGCCGCACGGCCTGCACATTTTCGGCCGCCCGTGGAAGCAGGAATCCATCGACCTGATGCTGGAGTCGATGAAGAAGGGCGGTATCGACGACCCTGAAGTGGCGCGCAAGCTGGCCGCTTCGCCGCTGAATGAAATGCGCGGGCTGCTGGCGGGCCTGGAGGGCCGCTTCATCGAGCCGGGCAAGGGCAACGACCCGCTGCGCTCGCCGGAGGCGCTGCCGACCGGGCGCAACTTCCATGCGGTCGATGGCGATATCCTGCCGACCCGGATCGGCTACCAGATGGGCTCCAGCCTGGCTGCCAAGGCGGCGGCGCGCGAGCGCTCCGATGCGGGCAGCGAGGGCATCCTGCTGTGGGCATCCGACGCGGTCCGCGATGAAGGCGTGATGGTGGCATTCGCACTGGCCATGATGGGCGCCGAGCCGGTCTGGAACGCGCGCGGCATCGTCAATGACGTGCGCCTGCTACCGGGCGCCGTGCGGCGCGATGCGCTGGTGACTACCTCCGGCCTGTTTCGCGACCTGTACCCGAACCTGATCCGCCTGATCGACCGCGCGGGCCGCCTGTCCCTGGCAGCCTCCGCCGCCGGCATCGCCGAGCAGGAACCGGCGTTGCGCGAGGCTTTGGAGTCCGCCCTGGCGCCGCTGGGCAGCAGCGCCGGTGCCGGCAGTGGCAGTACGGGCGCCAGCATCGCCTGGGGACGCGAACCCGCCTCCAGCAACCGTGTGGCGCGCGAGTGGCTGGTGCGGGTGCGGGCCTTGCAGGCCGGCGGCATGCCGCCGGCCGAAGCCGGGCGTGCCGCAGCCCAGCGCATCTTCGGCGATGCGCCGGGTGCCTACGGTGCCGGCGTCAACCGCCTGACCGAACGCTCGGGAGCCTGGCGCGAACGCGACGAGATCGGCAAGGCTTACCGCAACCGCATGGGCCACGCTTACGGCCTGGACGCCAGCGGCGAATCGAGCCACGCCGCTTTCGATGTTGCGCTGGACGGCATCACACGCACTTACCATGGCCGCGCCAGCAACCTGTACGGCCTGCTCGATAACAACGACGCCTTTGATTACCTTGGCGGCCTGTCGCTGGCTGTCGAAAGCCGCACCGGCCGCGTGCCGGAGGCGCTGATCCTGCAGCATGCGCAACCGGGGCGCGCCGACGTTGAGCCGCTTGCCTCCGCCATGCTTGGCGAGCTGCGCGGCCGCTTCCTGAATCCGGCCTGGATCAAGCCCTTGATGGGACACGGTTATGCCGGCGCGCGAACCATGGGGCAGGAGTTCCTCGAAAACCTGTGGGGCTGGCAGGTGACGCGCCCGGATTTGGTGAAAAACTGGGCCTGGAATGAAGTGAAGTCGGTCTACTTCGACGATGCGCATAAACTGGGACTGCCGCAATTCCTCGGCCAGCGCCACAACGCGCATGCCAAGGCGCATATGCTGGCGATCTTCATGGTGGCGGCCGAGAAGGGCTTCTGGAAGACCGACGACGCCACCATCAAGAAGATGGGCGGCGAACTGGCGCGCCTGGTTGCCGGCAACGGCCTGCCAGGCAGCGGCCATACCGCGCCTGACCATCCCATGTGGCAATGGCTGACGCCCCAACTCGATTCAGCCGATGCCCAGGCTTTGGCAGCCACGCTCGCCAAAGCCCGCGGCGACGCGCTCGCCGCCGATGCAGTGGGCGCCGCGCTCCGGCAGGACGCAGCGGAGAATAGTCCCGCAGCCGTGCGCGCCGACCGCCCTTCGCACGAACTCCGCACCACGCAGGACGCGAACCAGTTCGGTGCTGTCGTGGCAGCGCAAGGCAACGCCACGCAAGCCAAGGCCCGCGCCTACGAGCTGCGCGACCTCGCCGACCCACCACAATCCCCCGCCGAGCGCGCGATGAAGCTGCTTTCCCTGCTGGCCGCTGCGGCAGCGGGCATCGCACTGTTCGCACTCGGCGTCCTGCGCGGCACCCAAACACCAATCTACAAAGGAGCACACCAATGATCGACAACCAAACCTACGCCTGGCTGCACGACGGCGTCAGCTTCCTTCTTGCCCCAGCCTTGCTGGCCCTGCTGGTCGCCTGCGCAGTGGCGGCGGTCGAAGCAGGCATCGCCGCCGGCGAACGTTTCGGCGGCTTGAAAAAACTACGCGAAGCCGGCAACGCCGCCCACATCCAGGCCCTGGCGCGCCACCGCCTGGAGCGCGCCGACCTGCTGGCGCGAATTCCCCCGATGCTCGGCCTGATGGCCACCATCATCCCCCTTGGCCCCGGCCTGGCCGCCCTCGGCCAAGGCAACCCCGCCCAACTGGCCAGCGCCGTGACGGTCGCGTTCGACGCCACCGTCCTCGGCCTGGTGGCGGGCATCGCCGGCCTGGTGATCGGCAAGCTGCGCCGCCGCTGGTACGAAGAAACGCTGGATGCGATGGAGCACGCCGCATGAGGGACCAGGCCCAAGCCCCCGCCCCCGCCGCGGTTGCGGCCCGCCAGCGCCTGCGCCTGTACCGCCACCTCGACTCGCGCTTCGACGACAGCGACGAAGACCCGCGCGCCAGCCTGGTCAACCTGGTCGACGTGATGCTGGTGTTCGCCTGCGGCCTGATCGCGGCCATCGCCGGCAGCCAGGGCGCGCTGCAACATAAGCCGGTGGAGAAGGGACGCCAGATCGAGCGCCCGGCCGCCGGCGTCACGCAAGCCGGCAGCGGCTACGACCGGGTCGGCGAGGTGTTCCGCGACCCCAAGACCGGCCAACTGGTGCTGATCGAGCCAGCCAAAAGCGACGCAACGCGCGCCAAGTAAGGTCAGGCCCTTCCATCACATTCCGGTCCGCCCACTGCAAGGCTGCAAGCTGGCCGGCCAGGTTTAAATTGGGTACTTGCCGCCATTGAAATTTGGGTGGCAGTACTGATTCCTGCATCCTCTCCCCTGGTCCACTATGACCACTCCGTCGCCCCGGGCATGCAAATGCCGCGGGCAACGGAGGCATCGACGCCGGCTGGCGAAGATTATATAAAAAACAACAAACAGATTCAAAGTGCGGCTAGGGAGCGTTCGGCCCATAGCTATTTCGACCAGATCGAAAAGTTGACAAATTTTATATACTTCGCTACATTAGATACCTATCGGTACGAAATTCGCCGAGCAGGATCTCGACATTGGTTGTACGCACCTTCAGAGTTGACAGACGCCATGAACAGCCTCAGTACAGAGCAGACCGCCGCCGTTGCCGCCTTCATTCAGGCTTGCCACAGCGTATCGACGCTTCAGGATTTCAGCACCGTGGTGGGCCCGCGCCTGCGCGATGTGCTGCCCCATGCGATGTTCGCTTGCGGCTGCATGCGCATGGCGGACCGGCGCATCGTGGAAGCGGTGAATTTCAGTTTCCCGGCCGCCTTCATGAACGGCTTTGTGGTCGAGGACAACCACTGCCCATGTCCTGCGCTGCGGCGCTGGGTGGAGACGCGCAGCCCTGTTTTCGTCGACCCGGATTCATCGCTGCTGCTGCCGGGCGACCGCGCCTGGCTGGCCAAGGCCGAGCGGCACGGCATCCGCAACGTCGCCATCCACGGCGTCATGAGCCTGAGCCAGGAGCACGCCTGTTACTTCAGTTTCGGCAACCTCGACCAGTGGAACCGCGAGACGGCCTTCCTGCTGCAGCTGCTGGTACCGCATTTGCATTACGCGCTGACCCATGTCGAGGAATTCGGCAACAAGCGCCCCAAGAAGATCCTCACCGAGCGTGAGCAGGAAGTGCTCAAGTGGATCTGCGGCGGCAAGTCCAATTCGGAGATGGCCTCGATCCTCGGCATCAGCTCGTGGACGGTGAAGATCCACGTCAGCAACCTGCTGGCCAAATTGAACGCTTCCACGCGCGGGCACGCGGTGGCCAAGGCCATCTCTTTCGGCCTGATCGAAGTCTAAGCCGCCTTCAGGTGGCGCTTGCGCGCGGGCGCCGGGGGCTTGGGCCACACGGCCATTGCCGTCTCGATCACCGTCAGCAACTTGGCCTGGCCGGCGCCGCTCTTGGCCATCACCGCCAGGCCGGCAATCAATGAACCGAACAACGCGGCCATGGCCTGCGGGGTGAGCGCGGCCGGCAGTTGGCCGTCCTGCTCGGCCCGCTGCAGGCGTTGCAGCACCATCGTTTCGGTACCCTGCAGGGCAGTGCGCAGCGCCATCTCCACCGAAGCGGGAATGCTTGAGCCGCCGCAATCGGCCGTGCCGTTGATGATGAAGCAGCCGCCCGGCAGGTCGGGATCGGCCAGCATCCCGGCCAGCGAGCGCAGGAAGCCTTCCAGCGCCGTGCGGCCGTCCGGCTCGTCGTTGAGCTTGGCCGCGTGGCGCGCGATCAGCAGCGACAGGTAGCGCTGCAGGCCTTTCAGGTAAAGGGCTTCCTTGTCGCCGAAGGCCGCATACAGGCTCGGTTTCGACAGGCCCATCGCATCGGTCAGTTCGTGCAAGGAAGCGTCCTGGTAGCCGTGTTTCCAGAACACTTCCACGGCCCGGTCCAGGGCATGATCGATATCGAAAGTGCGTGGGCGGCCGCGTTCGCGCGTCATGGTGATCTCCATTCAATCGTGTGGTTGACGAATATTATACTAACCGGTATATTAAATACCTATCGGTACATAAATAAACACGAACCGGTATTTTTCAATTTTTGCCGCTCTTGCAGGGCGGCCTTTCAAGGAGAAGATGATGGGTAGACTGACTGGCAAAACCGCTCTGATCACCGGCGGCACCACTGGCATCGGCCTGGCGACGGCCAAGCTGTTCCTGAAAGAAGGCGCACGCGTCGCGATCATTGGCCAGGACGCACAGCGCGTCGAAGCGGCCGGCAAGGAGCTGGGCGAAGGCGTCCTGGCGCTGCGCGCCGACGTATCCTCGGCAGCGGAGATGGCCGGCGTGGCCGCCAAGCTGAAGTCGGTGTTCGGCAGCCTGGACGTGGTATTCGCCAACGCCGGCATCGCCCAGCCGATGCCTTTCTCGGACGTCGATGCCAAGCACATCGACAACCAGGTCGACGTCAACTTCAAGGGCGTGATCTACACCGTGCAAAGCGTGCTGTCGATGCTGAACAACCCGTCGAGCGTGGTCCTGACCGGCACCACCCTGGTCGAGCAGGGCGTGGCCGGCCTGGCGGTGTATTCCGCCACCAAGGCCGCCGTGCGTTCGCTGGCGCGTACCCTGTCGACCGAGCTGACCCCACGCGGCGTGCGCGTCAACGTGATCAGCCCGGGCCTGATCGAAACCCCGATCTATGGCAAGCTGGGCCTGCCACCGGAAGCGGTGCAGGAGTGGGCCGGCCAACTGATGGCAAAAGTGCCGGCCTCGCGCTTCGGCCAGCCGGACGAAGTTGCCAAAGCCGTGCTGTTCCTGGCCAGCGACGATTCTTCCTACATGATCGGCGAGAACATCCTGTTCGACGGCGGCATGGCCACCCTGTAAGGCAAAACGAAGCCCGCTACGGCGGGCTTCTTGAGGAAGAAAGGCGCCATATCGATATGGCGCCTTTTTCACAGGTCGAGAACCAGGGTCTGGTCCAGCGAGCGCGAGCAGCAAGGCATGAACTGGTTGTTGCGCGCCTTCTCTTCTTCGGTGAAGTAGCAGTCGCGATGTTCCGGCGTGCCCGCCAGGACGCCGGTGATGCAGGTGCCGCACAGGCCTTCGTTGCAGGATAGCGGAATGGCGATGCCATGTTCGCCCAGCACGCCGGCCACCGTCTGGTCGGCGCCGACCCGGATCACCTTGCCGGTGCTGGCAATGCGCACATCGAAAGCGCCCGGTTCGGGCAGCTCTTGCGCCGGTGCGGCGAAGTGTTCCACATGCACTTGCGCCGCCGCCCAGCCATGCGCCGCCGCGCGCTCGCGCACGTGGGCGATAAAGCCGGCCGGGCCGCAGATGTACACATGGGTATCGGCATCCGGCACCGCCAGCAGCGCGTCGGCATTGAAATGCTGGTACGGCCCCTCGTCGTCGATGTGCAGCCGGGCGCGATCGGACCACGGCGACTGGGCGATCAGGTCGAGGAAGGCGGCGTGTTCGCGCGAACGGACGCAGTAGTGCAGCTCGAATGCACGGCCTTGCGCCGCCAGTTCCGCCGCCATCGCCAGCATCGGCGTGATGCCGATGCCGCCGCCCAGCAGCAAGCTGCGTGTGGCGGGCACCAGGGCAAAGTGGTTGCGCGGCACGCTGATGGACAGCAGGTCGTCCACGCCGACCTCCGCATGCAGTGCACGCGAACCACCGCGCGACGCCGGTTCGTCCAGGATGCCGAGCAGGTAGCGCTGGCGCTCCAGTGGCGAGCTGCAGATGGAGTATTGGCGCAGCATGCCGTTCGGCGCCAGCACGTCGATGTGGGCGCCGGCGGTGAATGGCGGCAGCTCGCCGCCATCCAGCGCACGCAGTTCGAAGCTGGCGATGCCAAGCGCTTCTTCGCGCCGCTGCGCCACTGTTACCAGCAGCGACGGCGCCACCATGGCGGAGTCCATCACGCCGCCTCGGCCGGCGCATAGGCCGCCAGCACTTCGGCCAGCGCGGCCACCAGCTTGTCGGCGTCTTCGCGCACGCGCACCACGCTGCGCAGGTATTGCTCGGTCGAGCCGGCCTTGTTGCTGCATTCGCGGATCAGCAGGCCATACTGTTCCAGCAGGATGTCGCGCACCTGCTTGCCCGAGACGCCTTCCGGCAATTCGCTGAACAGGAAGTTGCCCTTGGACGGGTAGGTCTTCAGGCCCGGCACCGTTTGCAGCTGGCGATACATGTACTCGCGGTCTTGCGCGACCTTGACGAAGCTTTGCGCATAGATTTCCTTGAACTGGCCGATGTTCTTCAGCACGAAGCCGGCCAGGCCGTTGACGTTCCAGTAGGGCACTTTGGCGCGCAGGATGGCGGCGGCGCGCGTATTGGCTACCGCGTAGCCCAGGCGGATGCCGTGCCAGCCGAGCGACTTGCCCATGCTCTTCACCACGATCACGTTGGGCGACTCCATCGCCAGCGCTTCGGCGCTCTCCAGGCCGGAGAACTCGATGAAGGATTCGTCGATGATCAGGCTGTCGATGTCGGACAGCTCGTATGCCATCTTGCGGATGTCCTCGCCGCTGAACCAGGCGCCGGTCGGGTTGTTCGGGTTGCAGATCACGACCGTCTTGGCGCCGGTTTCGCGTGCGCGGGCGATCACGTCGTCGGCGCCGATCACGAACTCGCGCGCGCGTTCACGGTGCACGAAATGGACCGGGACGTTGAACTCGGGCGGCAGGTCGGTCCAGCGCCCAAAGGTGGGCACCGAAGTCAGGATCGGACCGCCGCTGTCGCGGCACAGGATGGTGATGATCTCGGTGATGCCGTTCGCCACCACGATGTTTTCGGCCGGGGTGCCGACCAGGTCGGCGATGCATTGCTGGTAGACCGGCGAGTAGTCCGGGTAGTACTTGAGGATGTCGCCCATGTTCTGAGCGATCAGCTCCAGCATCCGCGGCGGCGGGAAGTAGGAATTGGCAGGCACGCAGAAGTCGGTCAGTTTTCCCTGGTACTTGGTGCGCGAACGGATCGCGAAGATGGACGGGTTGTGGAATCGGGTCTGGAAGATATCCAGGTTGTTAGCAGTCATAGCATCCTCCGCTGATAATCTTGAAGTCGCCCACGATCTCGACGCTCTTGCCAAAGCGCTGTGTGATGGCGTGTTTGAGGGTGTCGCCCAGGCGGTCGCTGGCGCGGTACATCACGCCCAGCACGGTGCCGCTGTGGGCGCAGTTGACGCCGAGCGCACCGAGCTCGCGGCTGGTGGCCAGCATTTCGTCGAATTGCGGCTTGAGGTGAATCTGCTGGCTCAGCGTCGCGCTGGCGGTGGCCGCATCGGCCACGGACAGCGGATCGGCATGGCGCAGGCCGCGCTTCAGCTTGGCCAGCGCATCCTTCAGGTAAGGCTGGTTCTGGCGGTAGATGGCGCGTGCCCTTTTGCGGTCGAAGCCGATGGTATCGATCTCGCCGCCGCAATCGACCACCAGCACATTCAGGTCGGCCGGCGCCGGCATCGAGTCGAGCAGGCGGCCGGTCAGGTGGTTGACTTCCGCGATGCCGGGGAAGTGGACGCAGTCGGACGGCTCGATCTCGGTCACCAGGCGCGCGAACAGCTGGGCGTCCAGGCGCACTTCGGCGCTGCGGAACACGGCTTCCAGCGCGGCGGTGATGTCGGCCGAGCTGGACGCCATGCCTTTGCCGCGCGGGATGTCGCTGTGGATGGCGACCTTGTGGCCGAGGCGGAAAGCGTACTCGTGCGCGGCCAGCGAGATGGTGTCGCGGATCTTGGTGAAGCGGTTCAGGTCCGACAGGTACAGGCCGTCGTCGTGTTCTTCGACGGTGGCGTAAGAAAACAGGTTGACCGGGCAGTTGACCAGGAAGTCCTGTTCGTCGATGGCGCCTTGCATCAGTTCGCCGCAGGTGCCGGGCGCTTTGAGACGCAATGCGGATGCTGCGTCAACGCCAATGGATGTCGCTTGCATGATGGTTTCCTTTGGGTGGGGAACGACGGATGCGCGCCGGCGGGCGGGCCGGCGCGACAGGAGGGGATAACGATTTAAGCCGCGGCCTTCGCTTCCTGGTACAGGTTGGCGAAGTAGTTCCGCGCCTCGGGGTCGTAGTTCTTGATGAAGTCAGGCAGCGCACGGGTCTCGCCATCAAGCGCGATCGCGCGCGAGAACGGGATGGTGTCGCCGACCTGGCCCATGAAGTGGTCGACCTTGGACTGGTCGGCCTGGATCGCATGGAAGAATTCCAGGTGTTCGCGGGTGTACGGGTTGCACTCGGCGCCGTCGCACACGAAGCCCCAGTAGTCCTCGTAGTCGGCCTGGCGCACCTCGTGGTACTCGGCCATCGCTTGCTCGAACGGGACTTCGTGCTTCAGCACGCGGTCCAGGTAACCGGTTACCAGTTCGGCATCGCGCAGCGAGTGGGTGATGCCCATCGCGGTCCACTGGTCCTTGAAGCTGCAGGCGTCGCCCACCAGCACCCAGCCCTTGCCGTAGGTCTGGCGGTGATACGCCACCATGCGGCCCATGGCCTTGAACTCTTCCACACGCTTGCCTTGGGCGACCAGGTCGGCCACTTCCGGCGCCACGTAGCGGTAGGTCTTGTGGAAGTTCGCTTCCGGATCCTTGCTGAAGTCGCTCCACCACGCGGTCGGGCCGTACACCAGCACCAGGTGGCGGTCTTCCATGGTCGGGAAGATGGCGGTGCCGAAGCGGCCGCGCTTGTGGATGCACAGTTCAGGCTTGTCGATGCCGCTGAAGTAGCCGTAGTAGGCGAAAGTCGACTTTTCGCGCACCACGGTTTTTTCGGCGCCGACCATGCCGGCAAATTGCGACATGCGGCCATCGGCGCCAACCACCACCCGGGCCCGCGCCAACAGGGCGCCGTTCGGGCCGTTGCCGCGCACGCCGACCACCTGGCCGTCTTCCACGATCAGCGACTGGACGGTGGTGGCTTCGCGCACGTCGACGCCGGAAGCACGCGCTTCATCCAGCAGCACCTTGTCCAGGTAGAAGCGGCGCGGGCCGGAATAGTAGTCGACCACGCCGTCGTCATTGCCGTGCAGTTTGATGAAGCGGTCCTTGACCGCCTGCACCGGCACGCCGCCATGCAGGCTGATGCCCTCGATCGAGACTTCCAGCTGCTTGAAGCTGGGGGTCTGCTCCAGCACTTTGCCGGCCACGCCCAGGCGGTTCAGGTAGGACATGCCGCGCGGCCAGATGAAGTGGGTGGAGTTGGTGTCGCGCGGGAAGGTGTCGCGCTCCACCATCAACACTTTATATCCTTTGCGGGCCAGCCAGGTGGCGGTGGGTGCGCCGGATACGCTGCCGCCCACGACGATTGCGTCGAACTGTTCCATGATGATTCCTCAGTAAGTGAAGTTGGCGGGCAGGCTTCAGCTGCCTTTGCGGTAGGTGAAGGCTTCGAAGGAAACGCGGTAAGTCTTGTTCTTCTCGTTGTAGCGGGTGCAGTACTGGGTTGGATACCAGCCATCGGTCTGCACGGCAGCGGGCTGCTTGACCGGCAGGCAGTCGTCCGGCTTGGAGTCCAGGTAGTCCTTGCTCATCATCGGCTCGTAGAAGGTGATGCGGCCGTCGAACGTGCCGAGGATGAAGGTATTGGTGAAGGTGCCGCCGTTGAATTCCGGCGCGGTGGAATCGGCGTAGTGGTTGCCCATGTGCGCATACACCAGGTTGGTGTTGAACATGTCGGCGTGGACGTATTGCGGTGCAACCGGATTCTTGGCCTTGGCCTCGATGGCGCAATTGGTCAGGCCCGGGCAATCGCCGGTGAACACGGCCAGGCGTTCGGTGTCGGGAATGGTGTAGAAATGGAAGTCGAAGTGCGGACGGTCATACACCTGGTCCGGCACGTGGCCATGCGCTTCCCAGTTGATGGTGATGTTCTTGAACTGGCTTGGGTTGGCATCGAAGTACAGCGTGCGCGAATGGCCGCCGACGCACTCGTCATGATCGTCGATCTTGTCGTCGCGGTTCAGGTCGAGGCAGGTCTTGCCGTCGTTGAGCGGATGATGCGGCAGGTTCTTCAGTGTCGACTCGTGGAATTCCACGCCGACTGCTTCCGGCCTGCCTTTATGGCTGGTCTTGGTATACGCGGTGAAACGGCCGTTGCCCATCGAGGCGCTGTCGCCGTAGCGCATGCCCGGCTTGAACTTGACGGGGGCTTCGTCGTCTTCGTGTGCTTGAACGTTCAGGGTGGCTGCGAGCAGGGCAAGTGCAATGGCGGTACGTTGGAATTTCATGTCGATCCTGTTTTGGTTGGTGGGTCATCGGCCGCGACATGGTCACGGCATCGTTTTTTTGACGTCGAGGGTATGGTGACAAAACAGGGTCGCGACCACCATAGCCCACCCGGGCTAGTAGTTGTGCGACGAATGGTTGCAAATGAAAAGATTGTGCGAGTCGTCCTATGGACGTAAGAATCGTCTGATAGGAAATGCGGCAAGCCGGCGCATGGCATACTGCGTTTTCTGATTTGACGACAAGGAACATGAATGGAATTCTCGCAGTCGCCCACGCGCAGGCCTCGCCGCCGCCATGCAGCGTTGGCTGTCATCGGTGCGGGAATGCTGCTGTTGGCCGCATTGGTCTGCCAACCTTTTGTGACTGCCGTGCCATCGACGCCACCAGTGGTCGATTCCGCCAGGCTTGAAGCGCACGTCAAAAAGCTGTCCGTCGATTTTCATCCACGCTCATTCGCGCACCGCGCAAACCTGGAGCGTACAGCGGCGTACATCGCACAGCAATTCAAGGACGCGGGTGGGCAGGTATCGCTGCAGGATGTGGTGGTCGAGGGTGAGCGCTACAAGAACGTCGTGGCGCGCTTCGGCCCAGAGCGTGGACGGCTGCTGGTGATTGGCGCGCATTACGACAGCCACGGCGCGACACGCGGGGCCGACGACAACGCCAGCGGCATTGCGGGTCTGCTGGAGCTGGCGCGCTTGCTGGGACAATCCGGACCAGCACGCCCGGTTGAATTGGTGGCGTATACCTTGGAGGAACCGCCGCACTTCCGCTCACCCCACATGGGCAGTGTTTGGCATGCCCGCGCATTGAAGGCGGCGGGACGCGATGTGGAGTTGATGCTGTCGCTGGAGATGATCGGTTATTTCAGCGACAGCCCGGGCAGCCAGGCCTACCCGCTGGCCGCGATGCGACTTGGCTATCCGGATCGCGGCAATTTCATCGCGCTGGTGGGACAATTCGGCGACTTCGGCGCAAGCCGTTCGGTGAAGGCGGCAATGTCGGGCGCGTCGCAGTTGCCGGTCTACTCGCTCAACGCGCCCAGCCTGGTGCAAGGGGTCGATTTCTCCGACCATCGCAGTTATTGGGCGCAGGATTATCCGGCGCTGATGGTGACCGATACGGCATTCATGCGCAATCCGAACTATCACCGCGCTGGCGATACGTTTGACAAGCTCGATTACCAACGCATGGCGATGGTGGTGCAGGCAGTCTACGCGGTGGCCCGGCCGGACCCTGTGGAGGCAGCGAGAGCGCGCTTGCCTTGAACGGACTGGCCCGAATGTCTTAAAGGCTCACGCCGTACTTGGCGTAGATCCTGGCGATGGCCCCCGAGCGCTTCATGGCCAGGATGGCCTCATCCAGTTCCGGTAACAAGGCTTTCTTGCTGGGGTGGACGCGCATCGACACGTCAAACGAGCCCAAAACGTCACCGAGGACGAATTCCCGGTACTTGGGCACCAGGAACATGTTGTATTGGGCGACGGCCTTGTTGATCAGGATCTGGTCCATCCGTCCGGCAGCGAGCATGGCCATGAGCTGCGTTTCGCTCACGGCGTCCGAGCGATGCACGATGCCACTGTCAAACAGCTCGCGCAAGTCCGGATAGGTGTATCCCCTGACCAATCCGAGTGTTCTGCCGCTCAAGTCCCTCGGCGTGTTCATTCGAAAATGTTTGCCTGGGGCAAACACGAGTACGTCGACCACTTTCCCAAACGGCACTGAAAATTTGCCGGGAACTCTTTGCTGCTTCACCCAGCCGGGGAACACACCGGGTTCGAGGTCGATCTGGCCCAGGTCGAACTCTCTGGCAAGACGTGCGTAGGGAAAGTAGCGGATCTGGAAGCGATGGCCGGTGATCTGACTCAGCTCGTCCAGGATTTCCTGATAAATGCCGGCCTGCCCGCTCTCAATCATCATCGGCGGGTAATTGTAGAAGCCGACCTTGAACGTGTCGGAGCGCGCGTCCGTACACCAGGCGGCGAACACAAGGCATGTCGCGAAAACTAGGCGTCCCATGGTTATTCCGGGTAATGCGGCGTTCGCATTCACTATCATGCCGCTGCCAGCCCAAGTCAAGCGCCGCGCTGCCGCTGCTGGCGCCCAAGACCGGAAACTTGACGGCGGGCGGGTGGGGGAACTAATATAAATGACTCACAAGTAAGTTACCGGAACGCAATTCCACGCAATTATTATCATGCAAGCCCCGACTGATACCAAGCCCCGCTGGGAGCGGCGCAAGGACGCGCGCCCGCAGGAACTGCTGGCGGCGGCGCTGGAGCTGTTCGTCGATCGTGGATTTGCCGCCACCCGCCTGGAAGACGTGGCGCGCGCCGCCGGCGTCTCCAAGGGCACGCTCTACCTGTATTTCGAAAACAAGCAGGAACTGTTCAAGGCCGTGGTGCGCGAGACCATCGTGCAAACCATCGGCCAGGCCGAAAGCGATGCGGCCGCCGCCCGCGACATGCCCAGCGACGAGCTGCTGCGCCAGATGCTGCGCACCTGGTGGACCCAGGTCGGTGCCACCAAGGCCGCCGGCCTGACCAAGCTGATGATGGCCGAATCCGGCAATTTCCCCGAACTGGCCCGGTTCTATAACGAAGAAGTCATTGAGCGCGGCAGCGCCTTGCTGACCCGCATCCTCGAACGCGGCGTCAGCCGCGGCGAGTTCCGCCCGCTGGACCCGGTGATGATGACCAACGTCCTGATCGCCCCGGTGCTGACGCTGATGATGTGGAAGCACAGCTTCTTCCCCTGCGAGACCCACGAGGGCGTCGATGCCGACGCTTTCATGGAGTCCTTCCTGGGACTGGTGCAGCAGGGACTGGCCCCGCAAAAGCCAGCTTAAATTGCCGATTTTGGTCGTTCACCCCCCCAAATCTGCAGACTGTCGCAATTTCCCGCGATCCGTTGTCTTAATCGTTAATATGCCCACCTGACCAGACAAACGATAAAATGACGGATTATTTATCCCTCACCGAGTCAACAAAGATGAATATCGAACAAGCCCGTTTCAATATGATCGAACAGCAAATCCGCCCTTGGGATGTGCTGGATACGGACATCCTCGATCTCTTGCTGGTCGTAAAACGCGAGAATTTCGTGCCGGAAGCCTACAAGAACCTGGCTTTTGTCGACACTTTCATCCCGCTGCAGGGTGGCGAGCAAATGCTGACCCCGAAGCTGGAAGCGCGCATCGCACAAGATGCGCAGATCAAGAAACATGAAAACGTGCTGCTGGTGGGCGCGGGCACCGGCTACCTGGCCGCCCTGCTGGCCCACCGTGCACGCCACGTAACCGCCGTCGAAATCGCTCCTGAAATGAAGGCGCTGGCGGCCAAGAACCTGACGGCAAACGGCATCTCCAACGTGACCGTGGAACTGGGCAATGGCGCCCAGGGCTGGTCCAACGGCGCGCCGTTCGACGTGATCGTGTTCTCCGGTTCGCTGCCGGTACTGCCGGAAGCAGTGCTGCAGCAAGTGAAGGTAGGCGGCCGCATCGTGGCCATCATCGGCGATTCGCCGGTGATGTCCGCGCACCGCATTACCCGCACCGGCGACCACGGCTACGACACCGTCAAACTGTTTGAGACCGATGTCAAGCCGCTCGACCTGGCGGTGAAACCTTCGGCGTTCACTTTCTAAGGGAACGCCAATGCAGCACTTAACCGCACCGGAACTGGCCGGCTGGCTGAATGACGAAAGCCGCGCCAAGCCTTTCCTGCTGGACGTGCGCGAGAACTGGGAATACGGGACCTGCCATATCGCAGGCTCGACCCTGATGCCGATGCAGACCATCCCGGCCCGCATCGACGATCTCGACGAGGATGCAGAAATCGTCTGCATCTGCCACCACGGGGCGCGCAGCCTCAACGTGGCAGCTTTCCTCGAGCATCATGGTTTCAGCAAGGTAAGCAATCTGACAGGCGGGATTCACGCCTGGGCTGTGCAGGTAGACAGCTCGATGCCGCAGTACTAAGGCACGAAAACTAACCCTTTTTGACGACTCCAACGGAGATGCAAATGCAGAAACCCCTCCTCGCCGTGCTGGTATCCAGCGCCCTGTTCTCGCTGAATGCGCAAGCGGCCGACCTGGTCCAGGTGTACAAACAGGCGCTCGCCAATGACGCCACCTATGCCAGTGCGCGTGCCGCGCTGGCGGCGGGCCAGGAACGCACGGTGCAGGGGCGCTCGCAATTGCTGCCAACCATTTCCGCCAGCGGCCAGCACTTGAAGAACGATGGCGAAGTGTCGCCGGAAAAGACTGGCTTCGTCGACAAGGAAAACTACAACGGCCAGGTACAGGTGCAACTGACCCAGCCCCTGTTCCGTTGGGCTAACTGGGAAAACTACCAGCAGAGCAAGCTGTCCACCGCCGCGGCCGAAGCTGTGTTCGCGCAAGCGCAACAAGACGTGATCTTGCGCGTGTCGCAAGCCTACTTCGACGTGCTGACCGCGCAGGACAACCTGACTGCGACCCAGGCCCAGAAGGCCGCCACCACCGAGCAGCTGGCGTCGGCCAAGCGCAATTTCGAAGTGGGTACCCAGACCATCACCGACACGCATGAAGCGCAAGCGGCATACGACCTGGTGGTGGCGCAGGAATTCGCCGCGCAGAACGACCTGGAAGTGAAGCGCACCGCGCTGCAGCAGGTGATCGGCCAGGCGCCTGGTGCATTGGCACCGCTGCGTACCGGCGTGACCATCGCCACCCCGCAGCCGGCAACGCTGGAACCATGGGTGTCGGCGGCGGAAGAACAGAACTACGGCGTGACCGGCGCCAAGCTGAATGTGGAGATCGCCAAGCGCGAGATCAGCAAGCAGCGCGCAGGCCATATGCCAACCCTGGACCTGATCGCCAACTCGACCCGTATCACCTCCACCGGCCCGAACGGCGGCATCAACAAGAACAACGCCATCGGCGTGAGCTGGAACATCCCGATCTTCAACGGCTTCGCCGTGACCAGCAAGGTGCGTGAATCGATCGCGCTGGAAGACAAGGCCCGCAACGACCTGGAATCCTCGCGTCGCCAGGCCGCGCAGACCGCGCGCCAGGCTTTCCTCGGCGTGAACAGCGGCCTGGCCCAGGTCAAGGCGCTGGAAGCGGCGGAAGTGTCGTCCAAGTCCGCTCTGGAATCGAACAAGCTGGGTTACCAGGTGGGCGTGCGCATCAACATCGACGTGCTGAATGCACAGCGCCAGTTGTACACCACCCAGAAAGACCTGTCGAAGGCCCGTTACGACACCATCATGAATGGCCTGCGCCTGAAGTCGGCGGCCGGCTCGCTCAAGGAAGAAGACCTGGAGCCGATCAACGTCCTGCTGCAGCACTAAGCCCCCTGATCTGCCGCGGCGCCGTTCAAGGCGCTGCGGCGGATTTCTCTCAGCGCAGTCCGGCCCCCTGGGCGTCGAAACTGCGTTCGATCAGTTCGATCTTGTACCCGTCCGGGTCCGTCACAAAAGCGATCACCGTGGTGCCGCCCTTGACCGGCCCCGGCTCACGCGTGACGTTGCCGCCGTTGGTGCGCACTGCCTCGCAGGCGGAAACGATGTCGGCCGCGGAAATCGCGATGTGGCCATAGGCATTGCCCATGTCGTATTGCTCGACGCCGTAGTTGTACGTCAGTTCCAGCTCCGCGTGGTCCGGGTTGTGACCGTAGCCGAGGAAGGCCAGCGTGTACTTGTATTCGGGATTGTCGCTGGTGCGCAGAAGTTTCATGCCCAGCACCTTGGTGTAGAAGTCGATGGATCGCTGCAGGTCACCAACCCGCAGCATCGTGTGTAGGATGCGCATGGCTACATTGTATTGGTTTTCTCAGTGGCTCGCCGGCACTACCCGCCACACCACATTGCCCACGTCATCCGCCACCAGCAAGGCGCCGGTTTTATCCACCGCCACGCCGACCGGCCGGCCCTTGGCCTTGCCCTCGCGCGTCACGAAGCCGGACAGGAAATCCACCGGCGGCCCGGCCGGCCGGCCTTCCGCAAACGGCACGAAGGCCACCTTGTAGCCGCTGAACTGTTTGCGGTTCCACGAGCCGTGCTGGCCGATGAAGGCGCCGCCTTGCCAGCTGGCAGGGAACAGTTTCGCGTCGTAGAAGGCAAGGCCGAGGGAGGCTGTGTGCCCGCCCAGCGCGTAGTCCGGCATCACCGCCTTTGCCACCAGGTCCGGGCGCGGCGACTTGACGCGCGTGTCCACGCGCTGGCCGTAGTAGCTGTAAGGCCAGCCATAGAATGCGCCGTCCTTGACCGAGGTCAGGTAGTCCGGCACCAGGTCGTCGCCCAGTTCGTCGCGCTCGTTCACCACGGTCCAGAGAGCCTTGGAGCGGGGCTCCCACGCCATGCCGTTGGCATTGCGCAGGCCTGTTGCGAACAGGCGCGACTTGCCGGTGGCACGTTCATATTCCCAGATCGCGGCGCGGCCTTCTTCCTTGTCCATGCCGTTCTCGCCAACGTTGCTGTTCGAGCCTACGGTGACGTACAGGAAGCGTCCGTCCGGGCTGGCCGTGATGTTCTTGGTCCAGTGGTGGTTGAGCGGGCCGGCCGGCAGGTCCAATACCTTGATCCCGGCCGCGCCGATCGACGTCGCGCCCTCGGCGTAGGGGAAGCGCACCACCGCATCGGTGTTGGCGACGTACAGGTCCTTATCAACCAGCACCATGCCGAACGGCGAGTTGAGGTCCTTGATGAAGGTGCCGCGCGTTTTCGCCACGCCGCGTTCGTCGATATCGCGCAGCAGGGTGATGCGGTTGGCGGAGGGCGTGACCGAGCCGGCCTTCTTCATTTCGTGCTTCATGATCGCGCCCTTGATGCCTTTGCCGTCTTCCGGCTTGGGCGGGGCGGCCGTCTCGGCGACCAGCACGTCGCCGTTCGGCAGCACGTACAGCCAGCGGGGGTGATCGAGGTCGCGCGCATAGGCGCCGACGCTGAATCCCGCGGCCGGCACCGGCTTGTCGTCGCCCTTCCAGCGTTCGACCGGCGCCACGTTGACGGTCGGGATCAGCTTCCTGTTCGGCTCCGGCAGGCTTGGGTTGGGGCCCCAGCCCGGCGGGTAGCTTTGCGCCAGGGCGACGCTGGCGGCCGCGCAGGCCAGCAAGGAAAGGATGGCGGTTCGCATATGGGCCTCAATCGCGTTTGGTGCCGGGCAGGGGATTGGCCTTCGACTCATTGCCGGCTGGCGGCTTTTGCAGGCCCGGCTTGCCGTGCAAGTCGGTGTCGACCAGCCCTTGTTCGACATCTTCCGCCGCCTGGCGGATCACGCTGCGGGTTTTTTGCTGTGTCGCGCCCTGCGGCGACTCGTCGCGTTCGTGTGGCAGGCGCTTGCCGCCGCTGCGGTCCACGGGCGTCTGCGTGTTGACTTTGCGGTCCTTGCTGTTCGGTTCCATGGTGTCTTCCTCCTCAGTTCATGGTAGCGAAGGCGCGCGGCGGTGGTCGCCAGCTTGAATAGAAGCAATTCCACCGGTAGCATTGCACTATGGATATCGCCACCGACAACACTTGCCGCAACTGCGGCGCCACTACTTCCGGAAATTTCTGCCATATGTGCGGGCAGGAGACGCATTTGCATGCGCCCAGCTTCAGTGAGTTCATGCATGAGTTCATTGGCCACTACGTTGCGCTGGAAGGGCGTTTGTGGGGCACCATTTCGCGCCTGCTGTTCCGTCCCGGCCTGCTGACGGCCGAATACCTGGCCGGCCGCCGCAAGCGCTATGTCGAGCCGCTGCGGCTGTACCTGTCGCTCAGCATCATCTTCTTCGCCGTGCTGAAGTTCAGCGATGCCGATGTGGCGACGGTTGATCCGCGCCCTACGCCGCCGGCCATCAAGCTGCAGGCCGAGCGCGCCATCAGCGAAGTGAAGGCGAACCAGGCAGATCATCCGCCGATCGTGAACGATCAGCTGGAACGGGCGCTGCAGCAGAAGTATCCCGCCGTCTACCACGCCGTCGACCGCTTCGATAAGATGGACGACCACCAGAAGAGCGCAGTGATGCAGGCCGGCTTTTACAAGTACGCACCGTACGCGATCTTCCTGCTGATGCCGCTCTTCGCGCTGTGGATGAAGGTGCTGTATCTCGGTAGCGGCAAGAAGTACGGCGAGCATATGCTGTTCGCGCTGCACACCAACGCATTTGCGTTCGCCATGCTCGGCGTGTTTATTTTCTTGCCTGACGGCTTCCTGAAGTTTTTGGCGCTCTGCTGGGTCGCCGGCTATCTGCCTTGGGCCATGCAACGCGTCTATCAGAAGGGCAGGTGGGGGACGTTCTGGCGCTGGGTGCTGCTCGCCGTACTGCATGGCATTTCGCTGGCGATCGCCGTCCTGGGCGTGATGGGGCTGGGGATTATCTCTGCGCACTAAGCCGCACGAAGGCTGCGACTTCACGCGCGGCGTGTTCGGGCGCCGTTTGCAGCAGGAAGTGAGGCGCGTCGAATGCGATGACTTTGGCTGCAGGCTTGATCTTCGTGATCAGGCTTGCTGCAGCCAGCGGCACCAGGCGGTCGCGCTTCGCACGCAAATACAGTATCGGCACAGCGCAGGCACGAAGGCGGTCACAGACATCGACGGCCAGCACGGCGCGCATCCGCGCACGCAGTGCCGGCGTTGATACCTGCTCCAGCGCTCGCTCGAACGCTGCGCGCAGCGGCCGGTCGACGAGCCAGCCCGAAGGCAGTGCTTTGAATGGAACGGCCCCGATGACCGGCTTCAGCGCCGACAATCCCGGCCTTGGATTACGCGCGAACGTGCAACACAACACCAACCCTAGCAACTGGCCGGGCGCTGACGCTGAAATCGAAATCGCAAGCGGCCCGGAAAACGATTCCCCTAGCAGCAAATAGGGCCTGTCGAGCGGAATCGCTGCCCGCGCAACTTCCTCTAGTTGCTCATAACCGCCACAGTGGTCGCCGGGGTAGCGCACCACCCGTACATCAAATTCGCCGCCAAGTGCCTGGATGAATGGGGTAAACAGTTCGCCCGTGCCATCCATGCCGGGCAGCAGAACGAGAATGGGGGTTGTCAAGATGAGCGCCGAATTTTCCACGCAAGCCAAAGCATGAATGCGGGCGCCAGCGGAACAATGCCAAACATGACAAGACCGATCAGCAACCCATCCTGGCGAAACAGATAGGGTGTGGCGAAGCCGAACAGCGTGCTGGTGGCCACGAACAAGACTGTCCAGCGCAGCCGTTTCCCAGGTCCGGCAATGACCAGTCCAACTGCGAAGGTCAGCACAGGCATCAGCAAGGCCAACAATAGCGGCAAGAGTACCGGGAAGGTCAAAGTGAGGCTCCTCATGGGCCTGCAGACTAGTAATCGAACTTGGTGCTGCGGACGCTCTTGTTCTGGCGCTTGATACGCTCGGCCGCTTGGCGTGCTTCAGTCTCGGCGCGCTGGCGTTGGCGGGTTTCTTCGGCGGCTTGCGCCTTGGCGGCGCGCTCCGCGTAGACCGTGTCCAGCCGGCGTTGCGACTCGAAGCGCTCACTGATGTTCTGGAAGTGCATGGCTTGCTGGGCCAGCGCCACCAGCCACGCAATGGCGAGTGCCCACAGCACGAAAGTGTAGAACGATTGCCAAGACCCGAACGAGCCCTCCAGCAGGGGGCGCGCCTGCCCCAGCGCGCTCTGGCCGACAAACGCCAGCAGTCCCGCCATGACACCGAGTGCCACCGTCCCAAGCAGCTGCCGCTTGGCCTGGAGGCGCAACTGGTCAAGTTCAAATTGGGCTTCTGATACGGAATCCATGGCGGGGCAGGGGTAGTAAATCTCTCAACAGCTTGAATTTTACCTCAACCTTGCCGCCTGGAAAGCCGCCTCTGGCCTTCGTTTGAGATGGATCAGCACCCGATCGGGGCCCGCGCACGCCGTTCAGCTATACCTTGTCATTCCTCACGCCGCAGCATTCGGCTGCCACAGCTCGACCTTATTGCCGTCCGGGTCGACAAACCAGCCAAAACGGCCATAGTCGAAGGACTGCACATCGCCCACCAGGGTGCCGCCGCCATCGGCGACCTGTTTCAATGCGCCGTCCAGGTCATCCACAATAAAATTGATCATGAATTCGCGTTTGGACGGGGCGAAATAGGATGTCGTGCTCTTGAAGGGACTGAACACCGTGGCGCCATTCGACGGCATGGCGGCCGGCGCGAAGGAGGCGTACTCCTTGGCTTCGTCCGACAGGCCGAGGCAAGCCTGGTACCAGGCCATCAGCGCCACCGGGTCCTTGGACTTGAAGAAAATCCCGCCAATACCCAATGCTTTTGCCATTCCAGTCCCCCTTGTTATATACTGTGCAAACATACAGTATTTATTAGCGTATCGGCCAGTGTCGCAATGCATGGCATGAGCAAGCATTATGGGTTACTCTGCTGCGTGTTGCCACCCCCATATTTAGACCGAGATTGATATGTCCGCTACGCATCCGATGTACAACACGATTGCCCTGGTTGTCCGCCCCAATACGACCGGCATCGAAGAGCCGGTGCGTGATGTGCTGGACTTCCTGAAGCAGGGTGGTTACAGCGTGGTGCTGGAGGCTGACACGGCAGAGCACCTTGCCATCTCGGATTTCCCCTCGATGAGTGTGCAAGGCATTGGCGAGCGCGCCGATGCCGTAGTGGTGATGGGCGGCGACGGCACCATGCTGGGCATCGCGCGCCAGTTGGCCTCCTACGACACGCCGCTGATCGGCATCAATCAGGGGCGCCTCGGCTTCATGACCGACATCCGCCAGGAAGACATGCTGCCGGTGCTGGGACGCATCCTCGGCGGCACCCACAAGGCCGAACGCCGCACCTTGTTGGAAGGCCGCGTCATGCGTGATGGGAAGGCGATCTTCTTCGGCACCGCCGTCAACGACGTGGTGGTCTCGCGCGGCGCCGGCGCGGGCATGGTGGAGTTGAGCGTCGACGTCGACAACCAGTTCATGTACAACCAGCGCTCGGACGGCCTGATCATCTCGACACCGACCGGCTCCACGGCTTACGCGCTGTCGGCCGGCGGCCCGCTGCTGCATCCGACGCTGGGCGGGATAGTGATGGTGCCGATCGCACCGCACGCGCTGTCCAACCGCCCGATCGTGCTGCCCGACTCCAGCGAGATCGTGATCGAGATCAAGCGCGGCAAGGACACCACCGTGAACTTTGACATGCAGACCTTCGCCAGCCTGGCGAACGGTGACCGGATCCACATCCGCCTCTCGCCGCACACCATCACCTTCCTGCATCCGGAAGGCTGGAGCTACTACAACACCCTGCGCGAAAAGCTGCACTGGAACGAATACCCCTCTACTGACGGCAAAATCTGATGCTTCGAACCCTGTCCATCCGCGATTTCGTTATTGTCGATTCGATTGAGCTTGAATTTTCCCCTGGCTTCACAGTCTTCACCGGCGAAACCGGTGCCGGTAAATCCATCCTGATTGATGCACTGACGCTGGCGCTGGGTGGCCGGGGCGATGGCAGCATGGTGCGCGAAGGCACGGCCAAGGCCGACATCACCGCCGATTTCGCACTCACCGAACAGGCCCGGGCCTGGCTGGAGTCGAACGAGTTTGCGGTGGAGGAGGGCGGCGCGCTGTTGCGGCGCGTGATCGACAACGCAGGCCGTTCCAAGGCCTTCATCAACGGCGTGGCGGCGACCGCCGGCCAGTTGCGCGAGTTGGGCGATATGCTGGTCGACATCCACGGCCAGCACGCGCACCAATCGCTGCTGAAATCCGATTCGCAGCGCGAGCTGCTGGATAACCAAAGCGGCGCCAATGTGCGCGAAGTGACCGCGGCTTACCGCGCCTGGCGCGCTTTGTCGAAGCAGTTGGAGGAGTACGAGGCCAACGCCGCCAACCTGCAATTCGAACGCGAACGCCTGGAGTGGCAGGTAACGGAGCTGGACAAGCTGGCGCCGAAGAAGGGCGAGTGGGCGGAAATCGGCAACGAGCATTCGCGCTTGTCGCACGCGGCCAGCTTGCTGGAAGGCGCGCAGGAAGCGCTGGGTGTTCTTTCGGAGGCCGACGACCATCCAGTCCTTTCGCAGGTCACCACGATTGCAACGCGGCTGGGCAAGCTGGTGTCGGTCGATGCCGAATTGCAGCCGGTTGTCGACCTGCTCGAATCGGCGCGCATCCAGTTGCAGGAATCCGTATACGCGCTGAATAACTATATGGATCGCGTGGAGCTTGATCCAGAGCGCCTGCGCCAGGTCGATGCGCGCATGGAAGCGCTGCATTCGGCCTCGCGCAAGTTCCGTGTGCACGCCGACGATCTGCCGGAGGAGCATGAACGCCTGTCGGAAAAGCTGGCGCAGTTGGCAGATGCCGCGGACCTGGAAGGTCTGCGCAAGCAGGAAGAAAAACTGAAGGCGTCTTATCTCGAGTTGGCTGCGGAGCTGTCGGCAACGCGTGCAACCGCCGCGCAAGCGCTGGGAGCAGCCGTCACGCAAGGGATGCAGGAGCTGAGCATGTCCGGTGGACGCTTCGAGATCGCGCTGCGCCCGTGCGAGCCAACTGCTTACGGCGTGGAGCAAGTGGAATTCCTGGTGGCTGGCCACGCCGGCGTCGCGCCGCGCCCGTTGGCAAAAGTGGCGTCGGGCGGCGAACTGGCGCGTATCTCACTGGCGATCTCCGTGATCACTTCGCATGCGACCACCGTGCCGACCCTGATCTTCGACGAAGTCGATAGCGGCATCGGCGGCGGCGTGGCTGAGGTCGTGGGCCGCTTGCTCAAGCGCCTCGGTCAGGAGCGCCAAGTATTGTGCGTGACGCACTTGCCGCAAGTCGCCAGCCAGGGCAACCAGCACTTCCAGGTCGCCAAAGGACCCTCCGACAACGGCCGCACAGCCTCGCGCATCGAAGTGCTGGACCAGAAAGCGCGCATTGAGGAAGTGGCGCGGATGCTGGGCGGCCTTGAAATCACTGCAACCACCCGCAAGCACGCCCGCGAGCTTTTGGCTTCTTAGTTGTGGGGCAGCGTATGAACGGAGTGGGGTAACTTCATCGTCGCTGGAACAATCGCCACTCGCGCGAATCCAAGCAGTTGCGATCGATTCGGAGGATTCCGGGGTGTCCTTCCGAACTCCGAATCATTACCTTTTGCTCGTTTAACTCGCGCAAAGCTGCTCTTTGCTGCTCTTTCTTGCTCCTTTGCTGCACTTTTTTGCTCATTCAGTGCTCCTTTGTGCTCCTCTTCTGCTCTTTTGTGCTCTTTCTCTGCTCTTTTCTGCTCTCCGAATGCAGGAGCAAAAAAGAGCAGTAAACGAGCACGAAAGCGCACAAAAGGAGCACAAAGGAGCACTGAAAGAGCACGAAGGAGCAGCGAAAGAGCAGCAAAGAGCAGATTTGCGCACGATTGCGCAGCATTGCGCAACAACGCGAAGGAGGATGGAAAATGGAACCCACCATCAGCATCCCAATCACTTTCAGGGTATTCGAAAATCTTTGTAGGTTTCTCGATGGTTCGACAGTAAGTGAAGAAGTCGCGAAGGTGGCGAGCAAGGCGATCACCGCCTGGATCGAGCAGCAAAGCGCACCACCGCCTGAAGAGTCACTAGCCCTGCTGGGAGGGTATCAATGGAAGCACCTGTTTCTGCCAGAGGGGACCAAACTGCGCGTTGTCGTCAAGCGCAAGACATTCCACGCTTCGGTGGTCGGAGACCACGTCGTTTTCAACGGCCAAGCGACATCGCCAGCATCTCTGGTTAATCAACTCGCGTCGACAAAGCGCAATGCATGGAAACACATATGGATTCTGCTGCCAGGTGAAACCAGGTGGCAACTGGCGCAGTCCATGCGCGAATAGCACGCCACGCCCGCATGTCCCTCCTGCACCGTGCACCTAAAGCGCGCCAGTTTATAATGGCGCGCCCACGAATAACAAAAAAGTACCCAAGATGCCGTTCGCCAAAGAACCCGCCCTGCAGCCAGGCTCCGTCTCCAGAACCGCCGTGGTACTGGTCAATCTCGGTACCCCTGACGAACCGACGCCCGGCGCCGTGCGCCGCTACCTGAAGGAATTCCTGTCCGACCCGCGCGTGGTCGAAATCCCGAAGGCAGTCTGGTGGTTCATCCTGAACGGCATCATCCTGCCTTTCCGCTCCAAGCAGTCGGCGCAGAAGTACGCCGCGATCTGGACCAGCGACGGCTCGCCATTGAAATACAACACGCAAGCGCAAGCTAAGCTGCTGCGCGGCCTGCTCGGCGAACGTGGCCACAACGATGTCACGGTGGCGATGGCGATGCGCTATGGTTCCCCGTCCCTGCCCGAAGTGCTCGGCAAGCTTAAAGCCGACGGCCACGACCGCATCCTGGTCCTGCCGGCCTATCCGCAATATTCCGGTACCACCACCGCCTCGGTCAGCGACGCAGTGTTCGACCACTACAAGAAAGTGCGCAACATCCCCGAGCTGCGTTTCGTGCGCGACTACCACGATCACGACGGCTATATAGACGCGTTGAAAAAGACCGTGCTGGCTCATTGGGAAACCAACGGCCGCGGTGAAAAGCTGGTGATGAGCTTCCACGGCGTGCCGAAGCGCACCATCGACCTGGGCGACACCTACCAACGCGAATGCATGGAAACCGCGCGCCTGCTGGCGAACAAGTTGCGCCTGAACGAAAACCAGTACCTGGTCACCTTCCAGTCCCGCTTCGGCAAAGCTGAGTGGCTGCAGCCCTATACCGCACCGACTGTGGCACAACTGGCAAAAGGTGGAGTGCGCAAGCTGGATGTGATCTGCCCGGGCTTCACCAGCGATTGCCTGGAAACCCTGGAAGAAATTGCAATGGAAGTGCGCCACGACTTCCTGTCCAACGGCGGCAAGGAGTTCAATTACATCCCTTGCCTGAACAGCCATCCCGCCTGGATTGCTGCCCTGACCGAGGTTGCCGAGCAACACATGATCGGCTGGCCGACCATGTCGTCCATGCGCAAGCTGCGCCGGTAGCCAGTTGTTAGCACTTGCGGGTGGTGAGTGCTAACCTGCTAAAATAACTGGTTAGGGGAACAGTTCGCTGAAGACGATCACTGCTGTAGCAAGAAAGCTCCAGGCAATGATCGATGCTGTAATAAATGGCAACTTCATGATGCGCTCCGAGGGGACGCGGTGTCCAGGCACCGCATAGATTCATCTTAGTCAAAACCCCCGGTTAACGTATCTCCGAGCTTTGTAAAATTTGTAACTCTACAGTTACAGCACCCCCGCCGGCGTGCGCCGGGCCTTTGCACTGAGGGGCAGAATACCCCTTGAAAAGATAGGGGCAAGCCCCATTTCTTGCTCGTGCACCAAGCAGCAGATGTCAGATAAACATGATTTTGTAGGAGTCTTTTAGATGCAAGACCAGGAAAACCAGCCAAGCCAGAACCCGGAAGTGGAGCAGGCAGAAGAGCAAACGACTCCAGTTGAAGCCCCTGCGATGTCCGACCTGGAAGCGCAGCTCTCCGCGACCGAGGCGAAACTGGCCGAAATGCATGACGCATTCATGCGCGCCAAGGCGGAAGGCGAAAACATCCGCCGCCGCGCCCAGGAAGACGTGGCCAAGGCCCACAAATTTGCCGTTGAAAGCTTTGCCGAAGCCATGGTGCCGGTGAAGGACAGCCTGGAAATGGCGCTCAAAGTCGACAACCCGACCCTGGAATCGCTGAAGGAAGGCGTCGAAATGACCCTGAAACAGCTGAATTCCGCCTTCGAGCGCAACCGCCTGATCGAAGTGATGCCGGCGGTCGGCGACAAGCTGGACCCGAACAAGCACCAGGCCGTGGCCATGGTGCCTGCCGAGCAGGAGGCGAACACCGTCGTCACCGTGCTGCAAAAGGGTTACATGATTGCGGACCGCCTGCTGCGTCCCGCCATCGTGACGGCTGCCCAGCCAAAGTAAGCACTTGAAAAGAAACACAAATTCCACATATAAGAAGTAATTAAACTTAGTACACAAGGAAGAACAAATCATGGGCAAAATCATCGGTATTGACCTGGGCACCACCAACTCCTGCGTCGCCATCATGGAAAATGGCGCGCCGAAGGTCATCGAGAATGCGGAAGGCGCGCGTACCACCCCTTCCATCATCGCCTACCAAGAAGACGGCGAAATCCTGGTTGGCGCACCTGCCAAACGCCAGGCCGTCACCAACCCGAAGAACACCCTGTTCGCGGTGAAACGCCTGATCGGCCGTAAGTTCCAGGAGAAGGAAGTCCAGAAGGACATCTCCCTGATGCCTTACGAGATCATGAAGGCCGACAACGGCGACGCCTGGATCGGCGTGCGCGACAAGAAGCTGGCGCCTCCTCAAATCTCCGCGGAAGTGCTGCGCAAGATGAAGAAGACCGCTGAAGACTACCTGGGCGAAGAAGTGACCGAAGCGGTCATCACCGTGCCGGCCTACTTCAACGACTCGCAGCGCCAGGCAACCAAGGACGCGGGCCGTATCGCCGGCCTGGAAGTCAAGCGCATCATCAACGAACCGACCGCAGCCGCTCTTGCATTCGGCCTGGACAAGACCGACAAGGGCGACCGCAAGATCGCCGTGTATGACCTGGGCGGCGGTACCTTCGACGTCTCGATCATCGAAATCGCCGACGTGGACGGCGAAAAGCAGTTCGAAGTGCTGTCGACCAACGGCGACACCTTCCTGGGCGGCGAAGACTTCGACCAGCGCGTGATCGACTACATCATCGACGAATTCAAGAAGATCAACGGCCTGGACCTGAAGAAGGATCCAATCGCCCTGCAGCGCATCAAGGCATCGGCCGAGCGCGCGAAGATCGAACTGTCGTCCTCGCAGCAGACCGAAATCAACGAGCCTTACATCGCCATGGCCAACGGCGCGCCAGTCCACCTGAACCTGAAGATGACCCGCGCCAAGCTGGAGTCCCTGGTTGAGGAACTGATCACCGCCACCATCGAGCCTTGCCGCACCGCGATCAAGGACGCCGGCGTGAAAGTGTCCGACATCGACGACATCATCCTGGTCGGCGGCATGACCCGTATGCCTAAGGTGCAGGAAAAAGTGAAAGAATTCTTCGGCAAGGATCCACGCAAGGACGTGAACCCTGACGAAGCCGTGGCCGTTGGCGCCGCGATCCAGGGTGCGGTTCTGTCGGGCGACCGTAAAGACCTGCTGCTGCTGGACGTGACCCCGCTGTCCCTGGGTATTGAAACCCTGGGCGGCGTGATGACCAAGATGATCCACAAGAACACCACGATTCCTACCAAGTTCTCGCAAGTGTTCTCGACCGCCGACGACAACCAGCCGGCCGTGACCATCAAGGTGTACCAGGGCGAGCGTGAAATCGCTGCCGGCAACAAGGGCCTGGGCGAATTCAACCTGGAAGGCATCCCGCCAGCAGCGCGCGGCACCCCGCAGATCGAAGTGACCTTCGACATCGACGCCAACGGCATCCTGCACGTCGGCGCGAAAGACAAGGCCACCGGCAAGGAAAACAAGATCACCATCAAGGCAAACTCCGGCCTGTCCGAAGAGGAAATCCAGAAGATGGTGAAGGACGCGGAACTGAACGCGGAAGAAGACAAGAAGCTGAAAGAACTGGCCGAGTCCCGCAACCAGGCCGACGCGCTGGTGCACTCGACCAAGAAATCCCTGACCGAATACGGTGACAAGCTGGAAGGCGGCGAGAAAGAGAAGATCGAAGCTGCCATCACCGCCCTGGAAGCCACCATCAAGGATGGCGACAAGGCAGCGATCGACGCCAAAGTGGCAGCGCTGTCCGAAGCTTCGCAGAAGCTGGGCGAGAAGATGTACGCTGACATGCAGGCGCAGCAAGGCGCCGCCGGTGCCGAAGGCGCTGGTGCCGGTGCACAGGCTGAATCCAAGCCAGCCCAGGACGACGTGGTCGACGCCGACTTCAAGGAAGTCAAAGATAGCAAGTAAGCTTCACATCCGGTCAATTCTCTGACCTGCCGAGCGACGCATCCAGACGGGGCTCGCTCGGCTTTTTCGCATAAATTGGTACATCATGGCAAAGCGTGATTTTTACGAGATCCTCGGGGTCGCTAAGAACTCGTCCGAAGACGAAATCAAGAAGGCCTATCGCAAACTCGCGATGAAATATCATCCGGACCGCAATCCGGATAACAAAGAGGCCGAGGAAAAGTTCAAAGAGGTCAAAGAGGCCTACGAGATGCTGACCAATCCGGAGAAGCGCGAAGCGTATGACCGTTACGGTCACGCCGGCGTGGACCCGAATATGGGCGGCGGCGGTGGCGGCGGCTTCGGCGGTTTTGGCGACGCCTTCGGCGACATCTTCGGCGACATTTTCGGCGGCGGCGGCCGCGGGCGCAGCTCCGGCCCGCAGGTTTACCGCGGCGCGGACCTGCGCTACAACCTGGAAATCACCCTGGAGCAGGCCGCCCACGGCTTCGACACCACGATCCGCGTGCCGAGCTGGGACAAGTGCGACACCTGCCACGGTTCCGGCGCCAAGCCGGGCACCCAGCCGGTCACCTGCGGCACTTGCGGCGGCCATGGCCAGGTGCGCATGCAGCAGGGCTTCTTCAGCATCCAGCAGACCTGCCCCAAGTGCCACGGCACCGGCAAGATCATTCCCGAGCCGTGCCCATCGTGCTCCGGCGCGGGCCGCATCAAGCGCAACAAGACGCTGGAAGTGAAGATCCCGGTCGGCATCGACAACGGCATGCGCATCCGCTCCACCGGCAACGGCGAACCGGGCACCAACGGCGGGCCGCCGGGCGACCTGTATGTGGAGATCCATATCAAGCCGCACACGGTCTTCCAGCGCGAAGGCGACGACCTGCATTGCGAAATGCCGATCAGCTTCGCCAAGGCGGCGCTGGGTGGCGAGATCGAAGTGCCGACGCTGGATGGTAAAGTATCGTTCACCATTCCGGACGGCACCCAGTCCGGCAAGACCTTCCGCCTCAAGGGCAAGGGCATCAAAGGCGTGCGTTCCGGTTATCCGGGCGACCTGTTCTGCCATGTCGCCGTTGAGACCCCGGTCAAGCTGACCGACAAGCAGAAGGACCTGCTGCGTGAATTCGAGCGTTCCACCACCGAAGGTGGTGCGAAGCATAGCCCACAGACCAAGTCCTTCATGGACAAGGTCAAAGACTTCTTCGAGTGAGTATATGAGCGACGACGTACTGAAGCACCTGCTGGAAAACAACCGTAAATGGGCGGAGAAAAAGGTCATCCAAGACCCTGACTACTTCCGCGACCTGTCGATGGTGGCGCCGGAGTACCTGTGGATCGGCTGTTCCGATTCCCGCGTACCGGCAAACGAACTGCTTGGCCTGCCGCCTGGAAAAGTGTTCGTGCACCGTAATATCGCCAACGTGGTGGTCCATTCGGACTTGAATTCCCTGTCGGTGCTGCAGTTCGCCATCGAAGTGCTGAAGGTCAAGCACGTCATCATCGTAGGCCACTACGGCTGCAAGGGCGTGCACACCGCACTGACCGGTGGCCGTGTGGGCCTGGTCGACAACTGGCTGCGCCACGTGCAGGACGTCGCGCAGAAGCACGAGCGCTACCTCGGCGCGGCGCTGGCCGATGTCGGCAAACAGAGCGAGCGCCTGTGCGAGCTGAACGTGGTGGAACAGGTGACCAACGTCTGCTCGACCACTATCGTGCAGGACGCGTGGGAGCGCGGCCAGGAACTGACCGTGCACGGTTTCGTCTACGGCCTGAAGGACGGACTGCTGAACGACCTGGGCATGAACATCAGCTCCCAGGCCGACCTGCAGCCCTGCACCGACGCCCGCCTGGCGGCATACGCCCAGCAGTAATCCTGCCAAAAAAGCATGTACACTCCTGTGCATGCTTAAATCCATCACTGCCTTCCTCGCTTCCCTCGGCGCTCCACGCGCCAGGGCGCCGGGAAATTTCCAACCCAGCCAGCAGCTTGTCGTGAAGGCCGGGGATGTGCTCGTCCAGCCGCAGCCGGATGGACAGCTCTGGAGCGCGCTCAAGGTATTCGCCGTCGATGGCGCCACCGCGCATTGCCTGACCTACGAATCGTGCGCCATCAAGCCCACGCTGGACTCGCTGGCGCAAGCCCCGGTGCGCATGGCGCATTCGCCGCGCGCCATGGCCACCCTGGCTGAGGGCTGGGAGCTGGCCGGCAACCAGGCCGCCACCGCGCGCGAACTGCAAGGCTTGAAGTATATGGACTTCGAACTCTATGTCCGCCTGACGGGGCAGGATGCCGACACCATCATGCGCACCGCCACCGAACATTTCGAACGCGCCGGCCTGCACGCCGCCGAAGGCCGCCGCATTGAAGCGATCAACGAATATGGCAAGGCAATCGAACTGTATCCCGCCTACACCGACGCATTGGATAAACGTGCTTTCGCGTTCATGGAACTGGGCTTGTACCAGCAAGCCTTGCGCGACCTGGACGAATCAATCTACCTCAATCCGGAGGGAATGACGGCATTCTTCTCCAAAGGCGAATGCCTGCTCAAGCTGGGCCACCTCGACGAGGCCGAGGCGATCTTCGTCGAAGGCCAGGAGCTCTTCCCCGAGCATGCCGCCCAATTCAACGAGTTTCTCAAGCGCACCCGCGCTTTCGCCCTGACTGGTCGTCCAGCGTAAGCTGGAAGTCCATGAAATTCAGTGCTGTGCGGCGTGTCGCTTCCAGCATCGGCAGGTGGCCGATGCCTTCCATCATGACCAGCCGCGCATTCGGCATCAGCGCCTTGGTGGCTGCGGCGCCTTTGGGGCTGAGGATACGGTCTTCAGTGCCCCACACGATCAGCGCAGGCGTTTCGATGGCACCCCTCAGCATCGGCGAGTCAACCAGTTCGCGCATGATTGCGCAGTGCAGCCCGTAATCCGCCACTGCGCGTCGCGCCAGGACGTGTTTTAGCGAGTAAGGGAAGAATGGCGGCTTAGCCATGCAGCTTGCCATCAGCGCGCCGAAGTCGCGCGGGTTGGGCACCAGCAGTGGCATGCCGCCGCCTGCCAGATAGGTATGGAAGGTGGGATTGTCGTACGCCGCCTCGGTACCGGCGGGCGCCAGCAGCCAAAGGCTCGCCACCTGCTCCGGGTAGCGCGCCGCGTACTCGGCGGCGATGAAGCCGCCCATCGAATTGCCGCCCACGTGGAAGCGCTGCACGCCCAGCTCCGCCATGAGGGCGCGCAGGTTTTCGACTTGCGTCGCTATGTCGTGCTTGGCGGATGGATCGCGCCGTGCATCACCGAAGCCCGGTAGGTCGGGAATGATCACGCGGTAGTGCGGCGCCAGCAAGCGCGCGATACGCGTGAAGTTGTCCTTGTCGCCGGCAAAGCCGTGCACCAGCAGCAGTACCTCCTGGCCCGCGCCGCTGTCGAGATAGGGCAGGGAAGCTTGCCGCAGCGTGAGGCCGGAACGCTTGCGTTCAAATGCGAGCGAAGCCCTGGCCAACGGGGCTGGCAGCAGCCGGTCTGCCGCTACCAGCGCCAATGCCGCAACGCCCACTGCGTAAAGGAAGAACATCGCCGTCTCCGTATTGACTTGTTATTAATGCAAAATTATAGTCTGCCAAACCATCCTGGGGGGGCGGCAATGGATTACGACGTAGTAATCGTGGGCAGCGGCTTTGGCGGCATATGCAGTGCAATCAAGCTGAGGGAAGCAGGCATCGACAACTTCGTCATGCTGGAGAAGGATGAAGTGTTCGGCGGCACCTGGCGCGTCAACACCTATCCCGGCGCCGCTTGCGATATTCCCAGCCATCTTTACTCGTTCTCTTTCGCCCAGAACGCGCACTGGAGCCGCCTGTTCCCGCGCCAGGACGAACTGCTCGAATATACCCAGCGCGTGGTACGCGACTTCGACCTGGAGCGGCATCTGCGCCTCGGCACGGCGCTGCGCTCGGCGCAGTTCGATGAAGCGACGGGCAGATGGCATCTCGCCACCAGCAAGGGCGAAATGACGGCGCGCGCAGTGATTTTCGCTATCGGCTTACTCGGCCGGCCAAGCATCCCGCAATTTCCCGGCGCGCAGCGTTTTCGCGGACAGAGCTTCCATTCGGCGCAGTGGGACCACAGCATCGATCTAGGCGGCAAGCGCGTGGCGGTGATCGGCAGCGGCGCCAGCGCCGTGCAATTCGTGCCGGAGATCCAGCCGCTGGTGCAGCAGCTGGACCACTACCAGCGCACGGCGCACTGGGTACTGCCGCGTCCCGACCGTACCGTGACGCGCGTCGAGCAATGGCTGCTGGACCGCGCGCGCCCCTTGCAGTTGCTGTATCGCGCCAAGCATTACATGCAGTTCGAATCGCGCGTCGTGCTGTTCATTTTCCTGCCAGTGCTGGCAAAGCTGATGCAGTGGCAAGCCATGCGCCACCTGAAACGGCAAGTCGCCGACCCGCAGCTACGCGCCAGGCTGGTGCCGGACTATACGCTTGGCTGCAAGCGCGTGCTGCTGACCAACGATTACTACCCCGCGCTGTCACAGTCCAATGTAGCGGTGCTGAAGGACGGCATCCACGAGGTGCGCGAACACAGTATCGTCACCGGCAGCGGCGAGGAGCGCCCGGTCGACGTGATCATCTACGCCACCGGTTTCGACGTCGAACACGCCTACGGCCCGATCGAACTGCGCGGGCGGGATGGATGCAGTTTCGCCCAGGCGCTGGAAGACGGCGCAGGCGCCTACAAAGGCGCCACGGTGGCCGGTTTCCCCAACTTCTTCATGATCACCGGGCCGAATACCCTGCTTGGCCACAACTCCATGATCTACATGATCGAGTCAAGCGTGCGCTATGCGGTCGACGGCGTACGCCGCGTGCTGCGCGGGGGCCTGCATTCGGTCGAAGTACAGCCGGCGGTGCAGGGCGCCTACAACCGCAAGCTGCAGCAAAAACTCAAGGGTACGGTGTGGCACACAGGCTGCAAGAGCTGGTATCTCGATTCGCGCGGCCGCAACCTGGTGATATGGCCGGGCTTCACCTTCCACTTCCGCCACATCACGCGGCGTTTCGATATCGACAGTTACATCGTGCGCCGCTCGGCCTGACGCTTCGTACAATGGCTGGATGAAAGCCAAGCCGGAACAGCAACGTCCGCATACCCTGGATGAGTGCCGCCGCTGCGATTTGTGGCGCAATGCCACGCAGCCGGTGGGAGGGCTGGGTGCGCGCCACGCAAAGTTGATGCTGGTCGGTGAGCAGCCGGGTGACCAGGAGGATTTGAGCGGCAAACCTTTCGTCGGTCCGGCCGGCGACTTGCTTGACGAGGCGCTGGAGGCTGCCGGCATCGACCGCCGCCAGGTCTATATCACCAACGCGGTCAAGCACTTCAAGTGGGAGCCGCGCGGCAAGCGCCGCATGCACAAGACGCCTGCGCAGAAGGAAGTCGCCGCTTGCCATTATTGGCTGGAAGCAGAGTTGGAAAGCGTGGCGCCCGACGTCATTGTCGCCCTGGGCGCCACTGCGTTGAAGTCCATCCTGCAAAGCGGCAGCGTGGCGCTGAAGGACTATATGGGCCAAGCCGTCGAACGCGATGGCCGCTGGATCATCGCCACCTACCATCCGGCCTACGCGCTGCGCGTTCCCAGCCGCGAGGCCCGCGCCGCCGCCCGCCAGGCCATCGTTGACGCCCTGCTTGAAGCCAAGGGTCTCCTCTAATACGTTGCCATGGCGGTTGGCCCTTGGTATTGTGGTGTTTTTTGAGAACACACGAGTGACATAAATGTCGGATGAAGTAGCGAATGTCTACGCTGCGCCGCAAGCGCATTTCGAAGCGCTCGCCAATGGAAACAGTTCTGGGCTTGGCAATATGTATCCGGTGCCGGCGGAAGTGCCTGGATGGTCGTGGGGAGCATTTACCCTGAACTGGATCTGGGCCATCGGCAATCGCACCTGGTTCGGGCTGATGGCATTGATTCCTTACGTGGGATTGATCATCGCAATTGTCCTCGGGGTGAAAGGACGTGAATGGGCCTGGCAGAACAAGCGTTGGGACAGTGTGGAGCATTTCAACCGTGTGCAGCGCCGCTGGAGCATTTGGGGCCTCTGCCTGATGATCATACCGCTCCTGGGTATTGCGGCGGCTGTGGCAATTCCCGCGTATTCAGATCACGTTTCGCGCAAAGCCAACTTCATGGTCTATATGCACGCCAAGCGCGTGGCATCCCATGTCGGCGCTTTTGTCGTCAATAATCGTCGCTTGCCAACCAGCCTGGCCGACGCCGGCGTCACGGAGCCGCTTCCAGCCGGCGTGCGCAGCATTGAATTGAACCAGGGCAGCGCGCAGCTGGAGATTACACTGGACGGGCCACCGGTCGCCGGGGCGACATTCTATCTGGCGCCAAGCGTCGACAAGGAGGGCTACGTCAACTGGCGCTGCATGCATGGCGAAGTCCCGCGTTCGCTGCTGCCGCAAGACTGCCGTTATAGTGCAGCCGATCCGTTCCGCATCAAGTAAGCATACGGCTGATGGGAATCGTTACCGCCGCCAGCAGCGTTTGCAGCGTAATCAAGGATGCCATCAGGCGCGCATCGCCGCCGAGTTGGCGCGCCATGATGTAGGCGTTGGGGGCCGTGGGCAGCGCGCAGTAGAAGCAGGCCGCCAGCGTTACGGGCTCTGACACGCCGAACATCGCGCACACGTGGAAAGCTACAAACGGCAGCACAATCAGCTTGAGCATGGAGGTAAAGGCCAGCGCCGCCGGCCGTAAGCCCTCCAGCGAGAAAACCAGGCCGCTGCCAACGCTGATCAGGCCGAGTGCCAGCGCCGATTTACCGATGATGTCGAGGGTGTTCATCAACGGCGCCGGCAGCGCCAGCCCGCCAAGGCTGAACATCATCCCCGTCAACGTGGCCAGGATGATGGGATTGGTCGCCAGCGTTTTCGCCACCTTGCCCACGTCCGCCTTGTTACCGCTCCACCACGACAACGCCAGGATCGAAACCACGTTGACCACCGGCAGGCATAGGGCCAGTGCCAACATCACCAGCGCTGCCGTCTGCGGCGGGAAGAACAATGCCGACACGGCGATCCCGAAATAGCTGTTCGGCCGCATCGCACCCTGCACGACCGAGGAGCGGCTTGGGTCGGGTAGCCCGCGCCAGCACAGTAATACCAGCAGGGCGAGGCCGACCACGATAAAGGTCGGCAGCAGCGTCGCCAGCGCCAGTTCTCCCACCATGCGGCCATGGAAGTCGAGCCGCGCAATCCCGGTGAACAGCAAGGCCGGGAAGGCGATGAAATACGAGAACTTCTCCACCGAAGGGAAAAAGTCATCCGGCATCCAGCGGGACTGGCGGATCGCCACGCCCAGCATGATCAGCAGGAAGACCGGGATGATCGAGCCAAGCATCCTAGCGTGCGGCCAGTTGGCGGTCGTGCAGGCGGGACAGGGTCAGCAAGGCTGTGACGCCGCCGATCAGGGCCATGAACATGTCGGACTGGGTATCCCACGGGTCGCCCTGGGTACCGAGGAATTCGTCCGCGCCCTGGCCCAGGGCCACGGCCGCACCCCATTCGATCAGCTCATACGTCGCGCTGATCGCCAGCACGATGGAGAGCACGATAAAGGCCAGCATCTTGCCGGTTGGGAGATAGCGGCCGCGCAGCAGGACCTCGCGCGCCACCATGGCCGGCACGAAGCCCTGCGCGAAATGCCCGATCTTGTCGTAAGGATTACGCGACAGGCCGAACCAGTGTTGCAGGTCGAAGCCGAAAGGCACGCGCGCGTAGGTGTAGGCGCCGCCCACTATCAGGATCACGCAATGCACCGCGATCAATGCATACAGCAGGTCGGTCAGGCGATAGCTGCGGTAAGTCGCCGCCATCAACGGCAGCGCAATCAGCGCGGGCGCCACCTCCATCCACCAGGTGGTGCGGTCATAGGGGGCGATGCCGGACCATGCCAGCACGGCCAGTACGAAGCCGGCCAGGGCGAGATGGAATCTGGAGGTAGTGGTGTTCATGCAGATCCTGTGCTTTGCGAAAAGCGCATATTAATATCAAAAACCATTCGTTTCCAACGCAAACTGCGGCGCGTAGACTGCTCGAATGAACTGGCAGCATTTCGACATCCGCATCCTTGACGCGCCGCTTGGCGCGGAAATCATCGGCTATAACCTCGGGCAGGAGCAGGACGACAACAACACCGTCCGCCTGCGATCGGCCCTGCGCGACCATCACCTGCTGGTTTTCCGTGGCCAGCGCATCACAGCGCGCCTGCAGCGGGAGGCCGGAAACCGACTTGCCGCCCAAGCCCTCGCTCCCACCGGCGAGGTGGCCTTGTTCGCCAACCTGCAGATGGCTTATGACACCCTACCACTGGGCTTGCGGCGCATGGTCCACAACGCGCGCGCAACGCAGGAAGGCGCCGCCTGCGCGCTGCCACTGGTGCGCCTGCATCCTGAAACCGGCCGCCGCGCCATCCTGGTGGCCAACCCGGAAACCGCGCGCGTGGTCGGGGCCAGCGCTGCCGAAAGCGCGCAATTGCTGCAGGAATTGCATGCCCACGCGACCCGCTCCCAGCACCTGTACCAGCATGAATGGCTGCCGGGCGACCTGTTATTCTGGGATCAACACAGCTTGATGCCGGTATCGTTGATGTGAGGCTGGCGCGGTTCTTGCAACATAGGAGGCATGAGCCGCAATCTACGCATCGTTTTGATCCACCCGCCGCACGAAAGTGAGGCACGAGCGCACGCCTTGCATTCCGGCTTGGCGGAGGCCGGGTACGACCTGGTCGCCTCGCTGCCGGCCGATTTCCACCTGCCCGAACACATCGCCCGCCTGCAGCCCGACATGATCATCGTGGACGCTGAATCGGACGCGCGCGACGTGCTCGAACACATCGTCATTGCCACCCGCGACGAGCGCCGTCCCATCGTCATGTTCACCGAAGACGACAAGGCCGATTCCATGGAAGCGGCAATGGCGGCGGGGGTTTCCGCCTATGTGGTGGCGGGTTTGCAGCCCGAGCGCATCAAGCCCGTGCTGGACGTTGCGCTGGTGCGCTTCAAGCGCGAACAGAAGCTGCTGGACGAGCTGGAAGGCACCCGCCTCAAACTGGCCGAGCGCAAGCTGCTGGACCGCGCCAAAGGCATCCTGATGGCGCGCCAGGGACTGACCGAAGAGCAGGCTTTCCAGAAGTTGCGCAGCATGGCCATGAACAAGAACCTGAAGCTGGCCGAATTGGCGCAGCGCATCCTGGACGCAGAGGATTTGCTCGGATGATGCACCGTCGTGGTGCGTCCCGGGCAGGAGTGAAGCATGCAGATTGAAAAAGACATCGTCAGGATTGGTTTCAACCCGCTGACCGATTGCGCGTCGCTGGTGATGGCATCCGTGCTCGGGCTGGATCGCAAGCACGGCATCCGCATCGTCTTGAGCAAGGAGACGTCGTGGGCCGGCGTGCGCGACAAGCTGCTGACCGGTGAACTCGATGCCGCCCACGCACTGTATGGGCTTGTCTATGCAACCCATCTCGGCGTCGGTTCGGTACGGCGCGATTTGGCAGTCTTGATGAATTTGAACCGCAACGGGCAGGCCATCACGCTGTCGCGCCGCCTGGTGGAGGACGGCGTGCGCGATGGCGCCGCCGTTGCCGCCCTTTCACATGAACGCGAACTACGCTGGGCCCAGACCTTCCCGACCGGCACCCATGCCATGTGGTTGTATTACTGGCTGGCTGCGCACGGCGTGCATCCGCTGCGCGAGGCGCGCGTCATCACGGTGCCGCCATCGCAAATGGCGACCAACCTGGCGGCCGGCCATATGGACGGCTTCTGTGCCGGCGAGCCGTGGAACCACCGCGCCGTGATGGACGGCGTCGGCGTCACCATTGCCACCAGCCAGCAGATCTGGCCCGACCATCCGGAAAAAGTGTTGGCTACGACCGCCGACTTCGCGCGCCGCAACCCGAATACTGCGCGCGCACTGGTCGCTGCCGTGCTGGAGGCCAGCCGCTGGATCGATGCCAGCGCGGCCAACCGCATGGCGATGGCCGAGATCATCTCCGCGGTCCAATACGTCAATACCGGCAAGGACGTGATCTGGCAGCGCATCCTTGGCCGCTATGAAGACGGCATGGGCCGCAACTGGGAGGATGCGCACAGCATGCGCTTCCATCAGGAGGGCGCCGCCAACTTCCCCTACCTGTCGGACGGGATGTGGTTCATGACCCAGCAAAAGCGCTGGGGCTTGCTCAAGGCTTCGCCCGACTACCTTGGCGTGGCGCTCAAGGTGCAGCAGGTCGCCCTCTATAAAGAGGCGGCGGAACTCACCGAGACCGCCATTCCGGCCAACCCCTTGCGCAGCTCCGTGCTGATGGACGGCATCGCCTGGGACGGCCGCGATCCCGAGCGCTACGCCGCCTCTTTCGACATCCACCTGTAGCCAACGCCATCTGGCGGTGCACCATAGTTGGGCGCGGTGCACCGCCAGATGGCGAAAATCCCCTGGCAGGCGTCGTTTTCCCCTGCAAAGCGGCTGGCACAGGTCTTGCAGAGCATAGGTAAAGCGCTGGTCTAACGGAGGATCGGCTAACCGGACAACGGCGTCCGTGCAGCACCGCCACCGATGGCGGGCGCTGCACGGACGCCTTTTTGTTTTCAGGGATCAAACCATGGCAAGCAAAGCGACCAGCATCAAACTGTTTTCGTTCTCCACGCCGCAGATGCGTGCCTTCCATCTGACCTGGATGGCCTTCTTCGTCTGCTTCTTCGCGTGGTTCGCCTGCGCGCCATTGATGCCGGTGATTAAAGGCGAATTCGGCCTGACCCCGGCACAGATCGCCAACATCAATATCGCCGCGGTAGCCATCACCATCATCGTGCGCCTGGTCATTGGCCCGCTGTGCGACCGCTACGGCCCGCGCAAGGCCTACACCGGCCTGCTGCTCCTGGGCGCCATCCCGGTACTGGGCGTAGCCGCGGCGCAGACTTATGAAAGTTTCCTGTTCTTCCGCCTGCTGATTGGCGCGGTCGGCGCCAGTTTCGTGATCACCCAGTACCACACCTCGGTCATGTTCGCGCCGAACGTGGTCGGCACCGCCAACGCGGCTGCCGCGGGCTGGGGCAACGCGGGTGGCGGCGTGGTGCAGTCCACCATGCCGATGATCATGGCCGCCATGGTCATGCTGGGCGTGAGCGAAACCATGGGCTGGCGCGCCGCCCTGGTGGTGCCGGGCGTGCTGATGCTGGTCATGGCCTTCGTCTACTACCGCTACACCCAGGACTGCCCGGACGGTAACTACGCCGACCTGCGCGCCGCCGGTATCGAACTGGAGGGCGGCAAGAAGGGCGGCTGGTCGAGCTTCAAGCTGGCCGCTGCCAACTACCGCGTGTGGCTGCTGTTCGTGACCTACGGCGCCTGCTTCGGCGTGGAGATCTTCATCCACAACATCGCCGCCATCTACTACGTCGATACCTTCAAGCTCACGCTGCCGCAGGCCGGCCTGGCGGCAGGCAGCTTCGGGCTGCTGGCGCTGTTTGCCCGCGCCCTGGGCGGCTACGTCTCGGACAAAGCTGCTGCACACGGCAGCCTGAATAGCCGCGTCACCCTGCTGTTCGCCATGATGATCGGCGAAGGCATCGGCCTGATGTTCTTTGCCAAGGCGGACAGTGTGACCCTCGCCGTGATCGCCATGCTGGTGTTCGGCCTGTTTACCCACATGGCCTGCGGCGCGACTTATGCGCTGGTGCCATTCGTCGACAAGCGCGCACTGGGTGGGGTGGCCGGCATCATCGGCGCCGGCGGCAATGTCGGCGCCGTGGCGGCAGGCTTCCTGCTGAAAGGCATCGGCAATACCCAGCAAACCTTGTGGATCCTCGGTGTGTTCGTCGCCGTCTCCGCCGTGTGCGCACTGGGCGCACGTTTCAGCGAATCCACCGTCAAAGAAAATGCAATTGCAGGAGCAGCAGCATGAAGAAGATCGTCGTCATCGGCCACGGCATGGTTGGCCACCAGTTCCTGAAATCCCTGCCGGCGGGCAGCGCCCAGGTCACCATCCTGTGCGAAGAAGCGCGCCCGGCCTACGACCGCGTGCACCTGTCGGAGTTCTTCAGCGGCAAGAGCGCCGAGGAACTGTCGCTGGTGGAGAAAGGCTTCTTCGAGCGCGACGACATGGTGCTCAAGCTGAACGGTCGTGCCGTGGCCATCGACCGTGCCGCGCACACCGTCACCACCAACAGCGGCGAGGTGCTCCCTTATGACAAGCTGGTGATCGCCACCGGCTCCTTCCCCTTCGTGCCGCAGATTGACGGCAAGGACCGCAAGGACTGCTTTGTCTACCGCACCATCGAAGACCTGGAGGCCATGCAGGAGTGCGGCGCACGTTCGAAAACCGGGGTGGTGATCGGCGGCGGCCTGCTCGGCCTGGAATGCGCCAAGGCGTTGAAGGACCTGGGCCTGGAAACCCACGTGGTCGAATTCGCACCGCGCCTGATGGCGGTGCAGGTTGACGACGGCGGCGGCCGCGTGCTGCGCCAGAAGATCGAGGAGCTGGGCGTCACCGTCCATACCGGCAAGAACACCACCGCCATTGTGGCCGGCGAAAGCGCAACCCATCGCATGCAGTTCGCCGACGGCACTTGGCTGGAAACCGACATGATCGTGTTTTCCGCCGGCATCCGCCCACGCGACTACCTGGCCCGCGAATGCGGCCTGGAAGTCGGCGCACGCGGCGGCATCGCGATCAACAATCAATGCCAGACCAGCGATCCCGACGTTTACGCGATCGGCGAATGCGCGCTGTGGAACGGCCAGGTATTCGGCCTGGTGGCGCCCGGCTACGACATGGCCCGCGTTACCGCGCGCCACATCAGCGGCGACGCCGCCGCCGAATTCACCGGCGCCGACATGAGCACCAAGCTGAAGCTGATGGGCGTGGACGTGGCCAGCATCGGCGACCCGCACGCCAAGGCCGAAGGTGCACGCAGCTACCAGTTCACCGACGAGCGCAAGCAGGTGTACAAGAAGATCGTGGTTTCCGACTGCGGCAAGTTCCTGCTGGGCGGCGTAATGGTGGGCGATGCCGGCGAATACGGCACCTTGCTGCAAATGATGCTGAACAGGATCGAGCTGCCGGAAGCGCCGGAATTCCTGATCCTGCCGCAATCCGATGGCGCAGCCAAGCCAGGGCTGGGCGTGGACGCCTTGCCGGCCGGCGCCCAGATCTGCTCCTGCAACGACGTGTCGAAAGGCGTCATCTGCGACGCCGTCGCCGGCGGCGCCACCAGCATCGGCGCCATCAAGAAATGCTGCGGCGCCGGCACTTCCTGCGGTGGCTGCGTGCCGCTGGTAACGCAGATCATGAAAGCGGAAATGAAGAAGCTGGGCATGGACGTGAACAATCACGTCTGCGAACACTTCCCGCATTCGCGCCAGGAGCTGTTCCACCTGATTCGCGTTGGCCAGGTCAAGTCCTTCGAAGACCTGCTGGAGCGCCACGGCAAGGGCCTTGGTTGCGACGTCTGCAAGCCGCTGGCGGCAAGCATTTTCGCCACCTGCTGGAACGACTTCGTGCTGAAGAAGGAACACGCCAGCCTGCAGGATTCGAACGACTACTTCCTGGGTAATATCCAGAAGGACGGCACCTATTCGGTGGTGCCGCGCATGCCGGGCGGCGAAGTAACGCCGGAAGGGCTGATCGCGGTCGGACAGGTCGCCAAGAAGTACGGCCTGTACACCAAGATCACCGGCGGCCAGCGTGTCGACCTGTTTGGCGCCCGCGTCGAGCAGCTGCCGGCGATCTGGGAAGAGCTGATCGCCGCCGGCTTCGAGACCGGCCACGCCTACGGCAAGTCGCTGCGCACCGTAAAGTCCTGCGTCGGCTCCACCTGGTGCCGCTACGGCGTGGACGATTCGGTCGGCCTGGCCATCGAACTGGAGAACCGCTACAAGGGCCTGCGCACCCCGCACAAGATCAAGTTCGGCGTGTCCGGCTGCACCCGCGAATGCGCCGAAGCGCAGGGCAAGGACGTCGGCATTATCGCCACGGAGAAGGGCTGGAACCTGTACGTGTGCGGCAACGGCGGCATGAAGCCACGCCACGCCGAGCTGCTGGCCTCCGACCTGGACAAGGCAACCCTGGTGGCCTACATCGACCGCTTCCTGATGTTCTACAGTCGCACCGCCGACCGCCTGCAGCGCACCAGTACCTGGCGCGAAAACCTGGAGGGCGGCCTGGATTACCTGAAGGACGTGGTCATCAAGGACAAGCTGGGCATCAACGCCGAAATGGAAGAAGACATGCAGCGCGTGGTCGACAGCTACGCCTGCGAGTGGAAAGAAGCCGTCAACAACCCTGAAACGCGCGCCCGCTTCCGCCACTTCGTCAACAGCCCGGAAGCCGACAGCAACGTGGTCTTCATGGAGGAACGCGGCCAGATCCGCCCGGCCACCCTGGAAGAACGCAAGCTGATCCCAATCAAAGCCATCGCCTGAGGAGAAAACCATGCACCGTGATACCCAAGCCTCCGCCTGGACCGCCGTTTGCGGCGTGGAAGAAATCGTCCCCAACACCGGCGTCTGCGCGCTGCTGCAAGGCCAGCAAGTTGCCGTCTTCCGCATGAACGATGGCGACGACAGCCGTGTTTTCGCCATTGGCAACTACGACCCGAATGCCGAAGCGTCCGTGCTGTCGCGCGGCCTGGTCGGCAACCTGGGCGAACGCCTGGTGGTCGCCTCGCCGATCTACAAGCACCACTTCGACCTGCAGACCGGCGAATGCCTGGAAGCGCCGGAACACTCCGTGCCTACCTGGCCGGCACGCATCGAAGGCGGCAAGGTCTGGGTTGGGGCATGAAGCCCGCCCTGGTGGTTGTCGGCAACGGCATGGCCGGCATGCGCACGGTCGAGGAGCTGCTCAAGCTCGCGCCGGACATGTACGACATCACCGTCTTCGGCGCCGAACCGCACGGCAACTACAACCGCATCCTGCTGTCGCCGGTGTTGGCGGGCGAGAAGACGGTCGACGACATCATGCTGAACACGCGCGAGTGGTACCAGCAGAATCGCATCACCCTGCACGCCGGCGACCCGGTCGAGTTCATCGACCGCAAGCGCCGGCTGGTGCGCGCGCGTTCCGGCCTGGAGGTGCGCTATGACCGTCTGCTGCTGGCCACCGGCTCGCGCCCCTTCATCATTCCTGTGCCTGGCCACGAACTGCCAGGCGTGCTGGCCTTCCGCGATATCCAGGACGTGGAATCGATGCTGGACGCTGCACGCAACCATCGCCACGCCGTGGTGATCGGCGGCGGCCTGCTCGGCCTGGAAGCGGCCAACGGCCTGCAGCGCCAGGGCATGCACGTTACCGTGGTGCACGTGACCGATTCGCTGATGAACCAGCAATTGGACAAGCCGGCCGCGCAGCTCCTGCAAAAGGCGCTGGAAGCGAAAGGCCTGGTCTTCCGCATGGAAGCCCAGACCAGCGAAATCGTCGGCATCGGCCGCGCAACAGCCGTGCGCTTTGCCGACGGCAGCGAAATCCCGGCGGACCTGGTAGTGATGACCGCCGGCGTGCGCCCGAATATCGAGTTGGCCCGCCGCGCCGGCCTGCATTGCGAACGCGCCATCGTGGTGGACGATACCCTGCAAAGCTTCGACCCGCGCATCTACGCCGTAGGCGAATGCGTGCAGCACCGCCGCGCCACCTTCGGCCTGGTGGCGCCGATCTGGGAGCAGGCGCGCGTCTGCGCCGCCCACCTGGCAGGCAACGGTCACCGCCGCTACGTGCAGCAGGTGACGCCGACCCGCCTCAAGGTAACCGGCGTCGACCTGTACTCTGTGGGCGACTTCATCGGCGGCGAAGGCAGCGAAGACCTGGTGCTGCGCGATCCGCGCCGCGGCGTCTACAAACGCCTGGTGCTGGACGGCGGCCGCATCACCGGCGCCGTGCTGTATGGCGACGTGCAGGACGGTCCGTGGTACTTCGACCTGATCCAGAACCGCACCGACATTTCGTCGATGCGCAATCATCTCTTGTTTGGGCAGGCGCTCTGCGCGCAGGCTGCGTGAATTCATGATTAAGACGACGTGCGCCTATTGTGGTGTCGGTTGCGGTGTCACGGCGACGCCGCGTGAAGGTGGCGGGTTCGATATTGCCGGCGATGCCGCGCATCCCGCCAACCAGGGGCGCCTGTGCGTGAAGGGTTCCGCGCTGGGCGAAACGATCGGCATGGAAGGCCGCCTGCTATTTCCGATGATGCGCGAGCGTGGCGGCGATGCATCGCTGCAGCGCGTGGCCTGGGGCGAGGCGCTGGACCACGTGGCCGACAGGTGGCGCGCCATCATCGACGAACACGGCCCGGATGCCGTGGCCTTCTACGTTTCCGGCCAGCTGCTGACGGAGGACTACTACGTCGCCAACAAGCTGATGAAGGGCTATATCGGCAGCGCCAATATCGACACCAACTCGCGGCTTTGCATGTCGTCCGCTGTTGCGGGCCACAAGCGTGCTTTCGGCGAGGACGTGGTGCCGGTCCACTACGACGATATCGACCACGCCGACATGGTGGTGCTGGTCGGCTCCAACCTTGCCTGGTGCCACCCGATCCTGTTCCAGCGCCTGTCGCGCGCGAAGGAAGCGCGGCCAGAAATGAAAATCGTGGTGATCGACCCGCGCCGAACCGCCACCTGCGAACTGGCCGACCTGCACCTGCCGATCAAACCCGGCACCGATGTGTGGCTGTTCAATGGCTTGCTCAGCTACCTGTCGCGCATCGGCGCGGTCGATCCTGGTTTTGTTGCCGCCCACACCAGCGGCCTGGAAGACGCGCTGGCCGTGGCCACGCTGGCGCCGGAGGAAGTCGCGCGCGCCTGCCGCCTGAACCTGCAGGACCTGATGGAGTTCTACGAATCCTTCGCCGCCACCGCGAAAGTGATCACCGCCTTCTCGATGGGGGTCAACCAGTCCAGCGCCGGTACCGACAAGGTGAACAGCATCATCAACTGCCACCTGATCGGCGGCCGTATCGGCAAGCAGGGCATGGGCCCGTTTTCAATCACCGGCCAACCGAACGCCATGGGCGGCCGCGAGGTGGGCGGCCTGGCCAATATGCTGGCGGCGCACTTGGACCTGGACAACGCCGCACACCGCGACGCGGTGCAATCGTTCTGGGAATCGCCAGGCATTGCTTCGCGCCCAGGGTTGAAGGCAGTTGACTTGTTCGAAGCCATCGAGGCAGGACGCGTCAAGGCTGTCTGGGTGATCGCCACCAATCCGGTCGTCAGCCTGCCGAACGCCGACCAGGTGCGTCGCGCGCTCGAACGCTGCGAACTGGTGGTGGTATCCGACGTGGTGCGCGACACCGACACCAACGCTTACGCCGACGTCCTGCTACCGGCTCTCGCATGGGGCGAAAAGGACGGCACGGTCACCAACTCCGAGCGCCGCATCTCGCGCCAGCGGGCCTTCCTGCCTGCCCCGGGCGAGGCGAGGGCGGATTGGCTGATCCTGTCACAGTTCGCCCTGCGCATGGGTTACGACGGCTTCGGCTATGCCAGCGCCGCCGAGATCTTCACCGAACACGCCCGCCTGAGCGCATGGCGCAACAGCGCCGAGGAGCTGCCGCGCGCCTTCAACATCGGTGCTCTCGCCACGCTGGGTGAATCCGCCTACGACGCGCTGCAACCGACGCAATGGCCGGCAATCGCCACTGCCGATGCGGCGCCTGCGGCCCGCCCGTTCGCGGATGGCCGCTTCTCCCACGCCGATAGCCGCGCGCGTTTCATTGCCACCGTGCCGCGCGCGCCGGCCAACCTGCCGGACGGCGAATTCCCGATCACCCTCAACACCGGCCGCGTGCGCGACCATTGGCACACCATGACGCGCACCGGCCGCGCACCAAAGCTGGCCGACCACATCGCCGAATCCTTCATCGACCTGCACCCGCAGGACGCCCTGCTGTGCGGCGTGAAGGAGGGCGAGCTGGCGCGCGTCAGCAGCCAATGGGGCAGCATGATCGCCCGCGTGCAGCACGGCGGCGGCATCACACGCGGCAGCGCCTTCGTGCCAATCCACTGGAACAACCAGACCGCTTCCGACGCCCGCGTTGGCGCCGTGGTGAATCCTGTCGTCGACCCGGTTTCCGGCGAGCCGGAATTCAAGCACACGCCGGTGACCATTGACCGCTTCCCTGTCAAATGGCACGGTTTCATCTTGAGCCGTGACGCGCTGCGGCTCGACGCGCTGGCCTACTGGACCAAGGTGCAAGGGAAAGACTTCCAGCGTTATGAGCTGGCCGGCCGCAATGCCATCGAAGACTTCGGTGCGTGGGCGCGCCAACTGCTCGGCATCAAGGACGACGACGCCGACTGGCTTGAATACGCCGACCGCACTTCCTGCGTATTCCGTGCCGTGCACCTGGTCGACGACCGCATCGCCCAATGCATCTTCATCTCGGCGCGCCCTGATTTGCCGGCGCGCCAATGGCTGGCCAGCCTGTTCGACAAGGCGCAACTGGACGTGGCCGACCGCGCCGCCTTGCTGGCCGGTCGTCCGATCGCCGCCGGCGCCGACACCGGCCCAACAGTCTGCTCCTGCTTCGGCGTGGGACGCAACACCATTTGCAAAGCCATTCGCGAGCAGAACCTGACCACGCCGGCACAGGTGACCGCCTGCGTGAAAGCCGGCGGCAACTGCGGCTCCTGCGTGCCCGAGCTGAAGAAACTGCTGAGCGAGATCCGGGTAGAGGAAACCGCGTAATCCCGCCCGAGGTTGAGTTGCTACCTATGGTAAGGTACAGCACACAACCTTTTGCCGGAGCTGCGAGATGCGTCTCATACCGCGCTTCATCCATTTCTTTGCTTGCGCTATATGTGCGTGGTCTCCCGTGGTTGCCGGTGCCGAGGCAACCCCGCAGCTGCCGGGGACCCTGCCTTCGTCCAATGCCAAACCGCTCGAGTTGCGCATGGCGGTTTCGTCCGATGGCCATGCTGCTTACTTCATCCGCTTGCTGGAAGAGTCGTTGAAGTTGATTCATCAGCCTTACCATCTCCAGTTCGCAAAGGACGTTCCCGCCCGCCGCATGTGGTGGATGCTGGACAAAGGTGACATCAACCTTTTCTACGGCATGCAATCAAAAGAAAAGGATAGTAATGGACGGATCGTTCGCGTGCGTAACGCCTTGACAAATGGTTTGATCGGTCAGCGTGTGTTGTTGATTCGCCGATCCGACGCGGAAGCCTTTGCACGTGTCCACTCGGTAAGCGATTTAAAGCGTACCAGGATGATCGCAGGATTCGGCGCCGGCTGGGGCGACGTGAAAGTATGGCGGACGACAGGCCTCCCGCTGTATGAGCACACCGCGCCGTGGGCGACAGTTTATGCAATGGTGGCCGCGGGGAACCGTCACGTCGACTACCTGCCGCGCGGCGTTATTGAGGTGCAGGAAGAGGCTCGTTCACATCCGGAACTGCAGGTGGAGAGGAACCTGTTGGTCGATTATCGCGCCGACTTCAGCTTCTATCTGGCGGCATCGGCCGCCAGCTATCGTCCCGTCATCGAACGCGCGTTAAGAGAAGCGGAAGCGTCGGGCCTCAAAGCCCGGTTGATTGACGAGGCGTTCGGCGCCGACATCAAGGCACTGGGCCTGGATCGCCGGATTCGCCTGCGCCTTGCAGCCACTCCTGACTGAATCCTATGACGAACTTCAATTTTTACGCATCGGAGATTTCCTCTGCACCTGTGGACGGAATCTGGACGGTTGGATTTGCGGAGGCTTTGGCGCACATCGTCGAGCATGGCCGTGTCGAAGTCCTTTCAGTTTCTTGACCGTCTTTTCGCGCCGATGCTATAGTCCGCCTGTCGGAAAAGGCAGACTTGGTTTGGTAAGCCCAAGTCCTTTCGGTAACGAAAGCTCTGGTCTTTGGCCCTTGCATGAGATCCCCGCGACGAATATTTGACGCCACCTGGCGTCCAATTGTTCGTCCGTGCGGAATCCAGGTCTGGGAACGCTCCGGTCGAACATCGACTAAGGAGCCTTGACATGCATATTCCCCGTACCAATTCCCATGACGTTTTGATTGCCGGCGCCGGCCCTGTAGGGTTGTTTCTCGCCTGCGAGTTGCGGCTCGCGGGCTGCTCAGTACTGGTACTCGAGCAGGCGAAAGATCTTCGCAATCCGCTCAAGGAACTGCCGTTCGGCCTGCGCGGCCTTTCAGTACCGAGCATTGATAGCTTTGACCGTCGCGACCTGCTACGCCTAATCGAGGAGCGGGCCGTCCCTCGTAGTTCGCCGGCGGCCGCACACTGGATGCAACAAGCGCGCCGTCCAGCAGGCCATTTCGCCGGCATCCAATTTTTCCATGACCAGATTGACAGCACGCAGTGGTCGCCCCGACTGCCTGATACCGTGAGCAGTGTCGCCGTAGATATGGCCAGTATCGAGGCTGTCCTGGCGACACGAGCGGAGACATTAGGTGTGGAGATTTTGCGTGGATGCGGCGTTGAGAATCTCAAGCAATTGGAGCTCGGAGTAACCGTCTTCGCCGGCGGCCGGGAGTTCCGGGGACAATGGCTTGTCGGCTGCGACGGCGGGCGCAGCACCGTGCGTAAGGCGGCAGGAATAGGCTTCACCGGTACCGATCCCGAGTTCACCGGCTACTCGGCCCAGGTCCGGCTTGCTGATCCTGACGTGCTCAAACCCGGCCGCCACTACACAGCGACGGGAATGTACATTTACGCAGCGCCCGGCACGATCGGGATGGTTGGCTTTGACGGTGGTGCATTTCATCGCAGCCATCCCATCACGCGCGAGCATATCGAGGCGGTGCTTCGCAAGATCTCTGGCACTGAAGTCGCGGTAACGGAGCTCGAACTCGCGACGACCTGGACCGACCGCGCTTTTCAGGCGACTGAATACAAGAAGGGGCGCGTGCTTTTGGCTGGCGATGCGGCACACATCCACTCACCGCTTGGCGGGCAAGGCCTGAACCTTGGTCTAGGCGACGCAATGAACCTGGGTTGGAAACTCGCAGCGACGATACGCGGCACCGCTCCCGACGACCTGCTCGATAGCTATGAACGCGAACGGCATCCCGAAGGCGCACGGATCCTCGACTGGTCCCGCGCGCAAGTGGCACTGATGCGTCCCAGTCCAAGTTCGCGTGTGCTTGAATCCATCATTCGCGACCTGCTTCAGACGCCTGACGGCGCCACGTACTTCGCTGGCCGTGTCTGGGGTATCGAGTCCCGCTACGATCTCGGCGACGCCCATCCGATGGTGGGCCGCAGCGCGCCCGACTTCGAGCTAACCGATGGGACAAGCCTGAACCAGCTCCTGCGGATCGGGCATTCAATCTTGCTCGACTTTGAAGCCTGCGAATCGCTCAAGTCCCTTGCCAGGAATTGGAGTGACCGCATTCGCTACGTTACTATCGGCGCGAAGGACCGATTAGGCCTGAGCGCATTGCTGGTGCGCCCCGACGGTGTCATTGCCTGGGCCAGCGATTCGAATGGCGGCGAGATGGCTGCCGCCAACAGCGCATCCAAGTGGTTTGGCAAACCTCTGACCACACCTCCATGATATATTGCCAATTTTTCCGGGATGGGTATGGACGTTGGGTTTTGGGGCCTGCTGCATGATGGCGGGATTGATGCCATATATGGAAACGTTCCAGGAACTGTTTCAGTCAAAGTCTCTATCCAATACCTGCGCCAAAAATTTCCGGGCGAAGGCACTGGCTTCACAATCGAATTGGCCGATTGCAGCGAACTGGCATATCGCGAATATGATTCAGCGATGGTCACGGACTTTGCTGAGATCGTAGCGCTGGAGCCCGAAATTGTGGGTGTGGAAAAGGATGGGAACCGCGTGGTTGTGAACTGTGTCATGGGTTCCCTCAACATCATCTACGAGTCCGCATCAATTCACCTGGACACCGGCGAAGATGTATCGTTCGGTGAACTTTACACCGCCAGCAAGACATATTGGGAAGAGTGGACAGCAAAGACTTCCAATATGGGCAGATGCTCAAAAATCTAGTCTCTCCTTTACATCATCAACGATGGTCATAATGAAAAAATCTTTAGTTTTCCTATGTGCAGTTTCGTCGATACTTGCTTCTGGATGTGCGACGCAACTTGAAAATGGCGCTGAGAAGGTACGGCTTGTAACTGCAGGTCAGAAAGAGTCCTGTGAATCGTTGGGTATCATCAGCACGGACCATCAGCTAGGATTGAATAAGGCATCAAATGCGATGAACAAAGCTGTTAACGAAGTTGCTCGCCGTGGTGGCAACGCAATTTTCGTCTTATCGACAGGCACGAGTGGACTTGATGGGGCGGCAGTTACGGCCGAGGCCCTCCGTTGTAAGTAAGTTGATCTTTCGTTCAATGGGCGACCTGGACACTAGACATGAAGCGCTGGATAAATCAGATGCGTGGGACCTCCGAGAAAGCAGCTTGTGAACGCGTCCCTTTCGCAGAGAACGTGCGCGGCGACTTCTACGTGGAAGACGGATGCTGCACGTCATGTGGGATGCCCTCAACTGTCGCCCCCGAGCTATTTTCATACGCGTCTGGTGGACACTGTTATGTAAGCAAGCAACCATCGAACGCAATCGAAGTTCAGCAAATGATCGAGGCCTTTGAAGTGCAAGACATTGGCTGCATTCGCTACAAGGGAAGAAATCACGCAATTCAGATGAAGCTCGTCGCTTCAGGTGAGGGCGATCAATGCGATGGACTTGATCACGATCTGAAGGCACTGAATGAAGAAGTGAAGTCAGATCGACGGAAAAAACGTGCAAGTGACGAGTAACTCGAATGGCGGTCCACTTAGCCTTTGCCTTGCACAATGACGGATCCGCTTTAAGCGAAGGCGACACCTGATATAACGGCTGCGCTCAACAGAGTAGCTGCAATCGATAACATCTTGCAGGTGAACGATGGCACTCGACTCGCTGCGAAATGGCGGACCTAAAGCCTATCTTGACTGGGAGTGTTAAGGAAAGTTGGGGAGAGGGAGTGCGCTCGGTGACAAGATATTCATCGATCGGTGTCGGGCGTGCAGCATGAACGAGTTCTATGAGGCGTGATTATGGCTGGGGCAACTGCACGAGTTTTACTGCGTCGTACGATTTCACAGAACGAACGCGCAGAGCTTGAACATTACATTCAATCGGTAGCGTCCTCGGTCGAAGGACGGGCATTCTGGATCGCTGGCCAGCCGTTCATTTGGTGTGACGAACCGGCCGATGAAGAGCTTGCGGCGCAAGATATTCAGGGCTGGAATCCTGGGGGCGTTGTCACATTTTGTGCTATGTGTCGAGGACTGGTTTCGGAAGCCTACTTGGCAATGCTGGTAGCCAGGGTGGCACAGATGCTTGGTGGTGTCATCGCGTTGGGTGGCTATGTCAGGTCGTTTGCGGACGACAGCATCTTGGTAATGGAAGGCCGGCTGGAGACGGAGCATGAGGATTACGTTACCCCGGAATATCTTCACCACTGGATTGGTCATCCTAGCTTCCGAATGATAAATTGATCGGCACCGCCAATGGAATACGTTGAGACGCTGGAAAACCTGGAGACGCTTCTTGAATTGAAGCTGATGTTCTACGAAGAAGTACCAAGGATTGACCATCCAGGTATTCGCATTGCGCACGCGTGCGAGAATATTGCGCGCCACATCAGGAGTGGCGACCGTGAGGCCGCGAGAATCGGGTGTCGGATAATTGTGAGAGACCCGCACCTTCCATTTGGAAAAATCATAAAGAGTGGAATAGCTCGGGCTCTTCGGCAGCGCATTGACCTTGTGCCCGAGCTTGAACAGGCGGGGTTGGTGAAGAGGACCACCGAGCTCTTAAGTCTAGAGTTCTGCCCGCGTGAGACAGAGGACTATTGCAAGCTGGTCAAAAAAATTGGGCCGGCTGCGGTGCATAACGTGACCAACAATGCTCGCGCAACGGACGAAAAGTCCCAACGGCTCCTGCACTACATGAGCCAACCATTTTCCAAGTGATGCAATACTTCTAGATGCCGCCCATGCAGATGTATTTGATCACGAGGTAATCGTCAATGCCATGCGTCGAGCCTTCGCGTCCCAGGCCCGATTGCTTGACGCCACCGAACGGCGCGATCTCGGTCGAGATCAAGCCGCTGTTCACGCCCACCATGCCGCTTTCCAGTCCTTCCGCCACGCGCCAGATGCGGCCGATATCGCGTGAGTAGAAGTAGGCCGCCAGGCCGAACTCCGTGTCGTTGGCCAGCGCCACCACTTCGTCATCGGTCTTGAAGCGGAACAGCGGCGCCAGGGGGCCGAAGGTTTCTTCGCGCGCCACCAGCATGTCGGCACCAACATCTGCCAGCACGGTTGGCTGGAAGAAGCTGTGGCCAAGCTCGTGCCGCCTGCCTCCTAACAGCAGGCGTGCGCCTTTGCCGAGTGCATCGGCGATATGTTCTTCCACTTTGACGACCGCCTTCTCTTCGATCAGCGGGCCTTGCGTCACGCCTTCATCGGCGCCATTGCCGACTTGGAGTTTGCGTACCGCTTCGACCAGCTTCGATGCGAACGAGTCGTACACGCCGTCCTGTACATAGATGCGGTTCGCACACACGCAAGTCTGCCCGGCGTTGCGGTATTTGGAGGCGATAGCGCCTTCCACTGCTGCGTCCAGGTCTGCATCGTCGAGCACGATGAAGGGTGCATTGCCGCCTAGTTCCAGCGACAACTTCTTGATCGTTGGCGCGCACTGTTCCATCAATAGCCGGCCGACGGCAGTCGAGCCGGTAAAACTGAGCTTGCGCACGATAGGGTTGGCGGTCATCTCGCCGCCGATCTCGCGCGAAGCGCCGGTGATCACGCTGAACACGCCGGCAGGCACGCCGGCACGCTCCGCCAGCACGGCCAAGGCCAATGCCGAGAAGGGTGTGAGTTCCGCCGGCTTGACCACCATCGGGCAGCCGGCAGCCAACGCCGGACCGGCCTTTCGGGTAATCATCGCGGAAGGGAAGTTCCACGGTGTGATTGCTGCGCTGACGCCGATCGGTTCGCGCGTGACCACAACGCGCTTGTCCGGCCAAGGCGATGCCAGGGTTTCGCCGGCGATGCGCTTTGCCTCTTCGCCGAACCATTCGATGAACGATGCGGCATAGGTAATTTCGCCTTTGGATTCAACCAGCGGTTTGCCTTGCTCCGCTGTCATCAGGGCTGCCAGGTCGTCGGCATTGGCGAGGATCAGGTCACTCCATTTGCGCAGGATGGCCGCGCGCGTTTTGGCCGGCTTCTTGCGCCATTCAGGCCATGCGGCATTGGCGGCTGCGATGGCACGGCGCGTTTCGGCTGCGCCCATTTTGGGCACGCTGCCAAGTGTTTCTCCGGTAGCCGGATTGGTGACGTTGATGGTTGCGCCCCCGTCGGCATCGCACCATTGGCCAGCGATATAGCACTGTTGGCGCAGAAGGCTGGGATCTTTCAGGGTCAGCATGATTCACCTCCAAAGCAAAAATCCAGTATACCGGGTATCACACTGTACAGTTGCCACATTCCAAAATTGGGAATAAGATCAAGCTGCACACTGATAGTTACCGAAGAAACTAAACATGCGCCGCCCCATCGTACTGGTCCCCGCCTGCAGTCAGAATAAAGGCTCCCATCCCAGCTACGCCGCTCACAACAAATACGTTGATGCGGTGGCTGTGGGAGCGCGCTGCCAGCCGTTGTTGCTCCCTCCACTGGGCGACAACACCGATATTGAAAGCCTGCTTGGCATCGCCAATGGCATCATGCTGACCGGCGCTGCCTCCAATGTGCAGGCAAGCCTGTATGGGCAGGAAACGCTCGATCCCTCGCTGCCGCTGGACCCCGCGCGCGACGCGACCACGTTGCCCTTGATACGTGCCGCGCTGGCGCGTGGCATCCCGATCTTGGCGATTTGCCGCGGCTTCCAGGAAGTGAACGTGGCGCTGGGCGGTACGCTGCACCAGGCCATCCACTCTGTGCCTGGCTACTTCGATCATCGCGAAGACAAGACGCAATCGCTGGAGCAGCAGTACGCTGCCGCCCACCGCGTCAAGCTCGAAAAAGGCGGTTTGCTGGCGCATATCCTCGATGGAGCTAGCGAAATACAAGTGAATTCGCTGCACGGGCAGGGCATCGATCGCCTGGCGCCCGGCTTGCATGTCGAAGCCCGATCCGACGACGGCTTGATCGAAGCTTATTCTTTCGCGGTTTCTCCTTCGTTTGCGCTGGCGGTGCAATGGCACCCGGAATGGCGGGTCGAAGAGAACCACGATTCCATGCGCATGTTCAGCGCATTCGGCCTGGCGTGCCGCGTGCATAGGGATCGCATTCCTTAGGTGGCTGTCCTTCAGTAGTGCTGTTTTCTAAACTACCTGAGAGGAAGCTATGGCAATCCGCGAAAATTTCAGTTACACCGATATGGATGAGTGGCTCAATGAAAAGCGAGTCACCGAGATCGAATGCCTGGTCCCTGACCTGACCGGCGTCGCACGCGGCAAGATTCTCCCGCGCGGCAAATTCACCCAGGAGCGCGGCATGCGCATTCCTGAAGCGGTGCTTGGCATGACTGTCACCGGTAATTATCCAACCGAGGATGACGCCTACGACCGCGCCATATCCAGCACCGACCGCGACATGATCCTGAAGGCCGATCCCACCACCATCACCATGGTGCCCTGGGCTGCCGACCCGACGGCGCAGGTGATCCACGACTGCTACTTCAGCGACGGCCGCCTGGTCGATTTTGCGCCGCGCTCCGTGCTGCGCCGCGTGTTGAAGCTGTTCGAAGACAAGGGCTGGAAGCCGGTGGTCGCGCCGGAGTTGGAGTTCTACCTGACGGACAAGAATTCCGATCCTGATTTGCCCCTGAAGGCGCCCATCGGCCGCAGCGGCCGCGCCGAAACCAGCCGCCAGGTGTACAGCATCGATGCGGTGAACGAGTTCGATCCTCTGTTCGAAGACATCTACGATTACTGCGACATGATGGGCCTGGACGTGGATACCCTGATCCACGAAATCGGCGCCGGTCAGATGGAGATCAATTTCCTGCACGGCGAGCCGCTTGGCTTGGCGGACAAGGTGTTCTTCTTCAAGCGCACCTTGCGTGAGGCGGCATTGAAGCACCACATGTACGCCACCTTCATGGCCAAGCCGATGGCGGGCGAGCCGGGCTCGGCGATGCACATCCATCAGAGCGTGGTCGATGCGCGCAGCGGCTGGAATATCTTCAGCAACCAGGATGGTTCGCCTTCGCAGCTTTTCAAGGCCTACATCGGCGGCCTTCAGCGTTATATGCCAAGCGCCTTGGCGATTGTCGCACCGTATGTGAATTCGTATCGCCGGCTGGTGCGCCACACGGCGGCGCCGATCAACATCCAGTGGGGCATGGATAACCGCACCGTCGGCTTCCGGGTGCCGGAATCGGGCGTGCAGGACCGGCGCGTTGAGAACCGCATCATCGGTGCCGATGCCAATCCCTACCTTGCACTGGCAGTGACGCTGGCCTGCGGCTACCTCGGCATGACCGAACAGCTGGAACCGACTGCACCGACCATGGGTAGCGCCTATGAAATGAAGTACGAGCTGCCGCAAGGCTTGCCGGAAGCGCTGGGTATCCTGCGCGCGGAAGACAAACTGCGCTTCGTTCTGGGCGAGCGCTTTATCGACGTGTACGCTGCCATCAAGGACCTGGAACACCAGGAATTCATGACCGTCATCAGTCCGTGGGAGCGCGAGCACCTGCTGCTGCACGTATGAGGAGGCGATCATGGACGATACCAAGTCGATCCAGGCGCGCGACCATGCGCATTACATGCATCCCTTCACCGACCACAAGGCACTCGGTGAACGCGGCGTGCGCGTGATGGTGCGCGGCGAAGGCATCTACCTGTGGGATTCGGAAGGCAAGAAAATTTTGGACGGCATGTCGGGCTTGTGGTGCGTGAATGTTGGCTATGGCCGGCACAGCATCGCGCAGGCGGTGTACGACCAGATGGAGACGCTGCCTTTCTATAACAGCTTCTTCAACACGACCAACGTGCCTGCGGTGACGTTGGCCGCCAAGCTGGCGGAGATTGCGCCGCCGGGCTTCAAGCATGTGTTCTTCACCGGCTCCGGCTCGGAGGCGAACGACACCAATGTGCGCATGGTGCGCCGCTATTGGGATTTGAAGGGGCAGCCGCAGCGGCATACGATCATCAGCCGCTTCAACGCCTATCACGGCAGCACCATGGCCGGGGCTTCCCTGGGCGGCATGGAAGGCATGCACGCGCAGGGCGGCTTGCCGATACCGGGCATCGTGCATATCCGCCAGCCGAACTTCCTCGAATCCGGGCGCGGCATGACGGAAGACGAATTCGGCATCGAGGCCGCCGCTTGGCTGGAACAGAAGATCCTCGATGTCGGCCCGGAGAAGGTGGCTGCCTTCATCGGCGAGCCGATCCAGGGCGCCGGCGGCGTGGTGATCCCGCCGCGCACCTATTGGCCGGAGATCCAGCGCATTTGCGACAAGTACGGCATTCTCCTGATCGCGGATGAAGTGATCACCGGCTTTGGCCGCACCGGCCGCATGTTCGCGTGTGAATACTTCGACTTCAAGCCGGACCTGATCACTTTCGCCAAGGGCGTCACCTCGGGTTATATCCCGCTTGGCGGCGTGCTGGTCGGCGAGCGTGTGGCGCAGGTGCTGATCGGGCAGGGCGGCGAGTTCGCGCACGGCTTCACGTATTCCGGCCATCCTGTCGCCTGCGCGGCGGCGCTGGAGACGATCCGCATCATTGAGGACGAAAAGCTGGTGCAGCGGGTGGCTGAAGACACCGGCCCCTATCTCGCGCAACGCTTCGCCACCCTGGACGAGCACCCGCTGGTTGGCTACGCCAATAGCTGCGGTTTCGTCGCGGGCCTCAATCTTGTGCGGCGCAAGGGCCCCACTATCCACGGCCACGAGTACTTTGATCCGAAACTGGAAGTGGGCATGGTGTGCCGCGGCTATATGTTCAACAACGGCATGATCATGCGCGCCGTGGGCGAGCGCATGATCATCGCACCACCGCTGGTGATGACGCGCGAACAGATCGATGAAATGGTGGCCCTGATCCGGCGCTGCCTTGACGATACCTACGCGGACCTGCAGCAGAGAGGATGGATGTAAGCCATGGCAAAAGAAGCGATCAACTGGCATGACCGTGCCAAGATGCTGACCCTCGACGGGCGCGCTTTCATCAACGGCGAACGCACCTGGGCGCGGGGCGAACGCAAGTTCGACAACCTGTCGCCCATTGATGGCCGCTACCTGTCGCAGACGGCGCGTTGCGATGCGGCGGATGTCGACCAGGCGGTCGCCGTGGCACGCCGTGCCTTTGACAGCGGCCGCTGGGCAGGCCAGGCACCGGCGCAACGCAAACGCGTGCTGGTCAGGTTGGCCGACCTGATGATGCAGAACAAGGACGAACTGGCCTTGCTCGAAACGCTCGACATGGGCAAGCCGATCAAGTACAGCCAGGTGGTCGATGTTTCGCTCGCGGCGAATTGCATCCGTTGGTACGGCGAGGCGATCGACAAGGTGTACGGCGAGATTGCACCGACGCCGGGCAATTCGCTGGCCCTGATCACGCGCGAGCCGGTTGGCGTGGTGGCGGCCATCGTGCCGTGGAACTATCCACTGCTGATGGCGGCATGGAAGATCGCGCCGGCGCTGGCGGCCGGCAACAGCGTGCTGCTCAAGCCGTCGGAGAAGTCGCCGTTGTCGGCGCTGCGGTTGGCGGAGCTGGCGGTGGAGGCGGGCATCCCGCCGGGCGTGTTCAATGTGCTGCCTGGCTACGGCAACGAGGCCGGCGCGGCGCTGGCGATGCACATGGACGTGGACTGCATCGGCTTCACCGGCTCCACGCGCACGGGCAAGCAGATCATCCAGATGGCGGGACAGTCGAACCTGAAGCGGGCGTGGACGGAGTTGGGCGGCAAGTCGGCCAATATTGTGTGCGCCGATTGTCCTGATCTCGACGCAGCCGTTGCCGCGGCGGTCGGGTCGATCTATTTCAACCAGGGCGAGAGCTGCAATGCGCCTTCACGCCTGTTCGTGGAAGAGTCGATCAAGGACAGGTTCCTCGAGAAAGCGCTGGCCATGGTGCCGTCCTATGCGCCAGGCGACCCGCTCGACGAAAAGACCGTGATGGGCGCGATTGTCGATGCGATCCAGCTGAAAACCGTGATGGGCTATATCGATGCGGGCCGCGGCGAGGGGGCGAAACTGCTCGCGGGCGGCAAGGCGGTGCGCAAGGAGACCGGCGGCTTCTACGTCGAGCCGACGCTGTTCGACGGCGTGCAGAACACCATGAAGATCGCGCGCGAAGAGATTTTCGGGCCGGTCCTGTCGGTGCTGTCGTTCAAGGATCTCGACGAGGCGGTGAAGCAGGCGAACGATACGCCATACGGCTTGCACGCCGCGGTGTGGAGCTCGGATATGTCGAAGGCGATCCGCACTGCGCGGGCGCTGAAAGCGGGCACCGTGCACGTCAACCAGTACGATGGCGACGATATCACGGTGCCGTTCGGCGGCTACAAGCAGTCAGGCAATGGCCGCGACAAGTCGCTGCATGCCTTCGACAAGTACACCGAACTGAAGACCACCTGGATTCAGGTTTAAGCGCCGCAGCACTTCTTGAACTTCTTGCCGCTGCCGCAAGGGCAAGGGTCGTTGCGGCCGGCCTTGGCCGCCTTGGGCTGTGGCATGTGGAAAAACTCGTTGATCCTGATGACAGCCTGCGGCACCTTGGCCGCGTTCAGTGGCGCCTGGAAGGGCAGCAGTAGGGCGGGCTGCTGCGCGCGCAGTGGAGCCCAGGCATCCGCCGCCAGTGCGACGCCCGCCAGGAAGCCATCGCACCACGCTTGCACTGTCCAGCTGCCACCGCACTCGTAGATCGGTTCGAAGCTGCCCGGATCTTTCTGCATCCAGACGCTCATGTAGTCGTGATGGCGCAAGACCAGCGCGGCAGCTTCGTCGTTGCCGGCCGCGCCGCCCCAGACGCCGGGCAGCCAGGTTTCCTGCGCTACGCCGGCCGGGCCGACCACCAGCGCGGTCAAAAAACCTTCCAGCTTGGCGACGTCCATGCTGTGCGGGCCGATTGCTGCCAGCAGCTCATCGAGTTGATCGTATTCGTCGTCGTTCAGCGGATGGCTCATGGTTTCAGAAGCAGTGCTCAACCGCTGGGAAGGTGCCGCCCTTGACGGCGTCGATGTAGGCCGTCACTGCGGCCTGGATCGACACCTGGCCTTCCATGAAGTTCTTCACGAAGCGCGCTTTGCGGCCTGGGAACACGCCCAGCATGTCGTGCATCACCAGCACCTGGCCCGAGCAATCCGGACCGGCGCCAATGCCGATGGTCGGCATCGACAGCATCTCGGTCACTTCCTTGCCCAGCGCGGTAGGGATCGCCTCCAGCACGACCATGGCGGCACCGGCGGCCTGCAGCTTGAGCGCGTCCTGCTTCAGCAGTTCGGCGCTTTCAATGGTCTTGCCTTGCACCTTGTAGCCGCCCAGCGTGTGGACCGACTGCGGGGTCAGGCCCAGGTGGGCGCAAACAGGAATCGAGCGCTCCACCAGGAAGCGCACGGTTTCAGCAACCCAGGCGCCGCCTTCGATCTTCACCATATGCGCGCCGGCCTGGACCAGTTGCACGGCATTGTTGAATGCCTGTTCCGGCGTGGCGTAGGAGCCGAACGGCATGTCGGCCAGGATCAGCGCGTTCTTCGCGCCGCGGGCTACGGCAGCGGTGTGGTAGGCGATTTCCTGCACGGTCACCGGCAATGTGGACTGGTGGCCGTTGCACACCATGCCCAGCGAATCGCCGATCAGCAGCACTTCCACGCCGCAGCCATCCATCAGGGAGGCGAAGCTGGCGTCATAGCAGGTCAGCATGGTGATCTTCTCGCCTGCCGCCTTCAGGGAATTGATCGAAGGGATCGTGACCGCCTTGGCAGGGACGGCACGCGCTGGCGCCGGGTAAGGGTTTTGCAGGTTGCCAGACATGGTATGTCCTTAAATTCGAAAAACGATATTCTAACTGCGGAAAATGAAGTACACAGCGCCCACCAGGCAAAGGCCGGCCCAGATGAAGTCCGTCTTGAAGGGCTGGTCCATGTAGTACATGGCGAAGGGGACGAATACGCCCAGCGTGACGACCTCCTGCAGGATCTTGAGCTGGGCAAGGCTGTACTGGCTGAAACCGATGCGGTTGGCCGGGACCTGGATCAGGTATTCGAACAGCGCGATGCCCCAGCTGACCAGCGCGGCGACCAGCCAGGACTTGTTAGAGAAGTTCTTCAGGTGTCCGTACCACGCCACAGTCATGAAGATGTTGGACAGGATCAGGAGGCCGGTGGTTTGGACGATGATGGGGATTTGCATTCTTGTGGTCCTTTGGCTTACCGGTTTTAAAGGCGGATGATACCTTGCTCCGAAACCGAAGGCGCGAAATCGGCCGCGCGCCCCAGCCCCGGCAGCACCATGTCAGGGGCCAGTTCGAGCAGCGGCATCAATACAAACGCCCGCAAATGCATGCGCGGATGCGGCACGATCAGCGAGGGCGTCGCAATCCGCTCGTCGCCATACAGCAGCAAATCGAGATCCAGCGTGCGCGGTGCATTGAAATAGGGCCGTTCGCGCCCATGCGCCTGCTCGATCTCGAATAGCGCCTGCAGTAAAGCCTGCGCAGGTAGGCCGGTGCTCAAGCGCGCAACGGCATTGATATAGTCATCGCCGGAAGAATCAATCGGCGCGGTGCGGTACAGCGCAGACACCGCCTCCAGCGTAGCGCCCGGCAGCTTGCGCAGGCGCTCCACGGCATCCAGCACATTGGCCCGGGCGTCGCCCAGGTTGGCGCCGATGCCGATGAAGGCGGTTACAGGCATCAAGCTTCGCCGGCAGGCGCGTTGCCGCCGCCACTACGGCGGCCGCGGCGCGGACGGCGGCGGCGCTTGCGCGCTGGGGCCTCGCCTTCTGGGGGCGGATTCAGGAATTCATCGTCATCGGACTCGTCGCCCTCGTCGGCATCGGCATGCGCGTCCGCCGGCACCTCATCGCTCGCGGCAGCGCGGCCGCGGCGTGCTGCCGGTTTCTTCTTCTTGCCGGCGCCCGACGATGCGCTTGACACCAGCTCTGCGCGCATGCTCTCGTCGGCCTCGTAGAAGGCGGTCCACCAGTCGCCCAGCTCACGCTCGATCTCGCCGGAAGCGCAGCGCAGCAGCAGGAAGTCGTAGCCGGCGCGGAAGCGCAGGTGCTCCAGCAGCTTGTAGGGGTTCTTGCCGTTGCGGCGCTCAAAGCGCGGCTGCATGGCCCAGATGTCGCGCATGTCGGAACCGATCTTGCGCTGGATCGCCAGCTTCTCGGTCTGCGACTCCAGCACTTCGTCCGCCGCCAGGTGCAGCGCAGGGATCGGGAATTCGCCCGCCGCCTGGTAAGCCTGCCACTTCTCCAGCACCTGGTGCCACAGCAGGGAAGCGAACAGGAAGCCGGGCGATACGGTCTTGCCGGCCATCACGCGCTTGTCGGTGGAATCCAGCGCCAGCGTCACGAACTTGGTGCCCATCGGCTGTTCCAGCACCACGTCCAGCATCGGCAGCAGGCCATGGTGCAGGCCTTCCTTGCGCAGTTGCTGCAGGCAGGCCAGGGCCTGGCCGGAGGTCAGCAGCTTGAGCATCTCGTCGAACACGCGCGCCGCAGGCACGTTGTCGATCAGCGGCGCCATCACCCCGATCGGCTCGGCAGTCGAACGCTCGATGGAGAATTTCAGCTTGGCGGCAAAGCGCACCACGCGCAGCATGCGCACCGGATCTTCGCGGTAGCGCGCCTCCGGCTGGCCGATGATGCGCAGCGTCTTGGCGCGGATATCCTCGATACCGCCGTGGTAGTCCAGCACTTCCTGCGTGGCAGGGTTGTAGTACATGGCGTTGATAGTGAAGTCGCGGCGCTCCGCGTCTTCCGCCTGCGAGCCGAAGGTGTTGTCGCGCAGCACGCGGCCATGCTCGTCCTTCGGCGCATTGTCGGTGGCGGTGCCGCGGAAGGTGGTCACCTCCAGCAGGTCCTGGCCGAACATCACGTGCACGATCTGGAAACGGCGGCCGATGATGAAGGCGCGGCGGAACAGGCGCTTGACCTGCTCCGGCGTGGCATTGGTGGCGACGTCGAAGTCCTTGGGCTTTACGCCCAGCAGCAGGTCGCGCACGGCGCCGCCGACCACGAAGGCTTCATAGCCGGCCTCCTGCAGCGTGCTGGTGACGCGGATCGCGTTGTTCGACACCATGCGCGGGTCGATGCCATGGTCCTTGGCGCCCAGTACGACAGGCTCGTTGCTGGGTCTCGCGCTCTTGACGCCGAGGATCTTGCGGATGAATTTCTTAATCATTGAACAGGTGAATTAGTGGCCAGCCTTGCGCGCTCGCGTGCTCGGACAACTTGGCGTTCGGGTTGGTCGCAATCGGGTGGCTGACGATCGACAGCAGCGGCAGGTCATTATGGGAATCGCTGTAAAAGTGGACGCTGTCGAAGCTGTCCAGCGTATGTCCCATCTTTTCGAGCCACGCCTTGGTGTGCACGATCTTGCCTTCGCCCTGGGTCGGCGTGCCGAGCAGCTTGCCGGTGATGCGGCCGGCGGCGTCGCGCTCCGGCATCGCGGCGATCACATGCTCCACGCCGAAGGCCTGGGCGATCGGCGCCACCACAAAGTGGTTGGTCGCCGTGACGATCGCCACCAGGTCGCCGGCATCGAGGTGCTGCTGCAGCAGCGCGCGGGCCGATGGCAGGATGTTCGGCATCACCACTTCGGTCATGTATTGCTGCTGCAGTTCGGCCAGGTGCTCAGGCTCGAAGCGAGCCAGGGTTCCGAGCGAAAATTCCAGGTATTCCACCGGGTCCAGGGTGCCCGCCTGGTACTGCGCGAAGAAATCCTCGTTGCGGCGCTTGAATTCAACGGCATCGACGGCGCCCACGCGGCACAGGAATTGCCCCCACTCGAAATCGGAATCGATCGGCAGCAGGGTATGGTCAAGGTCGAACAGGGCGAGTTTCATCATTCTTTCGCTTCCTCCTGCAGCCATTCGCGCAGCAGGGGCAGGGTGATCGGGCGTTTGGTTTCCAGGGAATACTGGTCGAGCGAGTCGAGCATCGAGGACAGCGATACCATGTCGCGCTGGAAGTGCGACAGCAGGTAAGGTAGCACACCGGGTGAGAGGATCAAGCCGCGCGCTTCCGCCATTTGCGTCAGTGTTGCAAGCTTTTCCTCGTCGGTCAGACCATGGATCTGGTACACCAGGCCCCAGCCCATGCGCGTGCGCAGGTCCTCGCGCACCGGCAGCACGGCCGGGGCGACCGAGCCCGCGCTCACCATGAAGGCGTGGTTGGCGCGGATCTCGTTGAACAGGGCAAAGGCATCGATCTGGGCCACCGGCGACAGCTTTTCGCAGTCGTCCAGCAGGTACAGGTCCACGTCCGGCGAATACAGGAACTCGGTTTCAATCGAAAACGGCGAAATATAGCGCGCGCGTTCGCTCGAGGCGAGCGCCTTCAGCAGGTGCGACTTGCCTGCGCCGGTTTCCCCCCACAGGTAGGCGAAATGCTCGCGCGAGCTGCGTTCGGCGAACTGGCGCATCAGCGCCGCCACCTCGGCATTGCGCCCCACCTCGAAGGACTCGAGGGTGCACACCGGCTCCGCACCCAGGTCAAGCACCAGTTGTTTCATTGGACTTGTCCCGGCTTTGTGGAATTTTTGCTAACGTAATCGATCTTCACACTACGCATTATAAAAGCTGCTGCGCAGGTAGTGGCGGCGCAGGTGCCTAAAACCGACCATCAAGAGGGCGGAAGCGGGCAAAGCGAGCAGTACGCCGACAAATCCGAACAGCTGGCCAAAGGCCAACAGCGCGAAGATCACCGCCAGCGGGTCCAGGCCGATGCGCTCGCCCACCAGGCGCGGCGTCAGGATGAAACCTTCGATCACCTGGCCCAGGCCGTAGATGATGGCCACCGCCACCAGCCCGCTCCAGTCGGAAAATTGCAGCACCGCCGCCATCAGCGCCAGCAGCAGCCCGAGGCCGAAGCCGAGATAGGGAATGAAGACCAGCACGCCGGACAGGATGCCGACCGGCAGCGCCACGTCGAAGCCCGCCACCGCCAGCGCGGTGGAGTAATAAACCGACAACACCAGCATCACCAGCAACTGGCCGCGCAGGTACTGCGCCAGCAGCGCGTCGGATTCGCGCGCCATGTCCATGGTGGCGCCGATATAGCGGCGCGGCACCGCGCCGGCGATGCGGGCCAGCAACTGCTGCCAGTCCAGCAGCAGGTAAAACAGCACGACCGGGATCAGCACCAGCGTGGCCAGCCAGCCCAGGACCGCGCTGCCGCCGGTACGCACGGAATTCAGCACGGCCGTCCAGATCTGGTTGCCGCTTTCCGCCATCTTTTCCGCCACCAGGGCCTTGATGCTGGCACCGTCGAGGGTGAACTCCACCCCCAGTTGCTGCAGGCGCGGGCCCAGCGTGTCGTTCAGCTTGGCCAGCGACGCGGGAATGGCCGCCTGCAGCAGCGGAATTTCCTTTTGCAGCACCGGCACCACAATCAGCAGCAGCGCCAGCACGGCGGCGCCAAACAGGGTGATCACGATGGATACGGCCAGTGCGCGCGGCATTTTCCAGCGCCGCAATATACGCAGGCGGCACAGCTTGTCGACGGCGGGATTCAGCGCGTAGGCGAAAATGGCGGCCGCCAGGAAAGGCGTCAAGACCGGCCCCAGGATCCAGAGCAGGAAGAAAAAGGCGGCCCAGACCGACACCCAGAATAGCGTTTGTTTTTGTTCTGGCGAGAGGGGAAGGGGCATCTGCGCTGGCGTGGTCGGGACGAAGGAAGGGCTATTCTAACGCCTCTGCTGTTAAAAACACCATGCGCCGGTCCTTGCAGTAGTTTAATATTTCTATAAATCAACTTCGATGTGATGTCATGCTGTCTGTCCGTATCCGTGCCGCCGTAGCGGCCCTGCCCCTGGCATTTGCCGCCCATTGCCCTGCCATGGCAGCAGACGAAGGCGAAAAATGCGAAGGCTTCAACCGCCTGCTGTGCATGCCTCGCGCCGCCGCGGCCAGCGTGGCCGACGCCGCCGCTAGCATGGCCGACGCCGCAGCCAGCATGGCCGAGGCGGTGAACTTCAAGAAGCCCTCTTCCAAGGTCATCGACGCGACGGACGAGGGCGACCTGGCCCGCATCAAGCGCTTCGATCCGCAGAAAGACCCCAGCTTCGAGCCCGAAGCCATGCTGGGCGTGGCGGTCAACACCTACCTGACCAAGCCCGACCCGGCCAAGGACGCCAAGCGTTTCGCCGTCCTCGAATACCTGGTCGACAAGGCCGATATCGCCGGCGAACTGGGCACCGTATTGCTGCAGGAAACCGTGAACCAGGCCTACTTCGCCCGCAACGACCCGCAGGAAAGCTGGCCGCGCCGCCTGGCCTTGGCCCACCTGCTGGTCGCGCGCGGCGCCAGCGCCAAGGGCCTCAACCTGTCCACCTGCGATTATTGCGAGACCGACAACGAATTCCTCGCGCTGCTGATCCAGGCCGGCGCCAATCCGAACGTGCAATCGACCACCTATTCGGCCCTGCTCAATCGCTTTATCCGCAAAGACCAGTTCGATGCCGCCAGGCGCCTGGTCGCCCTGGGCGCCGACCCCAACGGCAGCACCTGGGGCAAGCGCAGCATGCTGGTGCGCCTGGTCAGCGAATGCGACCAGGACATGACGCGCAAGCTGGTGCCGGCCGATCGCTTCGACGCGGAATGGCGGAAATGTGTGGAGGCGGTGACCACCCGCGTCAACTTCGCCATCGAACAGGGGGCCGACCCGAATGGCAAAGCCAACCCGGACAACGGCTGCCTGACGCCCTACGACGTGGCCTTGGAAAAGAAGAATGAAGAACTGGCCGCCCGCCTGCTGAAGCTCGGTGCGCGCTCCGGATTGGGGGCAGTTTGCCGCTCCGGGGGCTGAAAAACGGCCGATAACAAGAGAAAATGTGGGGGTAAAAATGCTAAAATAGCGGACTTGCCGTATTCGGCCACCGCTTTTCCATTCTTCCGCCTCAGTTGCGACAACACCATGAGCCAACCTTCGAATGTTTCCCTGTCCTACCGTGACGCAGGTGTCGATATCGACGCCGGCGACGCCCTAGTTGAAGCGATCAAGCCATTCGCCAAGCGCACCATGCGCGAAGGCGTGATGGGCGGCATCGGCGGCTTCGGCGCGCTGTTCGAGATCAGCAAGAAATACAAGGAGCCGGTGCTGGTTTCCGGTACCGACGGCGTCGGCACCAAGCTGAAACTGGCGTTTGAGCTGAACCGGCACGACACCGTGGGCATCGACCTGGTGGCCATGAGCGTGAACGACATCCTGGTGCAGGGCGCCGAGCCGCTGTTCTTCCTCGACTACTTCGCCTGCGGCAAGCTGAACGTGGCCACCGCGACCGACGTGATCAAGGGCATCGCCAAGGGTTGCGAGTACGCCGGCTGCGCACTGATCGGCGGCGAAACCGCGGAAATGCCATCCATGTACCCGGACGGCGAATACGACCTGGCCGGCTTCGCCGTCGGCGCGGTGGAAAAATCCAAGCTGATCGACGGCACCAAGATCGTGCCGGGCGACGTGGTGCTGGGCCTGGCCTCCTCGGGCGCCCACTCCAACGGTTACTCCCTGGTGCGCAAGATCATCGAAGTGGCCAAGCCGGACCTGGAAGCCGATTTCCACGGCCGCAAGCTGGCCGACGTGCTGATGGAACCGACCCGCATCTACGTCAAGCCGCTGCTGGCGCTGATGGAAGCGATGGAAGTCAAAGGCCTGGTGCACATCACCGGCGGCGGCCTGGTCGAAAACATCCCGCGCGTGCTGGCCGACAACCTGACCGCCGAACTGGATGGCGCCTCCTGGACCATGCCACCGCTGTTCAAGTGGCTGCAACAGCACGGCGGCGTGGCCGACGCGGAAATGCACCGCGTGTTCAACTGCGGTATCGGCATGACCGTGATCGTATCCGCTGAAAACGCCGACGCAGCCGTCGCCCAGCTGACCGCCGCCGGCGAAACCGTCTCGCGCATCGGCAAGATCCGCGCCCGCGCCCAAGGCGAACACCAGACCATCGTCGTCTAACGCAATTTTTGTCCCCCCGGGGTCAGGAACCAAGTGGACATTTGTTGTTCATCGAACTCATTTGTCCTGCTGGTTCCTGACCCCACGGGGGACATTTATTTCCGCGTGAAATCCATGATCCAGTTGGTTTGCCAACTGGTGCCATCGTCCCAGGAATAGGCCTGCTCCCAGCGTGCCTGGCGCTCGCTGCTGCGGGTCCAGGTGAAGCGCACGCGGGCGGTGCGGCCTTTGTAGACTTCCTCCCCCTCGAAGCGGCCCACGCCGTCGGCATCGAAACGGCCCACCACCGGCGGCAGCAAGGTGCCGGTGGCGGGATCGAGCCCGCCGTCGCGGTTGGTGAGCCAATAGATGCTCCAGCGCCCGGTGGCCGGATCGAATACGCGCAGCGTCATCGCCACGAAGCCTGGACGCCAGTTGCCCAGCGGCCGGTATTCGTCGTAGTTGCCGATGCCCGCCGGCAGCGCGTGCACCAGGTTGCTGGCGTTGAAGGTCTCCCACGCGCTGTCCGGATTGGCGTAATCGGATTGGCGGCGGTTCTGCACCGTCCAGTCGCCGTGCAGGAAGTCGAAGGCGTGCCGCGCGCGTTCAATGTCGGCCGTTGAAGGCGCCCCGCCCGCCGCCGCAGTCGCGCTGCTTGCCGCCAGGGCCAGCGCCCCGATCAGTTTCTTCATGGTTGTCTCCTTGGTTGAAAGAGTCGCCATGCTAGGCCGCCATCAGGCGAGAACCCGCCCTATATGCCGGCCGTATCTAAATCCGATACCAGGGGGATTTTCTTAGGCACAGGCTGTGCCCCGGCGCGATGATCTCGTCCTTGCCCATCGAAAGGACTCGCCATGCTCGCCACTATCTTCATCGTCTTTGCCGCCTGTTTTGTACTGGAGCGCCTGCGGCCCGGATGGAAACTGCCCCAGGTCCGCACCTGGCCGCTGCGCGTGCTTGCCATCAACGCCATACAACTCGGCGTAGTCCTGCTGGCCGGCGTGAGCTGGGAACGCTGGACTTCGCAATCCTCGCTGCTGCACCTGTCCGACCATATGGGGCCGGTGGCTGGCGGCCTGCTGGCCTATTTCATCGCCACCTTCGTGTTCTATTGGTGGCACAGGGTGCGCCACGAATCGGATCTGCTGTGGCGCCTGTTCCACCAGATCCACCACAGCCCGCAGCGCATCGAAGTCATCACCTCTTTCTACAAGCACCCCGGCGAGATGATCGTCAACTCGATCATCGGCAGCCTGCTGGTGTACGCCTTCCTTGGCCTGTCGCCGGAAGCGGGCGCGGTCTACACCCTGTGCACCGCGCTCGGTGAATTCTTCTACCACACCAGCGTCACCACGCCGCGCTGGGTCGGCTGGTTCTTCCAGCGCCCCGAGATGCACCGCATCCACCACCAGTACGGCCGCCACAAGAACAACTACGGCGACATCGTATGGTGGGACATGCTGTTCGGTACGTACGAAAACCCGGCAAGGTTCGAAGCCACCTGCGGTTTCGATCCCGACAAGGAAGAACGCCTGGTGGACATGCTGGCCTACCGCGACGTCCACCAGGATTGATCAGCGCAGCGGCAGCGCGATCGGCCGCATCGGCGCCGCGTCCGCGCCGCGCAGTTTCAACGACGCGCCGATAAAGGCGAATTCATACACCTTGTCGCGCGCCAGTTCTTCCAGGTTGACCAGTTCCATGATCGGCACGCCGTGTTCGGCCAACAGGTAAGTGTGGACCGGGATGTAGTTGTCCTTGGCCTCGGAAGGGAAGGACTCGAAGCTCAGGTTGTCCGCGCCCACCACCATCGCGCCATGCTGCTCCACCAGGAAGCGCGCCGCATCCAGGCCCATGCCCGGCGGGTTCTGCATGAAAGCCTGCGCCTTCTCGAACTGCTGCATGCGCCCTGTGCGGATCAGCACCACGTCGCCTTTCTGAAGCTGCACCTTCTGCCTGGCCAAAGCCGCGGCCAAGTCCTTGCCGGTCACACGGTAGTTATCCGGCAGCATGGAAACACCCTTGGCCGCCGCCACGTCGATCAGCACGCCGCGCGCCACGATCGGCGGCAGCTTCTCCGCGCCGGCCACCTTCCAGCCACGGTCGCCCAGGTGCTCGGACGCCTTGAAGCCGTTCCAGATCTTGCCGTTCAAGCCGAAGTGGTTCAGCGCGTCGATATGGGTGCCCATGTGCGCATACATCGAGATGGCGCTGCCCGAATAGCTGACGTGCTGGTTCATGGCCTTGCCGGTTTCCATCGGGTCGGACAGCACATTGCCGTGCGGCGTATGCGTCATCCACATCAGGTAAGGCGGGTCGCCGGCCGCCTGCCAGCTGGGCATGCCGACGAAATAATCGACCGACAGGTCGTAAGCGCGGCCGCCGCTGATGCGGGCCAGGATGGCTGCGCTGGAGGCTGGGGTGACCAGGTTCAGGCGGCCGATTTCATCCTGCGGGCCCCAAGGGCTGGTGCCCGGCTCGGCAGCCACGGCATGGGCGGACAGCAGCAGGGCGGCAAGGCTGGTTGCAAGTTTCATCATGGTTCCTTGTAAAAATGTCAGTGAAGCCAGCATATTTGATTCTGCTACTAAGATAATCTGGCGTTTCTGATAAAGACTTTTTACCCGGAGGATCGAATGGACAAGCTGGCGGCGATGCACGCCTTTCGCCGCGTGGTCGAGCGCGGCAGCTTCAGCAAGGCGGCCGAGGAACTGGGCCTGTCGCCGGCAGGCATCGGCAAGCAGGTGCGCTGGCTCGAGCAGGGCTTGCAGGCGGCGCTGCTGTTGCGCACCACGCGTACCATGCGCCTGACCGACACCGGCCGCGCCTACTTCCAGGAATGCTGCCGCCTGCTCGACGAGCTTGAAGAACTGGAGCGCAGTACCAGCGGCGAGCAGGCCGCCATGAAAGGACGGGTACGCATCAACGCCCCGATGTCGCTCAGCCTGACGGTGTTGTCGCCGCTGCTGGCGCGCTTCATGGACCAATACCCCGATGTCGACGTCGAACTCACCATGGCCGACCGCTTGCTCGACGTGGTGGCGGAAGGATTCGACCTGTCGCTGCGCGTGCGCACCACGCTGCCCGATTCCTCGCTGGTGGTGCGCTCCGCCGGCAAGGTGGAGCAGTGGCTGTGCGCTGCGCCCAGCTACTTGCGCCGGCACGGCGCACCGCAGGCGCCGCACGACTTGCTGGCGCACCGCGCATTGGCCTTCCGCCTGGCCGAAGCGCCGGGCCTGTGGCGGCTGGAAGGGGAGGGCGGCATGGTCGAAATCGAGCCGCCGGTGCGCATGTGGCTGGACAACAGCCTGATGCTGGGCCAGATGCTGGCCGCCGGCCAGGGCATCGGTTCGCTGCCGTCCTTCATCGCACGGCCCATGTTGGCGCAGGGCACGCTGGAACGCGTGCTGCCGGGCTGGCATCTGCAGCCGCGCATCGCCTACATCGTCTACCCCGGCAACCGCCACCTGCAGACCAAGGTGCGCGCCTTGTCCGATTTTCTGGCGGCGGAACTGCCGGCGCTGTTCTAACGTTTGAGGATCTTCGGCACGGGCGCCGGGCGCAGGCGGAAAGCGTCGGGCATGCCGGAACCGAGCAAGGGGCGCAGGTACATGCGGAAGGCATCGGTCACGCCGGTGCCCTTCTCGTCGATGAATTCGTCTTCCATGGTGCGCGTCTTGCCGGCCACCGCTTCCAGCGGCAGCAGCGCATAGTCGGCCGAATAGAAGCCGGTGCGCTTGATCGCCACCGAGCCATTGCGCTCGCCCCACATGGCGAATTGCACGGCCTTCTCGCCGACCTCGCGCGCTTCGCGCTGGTCCACATCCGACACGCAGCCGATGAAGGAGCGCTGCAGGTAGCCGAAGGTGTCGCCGCGCACGCGCTTGATGCCCAGCTTGTCCTTGATCTCGTCGCACAGCAGGTCGGCCAGCGCACCGGTGCCGGACAGCTGCACATTGCCGTGCGCGTCGCGTTCCACTTCCTTGGCCAGCAAGGTGGCGATCGGCGCGCCGGAGGCATCGTGGATGCCTTCCGATACCGCCACCACGCAGCGGCCGTAGCGCGCATAGGTATCCTTCACATCGGCCAGGAACTGCTCGATCGAGAACACGCGCTCCGGCAGGTAGATCAGGTGCGGCCCATCGTCCGGAAACTTCTTGCCCAGCGCCGAAGCGGCTGTCAGGAAGCCGGCGTGGCGCCCCATCACCACGCCCACGTACACGCCCGGCAGCGAGGCATTATCGAGGTTGGCGCCGGCAAAGGCCTGCGCCACGAAGCGCGCCGCGGACGGAAAGCCCGGCGTATGGTCGTTGCCCACCAGGTCGTTGTCGATGGTCTTGGGGATGTGGATGGCGCGCAGCGGATAGCCGGCAGCCTGCGCCTGTTCGGCCACGATGCGCACCGTGTCCGATGAATCGTTGCCGCCGATGTAGAAGAAGTGTTCGATCTCGTGCGCCTTCAGCACCTTGAAGATCTCTTCGCAGTACTTCAGGTCAGGCTTGTCGCGCGTGGAGCCGAGGGCGGAGGAGGGCGTGGCGGCCACCAGTTCCAGGTTATGGCTGGTCTCCTGCGTCAGGTCGACGAATTCCTCGTTGACGATGCCGCGCACGCCGTGCAGTGCACCGTAGATGCGCGTCACATTGCGGAAGCGGCGCGCTTCGAGCACGACGCCGACCAGCGACTGGTTGATCACGGCGGTGGGACCGCCCCCTTGTGCGACCAGGATCTTGCCAGACGACATCGCGCTGCCTCCTTCGAAGTGAGTGACGGACGAGCCGCCAGCTTACTCCGTTTTTGCCGCCGCGCCGATATGCTTGTCGAGGAATTTCTCGACCCGGGTCCAGAAGTCGATGCGGTTTTTGGCCAGCTTCAGGCTGTGGCCCTCGTCATCGTATTCGGTGAATTCAACTTTCCTGTTATATGCGCGAACTTCGCGCAAAAAGAGCTTGCCGTGCACGATCGGAACGCGGTGGTCGGAGTCGCCGTAACCCATCAGGATAGGCCGCCTGATTCGTTGTGCTTGCTCGAGCGGGGAAGTCGCTTTAAGTTGCGCTGCATCCTTTTCCAGATCTCCTACAAGCAGCGGCATGCCATATTGCTTCCACTCTGCGGGTAAATCCGAAGTGTATAACCAGTGCCCGGTGTACAGCAGTTCGATGTCGGTCACACCTGCCCAATTAACGGCGCATTGGAAAATATCGGGGTCCTTCAAAACACCCATCAATGCAGCGTAGCCGCCATAGCTTGCCCCTGCAATGCATATCCTTCGGCTGTCGGCGTAGCCGTTGTCCACGGCCCAACGGGCACCATCTGCGAGATCATCCTGCATCTTCAGCCCCCACTGCTTCCAGCCAGCCTTGAAGTGCTTGGTTCCGAAGCCAGTCGAGCCACGGAAGAAGGGTTCCAGCACGACGTAGCCTCTTGAAGCCAGAAATTGGGATTCGGGATTCCAGCCCCATTTGCTACCGCGATGGTACGGTCCGCCATGAACCAGGACGACCAGCGGCGACTTGGACCCTACAGACTTTTGTGGCAAGGTGAGTAGCGCGGGGATCTGCATGCCGTCCCGAGCTTTATAGGCGACCATTGTCTGCTTTGCTTGCGTGGCCGGATCGATCTGGGATAACTGCTGTCCCACTTTGACCAACTGGCGCACGTCCTTGCGATATGCATAGTAGGCCGGCGGTTGGCGGTCAGAGTACGAATATATGAGAACGTTTTTGCTGCTGGCTTCTTTGGCCGGCGTTATCAGGTTAACCGTATTCGGCAACAGCTTGTCGATGTCGGCTTGCAAGGCCTTTAGTTCGGCATCGAACCACATATTGCCATCGCCTTCGGTGGTATATCGCATTCCGAGTAGCTTGCCATCACGGATGAACAACTCACCGTCAAAATCATAGCCGTCAAGCTCAATCAAAGGCTCACCCAGCTTCATGGTGGCAAGGTCCAGCGCCCTGACCATTGCCTTATCATCTATCGGGCTGGTGACATAGAGCAGGTTATCACTTGCGAATGCCAGCGGCCGGACGAACAGCGGGCTGTTATCGGGGCCTTTGGCAGCCAGTACCTCCCATTTGCCGGCCTCCCTCCGTAAATAAGGAATCATTGATCCCTGCAAGCGCGTAAGCGCGATACGTGGCTCGCCATGCTGGTCAAGCACCCAGCCGATCGGGTCTGCAGATGGAATATTCGCCCAAGCAGCCTCGCCAGTGACCACGTTCAGCTTTTTGAGGTCGACGGTTCCCGTGAATATGCCGGCTTCCTTGTCGACGTTGCGATGTTCAACATAAATGAACTCCGAGTTTTGTGCCCCGGGTTGTTTAAGCAAATAGGTATTCCAAGGCAGTTTCCCCCACTCCTTCCAGCCTCGAGCCGCAAGCTGGAGAGGTTTGCTACCGTCCCGATTGACGGCGAATAGTCCCGCGGCAGCTTCGATGACGCCGACAGGAATATTCTTGTTCCCGGCAGTCAAAACAAGGCGTTCGTCATTCGCCCACTGGAATTCGCTGACATCATCCAACGCAAAGTGCGCAGCCACATTGGCTTTTAGCGTTTCAAGATCGATGACAACCAGGCGGTCATGCTCGGTCGCATGGCTGACGATCGCAGCAAGGTATTTGCCGCTGGGCGAAAGTGCTGCCTGTACGAAGTCCGGATTCGCAAAGAAAGCAGATACCGGCGCAATCTGCGGCTTGGCTGGCGCGTCCTGTTGCGCCACCGCTCCCGATGCGGTCAGCACGAGCAGTGACGCCAGCAGGGCTCTGGCTACTTTACTGATTGGCATTCGGTCCAATATGCTTGTCGAGGAATTTTTCGACCCGGCCCCAGAAGTCCAGGCGGGTCTTCAGCGTACTCCAGCCGTGGCCTTCACCGACGTATTCAATGAATTCGGCATCGGCCTTGGCATCCGTTAAGGCGCTACGGAGCTTGTTGTAATGCGGGACGGGAACGCGACGGTCATCGGTGCCGTGCGCCAGCAGCAGCGGGCGCTTGATGCGGGCGGCCTGCTGGAGCGGCGAAGTGGCGATGAACTGCGCTGCGTCCTTTTCCAGGTCGCCCACCAGCACCGGCACGCCGTAGGCCTTGTAGTCGGAAGGCAGGTCGGACAGCACGGCCATGCCGCTGGAGTACTGCAGCGGGATGTCGGTGACGGCAGCGTAGGCAATGCCGCAGCGGTACAGGCTTGGATCGTTGATCAGGCCCATCAGGGTAGCGTAGCCGCCATAGCTGCCGCCCATGATGCAGATACGGGCAGGATCGGCGATGCCTTTTTCCACCGCCCACTTGACGCTGTCGGCGATATCGTGCTGCATTTTCAGGCCCCATTGTTTCAGCCCGGCGTCGAACAGCTTCATGCCGTAGCCGGTCGAGCCGCGGAATTCCGGCGCCAATACAGCGTAGCCGCGCGAAGCCAGGAACTGGCTCTCGGCATTCCAGCCCCATTCGTTGCCGCGCACATAAGGACCGCCGTGCACCAGCACCACCATCGGCAGCTTCTTGCCCTCTTTGGCGGGCAGGGTCAGCCAGGCCGGCACTTCCAGGCCATCGCGGGCGCGGTACTTGACGAAGTCCTGGCGCCCCATCTCGCTGGACTTGATGTCGGGACGCGCGCTGCCCAGGCCCTTCAGCTCGTGGGTCTTGCTGTTGTACACGGAATAGAAGCGCGGCTGGCGGTCCGAGTAGCTCACTACCAGCAGCCAGTCGGTTTCCGGCTGCGTTGGCGGGGTGATGATGTTGACCATGCCGCCCAGTTGCTTGTCGACCTCCGCCTGGGCCGCTTTCAGGGCCGGATCGAACCAGGCGCTGGAACGGGCGTCGGCCAGATAGTGCAGGCCCACCAGGCGCTTCTTCGAGTACACCATGCTGCCGTTGAAGTCGAAGTCCGCCATTGCTACTAGCGGACTCGGATCGAGCTTGCCGGTGCCAAGGTTCATCAGGTACAGCGCAGCCTTGTCGCCCTTCATGCGCGTTTTGACCAGCAGGTGTTTGTCGTCATAGAAACCGATCGGGGCGATGGCATCCATGTCGCTGCCGTAGGCCGCCTGCGTGGCGATCTCGCGCCACTCCCCATCGGCGTTGCGGTAATAGATGGTTTCCCTGCCGTCCTTGGCGGCAACCAGGATGGAGGGCTCGCCCTTATGGTCCAGCATCCAGCCTTCAGCGTTGCCGGGATGGCTCAGCGTGACGCTTTGTCCGGTCGCGGTGTTCAGCTTGACCAGTTCGGTGCGCTCGATTTCATAGCCGGCCCGTTCCGACCAGATGGGGCGTTCAACGTATACCGTGTCGGAATCTTGCGCACCTTCCTCGTCCATCAGGAAGGTATTCCACGGCTCCAGGCGCGACTTGATATGGCTGCCGGTGCCGGAGCCACTGAACCGATGCTCGGCCAACTGACGGTTTTCCTTGCCGTCGCGGCTCATGGCGTACAGGCCCGGTGCGAAGCGCTTGTCGCCGGTGGCGACTGTGCTGTCGGCGACCGTGTACAGCAGGCGATTATCGTTGACCCAGCGGATGGTGCCGACGTCATAGTCGGCAAGGCGTCCACCGCCCACCACTTTCAATGACTCGTTATCGAACACCAGCACCGAGTCGCGGGCCTCGTTGCTGCCAACGCGCAAGGCCAGGTAGCGCCCGCTCGGCGACAGTTTGGCATCCTTGTAGTGGGCGGATTCGAAGAATTGCTGCACCGGCGGTGCTGCATGGGCCAGGCCGGCCATGGTGGCCAGTCCGGCCAGGAAGTATTTGATCATTTTGGTTCTAGTGGTTGTCCAATTTGGCGGTCGAGGAAGCGCTCCACGCGGCTCCAGAAGTCGATGCGGTTGGCTGGCACATGGAAGCCGTGGCCTTCCGTCTCGTACTCCACCCACTCGACTTGCCGGTTGTTGCTGCGTATCGCATCGCGCAGGCGGGTACCGTGCACCAGCGGCACACGCAGGTCGGCGCCGCCGTATGCCATCAGCAGTGGCTGGGTGATGCGGTGGGCCTGCTCAATTGGCGAGGTGGCCTTGAAACGCTCGGCGTCCTTGACCGGGTCGCCGATCAGCTCGGGCATGCCGTAACGGCGCCAGGTTTCGCTGGCATCGTCGCGGTACATCCAGTGGCCGGTGAACAGCAGCTTGATGTCAGTGACGCCGACCCAGTTGATGCCGCAGCGGTACAGGCCAGGGTCGTTGACCAGTCCCATCAGCGTGGCGTAGCCGCCGTAGCTGGCGCCGGCGATGCAGATGCGTTGCGGGTCCGCATAGCCCGTGGCGATGGCCCATTTGGTGGCGTCGGCGATATCGTCCTGCATCTTCAGGCCCCACTGCTTCCAGCCCGAGAGGAAGTGGCGCCGGCCATAGCCGGTGCTGCCGCGGAATTCCGGCTCCAGCACGGCATAGCCGCGCGAGGCCAGGAATTGCACTTCCGGCTTCCAGCCCCAGGTCGTGCCGCGTGTGTACGGCCCGCCATGCACCAGCACCACCATCGGCAATTTCTTCGCCTCCTTCTGCGGCGGCAGCGTCAACATGGTCGGCACCTCCTGGCCATCGCGCGCCACGATGCGCACCTGTTCCTGCTGGCCCATCTGGTCCGGAACGATGCCGGAGTAGGTGTCACCGACCTTGTTCAGCTTTTTGGTGCTGCGATCGAACACGTAGTAGCTGGCTGGGCGGATGTCGGAGAAGGCGCGCACCAGCACGTTCTGGGCTTGCAGGTCGGTTGGCAGGTCGAGCATGTTGACGGTCTGCGGCAGCAGCTTGTCGACGTCGGCTTGCAGCGCCTGCAGCGCAGGGTCGAACCATTGCGTGCCTTCGCCATCCTGCAGGTAGTGCACGCCGACCAGTTTTCCTCCGCGCATGACAAGGCGGCCACCGAAGTCGAAGCCTTCCAGCGTGATCAGGGGCTTGTCGTCCATCTTGCCGCTTGCCAGGTCGAGGCGGAAAATGGAGGCTTTGTCGGCGCCTCGGTTGGTCCTGACGTACAGGGTGTTGTCGGCCCCGAAGGCCACCGGGTCCATGGCGTTGGCGTCAGGCGTGAAGGCCTTGAAGCTGGCGAGCGTGCGCCATGGCGCGCTTTCGTCGTCACGCACCTTGATTTCAACGACGTCCTTGTTGAGCATGTAGGCCAGGCGCGCGCGGCCTTCCTGGTCCAGCAGCCAGGCCACGACATCGCCGGGGCGCTCTACCAGTTGGCTGCGGCCGGTGACCGTGTTTACGCGTAACAGCCTGACGTCGCTCACCGTTTCCTTGCCGTTGAACTGCAGATCCTGCACATAGGTCCATTCGGATTCGGGCAGGCCGGCCTGGCGGTGCATCACGGTGTGCCATGGCAGCAGATCGCGCTGCGCCGAGCTTTGCTTGAAGCCTTGTCCGCGGCGCGAGGCAAGCTGCTTGAAGCGGGCGCCGTCGCGGTCGACCGCGTACAGGCCGGGCGCGTACATCGCATCACCCTGAGCCGCCTGGCGGTCATTGGTATCGAACACCAGGCGCTGCTCGTTTACCCATTTGACGTTGGCGATATCGGTATCGCTGAAGTGGGCCACGATCTGGATCTTTTGCGTGGCCAGGTCGACCACGGCAAGCATATTGCGCTTGCCCTTGGCGCCAACCTTGGCGGCGACGTGCTTGCCGCTCGGCGAGATGATGGCCCCGCTGAAATCCGGGTTTTCAAAGAAGGCTTCCACCGATGGTGGCGCCACCGCTGCTACGGCGGCCGGCGCGGCGGCCAGCCCGAGCGAAATCGCGAGGGTAAGGGAAAAGATTTTCATGGGAATCGAATGTTACTGGATTGGCAAGAGAAAAAACTAGCCAAATGTCACTTACGTTGATTCCGGTGTGCCAGTGTGGCGAGCTTGCGACAACACCCCGCAACTGCGCGCATACCGGCCAGTGCTAGCAGGTAAACGGTTGGCACCCAAGAAAGCGCTCCCGCTCGCGCCTTGCCAGCACCCCTTGCCGCGCCGTCTCCCGATCCTTCGCCTCTTGCCTGGCCCGCGCTTCGATGGCCCATCGCTCCCGGTCGGCGCGGGCCTGCGCGGCCTTCTGTTCCTGATCGGCGTACATCCGTTCGCGTTCTGCCGCGCGGACCTTGAAATGCTCATTGGCGCGCTTGAGCTTCTCCGCGTCCGCTTCCGCCTTTTGCGCGACCTCTGCGTCCCTTAGCGGCGGCCTGACATCCAGCGTGCTCGCCTTGCCTTGCCCGGCGCAGGGCTGGTCGGTGAAGGTGACTTTGCCGCTTGCGCCAGTACACTTGTACATCGTATCGGCGCCGGCGCTGCCGGCGAATCCCGCCGCGGCGGCAAAGATCGTGATCGAGAGAGTAAGGTTCAACTTCTTCATGGGGGCGTATCGTAGCGGAGCGGCAGGCCGCAAATGTCCTCGGATTGTCACCTGTACTATTCCGGTGTCCGGATATGGCGCACCAGCGACAAGGCGCGCGCGTCGGGGGCCGGCGTGAGCAGGCTGGCCACCAGCAGCGCAGCAAAGCCGGCCGGCACGCCGAATACGCCGGCCGAATTGGCGGCGATGCCGAACCACTGTCCGCTGATGCTGCCGCCCAGTACCGGATTGGCATGCAGCATGTAGTACAGGCAGGTAAAGAAGCCGGCCACCATCGCTGCGATCGCGCCCTGGTGGTTGGCGCGCTGCCAGAACACGCCCGCCACCAGGGCCGGGAACAGGGTCGATGCGGCGAGCGAGAAGGCGGCGCCCACCAGCGACAGGATGTCGCCCGGCTTGGTCGAGGCGGCATAGGCTGCGATGAAGGCCACCGCCAGCAACAGCAGCTTGGAGATCGTCACGCGTTTCTGGGTCGACGCTTCCGGGTCGACGATCTTGTAATACACGTCGTGCGACAGCGCGTTGGAGATCGCCAGCAGCAGGCCGTCCGCCGTGGAAAGCGCAGCGGCCAGGCCGCCGGCGGCCACCAGCCCGGACACGACATAAGGCAGCCCCGCGATCTCCGGCGTGGCCAGCACCAGCACGTCGCTGTCGATCTGGATTTCGGCCAGTTGCACGATGCCGTCCAGGTTGATGTCGCTGATCGACAGCAGCGGGTTGGCCTTGTCCACGTTGGCCCAGTAGGAGACCCAGGTCGGCAAGTGCGCGAAATCGCTGCCCACCAGGGAACTGTAGATGTCGTACTTGACCAGCACCGCCAGCGCCGGAATGGTCAGGTACACCAGCAGGATGAAGAACAGGGTCCAGAATACCGACACGCGCGTCTCCTGCACCGATGGCGTGGTGTAGGAGCGCATCAGGATGTGCGGCAGCGCAGCCGTGCCCATCATCAGGCAGAACACCAGCGCCAGGAAGTTGTTGCGCTTCTGGTTCGACTGCGCGCGATCGGTGCCGGGGAAGGGTTCGGCATGCTTGACCAGTTCGCGCCCACGCGCCAGGTTGTAGTTGCGCTGCGCGGTCCATGCGGCGGCGGCATCCTCCACCGTCTTGGGATAGTCGGCCAGGGCCCGTTCGGCGGCGCGGATTTCCAGCAGCGAACCGTTGCGCTGCTTGACCATGTCGAGGTTGTGCTGCGCTTCGACCCGGCCCGAATCCCAGGATGCGGGCAGGCCATGCAGGCGCACGCCGAAATCCTCGGCGCGCTGCAGGAATACCTCGCGCACCTCCGCTTCCTTGGTGTCGTGCGCCAGTTGCGTCTCGCGTGCGCTGAGCTTGGGCAGCAGCTTGCCGTAGGCGACCTGCGGCACCGGGTTGCCGCCATGCTTGACCGCCAGCCACATGGCCGGCATCAGGAACGCCACCAGGATGATGATGTACTGCGCCACCTGGGTCCAGGTGATCGCCCGCATGCCGCCCAGGAAGGAGCACACCAGGATCGACGCCAGCCCGAGGAAGATGCCGACCGAGAAATCGACGCCGGTGAAGCGCGAGGCGATCAGCCCTACCGCGTAGATCTGCGCCACCACGTAAGTGAAGGAAACGATGATGGTGGCGCCAACCGCCATCAGCCGCACCGCGCGCCCGTTGAAGCCGCCGCCGTAGCGCGCAGCGAAAAAGTCGGGGATGGTGTATTGGCCGAACTTGCGCAGGTAGGGCCCGATCAGCAGCGCCACCAGGCAGTAGCCGCCGGTCCAGCCCATGATGTAGGCCAGGCCGTCGAAGCCGTGCAGGTACAGGCCGCCCGCCAGGGAGATGAAGGACGCGGCGGAAATCCAGTCGGCCGCCGTGGCCATGCCGTTGAACAGCGAAGGCACGCGCCGCCCCGCCACGTAATACTCCGCCACGTTCGAGGTGCGGCTGATCACGCCGATCGCCGCGTACAGGATGATGGTGGCGAACATGAACAGGTAGCCGATCCACAAGCGCGGCATGCCTTCCTTCTCCAGCATCGCCAACGCGAGCAGAAACATGGCGAAGCAGCCGGTGAAGATCATGTAATAACGCTGCAGCTTGCGGAAGAAGGGTGTCCTCATGCCGCGTCCTCGCTGCGGTACAGGCGCTCCAGTGCGCGCATGCGCCAGGCGTAGAAGCCGATGATGGCCAGGTAGATCAGCGAAGCACCTTGCGCTGCCAGGTAGAACGACAGCGGCCAGCCGAAGATCGACAGGCCGCTCAACTCGCGCGCGAAGAAAACGATGCAGAAGGTGGTCAGCAGCCAGGTGGCCAGCAGCCAGCCTGTCATGCGGCGTACACGGCGCCAGTGGCGCTCGATCTTATCCAAAATGCGGTACCTCTTCTTCTTCGGGCGGCGCGTCCGGCACGCGCAGCGGGAACGTGACGCGGAACAGGCAGCCCGGATATTTCGGGTCGGTGGTGCGCGGGTTGGCGAACAGGTCGACTTCCGCATCGTGCTGCTGCGCCACTTCGCGCACGATCGGCAGGCCCAGGCCGGAACCTTCGGTATTGCTGCCCAGGATGCGGTAGAAGCGTTCGAACACGTGGCCGCGCTCCGCCGCGGGGATGCCGGGACCATTGTCTTCCACCTCGAGCAGGGCATGCCTGCCGGTGCGGCGCACGCGCACCGTGACCGCGCCTGCGCGCGGCGTGTAGCGCAAGGCATTGTCGATCAGGTTGGACAGCATTTCGCGCAGCATCATCGAATTGCCGGAAATCGGCACCTCTTCATGCGGCGGCTCGTAGCCGAGGTCGATGCCGTAGTTGAACGAGGCCTGCACCCAGTCGTGCACCGTGTTGCGCGCCACGTCCCCGAGCTGCAACGGCTCCATCGCGGTGCCGGCCTGTGGCTGGTTCTCGGCGCGCGCCAGGGCCAGCAACTGGTTGACCAGGCGCGTGGCCGCCTCCGACGACTTGGCCAACTGCTCCAGCGAGCGGTGCACCTCGGCCTGGTCGGTCTGGCGCAGCGCCAGTTCCGACTGCGTGCGCATGCCGGCCAACGGGGTTTTCATCTGGTGCGCGGCATCGGCGATGAAGCGCTTCTGCGAATCGATCGACAGCTTCAGGCGCTCCAGCATTTCATTGAGCGACTTGACCAGCGGCGTGATTTCCTCCGGCACCTGGCGCGGCGGGATCGGGCTCAGGTCGTCGGAAGGGCGGGCGCGGATGCGCTCCTGCAGCTCGCGCAGCGGCAAGAGGCCGCGCGACAGGGCGAACCATACCAGGGCCAGCACGATGGGCAGGATGATGAACTGCGGCAGGATCACGCCCTTGATGATTTCATTGGCCAGCTTGGCGCGCTTTTCCAGGGTTTCGCCGACCTGCACCAGCGCCAGGCGCGGCGGCAGCGCCTTGTCTTCTTCCATATTGACCCAGGTGTAGGCGATGCGGATCGGCGTGCCGTGCAGGTTGGCGTTGCGGAAAATGACTTCGCCCGAGCGGAATTCCTGCAGCTCCGGGTCATGCCTGGGTGGCGGCGGCAGGTCGCGGTCGCCATCCACGTAGCTGCCGCTGGGGGCGCTGATCTGGTAATAGATATTGTCGACGTCGTCGGCGCGCAGGATGTCGCGCGCCGGTCCGGGCAGGCGGGGAATCGCGCCGGCCACCTCGCGCACCTGCTGCGTCAGCACGGTGACGGTGTCTTCCAGCGCATGGTCGAAGGGCTGGTTGGCAATGGACTTGGCCACCAGGTAGGTGATGGCGATGCTCATCGGCCAGAGCAACAGCAGGGGAGCGAGCATCCAGTCGAGGATCTCGCCGAACAGCGAGTGCTGGATCTCGTTCTCTTCGGCGGCCGGGGCGTGGTCCCAGTCGGCGGCCTGCTGCTTGCCGTTCACGTTGCAGCCGGCGCTTGCGGCGGGTTGAATTTCTCCAGGCAGTAACCGAGGCCGCGCACCGTGGCGATGCGGATGCCGCCCACTTCGATCTTCTTGCGCAGGCGGTGCACGTATACCTCGATGGCGTTGTTGCTGACCTCTTCGCCCCACTCGCACAAATGGTCCACCAACTGCTCCTTGGACACCAGGCGGCCGGTGCGCGCCAGCAGGATTTCCAGCAGGCCCAGTTCGCGCGCCGACAAATCCAGCATCTGCTCATTGATGTAGGCGCTGCGCCCGACCTGGTCGTAAGTGAGGGGGCCATGCTTGACGACGGTGGAGCCGCCGCCCTGGCCGCGCCGGGTCAGGGCGCGCACCCGCGCTTCCAGTTCGGACAGCGCGAAAGGCTTGGCCATGTAATCGTCGGCGCCCAGGTCGAGGCCGTTGACCCGCTGCTCCACCGAATCGGCTGCGGTCAGGATCAGCACCGGCAGCAGCGAGCCGCGCGTGCGCAGGCGGCGCAGCACCTCCAGTCCGGACAGCTTGGGCAGGCCCAGGTCCAGGATCAGCAGGTCGAATTCCTGGGTGGACAAGGCCGTGTCCGCCTCCTGCCCGTTTTTTACGCAATCGATCGCATAGCCGGACTGGCGCAGGGAGCGCGTCAGGCCGTCCGCGAGGACGCTGTCATCTTCGGCTAATAGGATACGCATAAGCTAACTGTAACCACCTCTTTGATAAATCGCAAAGTTTGCAAAAAGGGGCTTGTCAAAAGCACTGTAATTTTATACAGTATCACCTGTACATACGTAGTGACCCAACTTATCTAGCGCGAAAGAACATCATGGACGACAAAAAAGGAGCAGTACCGGCATCGGAAAAAGCCAAGGCCCTGGCCGCGGCGCTGGCCCAGATTGAAAAGCAGTTTGGTAAAGGCTCCGTGATGCGCATGGATGCCTCGGCCCCGATCGAGGAAGTGCAAACTGTCTCCACCGGTTCCCTGGGTCTGGATATCGCGCTGGGCGTAGGCGGCCTGCCACGCGGCCGTGTCGTGGAAATCTACGGTCCTGAATCTTCCGGTAAAACCACCCTGACCCTGCAATCCATCGCCGAAATGCAGAAACTGGGCGGCACCTGCGCCTTCATCGACGCGGAACACGCGCTGGACGTGACCTACGCGCAAAAGCTGGGCGTCAACCTGCACGAACTGCTGATCTCCCAGCCGGACACCGGCGAACAAGCCCTGGAAATCTGCGATGCGCTGGTACGCTCCGGTTCCGTGGACCTGATCGTGGTCGACTCCGTCGCGGCGCTGACCCCGAAAGCTGAAATCGAAGGCGATATGGGCGACTCGCTGCCGGGCCTGCAGGCGCGACTGATGTCCCAGGCGCTGCGCAAGCTGACCGGCACCATCAACCGCACCAACACCCTGGTGATCTTCATTAACCAGATCCGTATGAAGATCGGCGTGATGTTCGGCTCGCCGGAAACCACCACCGGCGGCAACGCGCTGAAATTTTACGCCTCCGTGCGCCTCGACATCCGTCGTACCGGCTCGATCAAGTCGGGCGACGAGGTGATTGGTAACGAGACCAAGGTCAAGGTCGTCAAGAACAAGATCGCGCCGCCATTCAAGGAAGCCCACTTCGACATCCTGTACGGAGAAGGCACTTCGCGTGAAGGCGAGATCATCGACCTGGGCGTGGAAGCCAAGATCGTTGAGAAGTCGGGTTCCTGGTACAGCTACGGCGGCGAGCGTATCGGCCAGGGCAAGGACAATGCCCGTACCTTCCTCAAGGAGCGTCCAGCCCTGGCGCGCGAAATCGAGAACAAGGTGCGTGCCGCGCTGGGCGTGCGTGAGCTGCCAGCGGTGACGGCTGATGGCGATGAAGCGCCGGCTCCCAAGCTGAAGGCAGTCGACTAAACCGGTAAGTCTGGGTCAGACCCGAGGGTCAGACCCGTCTGATCCTCGGCCCGTGACTCCGGCACGCGGGTCTGACCCTTGGGTCAGACCCTGGTTTACCGGTTTAAAAGATGCCCCTCCCCAAACCCACCCTAAAAGCCCGCGCCCTTCGCCTGCTCAGCCAGCGCGAGCACAGCCGCCTCGAACTCGCCCGCAAGCTGCGGCGCCACGCGGAAGAGGGCGACGACGTCGAAGCCCTCCTGAATTTCCTCGAACAAAACAAATGGCTCTCTGAAGAGCGCTTCTCCGAAAACCTGGTACACCGTCGTTCCGCCCGCTACGGCAACAGCCGCATCGTGGCTGAACTGCAGCACCACGGCATCGGCGGCGAGATGCTGGCCGAAGTCAAGGAAAGCCTGAAAGAAGACGAAGTCGAGCGCTGCTGCGAGGTCTGGCGCCGCAAATTCGGCGAAGTGGCCGCCGATCCCGAAGGCCGCCAGAAGCAACTGCGCTTCCTCATGTCGCGCGGCTTCTCGCAGAAAGCCATCCGCACCGCCATGAAGGGCACCATGCCCGATGACTACGATTAGCTGCAAGGCCTGCGCTAGAATTGCGGAATTTTTCTTGTACAGGGTTGCTGATGCGTCGTGAATTCCTGAAGGCTGGCATGCTCGGCCTGTGGCTGCTGCTGCCCAGCTTGGCGGTGTTGTTGACGGATCATTTGACATCGGTGAGCGATGCCGTCGGATTACTGGTCTTTGCCCTGTTTGTGTTGGCGGCACCGCTGGTGCTGCTGCCGCGCGTGCGTACCTACTTTCTGCTGTGGACGCCGTTGTCGGCATTGGCCGTCCTGTATTGCTATCTGACGCTGACATTTCGCAGCGTGCCCGGAGATGCGCTGGTACAGTCGGCGCTGAACACTGGCCTGGGCATGTCGTGGCAGGTTGTGTCCGCGTTCGGATGGCGGGTGTGGCTATTGCCAGCCAGCCTGGTCGCTTATGCAGCGTTGGCATGCTCCATCGACCCTGCCTGGCGGCTCTCGGCATCCGCCCGAAAGGGCCTGCTGGCGCTGCTTTTGGTGCCAGCCATGTTGCTGCTGGTCGCCCGTCAAGCGTTGCCCCAGCACTTTCAGCTGCCGCCGGTGTTCGAGCATGGGACGGCAAACCTGGCCTTTCCCAGCGGCCTGGCAATGTCGCTGGCGCGCCAGGCTCATTTGAGGAACAAAACCTATGCCAGCGTGCGTGGCCGTGCCACGAATCCGGCGACCCCGCTATTGGTGGTGCTGGTGGTTGGCGAGAGCTTGCGCGCCGACCATTTGCCGTGGAACGGCTATACGCGCAACACCATGCCCCTGTTGCAGGCGATGGGGCCGGACATCATTAATTTTGGCGACGTGGCCAGTACGGCCAATTGGACGTTTGCTGCCTTTCCCGCGATCGTGATGCGGGAACGGGGCGAAGTGGAGTTCAATCTCGCGCAGACGTTCCGTGAGGCGGGTTTCCGGAACGCCTGGATTTCGAATCAGGAACCGGTTCCGTACAGCCTCGGCTCGCATGTGATGGAGCATGCGACCGGCACCCAGGACTACCACTTCCGGACCGACGCCAACCTGCTGCCCATGTTCACTTCCTTTGTGCGCCAAGCGGGGCCGCGCCAGTTTGTGTTGCTGCATATGAATGGCAGCCACTTCCCCTACGAAGAGCGGTATGGCATCGAGTCCAAGGTGTATGCCCCCACGCTGGCAGACCTGGGGGGGAAGATGCCGGCCTTGCAGGACAAGGCCGCCGCCATCAATTCCTACGACAATACCATTGTCGAATCCGACCGCTTCCTGGCGCGTGTGATCGAGGTGTTGAAAAAAGAAGGCCGGCCGGCCGTGCTGTTGTTCACTTCCGACCACGGAGAAAACCTGTTCGATGATGAACGCCAGTTGATCCTGCATTCGCGTTCCGGCGCAACGCGCTACGATGCCCACGTGCCCATGCTGGCATGGATGAACGAGTCCTACCGTGCGGCATTTCCAACGCAAGCGGCCGCGTTGCGCGCCAACCAGGCGCGCAAGATCAGCCACGTCAATGTGTTTCCCACGGTGTTGGAGCTCGCCGGCGTCGAGTGGGACGGCCGGGATTCGTCGGAAAGTTTTGCCTCGCCCACCTTCCGTGAGCATAGGCGCCGTGTGCGCATCGACCTGACTCGCTGGGAGGATTATGACGGCCTTCAGTGAGGCGGGCGGTGGGCGAAGTGTCCCTGCTGGCCCAGTTGTGCTAAACTTTTGCAGTTTTATGCAGCACCGCAGGTGCGGTGGTTGTCCGTAGAAGCTGCGGCGTACTGATTAGCTGCTTATAATTTTGGCCACTTTTGAGTGGCATCGGTCTTATGTCCCTGTCAAATCCAGTCTCCCGACGTGCGCTGCGGCATACGCGCGCCATAGACGTCCAGGCGTATTCACGCGAGGATGGCCTGTGGGATCTTGACGCCCATATCACGGACATCAAATCATTCGACACCATGCTGGCAACCGGTCCACGCAAGGGCAATGAAGCCCTGCACGACCTGTGGCTGCGCGTGACCGTCGATAAGCAGCTGACCATCGTCGATGCCGAAGCAAGTTCGGACGCCGTTCCTTATCCTGGCCATTGCGACACCATTGGTCCAGCCTATACAGCCTTGATCGGCCTGAACCTGACGAAGGGTTTTCGCCATGCAGTCAAGGAAAGGCTGGCCGGTGTGCACGGCTGTACCCACCTGACAGAATTGGCCCTGGTGCTGCCGACGGCAGCCATGCAAGCCTTTGCCAACGACGTCTGGCCGGTGAACGAGCGTTCCAGCACTGCGACAGAGAAACCGTTCCAACTTGACAAGTGCCACGCCCTCAAGACCGATGGCGGGGCAGTTGCCGAGTTTTACCCACGCTGGTACGTCAACAAGACGGACGCAGCCTAGGTGCTGTACAAAATACATCTAACCAACAAACAGGTATTCGAAAGAAGGGAAAGCCAGCATGAAAATCCATGAGTATCAAGGCAAAGAGATCCTCCGAAAATTCGGAGTGACCGTACCGCGCGGCATCCCATGCATGTCCGTGGAAGAAGCAGTGAAAGCTGCCGAAACCCTGGGCGGCCCAGTATGGGTCGTGAAAGCGCAGATCCATGCCGGTGGCCGTGGTAAAGGCGGCGGCGTGAAAGTAGCCAAGTCGCTGGAACAGGTCAAGGAATACGCCGACCAGATCATGGGCATGCAACTGGTGACCCACCAGACCGGCCCTGAAGGCCAGAAAGTCCGCCGCCTGATGATCGAAGAAGGCGCCGACATCAAGAAAGAACTGTACGTTTCCCTGGTGACCGACCGCGTCACCCAGCGCGTTGTCCTGATGGCTTCCTCCGAAGGCGGCATGGACATCGAAGAAGTCGCTGAAAAGCACCCGGAACTGATCCACAACGTCGTGATCGATCCAGCTGTTGGCCTGACCGACGCTGATGCTGCCGACGTCTCCCGCAAAATCGGCGTGCCGGAAGCCTCCATCGCCGACGCGGTGACCAACCTGCAAGGCCTGTACAAAGCCTACTGGGATACCGACGCATCCCTGGCCGAAATCAACCCGCTGATCCTGACCGGTTCCGGCAAGGTCATCGCACTGGACGCCAAGTTCAACTTCGACGCCAACGCCCTGTTCCGTCACCCGGAGATCGTGGCTTACCGCGACCTGGACGAAGAAGATCCAGCTGAAGTCGAAGCATCGAAATTCGACCTGGCCTACATCTCCCTGGACGGCAACATCGGCTGCCTGGTGAACGGCGCCGGCCTGGCCATGGCAACCATGGACACCATCAAGCTGTTCGGCGGCGAGCCAGCCAACTTCCTGGACGTGGGCGGTGGCGCAACGGCCGAGAAAGTGACCGAAGCGTTCAAGATCATGCTGAAGAACCCGGAACTGAAAGCGATCCTGGTCAACATCTTCGGCGGCATCATGCGCTGCGACGTGATCGCCGAAGGCGTGATCACCGCATCCAAGGCAGTGTCCCTGCAAGTACCGCTGGTGGTCCGCATGAAGGGCACCAACGAAGACCTGGGCAAGAAGATGCTGGCCGACTCCGGCCTGCCAATCATCGCCGCTGACACCATGGAAGATGCAGCCAAGGCCGTTGTTGCTGCCGCTGCCGGTAAATAATTAAGGAATCACTATGTCTATCCTGATCAATAAAGACACCAAAGTCATCACCCAGGGCATCACCGGCAAAACCGGCCAGTTCCACACCCGCATGTGCCGCGACTACGCGAACGGCCGTGAAGCATTCGTTGCCGGCGTGAACCCGAAGAAAGCTGGCGAAGACTTCGAAGGCATCCCGATCTACGCATCCGTCAAGGAAGCGGCTTCGGAAACCGGCGCGACCGTTTCCGTGATCTACGTTCCGCCAGCAGGCGCAGCCGCTGCGATCTGGGAAGCCGTGGAAGCTGACCTGGACCTGGCCATCTGCATCACCGAAGGCATCCCGGTGCGCGACATGATGGAAATCAAAGACCGCATGGCCAAAGCCGGTTCCAAGACCCTGCTGCTGGGCCCGAACTGCCCAGGCCTGATCACCCCGGACGAAATCAAGATCGGCATCATGCCTGGCCACATCCACAAGAAGGGCCGTATCGGCGTGGTTTCCCGTTCCGGCACCCTGACCTATGAAGCAGTCGGCCAGCTGACCGCACTGGGCCTGGGCCAGTCTTCCGCAGTGGGTATCGGCGGCGACCCGATCAACGGCCTGAAGCACATCGACGTGATGCGCATGTTCAACGACGATCCTGACACCGACGCTGTGATCATGATCGGCGAAATCGGCGGTCCGGACGAAGCCAACGCCGCTCGTTGGATCAAGGACAACATGAAGAAGCCAGTGGTTGGCTTCATCGCCGGTGTCACCGCTCCTCCAGGCAAGCGCATGGGCCACGCCGGCGCGCTGATCTCTGGCGGCGCCGACACCGCGCAAGCCAAACTGGAAATCATGGAAGCCTGCGGTATCAAGGTTACCAAGAACCCTTCCGAAATGGCTCGTCTGTTGAAGGCAATGCTGTAATAGTAGCTGTATGATAACGGGGAGCTTCGGCTCCCCGTTTTTGTTTACCCGGAGGATATCGATTTGGCAAAACTACTCGTGATGCGAGAAGGTGTAATTGAGCAGACGGTGCAGCTCACCAAGGAGCGCATGACCGTCGGCCGCCATAAGCATAACGACATTGTCCTGAACCACGGGGCGGTGAGTGGCGAACATGCCCTCATTACGACCATCCTGGACGACTCCTTCCTGGAAGACCTGCAAAGCACAAATGGTACATTTGTGAATGGCCACCGCATCGGCAAGCACTTCCTGCAGCACAAGGACGTGATCAAGATGGCCAAGTACCACCTCGAATTCGTCAGCGACGGCATCCGCCCGCTTGCTGCGGCCGCAGCCACCATCCCGGCCATGCCTGTCCCACCCTCGGCCTCGATCCCTGCCGCGCCAAACACCCAGTTCGCCGAACTGCCCCTGGCTCATATAGAAGTCCTGAATGGCACCAACGCCGGCAAAACGCTGAGCCTGACCAAGCCCGTCACCAGCCTCGGCCGCCCTGGTGTACAGGTGGTGGTGATCACCCGTGCCCCTGAAGGCTATTCCGTCGCCCACGTCGAAGGCGACAAGTCCCCCTTGCTGAACGGCGACCCCATGCCGCGCCAACCGCACCCGCTGAATGCTGGCGACATCCTCGACCTTAGCGGGATCCTGATGGCATTCCGCGTCAGCTGACGATATTTGTCAGCACCGTGGACAATTTTTAGTTTCCCTTTGACAAAAACCGTCAACTAACCGATCTTCAGTTGACAAAAAATGGTCGATTTCCCCTGGGTTTTGCACTAAAGTGGGCTGGCACGGCTATTGCTCTACTGTCTTTGCCTCAACACACTGAGCAATTTTTAAAATCTTAGGGACTAGTTAAATGAAATCGATGAAAATGATTAAGAAACAAGCGCAAGCTGGCTTCACCCTGATCGAACTGATGATTGTTGTTGCAATTATCGGTATCCTGGCTGCTGTTGCAATCCCAGCATACTCGGACTACACCGCTAAAGCTAAGATCGCCAACGCGATCACCGCTGCTGACTCGATCAAAACCGCAGTTTCCGTGTGCATCCAAGAAGCAGGCGGCGTGAAAGATAAGTGCGACGCAGGCTCGAACGGCATCACCAAAACTGACGACTTCAAGAAAACCAAAGAAGTTGCTAACCTGGCATCTGTTACCGCCGGCGCGATCACCATCACCCTGGCCACTGGCATTTCCAAAGAAGCTGACGGCAAGACCATCACCTTCACCCCTGTTGTCACTGGCAATGATTCGACCGTGAAGTGGGCCATGAGCACCAACATCACCGAGGCAAATGCACCAGCCGTCTACGCAGCAATCATGAAGAACAACGTAGGTACCTAATATACCTGTGTAGTTAAGACGAAAATGCCCCGCGAAAGCGGGGCATTTTCTTTTCTGGGTCTAGAAGGTTGAGTGTAAGCGTAAAGCCAGCGCCGTCTGGACGTAAGAATCGCTCCCAGCCATGATCGAATTTTGGCACAGCAGTTGTGCCCACAAATTCAATTATGGA
>NZ_FOOF01000021.1 GCF_900113115.1 Duganella sp. CF458 | reverse complement strand
GCCGTTGGCGGCATCCAGCGTGCCCTGGCTGTTGTAGGTGCGCACGGTGGCGATATCGAAACCCTGGCCGGCCAGCAGGTCGTCGCGGTCTTGCAGGACCAGATTACCGGTGGCGGTATTGACATAGGCCTTTTCGCCGCTGTTGCCCAACGTGGCATTTCCAGCAACTCCACCACCCAGGGTCGACGCCGACACCAGATTCAGACCCAGACCACTACCGCTAATATTCGCTACCATGACTTTTCCTATATTGGCAAATAAACAACCGCCGAGGCAGCGTTTCGCATGTCCTCAAGCAATATATCCACTGCATTTAAAAAAAGTTTAGGGATGTAGTAAGATTTTTTTGCTGCCGGGCGGGCCGGGGGCGATCCGGCCACCGCCGGATGCGGGGTGGTATGCTACGGCCCGTATGAAATACACGCCTTATATCGGCCGCTTTGCGCCCTCCCCGACCGGACCATTGCACCTTGGCTCCCTGGTAGCGGCCATGGCCAGCTACCTCGACGCCAAGGTCCATCAGGGCCAATGGCTGGTGCGCGTGGAGGATGTCGACCGCGACCGCAATGTGGCAGGCGCCGACCAGCACATCCTCGCCTCGCTGCAACGCTGCGGCATGCAATGGGATGGCGAGGTAACCTGGCAAACCCAACGCGAAGACTTGTACGAAGCGGCGCTGCGTCAACTGGGCGACAACATTTACCCTTGCGGCTGCTCGCGCAAGGAGATCGCGGATTCCCAACTGCGCCTGGGTGTGGCCGGCAACCCGAACCTGGTCTATCCCGGCACCTGCCGCACCGGCCTGGCCCCCGGCCGCACGGCACGCGCCCTGCGCTTGCGCACACCGCAGGAACCGCCTTGCGTGATCCATTTCCATGACCGGTTCGCCGGTGACATCAGCCAGGACATTACGGACGAAGTCGGCGACTTCGTGCTGCGCCGGGCCGACGGTTTCTGGGCCTACCAACTGGCCGTGGTGGTGGACGATGGCGCGCAAGGCATCACTGACATCGTGCGCGGGGCCGACCTGCTCGACTCCACGCCGCGCCAGATTTTCCTGCAGCGCTTGCTCGGCTTGCCGCCACCGCGTTACCTGCATGTGCCACTTGTGGTGAATGCGGACGGCGAGAAACTGTCCAAGCAAACCGGCGCGCAAGCCTTCGACACCGGCGCGCCGGCCGAAAGCCTGCTCGGCAGCGCCTTGCTGCCTGCCGCCCGCTTCCTTGGGCTCGAAGTCAAGGCCGACAGTGTCGGCGCCTTCTGGCGCGCCGCCGTACCGGCATGGGATGCGCTGCTGCGCGCCCACGGTGAGGCGCCGCACAGACCTTAAGCAAGCGCCGCCGCATACTGGCCCCACCAAGCGAAAGGAGGTGGGCCATGCGTCACTTACTGATCTCTTGCGCCTTGTGCGCAATGGCGCTGCCGGCAACCGCCGAGGACAGCTTTTTCCGCTGTATCGACGGCCAGGGCGTGGTCATGCTGACCGACCGTCCTTGCGAGAGCCTGCCCAATGGAGCCCGTTCCGTCATGGAGAAGGAGCACTTCGTGCTGCCGGCGTCCGAACAGGCACGTAGCCGGTGGGTCAACAAACCACCGGCCCAGGTGCCGCCGAAAATCGATGTGCAGACCCTGCGCATGGCGCGCCAAGCCCTCGATCTGCGCGACAAGGTCGCCAGCGCGCGCTAGCTTCGGGCCTACCGCGGGCCGTCCCCGTCTTCCAGCGGCAGCAGCAGCATGCAGCCCGCCGCTGCGCCATGCACGATCGGCAACAGCAGCAAGGTGACCTGGGCCGGCGCTTCCGGATCGCTGACGGTGAAGTATGTGACGGCCACCGCCATCACGATGGGCGCCAGCGGCAACACCGCTGCCGACAGATGGGCAGGATTCAGGCGGCGCACCGCCAGCAAATTCAACAGCAGTGCCGCCAGGTAAAGGGTGCGGCACACCCACTCGGAGCGGGCGGTTGCAAAGTGCAACCCCGCCAGCATCCCTTGCATAAGCAACCCGAGCAATAGCGTCAGCAGCAGCGCGGGCAAGGCAGAGCGTTCCATGATCACGTTGGCCTCCATCGTCACTGAGAGTAACAAAGCAGTTTCCATGCCACGTTTAAGTGTCAAGGGGAACCGGGCTAGGCGTTGCGGAATTTATAGATTTCTGTAAGGAATTTCGACATCGAGCGCTTGAAGCCGGCGGGCGGATGCTGCGGCGCGGTATAATAGCCGGCTTGTCTTTTGGATATCGGTTTTCAGAGAAGAAGATGCACACTACGCCAGACACCCGCCCCGCCGTTGTACTGCTGCACAGTTCGCTCAGCTCGCGCAGCCAGTGGACCACCCTGATGGCCGAACAAGAAGCCAGTTACCGCTTTATCGCGATTGATCTATTGGGCTATGGCAAATCCGCCTTCCCGACCGAGGCGGCAGCCGCCGGTTATACCCTGGCGTATGAAGCCGATGCCGTGGCCGCTGCCCTGGCTTCCCACCTTGATGCCGGCGAGCAATTCCATCTGGTTGGCCACTCGTACGGCGGCGCCACCGCATTGCGCCTGGCGCGCCAGATGCGCGAGCGCGTGCTGTCCTTGTCCGTGTTCGAACCGGTCGCCTTCCACCTGCTGCCGGCCAGCGATGCCGGCCGCCGGGAAATCGAGGCGGTGGTGGCCGACATCAATGCGGCAACGAGCGCCGACGATGCGACCCGCGCCTTCATCGATTACTGGAACCGCGCAGGCGCCTTCGACGCCCTGCCGGAAGTGCAACGGCAGCGCTTCACCAGCGGCATCGCCAAGGTCAAGCTGGACTTCGTGGCCCTGCTGGGCGAGCCGGCTCGCGTGCCGGACATGGCGCAACTGGACGTCCCGGCGCTGGTGATGGCCGGCGCCAAAGGCCCGGCATCCACCCGCCGTGTCGCGGAAACCCTGGCCGCAGCGCTGCCGCAAGCACAATTCACGCTGACGCCCGGCGGCCATATGGCGCCGATCACCCACGCGGCCGACATCAACCAGGTGCTGCTCGGCTTCCTCGAAAACCAGCGCTTGCCCGCCTGATCCCATTGTTCGATAATGGGCCGATAATGATCGGATGGAACCGAGCATCATGAGCGATACACGCTATGACCAGCAAATGGCAATCCAGGTGGAGAAAGGCATCGAGCTGCATACGCAGCTGGGCGCCGCCAATGCCTGGATTTACATGCAAAGCATGCATGTGCCGCGCAGCGTGATCCTGCGCGTGCTGGCCTATCCTGAACAGCGCCGCAACTGCAGCGCTTCAGTGCACTAGCTTAGTGCACTAGCTTAGAGCGCTAACTCGCGCACGGCCTGCAGCACGCGCAGCTTGGCCGCATCCGGCCGCTTGCCGCTGCGCCAGGCCACCATCGCCTCCCATTCCCAACGCGGCAGATCGCCAATCTCCAGTTTCACCAGGTTGCCCAGCTTGAGCTGGCGCGCCGCCGCCATCTCCGGCATGAAGGTCAAAAAGCCGTGCTCTTGCGCCAGCAGGATGGACGCCGCGGAAGGCTGGATGGCATGGATCGGGCTGTCGCTGCGGCGGTGGACACGGAGCATCCGGACCAGTTCATCGCACTCCTCGCCCCAATACTGGGGCGCCAGGCGCGCATTGGCCACGTCGGCAAGTTGCAGCGGGCCGCGCCGCGTCAGCGGATGGCCGCGCCCTACCACCGCAACGATGGGCGATACCGACAGCCGCTCCAGGTGAATGCCTGCGATGGCGGGGCATTTCAGTACCAGCCCCAGTTGCACGCGCCCGGTCAACAGCTGTTCCATGATGACCGGCGAATGGTCGGTGCTGCAGCGGATTTCCAGCGGCGCATCGGCCAGCTTGAGCAAGATAGGGCCGAACAGCAAGGCGGCCAGCGAGGGCACGCAGGACAGCGTGACCTGCGGCAGCGCCGGCGCCCCTTGCACGGCCTGGCGCCCCGCTTCCAGGGCCGCCAGCGCCTGCTGCGCCGCAGGCAGGAAAGTCAGGCAGGCCGGCGTCGGCGTGGCGCCGCGCCGGTGCCGCGTGAACAGCTGCACCGCCAATTGCTGCTCCAGCGCAGCGACGCGCTGGCTCACTTGCGGCTGCGACCAGCGGCGCCGCGCGGCAGCCTGGCTGAAACTTCCGCACTCCACGATCTCCACCAGCAGGGCCAGGTCGTCAAAGGCAAGAGACATAATAAAATCCAATACAAAATATGACGGGATAACGGCTTCTATTATGTCTCAACGCTGCCTAAGATGTCGGCATCTGAACAGGAGGAATCCGATGACGGGTGCACAAAGGGCAAGGCGGCTGGGCAAGCGGTTTCTGATGATCGACCACATGCTGGTGGTGGGCGGCTTTTACCTGGTGTTCCCCATCGTCGGCCTGCACTTCGTCGGCCAACTGGGATGGGCCGCCGCTGCGGTGGGCCTGGCGCTCGGCGCGCGGCAGGTGGCGCAGCAAGGCCTGGCCCTGTTCGGCGGCTCCCTGTCGGACCGCTTCGGCGCCAAGCCCATGATCGTCGGCGGAATGCTGCTGCGCGCCAGCGGCTTTGCGTTGATGGGCTTCGCCGCCAACCCGGCTTGGCTGCTGCTGTCCTGCGTGATGTCCGGCCTCGGCGGCAGCCTGTTCGAGCCGGCGCGCGGCGCGCTGGGGGTCAAGCTGACGCGCCCGGCCGAGCGGCCGCGCTTCTATTCAGCATTGATGATGCAGGAAAGCGTGTCGGCCATGACGGGCGCCCTGCTGGGCACCTTGCTGCTGGCGGCCGATTTCCGCTGGGTCGGCCTGGGCGGCTGCGCTGTCTTCGTGCTGGCGGCGCTGGCCAATGCCTGGCTGCTGCCGGCCTACCGTGTCGCCACGCCGGGCACTTCGGCGGCCCGGGCCATGCGGATTCCCTTGCGCGACAAGCCATTCCTGATGCTGGTGCTGGCGCTGAGCGGCTATTACATCATGACCGTGCAGCTCATGATGCTGGTGCCGGTCACGTTGGCCGGGCTGTCCGGCACGCCGCGCAGCGTGGCCTGGATGTATGCGATGGACGCGCTCCTGGCACTGACGTTGTTGTATCCGATGGCGCGCCTTGGCGAGCGTTACCTGTCGCTGGAGGCCCGCCTGCTGGCCGGCATCGGCATCATGAGCTGCGCCGTGCTGGCCATGTCGGCGGCGCGCGCCCTGGTGCCGATGTTCGTTTGCATCGCCGTGTTCCATACCGGCTCGCTGGTCGCCGAACCGGCGCGCGAATCGCTGGTATCGCGCTATGCCCGGCCCGCCGCGCGCGCCAGCTATATGGGCCTCAGCCGATTCGGGCTGGCGCTGGGCGGGCTGTTCGGCTACACCGCCGGCGGCTGGCTGCTGGACTGGAGCCGCGCCATGCGCGCCCCGCAGCTGCCATGGCTGGCCATGGCCGGCATTGGCTGGCTGACCCTGGCGCTGCTGGCGTGCGCCGCGGCCCCGCTGCCGGGCCGGAAATTACACGCTGATCGCGGCGTAGGCCTTTAAATTGACGCTGTTCGGCACTTCCGCCATGGACAGCACGCGCAAGTGCGGCAGCACACGCTCGCACAGTGCGCGCACGTGGCGCCGCAAGTCCGGCGCGCACAGCAGCACCGGCATCATATTGGCCTTCATCATGCGCTCGGACTGGGACGCCATGCGCGCCAGCAGTTGGTCGGCAAAGCGCGGTTCGACCACGATATTGCCGCCGTCGGCCTGGCGCAGGCTTTGCATCAGCACCTGTTCGACCGCCGGGTCCAGCGTCAGCACGTGCAGCGCGCCCTGCCCGCCCAGCAGGTCCTGGCAGATCGCGGTGCCCAGTTTCTGGCGCACCATTTCGGTCAGGTAGCCATGGTCCTTGCTGGCACGCCCGACGTCCGCCAGGGTTTCCAGGATGGCTTCCAGGTGGCGCACCGAGACTTTTTCACGCAGCAGGTTCTGCAAGACCTTCTGCACGTCGCTGATCGACATCACGGTCGGCACCAGCTCTTCCACCAGGCCCGGCTGCGCGTCGCGGATGCGCTGCAGCAGCTTGTCGGTCTCGGTGCGCGTCAGCAGCATGGCCGACTGCTGTTTCAGCACTTCCGACAGGTGGGTGATGAACACCGTGCTGGCATCGACCAGCGTGTAGCGCGCCGCACGCGCGATTTCGCGCTCGCTGTCTTCGATCCATACCGCCGGCAAGCCATAGGTCGGCTCGCGCGTCTCGACGCCTTTCAGCGGACGCTGCTCGCCGCCGTTATGGATCGCCAGCGTACGGTCCAGCATGATGTCGCCGCGCCCGGCCAGCACGCCGAACACCCGCAACTCGTAGGCCGTGCTGCCAAGGTGCGGCGCGTCGCGGAAGCGCACGCGCGGCAGCACCATGCCCGACTCCAGCGCGAATTGCTTGCGGATGGCGCCGATGCGCTCCGTCAGCAAGCCCTGCTCGCCGCCCACCAGCGGCAGCAGCGCGGTGCCGACGTGGACTTCGATCGGTTCCACTTTCAGCAAATCGTAGGCATCTTCTTCCTGTTTCGGCGCCGCCGCATCCGCGCTGTCGGGCGCCGCAGCCGATTCCGCGCCGCGGCGCTGCAGCAGCAGGCCCAGGCCGAACAGGAAGCCGCCCACCAGCAGCACCGGCAGGGCCGGGATGCCGGGCAGGAAGAACAGCGCGCCCAGCGCGCCGGCCACGATGAACAGCGTCTTGGGGAAGGAGGTCAGCTGGCGCAGCACCTGCGTGCTCAGGTTGCCGTCCGAAGCGGAACGCGTCACGATAATGCCGGTGCCCACCGCGATCACCAGCGCCGGCACCTGGGTCACGATGCCGTCGCCCACGGTCAGCAGGGTAAACGTCTGCAAGGCCTGGTCCCAGCGCATGCCCATCTGCATGATGCCGATCACCAGGCCGCCAATGATATTGATCAGCATGATGATGATGCCGGCCACCGCGTCGCCCTTGACGAACTTGCTGGCGCCGTCCATCGCCCCGTAGAAGCCGGACTCTTTCTCCAGCATCTTGCGGCGCGCCTTGGCTTCTTCCTGGTCGATGAAACCCATGTTCAGGTCGGCGTCAATGCTCATCTGCTGGCCCGGCATGCTGTCCAGCGTGAAGCGGGCTGCCACCTCGGACACGCGCTGGGCGCCGTTGGTCACCACCACGAACTGCACCACCACCAGGATCAGGAACACGATCAGGCCGATCACGTAATTGCCGCCCACCACATAGGACCCGATGGCGCCGATCACATGGCCGGCATCGGCGTCGGACAGGATCAGGCGGGTGGCCGCCACGTTGAGCGAGAGGCGGAACAGGGTGGCGATCAGCAGCAGCGAGGGGAAAGTGGAAAACTCCACCGGCCGCGGAATGTAGAACGTCAGCAGCAGGATGGTCAGCGCAAAGCTGATATTGGTCAGGATCAGGAAATCCAGGACGCCCGAGGCGATCGGCACGAACAATACCGTCAGGATGCCCACCACCAGCAGCACCATCACCAGGTCGGCATTCCTGCCGAAGAAACGACTTAACATCAGATGCCCCTTCCAGGCTTTTGGCGGGCCTCGCGCATCGCGTAGACCCACACCATGATTTTTGCAATTTGCGGATACAGCTTCTCGGGCACATAGCCCTCGAAGTCGACCTCGCGGAACAGGGTGCGCGCCAGCGGCCGGTTCTGCACGATCGGGATATTCTTGCGGTACGCCACCTCGCGCATGCGGCGCGCCAGGTCCCCGGCCCCCTTGGCCACCACCTTGGGCGCGCCGGCCGTGCCGTGCTGGTAGCTGAGGGCGACGGCCAGGTGGGTCGGGTTGGTGACCAGCACGTCGGCACTGGCCACCTTGCGCGCCGACTGGCTGCGCTTCAGCAATTCCTTGCGCAGCTCGCGGATGCGGGAACGGATGCGCGGATCGCCTTCGCGGTTCTTGTGCTCATCCTTGATATCGCGCTTGCTCATGCGCATGCGCTTGGCAAAGTCCCAGCGCGTGAAGCCGACGTCGACCAGCGCGATCAGCAGCATGGCCAGCGCCAGCTTGGCCAGCAGCGCGCCGGCCAGCCCCAGCAGGATGCGCGGGTAGGCCTGGGGCTGGGCCAGCGGCAAGCCCAGCATGCCCGGGATCGCGTCGCGCACCACCAGCCAGCCGACGTACACCAGCACCGCCAGCTTGAGCAGGCTCTTGGCGGCCTCGAACAAGGTGCGCATCGACAGGATCCGCTGCAAGCCCTGCGCCGGGTTCAGGCGGGTAAAATCCGGCCCCAGCGGATCGGTGCTGAACACCGGCCCGGTTTGCAGCAGGTTGGCCAGCACCCCGGCGATCACCAGGGCCAGCAGCAAGGGGCCCAGCAGCGCCAGCATGGCCACCAGCAGTTCGCCGCTCCACTGCGCCATGCCGTTGATGCTCCAGTCCAGCTGCGTGGCGCGCGCCAGGATACGGCGCTGCAATTGCAGCACCTGGCCCAGGCCATCCCAGGCGCTGGCGTGCACGCAGATGGCCAGCACCGCGATGCTGGCAAACGCCAGCAAGTCGTTGCTGCGCGCCACCTGGCCCTTCTTGCGGGCTTGTTCCAGCCGGTGCGGTGTCGCCTGTTCCGAGCGGTCTGCGTCGTCCGACATCAGTGCAGCGCCCTTTCCCAGAACGTGAAGATGGACGCGTAGACCCGGCCCATGGCCGGTTCCAGCGCCGGTGCGCACAGCGCGAAGATCGACACCCCGGCCACCAGCTTGACCGGGATGCTGATCACGAACACGTTCATCTGCGGCAGCGCGCGCGACACGACCGCCAGCCCGATTTCAATCAGCAGCAGGCACAGCATCACCGGGATGACCAGCGCCAGCCCCATCGAAAACACCAGTCCGAACTGGGCCAGCACCGCCTCCAGCGGCAGGGCCAGGCCGGCGCCGGGCGGCACTTGCTGCAGCGAGAAAGCGATGCCGCGCATCAGGGCATGGTGGGCATCGAGCGCGAAGAACAGCGCCACCGCCACCAGGTTCAGGATGGCGGCAAACATCGGCGCCCCGCTGCGGGTCACCGGATCGTACACGCTGCCGATGCCGAAACCGCTCTGGATGTCAAGCAGCTTGCCGGCCATGGAAAAGGCGCCAAAGGCGGCAAACACCCCGAAGGAGAGCGTGATGCCGACCACCGCCTCGCCCAGCGCGCCCTGCACCAGGCTGCCCAGGGTGTAGTCGGGCAAGGCCGGCCGCAGCGCGCCGCCGGCCACCAGCAAGGCCGCCAGGGCCAGCGTCAGCAGCACGCGCGGCGCCACCGGCGCGGCCAGGCCGCTGAAGACGGGCGACAGCAGGAACAGGAAACTGAGCCTCAGTGAAACGAGGAACACGGCAACGGCCCAGCCGGCGTCGATCGAAATCTGCATGGCGCGCTAGAACTGGTTGGGAATGCCGGCGATCAGGCCGGCCGAAAACGCCACCAGCCGCTTCAGCATCCAGGGGCCGCACAGCACCAGCACCACCACCGCCGCCACCAGCTTGGGCACGAAGCTGAGCGACGATTCCTGGATCTGGGTCACCACCTGCACCACGCTCACCAGCAGGCCCACCACCAGCGTCACCGCCAGCAGCGGAGCCGAAATCAACAGGCCGTTCCACAGCAGGTCGGCCAACATGCGCAGCGCCAGGTCAGACGACATCGCCCGCTCCCGTCGCCAGCAGCTGGCCGATCGCCTGTTCCACCAAGGCGCGGCTGCCTTCATCGGCCTCCAGCGCCGCCTGCACGTCGTCCAGCAACTGGAAAAAGCGCGGATCGGCCAGCAGGCCCTCGCCCAGTTCGGACAGCAGCAAGGCCTCCAGGAAGACGCGGAACGCCTTGCGCCCGCGCTGCGGATCGTCGCGGCGGATGGCGCGCACGCGCGTCTCGATCAGGCCGGCCAGCACATCGTCTTGCCGCTGCGCCTGCGCAGCCCGCGCGCGCGCCGGAGCCTGCGCCGCTTTCTGCATGCGCGGCGCCAGTTGGCCGCGAATCAAGCTGACCAGGTCCCGCACTCCGCCTATCGATGTCACCATACTTGCCTCCCCCGTGATCCGGGCTCAAAAACTGATATCCACTACATTGCGCTCGCGCAGCAGGGTGCGCAGCCTGGCCATGGCTTCCTTGTGCAACTGCGCCACGCGCCCGGCCGACAACTGGTGCGCCAAGGCGATCTCGCCGAACGGTTGCCCATGCAGGTAATGTCCCTGCACCACGCGGCGCTGCAGCGGCGGCAGTTGCCCAAGGGCCGCGTCCAGCGTGCGCCGCAGCTGGCCCACCGCCGCGCCCTGGTAGCTGTTGTCGGCGTAGCCGGCGTCCGGCGCGCTGTGCATGCCGGTGTCTTCCAGCACGAAACCGATCGCCAGCCCGATGGCCATCTCGGCCAGCTGCCCGAACACGTCGGCCGGCCCGGGTTCGCCCAGCGCCGAAACGCGCTGCGCAACGATGCGCTTGCGCGCAGCCACCTGCTCGCGGATTTCGCTGGCCGAGGCGATGCCGTTCAGGATCGCGCCGCTGACGCGGGCCGAGGCAAAGGTCTCGAACTTGGCGCCCTCGCCGACCCGGTAGCGGTCGATCGCTTCCAGCAACCCGACATGCGCGTATTGCAGGTAGTCGCCGAACTCGAGGTCATGCAGCACGCGGCGCCCGAACAGGCGGGCCGCGTGCATGCGCGCGTACGGCTCATAAGCGCGCACCAGCTCGGCGCGCGCCGCGGCGTCGCCGGCGGCCAGGCGCTCCCACAGCACTGCGGCGGCTGTGCCGGCGGCACCGGCTTTGAACTCGTCGACCAGCACCGGCGCACCTCAGGCAAAGGTGCCCAGCAAGGCCCGCACCACCAGGTTCCAGCCGTCCATCAGTACGAACAGCAGGATCTTCAGCGGCAGCGAGATCGAGGCGGGCGGCACCATCATCATGCCCAGCGCCATCAGCGCCGACGACACGATCAGGTCGACCAGCAGGAAGGGCAGGAAGATCACGAAGCCGATCTGGAACGCCGAGCGCAGCTCGGACAGCATGAAGGCCGGGATCAGCTGCAGCATGCTGATATCGTCGATGCTGGCCGGACGTTCGGCATGCGCCAGCTCCACCATCAGCGCCAGGTCCTGCTCGCGCGTCTGGCGCACCATGAATTCGCGCAGCGGCGCCAAGGCCGCCGGCGCCGCCTTTTCCGGCGTCATCTTGCCCGCCATATAAGGCTGCAGGGCCTGGGTATTGGCCTGCTGCAGCGCGGGCGCCATGGTGAACATGGTCAGGAACAGCGACAGGCTGATGATGACGGTATTGGGCGGCGTTTCCTGCATGCCCATCGCGTGGCGCAGCATGGACAGCACGATCACGATGCGCACGAAGGACGTCATCGACATCAGGATGGCCGGCGCCAGCGACAGCACCGTCAGGCCGAGCAGGATGCGCAGCGCGGACGAGACTTCGCCGCGGCCGGCGCCCGCCAGGTTCAGCTGGATGGCCGGCACGCTGCCGGCCGGGGCGGCAGCCCAGGCGGCGCCTGCACACAACAGGCCAAGCGCCAGCAGCGCGCAGGCTTGCAGGGCGGAGCGCCGCTTCATGGCGCCTCCTTGCCCTGCGCCAGGCGCGTCACACCGTGTTCGGTATGCGCCAGCAGCAGCCGCTCGCCGTCGAATTCCACCACCAGCAGCACCGCACGCGGTCCCAGCGGCTGGCGCTCGAGCACGCGCAGCAGGCGCGGCGCGCCGGCGGCGGCGGCAGGCGCCAGGTTCAGGCGGCGGCGCAGGTACAGCACCACGCCGATCACCAGCAGCGACACCAGCAGCACCAGCACGGCGCCACCGCCCAGCGGCGAGGCGGCCAGCGGCGCCTCCTGCTTGAACGGGATCGGCGCCACGCCAATGCTGGCGCCGGCACTGGCGCTGGCGGCGGAAACGGACGGCTGCGTCATCTCAGTCCTTGGCCAGCGGCGCGACTTCGGTCACGCGCACGCCGAACTGGTCGCCCACCACCACCAGCTCGCCGCGCCCGACCAGCAGGCCGTTGACGATCAGGTCGAGCGGGCTGTCGACCTGGCGGTCCAGCGGCAGCACGGTGCCGCTTTTCAGCTCCAGCAGCGCGGCCAGGCTGGCCTGGGCCTGCCCGACCATCACGGACAGGCCGACCTGCACCCCGCCCAGCAAGGCGCCATGCCCCAGCGCCACGGGCTGGCCGTCGGCGCGGCCGCGCAAGTCAGCCAGCTCGACGCGTTCGGCCAGGTCCACGGTTGCGGCCAGGCCGCTTGCATTACTGCTCATTGACTACTCCCAGAAGGTAAGAAGGGGCCGACTTCGAGCGCCAGCAGCTTGCCGGCGCGGCCGAGGTGGCCGTAAAACAAAGGCTGGCCGCCGTCCGGCGCCAGCACCGGCAACGGCTGGTCGGCCGCGGCATCGAGCCGGATCACATCGCCGACCTGGACGCTCATCAGCGCGGCCAGGTCCAGCTGCACCGCGCCCAGGCGCACCGGCAGCGCCACGCTGGCGCTGCCGGCCAGGCCTGGCAGCCGGCACGGCGCCAACGCCGGCGGCCGCAGCGGCGCAGCCGGCGCCAGGGCCGCCACGGCCTCCCGCTCCAGCAACAGCTGCAGCGTGTGGCGGCCGCAGTGCACGCGCGCCAACACGGCGCCCGCGCCGGGCTGCCAGTTGGCCGGCGCCACCGCGCCGGGTTCGCCCTGGCGTAGCGCGCCGGGCATGGCCGCCTCGGCCAGGCCGGCCAGCAAGGCTTGCTGCGCGCGCGCGGCCAGCGTGTGCGCCAGGCCGGCGGCGACGCCGCCGAACAGGCCCCGTTCGACGGCGGCGCCGAATTCATCGTGCCAGGCCATCCACGCCTGGCCGCTGCCTTGCCAGGCGGCGCGCGCGGCAAAGCCGGCGGCATCGGCGCGGCCAGCCGCCGTGCATGCGACGTGCAGGCCGGCGTCGCCCCACTGTTCCTGCCAGCGCTGCAGCGCATCGGCCAGCCGGCGCTCGATCTGCGCCAGGCGCGTGCCCGACAGCAGGATATAAGGCCTGGCCAGCATCAGCGGCCTCCCTTCATGTCGAACAGCTGCTGGATCATTTCATTGGCGGTGCTGACCACGTGCGACGCCGCCTGGTAGCCGCGCTGCATCAGGATCAGGTTGGAGAACTCCTCGGCCAGGTCGACGTTGGAGCCTTCGCGGTGCCCGGACAACAGCGTGCCCAGGCCGTTCTCGCCGGCCCGTCCATAGGTGGCCACGGCGGTGGCACTGCGGCGGAAAGCGCTCTGGCCGGCTTCCGCCAGGTCCTGCGGCGAGCCGAAGTCGGCCAGCGCCAGGCGCGGGCCCGGCGTGCTCTGGCCGTTGCTGTACTTGACGCTCACCACACCGTCGCTGCCGATGGCCTGGTCGGACTTGGCGCCGGCGACGTAGCCGTCCTGCCCGGCGAAAGCAATGCTGGACGAGCCGATCTGCGAGAACACGTCGCTGGAGAAATCGAATTTCAGGCTGATGGCGGAAGTTCCGGCCGGCGCATACATCACCGCCAGGTTGTTGAAGCCCGCCACCGGCGCGCCGCCGGCGAACTTGACGGTGCCGCTGCCAAGCGTGGTCGAACCTTCGGTCACGGTGGCGGTGAACTGGCTGGGCGCCGTCGCCTTGAACACCAGGGTCAGGTTATGGCTGCCGCCGTTGCCGTCGACCACCGTGATGTTGGACAGCGTCTGGTCGGCCGGCGCGATATTGCCGTTGTAGGCGGCCAGGTTGCCGGAGAACCTGACGGTACTGGTGGCCTTGGGCGGATTGGTGCTGTAGCGCGCCACCGCCAGGTCCACCAGCTTGCCGCCGTCGTCCAGCGCCTGCACTTTGTCGCCGGCTGCGTTCACCATCACGCCCTGGTCGTTGAACTGGAAGTCGCCGGCGCGCGTATACAGGTACTCGTTGCCGCGCTTGACGACGAAGAAACCGTTGCCGTTGATTTTCACGTCGGTCGCGCTGCCGGTGCTCTGGTCCAGGCCCGCCAGGAAATTGATGGTGGTGCCGCGGGTGCTGACGCCGCTGCCTTCGCCCTGGCCGGTGCCGCTGCCGTTGGACTGCTGGTCGAACATCGAGGCAAAGCCCACTTGCGACGACTTGAAGCCGGTGGTGTTGACGTTGGCCAGGTTGTTGCCGACCACGCGCAAGCCCTTTTCGCTGCTCAGCAGGCCGGAAGTACCGATGGAAATCGTCTCGAACATGGCGCGCTCCTCAGCGGATATTGATGATTTGCGACAGCTTGATTTCCGGCTGCTGGCGGCCGCCCGACGTCACGGTCAGCAGCGGCTGGCCCGACGCCAGCGACAGCGCCGACACGGTGCCGGTCAGCACGCTGCCGTTCATGTCCACGTCCACCGTCTTGCCCAGCATGCCGAGCGACTGGGTCGACGACTGCACCGTCAGCATCGACTCCAGCTTTTCGTTGAGCTGGGAGGTCTGCTGCAGGCTGGCGAATTGCGCGATCTGGGCCACGAAGTCCTGGTTCTCCACCGGCTTCAGCGGGTCCTGCGCATTCAGCTGCGCGCTCAGGATTTTCAGGAAGTCCTCGATGCTGACGTTGGAAGGCTGCGACGGTCCGCGCGCGCCCCCGATGGCCGATGTGGTACTGATGGTCATGCTTTACACCTTTCCCGGTTGATGCGCCGGCAGCTGGCTGCCTTCCGCAATTGATTCGTCATGCGCTGCACTGTTTGCAGCGTCGGCCGCACGGCGCAAGGCGCCGGCTTCCATGCGTTTTCCGTTGATGGTCAGCGCCGCCAGCGTCTGGCCCTCGCCGGCCAGTTCGCCCGCCAGCGCGGCGGCCACCGCGGCGGCCTGGCCCGGCGTCAATGCCGCGTCGCGCAGCCAGGCCTGGACGCCGTCCTGGTCCTGGTACACATGCAGCAGGCGGCGCGCATACTGCGCGTCCTGCTCGGCGGCGGCGCCGGCGCCGGCGTCTTGCGCCAACGCGGCTGCTTCAGCCGGCGCCGGCTCCTGCCCGGCGAGCGGAACAGCGGCGCCCAGGGCGCGGCCGGCGCCGGCGCGCAGCGGCGCCGCGGCCGGGCCGCTGGCCTCCTGCTGCGCTTGCGCCGGCAAGGCAGGCGTGATCCAGCGCAGGTGCAAGCCGCACCCCGGCCCTGGCGCCGCCGCGCTGCCGGCCTGCACGGCGCGCGCCGCACCGGCCAAGCCTGCTTGCGCCGGTGCCGCCTGCCGGGTTGCCGCGCCGGCGGCGCCGGCCGGGCGGTCCGGCCGCGCCGCGCCGCCGCTGCCCTGCCTGCTGTGCTGGCGCGCCGGCTGCCCGTCCTGGGCCTGTGCCCCGGGCCGCGCTGCGGCGCCCGCCGGTGCCGGCGCGGCGTGCACGAACAGCGCGTCCTGCAGTTGCGCCATCCAGCGTTCCTGGCGCGCTTGCGCGTTGTGCCGGTTCAGGCGCTCCGGCGCTGCGGCGGATGCCGCCTGTGTATCGAGATTAATTGCCATGCCTGCTCCTTGCTGCCTGCAGCACGCCCCACAAATCGTCGGCCTGGCGCGCCTCCTCCTGCGCCTGCGCGCGCTGGAAGGCTTGCCGTACCTGCTTGCGGTGGCGTTCCACACCATCCAATGCGCGCTGCGCCACGGCCAGTTGCCCGGCCAGCGCGTCGCGTTCCTGTCCCGCCTCGTCCAGCTGTTGCGCCGCTGCCTGCGCCGCCTGCCCCAGCCAATCGAGGTAGCGCCCATGCTGCAGCAATTGCTGCAGCGGCAGCGCGCTGCCGCCGGCGCCCAGCGCACGGGCCTGCTGCTGCGCCATGCTTTCCTGGCGGCGCGCCCGGTCCATCGCCTGCCCCGCCTCGGCCAGCACCGCGTTCTGCCGCGCCAGCGCCTGGCGCGCCGCATCCAGCGCCCACTCGCGCGTCAGGCGCAGCGGCTCCAGCGGATAGACGAAACGCTTGGCCGCACTCATGGCGCCTCACCCAGCGCGCGTTGCAGGCGCGCCATGGCTTCCGCGCGCGGCGTCGATTCGTGCACGCTCTGGCACAGCACCGCGCGCAGCCCCGGATAGACCTGCATGGCGCGGTCGATCGCCGGATTGCTGCCGGCGCGGTAGGCGCCCATGTCCACCATCTGGCGGTTGCGCTGGTAGGTGGCCAGCTGTTCGACCGCGCTGCCCATCACGGCCAGTTCCTCGGCGCTGGCCAGGTCGCCTGCCAGGCGGCTGGTGCTTTGCAATACGTCGATGGCCGGGAAATGGCCTTCGTGCGCCAGTTCGCGCGACAGCATCACGTGGCCGTCCAGGGTGGCGCGCACGATGTCCGAGATCGGCTCGTTGAAGTCGTCGCCTTCCACCAGCACGGTATACAGCGCCGTGATCGAGCCGCCCGATTCGGCAGTGCCGCAGCGTTCGCACAGCGCCGGGATGTCGGCGAACACCGACGGCGTGTAGCCGCGTGCCGTCGGCGGTTCGCCGGCGGCCAGCCCGATCTCGCGCCGCGCCATGGCGAAGCGGGTGATCGAATCCATCATCAGCAGCACCTGGCGGCCCTGGTCGCGGAAATATTCGGCGATCACGGTGGCGGCCTGGGTGGCGCGGGTGCGCGCCAGCGCCGGCTGGTCGGACGTCGCCACCACCACCACGCTGCGCTGCAAGCCTTCCGGGCCCAGGTGCTTTTCCACGAATTCGCGCACTTCGCGGCCACGCTCGCCGATCAGGGCGATCACGTTGATATCGGCCTGCACATCGCGCGCCAGCATGCCCAGCAAGGTGCTCTTGCCGACGCCGCTGCCGGCGAAAATGCCGATACGCTGGCCGCGGCCGAGCGGCAGCAGGGTGTCGATGGCGCGCACCCCGGTCGGCAGTACCTCTCCGATGCGCGGGCGCGTCAGCGGGTTGATCGGCGGCGCCTGCAAGGGGCGGTGCTCGGCCGCCTGCGGCGGCGGGCCGCCGTCCAGCGGCTGGCCGAAGGCGTCGATCACCCGGCCCAGCAGGGCCGGCCCGACCGGCATGCCGGCCTGGCGGCCGGTGGCGCGCACGCGGTCGCCGATGCCGACACCGCGCAATTCGCCATACGGCATCAGTACCACGCGGCCGCCATGCAGGCCCACTGCCTCGGCCGGCAACGGCGGCGCATCCAGCGGCACGATCTCGCATACCTCGCCCAGCGTGACATCGGGGCCGATGGCTTCCACGCTATAGCCGGCAATGGCCGCGACTTTCCCCTGGCGCTCCACCAGCGGCGCGCGCTGCACGGCGTCGAGGTAATGCTGCCGCATCAGCCACGCTCCCTGCGCGCCTGCAGCAACGCCAGGCGCAACTGCTCCAGCTGGCGCTCCAGGCGCGCATCGAGCGTGCCGGCGGCGCTCTCGATGCGGCAGCCGCCCAGCGCGATGCCGGGATCGGCGGCGTAGCGCAGCGCGCCTTGCGCGCCGCCGTCCATCGCGCCGCAGTCGTCGGGATGCAGGTACACCGTCAGCTGCCTGTCGTCGCGCAGCGCCGCGCACTGCGCCTGCACCATGGCGGCGATGCCCTCGCGCGTGGCGGCACGCTCGCCCAGCACCCGGCACAGCATGGCAAATGCCAGCTCCACCGCATCCTCCTCGGCCGCGCCTTGCAGCGTCTCCCGGGCTTGCGCCAATTCGCCGGCGGCGGCCTGCAGGCGCGCCAGCTGCGCCTGCACGGCCTGTTGCGCATCCTGCCGCGCCAGCTCCTGGCCGGCCTGGCGCCCTTCCTGGGCGGCCGCCTCGAGGGCCGCCTGGCGCTCCTGTTCCGCTTGCTCCAGCCAGGCCGCGCGCTGTGCTTCATCCTGGCGCTGCTGGGCGGCGCGCTGCTGCGTCGCCTCGGCCAGCCAGCTGCGTTGCTCCTGTTCGGCCTGCGCCTTCCAGGCCTGCCGCTCCGCTTCCAGGCGCGCGCTCGCCTCGGCGATGGCGGCTGCCGCCAGTACGGCCGCCGGCGCCGCTGCCGGCGCTAAAGGCAGCGGCGTAGGCGCCGGCGCCTGAGCCTCGGCCGCAGCCGGCACCTTGCTGTCGACCAGGTGCGGCGTGCCCGGCGCATGCAGGCGGCGCGGCTTGCCGGCCACGGCAGGGGCGCGGATTATGCTGTCCATGCCTTGGCTTTCTGCCAGGCGCCGCGCCACCATGGCAATGCGGCGGCGGCGGGCAGGCTGCCCGCCAGTTGTTCGACCAGGGCGCGCGCCAGCGCCGGCGGCACCGGGCCGCCCTGCTCCCGCAGCGCAACGATCTGCTCGCGCTGCGGCGCCGGAAACAGCGCCAGCAGCGCGGCGCCGGCCGGCCAGGCATCGAGGCGCAGGAATTGCGCCACCAGCCCGGCCGGCTGCTGTCCCAGCAGGGCGTACAGCGTGGCGGCATCGGCAGCGCGCACCTGGTCGGCCGGCGTTGCCGCGGCAGCGCGCAGCGGCGCCGCAGCAAAGCCCAGTTCCGCCAGTTCCGCCAGGTAGCCGCGCAGGATGTCCTGGTCGGCGCCAGGCAGCTCGGCCAGCATGGTTTCGCGGTCCGCCGTGCTCAAGCCGTGCAGCGCGGCGGCCGCTTGCTTATGCCCGTTCATTGGCGCTCCACGGAGGTGGCGGCCGGCGTGTCGATCCAGTGGCGGATATCCAGCAGCAGGCGCTCGCGCGCGGCGGCGTCAAGCTGCGCCGGTGCGCCGGCGGCGCTGCGGCGGCGCCCCGCCAGCAGCACTGCGCCCACCAGCAGCACGCCGGCTGCCAAGGCGGCCAGCACCCACTTCACTGGCATGCCCGCAGCTTGCGCGGCCCGCGGCGCCGCGTCGGCCGGCGCGCCGGCCGCGGCCGGCAAGGCGCTCGCCGCCACCGGCGTCGGCAGGCTGTCGGGCAGGCTGCCGAACTGCTGCATCGAATACAGCACCAGCGCATCGCCGCGTTCGCGGTTCAGGCCGACGGCCAGGGCCACCACTTCCTTCAGTTTTTCGACCTGGTCCTCGTTCAGCGACTGGCGCACCAGCACCGCCACCGTCATGCGGCGCACGCCGCCGCTGGCCACGTTCAGCTGCTCGACCCGGCGCCCGACCTGGTAGTCGGCTTCGGTGGTATTGGTGCCAGGCGCCTTGGCCGCGCCATTCTGGCCGCCCTCGCCTTCGCTGCTGACGCGCCGCTCGCGCACCATCAGGCCGGCATTGGCGCCCTGGCCCGGCAGCACCTGCTCCATGGTCACCTTGCTCTGGTCCATGTTCAGCGCCAGGTCGATGCTGGCCACGGCCGCGCCGGGGCCGAAGGTCTGTTCCAGCACGCGGTTGACCTTCTTCAGCAGGTAGTCTTCGTTGCCGCGCTTGGCGTCCAGCTGGCCGCTGGCAGCCGCTTCGGCCGCATCGCCGCCGGCCACGCGCGTCAGCGCCACGCCATGCTGGTCCAGCACGGTGACGTCGGCCACGGTCAGGTCGGCCACCGAAGCGGCCACCAGGCGCTGGATGCCGGCCACCTGTTCTTCGCCCAGGCGGCGGCCCTCCTTCATGCCCAGCGTGACGGAAGCCTTGGCGCGCGTTGCGCTGCGCTTGAACAGGCCCTGCTCCGGCACCGCCAGGTGCACGCGCGCCGACTGGATGTCGTCGATGGCCAGGATGGTGCGCTGCAGTTCGCCCTGGACCGCGCGCTGGTAGTTCACCTTCTGCACGAAGTCGGTCATGCCGAAGTCGGCATTGTTGAAGACTTCGAAACCGACCGAGCCGCGCAGCGGCAGCTCCTTGCCCATCAGCTTGAGGCGGGTCTTGTACACCATATCGTGCGGCACCAGGATGGTGCGGCCTTCGCCGCCCAGCTGGTAGGGCGTCTTCAGCTTGTCCAGTTCGGCCGTCATGGCGGCGGCGTCGGCCGGCGCCAGGTCGGCAAACAGCACCTGGTAGTCGGTCCGGTAGACCCACCACGCCAGGCTGCCCACCAGCAGCACGATCAACAACATGCCTGCCAGCACGCCGGTGCGTGCGCCGGCGCCCAGGCTGCGCCAGTTATCCTTCAATGCGTTCAACTCATTACTCCTAGACCTGCATGCGCATCACTTCCTGGTAAGCCTCCAGCACGCGGTTGCGCACCTGGGCCAGCAGCTGGAAGGATAGCTTGGCTTCTTCAAGATGGATCATCACTTCGTGCAGGTTCTGCACTTGCCCGCTCGCCAGGCGGCGCACGTCGTTCTCGGCGAGCGCCAGGCTGGCGTTGACCTGGGCCGCCTCGTGCGCCAGCCAGTCGCCGAAGCCCGGCGCCGCCAGCGCGCCGCTGCCGGCGGGCTGGGGCGCGGCCAGCGCCACCGATGGCTCTACCGCGCCGATGGCTGCAATTGCCTCTGCGCTCATCACTTGCCTCCCAGTTCCAGCGTGCGCGCCGCCATGGTGCGGGCCGCGGAGAAGGCCGCCATATTGGCTTCGTAGGCGCGCAGCGCCGTGTTCAGGTTCAGCATCTCCGCGGTGTGGTTGACGCCGGCGTAGGCCACCATGCCTTTGGCATCGGCATACGGGTGGCCCGGCTCGTACACCAGGCGCGGCGCCACCGCTTGCGGCACCACGGCCTGCACGCCGGCACCGCCGCCGGCCAGCGCCAGCCCGTACTGGCGGGCGAACTCCAGCGGGCGCGCCTGGCTCACCACGCGCAGCGGCTGGTAGGCCGCCGCCGCGCTGGGCGCCGCCGAATTCATGTTCGCCAGGTTGGCCGCGGTGATGTCGAGCCTGAGCTTTTCCACCGCCATGCCGCTGGCGCTGATCTGGAACGCCGACTGGTAATCAGCCATTATCGTTTCCCTTCGTTGACGGCCATGGAAATCAGGGCCATGTGCTTGTCCAGGGCTTTCAGCAAGGCCTGGTGGTGCAGCGTGGTTTGCGACAGCTGCGCCATTTCTTCGTCCAGCGAGACGGCCTGCCCGCTGCCGCCCGGCGCCGCCACTTCCAGGCGCGGACGATAGGCGGCCAGCTCGGATAGCGACGGCGCGCGCACCTGGCCATGGCCGTCGGCCAGCGCCGCCATGCGGCTTTCGAAACTGACGCCGATGCGCTGGTAGCCCGGCGTGTTGGCGTTGGCGATATTCTGCGCAATGGCTTGCTGGCGCAAAACGGCGGCATCCAGCGCCATGCTGAGCAGGCCGGTGGTACTGTCGATGTTGGAAACCACGTTGACTCCTTTGTTGTACGGCTTACTGCACCACCAGGTCGGCGTGCAGGGCACCTGCCGCCTTCACGGCGCGCAGGATGGAAATGATGTCGCGCGCATTGGTGCGGGCCCGTGCCAGCGCCTCCACCAGTTCGGCCACGGTGGTGGCGCGCGGAGCCACATAGCCGGCGCCGCCTTGCTCGGTCACCTCGACCCGGCTGTTGGCCACGGCCATGGTCTGCACGCCGGGACCGGCGCGGCTGACCAGCAGCGGCTGCGATACCGTGTTGTCGGTGCTGATCGATACCTTCAGGTCGCCCTGCGATACCGCCACCTTGGCGATCTGTACGTCGCCGCCCGCCACCACGGTGCCGGTGCGTTCGTTGATGACCACGCGCGCGCGGCGGTCCGGCTCCACGGTCACGTTCTCCAATGCCGCCATGAAGTCCGCCAGGCGCGCACGGCGGCCGGCCGGCACCGTGACTTCGACCCCGGCCGCATCCTGCGCCTGCGCCAGGCCCGCCCCCAGGCGCGCGTTGATCGCGTCCGCCACGCGGGTGGCCGTGGTGTAGTCCGATTCGGCCAGCACGAAGGTCACCGTGTTGCGCTCGCTCATCATCTGGCTGCGCACGCCGGCCTCGATGGTGGCGCCGCCCGGCACCGAAGCGACGGTCGGGTGGTTCTTCTGGATCACGTTGCCGTTCATGTCGTACTTGTAGCCGCCCACCGTCAGCGCGCCCTGCGCCAGCGCGTAAATGCGGCCGTCGGCGCCCTTCAGCGGGGCCAGCATCAGCGTGCCGCCCACCAGGCTGCGCGCATCGCCCAGCGAGGTGACGGTGATGTCCAGCGTGTCGCCGGGACGGCCGAACGGCGACAGCGAAGCGGTGACCATCACCGCCGCCACGTTGCGGCTTTGGACGTCGTCGGCGGCCACCTGCAGGTCGAAGCGCGCCAGCATATTGGCGATCGACTGGCGGGTGGCCTTGTTGCGCGGCGAATCGCCGGTGCCGGCCAGGCCGGTCACCAGGCCGTAGCCGGACAAGGCGTTCTCGCGCCAGCCTTCCATCTTGCCCAGGTCCTTGATGCGTACCTGGTCGGCGTGCGCCGGCAGGGCCAGCGCCAGCGCCGCCAGCGGCAGCCAGATCCAATGTTTGACCCGCATGCTTACACTCCGAACAGGTTCAGCAGGCGCTGCCACCAGGCCGGGCGCTGGCGGTCCGCCAGGTCGCCCTGGCCGGCATAGCTGATGCGCGCATCGGCCACGCGGGTCGACAGCACGACATTGGTGTCCGAGATGTCCTGCGGACGCACGCGGCCTTCCAGCGTGATGGTCTGGCGCTCGTTATTGATGTCGAGCAGCTGGGTTCCGCTGACCAGCAAGTCGCCGTTCGGCGCGATCTCGCGCACGCTGACGGTCAACTGCGCCAGCACCTTGCCGGCGCGCTGCGTCGTGCCATGGCCGTCCATCTCGTTGTTGGCCTGGATGCCGGCGCCATATGCGCGGCCGTTGGGCACTTGCGCGTCGAGGCTGGCCTGCGCATTGCGGCCGGCGCGCGTGTTCGCGCTGCTGCTGGCACTGGCGTTCTCGTACACCATCACCGTGACCAGGTCGCCCACCCTGCGCTGGCGCAGATCCGACGTCAGCGGCTGGTAGCTTTGCGGCTGGTACAGGCTGTCGGCCCGTGCCGGCGCGCCTGCCAGCAGCACCAGCAACAGCATTCCCTTCAAAACTGCTCGCAACACAATCTCCTTCAATTGCGGTCAACCCGCACCGTTCCATCCAGTTCCACGCGGCCGGAAAACTCCGCACCGCCTGCCATCCTTACCGCCAACCGTTCGCCCGGCGCCGCATCGGCCAAGGCCGTGCCGGCCCGCTCGATGCGCAAAACGCCCTCCTGCCACAGCACCTGCACCTGTTCGCCGCGCCGCACCGCGTGCGGGGCCAGCAGCTGGCTGGCCGCCAGCGCCTGTCCCGCGCGCAAAGCCTGGCGCATGCGCCAGCTTGCCGGCAGCGCCTGCGCCGCCGGACCACCCAGCAGCGCGGCGTCCGCCGTTTGCCGCACAAAATCCGCAGCCTGCACCGTCTCGCCCGCCGCCAGGTCGCGGCGCGCCACCAGCAGTTCGCGCGGCGCCTGTACCGACAGCGGCACCCGCATCGAGCGGTACACCGTTCCCTGCCATACCAGGTCCAGCCATACTTCCATGCGCGGCGCCAGCTGGCGCCCCGCCAGGGGCCGCGCCACCAGCTGCGCATCGCGCGGCGCTTCCACTTCAACCGGACGCGCCTGCGGTGCCAGCTGCAAAGCGCCAGCGGCGCCGTACGCCTCATCCATGACCTGCATCGCCAGCGCCAGCATGGCGTCGGCATCGACCAGCCGCGCCGCGGTGCGCAACTGCACCTGCTGCGCGCCGCGCCATTCAACGGCCGCGCCGGCGCGGCGCCGGATCATTTCCGCCAGCGCGTTGCGCGTCCAGCGCTGCACATAGCCGATCCGCGGCGCAGCGCCAAGATCGAGCTGCCGCAAGCGGCCCGCATCCTCGCCTGCGATGTCCGCCAGGTCGGCCAGCCGTACGCGCGGCTGCGACACCAGCACCTGCTCGTGCAGCTCCAGCACGGCCGCAGCCGCCAGGCCGGGCCAGGCCAGCACGGCCGCGCACAGCAGGGCGCGCATGGCTTACTTGCGCAGGTTGTTGCTCATGGCGAGCATTTCGTCCGACGCCTGGATCACCTTGACGCTGCTTTCGTAAGCGCGCTGGGCCACCATCAGGCTCACCATCTCGTCCACCAGGCTGACGTTGGAACCTTCCAGGAAACCCTGTGCCACGGTGCCCAGGCCGCCTTCGCCCGCAGCGCCGTACATCGCATCGCCCGACGCTTCGCTCGGGCGGTACAGGTTGCCGCCCATGGCCACCAGGCCCGAGGCATCGGCGAAGCGCGCCAGTTCCAGCCGTCCCAGTTCGCTCGGGGCGGCCTGCCCGGCCAGGCGCGCGGTCACGATGCCGGCCGCCGACACGGACAGGTCGCGCGCATCGCTGCCAACCTGGATGGCCGGGCGCAGCTGGTAGCCGTCGCTGGTGGCGAGGTAGCCCTCGCGGTCCACCACCAGGGAACCACCGCGGGTAAATGCCGGGCTGCCATCGGCCGCCGTCACCTCGAAGAAGCCATCGCCGCGGATGGCGAAATCCAGCGCCTGGCCGGTCGGCTTCAGCTCGCCGCCGGCAAAACTCTTGACGATGCCGGCCATGCCGACACCGCTGCCCTGCCACAAGGCAGGCGCATTGGCTTCCGTGCTGCGTGCCGCCCCCAGGTCGCGGTAGACCAGGTCCTGGAAGCTGACGCGCGCCTTCTTGAAGCCCGGCGTGCTGACGTTGGCCAGGTTGTTGGCAATGGTGTCCACACTGGCCTGCTGCATCTGCATGCCGGTGGCGGCGATGTACATCGAATCGTTCATGACTTAGAAATCTCCCAGCTTACGGATGGTTTTTTCGAGCATGTCGTCGTAGCCTTGCACCACACGGGTCATGGCCTCGAAATGGCGCACGGTTTCGTTCAGGCGCACCATTTCGCGCGCCGAATCGACATTGGAGGCTTCCTGGAAGCCCAGTTTCAGCGGCTCGGAACTGTTCGCATCGGCGATGCGGGCGGCGCCGGCCCCATACATGCCCTGCCCCAGTGCTTGCAGCTGCGCGGCCTGCTCAAAGCGCACCCGCTTCAGGCGGCTGACCACGCGGCCGTCCTGGCGCACATCGCCATTGGCCTCGATGGTGAAGGGGGAATTGCTCAGCATGACCGGGCCGCCGCTGCCGACCAAAGGCAGGCCCTGGTCGCCGACCAGGCGGCCGTTGACGTCCACCCGCAGCTTGCCCTGGCGGGTATAGGCCGCACCATCCGGCGTCGACAGTTCGAAGAAGCTGACGCCCTCGATCGCCACATCGTGCTCGTCGCGCGTTGCGCGCAAGCGCCCGGCACTGGCATCGATCGCCACCTGGTTCAGCTGCGGCAGCGACAAGGACAACTGCCCGCCTTGCGCCAGCTGGGTGAGCTGGACCTGGAACGACGTGCCTGTCACCACCTGTTTCTTGTACCCCGGAGTCACCGCATTGGCCAGGTTCTGGCTGATGCTCTCCATCTGCTTCAGGTCATTCTGCAGACCGACCCCAGCCACTGCATTCACATCCACTGCGCACGCTCCAACGACGAATTCACGTTACATAAAGCGCAAGATCATAGCACGAGCGGAAAGAAAGTTTATGCATTGAAATAGAGTTTACCTTTGAATCTTTCATCCGGAACAACGCTCTCCCAATGAAGAAGCGCTTGGTCCAGCCAACGGAAATTACTGATTTGATATGGGCGATGTTGTAGAATTGCCGACTATCCCTTTAGTTTGTAAGCGGTTGTCATGTTGACCCCACAGGAACTCTCCGCCAAATTGGCGCGCTTCACCGGCTACCTGCAAGCCGACCCGAACAATATTCCCTTGCTGACCGACCTCGGCGACCTGCAGCAGCAGGCTGGCCGGTTCGACGATGCGCTGGCCAGCTTCCAGCACGCGGCATCGCTGGCGCCGGACAGCGCCGAGCTGCAGTCGCGCATCGCCGCTGTCTATCTGGCGCAGCATCGCTTCGCCGACGCGGCGCACGCATACCAGCGCCTGCTGGCGGGCGGCGCGGTTTCGGCGGCATGGCAGCACAATTGCGGTCTTGCCCTGTTTTACCAAGGCCGGTATGAAGCGGCGGCAGCCCAATTCCGTTCCGCCGCGGCGGCGGGCCTGTCCGGTCCGGCCAACGTGCGTTACCTGGCCAACTGCTACCACCAACTCGGCGACCTGGAGCAGGCGGTGACAGTGGCCGAGCAATGGGACGCCGCCGGCGACGACGCCGACGGCCAAGCCTATCTGTCCCTGCTCTACCTCGACCTGGGAGCCGCCGACCAGGCGCGCGCCAACGCCGAAGCTGCATTGGCCGACAAGCCGGACAATGTCGATGGGCATACCGTGCGCGGCAGCCTGGCCCTGGAACAGTTGGACATCGAAACGGCGCTGGCCAGCTTCGACCAGGTGCTGGCGCAACGTCAGGACTATGGCCGTGCCTGGCTCGGCAAGGGCTTGGCCCATTTGTACCAGCAGGATGTGGGTGCCGCGCTAGATTGCTTGCAGCGCGCCGCTGACAACATGCCCGACCATCCGGCGACCTTGCTCGCGCTGGGCTGGGTGCAACTGATTGCCGGCCAGCCGCTGGAGGCCGAACGCAGCTTCCGTCGCGCCGGCGCGGTGGACAGCGAGTATGCCGACGCGCATGGCGGGCTGGCTGCCCTGCTGGTGCTTGAGAACCGCCTGGACGAAGCGCGCCTGGCGCTGGCGGCTGCCGAAAGGCTGAACCCGCAGGACTTCGGGGCAGGCTTCGCCAAGGCGCACATGCTGCGCATGGCAGGCCAGGGCCAACAAGCCGCGAGCCTGATGCAAGGCATCCTGGAGCAGCAGCCCGCGGAAGGTGGGCCAAGCCTGAAACAATACCTGTCCACCTTCATGGCGCGCCATCGGGCAGCGCCGCGCCGTTAATCGATTCGACTGGAAACCCGTCATGAACAACCCTGTCCTGTCCATCCTGGATCAAACCGAACTGATGCAGCTGGCGCTGGAGGCCGACCGCAACAACGATTCCGGCTCCGCGCTGGCCTACCTGAAAGAAGCAGGCGGCCGCCCCGACGCCAGCGCGCCGGTGCTGCTGCTGCTCGGTGCACATTACGCCTCGCTGCAACTGCACGAGCGCGCCATCCAGGCCCTGGAAATGGCGCTGGTGGCCGACCCGCAGCTGGCCATTGCGCGCTTCCAGCTTGGCATGCTGTACCTCTCGACCGGGAATGGTGCGCGTGCGGCGGAAACCATGCAGCCGCTGGAGGACCTGGACCACGACAACGCGCTGCATCATTTCGGCCGCGGCTTGCGCAGCCTGGTCAAGGATGAGCTATCCGCGGCACTGGAGCATCTCCAGCGCGGCATTACGCTGAATAAGGACAATCCGGCGCTCAACGCGGACATGCAGCACATTATCGACGAGATCAATAAAGCACCCGCCGGGCAAACGCCGGCCGCTGCCGCGCCCGCGCCTGCGGACAGCGGCGACAGCCAGCACGTGATGCTGTCCGCCTACACCGGCCTTAACGTTCGCCACTAAGCCGCGCCGGCAAAAAAAGAGCCCGCCAGGGGCGGGCTAAACACTTTGGTTGGGTGATTCCATTCTAGTGCGCGAAAACGCGTTTGATTCTCTCCAATCGTCACCCATGCCAAATTTGTTATAGCTGGGCTGAAAAAATGCATCGCGCCATCCCGCCACTGCCGCATAGAATGCAAGGATGAAATCCTATCCCGCCCAATGCGTCCTGCCCCTCGCCGCCGAGCTGGGCGAAGGTCCGCTTTACCTGCCGGCGCAAGAGCGCCTGCTGTTTGTCGACCTTAAGCGTTGCATCCTGCATGCGTGGGATGCCGCCGCCCACGAGCACCGTAGCTGGCTGCTGCCTGACTATATCTGCTGGCTGGTAGCGCGCCGCGACGGCGATGGCTTCATGGCTGGCTTGCACGATAGCGTGGTGCGCCTTTGGCTGGAGCCGGAGCTGCGCATCGAGCCGGTGGTGCAGGTGGTCGACGGCGCCGCGGGCCAGCGCCTGAACGACGCCAAGGTCGATCCGCACGGCCGCTTGTGGCTGGGATCCATGCACAATACCGATTACCGGCAACCGGTCGGCAAACTGTTCCGCCTTGACCAGGACCACAGCCTGCACGTGGCCGACCAGGGCTACCACATCTGCAACGGCCCGACTTTCGCACCGGATGGCAGCGCCCTGTACCACTCGGACAGTTTCCTCGACCTGACCTACCGCTATCCGCTGGCCGCGGACGGCAGCCTGGGCGCGCGCGAAACCTGGCGCCGCCATACCGGCGGCGGCTCGCCGGACGGCATGCAGGCGGACAGCGAAGGCTGCATCTGGGTTGCGACCTGGGGCGGAAAACGCGTCTGCCGCTTCAGCCCGGAGGGCGAACTGCTGGCGGAAGTGCCGTTACCGACATCGCATCCCGCCTCGCTGGCCTTCGGCGGCAAAGACCTGCGCACGCTGTACATCACCACCGCGCGCGAAGGCCTGTCCGTCGAGCAGCTGGCGCAGGAACCGCTGGCGGGCGCCCTGTTCAGCGCCCGCATCGACGTGCCGGGATTGCCGGCCAACGCCTTCGGCTGACTCAGTACAGCTCTTTCGCCGCGCTGCGCACGGCTTGCAACAGCAGGTTGGCGCCAGGCGACATCAGGTGGTCGGCCTTGGTGATGATGCCGAAGGCATCCATGCGGAACGGCAGCTCCAGCGGCAGGATCGACAGCACATTCAGGTCGGCGTAGTAACGCGCCACTTCCACCGGCATCACGTGCAGGGCATCGGTCTTTTGCAGCAGCGCCGTGATCAGCAATTGGGAGGTGGTGTCCACCACGTCAACCGGCGGCTCCAGGCCGGCGCGGCGGAACATCATGTCGCAGCGGTGGCGCAGGATGCTGCCCTGCGGCGGCAATATCCACGGCCGGTCGGCGATATCCTTCAACTGCAGCTTCTCGCGCTCCAGCAGCGGGTGCCCTGTCCGCACCACGGCGCATGCCGGTTCCTCGGTCAATTCTTCATACACCAGCCCCGCCGTGCTTTCCTTTTCCAGGATGCGGCCGATCATGAAATCCAGCGTACCGCGCTGGAGCAGCTCCATCAACACATTACTGGCCTCCACCTGCACGCCTATGCGCAGCAGCGGCGCTTCCTTTTTCACGCGGGTGATGGCGTTGGGCAGCAGGTTCATCGCCGGCGTCATGATCACACCCACTTCCACCTGGCCGGACAGGCCGGCCTTCAGCGTCACGATATCGTCGTGCGCCAGGGCCAGGCTGGTGAGGGCCATGCGGGCATGGCGGATCATGGTTTCACCGTATAGCGTCGGCTCCATTCCGCGCGGCAGGCGCTCGAACAGCTTCACGTCCAGCATGTCCTCCAGGTCCTTGAGCTGCTTTGATGCGGCGGGCTGCGTCATGTGCAGTTCCTCCGCCGCGCGGTGAATGTTGCGGTGCTCATCCAGCGCGATCATCAGCAACAGTTGACGGGTTTTCAACCTCGCCTTCAGGAACCAGTTCGGATTCGGGGTAGTCATGCGGGGCATGATACCACCGCCGTTATCGACCAATAAGTCGCGCTTCATTGGCAGCCCGGCGCAGGATTGGCGGCAGGTCCTGCCACCGTTTGCGGGATGAAGGCAATGGTGCCGTCCGGGTTGTAACGCAGTTCTTCCACCGCCACCGAACGGCGGAATTCGCCGCCGCCCGGCAGCTTGTCGTTGTGGTAGAAGATGTAGGACTTGCCGTTGAAGTCGATCACCGCCTGGTGGATGGTCTTGACCACCTTGTTCATGTCCATGATCTTGCCGCGGAAAGTCCAGGGGCCGGTGGCGCTTGGACCTGTCGCGTAGGCGGTCTCCTCGGGAAAATTGCGCGAGTACGTCAGGTAGTAGGTCTTGTCGCGGCGGTGCAGGTAGGCCGCTTCCGTGAAGTTGTCGATGCCCACGGTGTGGATCGGGCCATCGAGCTCGATCATGTTCGGTTTCAGCTTGGCGTACTTCAGCACGCGGTTGCCCCAGTAGAGGTAAGCCTGCCCGTCCTTGTCGATGAACACCGCTGGATCGATGTCGTCCCACGGAATATCGCTTTCCCTGGTCATGTCGTTGCTCACCAGGGCGCTGCCGCGCGCATCGACGAAGGGGCCGGTCGGCTTATCCGACACCGCCACGCCGATCGCCTTGCCCGGCTTGCTCGCGTCGTGTTCGACCGGCGCGTAGAAATAGTACTTGCCGTTGCGCTTGGCGATATCGGCAGCCCAGGCATCGGCCTTGGCCCACTTGAAGGTCTTCACGTTCAGCGGCGAACCCATGTCGGTCCAGTTTTTCATGTCGCAGGACGACAGCACGCGCCATTCCCGCATCAGGTAATCCTTGCCGTCGGGCGCGGCTTCGTCGTGGCCGACGTACAGGTAGACGCGATTGCCGTCGACCAGCGCGGCCGGATCGGCGGTGAAGATGTTCGTTACAAGCGGATTGGCCGGCTGCGCCAGGGTACACATCGTCGCCAGTGCTGAGGCGAGGGCTGATTTTTTGAACACGTAGTCTCCTTTTAGTTTTTCTGTTTCCAGGCCAGCAGCCGTTGCAGCGCGCAGAATGCAAACAGCAACACGCCGATCACGATCTTGGTCCACCATGAACTGAGCGTGCCGTCGAATACGATCAGGGTCTGGATCGCGCCCAGTACCAGCACGCCGGTGAGCGCGCCCGCCACGTAGCCATAGCCGGCGGTCAGCAGCGTGCCGCCGATCACCACGGCCGCAATCGCATCCAGCTCGGTGCCTTGCGCGTGCTGGCCGTAGCCGGACAACATGTAGAACGCGAACAGCAGTCCCGCCAGCGCAGCGCAACCGCCGCTGATGGCGTACACGGCAACCTTGGTGGCCCCCACCGGCAATCCCATCATCTGCGCCGATTGTTCGTTGCCGCCGACCGCGTAGACGGCGCGGCCAAAAGGCGTCATATGCGCCACCACCATCGCCACGGCCAGCAACACCAGCGCGATCACCACACCGGGCGAAACGAAGCCGTCAAAGATGCCGACCTGCGCCTGTGAAATGGCGACGAAGGCCGGGTCTTCGATGGGAATCGAGTTCACGCTGATCAGGTAGCACAGTCCGCGCGCCAGGAACATGCCGCCCAGGGTTACGATGAAAGGCTGCAGGCGGAAGAAGTGGATCAACGCGCCCATGCCGGCACCGAACACGACACCCATCAACAGCACCGCCACCATGACGGCCGCAGGCGGCCAATGCGCGGCGTGCAAAAGCCAGGCGGCAACCATGGTGCTGAGCGCCAGCACGGAGCCGACCGACAAGTCGATGCCGCCGGAGAGGATGACGAAGCTCATGCCGATGGCGATCACCAGCAGGAAGGCGTTGTCGATCAGAAGATTGAGCATCACCTGCAAAGACAGGAAGCCCGGATAGGCGATACCGCCCGCCACCAGCAAGACCAGCAGCAGGCCGACCGTGACCAGGGATGTGAAGTACGGGGCGCGCGTCATGCCTTGCTCCTTTGCGACAGGCAGACCGCGAACACCACCGCCGACTTGACGACGAGGTTGACTTCCGGCGGCACGCCGAGGGAATAAACGGTATAGGTAAGGGTCTGGATGATCAGCGCGCCGATCACGCTGCCCACCAGGTTGAATTTACCGCCGGCCAGCGAGGTGCCGCCCAGCGTGACGGCGAGGATGGCGTCCAGTTCCAGCAGCAGGCCGGCGTTATTGGCATCGGCGCTCTTGATGTTGGAGCTGATGATCAGCCCTGCCAGGCCGGCGCATACGGCGCAGCAGGCGTAGCTGGCGAAGACCAGGGCGCCGGCGCGCACGCCGGCCAGGCGCGCCGCGACCGGATTGATGCCGACCGCTTGCGTGAACAGGCCCAGGGCCGTCTTGCGCATGGCCAGCGCGGCGCCAGCCACCACCGTCAGCGCGACGTACAGCGCGACCGGCAGTCCGAGCAGGTAGCCGCTGCCCAGCACAAAGAAATCATCGCGGTAGACGGTGATGATCTGGCCGTCGGTGACCAGTTGCGCCAGCCCCCGCCCGGCCACCATCAGGACCAGGGTGGCGACGATGGGTTGCAGGCCAAGGCCGGCCACCAGCAGGCCATTCCAGATACCGCATAGCAGGGCGGCGCCCAGTGCGGCGGCGAAGGCCAGCCATAGCGGCTGCTCGGCGGCTACCATGGTGCAGGCCACGGCCGCTGCCAGCGCCACCACGGCGCCGACCGAGATGTCGATGCCGCGCATGGCGATAACGATGGTCATGCCTGTCGCGGCCAGCATCAAGGGCGCTGCCCGGTTCAGGATGTCGACCACGGCGCCATACAAATGGCCGTCTTTCACTTCCAGGTGGAAGAAGCCGGGAACGGCGAACAGATTAACCAGCAGCAGCACGAGCAGCGCACCGAGAGGACGCGCCAGAGGGTGGGCCGATAGACGCGCCGCCATGCCCTGCGCGGCCGAGCTTGCGGATGCTGTGGCGGAGGCGTGGACCGCGGCGGGAGTGGCAGCGTTATGCGTCATGCGCCCTCCCCTGCGATGGCGCGCAGCACCGTGGTTTCATCGAGCTCGCCGCGCCGGTACTCGCCGCACGCCGCGCGGTCGCGCATGACGATCATGCGGTCGCTGCAGCGCAGCACTTCGGGCAGCTCGGACGAGATAAACAGCAGCGACATGCCGCGCTTGCAAAGTGTCGTGACGTAATCCATGATTTCCTGCTTGGCGCGCACATCGATGCCGCGCGTTGGTTCGTCCAGGATCATCAAGCGCGGATCGGTCGCCAGCCAGCGTGCCAGCAATACCTTCTGCTGGTTGCCGCCCGAGAGCGTTCCAATCGGCGTCTCGATGCTGGCGGTACGAATGCCGAGCGCCTTGACGTATTCATCCGCCAGCTCGCGCTGGCGCTGCATCGGGATGGCGCGCAACATCCCCTGGCGCGCTTGCAGCGCCAGTACCAGGTTTTCGCGCAAGGAGAGCGACAGGATCGCGCCTTCCAGCTTGCGGTCTTCCGAGCAGAAGCCGATGCCGGCGGCAATCGCCTGGCGCGGGTTTGCAAACGTACCGTATGCCTTGTCGCCAATCGCGACATCGCCTTTGTCCGCGCGGTCCGCGCCGAACAGCAGCCGTGCCAGCTCGGTGCGGCCGGCACCAAGCAGGCCCGCCAGGCCAAGCACCTCGCCCTCGCGCACTTGCATGTCCACCGGCTGCAGGACACCCTTGCGGCCGAGTGCGCGCGTCTCCAGGACCACGCGCGCCGCCGCAGCGCCATTCGGGACATTCGGGTCATTCGGGCCATTCGGGCCCTCCCCGCGCGCCGCCGCCACGTCGCCGCCCCCGGCCGCGTCGACGGCATCCGTTGGCTTGCCGATCATCTTGTTTACCAGTGCCAGGCGCGACAGCCCGGCGGCGGCATACTCCCCCTCCCGCTCACCGTTGCGCATCACCGTGATGCGGTCCGAAATCGCATAGGTCTGGTCAAGGAAGTGCGTAACGAACAAGATCGCCATGCCCTGCCCGCGCAGGCGGCGCAGCACGCGGAACAGCAGCTGTACCTCCGCTTCGTCGAGGCTCGAGGTAGGCTCGTCGAGCACCAGCACGCGCGACGAAATATTCAAGGCCCGTGAGATAGCCACCATCTGTTGGATCGCCAACGGGTAGCGCGACAATGGCGCACCCACGTCGATGTCGATCTCCAGCTCGCGCAGCAAGGCAGCAGCGCGCGCCCGCATGCCGCTCCAATCGACCATGCCCCATTTGCGCGGATAGCGGCCGATGAAAATATTCTCGGCCACCGACAAATTCGGGCACAGGTTCACTTCCTGGTAGACCGTGGAGATACCCAGCTCCTGCGCATCCAGCGTGGATCGGGGACGTATCGTCCGGCCATCAAGCGAGATGCTGCCCTGGTCCGGCGCATGCACGCCGGTCAATACCTTGATCAGGGTCGACTTGCCCGCCCCATTCTGCCCCATCAGCGTATGCACCTCGCCAGGGTAGAGCCGTAGCCCCGCCCCGCTCAGCGCCTTCACGCCCGGGAACGCCTTATGGATGCCGGATAGCTCAAGCACCGGCGCCGCCGCTGCGCTGGCCATCAGTATTTCCGGTTAGGGAGTTCTTTTGCCGCCACTTCCGCCGGGAATACGCGCTCCTCGGTCACGATGCGTGGCGCCACAGGCTTGCCGGCGACGACGTCCTGCGCCGCCTTCATCAACTGCGGACCAAGCAGGGGACTGCATTCAACCGATACATTCAACTTACCGGCGATCATGGCCTGGAAGGCGCCCTTCACACCGTCGATGGAAACGATGATGATGTCCTTGCCTGGTTTCAGGCCCGCTTCCTCGATGGCCTGGATGGCGCCGATCGCCATATCGTCGTTGTGCGCATACAGCACGTTGATGTCCTTGCCGTGGGCTTTAAGGAAGGCTTCCATCACCTCCTTGCCCTTGGCGCGGGTGAATTCACCGGTCTGGGTGCGGATCACCTTCAGCTTGGCGTTGCCTTTGATGGCTTCCTCAAAGCCGGCCTTGCGGTCTAGCGCCGGCGCCGAACCGACAGTGCCCTGCAGTTCGACAACGTTCAATACCGCCTTGTTCGACGTGGCGGCGTAATCGGCCAGCCAACGGCCGGCACGACGGCCTTCTTCCACGAAATCGGAACCGATCAGGGTCACATACAGAGACTTGTCCGCCACCTTCACGGCGCGGTCGGTCAGGATGACCGGGATCCTGGCTGCCTTGGCTTCGCGCAGCACGGTTTCCCAGCCGGTTTCCACCACCGGCGAAAACGCAATCACGTCCACGCGCTGGGCGATGAAGGAGCGGATCGCCTTGACCTGGTTTTCCTGCTTTTGCTGGGCGTCTGCGAACTTGAGGGTAACTCCGGCCTGCTTGGCGGCGTCCTTGATGGAAGCGGTGTTGGCGCTGCGCCATTCGCTTTCCGCACCCACCTGGGAGAAGCCCATCACCAGCGGCTTGGCCGCCAATACGCTGCCCGAAGCAGCAAAAGCAAAGGCGAACGCGCCGCCGAGAATAGTCCTGCGGGTGACAGTCATGCCGGTCTCCTGAATTATAGTAAGTCAATATTAGGAGAATCCATCATGCCGATCTAATTCATTTTTTTGCAGGATCCATATCGATTTTATTATCGCAGCAGGCGCAGGCCATACAGGCCACCGGCCACCGAACCTGGACGGGCGACGAACTTCACTTCCAGCGTGCCGTCGCTGGCCGCGCCGGCCGGCACCGGCAGGTCCAGCGAGTAGAACGCCTCCCCCTTGCGCTCAATGGCGACCTCCTGCAGCAGGCTGCCGTTCAGTAACACGTCAAACTTGCGGCCCGCATCGCCCGAGGAAAAGGTCAGGCGCAGCATACGCGCAGCTCCCTCGCGGTCCTTCAGTTGATAGCTGAACCACCCGCTGGCGTGCCGCCAGTGCCGTGTGCCGTTCAGTCCCGCGTCGGCGCCCTCTCCTTTGAAGAAGTGGTCCGATTCAGGCTGTTGCTCGCCGGGTGCCACTTGGTCAATGGTACGGGCGTCCAGCGCCAGGCGTTCGGCTTCGGCGGTGGCCGCCTTCGAGCGCATGCCGGCCAGTTCGGCCGGCGTGGTTTGCTGCCAGTAGATCATGTAGCGGGAATCGTGCAGGCGGAAGAAGGGAATGAAACGCACAGCATTCGCTCCCGCCCCCTGCACCAGTCCCGGCGCTGTGAACGTCAGCGGCTGCCCCGGCACCGCCTTGAATTTGTCGAGGAAGTCCTTGCGATCGCTGACGAACACCGGCGCCGCCTCCTGCGGGCAGACCTTGCCCTGCGCTATATGGCCCATGCGGGAGTCGTCGGCCATGAAGTTCAGGCGCTCGCCGGGGAAAGGCGAAGTCTTTGCCGCCATTAAGATGGGGCCGTGCAGCACGGCGTAGTAGTTCGACTTGTCGGGCATTTGCTCCAGCGTGGTGCGCATCGGCAGGCGCACGTCAACCGTGTCGCCCTTGCGCCATTCGCGCGCCAGTTCGACATAGCCGCCGGGTGCCGCATGCACCGCTACCGCCTTGCCGTTCAAGCGTACCGCCAGCGCGCCTTTCGCCACCCAGCCGGGGTAACGGACTTTCAGGGTGAACCTGCCGCCGCTGTCGATCGTCAGCCGGGTGCTTGCCTGATCGGGGAACCTGTTGGACTGGGTCAGGATAACGCCCTTCCCTCGCCAATCGAGGCGCGAGGGAATGAACAGGTTGACCAGCAATGCGTCGCCGTCATGGGCATAGATGAACTCACCGTACTTTGCGTGGCTCTCGATGCCTGAGCCGACGCAGCACCACATACCCTTGTCCACTTCCGAATAGACGCGGTAGTGGTTGGGGCGCATCGGCGTAAAGTAGACCAGACCGCCGCTCCCGGGATGCTGTGAGGACAGGATATGGTTGTATAGCGCGCGCTCGTAGTAGTCGCCGTATGCCGCACCCGGATCGCGCTGGAACAGCAGTTCGGTGAGCTTGAGCATATTGTAGGTGTTGCAGGTTTCCGGCCCCTCCACCTCGCTGCTCATCGAAGAGAAGTCCTTGTCGTCGTGGAAGTGCTCCTTGACGCTGTTGCCGCCAATGGCGACAGTACGGCGTTCGCGCACGGTGCGCCAGAAAAAGCTGGCGGCGTCATGCCATTGCCGGTCGCCGGTCAGTTCGGCGATGCGTTCGAAGCCGATCACTTTCGGGATCTGGGTGTTGGCGTGCAGGCCGGTCAGCTCGTCGCGGCCCGCCGCGAGCGGCTGCAGGATCGCCTGGTGGGAAAAGCGCTTGGCAGCGGCGAGATAGCGCTGCTCGCCGGTCAGTTGGTAAACGTCGGCCAGCACCTCGTTCATGCCGCCATGTTCGGCGCGCAGCATGGCCTGCATTTGCTCGTCGCTCAGCGCATCGGTCATGGACACCGTCCAGTCGGCGAATTTGACCAGCATATGCCGTGCTTCCTCGTTGCCGGCGTAGCGCCATGCGTCGCGCAGGCCGGCAGCGATCTTGTGCAGGTTGTACCAGGGCACCCACCTGCCATTGACCGAGAAATTGTCGGCATGGAGCTTGCCTTGGGCGATGTCGTTCCATGCCTCCCGTCCGCCGGGAATGCCGCCAAGGTAGCCGCCCGGCGCCTGTGCCTTCTTCAGCTCCTGTACGAAGTAGTCGAGGCGTTCGCGCACGCTGCCATCGCCCGTCGCAGCCCACATCAGTGACAGGGCCGACAGGTAGTGGCCGCCCATATGGCCATCGAGGCCGCTGGATTCCCAGTTGCCGTAGGATGGTTTCCGCAACGGCAGGCCGGCCTCGCGGCGGAATGGCGCCAGCAACCTATCCGCGTCGAGCGCCAGCAGGTAGCCGCGGTTTGTTTCCTGGGCTTGCAGGAAAGGGCTTGGAAGAAGACGAACGTCCTGCAGCGGGAACAGTTCGGCGGCGCTCGCGGCGAACGGGACGCCAGCCGCCAGCAGCGCGACAAGGCCCCGTCTCATTGTTGCACGCTTCGGTAGCTGTCCAGTTCCGCTGCGTCGACCATCGGCCAGCCGGCGCCATCCCAGTGCATCTCCATGACCTTCAGCTTCTGCAGGTATTTGTCGGCTGTTTCGTAAGCATGCAACACCATCACGTCCTTGCCGTCGAAGGTGTATGCGCTGTTGTGGCCGAGCGCCTTCCACTTCGCGTTCCCCTGCACTACCAGCGAGCCGCCGCCGAGCGCCAGATCCTTGCCATCTTTGTCCAGATATGGCCCGGTGACAGCGCGCGAGCGGCCGACGACGACGTGATAAGTACTCTTCTCCTTCTGGCAGCAGAGGCCCCATGAGACGAACAGGTAATACCAGCCGCTCTTGCGGAAGATGAACGGCGCCTCGATTTCCGCCGGCCCGCCGCTGTCATCCTTTACAAAGGCCGGGCGTTCCCGCGCTGCGATGGTGCTCCAGACTTGCGGCTCTGCCGGGCGCGTCCAGGCTTCATTCAGCTTGACCAGCTTGATGCCGCCCCAGAACGAGCCGAACGCCATCCACCCGCTGCCTTTTTCGTCTTCCACCACATTGGAATCGATCGCATTCCAGATGTCGCGGCCCGGCACCGATTGCACGACGATGCCCTGGTCTTCCCATTTGTAGTCGGGCGAACGAGGGTCCAGCGTCTTGTTGACGGTCACACCGATAGCCGAAGTATTCTTGCCGAATGCGGAGACGGAGTAATACAGCAGGTACTTGCCGTCGTGATGCTGGATATCCGGCGCCCACACATGGTCGTCGAAGCCCGGCGCCGCCTTGGCGGCAGCGGCGGGATGGCCGGGGAAGACGCGGCCTTCCGGCCTCCAGTGCCGCATGTCCTTCGAGCTGTAGAAAGCGATGCCAGGCCCGGTCGAATACAGGTAATAGGTATCGCCCTGCTTCGCCATCACCGGATCGTGCACGCTCACCTGGCCCGCCTGCGCCAACTGCGCCAGCAGCGCCAGCAGAAAACCGGCACCCAAGATCCATCTGCTCATACTCAGCTCCCCGTCCTCGCGCCCCAAAGCGAAACGCCTGCCTTTGACTGCACAGTGAAGGTCACCGCGAAGGCATCGGCATTGGCATTCCACTGGCGCGACAATACCCCATTGTAGGTCGTCCCGTCAGACAGCGTGATGCTGAGCTGATTGCCGCCCTGGTGCGCCCAGGTACCCGACATCGCCCCGCTGACGGTACCGCCTGCAGCCAGGACAACGGCCTGCGATTGCTTGATGGCCGCAGAAATGTCCTTGCCGTGGTTGATCACCTTATACGTGCCGGCGGCATCGGCGGCCGTCACCCCCGCCGAAGATGGTACGTAGCGGAAGGGCGCGACGACCGGCCAGCCATCGGCATTGATGAACATTTCGTGCACGCGCACTTCGTGCGCCTCTCCTTGCCCCGGGAAGCGGGTATGGAAAACCAGGAAGTACTTGCCTGTTGCAGCGTCGTAGTAAGCCGAGTTATGGCCCGGCGACACATAGCCCAGTGCAGTACCGCTCTCGCCGCTCGCCAGGATGAACTGGTGGTTGCCCATCAGCTTCTGGCCGTGCGGAGCGATGCTGGCGTCGTCGAACAGCGGCAATGCCGGATTGGCCTTGACGGCCGCCATGTCGGTGCCTGCCCCATCCACGTAAGGACCGTCCGGATTCAGGGACCGGGCGACGCGCATGTTGTAGCCGCCGTTGGCATCCAGGCCGCCGAACGACACGAACAGGTAGTAGTACTTGCTGTCGGGGCTATACAACACATACGCGCCTTCGATGCGCGCATGGTTGCCGCCCATTAGGTGCTTGCCGTAACCCTGGCCCGGCTTGGGCAGGCCGGTGACCGGGTCCATCTCCATGATGAAGATGCCGCCCGAATATGAGCCGTACACCATCCATAGCTTGCCGCCGCTATCGCGGAAGACGTTCGGGTCGACCACGTTCGGATGTTTGGCCGCATCGTAGATGGTGCCATCGGGGCTGGCTTCACCCCACATGCCGGACTTCAGCAACAGCTGTTTGTTGACGTAAGGGCCTTCCACCTTGTCCGCCACCGCAACCCCAAGGGCGGAGCGTGGCGAATCGCCTTTGCAAGCGCAGTAGTACATGTAGAACTTGCCATCATCCAGCCTGGCCACGTCCGGAGCCCACAGCGTATCGGTCTGCGCCCAGCTTAATGTCTCGGCCAGGGCCACGGTGACGTTGTTGAACAATGGGTTGCCGGCATTCACGCCATCGGCAATCTTGGTCCAGTTCATCCAGTCTACGGTCTTGGCCGCCGCCAGGTGGGACCCGAACACATAGTAGGTATCGGCGGCCTTGATCACAGACGGATCATGCACCGATACATTGGTGAAGGCGACCGTGGCGGCGGGCGGCACCACCGGAGGCACCACCGGCGGCGTTGCCACTGGCGCGGAGGCGGTCGTGGAAGCTCCGCTACCGCCGCCGCAACCGCCGACCGTTGCCAGCACCGCGCCGGCTGCCGCCGTGCGCAGCAGCATGCGGCGCTGAACAGAAATATTCTCCATCTCAGCCCCCGATTGCCACCACCACGACAGACTTGGCAGGCATCTTCACCGTCAGCTTGCCGCCGCTGGCCTGAACGGCGATGGGCGCCGGTTTCACCGCATCCGGCTTCGCGAAGGTGTTATGCGCATCCATCTCGTTGGCAGTCAGCACGCGCGCGCTGGCCTTGCGGTCGCCTACTCCAGCGATGTTTACTTCTTCCGCATCGCTCGGGTGGGTATTCACCAGCGCCACGTAAACCTTGCCATCCTTGCCGCGTGCAGCCGAAGCGCTCACCTGCGCAATACTCTTGTCTCCGGAGGCGTACTTGCGGTTACCTTCCAGTGCCAGCGGCAGCGTGGTCGCGCCCTGGAACGGCACGTACATTTCGTAGGCGTGGTAGGTCGGAGTCAGCAGCATCTTCTCGTTATCGGTCAACACCATGGCTTGCAGCACATTGACCATCTGCGCAATATTGGTCATGCGCACGCGGTCGGCGTGGTCGTGGAAGATGTTGAAGTTCAGCGCCGCCACCACCGCATCGCGCAGGGTATTCTGCTGGTACAGGAAGCCGGCGTTGGTGCCCTTCTCGACGTCGTACCAGGTACCCCATTCGTCGACGTAGAAGCCCAGCTTCTTCTCAGGGTCGTTCCTGTCCAGGACCGCCACGTTGTTGCGGATATGGTCTTCCATGCGCATGGTCGCGTTCAGGGTGGAGAACCATTCGTTGGCCGGGAAGCCGGTCGCGGCCCCCTTCACTTCCCATTTTCCGGTCGGGATGGTGTAGTAGTGGAAGCTGATACCGTCCGTCATGTTCTTGGCCGACTTGCTCAACTCCTCCGTCCAGGTGGTGTCGTTATCGTTGCCGCCGCTGGCGACTAATTTCGGGCGTCCCGCCGGTGGGGTCTTGAGGAAGGTGGCGCTCTGGCGGTACAGGTTCGCGTAATAATCCGGCTTCATATTGCCGCCGCAGCCCCAGGCTTCGTTACCGACGGCGAAGTAGGCCACCTTGAATGGCTTGTCGCGGCCATTCTTGCGGCGCAATTCCGGCAGGGTGGACTTGTTATCGGACGTCATATATTCCAGCCATTCCGCCATTTCCTGCGGCGAGCCGGTACCCAGGTTGCCGTTCACGTAGGCGTCCGCGCCCAGTTGTTCGACCAGGTCGAAGAATTCATGGGTGCCGACGGCATTGTCCTCGTCGACGCCGCCCCACATGGTATTGATCTTGACCGGACGCTTGTTGCGCGGGCCGATGCCTTCGCGCCAGTGATATTCATCGGCGAAGCAGCCGCCCGGCCAGCGTACCAGCGGCACGTGCAGTTTTTTCAGGGCGCCGATCACGTCATTGCGCCAGCCGCGCGTGTTGGGAATCTTCGATTTCGGGCCCACCCACATGCCGCCGTAGATGCCGGTGCCGAGGTGTTCGGCGAACTGGCCATAGACGTCCTTGTTGATCACCGGGCCGGGTTTGGCAGTGTCGACCGTTACTGTGGTGGCAGCTTGCGCAAGGCCTGCGGTGAGCATGGCCAAAGCGATCATCGTCTTCTTCATAGCATCTCCTTGTTTATTGTTTGAATACCGCAACGAAGCCGCCGCGTGGCTGCATCGTGATTTGCTGCCTGCCCGCGGCGGTGGGGCGCTGGCTGAATTCGCGCTCGCCGGCGCCATCGGTCACCAGGGTGCCTGCGCCAAGATCCACCGACACCTCCTGCGCGCTGTCCTGCGCGTTGAAACCTGCCACATACCAGGTATCGCCTGCCCGGCGCGCCAGCACGACGTAGCGCGCCGGCACACCGTCGACAAAGCGTACATCGTCCCAGCTACGCGGCAGGTTGCGCAGCAGGTCCTGCACATAGGCCGGGGCGGTCGCCATGCCCTCGGGGATTTCAGCGAAGTGCTGGATGCCGGAAGTGAACAGTACCGCTTCCGCCAGCTCAAAGCCGTTGCGGGTAGCGCGCCTGATGTTGGGAATGTCACCGAAAGCCATTGGTGTGAAGTCCATCGGGTCGAACAGGTTGCGTGCGAACGGCACCATGGCGGCGTGCGCGGCCACCTTGTCCTGCCAGCCCTGTTCGAATGTCGAGAACTCGAAGCCGCGCACCGCTTCGGCCGTCATCAGGTTGGGATAGGTGCGGCTCCAGCCGCGGGGCAGCGTGGCGCCATGGAAGTTGACCAGCAGGCCGGCTTCCGCCGCATCCTTCAGGATGTCGACGTAGTAAGCGATAAATGACTGGCCGTCGCCGCCGAAGAAGTCGATTTTCACGCCTTGTATGCCCATTTCACGCAGGCGCGTAAATTCCGCACGGCGCGCCTCGCGCGTCAGCAACTTGCCCTTGGGCGAATACTCCGTCTTGTTCCAGCTGCCGGAGGAGTTGTACCAGGCCAGCAGGCCGACGCCCTTCCCCGCCGCGTAGCGCGCCAGCTCACGCATCTTGTCGTAGCCGATCTTGCGGTCCCAGTCGGCGTCGACCAGGGTGTAATCCCACTTCATCTGCACCGCATAGTCGATGAACTTCTTCTGCACATCGAATACGGTGGCATCGTCTTTCAGGATGGCCCAGCTCCACGAAGCGTGCCCCGGCCGCACCAGGCTTGCGTCGAAAGGAATCGCTGGTGCGGCAAGGTCGGTACCCAGCGTCGACTGCATGACGGTGGCCAACGGCCCCAGGGCCAGCACGCGCCATGGCGAGATGGCACCGCTGCCCATCAGGGCGCCGCCGGGGAACACTTCCGGCGCGCTCGGGCCGCCGATGCGGTATACGCCGCCCGGCGACTTGTCCTGCAGGCGCGAGGCGTGCCAGCTGCCGTCCATGCCGGCCTCGGTCAGCGCCACCCAGTTGTCGCCGCTGCGGAACAGCGCCGGGAAGACCCAGCCCGATGGCAGCGGGGACGCGGTGCCGACCGGGATATCGGCCTGGTAGTACTCTTCGTATGAGGGGTTGGTATTGGCCCAGCCGGTCTGCGCCACCGACATCGGCTGCAGCCACGCACGGGCAGCACCGGGGAAGGCGAAACTGGTGGCCTCGCTGCGTACCGTGCCACCGGCAGTCTCGTAGCGGAACGCCACACCGTCGTTGGAAACGCGGAACACGATATCGAGCATGCGCCCCCGCCTATCGCGCAAGGAGAAGCGGCGTTCGTTGGCTTCGTAATGGTTATTGCGGCGCTTGCCTGTGGCCAGCGTGTAGTTTTCGGAAATGCGCTGCACCGCGCCGGCCGAAGCCAGGCGCAGGCTGCGCGTCAGGTCGGTCGACTGCAGTTGCAGGCCGAGGCGGGAAGCCAGCAGCACCGGCTGGCCGGCGCGTGCGACCGCGTAGGTCGGCTCGCCGCGCGGCGACAGTTCAAACTGCACCTTGATTTGCTTGTCAGGGCTGGCGATGTCGTGCGCGACGGCGCATGCCTGGGCGGCCAGCAGCAACACCGGGAGGGCGAGCTTCAGCATGGCTGCCTCCTGTTAAACCCAGCCTGCATCGACGATAAAATCCTGCGCCGTGCACATGGCGCTGTCATCGGCGCCCAGGAACAGGCACATGGCAGCGATATGTTGCGGCAGCAGCTTGCCCGGCAGGCACTGGCTGCGGGCGATTTCCTCTTCCGCCGCGGCGTCGACCCACAGGTCCACCTGGCGCTGGGTCATGACCCAGCCCGGCGTGACCGTATTGACACGCACGTTGTGCTTGCCGAGGTCGCGCGCCATGCCGCGCGTCAGCCCGTGGGTCGCGGCTTTGGCAGTCGCGTACACGGGATAGCCGGCGCCTTTGGCGATCCAGGAGATCGAACCGATATTGATGATGGAGCCGCCGCCCTTGGCCTTCATGCCCGGCAGCACTGCCTGGCAAGTGAAGAACAAGGGGCGTTGATTGATCGCGATGCGCTGGTCCCAGTACTCCGGAGTCACATCTTCGACACTATGACGCTGGTCGTTGGCAGCATTGTTGACCAGCACGTCAAAATCGCCCAGCTCCGCTGCCAACTCCTTCATCGTGTGCTGCAGCGCCGCAATGTCGGTGATGTCGCAGGCGCGGAACAGTGGCCGCCCGGCGCCGCTGGCGGCAATGGCGTCGCACAGCGTTTCGCTATCCGCTTGCGCAATGTCGACGAACGCCACGCTGGCGCCCTGCTTTGCAAAGGCCTCGACGATACTGGCGCCGATGCCGGTGCCGCCGCCGGTGACAAATACCCGTTTTCCCTGGAGGCTCGGGTAGTTTGCTGCTTGGGTCATGGTGTCTCCGTATTTTTACTGTATTGTTTTAGTGCTGCCCGAGCACGCCGTCGCGGCGCCGCCATGTATTGCCCTGGTTTGCATCCTGCAGCACCGGCGGCAGCAGCGTGGCAGGCAAGTCCTGGTAACACACGGCGCGCAGGAAGCGGTAGATTGCCGCCGTGCCGACCGAGGTGCTGCGCCCGTCCGAGGTGGAAGGGAACGGGCCGCCGTGCACCATGGCACTGGTCACTTCAACGCCGGTCGGGTAGCCGTTGGCCAGGATGCGGCCGGCCTTGCGCTCCAGCACAGGCAGCAGCTTGCGCGCGGTCTCGGCGTCGCCGTCCGCCATCTGCAAAGTTGCTGTCAGTTGGCCTTCCAGATGTTCCGCCACGGCGATCATCTGGTCGATGTCGCGGCAGGCGATCACCAGCGAAGCGGGGCCGAATACCTCATCCGACAGTGCGTGCTGCGACAGGAATGCCTGCGCGGTGGTGCGGAACAGCGCGGCGCCGCCTTTGCAGCCGCTGTGCGCGATGGCGGTAACAGTGGCTACCTCGGCGTGCGATGCCAGCGCCTGCACGCCGCGCTGGTAGGCGCCGGCGATGCCTGCGCTCAGCATGGTTGCCGGTGCCACACCGCCGAGCGCCTGGGCCGCACTGGCGCAGAAGCGCTCCAGGCCTGGACCTTCGATGCCGAGCACCAGGCCGGGATTGGTACAGAATTGGCCGACGCCCAGCGTCAGCGAGGCCGCGAAACCAGCGGCGATGCTGTCCGGCCGACCGGCTAGCGCTTCCGGCAACAGGAATACCGGATTGATACTGCTCATCTCCGCGTACACGGGAATCGGCTGCTTGCGCGCCGCGGCGGTGGCCATCAGCGCGGTACCGCCGCTGCGCGAACCGGTAAAGCCGACCGCCTGGATGGCAGGATGCGCCACAAGCGTCTGGCCGATATGGCTGCCACTACCGGTCAGCAGGGCGAACACGCCAGCCGGCAAGCCGCATTGGGCTACCGCGGCAACCACCGCGCGGCCCACCAGTTCCGAGGTGCCTGGGTGGGCGGAGTGCGCCTTGACCACCACCGGGCAGCCAGCGGCGAGCGCGGAAGCGGTATCGCCGCCGGCGACGGAGAACGCCAGCGGGAAGTTGGAAGCGCCGAAGACTGCCACCGGGCCGACGCCGATCAAGCGGTAGCGCAGGTCGGCGCGCGGCGGCGTGCGGGTTGGCAAGGCGACGTCGATGCGCGGGTCGCACCATGAGCCTTCGCGCAGCAGGGCCGCGAACATCTTGAGCTGGTTGCAGGTGCGGGCGCGCTCGCCTTCCAGGCGGGCTTGCGGCAGGCCGGTTTCGGCCATGGCGCGCTCGATCAGCTCCACGCCGAGGTCGAGGATGTTTCGCGCAATGGCGTCCAGCAATTCCGCGCGCGCGGCGTCGCTGGTGGAACGGAAGGTATCGAATGCGGCGCCAGCCAGCAGGCAGGCCTCATTCACCTGCTCGACACTGACCGCGTTGAATTCTTCGCCGAACTGCTGCTCCAGGCCAGGGTTGAAGGCGCGCTGTGCGGTCCCCTCCCCGCGCAGGGCAACCCCGCTAATGAGTGCTTCGCCGGTGATGGTCATAGTTGGTTCACTTTCCTGTAGCGGGATTCCTGGATGCGCAGCGGATTGCGCAGGGCCGGGCCGAAGGCCGGCGCTTCGACTTCAAAGGTTTCGCCGGCCTGCACGGAGATGCCGTCCGCGAAGCTCAAGGTGGCGGTACCGAAGAAGTGGATGTGCACGTCGCCCGGGCGGCAGAACAGGCCATACTTGAAGTGGTGGTATTCCAGGTTGGCGATGGTGTGCGACATATTATTTTCGCCGCTGACGAAAGCTTTCTGCCAGCGCACAGCGCCATCCTTGCCGACGATGCGCGAGGCGCCGTCGATATGCCGCGGCAGCTCGCCGATGCGCAGCGCCGGGCCCAGGCCGCAGTTGCGCAGCTTGGAATGCGCCAGGTAGAGGTAGTTCTGGCGCTCGGTCACGTGGTCGGAGAATTCATTGCCGATGGCGAAACCGAGGCGGTACGGCTGGCCGTCTTCGCCGATCACATACAGGCCGGCGATTTCAGGTTCTTCGCCTCCGTCGAGCGAAAACTCGGGCATGGCCAGCGCCTGGCCTGTGGCGGCGACAATCGAACCGTCGCCCTTGTAGAACCATTCCGGCTGCACGCCGCGCTGGCCTTCGGCCGGCTTGCCGCCTTCCACGCCAAGGCGGAACATCTTCATCGAATCGCTCAGCGACTCGACGTCGCCGCCGATCTTGCGGTGCATCGCATCGCGCGCATCGGCGCTGCCAAGGTGGGTCAGGCCGGTGCCGGTCACATAACAGTGGGCCGGGTCGACGTGGTCCAGCGGCGGCAGGATGCGGCCGGCAGTGGCCACCGCCTCATAGCTGGCGATGGTGGTGCCGATGGCAGCTTGCGCCGCTTCGGCCAGGCCTTTGCCTCGGCTGATGGCGCGTTGCGCCAGTTCGTATGTGGTATAGACGCCGTCCAGAACGCGCAGCGTATCGCCGTCGAGGGACGCCACGCGGCGGGACCCGCCTTCGTTGGTGAATTGTACGAGCAGCATAGGTTCTCCTTAGTGCGAGTGGCGCGGCACGGCGGAACCGCGGCAGCCGACGAGGAAGTCGAAGTCGCAGCCTTCGTCGGCCTGCAACACGTGGTCGATATACAGTTGCTGGTAACCGGACTTCGGCGGCTCCTGCTGCGCGGCGCGTTCGGCGAGGCGTGCCTTCATTTCCTCGTCGCTGATGTCGAGCTGCAGCTTGTTGTTGGCGCAATCGAGTTCGATCCAGTCGCCATCCTTGACGGCGCCGAGCGGGCCACCGGCCATCGCCTCCGGCGCCACGTGCAGCACCACCGTGCCGTAAGCAGTACCACTCATGCGCGCGTCGGAAATGCGCACCATGTCCTTGATGCCTTTGGCCAGCAGCTTCGGCGGCAGGCCCATATTGCCCACTTCCGCCATGCCCGGATAACCTTTCGGGCCGCAGTTCTTCATCACCAGGATCGAGTTCTCGTCTACATCCAGGTCCGGATCGATGATGCGTTCCTTGTAGTGATCGAAGTTCTCGAACACCACCGCCTTGCCGCGATGCTGCATCAGGTGCGGCGAGGCGGCCGACGGCTTCAGCACGGCGCCGCGCGGCGCCAGGTTGCCGCGCAGGATGCAGATGCCGCCATCGGCGATCAGCGGGTTGTCGATCTGGCGGATTACTTCATCGTTGTAGACCGGCGCATCGGAGCAGTTCTCGCCGATGGTCTTGCCATTCACGGTCAGTGCTTGCGGATGCGGCAGCAGGCTCGCTTCGCCCATGCGGCGGATCACGCCCGGCAGGCCGCCGGCGTAGTAGAACTCTTCCATCAGGTAGCGGCCGGACGGCATCAGGTCGACGATGGTCGGCATGCCCTTACCCACCTTGGTCCAGTCTTCCAATTCCAGCGGCACGCCGATACGTCCGGCGATCGCTTTCAGGTGGATCACGGCATTGGTCGAGCCACCGATGGCGGCGTTGACGCGGATCGCGTTTTCGAAGTTTTCGCGCTTGAGGATCTTGGACAGGCGCAGGTCTTCCCACACCATCTCCACGATACGGATGCCGGACATATGCGCCAGCACATAGCGGCGCGCATCAACCGCGGGAATCGCGGCATTGTGCGGCAGCGAAGTGCCCAGCGATTCGGCCATGCAGGCCATGGTGGAAGCCGTACCCATGGTGTTGCAGGTACCGGCGGAACGCGACATGCCCGCCTCTGCCGACATGAACTGGTGCATGGTGATTTCGCCGGCCTTGACCTGCTCGTGCAGCTGCCACACGGCGGTGCCGGAGCCGATGTCCTTGCCGTTCAATTTACCGTTCAACATTGGGCCGCCCGTTACGACAATGGTCGGCAGGTCGACGGAAGCAGCACCCATCAGCAGCGCCGGGGTGGTCTTGTCGCAGCCCACCAGCAGGACCACGGCGTCCATCGGATTGCCGCGGATGGATTCCTCCACGTCCATGCTGGCCAGGTTGCGGGTCAGCATGGCGGTCGGGCGCAAGTTGGACTCGCCGCTGGAGAACACCGGGAATTCAACCGGGTAGCCGCCCGCCTCCAGGATGCCTTTCTTGACGTGCTCCGCGAGTTGGCGGAAGTGGGCGTTACACGGGGTTAGTTCGGACCAGGTATTGCAGATGCCGATGATCGGCTTGCCGCGGAATTCGTGGTCAGGGATGCCCTGGTTCTTCATCCAGCTCCGGTACATGAAGCCGTTCTTGTCCTGCGTCCCGAACCATTCGGCCGAGCGCAGTTTTATCGTTTTCTTTGTCTCTGACATGGATTCCTCCGCTTATCGATGGAGGAAATGTTACGGCTGAGAGTAATATATTTCTAATGACTTATTTGTCGATACCAATATCAAAATCAGTATCGCGAACAGCGGAAGGACAGCATGTTGCGGTACTCCTCTCCAGGCCGCAGGATCACGCTTGGGAAGTGCGGTTGGTTGGGCGCATCCGGGAAGTGCTGCGGCTCCAGGCAAAAGCCGCCACGCTGCGGGAAACCCAGCGAACCATCGAGGAAATTCCCGCTGTAGAACTGGATTCCCGGCTGGTGAGTGAGCACTTCCAACTGGCGCCCGCTGCGTGGTTCGCGCACCCGCACCGCGCAGCGCATGCCGTCCGCAGGCGCCAGCGCAAAGTTATGGTCGTACACCGCCTCGCCGATGGCACGCGGCTCGCGGAAGTCGAACGGTGTTCCCGCCACCGGCGCCAGATCGCCGGTTGGTATCAAACCTTCGTCGACCGGCGTGTAATGGGGCGCATCGATCCACATTTCGTGATGGTTGATGGTGCCGATGGTGCCGATGGTGCTGCTATCGGCCAGGTTGAAATACGCGTGGTGGGTCAGGTTGACCGGCGTGGCACGGTCGGTGGTGGCACGCAGGTCCACCGTCAGCGCGCCATCGTCGTCCAGCGTGTAAGTCGCCTGGACGTCAAGATTGCCGGGATAGCCCTGCTCCCCGTCTACGCTGCGGTAGCGCAGCACCAGGGCCTCGCCTTCCATTGAAGCTTCCCATACAACCTTGTCGAAGCCTTGGGCCCCGCCATGCAGATGATTGGCGCCATCGTTGACCGATAGCTGGTGCGCGACGCCATCCAGCGTGAAACGGCCCTGCGCGATGCGATTGGCGCAGCGCCCGATCAAGGCGCCAAAGTAAGGCGAGCGGCCGAAATATTCCGCCGCCGTGTCGAAGCCCAGGGTGACATTGCCCAACCGGCCGTCGCGGTCCGGGACAAGGATGTGGGTGACGATCCCGCCGTAATTGGTGATCCTGACCTCCATGCCCTGGGCATTGGTCAGGGTGTACAGGGACAGCGGCGTGCCGTCCGGTGCGTGGCCGAATGGCGCGCTCTGGATCATGTGTGCTTACTCGATAACAGATGGTCGTCCGAAGACAGGCATGCCTTGCGCATCCCAGCGCAGCGGCTTGACGAATGTATGGCGGTCCGGGTTCCACAGCGGATCGCCCACGATTTCCGTGTATGTGCGGGCATGGTACACCAGCAGTACATTTCCATCCGCGTCCACGGTGAAGCTGTTATGGCCTGGTCCGTAAATGCCGTGTTCGAAGCAGGTTTGCAGCACCGGCTCCTTGGCCTTGCTCCACGCGGCCGGGTCCAGCAAGTCCGCATCGGCGTCGGCCCACAGCAGGCCCATGGCGTAGTTCTCGTCGGTGGCACTGGCGGAATAGCTGATGAACACCTTGCCGTTGCGTTGCAGGACAGACGGGCCTTCATTCACCCAGAAGCCGCGGATCTCCCAGTCGAACTCCGGCTTGGTCAGCATCACCGGCCTGCCCTTGATCTGCCAGGGGGTTTCCATCTCCGCGATGTAGAGATTGGAATTGCCCTCGATTTCATTGTCCTTCTGCGCCCACAGGTAATACAGCTTGCCTTGGTGGGTGAAGGTGGTCGCGTCAAGGCAGAAGGTATCGATGCCGGAATCGACCTGCCCCATGAATTCCCACTCGCCTTCCAGCGGATTGGCGTTCTGGTTGCGGATCGCGTACATGCGGTGCTGGAACAGCTTGTATTTGATGTCGCGGCTGGGCGCGGCGGCGAAATAGACATACCAGGCGCCTTGGTTGTAGTGCAGCTCAGGCGCCCAGATCAATTCACTGTAAGCGCCCGTGTCCGGCTTGTGCCAGACGTCCACGGGCTGCGCATCGCGTAAACCTTCGATGCTGCTTGCGCGGCGCAGCTCGATGCGATCGTACTGCGGCACCGAGGCGGTGAAGTAATAATAGCCGTCGCTATGGCGAACGATATAAGGATCGGCGCGCTGCTCGATCAGGGGGGACAGTTTTTGCATAGTCAAGCGCTTACGTAGCCATGGGACTTCATGCTCTCTTTCACAGTGCCGTAGTATTCGTCGCTGATGCGATAGGCGAACATCAACAACCCCATAAGCAAGTGGAAGAAGCCCGGAATCACCGACAGCATCAGGGCGATGCCGTTCAGTGCAAATTCGGATTGCGCCTGGTTAGGCACATAATTGAAATAGGTCAGCAAGATGCCTACCAGGCCGCCGGCGATCGCCATGCCCGCCTTCTGGCAGACCGAGATGCCACCGAAAGCAAAGCCGGACACACGCTTGCCGGTCTTGACCTGGCCATAGTCGATAGTCTCGCCGATGGCGGACCAGAACACTGGGGCATGCAGGTCGACGATGAACGACAGCGCGAAAAACAGCACGAAGGCCAACATCACGTCGCCCGGCTTGACGCACAGGTAGATCGCCACGCTGATGCCAGCCACGATCAACTGCGTCCAGCGGAAAAGCTTGACCTTGCAATACACCTTGGTGATCCAGGTCGAGGCCACCATGGACAATATAGCGGCAACCACCCCGGTGGACAGGAAGGCCGACACCTGCGCCGTGTTGAGGCCCAGGTAATATTTGGCGTAATAGATCGCCACCGAACCGCGCACCACGTAGCCGATGGTGCCGGTCACGCAAACGCCGCACAGGATCAACCACTGGTCATTCTTCATCAGCACGTTCAGTTGTTCGCCCAGCGACTGGCGCACCACGACATGATGTACGCGCTCGGTAGTGGTGAAGAAGCAGAACAGGAACAGCGCCACGCCCAGCGCCGCCATCACCGCCATCGCCATCTGGTAACCATGGGCCGCGTTGCCCTCGCCCCAGCGTTCCGACAACAGCGGCACCACGATGGTCACCAGGAAGGCGCCGATCTTGGCGAAGAACAGCCGGTAGCCATTGGCCGACAGGCTCTCCTTCGGATCGCTGGTCAGCGCACTTGGCAGGGAAATATAGGGAATGCCGACACCTGCCGTCATCACGGTCATGACGATGTAGGTGGAATATGCCCATACCAGCTTGGCGTCATAGCCCCAGTCCGGCGTGGAGAACACGAACAGGATACTCACGCCATAAGGGACCGCGAGCCACAGCAGGTAAGGTCGGTAGCGCCCGAACCGGCTCGTGAAGCGGTCGGTGATCTGGCCCATGGTCAGGTCGGCCACCGCGCCTACCACCTTCACCAGCACGAATAACAGCGCCAGGTCTTGCGTGCGCAAGCCATAGATGTCGGTGTAGAAGAAGGTAATGATCAGCATCATCGAGGAAATCACGACATTGAGTGCCGCATCCCCCGCCCCGAAGCCCGCTTTTTCGAGCACCGACATCTTTTGGTTTTGCATGGTAAATCAGTTCTTCCAGTTCAGCATCAGGCCGACAGTACGGTCGTAGCGGCGGATATCGCGTGGATAAACGTTCGCATCGGTCCAGTAGTCCTTGTATTTGAAGTTCAGCAGGTTGGTACCTGTCAGCGTCACGGACAGGTTCTGGTTGAACTTGTAGCTGAGCGAGCCATCCATGCTGCTGGTCGCACCGGCAACCAGGTTGCGGCTAGGCGCAGCACCCTGGATGGCCGAACCGTCGCCATAAATCTGCGTGAACTTCGAACGCCAGTTATACGCCAGGCGGCCGGAGATCCCGTACTTCTCATACAACAGCACGATGTTATACGAGTTCTTCGACATGCCGGGGAAAGGCAGGTCGCCCGGGCCGATGGACGACGACGTCACGCCGCCTTCCATATAAGTGTAGTTCAACTGGGTGCCGAAACCACTGAGCCAGCCAGGCAGCTTGTCGTAGAACTGCTGGTAGGACAGCTCGACGCCCTGCAGGTGCCCCTTGTCGGTGTTGAACGGACGGCTCGTCTGGTAGGTCACGCCCTGGTACACCTCGGGCTGCGCACGGCTGACGATGTAGCCGTCGAAGTTGTGGCGGAACACGGTGCCGCTGACCATTGCCGCCGGGGCGAAGTACCACTCCAGCGCCGCATCGAGGTTTTGGCCCGTGACAGGCTTCAGGTCAGGGTTGCCGCCCGATGCCGAGGCCTGGACGGTATTGCCGTTCGAGTTCACGTAAGCGGTGCCCGGGTTCAACTGCGCGAAGTCCGGCCGGCTCAATGTCTTGGCGTATGCCAGGCGCGCGAACAGGTCCTTGCGCAGCGTGGCCTTGAAGCTGGCACTAGGCAGGGTATCTGTGCCGGAACTCTCCTTCGGAGTCGCTACCGGAACACCGTTCACCATGCTGTAGCCCAGCAGGTCGGAATCGGTCTTGGAAACGCGCACGCCAACCACGCCGTCGACCGGAATGCCGGCCCACTCCCAACCAAGGCGCGCTTTGCCGTAGAAGGCGTAGTTTTTCTCGTTGACGGAGAAGAAGGAGCCTTGGTCCAGTGCCTTGGCGGCGGCAGAGCCGGTGACCGCCTTGCGCACGTCGCCGGTATTATTCAGCAGGAAGCTGGCGCATGGCGTATACCAGTAAGGCGTGCCATAGTCTTCCGACAGCTCGCGGTTGGTGCAAGCCATGCCTGGCAGGGTCGCTGCGGAAACGCGGGTCGCGGCATTGAACGCATCCGGCGCACCCATGCTGCCTTCGATCGACTTGATCGATTCCGCGCTGCGCTTGTTGAAGCGCACGCCGGCGCTGAATTCCTGGAAAATGCCGTTGCCGTCCGGCGTGTAGGTGGCATCAGCGCGCCAGTCGGTGGATGCGCCTTTGTCGTTGCCGTAGCGGTCGAACAGCTGGAACAGGTAGACGTTCTTCGGATCGGTCATGTCGATGCCTCCGTAACGCATGAAGGCCCCGCCGTTAAGATTGGTCTTCAGGAAGACATCGGGTACGGTAACGATCGTGTCGAGAATCGGGTTGCGCCAGTCATACTTCGACTTGGTGCGCGCCAGTTCGGTGCTCAGGCGCAGGCCCGGTGCAGCGTGCCACTTGGCGCCGATAGCGGTCTGCCAGGTGGTGTTCTGCGATGCGCGGGCCTGGGTCGACAGGATGGTGTTGGCGTTGTGCGAGTTCAGCTCGTCCAGCTGGTCGGTGCCGGGAATCTTGGTGCCGCTGATACCGGCACCATCCGCCCACCAAGGCAGGCCGACGAAGAAGTCGGTTTCGTCCTGGTTCTTGTAGCGCGAGTAGAGGCCTTCGGCGTAAATTTCGGTGTCCTTGTTCGGGCGCCATTGCAGGGCGAAGTTCTCCGCCGTGCGTTTGCGTTCTCCATAGACACCTTGCAGGCCGACCAGGTCCGGGGCGGTCAGGTTCGGCAGCAGCCAGCTCTTCTCGACCGGGAAGGTATTGAAGCTGCGCTCTTCGTGGAAGTTGTTGCGCACATAAGATACGCCGAACAGGGCGCCGATTTCGCCGTATTCGGTCTTCCAGCGGTTCGAAATCAGGCCATTGGCTTCAGGGTCCGTCTTGTGCGCCTTGTCCTGGTTTTTCACGCCGCCGTTGGCGCTCAAGGTGAAGCCTTTGAAGTCGAAGGGACGGTTGGTGCGCACGTCGATCACGCCGGCAATGCCACCTTCGACCAGCTCCGGGCTTTGGGATTTGTACACATCGACGCGCTGCAGCATGGTCGACGGGATGTCGGCCAGCTGGATGTAACGGCCGGTAGTGGTGAACATTTCGCGGCCATTGAGCATGGTGGCGATGCCGGGCAGGCCGCGGATCAGGATCGAATTGGCCTCGCCTGCGTCGCGGCGGACCTGGATGCCGGGGATGCGGGCCAGGGTTTGCGCCACGTTCGTGTCCGGGAATTTGCCGATGTCGTCAGCGACGATGGAATCGACCACATTGTCTGCCTTCTGCTTGATATCGAGGGAGCTTTGAGCTGCGGCGCGCACGCCGCTCACCCGCACGACCGCGACATCGTCTTCGGCAGCCTGCTGCGCGATGGAGGGGATGGTGCTGAAAAGGCCGATGCCGGCCAGTGCCGCGACGGATACCTTGAGTGCAATAGGGCGGCGAGGCGCAGCCAGCCCAGGCATGAATGCTTGGCGTTTCATTAAGTCTCCTGACTATAGTTTTTGTAAGTTACTAGGTCCTGAAACTCATCTTAGGTAAATCATTGAGAACAAACTAATCAATTTTTTTCAAAGTTTGATACCGAATTCGATATCAGGCCCCGGTGGATCTGGGTTATGGAAAGAGGTAACGGAATGCAGGATTATGACTGGCAGTTACCACCCTGCCCCGTCCCGTCATGAACCCGCCACTCCTGGCGCCCCTGGCTGCCTCCACCCTTGGAACCTCCGGGGCCTTTGACCAGCAGGGCCGCTTGTGGGTGGCACATGCCGGCGACGACGGCATCGCGCTGCATTCGAGCGCCGATGAGGGCCACAGCTGGACGCCGCCACGCCAGGTCCTGCCCAAGCCGGAAGCGGTCGAAGCGAACGGCGAAACGCGCCCCAAGATCGCCTTCGGGCCGCAAGACCAGCTCTATCTGGGCTACATCCAGGCGTTGGGCAAACACCACAGTGTTAGAAGATGAGTTAAGCGCGAAAAACTTGACCGAGTTCATGGTTCGGCAACAGCCCAATCGCTACGATGGGCACATGTTTTCGCACCGCGCCACCCGCCGCCTCGTCACCCTGCTGTTGCTGCTGTATGTGGCACTGCAAGGCTACGCAGCCGCAGCGCAGGTTGCGATGCCGATGATGGATCACGCAGCATGCGCGGAACATCAGCAAGGCCACGACCAACATGGGATGGCGGACTGCTTCACCCAGTGCACGCTGTGCGGGGCACTGGCCGTGGCACCCGGCTACAGCAAGCCCTCCGCCCCCACACCGCATGACCTCACAGGTCCTCGGATCGCCATCATCGCGGCGCAGTACGATGGCGAATCCCATCTGCCGCACCAGGCACGAGGACCGCCTTCCGCAGTGTGACACCTGCTCTTATTCCAAATGCGCCGCCGCCCCCGGTGGCGCACGACACGTCACACCGGAGAATAAAAATGAAACCGCAGTTACGCAAGCACCTGCTTGCAATGTCTGTTGCCACCGCCCTGCCCTGCTACGCGCAAACCACCCTCCCCAGCGTCATTATCACCGGCACCAATCCCGACGTCATGCAGGTAGACGTCAGCAAGAAAGGCTTCCCCAGCGATACCGCAAACCTGCTGCAATCCGTGGCCGGCGTCAGCATGGTCAGCGGCGGCGGCGTATCCGGCCTGCCATCGATCCGCGGCCTGGCGGACGACCGCCTGCGCATCCAGGTCGACGGCATGGACCTGGTCTCGGCCTGCGCCAACCACATGAATCCCGCGCTGTCGTACATCGCGCCATCCCAAGTCGAATCGATCCAGGTCCTGCCCGGCATTACGCCCGTCAGCGCCGGCGGCGACAGCATCGGCGGCACCATCCGCGTGCGCTCCGCCGACCCGAAATTCGCGCAAGCCGGTGCGCAACTGCTCGAAGGCCAGGCCACCTTCGTCTATCGCAGCAACGGCAATGTGCGCGACGCCAGCCTGGCCGCGACCATGGCCAGCGATACCTTCTCGGCCAGCTACCGCGGCGCCGCGATCAAGGCACACAATTATGAAGACGGGGGCAGCCAGGAAATCGGCTCTTCCGCCTATGAATCCCGCAACCACTCGCTGACGCTGGCCATGCGCTCCGAAGCGCGCCTGCTGGAGCTCAAGCTCGGCCTGCAGCGCATGCCCTACCAGGGCTTCCCCAACCAGCGCATGGACCTGACCCGCAACGACAGCGAGCAAGCCAACCTGCGCTATCTTGAACGCTTCGGCTGGGGTACGCTGGAGGGCCGCGCATACCACGAACACACGCGCCACGCCATGAACTTCGGCCCGGACAAGCAGTTCTGGTACGGTGCGAAGAAAAACATTCCGGGCATGCCGATGGATACCGAAGGCAGGAACACCGGCCTTTCTGTCAAGGCCACCATCCCCCTGTCGCAGCCCGACACCCTGCGCGTCGGCGCCGACTACCGCCGCTATCGGCTGGACGACTGGTGGGATCCGTCCGGCGGCGGCATGGCGCCGGACACCTTCTGGAATATCCGCGACGGCCGGCGCGACCGCCTGGGCGCGTTTGCGGAATGGGACCGCCGCTGGAGCCCGGCCTGGTTCACCCAGTTCGGCGTCCGCGCTGAAGTAGTCACCAGCGATACCAGTACCGTGCAAGGCTATAACGCCGGCTACAGCAAGGATGCATCCGCCTTCAATGCCCTGGACCGCAAGCGCGACGACCATAACCTGGACCTGACCACCCAGGCGCGCTACGTTCCATCGCAGGACATGACCGTCAAGTTCGGCTACGCCCGCAAGACCCGCTCGCCCAACCTGTACGAGCGCTACACCTGGTCGACCGGTGGCATGGCAATGGCGATGGTGAATATCGCCGGCGACGGCAACGGCTATGTCGGCGACCCTTCGCTGCGGCCGGAGGTGGCGCACATGGCCACCGGCAGCATCGAATGGCATGACCAGGCGCAGGAGAAGTGGTCGTTCGCCATCTCGCCTTTCTACACCAAGGTCAACGACTACATCGATGCGCGCTGCCTCGCCACCTGCAAGCCCGGAGTCTTCGTCAACCTGCGCTTTGCCAACGTGGATGCGCGCCTGTACGGCACCGAAGTATCGGCGCATGCAGCGCTTGCGTCGGGCGGGTACGGCACGCTGTCGGGCGATATGCTGGTCAACTACGTACGCGGCGAGAACCGCAGCACCGGCGACAAGCTGTACAACATGATGCCGCTGAACACCCGCCTGGCATTGAACCATCGTCTAGGCGACTGGAGCAACGCGTTGGAACTGCAGGCCGTCGCCGCGAAGGACCGCGTCTCGAAGCTGCACAATGAGTTGACTACCGGCGGCTACGCATTGGCGGCCCTGCGCACCAGCTATGCCTGGAACAAGGTGCAGCTCGACTTCGGCGTGGAAAACCTGTTCGACCGGCGTTACGAACTGCCCTTGGGCGGCGCGTATGTCGGCCAGGGCATGACCATGGCGCTGAACGGCGTTCCCTATGGGACCGGGGTGCGGGGAGTGGGGCGTTCGCTGTATGCCGGGCTGACTTTCAAGCTATAGGAAATCGGTATATGAAACCGATATAGGAGCCGCGAAATAAGCCATTGGTAAGCTATTGCTGCCGACCGTAGGATTGTGCTGCCGGATACCGTCCAACACACAAAACTACGAGACAAGCACCGATGACGACACCGCGATCCCCCGCCCTGCTGGCCTTGGCCAGCGCGCTGGCGGCAGCCTTCCCCCTGGCCGCCAGCGCAGCTCCCGCTACCAAGCATGCCGAATGGGAGCAACCGGAAGTGGTTCAAGTGAACCGCGAGCCGATGAAAACCACCTTCTTCAACTTCGAACGGCGCGACCTCGCGCTGAAAGGCGACAAGGCGGCTTCGCAGTATTTCCTCTCGCTGGACGGCACCTGGTCGTTCGCTTACTCGCGCACGCCGGAATCGCGGCCGGCCAGCTTCTACAAGCCGGGCTTCGACGTTAGCCGGTGGAAAACCATCCAGGTTCCGGGCATGATGCAGGCGCAGGGCTACGGCCAGCCGTTTTTCAACAACAGCGACTATCCATTCCCGCCCAACCAGCCCTACATCCAGCACAGCATGAATGAGGTGGGCTCGTACCGCCGCAATTTCGACCTGCCGGCGAACTGGGATGGACGCGACGTTTTCCTGCATATCGGCGCGGCCGGTGCGGCATACTACATCTGGGTCAATGGCCAGCGGGTCGGCTATTCGGAAGACTCCAAGCTGCCGTCCGAATTCAAGCTGACGCGCTTCCTTCGTCCGGGCAGCAACGTCATCGCCATCGAGTTGTACCGCTTCGCCGATGGCTCCTACCTCGAAGACCAGGACTTCTGGCGCGTCTCCGGCATCGAGCGCAGCGTCTACCTGTATGCCGAGCAGAAGGCGCACTTGCGCGACTACGTCGTGCGCGCAACCCTCGATAAAGCCGGCTACCGCGACGGCGAGTTCACACTGCAGCCTGAATTTACAGGCGCGGCACAAGGCAAGCTGACCGCCATCCTGCTGGATGGCGACACGGCCGTACTGTCGCTGGAAAGCGCCGTCAGCGACGGCAAGGCCGCGCCGCTGCGCGGTACTGTGCCGGGCGTGCGCCAATGGTCTGCCGAGGCACCCAACCTGTACCGCCTGCTGCTCGAGTTCCATGATGCCAAAGGCGCGCTGGTCTCCTCCACCTCCCGCCTGGTCGGCTTCCGCACCGTGGAAGTGAAAGACGGCGAGGTACGCGTCAACGGCAAGCGCATAATGATCAAGGGCGTCAACCGCCACGAGCACGATCCCCACACCTTCCATGTGATGTCGGAAGAATCGATGCGCAAGGATATGGAGCTGATGAAGCAGGCCAATATCAATGCCGTTCGCACCTCGCACTATCCGAACGATCCGCGCTGGTACGACCTGGCGGACGAATACGGCATGTATGTGATGGACGAGGCGAACATCGAATCCCACGAGTACATGGGCATGGGTGATCGCGTGCGGAACATTCCTGGCGAACGCGAAAAGATCCAGCTGGGCTACCAGCCGCATTGGGCGGTCGCCCACCTGGACCGCGTCAGCCGCATGGTGCAGCGCGACCGCAACCATCCAAGCGTGATCATGTGGTCGCTGGGAAATGAGGCCGGCACCGGGCCGAACTTCGAGCGCGCGGCCAAATGGGTACGCGAGCAGGACCCCGAACGGCTGATCAGCTACCTTGGCCACGGCACCATCGGCGAGGAGCACTTGCCAAACGATTACGTCGACATCTATGCGCCGATGTATGACCCGATAGAAAAGATGATCGATTACGCCCGGGATGCGCGCTATAAGCAGCCAATGATCCAGTGCGAGTACGCGCATGCCATGGGCAACAGCGTCGGCAATCTGGAGGACTACTGGCAGGCGATCCGCTCGCATCGCAAGCTGCAGGGCGGCTTTATCTGGGACTGGGTCGACCAGGCCATGCTGCTGAAGGATAAGCAGGGGCGCAGCTATTGGGCACAGGGCGAGGATTATGGCCCGAATCCGCGCAAGGATATGTCGGAGGTTGGCGATGGCTTGATCCAGGCCGACCGCACGCCCGACCCGGAGTATTACGAAGTACGGAAGGTTTACTCGCCGGTGGTGTTTGAGGGCGATCCGGCCGCCGGCCGGCTGCGGGTCGTCAACCGCTATGACTTCGCCGACCTGTCCGGATTTGATTTTGACTGGTCGCTCACGCGCGACGGTACGCAGCTTGCGGGTGGCCCGCTGGCCGGCGTCAATGCGGCCGCACAGTCGTCGGCGGACGTGGCCTTGGCCCTGCCGGAAATGGCGCGCGATGCGCGCTACGAATACGTGCTGACGCTGCGCGCCAAAGCCCGCGCGGGCGCCATTCGCGGCGTGCCGGCCGGCATGGTGCTTGGCTTCAGCCAGTTCGTGCTGCAGTCGCCATCCGCTGCTGCCGTGGCTGCCCCCGGCGGCTGGGTCACACCGGTGCGCGCAGGGGGAGGAGTTGAATTGCGTGCAGCCGGCGCCGTGCTCGCGGTCGACACAGCAAGCGGCAAGCTCGCCTACTCGGCCGGCGGCAAACAGCTGCTCAGCGGCGGCATGCCCAACTTCTGGCGCGCGCTGACCGAAAACGACCTCGGAACGGGCCTCAACAAAACCCACACCATCTGGAAGCAATTCAGCGAACAGCGCAATCTCCGCGCCTTCGACGTCCTGCAAGACGGAGTGCACGTCGAGTACATCTTTGGCGCCGGCTCCGCGCGCTGGGACGCGACCTACCGCATGGACGGCAAAGGCGCGGTGCAAGTCACCGCCACCTTCGCTCCGTTGCGCGGCGACCTGCCCGACCCGCTTCGCATCGGCATGCGCTTCGACAGCAATCCGTCGCTCGACACCATCGAATGGTACGGCCGCGGCCCGCAGGAATCCTACAGCGACCGCATCACGGGCGCGCCGCTCGGCCGCTACAGCGGCAAGCTGGCCGACCAGTACCACAACTACGTCCGTCCACAGGAAAGCGGCAACAAGACCGGCGTACGCTGGCTGACGCTGAAAGGCGCCGGCGCCGGCCTGCAACTGCGCGGCACGCAGGCACTGTCGGTCAACGCCCTGCCCTTCCCCTATGAAGACCTGTACCCGCGTCCACGCGGCAGCTGGCACAGCTCCGATATCCGCCCGCACGGCGAAGGTTCTCTGCTGGTCGACGCAGTGCAGTCAGGCGTAGGCGGCGACACCGGCTGGAGCCAGGTCGGCCGTCCGCATGGGCAATACCGCATCAAGCTGGAACCAACCACCTACCAGTTCACCATCGCACCGCAAGGAGCCGCGCAATGACCAACCATTCCCGCCGCCGCGTGCTGGCCGGTGCAGCGGCGGCCACCGCCGGCGCGGCCCTGCTGCCGATATCCGCCACCGTACACTCCGCAACCAGCGCGCGCTTCAGCATCGGCAAGGACGATTTCCTGCTCGACGGGAAAGCGCTGCAGATCCGCTGCGGCGAAATGCACTTCGCCCGCGTGCCGCGCGAGTACTGGCAGCACCGGCTGAAGGCCATCAAGGCCATGGGCCTGAACACGGTCTGCGCCTATCTGTTCTGGAACTACCACGAATGGCGCGAGGGCCGCTACGACTGGGCCGGCCAGCGCGACGCCGCCGAATTCTGCCGCCTGGCGCAGCAGGAAGGCCTGTGGGTCATCCTGCGCCCCGGCCCTTACGCCTGCGCCGAATGGGAGATGGGCGGCCTGCCATGGTGGCTGCTGAAGAAGAGCGGCAGCGACGCCTTCCTGCGCACCCGCGACGAAGCGTTCATGAAGCCGGCCCGGCGCTGGCTGGCGGAGGTCGGCCGCGTGCTGGCCTCCCAGCAAATCACGCGCGGCGGCCCGATCCTGATGGTCCAGGTGGAAAACGAATACGGCTTCTTCAGCGACGACCTGGAATACATGCGCGCCATGCGCCAGGCCCTGCTCGACGCGCATTTCGACGTGCCCCTGTTCCAATGCAATCCCACCAACGCGGTCTCGCGCACCCACATCCCGGAGCTGTTCTCGGTGGCGAACTTCGGCACCGACCCCGATGCCGGCTTCAAGGCCCTGAAAGCCGTGCAGCAAGGTCCCCTGATGTGCGGCGAATACTATTCCGGATGGTTCGACACCTGGGGCAACCCGCACCGCCGCGGTGCCGCCACCAAGGCCGTCGCCGACCTCCAGCAGATGCTGAAGGTCGGCGGTTCGTTCAGCCTGTACATGGCGCACGGCGGCACCACTTTCGGCCTATGGGGTGGCTGCGACCGACCGTTCCGGCCCGACACCAGCAGCTACGACTATGACGCGCCGATCGGCGAAGCCGGCTGGATCGGAGAGAAATTCCAGGCCTACCGAAAAGGCATCGAACCCTTCCTGCAGCCGGGCGAAACCCTGCCGCCGCCACCGGCACGCCAGCCAGTGATGGCGATTCCAGCCTTCACGCTCAAGGAATCGGCGCCAGTCTTCGCCAGCCTGCCGCAAGAAGCGATACGCGATGTATCGCCGCAACCGATCGAACACTACGACATCAGCCGCGGCCTGATTTCCTACCGCGTCACGCTGCCCGCCGGCCCGGCAGGCAAGCTGTCCGCCGCCAAAGTGCGCGACCTGGCTTGGGTTCACGTCGACGGCAAGCTGGTTGGCACTTTCGACACGCGCCACCGCCGCTTCAGCATCGAACTGCCGGCGCGCGACAAGCCGGCCACGATGGAAATCCTGCTGTACACGATCGCCCGCGTCAATTTCGGCCCCGAAGTGCACGATCGCAAGGGCTTGCACGGTCCCGTGCATTTCCAGCCGAAAGGCGGCAACCCGCTCGCGCTGGAAAACTGGGAAATCCGCGCCATCGATTTCGACGCCGACGGCGTACTGCCGCCGCTGGAATGGAAACGGCAACGCGCACGCGGCCCCGCGTTCTGGCGCGGCAGCTTCGACGCCAGGCAAACCGCCGACACCTTCCTCGACATGTCGGCCTGGGGCCAGGGCGTGGCCTGGATCAACGGCCGCTGCCTGGGCCGCTACTGGAGCATCGGCCCGACGCAAACCATGTACCTGCCCGGACCGTGGCTGAAACGCGGCCGCAATGAGGTGGTGGTGCTGGACCTGACCGGCCCGCGGCGCGCCGAACTGCGCGGCCTGGAAAGCCCGATCCTCGACCGCCTGCAGCCTGAACGCGACCTGCCGCGCCCACCAAACAAGGCGAAGCCGAAGCTGGAAGGCGTCCCCCCAGCCTATAGCGGCCAGTTCCAGCCCGGCAGCGCCACCCAGGACGTGCGCTTCGCCGCCCCGGTCAGCGGGCGCCAGTTCTGCCTGGAGTCGCTGGACGCCTTCGACGGCAAGCAATACGCAGCCGTAGCCGAGATCTCGCTGCTGGACGCCAAAGGGCAGCCGATCAACCAGTCGTCCTGGACCATCGCCTACGTGAGCAGCGAAGAAGGCCGGCGCGAAGACGGCCAGGCCCTGAACGCCATCAACGGCCAGGCCAGCGACTTCTGGCACACCGCCTTCGCCGGCAGCGGGAACGGCAAGATCGCCGCGCCAACGCACCCGCACCGACTGGTGATCGACCTTGAAAAGCCTGTCGAAGTGGCCGGCATCCGCTATACGCCACGCCAGGGGGACGACAAGGTAACGGGCCGCATCCGCCGTTTCAATGCCTACGTCGGCGCGCAATTGGTGGATCCCGGCGAGTGAGCGAGTGATATAGCGCTATGCCCAATCGATATACATCCCGATAAATTTCTCATATTTCTGAACTAGCTCGCCAAGATAGACTTGCCTTACCACTTCACTAACGAACAAAAATGAAGATCACAAAACTGACCACCTACCGCATTCCACCGCGCTGGATGCTGCTCAAGATTGAAACCGACGAAGGCGTCGTCGGTTGGGGCGAACCGGTCATCGAAGGCAAGGCACGCACCGTGGAAACCGCAGTCCACGAGTTTTCGCAATACCTGGTCGGCCAGGATCCGCGGCGCATCAACGACCTTTGGCAAGTCATGTACCGCGGCGGTTTTTACCGCGGCGGCGCCATCCTGATGAGCGCCATCGCCGGTATCGACCAGGCGCTGTGGGACATCAAGGGCAAGGCGCTTGGCGTGCCGGTGTACCAGCTGCTGGGCGGCCTGGTACGTGACCGCATGAAAACCTATAGCTGGGTAGGCGGCGACCGCCCGGCCGATGTCATCGCCGGCATCAAGACCTTGCGCGAAGCCGGCTTCGATACCTTCAAGATGAACGGCACCGAGGAATTCGGCATCATCGAAAGCTCCGCTGCGGTGGATGCCGCCGTGGCACGTATCGCGGAAATCCGCGAAGCCTTCGGCAACCAGATCGAATTCGGCATCGACTTCCACGGCCGCGTCGCCGCGCCGATGGCCAAGGTGCTGCTGCGCGAACTCGAACCGTACCGCCCACTGTTCGTCGAAGAACCGGTGCTGGCGGAGCAGGCCGAGTACTACCCGCGCCTGGCCGAATCCACCTCGATCCCGCTGGCAGCCGGTGAACGCATGTTCTCGCGCTTCGAATTCAAGAACGTGTTCCAGGCCGGCGGCATTTCTATCGTGCAGCCCGACCTGTCGCATGCCGGCGGCATCTCCGAATGCCTGAAGATCGCAGGCATGGCGGAAGCCTACGACATCGCCCTGGCCCCGCATTGCCCGCTTGGCCCGGTGGCGCTGGCGGCCTGCCTGCAAGTCGATTTCGTTTCGTACAACGCCGTGCTGCAGGAACAGAGCATGGGCATCCACTACAACAAGGGCGGCGAGCTGCTCGACTACGTGGTGAACAAGGAAGACTTCAAGATCGAGAACGGCTTTATCAAGCCGCTGCCGAAACCCGGCCTGGGCGTGGTGGTCGATGAACAGCGCGTGATCGAGGCCAGCCGCAATGCGCCCGACTGGAGCAACCCGCTGTGGCGCCACCCTGACGGAAGCGTCGCGGAATGGTAAGCAACGCCACCGCCAGCCTGCTCGGTCTTGACTGGGGCAGCACCAGCCTGCGCGCATTCCTGCTCGGCCCCGGCGGCAAGGTGCTGGCGGAACGCAGCAACGGCAACGGCGCGTCCACCTTGTCCGGCGTGCCGGCCTTCGCCGCCGCGCTGGACGGCATCGCCGGCGACTGGCGGGCCGCGCATGCGCGCATGCCGATCCTGGCCTGCGGCATGGTCGGCAGCCAGCACGGCTGGCGCGACGTTCCTTACACCGCCTGCCCGGCCAACGCCGCAGCGCTGGCCGCCGGCATGCTGCCCAGCCCCGGCGCGGAAATCTCCATCGTGCCCGGCATGCTGTATGACGACGGGGCCTTGCCACCCGACCTGATGCGCGGCGAAGAAACCCAGGTGGTGGGCGCGCTGCAGTTGCAACCCGCCCTGCGCGATGCTTCCTGCATCGTCCTTCCCGGTACCCATTCCAAATGGGCGCAGGTGAACGATGGCCGCCTGACGCGCTTCGCAACCCATATGACAGGCGAACTGTTCGCCGTGCTGCGCACCCATTCCGTGCTGGGCCGCCTGATGGGCGATAGTGGCGCATTCGCCGAACCTGCCTTCGTTGCAGGCGTCGACGCCGCGCGCGATCACGGCCACCTCGGCATGAGCCACCAGGTTTTCGCGGCGCGCAGCCTGGGCGTCACCGGCCGCGCCCCGGCCAGCGACCTGGCCGACTACTTGTCCGGCCTATTGGTCGGCCATGAGCTGCGCGCCGGCCTGGCCTGGCGCGATGCCGCCGGCCTGGCTAGCGCGCCGCTGGCGCTGGTCGGCAGCCAGGTGCTGTGCCAGCGCTATGCGCTCGCCCTGCAACGTTTCCACGCGGCGCCGCCGCTACTGCTCAATAACACGGCGCCCGCCGGCCTGTACCACCTGGCGCACGCCGCCGGCATGCTCAAGGATTGAAATGAACGCCACATCCACTTCCCCCTTCGAATCCGCCTTCAGGACCCTGCCGCTGGTGGCCATCCTGCGCGGTGTCCAGCCCCACGAGGTGGAGGCCATCGGCGCCGCTTTGTACGAAGCCGGCTTCCGCTTGATCGAAGTTCCGCTCAATTCCCCGCTGCCGTTCGATTCCATCTCGTGCCTGGCGCGCAGCCTGCCGGCCGACGCCGTGCTGGGCGCCGGCACGGTCCTGAGCACCGCAGCAGTGCAGCAGGTGCGCGACGCCGGCGGCGCGCTGGTTGTGATGCCGCATTCCGACAGCGCCGTCATCCGTGCCGCCAGGGCTGCCGGCATGGCCTGCGTGCCTGGTGCCGCCACCCCGACGGAAGCCTTTGCCGCCGCCCATGCCGGTGCCGATGCGCTCAAGCTGTTCCCGGCCGAACTGGTGACGCCAACCGTCATGCGTGCCATGCGCGCGGTGCTGCCGCCGGCCTTGCCGTTGCTGCCGGTCGGCGGCGTCACCCCTGGCAGCATGGCCACCTGGCGCGCCGCCGGTGCGACCGGCTTTGGCCTCGGCTCGGCGCTCTACCAGCCGGGCCTGGACGCCGCCGCCGTCGCCGAGCGCGCGCGCGCCTTCGTCACCGCCTGGAGGCAGGATGGAACAGCAAGTCCAGCCTGAAACGATGCTCCCCGGTGCCCAGATGGGCGCCCTGCTCTGGCATGACGGTTGCTGGTGGTGGAGCGACACCGCCGCACCGGCCTTGAAGGCCTGGCGCGGCAAGGGCCTGCCGGAGAGCAGCCGCTTGCCCGAACATCTTGCGGCATTCGCCGTCTGCCGTAGCGGCAAGCTGCTGCTCGGCCTCGACAAATGGCTATACCTGGCCGAACGCACTCCGCCGGGGGCGCTGAAACTTGCGCGCCGCCTGCCGCTCGCCATCGCCGCCGTCGATCCCGCCGAAGCGCGCACCCGCATCAGCGATGGCTGTGCCGACCGCCACGGCAATTTCGTCCTTGGCACCGCCAACCTGAGTCCCGGCTCGCCGCCCATCGGCAGCTTTTACCAATTCTCGCAACGTTTCGGCTTGCGCCGCCTGGCATTGCCGACAGTCGCCGCCGCCCACGGCATTGGCTTCAGCGCCGATGGCGGCACGCTGTACTTCGCCAGCAGCGACGGCCGCGAACTACTGGAAACTACTTACGACCCGGGCCGCGCTGAAGTGGGTAGAATCAAACGGTTCGCCGGCTTTGGAAACGCACGGATTGGCGGCCTCACGGCGGATGCCGGCGGCAATCTATGGATCGCGCTGCGCGAAGAAGGAAGGCGCGGCCGCCTGGCGCAGTTTGCGGCTGGCGGCTCGCTGGTGCGCGACCTGCCGTTGTCGGCGGTGCAACCGTCGCGGCCGGCCTTCGGCGGAGCGCATCTGGAACAACTGGCTGCAGGCGCCCTTGATGGCGGCTTGCACACGATGGAGATACCCGGCGTGCAGGGCTTGGCCCCAGCCCTGTTTGACGACGCCGCTGATTGACGCTGCAGGGGAGCGGCCCTATTATTGTCCGCATGTCAGATCCACGCTCGGACCGATTCGTAAGGTCCCACCTGAAAACGCGCCACCTGGTGTTATTGGTCGAATTGGGCCGGCACCGCTCGATCCTGCATGCGGCACAGGCGGCAAACCTCACCCAGCCCGCGGCATCGAAGCTGCTGGGCGAGATCGAACACGCACTGAACGTCCAGTTGTTTGAACGCCTGCCGCGCGGCGTGGTCCCAACGTGGTACGGCGAAGTGATGATACGGCGCGCCGGCACGGCACTGGCCGAGATGGATGCCGCGCACCAGGAGGTGATGGAGCTGGTGTCGGGCCTTTCAGGCCGCGTTTCCATCGGCACCGTGCTGACGCCTTCCGCGGGCCTGGTCACCGACGCCGTCAAACTGCTGAAACACCGCACCGCCAAGGTGCAGGTGTCGATCACGGTGGACACTTCCAAGATCCTGGTGGAGCGCATGCGCGCCGGCGAATTCGACCTCGTGATCGGACGCCTGCTCGACTCCAACGTCGCCGCCGAATTCAATTTCGAACCGCTTACCGACGAGCCGCACAGCCTGATCGCCGCCGCCGACCATCCTTTTGTGGGCCGCCAGGAGCTGCAATTGGCCGAGCTGGCACGCGAACCCTGGGTACTGCCGCCGGCCGGCAGCATCCTGCGCGACCGCCTGACATCGATGTTCCTGTCACAGGGCCTGGAACCGCCGACCGAAGTGGTGGAAACGCTGGCCATGCCGGTGGTGGTCAACCTGCTGCCGGGCAGCCGCATGATCGCGGCCATGCCGGAAGAAACCGTGCGCCCTTACCTCGATGCCGGCCTGCTGGCCGTGCTGCCCTGGGACCTGGGCCTGCGCATGGACATGTACGGCATCGTCACCCGCAAGCGCCATCGCCTGTCGCCGGGCGCGGAAGCCATGCTGGTAGCGCTGCGCGATGCGGCACAGGCACGCTACCGGCGTTAAGCTGCCTTCCTCAATAACTGACGTGGTAGTCCTTCGGGAATTTCCTGCCGCTGAAGGCCTTCTTCTGCGTCCAGTCCTGTGCCGGTGCAGTCCAATAGGAATCGTCAGCAGGCAGCCCTAGCGCCAGGAAGCTCGACGCGGCGATATACATGCTGCCATTGTTCGAATACCAGTCTCCCAGCTCCGGCTGATGGCCTGCAAAGCCGATGGTCAGGTAGCCATCCTTGGTGAAATTGCCCGGCTCCGACCAGATGGCCTTGTGCACGCTCGCCAGCGCGGCGCGCACCTGTCCTTCCGGCAGGCTCGCCGGCAATTGCTTGCGCCAGGCCAGCAATGCCAGCGGCTGGAATGCCGCGGTGCGATAGGTGAGCGAACGGCCGATCGGCGGAAAGGTGCCCTGCGGCGAGATGAAGCGTTCCAGGTGCTCGCCGTAGCGCTGCATGCGCTTCTGCGCCTGCGCCAGCAGGTCAGCCGGCTTGCCATTCCAGAACGGGCCATTGGCTTTGGCCAGGACTTCCAGTATCTCGACCAGCATCGGGTACATCACGAAGGAATTGTAGTAGTCGAAGTGAAAAGCCTCGCCGTCCTTGATCCATCCATCGCCCACATACCACTCGTTGACCTTGCGGATCGCGACGTTCATGCGCATCGGGTCGTACTGCTCGCCGATGGAAAGCAGGAAGGCTTCATTCATGGCCGCGAACAGCATCCAGTTAATGTAGGGTGGTTCGATGCGGCGCAGGCTCTTGATTTCGTCGATGATGCGCTGCTTGGTGGCGGCGTCCAGCGGCTCCCACAGCGCTTTGGGCGCACGCATCAGGGCATTGGTGAAATAGGCGGAGTCCACCAGCGTCTGGCCCGGGCCTTTCCATAGCAGGTAGTCCGGCGACTTCGGATCGACCGAGTTGGTGTAGCTTTGCAGTGCCTGTTCGCGCAGGCGCTTGCGCGTGCGGCCTTCGGCGCTGGCGTCATCGGATAGGGCCAGCCAGGGCGCCAGGCCGGCGATCAGGCGCCCGAAGCATTCGAGATAAGCCACGCCCGGATCGCGGCCATCCCAGGTTGGACTCAGCTCGAGTGCGAACTTCTTTTTCAACTCGCCTTTTGCCATATTGGCCAGCACCGGGTCAGCCATCTTTTGCAGCAAGCCGACCATATAGGCCCGGTCGCCGCCCGGCGTCGCCGCAACCGCACCTGCGGCCAACGCTACCGCAGGCACAGTACCGGCAGCAGCCGCGCCTCCCGCCAGCACACCGCGCATGAAATTCCTTCGCTCCATCGTCCCGCCCCCTCTATTTGCTGTTATCAATGTAGCGCACCATCTCGGCCGCAGCCAACAGGTACGCCCCCACGCCGAAATGCGAGGTCGAATTCCTGTCCACCACCTGACCTGGAATGGCACGATCGCCAATCGGCTGCACATAGCCGATCTTGCCGTCCGGCTGCAGGGCTGTGCGGGTCAGGTAGCTCCAGCCCTTCAACGCGACCGGCGCATACTCGGCCCGGTCCAGCAAGCCGTGATTGATGCCCCACAGGTAGCCGTAGGTGAAGAACGCAGTCCCGCTGGTCTCCGGCCCCGGCGCGTGCTGCGGATCGAGCAGGCTGCGCGTCCAGTAGCCCTCATCCTGCTGGGCTTTTTTCAGCGCCGCCGCCATGCCCTGGAATTTGCGCAGGTATTCCTCGCGATGCGGCGCATCCTTCGGCAATTCGTGCAGCACCTTCGCCAGCCCGGCAAACACCCAACCATCCCCGCGCGCCCAGAAGTCCTTGCGGCCATTGACGCTCTTGTGCCCCGGGTACACGTAGCGCGCGTCGCGGTAGTACAGCTTTTCCTCCCGGTCGTACATGATGCTGTTCGAGTACTGGAAATACTCATGCAGCTTTTCCAAGTACTGCGGATTGCCGGTAATGTTGTACAACTTGGCCATCGCCGGCATCACCATGTACAGCCCGTCCGCCCACCACCAGTAATCGTTGCGCGCGGTGGACATCTGGTACTCCATCACCTCGCGGGCGCGGGCAATGCGGGCCGGATCCTTGTCGAGTTGATAAAGATCCGCGTACGTCTGGAAGCAGATCTGCCAGTCGCCGAACAACACATGATCGTCGGTTTCGCCATAAGCCAGCTTCCACTGGCTCTTGTCGGTCGATTTCGCGCCCTGCCACTGGTTATGCTTCGCCCAGTCGAGCGAATACTGCAGGTAGGCCTGGCTGCCCGTAATGCGGTACGCCTCCATATTGCCGGTATGGTAGGCCGCCACGTTCCAGAACGCCCATTCCCTGGCCGGCGTAGTGGCTTGCCAGTAGGTGTTGACCTTGTCGATGACGGCGACGACCTCCTGCCGCTGCGGCGCAGGAGGCGTGGAAGCGCAGCCTCCCAGCGCAGCCAAAAGGAGAATCAATATAAGCTTCATGTCCTGGACTCCGTTACAGCTTGCCGCGCAGGCCGATCTTGATGGTCCGGCCATCGTACTTCGCGTAGTCCATGCGCGTCTTCTTGCCGCTGCCGTACTGGCCGGTGGCATCCTCGAAATAGTCATACGACAGCGTGTTCGACAGGTTCAGAGCGTCCAGTCGCAGTTCCAGGTTGTCGTTGATCTTGTAGCTGATATTGCCGTCCAGGTAGCCGCGTGCCGCGCGCCAGCGGATCAGGTCATCGCCGTTATTCTTCGGATTGTCGCCGTGCAGGCTGCGTCCCTTGTAGTTGTAGGAGAAACGAATCGCCAGCGGCCCGTTCTCGTAATAGGCGGTGGTGCTGTAGGCGTACTTCGGCACCGAGTTGACCTCGATCTCCTTGCCCGCATTGGTAATCCACTTCTGGCTGTTGAACGGGTCGATATGCGTAAAGCTGGCCAGCATGCCGAAGCCCTTGTATGGCGCGGGCAGGAAATCAAAGTCCTGCTGGTACGACAGCTCGTAGCCCTTCAGTACCTGGCGGCCGGCGTTGCTGTAGGTCCGCAGTGTCATCGGCAGGTTCGGATCCACGCGGCCATCCGGGCCATAGAAGATCGCGCCCATCGCGGTATCCGGCAAGCCCAATGTGCCGAACGTGGTCTGGGTCGTGCTCGACACGGTCGCATCGGTCAGCACCTTGCGGAAGTAGGCAGCCGACAACAGGCTGCCTTTGCGGAAGTACCATTCCAGGCTGGTGTCCATATTCTTCGACTGCTGCGGACGCAGGTTCGGGTTGCCCGCCGTGGCCGAGTTGTCGAACGGGTTCGGCACCACGGTCTGCGCGGCGATAATCGACAGCGAAGCACGCGAGATGGTCTTGCCGAAGGAAGCGCGCCACATCAGGTCTTCCGTCACGTCAAACGCAGCGCTGACGGCCGGCAGCACATTACTGTAAGAGCCGCTCTCCTGGTTAGGCTCGTAAGCACCGCCTGCGCCGGTCTTCTTGAAATTGTCGATATCCAGCTCGGTACGCGAATAGCGCACGCCGGCGTTCAAGCGCAGCCCATGACCCAGCACTTCACCCTTGAAGTCGGATTGCACAAAGCCCGACGTCACCTTCTCGGTGGCGGTGAAGCTTTGCGCTGGCGTAAAGGTCGACCCGGTGTTGTAAGCCAGCGGATCGAAGGTCGAGTAAGTGTAATCGCGCGTGAAGGTGCCGAATTGGTGCGGCCAGCCGTCGCCCATGTCCAGCTTACCGATCGGCAGGTCGAATACCATGCCCTGGCGCAGGCCGGCGTTGCCCATGCCATTCAGCTTGGTCGTCATGTCGGAAGTGGCATTGCGCTTGTGGACACCCTTTTCGGTTTCCACATAGACCAGGCCTGTTTTCAGGTGGCCGGTCCAATCGCCCCACAAGTTGTAGTCCCAATCCGCGATGACACGGCCCTGCCGGCCACGGTCGGTTTCGCGCGTCAGGCCGGTGCCGATGCCGAAACCGGAATAATTTGCCGGATTCAGGTAGTCGCTGGTCGAAGACAACGATGGATAAACGTGGTCGCTGCCGTAATCGATGGTCGAGGTGATGCCGAAGATCTGGCCGGACAAGGTGTCCTGGTAGCTTTGCGCCTTGCTGCTGTTGGTGCTCAACTGGGCGGTCAGCGCCAGCCTGTCGGAAGCCTTCCAGTTCGCGTTCAGGGAGGCGTAACTGAACTTCGTCTCGTCCTCGCTATAGGTGACGCCGCTGCTGTACGAAGTATTGCCGAAGGTGCCGGTCAACAGGTTCGATCCAGGATCGATGTGGACGTTGATCGGCACCAGCCCATTGTGGCCGGCGGTGCCCGGCGGCGCGCCCGGATTGGTGGTTTTGCTGTTGCGGATCAGGATGCCGTAATACAGCTCGTCGCGCGAGTTTTTCAGCTTGGAGTACATGGTATCCAGGCTGATGTTCAGCGTGCTGTCCTTGTACTGCAAGGAAGAGACCATGCCGTCGCGGCTGCGGTCATTGGAAGAACCGTAGAAGCGGTAAATGCGCGGCAAGAACGCATTATCCACCTGGTCGCGCGTGTAGCCGGACAGGTTGGCGCGCGGATCATCGTAATCGAGCTGCATCGCGAAGTTGCCCTGGACCGGCGTCTTACTGCCGCGTGCCGAACTGTTATACCCGCCGGTCGCCTCGAAGCCGGAACGGTTGTTCATCGCTTTCGAATGCGCACCGCCGATCAGGAAGCCCCAGTTGCCCCAGGTCTTTGAGAACAGCCCAAAGGCGGCGGGGTCGCTCTTTTCGGACATGGTGTTGTAGGCAGCAGTCACCGAATAGCGCACCGCGCCTTTCGGATTGTCGAACGGACGCGGAGACTGCAGGTCCACTACGCCACCCATGCCCCCTTCCGGCAGCTCGGCCAGCGGGGACTTGAAGAAATCCACGCGGCCAAACAGTTCGGACGCAAACACGTCGTAGTTGAAGCCGCGCGCCGCGTTGCCGATGGAACCGGTACTGGTGGTATTCACCGGCGCGCCATTCAGCGTGGTGACGGAATACTCGGTCGGCAAGCCGCGGATCGAAATACGCTGGCCCTCAGCCGAGCTTTCGTCGCGGTTCAGGATGATGCCAGGCACACGCTGCAGCGATTCCGCCACGTTCGACTCGGGGAACTTACCGATGTCTTCCGCCACGATCGAATCGCGCACGCCGATCGCCTGGGCCTTCAGGTTCAGGGCTTTCTGCAGGCTGGAACGGAAACCCGTCACCACCACGGTATTTGCCGGATCCAGGTTCGCAGCCTCCGCAGCCTCCTGCGCCATGGCCCCTGGGCCATATGCGGCAGCCAATGCCAACGGCAGCAGCGATGCCAGTTCTTTCTTCCTCATGTTATATGTCTCCCGTTTTAACTTCTTATTTAACGAAACTGCCTTGACACCTCCCAGTCCAGCACACGCACCGGCTCGGCCGGCCGCTGCGCAATACCCTCCGCATCCACCTGCGCCACCTTCTGGACGAACAAGCTCAGGATGCCGCGCGATTTCCACAATTCGCTGTCAAAGGTCGGCTCCCAATCGCCGACCGAGGCTTCAGACAGGTCATGCACCGACCACTGGAAAGATTGGAAATCCTTGATGACGGCGACCGACACCTTGCTGCCGCGCTCCGCGTCGCGAAACACCAGCAGGCCGCCCTTATCGGTCAGCAGTAGTTGCGGCCGCGCCAAAGGAATGTGTTTGGTACCGCCACCCGACAGGCTGAATGCCGTCCTGTGCAGCGGCAAGGGGCGCGCTTCCCAACGCTGCCCGGTATGGAAGACCACGCGATACTGAGGGACCGTGCCGTCCTGGTCACGCCAGTACGTTGCGATATAAGGATGGCCCTCGCTATCGGCGGCCATCGAAGTCTGGTTGATCAACTCACTGCGCTGCGGAATGCGGAATGCATACTCCGCGCTGGCCGCGGTAATGGGCAGTTGGTAGGGCGTGCCATCTGCATGTTCCCAGGTCTTGCCGCTGTCGCTCGAACGGGCATAGGCCAGGTCATGATTGCTCGCCACGTCCGGCGACTCGCGCCACACCCAGGACAGGTGCAACACGCCACGGCTATCGGCATGGGCCTGCCAATAAGCATTGCGCTGTCCCTCGCCGTCGATCAGTTTGTCCTGCAGGCGTTCCCACTTTGCGCTGGCGTGGCGATAGCGGTTCATCACCAGGTTGCCGCGCCCCGATGCGCCATCGCGATACAGGAACAGCAGGTCGCCATCGGGCAGGCGATAGAATTCGGGATAGCTCACCGCTTTTTCATCGCGTCCCACCATCGCCTGCTGCACGCCTAGCGCCAGCCCGCCCGGCGCCGTGCCGCGGGCATAGCGCAACAAGCTGTCGTGGTGGTCCCACGCCACGTGCAGGTAGCCCGCTCCATCAACCATGATGCTGATGCCGTTATGCGCGTCCTCCGCCCTGCCCTGGTACCGGCTACGCTGGACAGTCCACTCGCCGCTGCCCACACGGCGCTTGGCGAGCACCACATAACGCTCGGCGTCGTAATAGGCGGCGTATTGCACGCCTTCATGCGTGGCGAGGGAATTCTTGCGGAAGACGGTTACATTGACCGAATTATTGGCCCAACCCGGGCCAATGATGGATTGTCTGACTTCGATTGCCTGCGCGGCCGGAAAGCACAACGCGGCGAACATCGCCGCGGCCACTGCCTTCCATTTCCTCGCAATAGATGTCATGGTTTCGTAGCAATCATTAATGAAGCCAAAACTATTCTAGGGAAAACGAAATGCGGAACCTATATATTCTTTCGCAATTTCTAGATCAAAACGATATACCTTGAGCCGGGCGCGCCGCAATGCCGAGCCGCAGTAATATGGGCCCATGGCTAAGGATGGAAAACGTCAGCTCGACCATGCGGTCGACGATCTTGAACATGAAGTGCCGGGCAAGGCCAAGCGCTTCATAGAGTGGGCGCGCTCCGACCGCGCGCGCTGGGTCAGGATTCCCCTGGCGCTGACGCTGATCGCAGTGGGGATCGTGGCCCCATATCTGCCGGTCGTGGGTGTGGAGGATATACCCTTTGGCCTGTTGTTACTTTCCTACGACGTTCCTTTCCTGCGCAAGCCGATGGCCGCCTTCATCGAATGGCTGATCGGCCTGTGGCGGCGGCTGCGAGGCAAGCGCCCCCACCGCCGCTCATGACTTATCCTGGTATGCGGCTGCCATGCGTTGGGCCGTCTGCCTGATTTCTTCCCGCAGCTCGGCCGGTTCGTGGACCACCACGCCATCGCCGAAGCCCAGCAGCCACCAGGTCAAGGCGCGGGTGCGCGGTACCGTGGCGATCAGCCGCAGGTGATCTGCCGACTCGCTGTACAGGACCTGGTCCTTGCTCAACGGCGTTTCAGCCAGGTGTTCGGCGGCCGCGCGGGCGAACACTGCCTGCAGCCGGATCTCGCCACCGTCCGCAATGCCGAACTGCCCCTCTGCGATAAAGGCATCGATGTCGAAGCCCTCTTTGCGGCGCGCTTCCAGATAAAGCATTTCCGCCTGCTTCACACGATGCAGCGCAATGGTGCGCGCATCCTCATAGTCGGAAAACAGGCAGACCAGGTAGACCGTGCCCGCCTTCTGCACGATGGCCAGCGGGTGGACCGATTCATAGACGGTCAGCGCACCATCGCGCTTCTGGTAATGCAGCTTGAGCTGGCGGTCCTTCATCAGCGCATCATAAACCGTGCGCTGGCATGGTTCGTCCACCTCGGCCGGCAGCAAGGGTTGCGCGGACGGAATGCTGCGCACCTTGCCGAGCCACGCCTTGGTCTGCGTACGGTCGTCGACGGCGGCCAGCGTCTGGGCCGCAGCGGAAAAGTGCGGCTGCAACGCGTCCAGGGTCGAAGGCGGCAGCTGCCGTTTCAGCTGTTGCTCCGCCATCGTCAGCGTCAACGCTTCCGGCACCGACATGCCGGGCAGGCTGAATACCGCGCCATCGCGCCGCCAGCTCCACTTGAATGGCTTGACCGATTCATCGACCATCAAGGGAAACACCGATTCCAGCGCCTTCAGGTCGCGTTCGACCGTGCGCTTGTCGATCGGGTATTCGGCCTGGGCCAGGCGCTCGGTAATCTCCGCAGCCGTAATGCTGAGTGGCGCGCGCGGCACCAGCCGCAGCATATTCCACTGTCGGAACATCGAATCTTTGGAAGCCATCCGATTAATGCCAAGTTATCAAAAATTTCATTGTAGCAATTATTTAATGCGTGCGCCCCGCAATCCGCTTGGCGTGACGACAATCTCCCACACGTCCAGCTCCTCCAGCCGCCCGGCCAGTTCACAGGCGCGCCGGTAGCCTAGCCGGTATTGAACCTGCAAGCGCGACACCGGGCAAGCCAGCAAGCCGCCGCGCGCCGCATTCAGCCCGCGCACGAAATCGATGGCTCCAGCGATTTCGTTCAATGTGAATTTTCCTTCGCCCAAACCGTGCCTCCTGTACATGCTGAAGATGCAGCAGTATTGGCCACCGTTGCGACAGCATATGTCGCAGGCCGTGCGACACAATCTGTCGCAGCGTCTGAGACAATAGACACAAGGAGGAAACATGAAGCTAGTCGTCGCAATTTCATCGCGGGCCCTGTTCCAGCTGGACGAGAGCCACGCCGTCTTCGAATCGCAGGGTGTGGCAGCGTATTGTGCCCACCAGCGCGAAAACGAACATGTGCTGTTGGAGCCCGGCCCCGCCTTCAACCTGGTGCGCAAGCTTCTGGCGCTGAACAAGGGCGCGCCCGCCTCGCCGCTGGTGGAGGTGGTGCTCCTGTCGCGCAACAGCGCCGACACCGGCATCCGCATTTTCAACTCCATCGAGCACTACCAGCTCGACATCAAGCGCGCCGCCTTCAGCTCCGGCGCCAGCACCCACCGCTATGTCGAAGCCTTCGGTGCGCAGCTATTCCTGTCCACCAATCCGGACGACGTACGCGGATCCCTGGCCCAAGGCTATGCGGCGGCAACCATCCTGCCTTCCCACCGTGAAGACGACAGTGGCCAGTTGCGCATTGCCTTCGACGGCGATGCAGTGCTGTTTTCCGACGATTCCGAACGCATTTACAAGCAGCTTGGCCTGGACGCCTTTGCCCGTAATGAAAGGCAAGCCGCACGCGACCCAATGCCGGGAGGCCCGTTCAAGAATTTCCTTGGCGCGCTGCACGCGATCCAGGCAGCGCACGACACCGATGATGCACCGATCCGCACCGCCTTAGTCACCGCCCGTTCGGCACCGGCGCACGAACGCGTGATCCGCACCCTGCGCGCCTGGGACATCCGCATCGACGAAGCGCTATTCCTCGGCGGGATGCCGAAAGGCGCTTTCCTCAAAGCCTTTGGCGCCGATATCTTTTTCGACGACCAGACCATGCATTGCGATTCAGCGCGCGAGTTCGTCCCAACCGGGCACGTCCCCTACGGCATCGCGAATGCCGCTATCGCGGGGGAAAATTGACAGCACCTGCCGGAAACTGGCTTCCGGAGCGGCGCTGAGCTCAAGCAGCGCGCCTGTCACCGGATGCCTGAACGACATGCCTACAGCGGCCAGCATGAGCCGCCCAGAGCCGAAGCGTTCCGCGAAATACCGGTTATGGCGCCCGCGCCCGTGATTCGCATCGCCGATGATCGGATGGCTGATGTGCTTCATATGGCGCCGCAACTGGTGGCGGCGGCCGGTTTCCGGAAATAGCTCCACCAGGCTATAACGGCTGCTGCTATAGCCTTCGATGGCGACCGGGATCTCGGTCACCGCCAGCCGGCGGTAGCGCGTCACCGCCTCACGTATCGGCGCTTCTTCATCCTTGCAACGGCGGTCTTCAGGCTCTTCGCGCAGCGGATGGTCGATAAACCCTTCCTCCGGCGCCCATCCCCGCACCATGGCCAGGTAGCGCTTATTCACTTCGCCGGCCATGAAGGCCTTGCCGAGCACACTTGCCGTCTGCTGGTCGCGCGCAAAGACCAACAGGCCGGAGGTCGGCCGATCCAGCCTATGCACGGCATACACATACTCGCCGCCATTCATCTCGCGCGCATACTGCAAGGCGAATTCGGTTTCATGCGGATCGATCGGGCTGCGGTGCACCAGCAGGCCGGCCGGCTTGTGCACCGCCAGCAGGCATTCATCGCGATAGATTTCTGTCAGGGGATTCTGTTTCATTGCAGGCGCTATTGTCCCACATGCATGGCCCTACCCAAATCCTCGCCCGGCTGCGCGATCGCATCCGCCACCAGCCGCACCGAAGGCAGTTGACCGCGACGGTGCGGCATCAGCAGCGTGGTGGTCACGGTGCCGGCCCGCCACTCCGGCAATACGCGCTGCACCAAGCCTGCGGCAAGCGCCTCCGCGCACATCCGAAGTGGCAGGCAAGCGATACCCAGTCCCTCCTGCGCCGCGCGCAGCAGCACGGTGGATTCATCCGCGTGCATGCGCGCTACCAAAGTCACTTCCACCGATGCACCTTGATCGTTCTCCAAGCGCCACGAGCCGCCGGCCATGCTGCTCATCAGCCCCGCGTGCTGCTCCAGCTCTTGCGGCAATTGCGGCGTGCCGCGCGCAGCCAGGTATGCCGGCGATGCGACAAGACAAACCGGCTCGCATGCGACGCGCCGCTGCACCAGCCCTGAATCCGGCAATGGAGCGAAATGGTCGCGCACCGCGATATCAAAGCCTTCCTGCACCATGTCGACAAAGCGGTCAGTCACGTGCAGCGACACATGGATCTTCGGGTACGCCGCGGCAAGGTCGACCAGCGCCTTGGCCAGTATGGTCTGCGCCGTCGGCACCGAAGCGGTAATCCTTACCGTGCCGCTAGGCTCGGCCAGCCGCCCCTTCACCACGTCTTCAGCCGCATCTGCCTCAATCAGCATGGCAGCCGCGTGCCGGTAAAACTGCTGCCCCAGCTCCGTCACCATGAAGCGGCGGGAAGTGCGCTGGATCAGCCTCACGCCCAGCTCCGCTTCCAGGGCCGCCACGCGCTTGGCCAAGGTTGATTTGGGAGCTCCCGTGTGGCGCGCCGCCTGGGCAAAGCCGCCCTGCTCCACCACCTGCACAAAAAAATAATAATCGTTCAAGTTCCGCATGAACCGTCCACAAATGGAGACTTTGAATCCACATTAGACCATCTTTTCCACCATCGTTCACGCCCGTATATTTTCCCTACCAATCAATCACATGGAGAAAACGAATGGAACCAATCATTTTTTACGGCGTACCGAGTGGCTGCTCCCTGGCATCGGTCATCGCATCGGAATGGCTTGGCCAGCCTTACCACCTGGTCCGCATCGAAATGATGGACAAATGGCCGCAGCAATTCGCACAGGTGAACCCACGCATGAAAACCCCGGCCATGCTGACCGCGCATGGCGACAGCCTGACCGAAAGCCTGGCGATCCTGCAGCACATCGGCCAGCGCGGCGCGGCGACGGGACTTGGCTTCGCCCCCGGCACGCCCGATGCCGACCGCCTCGCGTCGATGCTGTCCTACCTGGTGACCGACTTGTTTGCAGCCTTCGCGCCCCTGTGGAAACTGTATGACGCCGGCATTGACGATCCCGCGGTCAAGCCGGTACTGCGCAAATACGGCGAGGACAGCGTGCGCGCGGAATATGCCTACCTCGACCAGTTGCTCGATGGCCGCAATTGGCTGCTGGGCGGTACCAGGCCGACCGTCGCGGATGCCTACCTGTTCGCAATTGGCCGCTGGGCCGAGTATCACAAAGTGTTGACGCTGGAAGAAGGCTATCCCAACCTGGCGCGCTATATGCGCAAGCTGGCGCAAGACCCGGCAGTGCGCTTCGCCCTGGACATCGAAGCAAACGGCACTGCGCACAGCAGCGGCGGCTTCCGCGGCCATCTGAGTATTACGCAATTGGATATGTCGAAAGCTTCGTTCACTTCGACACTCGCCGCGGCGTAGACTGGCCTCCCACGTCACTCCGAGGAGCCCGAAATGAGCTACCCAGCCTTGAATGCCTACCTGGAGCGTCTTGCGACCGGCGAGGCGCCTTCCAGCAGCCTGCGCCTAAGCGGCGATGGCGAAGTGCAGGGCCACATCTTCAACTGCTGGCTGGGTAGCGCCTTCCACCCGATCCGCGAGCTTGGCAGCGGTGAAATCAGCGGCTATGCGGGCCGGGTGCGCGGCGTGGCGGAAGAAGACCGCGGCTTGCCCATCTGGACGTACCTCGATGGCGCGGCCAGCGACGACGAATCCGTGGCGCTGGACCGCCTGTGCCGCACGCTGCACGCCATCAACTTCTTCCGCAACGCTGGCCAGGGTGCCCACACCCTGCACCTGAACGTGCACGACCGCCTGCTTAGCGCCGTCAGCAGCAATCACGGCATGGCCTTCCGCCGCATCCTCGACTCGCTTGGCCTGCCGCTCGACCGGATCGTGTTGCAACTTCCCGCAGTAAACGCGCGCCAGAACTGGATGCTGAACTACGTGGCTGACAACTACCGCCGCAACGGCTTCCGGATCTCGGTGAAAGTCGCCACCGCACTCCAGCTGCCGTCCGTTTTCGGCCACGCCCGCGTAGATTCGGTGCGCATCGCCAGCCTGCACGGCGCCACTGCCGCCGATCTGACGAACGTGCTGGCGCAGGCCGCCGCGCTGAACGTCGACATCCTCGTCAAGGACGACACTCCCGCCCTACGCGAGGCGGCCGCCCGTACCGGCGCACAGGTGCGGCTACAGGAAAATGCCGGGCGCAGCGTCGATCGCCTTGCCGCCTAGTTGTTTGCCATCGGCAGGATCTTGCGCAGCAAACCAATGGCGACAGGACGTTCCAGCAGATGGTCGAAACCGGCGCCGCGCGCGATCACCTTGTCGTGCGACTGGTCCGAGTCGCTCAAGGCGACGTAGGTAGCCTGCTCGTCGGGGTGCATCGCACGCAGCTGCCGCGCCAGGTCATACCCCTCGACACCTGGCAGATCGGTCCTGATCAGGACCGCGTCCGGATGCAAGTCGCGCGCAGCGGCCAGGGCTGATGCCTCGTCCGGGCACAAGGCAACCATATGGCCTTCCGCCTCCAGTGCAGCTGGCAGTGCCTCATCGCCATCGTCCGTGCGGTCCACGAGCAGGATGTTCAAAGGCCGTGCCACGCTGACGGTATGCGGCAGCGGCAAGGTGACAGTGAAGGTACTTCCCTTGCCGCGCCCAGCACTGAGAGCATTCATCTGTCCGCCGTGCAGCGCCACGATACTTTTTACCAGCGCCAGCCCGAGTCCCAGCCCGCCGCCGCGGCGGTCAGGCGTGAGCTCCGCCTGCGCAAACAGGTCGAAAACGCGCGGCAGCAAGTCGGCATCCATGCCCATGCCGTTGTCGGCAACGCTGATGATGACGTGCCCGTCGCGCGTCTCCACCCTCAGCACGATGCGTCCGCCCTGCTGCGTGTATTTGGCCGAATTGTTCAACAGGTTGGCCAGCACTTGCACCAGACGCGTATCGTCGCCCAGCACGCACGTGCCATCGTCAGGAGCGTCCAGCACCAACTGCTGCTTGCGCGACTCGATCAGTGGACGCGATTGCTCCACCGCCCTGGCGACCACGTCCGACACCGCCACCTCTTCCTTCTCGATCGACACCAGTCCGCGCGTCACGCGTGACACGTCCATCAAATCGTCGACCAGCTCCGACATATGCTTGACCTGGCGATCGATGATTGCGGTGGAGCGCTGGACGTATTCCGGATTGCGCCCGCCCATCTTCAACAGCTGCGCCGCCGTACTGATAGGCGCCAACGGACTGCGCAACTCGTGCGCCAGCAATGCAAGGAAATCGTCCTTGCGCTGGTCGGCCTCGCGCTGCAAGGTGATATCGGTGTTGGTGCCCAGCCAGCGCACCACATGGCCATGTTCATCCCGGATCGGCAGCGCGCGCGAAAGGAACCAGCGGTACTGGCCATCGGCGCCACGCAAAGGAAAGGTATCCTCCCAGTCTTCCTGCTGCTCCACGATCCGCTTGCGGAAATAGTCAACGACGCGTTCCACATGGTCCGGATGATGTACTTTCGACCATCCCCAGCCCTTCATCTCGTCCAGCGTGGTTCCGGTGTAGTCGAACCATCGATTGTTGTACCAGAAGATGTAGCCGTCGCTATCAGCCATCCAGGCCAGTTGCGAGATATTGTCGGCCAGCGTGCGGAAAGTCAGCTCGCTGGATCGCAACGCCTCTTCCGCAACCTGCTGGCGCGTGACATCCACCACCGCGCCCGACATGCGCCGCGGCTTGCCTTCTTCGTCAGTTGTCACCACGCCCCTGGCATGCATGAAACGAACCTCGCCACCAGGGGTGCGGACGCGGAAGCTCTCGTCATACGGCAGGCTGGTGGCCACGGACCGATCGATCCCAGCCCGCACCGCGTCAACATCCTCGGGATGCACAACCGCATAGTAGGCATCGATCGGCCCGCCATCCGCAATCTCCGGCGTGACGCCGATCATGGCCGCCAGGTTCGCATCCGCGTGCACGCGGTCGGGCTGGATGTCCCAGGTCCAGGTGCCGATTTCGGCAGCGGTCAGCGCGGCTTCAAGACGGGACTGGGTGTCGCGCAACGCTACCCGCATGCCCATGCTGTCGTTGATGTCGGTGGACGTGCCCATCCAGCGCACGACATTGCCCTTCTCATCGCGCACCGGCCGGGCACGTGCAAGCGTCCAGCGATACTCGCCGGAGCGATGGCGCAGGCGATACTCGGCCTGGTAAGGTTCCCCCGTTGCCAGGCTTTGCTGCCAGCTTGCAGTCATTCCAGGCACGTCATCCGGATGCAGCAAGGTAACCCAGGCATCGCCCCGGAACTGGTCCTGGTCCAAGCCTACGTAGTCGGTCAACTGGTGGTTGAAATAGTCAAGAAATCCATCCGGGCGTGCCGACCACACGATCTGTGGAATCGCATCTGCGATCGAACGGAAACGCTCTTCACTATCGCGTACCGTTCGCTCGGCCAGCTTGCGCACCGTGATATCGCGAAAGAACACAGCGAGTCCATCCTCCACCGGAAATACCCGCGCTTCAATCCATATGTCCGATCCATCGCGATGGACCAGTTGTTCGACCGTTGCCGTGCTGCGTTCGCGCATCGCCTTTCGGTAAGCTTCGGCAATCGGCAGTTGCTCCGAACCCGGCCAGGCTTCCCAATGCATTCTTCCGATGAGTTCACCACGCGGCCTGCCATCGATACGCAGCGCTTCATCGTTGATGCGCAGGATGCGGAAGTTGCGGTCGAGCAGAACGAAGCCTTCATCGATTGCATGAAGGATCAGTTCGCTATCGCTGTGCGGATTGAACTTGCGCATTAGCGCCAGGCATTGCTCTGCCCGTTCGCCGTTCAGGCATTTGCGCGCCACCTCGCACTGGACGGTTGCGCCGCTTTTGGTGGCAAGTTCGGTGAGCCAGACGGCAGTCTCGATCTGCCGCTCGTCGCCGGCTGCCAGATCGGCAATCTGGCGGTCTGCCAGCTCATTCGGCGTATAGCCGACCAGTTCGCAAAACATCTGGTTGGCGGAAAGAATCTTTCCCGCGCTGGAGTACAGCAGCGCAGCGCAAGGAATCAACTCCACCAATGCTTCGTTTAACTCCACCATGGAACTTGGCCCGGTAAGGAACGGTAGCTCGGGCCATCATACAAGAATCGGCGAACCGGGCACGCCACAGACAACCCGCCGTTGTGCAGCGTTAAGCGGAAGCGTTTATCAAATTGGTGCGCAGGTTGACGATCGCTTTTTGCAGCACGCCAAACTCCTCCGGCGACAGCCCGGCCGCCTTGGCGGTAATCTCGCGATAAGCGAAGGCCTTTTCACGCAGATCGCGGCCGGCATCGGTCAACGACACGCGCACACTGCGCTCATCTTCGCTGTCCCGTTCCCGGGTCACATAGCCCATCGCTTCCAGGCGCTTCAGCATGGGGGTCATGGTGCTCGGTTCCAGGAACAGCTTTTCGCTCAAGCCCTTCACCGTCTGCTGGTCTTCCTCCCACAGGCAGATGATGGTGACGTATTGCGGGTAGGTCAGCCCGAGCTGCTCCAGCACGGGCTTGTACACACGCGAATAGGCCAGGTTGGTCGAGTAAATAGCAAAGCACATGAAGTCGCCAAGGCGGGCCCTGCGCGCGTCGGTTTTATTGCTCATCTGACATCCTCACCGAAATTAATTATCAAAATAATTATTATCGTACTTGAAAAGCGGCGTGGACCGGGATATAGTTACCTCGCAAATCATTATCTCGATAACCAAATTGGAGCACTAAATGAAAAAACTGATCCTCGCCGCCCTCGTGTTTGCCTTTGCAGCCCAGTCCCATGCAGCAGAAGCGGAACTCGCTACCTTCCAGTCGATCAAGCAAATTGACGCCGGCCCGTTAAATGTCGGCTACGTCGATGAAGGCCCTGCCACTGGCCCGGTCGTGATCCTGCTGCACGGCTGGCCCTACGACATCCACAGCTACGTCGATGTCGTGCCGATGCTGACCAAAGCCGGCTACCGCGTGATCGTTCCGCACCTGCGCGGTTATGGCTCGACGCGCTTCCGCGATCCGAACGCCGTGCGCAATGGCGAACCTGCCGCGCTGGCCGCCGATACCGTGGCACTGATGGACGCGCTGAAGATCGACAAAGCCATCCTGGCCGGCTATGACTGGGGCGCGCGTACCGCCGACATCGTCGCCGCATTGTGGCCGCAGCGCGTGAAAGGCCTGGTCTCGGTTAGCGGATATTTGATCGGCAGCCAGGAAGCAGGCAAGAATCCCCTTCCCCCGAACGCAGAACAGCAATGGTGGTACCAGTTCTACTTCGCCACGGAGCGCGGCCGCATCGGCTACGAAAAGAACCACCGCGATTTCGCCAAATTGATCTGGCAGACCGCGTCGCCACAATGGCGCTTCGATGACAAGACTTTCGACCGCAGTGCCGCCGCGCTGGAAAACCCGGACCATGCTGCAATCACCGTCCACAACTACCGCTGGCGCCTCGGCCTGGCCCAGGGCGAAGCACAGTATGAGGGCCTGGAAGCGCGCCTCGCAACCTTTCCAGCCATCACAGTGCCGACCATCACCATGGAAGGCGACGCCAACGGCGCCCCGCATCCTGATCCAGCGAGCTATGCGAAGCGATTCACCGGCAAGTACAAACACCAACTGATCTCGGGCGGCGTCGGCCACAACCTGCCGCAGGAAGCGCCGCGCGCCTTTGCCGACGCCGTGATCGCAGTCGACCACCTTTGATTCCTACCCAACCAACCGAAAGGAATGCACCATGAGCAAAGTTGAAAACGTCCTCTATACCGGCAAGACCCGCACCACCGGCGGCCGCGATGGCGCTGCCCGCAGCGACGATGGCCGCCTCGACATCAAACTGTCGCCACCTGGCTCCAACGGGCTTGGCACCAATCCGGAACAGTTGTTCGCAGCCGGCTGGTCGGCCTGCTTTATCGGCGCCCTGGGGCGCGCGGCAAAAGACAAGCGCGTGCTGTTGCCCGCCGATATAGCTGTCGACGCCGAGGTCGACCTGGGCACCAATGAGGGCGGCTTCCAATTGCAAGCGCGCCTCAATGTATGCCTGCCCGGCCTGGCCCGAGAAGTCGCGCAAGAGCTGATTGAGACTGCGCACCAGATTTGCCCGTACTCGAAAATGTCGCGCGGGAATATCGATGTGACCATCAACCTGGTGTAAGAAGGAAAAGGCCTTCCGTCGGGCGGCCTACCTTCATCGTGCAACGTTTCCGGCAGAGAGAAAGGGGTTCAACCAGAAGGTCGAATGTTATTTTTTCAGGTGGCGGACAATCTTGGCAATGATGGCAATGAAGAACCACAACGGTGCCGCGAGCATGAGCAACAGGCCAAAGATCCAAACAAGCCTCTCGCTTCCCGTGATACTCGCCACACCCATACCCACAATCGGTACGCCAAGAACAAAGAAGGCAATCCAGCCCATGTTCGATTTACCGCTTCCAGAGCGTTTCGTTACCAGGTGAATTAGCGCAGCTCCCGCGAGAAGGAACGTGATGATCGCTTGGTATTCGCTGTTCATGTTGGTTTATTAATTGCGCAGGCCCCGCTGCTATTTATTGGCGTCGACAACAGAAATGCCTGGGCCCGAACATTCGGGAAGCTTGAATGGCCGGGATAGTGTAAATGAAATATGCCGCTTGAAAGCGGCCTTTGTAAAATCCTTTGGCGGATACAGCATCCCAACTTCTGCTCTCCCTCGCGCGCCAAGAAGCCAAGCTCGCAATGGCAATCCGCGGCAGTGAGAATTACTACTTCATTGATCGAATCATGCGTCGCCACTGGTCCGCTATGGCCCGACAGGTGGGGCTTGGCGCCCGCGTCGCTGAGGAGCTCATTGAGGAGGTCTTGGTCCACGCGCCCGTAGTTGCTGAAGCAGTTTGGGACATGCTCCCTCCAGGGTACCCAGGAGACGTTGCAGATAGCATTCTCTCCGGGATGCTGGCCCAGTGCGATCGACTCGCCAATATACCGCGTGGTTAAACTTGCTGGCGCAGGTACGGGAATAATACAAATGAAAAGGGCCGCTCGAACGCGGCCCTTATAACATCTGTGGCGGAGAGAGGGGGATTCGCCCCCCCCTGGATATTCCCCTTACTTCCCATACTTTAGCCCACAAATAAGCCCACGGAACGGGGGCCTTGACGTCAGGCAGTTCGCGCCGTAATCAGTTTGCGATCGAGCAGGACTGCAATTCCCTAACTCTGCGTCTTTCTAACGGGTCATCAAACCTCAGAACGACCAGATCACCAGCAATGTCCACCGAATCCAGGATTTAGAGGTGAGTTATTTGCTCGACCTGTTTGGCATTCAGGAAGTTGAGCGAATATATATCTCGTACGAGTCCGTCTTGCAGTGTCTGCACTTGTCGATGCCACTTGTTCAGCGAATTGTTCCCCACAGATATGCTCGTGCCCAAGATGCCACGTTTGATTCGCGGCTCGCTAACTGGGTCATGGTCATGCGGAAGTTCGATTAGGTAACCGTAATCAATTTTGTGCATCGCCAATAGCTGCCTAACCATTTCAACAGCAGCATCCACAGCGTTCGGCTCATACAACCACAGCACAATCTCGACAAAGGCAGCGCTATACGGTGGGGCCTCAAAAAAGCTCACGTGCAATCCGCCATGGTCCTCGTGGACTCCGGTATAACCGTGGTATGCCGAATGCCCCTTTTTTTGGAGTTTCGATAGAAAGGACTTCAGGCCTACAGTGCGACCTTTCGCTATTCCGTAAGGGCCATCAATATCGAAGTCTTCGGGCAAAGTTCCTGTCACGCTTTTCCAAGCGGCAAAGACACCTTTGAGCAGTTGCGGGCGTTGGATGTAGTCGTCGCCCTGCTTTTGAAGCGCGTAAAGCCGAAGAGTCGTTATCGGCGGCTTTTTCTTGAATAGATTGAACATGGCGAATGTTTGGTCCGGGAGGACTGATCAGGTAGATGCGAGGGAGTTCCCTGCATTTACGATCCGCTCAAATTGCTCCGCACTTTGTAGCACGTCAGCAAACGACGGAACTGCCCCAAATATCATTCCTGCCATAGCGGCATAATCGCGGTGCAATTCATCTCGCATCGCTGCACTTGGGACCAAGGTAAACGTGCCTGGCGCGGCGCTATCCAATCCAAGATCCGCACTTCCGAAGAAGAGCCTTGCATGCGATGCACAATCAGCCGCCAACGCATGATCGGCCTGCCAGTCATCTTTCAAGTTGGCCTGCATTAGTTGATGCACATCGTAGTAGTGTCGCGATACGCGCTGGCCTCCTTGCCTGAGTTCCCCGCGTCGGTCGTGCCACTGCCGCAAGCCATGAAGGATCATTACTTTATCCCAGAAGGTTCGTTCAGGCTTTACAGTAATGACCTTCGATACGGCTAGCTCGATATCGGAAAGATCTTCGTTCACATATGGAGTTACCGTAGCTGCGGTATGAGGATCAAGTGCTGACTTTGCACCTGCCTCAATTTTTACGGCGGAACGAATATAGTCCCCACCATCGTTTGCAACAGGCGGATACCATAATAATAAAGTCTGTCCGTCAGGGTCGTCCTGGTCAAGCTCGACCTGGAAGCGATCTTGCGGCATTACGTTCGCAGCAATTTGGTTGAGTTGCTCCGCCATCGGCCCCGCAATGAATGCCTGGCACGCTTGCCTAATTGCGGCAAGGCGCATGCGGCGCTGCTTTCCACTTAAAGCATCGAGGTCTGCGACTTAGGCAGGCTGCCCCAAGTCGTCACGAAACACCGTGATGTCGATATCCTCGGAAAATCGCGATATCAAGCCGAACGCTTTCGAAAGTGAGGTTCCGCCTTTGAATAACAGGCGTGGCCCCTCCTTACTGAGGCCGTTGAAAAGCGCGTCCAATGTCCAGGAAACCCAGAAGTCCTTTTCGACATTTTGTACGGCTGTGCCAAGTCGCGCAGCCGCTCCAAGAAACAATTCTCGCCGATCGTTATCGCTCGCAGTGATAACCTCATTGAACGCCGAGTTCAAATTGCCTCTCCCTGCTTATCACTGGCAGGCCGGCTTCCAGTTGCCGCAATATGCGAATCGAACTCTGGGATTTCGCGAAGCAGATTTTGCATCCAGCCTGGCAACACGCTAAATCCTTCGTGCAAATCGTGACGGATTGCATCGCCATGAGCTGGATCTTTCAAAATCTTGCCGAGCTTCGCAAGGATCTTTTGCCGTTCGGTGGGGAGCATGTCCTTCAGCCAGTGCAGCGCCTGTACGACGCGCATGGCAGGCCGTCCCGCCCAATAAAGACGGCTAGGCGCCGTTAGTTTAAATTCGATGACCAACTTTTCCAATTGAATGGATCGACGGCGTGAATCCGTGTGGATGGTCACGCGCGCTGGTACGGCATCAGTCAAGCCAAGGTCGTTAGCAGCAGTCATACCGTCTACAAGGAGACGAGCTTGGTTTTGCCGTGCGATAGCTTCTGCAACCGCACGGTAGTCAGGAGACGCCAATCGCTTGGTCAAGCGGTTGACTTTAGGGCGGTCGTATAAGCCCCTATCAATCCGCCGCAGATCCCCTGCTTGCACCATCCGTTGCAAGGTCTTGTCGATGGCATCACGGCCGCCAAGATGAGCGAAATCGTTTGGCACCCAGACGTGACCTGGGCTTGCTTTGCTTATCAAAGCGAATATCGCAGATTTGAGCTCGGACATTCGGGCCTCCTGTCCGATAATTATATACATTTTCCGGACAGACCAACTCTTGCGCCGTCCGAAAAATGTAGTCTTTTTTCGGACAATTTCCAACTCCACAAAACTTCAGAAGTCTACAGGACGCAGGATCGAGAGGATCGAAATATAACCGCAAAAAAAAACGCCCCATAACTGGGGCGCTTCTTTGAATTCTTGGCGGAGAGAGGGGGATTCGAACCCCCGATAGGCTATGAACCTATACACGCTTTCCAGGCGTGCGACTTCAACCACTCATCCACCTCTCCAAGCTCTCACTCATCGCGAGAGGCCCGAATTATAGCAGGGTTCGCGGGGAGTGCAAAGACTTTCTGATTAAAACCGCACGACCGGTAAACCGGTCGGATGGCCGCCCGCCTGACCCGCCGGGTCAGGCACCGTCTACTCATAGTTACGAGGTTTCTTTCAGTTGCTCGAGGATGGCTGGATTTTCCAAGGTGGAGACGTCCTGGGTGATCGTTTCGCCTTTGGCCAAGACTCGCAACAGGCGGCGCATGATCTTGCCGGAGCGGGTCTTCGGCAGGTTGTCGCCGAAGCGGATCTCTTTCGGCTTGGCGATCGGGCCGATCTCCTTGCCTACCCAGTTGCGCAGTTCGGCGGCGATCTGCTTGGCTTCGTCGCCGGTCGGGCGAGCGCGTTTCAGCACCACGAAGGCGCAGATCGATTCGCCGGTGGTTTCGTCCGGCTTGCCGACAACGGCAGCTTCCGCCACCAGCGGGTTGGCGACCAGCGCGGATTCGATTTCCATCGTGCCCATGCGGTGGCCGGACACGTTCAGCACGTCGTCGATACGGCCGGTGATGGTGAAGTAGCCGGTTTCGGCGTTGCGGATCGCGCCGTCGCCGGCCAGGTAGTATTTGCCGCCCAGTTCTTCCGGGAAGTAGCCGGACTTGAAGCGGTCCGGATTGCCCCAGATGGTGCGGATCATCGAAGGCCATGGGCGCTTGACGACCAGGATGCCGCCGCTGCCGTTCGGTACGTCATGCCCTGCTTCGTCCACGATGGCGGCCATGATGCCTGGCAGCGGCAAGGTGCAGGAGCCTGGAACCATCGGGGTGGCGCCTGGCAGCGGGGTGATCATGTGGCCGCCGGTTTCGGTCTGCCAGAAGGTGTCGACGATCGGGCACTTCTCGCCGCCGACGTTCTTGTAGTACCACATCCAGGCTTCCGGATTGATCGGCTCACCTACGGTGCCCAGCAGGCGCAACGAGGAGGTGTCGAAGTTCTTCGGGTGGGCTTTCGGGTCCACGTCGGATGCCTTGATCAGCGAGCGGATCGCGGTCGGTGCGGTGTAGAAAATATTGACCTTGTGCTTGGCGATGGTTTCCCAGAAGCGGCCGGCGTGCGGGAAGGTCGGGATGCCTTCGAATACTACCTGGGTCGCACCGGCGGCGGTCGGGCCGTATGCGATATAGGTATGGCCGGTGACCCAGCCGATATCGGCGGTACACCAGTACACGTCTTCCGGCTTGAGGTCGAAGGACCACTTCATGGTCAGCGCAGCCCACAGCAGGTATCCCCCGGTTGAATGCTGCACGCCTTTCGGGGTGCCGGTGGATCCCGAGGTGTAGAGGATGAACAGCGGGTGCTCCGCGTCCACCCATTCAGGCTCGCAAGTCGCGGCCTGGCCTTCGACCAGGTCGTGCAGCCAGATGTCGCGGCCTTCGGTCCAGGCGACATTGCCGCCGGTGCGCTTGTACACCACCACGTTCTTGATGGTGTCGCAGCCGCCCATGGCCAGGGCTTCGTCGACGATGGCTTTCAGCGGCAGTTGCTTGCCGCCGCGCAGTTGCTCGTCGCAGGTCAGCACGGCGACAGCGCCGGCGTCGATGATGCGCTCCTGCAGCGACTTGGCAGAGAAGCCGCCGAACACCACGGAGTGGGTGGCGCCGATACGGGCGCAGGCCTGCATGGCGGCCACGCCTTCAACGGACATCGACATGTAGATGACGACGCGGTCGCCCTTCTTGATGCCGCGCGCCTTCAGGCCGTTGGCGATCTTGCAGGTCTTGTCGTGCAGTTGCTGGTAGCTGACGCGGGTCACCTGGCCGTCGTCGGCTTCGAAGATGATCGCGGTCTTGTCGCCCAGGCCGTTCTTGATATTGCGGTCCAGGCAGTTGTAGGAGACGTTCAGCTTGCCGTCTTCGAACCATTTGTAGAACGGCGCATTGTCTTCGTTCAGCGTGCGGGTGAAGGGAGTTTGCCATTCCACGTGCTCGCGCGCCAGGCGTGCCCAGAAGCCTTCATAGTCGCGTTCCGCTTCGTCGCACAGTGCTTTGTAGGCGGCCATGCCCGATACTGCGGCATTTTCGACGAATGCGGCTGGCGGCGCAAAAATCCGCGATTCCATTGGTCCCTGTTGGTCGGCGCCCTGGTTGGTCATGCTTGTCTCCGGTTAGTGATGGTTTGCTTGCAACAATAGAGCTTGTCGCTTACTGCGCCCTTACATTATTCAAGGCGCTACTTTTGCCATTTTAATCACTTCCTGGCCCTCTGGTACAGGCGGGGCGGGCAGCACGCGGTCGACCAGCAATACCAGTTTGCGGCGCGTCCATCCTCCCAGGCCGCGCTCCAGCAGCCAATGCGAAGCCGATGCAAGCGGGATCGCCAGCAACAGCGCGAGATAGACCTCATTCCAGCTTCGCGTGTGCAGGTAGTGCTGATCCAGCCAGCGGGTCAAGACCACTTGGCCAAGAAAATGTGTGAGGTACATCGAGTAGGAAACGTTGCCGACCCATTGCAGCGAATGCGGCATGCGCAGCTTGACCGTTTTGCTGGCGATGGCCAGCGCCAGCAACATCAGCGCCAACGGCCAGCCCCACCCTGCCGGCCCGTGGAAGCCGCCCGCGCCGGACCAGCCCCACCACAGCACGAAGCCTGTACTGCAAAACACTGCCTGCCAGGCCAGCGCCGCATTGGGAAAGCGGATGCTCGGGTTCAGGTAAAGCAGCCCGATCGCCATGCCGGCCACGAATTCCCAGATGATCGGGTTGGTCATCAGGTGCAGGTAAGGCGTATCGAACATCAGGTACTGGCGCACGTCCAGCGTTGGCCCGCCCGCCGTCATCGGAAGCACGACAAGCGTCACCGCCAGCCAGCTCGCCAACACCAGCCAGCGCAAGCGGCCAGCAAGCATGCTGATGCCGAACACCAGGTAGAAGTACATCTCGAATGCCAGCGTCCACGCCAGCGGGAACACCAGGCCAAAGAACGGTGCATCCTGCAGCGTCACCGGGCGCATGGTCAGGGAACGGAACAGCGCCTGCAGGCGCTCGGGATCGTCGAAGAACCACAGGCCGTCGCGCTTGATGAAGATCCACGCCAGCGTCACCACGACGTAGGCAGGCCAGATGCGCGCAAAGCGCTTGACCGCGAACAGCGCCGCATCGCGCGGCCCGCCAGCGTCGCGAGTGGTGTACACCATGATAAAGCCGCTGACCAGGAAGAACAGGTCCACGCCCATCGCCCCTGGCAGGAACAACGCTGTGGCCAAGCCTTCATCCGGCGTGCCGTCCAGGAAAAACCGGCCATGTGTCAGGACCACCAGCAGCACGGCGATCCCGCGCAGGCCCTGCACCCAATCGAGCTTCATATTCTTTAAACAAATTAGACAAACTGGCAATGTAGCACAGCCCGGTCGCTACAGTGGTGCCCTTGCGCGTGTAGAATATCGGCTGTTTTTCAAACGCTTGATCGATAACCGAAGATGACTGAACCACTGAACTCCAACGGCAAACGCCTTAGCCCTATTCCCGCCTTCATCTTCATGTCCCGCTGGCTACAGCTTCCGCTGTACCTGGGCCTGATCCTGGCGCAGTGCGTCTATGTGTTCCATTTCTGGGTCGAACTGAAAGACCTGATCGGCGCCGCGCTGGGTAACGAAGCGTCGCTGCAGCACATCCTGCAGGCGATCACGGTGCCGGGCGCCGAAGCGCCGAAGAAGCTGACCGAAACCACCATCATGCTGGTGGTCCTGGGCCTGATCGACGTGGTCATGATTTCCAACCTGCTGATCATGGTGATCGTCGGCGGCTACGAGACCTTTGTCTCGCGTATGCACCTGGAAGGCCATCCGGACCAGCCGGAGTGGCTGTCGCACGTGAACGCTTCCGTGTTGAAGACCAAACTGGCCACCGCCATCATCGGCATTTCGTCGATCCACCTGTTGAAGACATTTATCAACGCGCAGCTGTACGACGAAAAAACCCTGATCGCGCAAACCCTGATCCATTGTGTATTCCTGATGTCGGCGATCGCGATTGCCTACACCGATCGCATCACCACCCTGACGCACCACGATTCCAAGCAACACTAATTAGCCAACGAGCCAATCATGACCATCATCAAGCAAGACGACCTGATCGAATCTGTTGCCGCCGCGCTGCAGTACATCAGCTACTACCACCCAGCCGACTACATCCAGCACCTGGCACGCGCGTACGAAGCCGAGCAAAGCCCGGCCGCGAAAGATGCGATCGCCCAGATCCTGACCAACTCCCGCATGTGCGCGGAAGGCAAGCGTCCGATCTGCCAGGACACCGGCATGGTGAACGTCTTCCTGAAGATCGGCATGGGCGTGCGCTTTGAAGGCTTCAAGGGCACCGTGACCGACGCCGTCAACGAAGGCGTGCGCCGCGCGTACAACTTCGCCGACAACAAGCTGCGCGCCTCCATCGTGGCCGACCCGCACTTCGAGCGCAAGAACACCAAGGACAACACCCCGGCCGTGGTCCACATGGAACTTGTGGAAGGCAACACCGTGGAAGTAGCCGTGGCAGCCAAAGGCGGCGGCTCTGAGAACAAGACCAAGTTCGTGATGCTGAATCCATCCGACTCGCTGGTTGACTGGGTGCTGAAGACCGTGCCGCTGATGGGCGCCGGCTGGTGCCCGCCTGGCATGCTGGGCATCGGTATCGGCGGCTCCGCCGAGAAAGCCATGCTGCTGGCCAAAGAGTCGCTGATGGAAGACATCGACATGTTCGAGTTGAAGAAGCGCGGTCCGCAGAACAAGCTGGAAGAACTGCGTATTGAACTGTGCGACAAGATCAATGCCCTGGGCATCGGCGCGCAAGGCCTGGGCGGCCTGACTACTGTGCTGGACGTGAAGATCAATATGTACCCGACCCACGCCGCATCCAAGCCGGTCGCCATGATCCCGAACTGCGCGGCCACCCGCCACGCCCACTTCGTGCTGGATGGTTCCGGCCCATCCTACATCGAGCCGCCGAAGCTGTCCGACTGGCCCGATGTCACCTGGGCTGCCGACACCGAGAAATCCAAGCGCGTCGACCTGAACACCCTGACCAAGGAAGAAGTGGCGTCCTGGAAGCCGGGCCAAACCCTGCTCCTGAACGGCAAGATGCTGACCGGCCGCGATGCCGCCCACAAGCGCATCCAGGACATGCTGGCCAAGGGCGAGCAACTGCCGGTGGACTTTACCAACCGCGTGATTTACTACGTCGGCCCGGTCGACCCGGTCGGCGAAGAAGTCGTCGGCCCAGCCGGCCCGACCACCGCGACCCGCATGGACAAGTTCACCGACATGATGCTGGAAAAAACCGGCCTGATCTCCATGGTCGGCAAGGCTGAACGCGGCCCGACCGCGATCGAATCGATCCAGAAGCACAAGTCGGCTTACCTGATGGCCGTTGGCGGCGCTGCTTACCTGGTGTCGAAAGCGATCAAGGGCGCCAAGGTAGTCGGCTTTGAAGACCTGGGCATGGAAGCGATCTATGAATTCGACGTGGTCGACATGCCTGTCACCGTTGCGGTCGATTCCACCGGCACTTCCGTTCACAACACCGGCCCGAAAGAGTGGCAGGTGAAGATCGAGTCCCTGAAAGCGGCGCAGCCGGCATAAATGGTCCATCCGATCCCCTCCTCCGCCGACGCGCCGATCGGCGTTTTTGATTCCGGCGTCGGAGGGCTCTCCGTGCTGCGCCATATCCACGCGCAGCTGCCGCACGAGCACGTGATGTACTTCGCCGACTCCGCCTTTGCGCCCTACGGTGCAAAGACGGACGAATGGCTGGTGCAGCGCGCGATTGCGGTGACGGCCTTCCTGCTCGATCAGGGCGCGAAGGCGCTGGTGGTGGCCTGCAATACCGCGACCGTGGCTGCCATCAAGGCAGTGCGCACCGCCTACCCTTCCCTGCCGGTGGTTGGCGTGGAACCGGGCCTGAAGCCTGGCGCTGCGGCTACCCGTAATGGCACCGTCGCCGTGCTGGCAACGGCAAGCACGCTGCGCGGCGAGAAGTTCCTGGCGCTGCGCGAGCAGATCTCCGGCACCAACGGCACGCGCTTCCTGCTGCAGCCATGCGTCGGCCTGGTGGAACGCATCGAACAGGGCGACCTGACCGGCGCAGAAACGGCGGCTATGCTGAAGGGCTATGTGGAGCCGCTGCTGGAACAAGGCGCGGATACGCTGGTCCTCGGCTGCACCCACTACCCGTTTGTGCGGGAAGCCATCGCGCAGATGGTTGCGGAGCGCGGCGATGCCACGCCGGTCACCCTGATCGACACCGGCGACGCCGTGGCCCGCCAACTGGCACGCCTGCTGGAAGGCGCCGGCCTGCTGCGCCCCGGTGGCACGCCAGCCCACCTGCACGGCTACACCAGCGGCAACGCGGCAGCCTTGCAGCAGCAGTTTGCCAATCTGCTCGGCCTGCATCCCGAGGTCAAATCCGTGGTCGTTTGAAATATATTTGCCAGATTATCGGAGTCCCTATATAATCTCGGCTCTGTCGCGCTACGGGGCGATAGAAAGCAGTTTCAGTGGTGGCTGTAGCTCAGTTGGTAGAGTCCAGGATTGTGATTCCTGTTGTCGTGGGTTCGAGCCCCATCAGCCACCCCAAAAATTCCAAGTAAATCAAAATCTTACGGAGATTGATTTATTTCACGAAGTGAAATTTCCAAGGCAATGCGGAATTTTCCAATATAGTGAATGATTAAGCCGGCCTCTAGGTCGGCTTTTTTCATTTGCGCGCTTACGGCACATCGGTGATTATTTTTCAGTCGTAGCTGAGCTGAATCAACACGCACTTGGCGATTCAATGAAATTGTTGGATCAGGAGGACGCCATGAGTGATCGACCAGATTTCGCCACATCAGCCGCCATTGAATTGGCACTTCTCATGCCGCGTAGGCAAGCTGCCTTCTATATGAGCAGAGCCCATGTACCGCTTGCCGTAATAGCCAGGGTTCTCGATCAGCGCGGCCGACGGCGCGCTACAGACTTCCTGTGTTCAATGGGCGCCGGCCAGCGAGAACTTCTCGCGGCGGATACTCGGAGATGGACGTAATAAGCCATCGGTCGAGTACAATGATCGGCTATTGGCGGCCAATAGCGGAAACCGAGAATAGAGATGAATGCACAAGATTTTATTGAAGCGGTAAAACTGGTTGTCCGGGATGGCGCGGCGGAAGGCGTTTTGTCGATGGCTGAGAATCCCCCAGGACGTGGCGTTACCACCGAGGCGAAAGCTCGCGCTCAATGGCTGAAGTCTCTAAGCCATCATGACAGAGAGCAGGTTCTTAAACTCGTTGAAGAGGGCGTGGACAGCGCAATTTTTGGGTTACTGTGTGTGATAGACGGGGTGCGTGCGGTGGAGGACTGTGGCGACAAGGGTTCCTTCGAACTTCACTACGTAAAACATGGCCTCTCAACACCTCTGAATCCAGAAAACTTGATTTTCCTGCATGATCTATTCAATTAGCGCAAATGTGCTGGTGCTTGGCGTATGGCGCTTGGCTGTCGGAAGAATGGACTGAAATCGGCCAGCAGCAGACATTCCGAAAAAGTCATTTCTCTTATAAGTTATCAGGACGATATTTTAGTGAACCGAACGCAAGTCATCGAGCGATTGAAACTCGGAAGAAATGTGGAGGCTGAGCTTCACAATGATTGCATTGGAGTTAGGACTTTTATTGAGGTGAGGCCCATCGTTGATGAGGACCGTGGCACTCTTCAAATGGCAGGACCGGGAGCCGAACCGCAATTGGTGCGAAGAGTTGCCAATGAGGATGTGATTCGAGAATACAGGATTCGACGTTGCTCGTTGCGCCCAGGATGGGAAGCCTGCGAAGATGATTGGGACCATTTCCTTCTTGAACAGGTCTGGAGCACATGCAATACCATTGATGACTTAGAGACCACACTGTTCCAGCAGTTCGGCATTAATTTGGAGGAACTATGTCTACCGGGCACGACAGATTCTCCACTTTGAATCTTATGCCAGCCCAACTTTTTTTTTGGATTCTGGCCGAGTACGCAAACGGCCAATAGCAGTCGTCCCGAAGGAGCCCCAAAATGCTTAGCGCTGTAGAGTGCCGTACACTTGCCGAGGAGTATCTGCTTCGGTTAGCCCAACAGTGGGGAGAAGAGTCAGTGCTGCTGCCTTCTCCATTTGAGACATCAGCCACTTTCGCTTATTTCTATAACACGCCGGAATTCCTCGCGACAGGTGACTACATCTACGCGTTAGGAGGCAATGCGCCAATCATGGTGAGCAAGTTGACTGGTGAGATCAAGGAAGCAGGAACCGCTCTTCCAACCGAACACTATGTTCGCGAGTTTGAGGCCATGTATGGGAGGTCGGCTTAGGGAGACAGCGATCTGTTCTGCAGGTGGCAGTTGACCGTCGAGTACAATCGTCAGTGAGCGGCCACGAGCAGTCATTAGCCAGCTGCAGGTAGAGACACAAAATTGTTGAGGGTAGATTTGCATGCACCAATGTCCCAAGTATCTCTTGTTGTTTGCCCTGACGCACTTTGCAGCGCTGCATGCATTCGCGTCCGTTCCGCCTGATCTCAAAGAGCCCACAAGGGCGGAATTGAGGGAACTTGGTTTCAAATATAAAATTCGGAAGGGCGAGGTCAATTCGACGATCGATTTGCACTTCCCTGAAAATGTGCGCGCCGGCCAATTCGCTTTAGCGCCTTATATTACCGAAATTGTCGTGAAAGACTCCGCTGGAGAAGTGATCGCAGAGTCTACTAACTGGATTTCCGATAACCGATTTAAGACAGTCGTCGCCTCGTACAATCACAAGGTATCTGATGTAGCCATATCGATCACCTATGCATGCACCAAGAGGGGCGAAAATGGCTGCTATGGAGCCACCACAATTAGTATTCCATCGGTTTCAAAATTCATCAACGCTAACCCTGATTTGGTAAACTTGCGGCCGAAATGCCGAAACGTTACAAGTACCGTGGTCGACTGCACGAAATATGAGCATCCCGAATACCCTTGAGCTGCGATGATGCGTTGGCCGTCGACGGCCAAAAGCCGACCTACGCAATCACTTGAGGATGAAAATGACGGAAGAAGAGTGCTTGAGGATTGCTGAAGACTATTTGTCGTCGCGTACCATTGCACATACACGACCTGGACGAATTCAAAGAAAAGAAAATGCACGATGGGAGGCAGTTTTTTCCATTCCAGAGACAAGCGACCCGTCTGTGGCCACAGTCGACCCTCTATAGTGGCCCCCGAAATTGAGACGGTGGTTTAAGCTGTCGTCCGCGAAAGGATGATAGCAAATGAGTGAAGGCAAAAAACGCAGGGTGCATACGGCAGAATTCAAGGCCAAGGTGGCTCTGGAGGCTGTGCGCGGGGTGAAGACGGTCACGGAAATCGCGCAGGAGTACGGTGTGCATCCGGTGCTTGTCGGTCAGTGGAAGAAAGAGATCTTGGAGAATGCCGGCACCCTGTTCGACGTCAAGCGCGGCCCCAAACCGGTCGATGAAAGCAGCCCCGAGGATAAGCTGTATAGCGAGATCGGCAAGCTGAAGATGCAGGTGGATTGGCTTAAAAAAAAGCTAGGGGAATGAGTCCGGCGGAGCGAGCACGGTGGATCGAGCGGGACGACGATATGCCGCTGACGATGCAGTGCGAGCTGGCAAGCATTCCGCGCTCTTCGGTCTATCGACGGATGGAAGCTGCGGTGCGTGAGCAATGTCTGACCGAAGAGGATTGCCAACTGCGCGCGCTCATCGACGAGGAGTACACGAATCGGCCGTTCTATGGCAGCCGGCGCATGGTGGTGTTCCTACGAAGGCGTGGTTACTGCATCAATCGCAAGCGTGTTCAGCGCCTGATGCGCGAGATGGGTTTGGCAGGCATGGCGCCGGGGCCGGCGACGAGCAAGCCGCACCCAGAGCACAAGGTCTACCCGTATCTGCTGCGGGGTGTGGCGGTCACGCGGCCAAACCAGGTGTGGAGCACAGACCTGACGTATATCAGGCTGGCGCGGGGCTTCGCCTACCTGGTGGCGGTGATTGACTGGTATAGCCGCAAGGTGCTGTCCTGGCGCATCAGCAATAGCATGGACGCGTCGTTCTGCGTGGACTGCCTGGAGGATGCGCTGCGCCACCATGGCAGGCCGGAAGTGTTTAACAGCGACCAGGGCTCGCAATTTACCAGCACGGCCTTTACTGCTGTGCTGAAACGCGAAGGCGTAGCGATCAGCATGGACGGCCGCGGGCGGGCACTGGACAACATCTTCGTGGAGCGCCTGTGGCGCAATGTGAAGTACGAGGACGTGTACTTGAAAGGGTATGCCAACATGGCAGAGCTGATGGTGGGACTGGCGCAGTATTTTGCGTTCTACAACGCAGAGCGCCCGCATCAGGCACTGGGTTATGAAACGCCGGATCGCGTCTACAGGTCGGGGATCGGTGGCGGCGCACTGATCATCGATAAATTTGGCGACGATGACGGCGAGCAGAAAAATGCTGGAATGACGGGGCAGCGCCGTGCAGCTGTGGAGTTGGAAATGGGCACAGCTTAAACTAAGCGGCAAAGTGTCTTGACTGATGGGTCCACTTTACTCCTGACGTGCGCGTATGGGTGCTGCTTCTGAGTCGTGAAGTCGAATGGATTCACCAAATGTAAACTCCAGTCATGTGGCCGAGTACAATCGGCCATCAGCCGCCGCTCGCATCTGGTTTCCGAGTTTTTAAAATACGACGAACGAATGACTTCAGAAGTTTCGATTTATAGGCACTTTGGGGACTTGGCGCAATTCGCCATTGTTTGCGCTCATGATCCGTTTGGAAGTGAGCCACACCACGTGTTTGGCAGAATGTGTATTCGCGCAGGCGATAAGGTACTAGGCGATTTTGACGAACCGGCCTGCATGCTGAACGTGACTGCGAGCCACCTTCAGGCAATCCTGGAGCGTATTCCACAGATGGATGGTGCCATTTTCCAGGGGCAGAGCGATGCGCTCGCATGGGACATCATCGACAATGCGCTATACCTTGACGATGACCGCTCTACAGAAGAAATTGTCGCGGATTCAAAGCGCTTTTTCCGATACGACTTTCTGACCAACGGCGGTGAGTCGTTCGACAATTCGAAATCCTTCATAGTTCGAGACGGGGACAGTGTACGATTGCTTTTTAAGACAGGCGATGATGATGCTTTAGAAAGCATGAACGTGGAAGTCGGGACATTTTGCGCAGTTGTTCGAGGGTTTCTTGACTGGATTGATCAAGGCGGCAACTAGTGACCAACTCGACGGCATGCGGATTCTTCTTGACGTTTGCATTGAGTCACCTACTAGCGATTTCATCTGCAACTGGAATTGGTTTGCTGATTAAAGTGGACCCATCAGTCAAGACACTTTGCCGGGTAATTTAAGCTGCGTCCATTTCCAACTCAACAGCTGCTCGGCGCTGCCCCGTAGTACCTT
>NZ_FOOF01000026.1 GCF_900113115.1 Duganella sp. CF458 | reverse complement strand
GATTTACGGGGTAGTTAAGTCGGGCAAACCCTTTGACCCAAAATACTTGGAAAAAGGGCTTGCCATTCAAGACGGTATCTGACCCCGACTTTTATTTTGGCAGCCAGGCGGCAATGGCGCGGCCGATGGCGTCCGGGTGATCTTCCTGGAGGTTGTGGGTGCCTTCGCCGAGCTCCACCAGCTTGCAGTTTGCACATTTCGTGGCGTAGCGTTCGGCGACTGGGCGCGGCGTCAGCACGCCGTTCGGGCTGAACAGGATCAGTTTCGGGTATTGGGCAGTGGCCATGACCGCTTCGTTGCGTTCGATGAGCTGGTACACCTCGGCCGGTTCGCCGGCAATCGGCATCATGCGGGGGAAGGCCAGCATCGGCTTGCGCGAGTCCGGCGTCGGGAAAGGCGCGCGGTAAGCTTCCATCTCGTCCGCCGTCAGCGGGCGCAGCGAACCCTTCGGCAGCATCTGCTCGATGAAGAGATTCCGCTGCAACACGAACTCTTCGCCGCTGCCCGGCGCACGCATCAGCTTGAAGCGTTCGCGCGCTTGCTCCAGCGGGTGGAAGTCTTCCCACGTCGGGCTCGGGCGCACGAATTCCATCAACGCTACGCCGCGCACCTTGGTGGGATAGCGCGCGGCCAGGTGGATGGCCAGTGCGCCGCCCCAGTCCTGCCCGACCAGGGTGAACGCTTCGATGTCCATCTGCTGCAGGAAGGCTTCGAGATAGGCCGCGTGGTCGAGGAAGCTATAGGCGATATCGGGCTTGCCGGAGGCGCCAAAGCCGATCAGGTCCGGCGCCAGGCACCAGGCTTGGGCAGCCACGTGCGGCATGATGCCGCGCCAGATAAACGAGTGGGTTGGATTGCCGTGCAAGAAGATCACGGCGTGCGCGTTGCGTTCGCCCAGCTCGCGATAGGCGATGGTGGAATTCAATGCGGGGATCGATTGCATGCTATCTCTCTCTCAGAAAAAAACGCCCACTCCGAAGAGTGGGCCAAGTCCAAAACTAGGGATGTCCTGAAAGAGACGCTTCCATCTTATGTTTGGGACTGGCCACACTCTGTGCGTGAACTCACACAAACCTTAAAATGGCCATGGGGCTTCGGTCTCTTGCCATGCAGGCAGTTGCTGGACGCGCTTGAACCAGGCCAGCAGCTGCGTATATTGCTCGACCGGAATTTTTGCGCGGCCGAGATACATCAGCGGTGCGGCGACGGCGAAGTCAGCCAGCGAGAGCTTGTCGCCGCTCAGCCATTGACGCGTTGCAAGGTGCTTGTCGAGCACGCGGGCGTGTTCGTGTACCAGCGTTTCGCCCTTGGCGATTTCGACCGGGTCCGGGCCCTGGCCGGTCACCAGCTTCTTCCACAGGTATTCCCAGGTCAGGATGCCAACGGCAGGCGAAAAGTGCTGGGCGCCGAAGAACATCCAGCGGTTGACGTCCGCGCGCTGTTTCAGGGCGGTCGGGTACAGGTCGGCGGCGCCGTGCTTGTCGGCCAGGTATTGCATGATGGCGCAGGATTCCCACAGCTGCATGCCGTCGTCCTCCAGCGCGGGCACCTTGCCGCAGATGTTCACTTCTTCCAGCCGCTTGCGGTCGCCATCGTTGGCGAAGTCGATGACGACTTGATCGAGCTTGATGCCAAGCTGGCTTGCGGTCAGCAAAACACGGCGGGCGTTGGAAGACAGTGGGTTGTGATAGAGGCGCATCGTTAAACTCCTGGGTGGGTTGATCGAATGCGCCTATCGTAACCAAGACTCCTGACAGTTTCTGTCAGGAGTCTTCGTTGATCGCGTTTTCTTCGCGCCAAAGTTTGAGCAACTCGTGGCGGGGTTTTGGATAGCGTTCTGCAAGTGCCTCGGCGTGTTCAATGCGGTCGATGCGGAAGTGGCGGTTCGCCTTGCGCATCTCGCACCAGGCAGCAAGCAGGCGGCGGCCATCGTAGAAGGCCAGCGCGAACGGCCACACCGTGCGCTCGGAGGACGATCCGCTTTCGTCGCTGTAGTGGATGCGCATCTTGTGCTGGCGGCGGATCGCTTCGCGCGCGGGCCGCACGAATTCGTCGTATTCGGGGGTGTCGCGCACCAGCGGCACCCACAAGCTGGTATCGGCCATGTCGTCGCGCAGGTCTTTCGGCGTGGCGGTGGCGATCTTGCCCAGCGCGTTGGCCGCCGCCTGCGCCAGCGTCGAGTCGCCCTGGCGACGCACCCAGCGTGCACCGAGCACCAGTGCTTCCAGTTCATCGGCGTCGAACATCAGCGGCGGCAAGAAGAAGCCGCTGCGCAGCAGGTAACCAAGGCCGGCCGAACCCTCCACCGGCGCACCCAGTTCGGCCAGGGTTTGCATGTCGCGGTAAATCGTGCGTTCGGATACACCCAGCTTTTCCGCCAGCGCGGCCGCAGTCACGGGACGGCGGCTGCCGCGCATGGCATCCATGAGCTGGAACAGGCGGCCGGTACGGCTCATTGCTGCTCCCCATTTTACGAGGCGTGCAGCTTAACATAGTTATAATCCGGGAATGACCAAGAACTCCCCTGGCAAGAGCCCCGCTACCAAAAGCCGCGCACTCGGCAAAGTCACGCTGTCCGATGTAGCCGCCCTCGCCGGCGTTGCGCCCATGACGGCGTCGCGCGCCATCAACCAACCGGAGCTGGTGTCATCCGTGCTGCGCGCACGCGTCGAGAAGGCGGTGCAGGACCTGGGCTACGTGCCGAACCGCGCTGCACGCGCGCTGGCCTCCGCGCAATCGCGGGTCATCGTGGTATTGGTGCCATCGCTGGCCAACGCGGTGTTCACCGCAGTGCTGGCCGGCGTGCAGGATGCGCTCGATCCGTGCAACTACCAGATCCTGATCGGCAACACGCGCTACTCGGATGCGGAAGAAGAGAAGCTGCTGGCCACCTATATGCAGTCAAACCCCGACGGCATCCTGCTATGCGGCCTGACCCACAGCCCGCGCGTGCAGCAGATGCTGGCCACCTCGCGCGTGCCGGTGGTGTCGATGATGGACCTGTCTTCGGAACCGGGCGCGATGTCGGTCGGCTTCTCGCAGGAAGATGCCGGCTACACCATCACCCGCTACCTGATCGACAAGGGCCGCAAGCGCATCGGCTACATGGCTGCGCAGCTCGATGAACGCACCTTGAGGCGCGGCGACGGCTACCGCAAGGCGATGGAGGAAGCCGGCCTGGCCGACCCGATGCTGGAGCTGATGTGCCCCGACCCGTCCACCATTGCGCTCGGCGCCGAGCTGCTGGGCCGCATGCTGGCCGATATGCCAGGGCTGGATGCCATCTTCTGCTGCAACGACGACCTGGCGCACGGCGCCATCTTCCAGTGCCAGCGGCGCGGCATCAAGGTGCCGGAACAGCTGGCGATCTGCGGCTTCAACGACCTGCCCGCATCGGCATGGATGAAGCCCTCCGTCACCACGGTCGGCACGCCGCGCTACCAGACCGGCTTCGAAGCCGCCAACCTGCTGCTGGCAAGTATTCGCGGCAATGAAGTGCCCGCGCGCCGCATCGACCTTGGATTCACCCTGATGGCGCGCGAGAGCGCATAACAAGCGCCAGCGCAAAAAAAGAAAGCAGCCCGAAGGCTGCTTTCTTTTCGACTTGGCGCTTCAAACCACGGCGCCGTCGGTCTCGTCTTTTTCCTTGATCGGCTTGATCAGGTCTTCGCGCTTCACGCCCAGCCACATGGCCACGGCGGCGGCAACGAACACGGAAGAGTAGATGCCGAAGCAGATACCGATGGTCAGCGCGATCGCGAAGTAGTGCAGGGTCGGGCCGCCCAGGAACAGCATCGACAGCACCATCATCTGGGTGCAGCCGTGGGTGATGATGGTACGCGAGATGGTGGAGGTGATCGCGTTGTCGATCACTTCGTGCACGGTCATCTTGCGCTGCTTGCGGAAGTTCTCGCGGATCCGGTCGAAGATAACCACCGATTCGTTGACCGAGTAACCCAGCACCGCCAGCACGGCGGCCAGCACGGTCAGCGAGAATTCCCACTGGAAGAAGGCGAAGAAGCCCAAGATGATCACCACGTCGTGCAAGTTCGCGACGATGGCGGCCACTGCGAATTTCCATTCGAAGCGGATGGCCAGGTAGATCATCACGCCAACCACCACCATCACCAGGGCGTTCAGGCCGTTCTGCGCCAGCTCGTCACCGACCTGAGGGCCGACGAATTCGACCTTCTGCAGCGACACGCCTTCGGAACCGTCGGCGTGGATACAGGCGCTCTTCATTTCGTGCGCGCCCTTGTCGGTCACCTTGTCGACCGACTTGACGCTGCCCTGCTCGGCCTTGCACAGCTCGGCGAACACTTTGGCAGCGGTATCGGCGGCGGTGGTGCCGGCCACGTTAGGCAGGCGGATCATGGCGTCGCGCGCGGTGTCGATACTCGACACCTCAGGGTGGTAGCCCAGGCTGGTCAAGGTGTCGCGCACCTTTTCCAGGTTGGCAGCCTGCGCGTACTTCACCTCCATCACGGTGCCGCCGGTGAACTCCACCGAAAAATGCAGCGGCTTGGTGATCAGGAAGAACACTGCCGCCACGAAGGTCAGCGCCGAAACCACGTTGAAGACCAACGCGTGGCGCATGAACGGGATGTCTTTACGGATGCGGAAAAATTCCATCTCTATTCCTTAGTTCGCAGGTTTCCAGACGGTGCCGATCGACAGCGACTGCAGTTTCTTCTTACGGCCGTACCACAGGTTCACCACGCCGCGCGAAACGAAGACTGCGGAGAACATCGAGGTCAGGATGCCCAGGCTGTGCACCACGGCGAAGCCGCGCACCGCACCGGAACCGAACACCAGCAGCGCGATACCGACGATCAGGGTGGTCACGTTGGAGTCCAGGATGGTGTGCCAGGCGTGCTCGAAGCCGGCGGAAATCGCCGACTGAGGATTGGCGCCGTTGCGCAGCTCTTCGCGGATACGTTCGTTGATCAGCACGTTGGCGTCGATTGCCATGCCCAGCGCCAGCGCGATAGCCGCGATACCCGGCAGGGTCAGCGTGGCTTGCAGGCGGGACAGCACAGCGATCAGCAGCAGCAGGTTGACTGCCAGTGCGAACACGCTGAAGGCGCCGAACATCATGTAGTAGACGATCATGAAGACCGCGATGGCGGCAAAGCCGTACATCGTGGAGTGGAAACCCTTGGCGATGTTTTCGGCGCCCAGTGCAGGGCCGACGGTACGCTGCTCGATCACTTCCATCGGGGCGTACAGCGCGCCGGCGCGCAGCAGCAGCGCCAGTTCGGCGGAGTTTTCCGCATTGCCCATGCCGGTGATCTGGAAGCGGCTACCCAGTTCGCTCTGGATGGTCGCCACGGACAGCACTTCAGCCTTCTTCTTCTCGAACAGCACGATGGCCATCTTCTTGCCGACGCGGTCGCGGGTTGCGTCGCGCATCTTGCGGCCGCCGTCGCCGTTCAGGTCGATGCTGACGGCAGCCTGCTGGTTCTGGTCGAAGGTGGCGGTAGCACTGGAGATGTAGTCGCCGGTCAGCACCACGTCCTTGGTCAGCACGACGGGCACGCCTTTGCCGACGGTGAACAGCTCCGAGTTGTACGGAATCGCTGCGTTCAGTTCAGTGCCCGGGGTGACGGTTTCGTCGACCATGCGCACTTCCAGGGTGGCGGTACGGCCGATGATGTCCTTGGCGTGCGCGGCATCCTGCACGCCCGGCAGCTGCACCACGATGCGGTCAGGGCCTTGCTGCTGGATCACCGGTTCGGACACGCCCAGTTCATTCACGCGCTTGCCCAGGGTGGCGATATTCTGCTGCACACCGTTGTCCAGGGTGGCTTTCAGTGCTGCCGGCTTCAGGGTCGCAACCAGGCGCAGTTCGTCGCCTTCGGTGGCGTCGACCACGTTCATGTCCGGCTGCTGGTCCTGGATGATGCCCTTGGCCTGCTGGCGCAGCGCATCTTCACGGAACCTGACGATGATGGAATCGCCCACGCGGTCAATGCCGGCATGGCGCACATTCTTCTCGCGCAGCTGGTTCTTGATGGCGGCCTGGGTGCCCTGGATACGTTTGGTCACGGCTGCCTGGGTGTCGACCTGCATCAGGAAGTGCACGCCGCCGCGCAGGTCCAGGCCCAGGTACATTGGCAGCGCGCCCACGGCGCGCATCCAGTCGGGAGTATTCGACACCAGGTTGACGGTGACGATATAGGTTGGGTCGTTCGGGTCCGGATTCAGGCCTTTTTCAAGTGCCAGGCGGCCCTTGAACTGGGCGTCGGTATCGGCAAAGCGGGCGCGCACGTAGGTGTGCATGCCGGCGCCGTCCAGCGCGACGCCGTCATTCTTGACGTTGGATTGCTTCAGGAGGGTGTCCACCTGGGTCGCCAGGGCATTGCTCACCTTGACGGTGGACTTGGCGCTGGTGATCTGCAGGGCAGGTGTCTGGCCGAAGTAGTTAGGCGCCGTGTACAGGGCGCCCAGCAGCACCACCACGACGATAAGGATGTATTTCCAGATTGGATAACGATTCATAGTCTTCAGCGTTCAGGCAATAACAAAACGGGCGGCTACTCTTGCGAGGCCGCCCGCGCCGGTTATCACAGGCTCTTCAGGGTGCCTTTCGGCAGCTGGGAGGAGATGGCGTGCTTTTGCACCCAGACTTCGGTGCCCTGGGACACTTCGATGGCCACGTTCTGGTCGTTAACCTTGGTCACTTTGCCCATGATGCCGCCGATGGTCACCACTTCGTCGCCTTTGGCGAGGGCTTCCATCATGGCTTTCTGCTCTTTCGCGCGCTTTTGCTGCGGACGAATCATCAGGAAGTACATCACCACAAACATCAGGATCAGTGGCGCAAAGGTGGTCAGGCTGCCCATGGCGCCGGCGTCGGCTGCGGTTTGGGCGTATGCGTTGGAAATGAACACGGGGACTCCAGATTCTAGTTAGGTAAAACTTATTGGGTAAAAATCAAGCGGTGTATTCTAGCACCGCCCACGCTGCCCACCTATATATAGGCGGCTTGCCGTTTTTTAAATACCACGCGCGCGATCTGCGTGGAATTGCTGCACCCAGTCCGGGAAACGGTCCGCATCCAGGGCATCGCGCATCTGCTGCATGATGTCGAGGTAGTAATGCAGGTTGTGGATGGTGTTCAGGCGCGCTCCCAGGATCTCCTGCGCACGGTGCAGGTGGTGCAGGTAGGCGCGGCTGAAGTTGCGGCAGGTGTAGCAGGAGCAGGTCGCATCCAGCGGCTCCTTATCATCCTTATAACGCGCGTTCTTGATCTTGACGTCGCCGAAGCGGGTGAAGATCCAGCCGTTGCGCGCATTCCGGGTCGGCATCACGCAGTCGAACATGTCGACGCCATTGGCCACGCCGTTGACCAGGTCTTCCGGGGTGCCGACGCCCATCAGGTAGTGCGGCTTGTTCTCCGGCAGGCGCGGGCCGACGTGCTGCAGGATGCGCATCATGTCTTCCTTCGGCTCGCCGACCGACAGGCCGCCGATCGCCAGGCCGGGGAAATCGATTTCCTCGAGTCCTGCCAGCGATTCGTCGCGCAGGTTTTCATACATGCCGCCCTGGACGATGCCGAACAGCGCGTTAGGGTTCTCGCCGGCCCTGAATTCGTTCATCGAGCGCTGGGCCCAGCGCAGCGACATGCGCATCGACTTCGCGGCTTCTTCCAGCGTGGCTGGACGGCCGTCGATTTCGTACGGGGTGCATTCGTCGAACTGCATCACGATGTCGGAATTGAGCACGCGCTGGATCTGCATCGAGATTTCCGGCGACAGGAACAGCTTGTCGCCGTTGATCGGCGAGTTGAAGGTCACGCCTTCCTCGGTGATCTTGCGCATTTCGCCCAGGGAGAACACCTGGAAGCCGCCGGAGTCGGTCAGGATCGGCTTGTCCCAGCCCATGAAGCCGTGCAGGCCGCCGAACTTGGACATCACGTCGTTACCGGGGCGCAGCCACAGGTGGAAGGTGTTGCCAAGGATGATCTGGGCGCCGATCTCCTTCAGTTCCAGCGGCGACATGGCCTTGACGGAACCGTAGGTACCGACCGGCATGAAGATCGGGGTCTGCACCTCGCCGTGATTGAGCTTGACCGTGCCGCGGCGGGCGTGGGTCTTGCCGGTGGTGTCTTTTTTGATGAGTTTAAATTCCAGCATCGGGATTCCTTATGCTCTGTTGTGCGTCGTCAGCAGCATGGCGTCGCCATAGCTGAAGAAGCGGTATTCGTTCGCGATCGCGTGCTGGTAGGCGTGGCGGATCTCGGTAAAGCCCGCGAAAGCGCTGACCAGCATCAGCAGGGTCGATTTCGGCAGGTGGAAGTTGGTGATCAGGCGCGTCACCGTCTTGAACTGGTAACCCGGGGTGATGAACAGGTTGGTGTCGCCGCTGCCGGCTTCCAGGCCGCCGCTTTGCGAGGCCGATTCCAGCGCGCGCAGCGAGGTCGTGCCCACCGCCACCACGTCGCGGCCGGCGGCGCGCGCTGCGCGCACGGCGTCCACGGTTTCCTGCGGCATGGTGTACCACTCGGTGTGCATCTTGTGCTCGGCCAGGTTTTCGGTGCGCACCGGCTGGAAGGTGCCGGCACCCACGTGCAGGGTGACGTAGGCGAATTGCACGCCCTTGTCCTTCAGCTTTTGCAGCAGCGCTTCGTCGAAGTGCAGGCCGGCAGTCGGCGCGGCGACAGCACCCGGCACCTTGTTGAACACGGTCTGGTAGCGGGTTTCGTCCACTTCACCCGGGGCGTGTTCGATGTAAGGCGGCAGCGGCAAGCGGCCATACTGCTCGATCAGGTCGAACACGTCGGCCTCGAAATGCAGGGTATAGAACTCGCCTGCGCGCTCGCCGACCGTCACGTCGAACGCATCGGCCAGGCGGATCTTCACGCCGGGGCCGGGCGACTTGGAGGCGCGCACCTGGGCCAGCACGGTGCGGGTATCGAGCACGCGCTCGACCAGCGCTTCCACCTTGCCGCCGCTGTCCTTCACGCCGAAGAAACGGGCCTTCAGCACGCGGGTATTGTTCATCACCAGCAGGTCGCCGGCCTGGAGCTGGTCGAGGATATCGGTGAACTGACGGTCGTGCAGAATCTTGCCGTCCACGTGCAGGAGGCGCGAGGCGCTACGGTCCGGCAGAGGAAATTGCGCAATTCGCTCTGGCGGCAAGTTAAAATCGAAGTCGGATAGCGAGTACATTGACGGACTACTAAAAACTGTTGGGCAACCCTCTATTTTACGACACCTGCCCAAAATTCACGCAAAAATGCCGGAAACGAAGCAAAAAAAGCCAGCTGCCCCCAAAAAACCAGCCGCCACCGCCGAGAGCAAGCTTGCCAAGCTTGGCCTGCGCACGGACATGGACCTGGTGCTGCACCTCCCCATGCGCTATGAGGATGAGACGGAAGTCCTGACCATCCGTGAAGCCTGCATGCGCGGCGGTGAAGTGTCGCAGGTGGAAGGCGTGGTCACCTCCAACGAGATCGCCTACAAGCCGCGCCGCCAGCTGCTGGTGCATATCGCCGACGAAACGGGCGACATCCAGCTGCGCTTCATGAATTTCTACGGCAGCCAGGTCAAGCAAATGGCCGAAGGCACTCGCGTACGGGCGCGCGGCGAAGTGCGGCACGGCTTCTTCGGCGCCGAGATGGTGCATCCGGCTTACAAGATCGTGAACGAAGGAGCGCCGCTGCCGACGTCCCTGACGCCGGTCTACCCTTCAGGCGAAGGCTTGTCGCAACTGGTGCTGCGCCGCGCGATCGCGGACGCGATGAAGCGCGTGGACTGGACCGACACCCTGCCGCCCGAGATCATCAAGACCATGCGCCTGCATCCGCTTGAAAACGCGGTGCGCATCCTGCACTACCCGCCCGCGGAAGTCGACGAAAACGCCCTGATCGACCGCTCCCACCCAGCCTGGACCCGTGTCAAGTTCGATGAACTGCTGGCGCAGCAGCTGTCACTGAAACGGGCGCAACGCGCGCGCCGCGCCAAGGGTGCCGCGGTGCTGGGCAAGGTCGGCACGCTGTCGTCCGCTTTCGAAGCCTCGCTGCCGTTCAAGCTGACCAAGGCGCAGCAGCGCGTGCTGAAAGAGATCCGCGCCGACATCAAGCAGCCCTATCCGATGCAACGCCTGCTGCAAGGCGACGTGGGCAGCGGCAAGACCATCGTGGCCGCGCTGTCCGCCGCGCAGGCGATCGACAGCGGCTACCAGGCCGCGCTGATGGCGCCGACCGAGATCCTGGCCGACCAGCATTTCCGCAAGATCGCCGCCTGGCTGGAACCGCTGGGCGTGAAGGTCGCCTGGCTGACCGGCAGCCTGAAAAAGAAAGAGAAGGAAGCCGCCTACGCGCTGGTGGAATCCGGCGCAGCGCAACTGGTGATCGGCACCCACGCCATCATCCAGGACGCGGTGCAGTTCGCAAAACTCGGCCTGGTGATCGTGGACGAGCAGCACCGCTTTGGCGTCGGCCAGCGCCTGACCTTGCGCAACAAGGGCAATGGCGACCATGTGCCGCACCAGCTGATGATGTCGGCCACGCCGATCCCGCGCACGCTGGCGATGACCTACTATGCCGACCTGGAAGTTTCGGTGATCGACGAGCTGCCGCCCGGCCGCACGCCCATCGTCACCGCCGTGGTCGACCAGAATCGCCGCGACGAAGTGATCGCCCGCGTGCATGCGGCCGCGCAGGAAGGGCGCCAGGCTTACTGGGTCTGTCCGCTGATCGAGGAATCGGAAGCGCTGCAACTGCAGACTGCCACCGAGACGTACGAAACCCTGGCCGCCGCCCTACCCGACTTGCGCGTCGGCCTGGTGCACGGTCGCCTCAAGCCTGGCGAAAAAGCGCAAGTGATGGATGCTTTCGCCGCGGGCGAGATCCACGTACTGGTCGCGACGACGGTAATCGAAGTCGGCGTCGACGTGCCGAATTCCTCATTGATGGTGATTGAGCACGCCGAGCGATTCGGCCTGTCGCAACTGCACCAGCTGCGCGGCCGCGTGGGACGCGGCTCGGCAGCTTCGGTCTGCCTGCTGCTGTACCAAAGCCCGCTCGGTCCCGTCGCCAAGCAGCGCCTGATGACGATGCGGGAAACCACCGACGGTTTCGAGATTGCGCGCCGCGACCTCGAAATCCGCGGCCCCGGCGAGTTCCTGGGTTCGCGCCAGTCCGGCCAGGCCATGCTGCGCTTCGCCGACCTGGAGACGGATGGCTGGCTGGTCGACCAGGCGCGCGACGTGGCGCACGCCCTGCTGCACGAAGCGACGCCCGCCAATACTGCCACGGTGGAGGCCCACCTCGAACGCTGGCTGGGCGGGCGCGAAGAATTCCTGAAAGTTTAACGCGCCGCCGGCTGCTCGAAGATGCAGCCGACGTAGGCTTGCACGACTACCTGCATGCGCTCGGTGTTGCCGATCTGCCCCGGAAAGCGGGTTGCCGTCTGGTTGGCGCACAGGTCGCCGCGCCGGTTGATCCGGTCCACGCACTCGGCTTCGGACAAGCCATATTTATTGCGTGCGCAGGATTTCTCCAGCTTGCCGCCCAGGTTTTTCAACATGCTGACATCCGCGCCGGATGCTTTCAACGCACCATTTGCGACTGCCGTATCGGCCGGCGATGCCGCTGCAACACCACACGTCAGCGCCAGCAGCAGCGCACCCAAAGTCAACGTTTTAGCCATGTTCTAGTTCCTGCCTGTCGGCGTTGCGACCAGGGATTCCACCTCCGCGGTCAGTGAAATAATGCGCGGGACGCCATCGACCAGCGCGATCTCGGCCTTCTGCTTGCTGAGCGACTCCATGCGTTCGCCCGGCAGCAGCACGACTTCTTTCGCGACATCGCGCGCCGTAGCGCTGTGGCCATTGGCGGACAGCGATACCTCGCGCTTGCTGACCTCATAGGTCGACTGGAGCTGTACCCTCCACAGTCCTTCCAGCATGGCCTTGTACTCGTCCACGCTCATGCGCGACAATCCGCCGCCGCGGCCCGGCATCGACACCATGATCATCGCGTTCGGTGCGAAATTGGCCATCATGCGGTCGGCGTCGTGGCGCTGGACCGAGGTTTCAACATTTCCCATCACGGTGAGGACTTCCGCCTCGGTCAGCCGCTTGTTGCTGCATGCAACCGTGGCGGCAACCACCGTGATAACTATTGCAAGTTTTTTCATATACGCAATGATACATTATGTGACACGTGTCGCATAAACTCCTTGCCTTCATGCGACACATGTCGCACAATGCCGTCATACGTCACAAGGAGCCCTATGGCCATTCCATCCATTACCGAATTAACGCTGCTCAAGGCACTTTGGAAACAGCATCCGCTCAGCGCCCGTGAAATCCATGAGCGCGTGGAAGAGGAACTGGCCTGGTCATACTCGTCCACCCGCAAAACCCTGGAACGGATGCTTGAGAAAGGCATGATCAGCCTGCATTCCATCCACGGTATGAACGTATACGCGCCAGTCCTCGAAAAGGTTGAAACGCTGGCTGCATTTGCCCATGATTTCAGCCATCGGGTGATGGAAATGAACGCGCCGCTGCCCGTCAACATGTTCACCGGCTCCAAGCTGGTGAACCAAAACGAGCTGAAAGAGCTGGAGCAGTTGCTGAGCGAATGGCCGGAAGAGAAGGAGTAAGACGATGTTCGCCTTAGTCTTCCTGCAAGCGAGCCTCGCCAGCTTGCTGGCCGGCGCCGGCGCCTGGCTCCTGCTGCGCAGTGTCGCCCGCGCCTGGCCCGGACTCGAAGCGCGCCGCGCGCCCTGGCTGTTGGGCGTGGCTGCGGTGGCCGGCACCCTGGCGCTGGGCTTGCTGCCCGGCACTGCTCGCCTGAGCTTGGTCCCCGCCATCGAACTGCCCGCCGTGCCGGCTTCCGCCGGCCTGGCCGATGCTTCCCGCAGCGCCGCTGGCGGCAGCGACTCCGCTTCCGGCGAGGATGGCGCAGTCGACGGCCACGGCGCCACGCCTGTCGCGCCGGCGCCGGCCCTGCTCTGGCTGGGCTACGCCTGGCTTGTGCTCTACTGCGCCGGCCTGGCCAGCGCCGCCGCACGCTGGCGGCACGCCAAACGCCGCCTCGGCGCATTGATCGCGGCCGCGCAGCGGCTGGACCGTTTCGACCTGGCCGCCCATCCCGGCTTCGCCAGCCTGCAACGCACGCTGCCGGAAGTGCGCGAAATCGACGCCCCGATCGCACCCATGCTGGTCGGCCTGGCCCGCCCCATCCTGCTGCTGCCGCGCCACCTGCGCGATTTCGATCCCATCCAACAACGCCTGGTGGCCGAGCACGAACTGACCCACCTGGCCCGGCGCGACCCGCTGTGGATGCACGCCAGCGTCCTGCTGCAAGCCATCCAATGGTTCAACCCGATGGTAGCCCGCCTGGGCCAGCGCATGGCATGGGCGCAGGAACTGGGCTGCGACCGCAGCGTGCTGCAAGACCGTCCCGCCACCCAGCGCCGCGCGTATGCCACCGCGCTGGTCGCACAATTGCGCATGCAGGCCGCGCCCGGACATGACGCCGCCCTCGCGTTTGGCGGCCGCGTGGCGGACGCCGTCGCCGCCCGCATCGGCATGGTCCGTGATGGCGTGCCCGCCATGCCGCGCGCCGTAGCAGGCGCCTTGAGCTGGGCGGCGCTGCCTGCGCTGCTTGCCGCCAGCGTGCTGCTGCAGCCGGCCCTGGCGTGGCGCCTCGATGCCTCACCACCAGCCCGCGCAGCCGAGGCGGCGCCGGCCAGCCTGCCCCGCTGGCAAGCCCCGATGGAAAGCCTGCGCGTCAGCGCCTTCTTCGGCATCCTGCACGCACCCACCGGGCGCCGGCATGGCGGCATGGACTTCGCCGCCCGCACCGGCACCCCCATCGTCGCACCGGCGGACGGCATCATCGTCGCCTCAACCAGCAACTACATGGGCGAAGAAAAGTGGGGGGAACTGGTGGCGATCGAACACGCCAACGGCCTGCGCTCCCTGTACGCCCACATGGACAAGCGCCTGGTCAAGGAAGGTGAGCGCGTCGTCGCCGGCCAAGCGATCGGCACCTCCGGCGCCAGCGGCAAAGTCACCGGCCCTCACCTGCACATGGAGGTCAGCCGCAACGGCCGGAACATCGATCCGCAAGCCTTGATCGGCAACCTGGAAGCCAACGCCACCCGGACCGCGCTGCAACGCCTGAAGACCAGCCGCTCCAGCTAACCATTCCCGCCGCCGCACAAATGCCGCGCACGCCCGGCAGTGGCGGCGCTCGCCCTGAGGAAACGCAATGAAGAGCACCATAGTCATGCTGGCAGCCGCGCTGGCAGCCCAAGCCGCGCCCGCCCAGCCCGTCGTCGAGATCAAAGCGGTGCGCCTCGACCAGCGCAAGGAAGATACCGCCAGCACCCTGGTGCTGACCCGGGAAGAATTGGCCGCGCACGGGGACCGTACCGTGGCTGACGCCCTGCGCCGGCTGCCCGGCATCACCATCAGCGACAGCGCTGGCATCCGCATGCGCGGCCTGGGCAAGGGCTACACGCAAATCCTGCTGAACGGCCAACCCGCCCCCAACGGCTTCGCGCTGGACAGCCTGGCGCCGGAAGTGATCGAACGGGTCGAAGTGATGCGCACCGCTTCCGCCGTCCTGGGCACGCAAGGCATCGCGGGCACGATCAACATCGTGCTGCGCAAATCCGTCAACCGCGACACACGGGAAATGCAGCTCGGAATGGATGGCCTGCATGGCGCATGGTCGCCGCGCCTCAGCGCGCAATCGACCGGCAAGGCCGAGGGATGGTCGCACAACGTCAGCGCTGTCCTGTCGCGCAGCAGCACGCCTGCCGACCGCACCATTACCGACAGCGCGCCCGGCATGCTGCGCACCATCCGCTCGCACGAGGACAACGCCGGCGAATCGCTCAACCTCAGCCCGCGCCTGAACTGGACTACCGCCGCCGGCGACAGCTTTGCGCTGCAAACCATCGCCACCGTCAACCGCCGCGATATCCGTTACCACGCGCAAGAAGAAGTGCAGCTCGGCCAATCCGGCGACTTTGCCGGCGTGCGCAGCCGCTTCCGCATGCGCGGCTATTTCCTGCGCAGCGAACTGACATGGCAACGCACGCTGGCCGGCGGTGCGCAATGGGAGCTCAAGCTGGGCGGCAACCAGGCGCCGCGCGGCACCGATTTCGATTTCGCCGGCTTGCCGCTGGCCGCTCCCGGCCCCACCCTGCGCCACGTCGATGGCGACATACGCGAACACGGCTTCAACTACGGCGGTAAATACTCCCACCCGCTCGGCAACGGGCATGCACTGGTGGCGGGCTGGGACGGCTCCGCCATACAGCGCATGCAAACCCGCATCGAGCACGAGTACCACCACACCGGCGCGCTGAACTTCCTGCGCGACGACCGCTACGACGGCCGCATCGAACGCCTGGCAGCCTTTGCGCAGGATGAATGGAAGCGCGACGCGGACGCCTGGTCCGCCGGCCTGCGCTGGGAAACCATGCGCACCGAAGCGCATGACCGCCACACCGCCCCGGTGCAACAGCGCAGCACCGTCGTCAGCCCGGTGCTCGAGTGGATGCGCACGCTGCCTGGCGACAGCCAGTTGCGCCTGGGCGCCAGCCGCAGCTACAAGGCGCCCAATATGCTCGACCTGATCCCGCGCCGCTTCACTGCCGACAACAACAACAGCCCGACCAATCCGGATACGCAGGGCAATCCCTCCTTGCGGCCCGAATTGGCGTGGGGTCTCGACGCCGGCATCGACTACTACTTCGGCAAGGACAGCCTGCTCAGCGCCAGCATCTACGCGCGCCGCATCGACAATGTGATCCTGTCCACCCTGTACCGCGACGGCGAACGCTGGATCAGCATGCCGGCCAACCAGGGCAGCGCCCGGGTGCATGGCTTCACGCTTGAGTGGCGCATGCCGCTCGCGGCGTCACTCTCCATGCGCGCCAACCTCACCTTCAACAGCTCGCGCCTCGACAGCGTGCCCGGGCCCGACAACCGGCTCGCAGCGCAAACGCCACTGAGCGGCGTCGCTGCCCTCAGCTACAAGCGCAGCGCGCTGACGCTGGACGCCGAGTTCTCCTACGAAGCCGGCGGGCCGAGCCGCGAGTCGGCCACCTTCACTTCAAGCGCGCCTTACCAGCGCAAGCTGGACCTGCGCGCCACCTGGAAGCTGTCGCCACGCCAGGAGTTCCGCCTTGCCTTGTCCGATGTGCTGCATCCCGACCGCGCCAGCACCGATCGCTATGAGGGTTTGGCCTGGCGCCAGACCATTATCGGCACGCGCGGCGGCACCAGCTTGAGGCTCAACTTCAAGCAGAACTTCAACTAACGAAAGAAACCTTGTCTGTTCCTTACGTATTTGCCAGATTGCATCTTATTATGCGAAACTCGTCCGCTATGCCGAAGATTACCCACCTCCTCCTGATGGCCGTGCTGGCCGCCGCCAACGTCATGCAGCCTGCAGTCGCAATGCCTGAGCCATTGGACATTCCGCCGCCGCAGGAAGAGAAAGAAACGAAAGAATCGCTGCTGCAGCAGTGGCGCCTGCCGCTGGAAGGTGGCCGTGTCAGCAGCTTCTTTGGCGCCGCACGCGGCCGCCGCGCCCACGGCGGCATCGATTTCTCCGTGCCGCACAACACGCCGGTCATGGCGACCAATGATGGCACCGTGGTGGCATCAAGCATGGGCTACCTGGGCGACCGCAAGTACGGCAACGTGGTGGTGATTGAACATGAGGGCGGGCTGCGCTCGCTGTACGCCCACCTGAACAAGCGCAATGTGAGTGTCGGCGACACCGTGGCAGCCGGCGAATTGATCGGACTGTCCGGCGCTACCGGCCGTGCCACCGGTCCTCACCTGCACCTGGAAGCCTACCAGGACGGCACCCGCATCGACCCGAACCGCTTCATGCTGGCCAACCTGGAAGACAACGCCCTGCCATCGGCCATGCACGCCAAGCGCACTGGTGTGGAAGAAGTGCCGCCGGCGCCGCACAAGGCCGGCAAGGGCAAGAAAGGCAAGGCCTCGCGCGTCGCCAGCGACAAGGCCTCGAAAAAGAAAACGCAGGTCGCCCAGAAAACCGGCAAGTCCCGCAAACAGGCTTAACGCGGCTTATCCTCGTTCAGGGCAGAGATCAGGGCATTGTAGTTCAAGCCCTCTTGCAGCCGCTTGCCGCGCACCACGAACAGGGGGAAACCGGTGCCATGCAGACGGTCGAACTGGTCCTTGCAAAACAAATCACCCTCAACGTTGCAATCGGTATAAGGAATATCGTTGGCAGCGAAGGTTGCCTTCGCTTCCTTGCAATAGCCGCACCATGGGGCGGAATACAGCATGATATCGGTCCGCTTGGCACCCGCCGCAGCGGACTGCAAGCGCTCTTCAACCGTTTCCATCATCGTATTGCCAGCGGCATCCGGCCCGCGCATCTGCGTAAAGTATTTGGAGACAGCCCATCCGACCACAACGACCAGGGCGATCTTGACCAGCGGACCCCAATCCCAGCCCTGCTTTACCTGCACCGGCGCCGAGGCATAGCGGCTCGCCGCGGATGGGGATGGCTCATTGGCTTTTGTATAACACACACCGCAAGCAGGACATTGCCACTCCGGATTGGTGGCATCGGGCGGCCGCACGTGGCTGCACTTGGGACAGATAACGGTCTTGGACATTGCCAGGATTATAAGCAAAGATAGATGCGGTTGGCCAGGTCGAGCATGAAGGCCGGCTGCAGGTAGGCCAGGAACGCCAGCGCCAGCACGGTCGCAACGAAGGCCCAGAGTCCGATATGGAGCAGCCGCTGCTTCATGTCACGCCGCCTTCAGGCCCGGTCCGCTGCGCACCAGCGGGCGCTCGTCGATCGGCAGGTTGGCCAGGCCGGCGAAGATGCCGAGGCCGAGCGTGATGCCCCACACCACGTCATAGCTGCCCAGCCTGTCGAACAGGTAGCCGCCCAGCCACACCCCGATGAAGCTGCCCACCTGGTGCGACAGGAACACCACGCCGGCCAGCATCGACATATGCTTCAAGCCGAACACACCGGCGATGATGCCGTTGGTGAGCGGCACCGTGGCCAGCCACAGGAAGCCAATGGCTGCGGCAAACAGGTAAACCGACCACTGCGACAAAGGGGCCAGCAGGAACAGGCCGATCACCACCGAGCGGGCAAAGTAGATCGAAGAGAGCAGGTAGCGCTTCGGCATGCGGCCGCCGAGCTGGCCGGCGGTGAACGAGCCGAAGATGTTGAACAGGCCGATCAGCGCCAACGCCATCACCGCCACGCCCGGCGTGGCAATGCCCTTGTCCTTCAGGTAGGCCGGCAGGTGGGCGCCGACGAAGACCAACTGGAAGCCGCATACGAAATATCCTGCCACCAGCAGCATGAAGGAACGGTTGCCCATTGCTTCGCGCATGGCCTCGCCCACGCTCTGGTGGGCGCCGCCGGCCGCCACAGCGTGTTTCGGCTCGCGCAGGAAGGCTGTCATGGGAATCATCAGCAGGAACACCACGCCGGCCAAAGCATAGAAGGCGTGCTGCCAGCCGATGGAAGAGATCAGGTGCTGCTCGACGGGCATCATCAGGAACTGGCCGAACGAGCTGGCCGCGCCCGACACGCCAAAGGCCCAGGAGCGCTTTTCCACCGGCGCCGCGCGGCCGATGATGCCGCTCACCGCGCCAAAGGCGGTACACGCCAGGCCGAGGCCGATCAACACGCCCGAGCCGATGATGAACAGGGTCGGCTGCGTCACCGTGGCCATCCACAGCAAGCCTGCCATATAGGAGAAGGCGCCGGCGATCACAACGCGCTGGGTGCCCCAGCGGTCCGCCACCATGCCGGCGAAGGGCCCGAAGGCGCCCCACATCAAGTTTTGCAGCGCCAGGGCCAGCGAATAGGTTTCGCGCGTCCAGCCATTGGCCTGCGAAATCGGCTGCATCCAGAAGCCGAAGCCGTGGCGCACGCCCATCGACAGCGTCAGCACGACGCCGGTCGTGAGCAAGATCGTCTTGAGATTGAGTTGGCGGTCGTTGCTGGTCATGGCGGCATCCTGGCTGGCTAAGAGGGCCAGTGTAAAGGATGCCGCCGAATCCTGCTGGCGGCCGCCAAAAACGGCTTTAGCGCTTCCAGTAGCTCATGCGGCCACTCATGGTGATCGTGCCGGCGCCGGTCGCCATGTCTTCGCTACCCTGCAGTTGGCCGCCGCCCGAGGCAAATATGTACTGGCCGGTGCCGCCGGTAATCTGGAAGGTGGCGCCGCTGAAGACGTAGTTGGAGCCTTGGCCGGTCGGCACGAACTGGCCGCTATAGTTCGCATACAGCTGGTCGCCGGACATGGTCATCACGATGAAGCGGCCGCGGTTGAAGTTGAACACGGGGCCGTCCGGGGTAATGCAATCGTTGGCGACAAAGGCCACGCGTCCCAAGAGGGGGCTGCTGCCGTGGCCGGTGATGGTGCCGCCGAACTTGGAGGGGCAGCGGGCCGACGGTCCAGGGATTTCCTGGATCACGCCGGTTACTTGAATATCTGTCGTAACCCATTGTGCCGAAGCGGCGCCAGATGCCAATGCCAGCGCCATTCCGCCCGCCAGCTTCAGGATTGCTTGATGCATACCACCCTCCACCCAAAGTTAAAAATACGATAATAACTTTATGGCAATTTAAAGGGCTAATGGTTTTTTGTAAAGAGTTGTCGCGTGTGGCGTGCGCGACAATCGCGCCTCAATCCACGCTGTAGCGCACTCCAAGCTGGGCCCTCAGCTCATCCAGCACGCCCATCAGCGCAACGCTTTCGTCGAGCGGCATTTCCGGGCTCTCCAGCAAGCCCTCGCGCAGGCAGCGCCCTACTTCCAGCGCTTCGTGCGCGTAGCCGTTGCCGATGCGCGGGAAGTGGAATTCGCGTTCGGAACCATCATTTAAGGCAATGGTGAAGTGCTCGGCATGATGGAAACGTCCGTGCAAGCGCAGGAAGCCCTTGTCGCCGCAAACGCTCAGCGTGGCCGGAGTGCGCGAATTCAGGCTGCAGCTACAGGCAGACAGCGAACCGTCCTCATGGTGCAGCACGAAGTTGGCCTGCATGTCGACACCGGCGGGCGTCAGTTCGCCGAAACCGCGTGCCTCCTTGATGGCGCCAAGGAAGAACGCCGCCATCGATAGCGGGTAAATGCCCAGGTCGAGCAGCGCCCCGCCGCCCAATGCAGGGTTGAACAGGCGATGCTCAGGGCCGGCATTGGCCACGAAGCCCAGGTCCGCCTGCAGGTTGCGCACATTGCCGATCTCGCCCATGTCGATCATGCGCCTGGCTTCAAGAATCGCCGGCTGGAAGCGGGTCCACATCGCCTCCATCACGAACAACTTGCGCTCGCGCGCCAGGTCCACGATCTCCTGCGCCTCGCGGCGGTTCAGGGTGAAGGCCTTTTCAACCAGCAGCGCCTTGCCGCCCTTCAGGCACATGATGGCGTTTTGATGGTGCATGGCGTGCGGTGTGGCGATGTAGATCACATCCACGCCATCGTCGTCGGCCAACGCCTGGTAGTCGCCGTGGGCGCGTGTTACGCCATATTCCCCGGCGAACTCGGTAGCGCTATCCAAGCTGCGCGAGGCAACCGCCGCCAGCTCGACATCGGGCACCTCGCGCAGTGCCGTGGCGAAGGCCTTGGCGATCTTGCCGGTGCCGAGGATGCCCCAGCGAATAATCTTGTCCATTCAAAGCTCCTGTTCAAGCGGCCTTCCGCTTCGGGCGGAATACCGTGTCGTCTGCATAAAAAGCGTCATCCTGCTGCGGCCACCAGCCGGGAACGCCGAGCACCGGCAACGGCGTGAAGCCACTCTTGGCCAAACCCTCGCCGGCCAGGCGCGCCGCTTCCTCGCGGTCCAGCCATGCCCGGCGGCCCACTCCGTCCAGCGCCCAATACGCGTCGGCCGCCAGCACCACGCGGGTGTGGGCGGTGATCGCCTTGTAAGGCGCCACCAGCTTTTCCATCAGCGCGTGGCCGAACAGCCAGAGTTCGGCGTCGCGGCCGAACATGGCTGCGCGCTCCACGAAGGCTTCGCGCCAGCGGTGGTTGCGCAAGGCATCCACCAGCGCCTCGCCTTCGGCGTCGTCGCGCACCACCAGCAGCGCCGAGTTTTCGTCGTAGATAGTAGCAGCATCGCGCGCGGGGCCGCGCGATTTGCCCACGCCATCCTGCGCAATCTGCCCGGCCTGCAAGGCGTTGAGCTGGCGCTTGATGCGTGGGAAGGTCAGCCACACCAGGCCGTTGAAGAAGTCGTGCAGGTTGTCGCGGGTGGGCACCTGGCCGGTGGCGCCGATGAATTCCTCGTAGGCTGTGCCTTCAGGGAGCGCGGCCTGCGGCACGAAGCGCAGCGGCTGGCCTGCATGGTTGACCAGCGCCAGCGCAACCGCCTGTTCGCAGAACGGCTGGACGACGCTGGGCAGGGAGAGGTCGATGCGGGAGGCCGCTTCCCGCACCGAGGCGTACCAGGCGCGGGACCAGTCGATCTCCGGCAACACTTAGGCCATTTTCCAGTTGATCGTTTCGCCGGCGTTCAGCGGAATCAGCTTGGAGTCGCCGAATGGCAGGTCGGCCGGCAGCGTCCACTGCTCGCGCTTCAGGGTGATGCTGCCCTTGTTCGGTGCCAGGCCGTAGAAGGCCGGGCCGTTCAGGGAGGCGAAGGCTTCCAGCTTGTCCAGTGCACCGGCGCGGGCGAAGGCTTCGGTGTACAGCTCCATCGCGTGCAGCGCGGTGTAGCAGCCGGCGCAGCCGCAGGCCGCTTCCTTGGCGCCCTGCGCGTGCGGCGCGGAGTCGGTGCCGAGGAAGAATCGCTCATCGCCGCTGGTTGCCGCAGTCACCAGCGCCAAGCGATGCTCTTCGCGCTTCAGCACCGGCAGGCAGTAGTAGTGCGGGCGAATGCCGCCCTTGAAGATCTCGTTGCGGTTGTACAGCAGGTGGTGGGCGGTGATGGTGGCGGCGATCGGGCCTTCCGCTTCCGCAACGTATTGCGCGGCGTCCTTGGTGGTGATGTGCTCGAACACGATGTTCAGCGCCGGCAGGTCCTTGCGCAGCGGGCGCATCACGCGCTCGATGAAGACAGCTTCGCGGTCGAACAGATCGATGTCCTGGTCGGTCACTTCGCCGTGCACCAGGAAAGGCATGCCAACTTCCTGCATGGTTTCCAGCACCTTGTAGCATTTGGCCAGGTCGGTCACGCCAGCGTCGGAGTTGGTGGTGGCGCCGGCCGGGTACAGTTTGACCGCGTGCACGAAACCACTGTCGGCGGCGCGGATGATTTCGTCCGGCGCAGTGTTGTCGGTCAGGTAGAGCGTCATCAGCGGCTCGAAGTCCATGCCCTGCGGCAGGGCGGCCAGGATGCGGTCGCGGTAGGCGGCAGCCTGCGCCACGGTGGTGACAGGAGGTTTCAAATTTGGCATCACGATCGCACGGCCGAACTGGCGCGCGGTGTCCGGCAGGACGCTGGCCATGGTGGCGCCGTCACGCAGGTGAAGGTGCCAGTCGTCCGGGCGGGTGATGGTGATGCTGTGCGGGATCTCGAAGTCACTCATGGCTGAAGGCTTTCAATAAACGAATCCCGCCATTTTACCTGTTGAACCGAAGCTGCCGCGAGAATGTGCGATATTGGCGTTTCCCCCAAATCCTTTGAGGAGGCAAGCAATGGCTAGCAAGAACACAGTCTGCCTTTGGTACGATGGCGATGCGCTTGACGCCGCCACCTTCTACGCAAAAACCTTTCCCGACAGCTCGCTTGGCGCAATCACCAGGGCGCCGGGAGACTACCCGGACGGCAAGCTGGGCGATCCCCTCGTGGTCGAATTCACGGTTGCAGGCATTCCCTGCATCGGCCTGAACGGCGGCCCGCATTTCAAGCACAGCGAAGCTTTCTCATTCCAGGTCCTGACCGAGGACCAGGCGGAAACCGACCGTTTGTGGAACGCCATCGTTGGCAACGGCGGACAGGAAAGCGAATGCGGCTGGTGCAAGGACCGCTGGGGCCTGTCCTGGCAGATCACGCCGCGCGTGCTGATGCAGGCGATTGCCGACCCGGATCGGGCGGCGGCCAAGCGGGCTTTCGACGCGATGATGGAAATGAAAAAGATCGACGTCGCAAAGATCGAGAAGGCCTGGCGCGCTCCCGCTTAAGCTTCAGGCGGCGCCGGATGCTCCTCCGCGTAGCGGCGCGCAGATTCCAGCATCGCATCCAGTTGGCTGCGGTCGTAGACCTTGCCATGGCTGACCACCATGCGCACCTTGCGGGTGTTGGCGATATCCTGCAGCGGATTGGCGTCCAACACCAGCAGGTCGGCAGCCTTGCCCTTGGCAACCGCACCGTAGCGTTCCAGCTTGCCGAGGAAACGCGCGCCATTGATCACTGACGCCCGCAGCGCCTGCTGCGGCGTCAATCCGTATTTGACGAAGATGCCCAATTCGTCGTGCAGGCCCCGGCCCGGATAGTCGAAGGAATTCAGGAAGCCCGCGTCGGTCCCGGCGATGATGTTGACGCCTTCCTGCTGCAACAGCGGCAGCAGCGATGCCGCTTTTTCGTAAGCTGCGTGGCGATAGGCGATCGCGGCCGCATCATCCTTTGCCGCGCGCTGCACGCGCCACTCATAGGTCTTGCGCAAGCCCTTGCCGATGTACTTCAGGTAGGGATCGTTGGCGTGGTCGTCCTGATCCAGGTAGGCGGTGACTTGCGAGCCCACCAGGGTCGGGGTGATCGACATGCCGGCCGCCGCCATGCGGCGGAAGGTGACGCGCGCCGTGGCCTCGTCGAAACTCTCCAGGCTGGCGCGCATCGCCTCGCGGCCCGTCATCTTGCCTTCTGCGACTTGCGCGGTCAGTTCCGCTTCACGCGGGGTGGCGCCGCGCAGGGCGTACGATTGGTGTTCGATGCTGCCCAGGCCCGCCTGCATGACCTGGTCCAGCGTAAGCTGCACCGGCAGGTGTCCGGAAGTCTGCATGCCGCGTGCCTGGGCCTGGCGTACCGCTTCCAGGAAAATCTCCGGCCTCATGGTGTTCTCGGTGATCTTCACGAAATCAACGCTGCGCGACTGCAGGTAGTCCAGCGCCTTGCTGACTTCCTCCGGCGTGCCGACTTCAATGGTGCCTTTCCACAGCGGCTTGTAGCCTTCCAGTTTCGGGCCGGATGCCAGGATGGTCGGACCAGGCAGCTTCCCCTGGTTGATCAGGTCACGCCAATCGAGTACGGTGTCGGACAAGTCGCCCGCGCAGTCGCGCACGGTGGTGATGCCGTGCGCCAGGTAAAGCCCCAGCAGCTGCTTGTTCTCCTCGATCAGGGCAGGACCGCCGCCGAAGTGCACGTGGGTGTCCCACAGGCCGGGCATCAGGTATTTACCGGGCAGCCTGACGGTGCGTTTGGGTGAATAGTCTTTCAACTTTGTGTTGTCGACAACGGCAATAATGTCGCCGCCCTTCAACAGCACGGCCTTGCCTCGCACCAGCTGCCCGGAAGCCACGTCGACAATCGTCGCCTGCGTCAGCGCCACGTCCGCAACCACACGTCCCGCAGCCTGCGCGCTACCGAACGCCCCCAGCACCAGCAAGGCGCCAACCGAAAGTTTAGTCATCGTCATGCGCCACATGGTACACACCTGGCAGCGCGCGCACCAGGCAACAAAACAAAGTGGTACACCCCTGCTACATGCCGAAACATGGCGAAAGGCCCGGCTTGGCAGGACCTTCGGGTTCCCCTGCCAGCCCTGTCGGGGAGAAGTGCTGAAATTGACCATTTAAGCGTGCTGAGCAAGCCGTTTTCAGCAGTTTTCAGCACTTGAAACACGGTGTTCCAGCACTTCCCACAGACAGGCAGCGCATGGTCACTGGATGATCGCGATGCGTCGCTGCATGCGGCGCACCAGCCAGGACAGAAGCGTGCACAGGATGAAGTAGACCAGTGCCACGAACACATACATTTCGACCAGGCGTCCGTCGCGCTGGGCAATCTTGCTGGCGGCACCGACGAAGTCAGGGACCGACAGCACATACACCAGCGACACGTCCTGGAACAGCACGATGGTCTGCGTCAGCAGTACTGGCAGCATGTTGCGGAAGGCCTGCGGCAGCACGATCTGCGACATGGTTTGCCAGTAGTTCATGCCCAGCGCCTGTGCTGCGTGAACCTGCCCTTTGGAAATGGCCTGTATGCCGCCACGCATGATCTCGCAGTAGTAGGCGGCCTGGAACAACGTGAAGGTAATCAGCGCGGACATGAACGTACCAACCTTCACCGGTTCGGAGGCGCCGATCATCCATGCGGCGATGTAGGGCACCAGGAAGTAGAACCAGAAGATCACCAATACCAGCGGCACCGCGCGCACCAGGTTCACGTAGCCGGCGGCAGCGAGCGACAGCACGCGCAGCGAAGACAGGCGCGCCATCGCCAGCAAGGTGCCCAGCAGCACGCCGCCCAGCATGGCCAGCACAGTGAGCTTGAGCGTGAACACCATGCCGACCCGGAACAGGTAGACCCACGAATTGCCGATCACGCTGAAGTCGAAGTTCGCAAACATCACGCGGCCCTCCGTGCCTCGCCGCCCAGCGTGCCGCGCAACGCGAGGCGATGCTCAAGCAGCGTCATGCCGGCAACAACAATGATGTTGGCGACCACGTAGATAACGGTGGCGGCGGCAAACGCCTCAAAGATCTGGAAGGAGAATTCCTGCATCGAGCGTGCGCTGGCAGTGAGCTCCATCAAGCCGATCGTCAGCGCGACGGAACTGTTCTTGATGATGTTGAGGAACTCGCTGGCCAGCGGCGGCAGCACGATGCGCAAGCCAAGCGGCAGCAACACGTATTCGTAGGCCTGCGCGCGTGACAGTCCCAGCGCCAGAGCCGCCAGCCGCTGGCCGCCGGCCAGCGCATTGATGCCGGCGGCCACCTGTACCGCAACGCGCGCGGAAGTGAAGAAGCCCAGGCACAGCACCGCCGTCACAAAAGGCGCGTTCGGCAGCGCCTTGAGCCAGTCGCCCGCCGCGCGCGGCAGCAGTTCGGGCAGCACGAAGAACCAAAGGAACATCTGCACCAGCAGCGGAATATTGCGGAACACTTCCACCCAGCAGATGGCGAAGCGGCGCAGCCAGCGATTGGGCGCGGTGCGCAGCGTGCCGACCGTGACGCCCAGCGCCAGCGCGATCACCCAGCCGGCCAGTGAAGTCGCCAGCGTCCACGCCAGGCCGGACCACAGCGTATCCCAATAACTGTGCACACCGTCCGGGGACAGTTCCCAGAAGATGTGCCAGTTCCAGTTGTAATGCATGCTATCTGTATGCAGCGGGATCCGGCGAATCGGTCGGCTTGGCCAGCACTGCTTTCAATGTGGCCGGCATCGGGAAGTTCAGGTTCACGCCGCGCGGCGGAATGGGGCTCATGAACCATTTCTTGTAGATGCGCAGGATTTCGTCCGACTGGTAGACCTTGCGCAGCGCCTCGTCGACCGACTTCTTGAACGGCATATCGTTCTTGCGCATCATGATGCCGTAGGGTTCCACCGACATCGCCTCCTTGCTGACGGCAAAATCGACCGGCGCCTTGGAGGTCGCCACCTGTGCCGCCAGCAGGATATCGTCGTTGGCCTCCGCCTCGGCACGCCCCGTTTCCAGCATCAGGAACGATTCCGGATGGTCTTTGCCGATCAGGATCTTCATACCAAGCTTGCGCTCATTATTCATGATCGTCATCTGCTTCAGCGTAGTAGTGCCGGCGGTAGCCACCAATACCCTGCCCTTCATGTCGTCCATCGTCTGGATATTGGCCGACTTCTTGGCCAGCAAGCGGCTGGAGATCACGAACATGGTCGGCGCGAACGCCACCTGCTGCTGGCGCTCCGCATTATTGGTGGTGGAGCCGCATTCAAGATCGATGGTGCCGTTGGCCATCAGCGGAATGCGGTTGGCGGAGGTGACAGGGTTATAACTCACCTTCAGTCCCGGCATCGCCAGCTGCGTTTTCAGGTGCTCGACGACTTTCAGGCACAGGTCCACCGAATAGCCCTGGTACTGCTGCTTGTCATCGAGATAAGAGAAGGGGATGGAGCCATCGCGAACACCCAGCACCACCTGGCCGGTGCGCTTGATCTTGGCCAGCGTGCCGGTCGGTTCCTGGGCGCTGGCCGCGGCGGCCAGGCATAAAAGGGGAAGCAGGCGCAGAAAGGTCATGGTGTCCTCCGCTGGCGGGGACGTTGACCCGCCCTGTTAGTGGATGATACGCGCTAAAAAGTCCCGTGCGCGCTCGGAACGGGGCGCGCCGAAGAATTCGTCCTTGCCGCAGTCTTCCAGGATACGGCCTTGGTCCATGAAGACCACGCGGTTGGCCACCTTGCGGGCGAAACCCATTTCGTGGGTCACTACCATCATGGTCATGCCATCCTGCGCCAAGCCAACCATCACATCCAGCACTTCATTGATCATTTCCGGGTCCAGGGCGGACGTCGGCTCGTCGAACAGCATGGCAATCGGGTCCATTGCCAGGGCACGGGCGATGGCCACGCGCTGCTGCTGGCCGCCGGACAGCTGGTTCGGGTATTTGTCCTGGTGCGCCAGCAGGCCGACGCGGTCGAGGTATTGCAGGCCCTTTTCATTGGCTTCCTCCTGCGAGCGGCGCAGCACCTTGACCTGGCCCAGGGTCAGGTTTTCGCGCACCGTCAGGTGGGGAAACAGCTCGAAATTCTGGAACACCATGCCGATCCGGGCGCGCAAGGCAGACAAGTCGGTGCCTTTGGCGCCCACTGAGGTGCCATCGACAATAATTTCGCCCTGCTGGAAGGGTTCCAGGCCGTTTACCGTCTTGATCAGGGTCGATTTGCCCGAGCCGGACGGTCCGCAGATCACCATGACGTCGCCTTTGGCCACCTCGGTGCTGCACTCCGTGAGCACCTGAAAGTTGCCAAACCATTTACTTAAGTCTTTAATTGCGATCATCTTTTTTGGGTTTCAGCAGTTTTATTCTTGCTTGACAGTGGCCTAGAACCGCAAGGATACTTCGGGACTTGCTTAATAGCTCATCAAAGAGCTATTCATTCTAACGGCAAATCCGCCCTACTTCAGGAATCTTGCTTATGGCCAACAAAAACCGCCTGACCACTTACATCCTCGTCGGCCTGGCGTTGGGTATCCTCACCGGCTACGCCATCAATGTCTCGCAAGCGGCGCCACAAGCGGCCAGCTTTGCGGACTATATGTCCCTCATTACCACCATGTTCCTGCGCCTGATCAAGATGATCATTGCGCCGCTGGTGTTCTCAACCCTGATGGTCGGCATCGCCCGCATGGGCGACACCAAGGAAGTAGGCCGGGTCGGTATCAAGACCCTGGGCTGGTTCTTCATCGCGTCCGTGCTGTCGCTGACGCTGGGCCTGGTGATGGTCAACCTGTTCCGTCCGGGTGACGCGCTGCTGGGCCATATCCCGGCTGACGGTGCTGCCGCTGCCGCCGCGCTGCAAACGTCCAGCCTGTCGCTGAAAGAATTCATCACCCACCTGATTCCATCCTCGATCATCGACGGCATGGCCAAGAACGAGATCCTGCAGATCGTGGTGTTCTCGCTGTTCTTCGGCACCGCGGCTGCCGCCGTGGGCAAGAAAGCGGAACCGCTGGTCGACGCGGTCGACGGCGTGGCGCACATCATGCTGAAGGTCACCGGCTACGTGATGCAATTCGCACCGTTCGCCGTGTTCGCCGCGGTTGCCGGCACCATCGCCAAGAGCGGCGTGGGCGTACTGCAAACCTACGGCGTGTTCATGGCGGAGTTCTACCTGTCCATCGCGGTGCTGTGGGCCATCCTGATCTTCGCCGGCTTCCTGTTCCTGGGCAAGCGCGTGATGAAGCTGATGTCGGAAGTCAAAGAGCCAACCCTGCTGGCCTTCTCCACCGCTTCCTCGGAAGCCGCCTTCCCGAAAACGCTGGAAGGACTGGAGCGCTTTGGCGTGCGTAACCGCATTGCAGCCTTCGTGCTGCCGATCGGCTACTCCTTCAACCTGGACGGCTCGATGATGTACTGCACCTTTGCGACGGTATTCATCGCGCAGGCTTACGGCATCAATATGGACCTGGGCACCCAGATCACCATGATGGCGGTGCTGATGCTGACCTCCAAGGGCATGGCCGGCGTACCGCGCGCATCGCTGGTGGTGATTGCCGCGACCCTGACCCAGTTCAAGATTCCGGAAGCGGGCCTGGTCCTGTTGCTCGGCATCGACCACTTCCTGGACATGGCACGTTCCGCCACCAACGTCGTCGGCAACTCCATCGCCACCGCCGTGGTGGCGAAGTGGGAAGGCGAGCTGACCAGCACCGACGACAGCGAACTGTCCGACCGCCCACTGCCATAAGGCATCAAGCCTCCAACATAAAAGTCGGGGTCAGCTCTGGCAATCGGACATTTATTTCGCATGCGAAATAAATGTCCGATTGCCAGAGCTGACCCCGACTTTCTTTATGCACTGTTCTTCAGCAGCTGGTGGTAGAAGCGGATCATGTCCGCGTAGCCCTTTACCGACATGCGCTCATTGGTGCCGTGGAAGCGCGGCAGGTCTTCGGGCTGGGCCCGTACGGGGCCGAACTTCAGCACGCTGTCGCTCATGCCGTCGAAGTAGCGCGAGTCGGTGGCGCCGATCATCAGGCCGGGTGCGACCACGACGTCCGGAAATACCTGGCGGATGGTGCGGTTCACTGCAGTGAAGGCTGCGCCGTCCTGGCGTGCCACGCGCGACGCTTCGGTATTGAAGTCGCCGTCGGGCGTGATGCGGATCTTGTCGTTGCCGATCACCTGGTGCATATGCTGCTCAACGCCTGCCAGCGTATCGCCCGGCAGCAGGCGGAAATTGACGGTGGCGCTGGCGGTGCCCGGCAGGACATTGTCCTTCACGCCGGCGTTGACGATGGTCAGCGCAGTTGTGGTGCGCACCAGCGCATTCACGCTCGGCGTCTTGGTCAGCATCCGTTCCAGCATGGGCTTGAACAGCCAGAAGTTCGACAGCGCCACCCGGTTCATGCCCGTCATTTCCGGTGCCATCGTCTCGAAGCTTTGTTGCGGCAGGCCGGCCATGCGCACCGGCAGCGGGTTCGCTTCCAGCGCGGCCAGGGCCTTGCTCATCATGCCGATGGCGGTGTCCTGCGGCGGCATCGAGGAATGGCCCGGCGCGGTTTCCAGCTCCAGCTTGTAGCTGGCGTAGCCCTTCTCCGCCACGCCAACCATGGCGGCGCCGGGCTGCAGGCCCGGGACCATGCCGTGCACGATCATCAAGCCTTCATCGAGCACGTAGTCGAGCTTGACGCCGCGCGACTTGAGCAGCTCGGCGATCTTCGCGGCACCGCGCTTGCCGCCGACTTCTTCATCGGCGCCGTAGGCCAGGTAGACGGTGCGGCGCGGCTGGAAGCCGCTTGCCAGCAGCATTTCGATGGCTTCCATCTGGGCATACAGGTTGCCCTTGTCGTCCCACGAGCCGCGGCCCCAGATGAAACCATCGCGCACCACGCCGGCGAAGGGCTGCTGCTGCCAGTTCTTTTCCGTGCCGGGCGCGATCGGCACCACGTCCTGGTGCGCCATCCACATCACCGGGGCCGCCTTGGCGTCACTGCCTTGCCAGGTGTAGAGCAGGGCCTTGCCGTTGACGTTCTCGCGTTTCAGCGCGGCGTGCAGGCGGGGGAAGCTGGCTTGCAGGTGGGCGTGCAGCTTGTCGAATTCGGCGGCGTTGGCGTCGGCATTCTTGTACTCGGAAATAGTGACGAAGCGAAGGGCTTCACCCAGGCGCTGCGCCGCCGCAACTTCATCGATCGCCAGCGCTTGCGCCTTCTCCACTACCAGCTGCTTGCTGCCGCTTCGCACTGTGTTGACGCCGACTGCGACTGCCAGCACACCAATTGCAGCAAAGGCTACCGCAAGAACCTTCTTCACCGCCATCCCCGTCCTCCTGTCAGTTGACCAACTCGCCGCTAACCGGCGAAGCCTGTTCCTGCTCGCCGCGTGCTTGCTGGCGCTCCCACATCTGGGCGTACAGGCCTTCGCGCGCCAACAAGGCCGCGTGCGTGCCGCGCTCCACAATCTTGCCGTGGTCGAGCACCAGGATCTGCTGGGCGTCGGCGATGGTGGAAAGGCGGTGAGCGATCACCATCGTCGTGCGGTTCTTTGCGATCTCCTTCAATTGCGCCTGGATCGCCTGTTCGGCTTTGGAATCCAGCGCGGAAGTCGCTTCGTCGAAAATCAGGATGGCGGGATTCTTCAACAGCGTACGCGCTATCGCCACGCGCTGCTTCTCGCCGCCGGACAATTTCAGGCCACGTTCGCCGACCATGGTTTCGTAGCCGTCCGGCAGGCTGGCAATGAAGTCGTGGATCGATGCCGCGCGCGCGGCGGCAATGATCTCGTCCTTGCTGGCGCCGGGGCGGCCGTAGGCGATGTTGTATTCGATGCTGTCGTTGAACAGCACCGTATCCTGCGGTACGATGCCGATCGCATGGCGCAGCGAGTGCTGCGTGATGTCGCGCAGGTCCTGGCCATCGATCGTAATGCTGCCGCTGTTCACTTCATAGAAGCGGTACAACAGGCGCGATAGCGTGGACTTGCCCGATCCGCTGTGCCCCACCACGGCCGTCGTGGTGCCGGCCGGGATGGCGAAGTCCACGTCGAACAGGATCTGGCGCTTGGGGTCGTAGCTGAAGTCCACGTGGTTGAAGCGCACTTCGGCGCCTTGCGGCTGCAGCGGCTTGGCGTGCGCCGCGTCGTCGACTTCGCGGTTCTCGTCCAGCAGCGAGAACAGGCGCTCCATATCGGCCAGGCTTTGCTTGATCTCGCGGTAGATCACGCCCAGGAAGTTGAGCGGGATGTAGAGCTGGATCATGAAGGCATTCACCAGCACCAGGTCGCCCAGCGTCATCGTGCCGTCGATCACGCCTTGCGTCGCGCGCCACAAGATCAGCGTCACCGCAATCGCGATGATGGCTGACTGGCCGGTGTTCAGCAGCGACAGCGATGTCTGCGATTTGACCGCGGCCTTCTCATAGCGCTGCAGGCCTTCATCGTAGCGATTCGCCTCATAGTCCTCATTGCCGAAGTATTTGACGGTCTCGTAGTTCAGCAGCGAGTCGATGGCCTTGGTGTTGGCCTTCGAATCGAGATCGTTCATGGTGCGGCGGAAGTGCGTGCGCCAGTTCGTCACGACGATGGTGAAGGTGATGTAGGTGACCAGCGCGGAGAAGGTGATCACCGAGAACCAGATGTCGTAATGCGTAACCAGGTAGCCCAGCACCAGCGTGATCTCGACCAGCGTCGGCAGGATATTGAACAATGTGTACGAGATCAGCGAACTGACGCCGCGCGTGCCGCGTTCGATATCGCGCGTCATGCCGCCGGTTTGGCGGTTGAGGTGGAAGCGCAGCGACAGCGAATGGAGGTGGCGGAACACTCTCAGCGCAATGGTACGCACAGCGCGTTGCGTCACCCGCGCGAACAGGAATTCGCGCAGCTCGGTGAACATGGTGGTCGACAGGCGCAGCAGGCCATACGCCACCAGCGTCGCCAGCGGCAGCACCAGCAGGGCGCGCGGGTCGCCCGCCTTGACGGTCATATCGTCGACCAATTGCTTCAGCACGACAGGCACGCCGACGTTGGCAGCCTTGGCGCCCACCAGCGCCAGCAAGGCTGCCAGCACGCGCCATTTGTATACCCACAAATAGGGCAGCAATGTTTTCAGAGTAGCAATGTCGCCGCGTTGCTGACCCGGCGGAGGTGGTGGAGTATTCGAATAACGTCGCATACGTGCGTGGGCTGGCTGGTTTAAAATCCCATCAATTGTAGTCCTTCATGAGAATTTGCGATGACCTCCCAAGAACAAACCTCCCGCGGCCTCCCACCTGGAAAGATGCCTGAACTGCGCGTGATGCCCTCGCCGTCCGACGCCAACGTGTATGGCGACGTTTTCGGCGGCTGGATCATGGCCCAGGTCGACATTGCGGGCTCCCTGCCCGCCACCCGCCGCGCCAACGGCCGCGTCGCCACCATTGCGGTGAACTCTTTCCTGTTCAAGCACCCGGTCTTCGTCGGCGACCTGCTGACCTTCTACGCCGACATCGTCAAGGTCGGCAATACCTCGATCACCGTCAACGTGGAAGTCTACGCAGAGCGCAACCGCCTGCAGGCCAATATCGTGAAGGTCACTGAAGCGACCCTGACCTACGTCGCCACCGGCCCTGACCGCAAGCCGCGCCCGGTGCCGCCGATCGAATCGCTGATGTAATTCATGCAAGAAGGGCGCCGGCTCCTGCTCCAGGCCGCGGCCCGCGTGGCCGCGCTGGCAGTGCTGGCGCCCCACCTTCCCGCGCAAGCGCGCAGCGCTGCCAACGGCGCTTATCCTTTCACGCTGGGCGTTGCATCCGGTGCACCGCTTCCTGACTCCGTGATCCTCTGGACCCGGCTCCTGCCCGATCCGCTGAACGCGGCTTCGATGCCGCCCATCGCGCAGCAGGTGCGCTGGGAAGTCGCGCACGACGAAGGTTTCACCCGTATTGCAGCGAAAGGCACGGCAGTTGCCGCGCCGGCACTGGCGCACAGCGTCAACGTCGACGTACGCGGCCTGCAGCCGGACCGCTGGTACTGGTACCGCTTCATGCTGGGCGATGCCGTCAGTCCCGTCGGCCGCACGCGCACCGCGCCGCCCCCCGGCAGCATGCCGGTGGCGTTGAAGCTGGCCGTCGCATCCTGCCAGCATTGGGAGTTCGGCCATTACGCCGCGCACCGCCACATCGCGCGGGCCGCGCCCGACCTGGTAGCCTTCCTCGGTGACTACATCTACGAATGGGGTCCCTACAGCCTGCGGCACCCTGCCGCCGCCTTGCGCCGCAATGAGAGTTTCACGTTGGCCGAGTACCGCGCGCGCTATGCGCAGTACAAGAGCGATCCCGACCTGCAGGCCGCGCACCAGGCGGCGCCATGGCTGCTGACCTGGGACGATCACGAATTGGCCAACGATTACAGCCCGACGCGCGATGAATTGCTGTCGCCGGACTTCGTGCAGCGCCGCGCCGCTGCCTACCAGGCTTACTTCGAGCACCAGCCACTGCGCGCCCAGCGCATTTACCAACGCTACGACTGGGGCCAACTGGCGCGCTTCCACGTGCTCGACACGCGCCAGTACCGCTCGACGCATGCCTGCCAGCCAACAGGACGCGGCGGCTCCAGTTCGGTCTATCGCCGCGCCTGCGCCGCGCTGGCCGATCCGCGCCGCACCATGCTGGGAAGAGAGCAGGAACAATGGCTGGCGCAAGGGCTCAAGGAATCCAAGGCGCGCTGGAATATCCTCGCCCAGCAGACGCTGATGGCGCAGTTGTCGCAGCTGCCGTTGGCCGGCGACAGCGATGGCCGCTTCTGGACCGATGGCTGGGATGGTTACACGGCCGCGCGCAGCCGCCTGCTGGATGCCGTGCGCAGCGCGCGCAACCCGGTGGTATTGTCCGGCGATGTGCACACCTTCTTCGCCGCCGATGTGCGGCGCGATCCCACGCGCACCGCCGGCGCCGCCAATCCGATCGTGGCAACGGAATTCTGCGGCACCTCCGTGACGTCCAGCTCGCGCCCACAGGCACGCACGCAGCAATACGTCGACATGAATCGCGACATGCATTTCGGCCGCAGCGACAGGCGCGGCTTCATGCTGCTGGACTTGCGCCCCGAGCGGGCCTCGGTAGCATTCCAGGCGCTCGATGATGTGCACGATGCGAACAGCGGCCTGTCCACGCTGGCATCCTTTTCGGTTGCCGACGGCAAGCCAGGCTCGCACCGCGAGGCTTGAGCCATGAACGCCGTTCGGTCAGCGATGCATCAATCGGCCTTCTCCATTTCCACGAAAGATTCGGGCATCTGGAAGCTGAGCTCTGCTTCAGGCTTAAATATGTGATCAAGACCTGGTAGGACAATAGTCATGTCGGTTCGTCGAGAAGTGAATTCAAGTTCGGCCAGCATGTAGTACTGTTGGATCAAAGCTAACAGCTCATCTTGTGATAACGTCACTTTGTCCGATTTGAGTTGATATGCCCGGATGCCTGCTACGGATATCAATGCGGCACCCAAATACCCCTGCTGAATTTCATCGGAAACTTCCAGCTCGCCTTTGAAAATATGGCTCGCCCAAATCGTGGTTTCGAGGAGACGCGCGCCCATATTCTGGGGCAAGAGTCCAGCGGCCCCGCGTCTTTCCACATTGGCTAGCAACTCTTCGTGCATGGCATCAGGGCTCATCGGCTCATTATTGAGATCCAAGTCAGTCATCCCAAGCTTCACAAAATACTTCCAATTCTGCAAAACGAAAAGTCGGTATGCGTCCTTATTGTCAGCCAATTTTTGTCGACGCAAATAATCCGCATAATTACTCCGCACCATAGCGGAGTCCTTACGGTCGTTGTACATCGAATGGAAGAAGTTGTCCCTCTTATGATTGCTTTCTTGCCCTATCAGCTCCTCCCAATCGGAATACTTGGCCGACTTGGCAATTCGGTTCAATGCATCTTGATGCTTGATACCTTCTGTCTTTTTCAATCGATCAGCATCACTGCGAAGCTGTTTAATGGAATATCCGCACGGCGTGAAGCGTGCTTTATATGACTGGCTCATGACAAACTCCCAACAAGGACTTTATCCTCCGCCCGCTGAAGATCGAAGCCCGTAGGGTTGTACGAGTAGGTTTGAAGAGGTGATGTCTGTTGTGGACGTCGCCTAAGCGGGCGACAGGCGCTCACCTAAGCACCAGTTGCTATCTTAAATAAATGGAAGCCTGAATTCAAGGGGGATTATCCGACGGCTGCCAAACGGGCGCCACCCAGGAACATCAGGCTACTAGTCGCGGAAAGGCGCGCTTTCTTCCTTGCGCCGCCCCGCCAGTCCGGCGTGCGGCACCAGCCGGCCTTCGACCGGCGCGCTGATATTGCGCAGCATGGCGTCGGCCGCGCCATCGAGATCACCGCAATCGATACGGCGCAGCACCAGCATCGCACCGCCGGCGCCAAGATTGTGCGTGTAACTGACCAGCGCATCGAACTGCGCCTGCGTGAGGGGATGGTGGCTGACCTGGCGCTGCACCGCGCGTTCTGCGCTGCGCACCGACAGGTCAAACGCTGCTTCGACCTGGTCGGGGGTCATGCCGTGACGGGAGACTTCGTAGTAGCCGCGCAGGCCTTCGCGCTGGCGCAATACGCGGCGGCCTGCGGTACTGAGGGTGAGTGCAAAGTTGTAAACCAGGCCCATATGGTCTCCGGAGGCTGTCCAGGTGGTGCGTTCCACTCTACAGCCGGCCCGGAGCCATACCCTGCGCCAGATCAAGCCTGCCGGCTTATGCTGCCTTCTTCTCGTCGCGCAATTGGCGGCGCAGGATCTTGCCGACATTGGTCTTCGGCAGTTCATCACGGAACTCAATGTACTTCGGCTTCTTGTAGGCGGTCAACTCGTGTTTGCAGAACTCGAGCAGCGCTTCCGCGGTCAGGTTCGGATCCTTGCGGACAACGAACAACTTCACCGCTTCGCCGGAGTTCGCGTCCGGTACGCCAACACAAGCCACTTCGAGCACGCCAGGGTGGGCAGCGACCACGCCTTCCACTTCGTTCGGGTACACATTGAAGCCCGACACCAGGATCATGTCCTTCTTGCGGTCGACGATGCGCACGAAACCCTTGTCGTCCATGATGCCCACGTCGCCGGTCTTGAAGAAGCCGTCCGGGGTGATCGACTTCGCGGTCTCGTCAGGACGGTTCCAGTAGCCGGCCATCACCTGCGGGCCGCGGATTGCGATTTCGCCCGGAGAGCCCAGCGGCACTTCCTTGCCGTCGTCGTCCAGGATCGAAACTTCGGTGGAAGGAATCGGTACGCCGATGGTGCCGGTGAATTCCTTGATGTCGACACGGTTGGCGGTTGCCACCGGCGAGGTTTCGGACAGGCCGTAGCCCTCGATGATCGGGGTGCCGGTCACCTTCAGCCAACGGTCGGCCACCGACTGCTGCACGGCCATGCCGCCGCCGTTGCAGATCTTGTAGCTCGAAAAGTCCAGCTTGGAGAAGTCAGGATTGTTCAGCAGCGCGTTGTACAGCGTATTCACGGCCGGGAACACGGTCACCGGATATTTGGCCAGCTCTTTGACGAAGCCGGGAATATCGCGCGGATTCGGGATCAGGATGTTCATGCCGCCCAGCTTCCAGCCCATGAAGCAGGAAATGGTCAGCGAATAGATGTGGTACAGCGGCAGCGCGGCGACAAACACCATCTGCTTGTCGCTCGGCGCCATCTGCAGCCAGGCTTCGTTCTGCAGCATATTGGCCACCACGTTACTGTGCAACAGCACGGCGCCCTTGGACACGCCGGTGGTGCCGCCGGTGTACTGCAGGAAGGCGATATCGCTTGGCTTCTGGTCGGCCGGCTTCAGCGTCAGGCGCGAGCCTTCGGACAGCACCTGCTTGAAGGTGACGTGGCCAGGGATGTTCCAGGCCGGCACCATCTTCTTCACGCTGCGCACCACGAAGTTGACGATCATGCCTTTCAGGCCGCCCAGCAGGTCGCCCATCGAGGCCACGATCACGTGCTTGACCGGGGTCGAGGCGACGACTTGCTGCACGGTGGTGGCGAAGTTCTCCAGCACGATCACGGCTTCCGCGCCGGAGTCGTTCAACTGGTGCTGCAGTTCGCGCGGGGTGTACAGCGGGTTGACGTTGACCACCACATAGCCGGCGCGGATGATGCCCGCCAGCGCGACCGGGTATTGCAACACATTAGGCAGCATGATGGCGACGCGCGCACCCGGCTTCAGGCCCTTGGACTGCAGCCAGGCGCCGAACTGCTTCGACATCTGGTCCACTTCGGAGTAGGTCATGAACTTGTCCATGCAGACGTACGCGTTGCGGCTCGCGTACTTCTGGAACGACTCCTCCAGCAGGTGGGTCACGGAGCGGTACTGCGAAATATCGATCTCCGCAGGAACGCCTTGGGGGTAAGACTTCAGCCAGATTTTTTCCATCGTAATGCCTTTCGTGTGCCTTGCCGCTTATGCAGCCTTCTTGTCGTCGGCAGGCTTCTCGTCGCGCAGCATGCGGCGCAGGATCTTGCCAACGTTCGTCTTCGGAAGCTCCGTGCGGAACTCGATATATTTCGGCTTCTTGTAGCCGGTCAGGTTTTGCTTGCAGTGCTCCATCAGCGATTCGACGGTCAGGTTCGGGTCTTTCTTCACCACGAACACTTTCACCGCCTCACCGGAATGTTCATCAGGCACGCCGATGCAGGCGCACTCCAGCACGCCCGGATGCGATGCCACCACGTCTTCGATTTCATTCGGATAGACATTGAAACCGGAGACCAGGATCATGTCCTTTTTGCGGTCCACGATCTTGACGTAGCCGCGTTCGTCCATCACGCCCACGTCGCCGGATTTGAAGTAGCCGTCGGCCGTCATGACCTTGGCGGTTTCCTCCGGACGGTTCCAGTACCCCGCCATGACCTGCGGGCCGCGGATCGCGATTTCGCCCGGGCTGCCCAGCGGCACTTCATTGCCGGCATCGTCCAGGATCGTCACTTCGGTGGAAGGAATCGGCAGGCCGATCATGCCGGAGAATTCGGTGCTGTCGAAACGGTTGGCGGTTGCCACCGGCGCGGTTTCGGACAAGCCATAGCCTTCCACGATGGTGACGCCGGTGGCGGCCAGCCACTTGTCGGCCACCGCCTTCTGCACCGCCATGCCGCCGCCGTTGGCGACCTTCAGGCCCGAGAAGTCCAGCTTGGTGAAGTCAGGATGGTTCAGCAGCGCGTTGTACAGCGTGTTCACGGCCGGCAGCATATTGAAGCGGTACTTGGCCAGCTCCTTGATGAAGCCACCGATATCGCGCGGATTCGGGATCAGTACATTCAGGCCGCCCTCGCGGATGCCCCACATGGCGCAAACGGTCAGCGCGAAGATGTGATACAGCGGCAGCGCGCAAATGATGGTGCGCTCTTCCGGCGGCAGGTCGGCCAGCTTCGGCGCCGACCAGGCTTGCATTTGCAGCAGGTTGGCGATGATGTTGCGGTGGGTCAGGGTCGCGCCCTTCGACACGCCGGTGGTGCCGCCGGTGTACTGCAGGAAGGCCACGTCTTCATGGCGCAATTCGACAGGCGTCAGCTTCATGCTGCGGGCATGGCCCAGCGCATCCTTGAAGCGCACCGCGTTCGGCAGCGAGAATGCCGGCACCAGCTTCTTCACGTTGCGCACCACGAAGTTGACGATATGGCCTTTCAGGCCGCCCAGCATCTCGCCCATATTGGCGACGATAATGTGCTTGACCTGGGTGCGCGGCAGCACCTGTTCCAGGGTGGTCGCGAAATTCTCGAGGATGATGATGGCTTCCGCGCCGGAGTCGTTCAACTGGTGTTCCAGTTCGCGCGGGGTGTACAGCGGATTGACGTTGACGACGGTGTAGCCGGCACGCAGGATGGCGGCGATGGCAATCGGGTATTGCAGCACGTTCGGCATCATGACCGCCACACGCGCGCCCTTCTTCATGCCGCGGCTTTGCAGCCAGGCGCCAAGGCGCTTGGAGTGCTGGTCCAGGTCGGCATAGGTGATGAACTTGTCCATGCACACGAAGGCATTGCGCGACGCGTACTTCTGGAACGATTCTTCAAGCAGGTGAACCAGGGAGCGGTATTGCGTGGCGTCGATTTCACTCGGGACGCCTGGGGGATACGACTTCAACCAGATTTTTTCCATCCTGTGCCTCTTTGTCTCAGTTTTATATGTTTTATTTGCGAAAATAGAACGGCCGTGCTTTCCCGCACTATAGATGCTATCGTGCGGCATGACACAGGGCAAGCTATTTTCAGGATTTGGAACGCGTACTCTAGCGGGCCTCCGTGCTGCAAAGCAGCATAGAAAAAGCGTCAATTGACGGCGCCCGGTTCCTTGGCAGCGACGGCCGTCGTGGTCTCCGTGGCTTGCGCCATCGAGCGCGCCAGTTCGTGCAGCCTGTCATGCCGTTCCACGGAGGGCAGGTTGCTCATGCTCCGCACCGCAGCATAAAACTGCGGGAATGCCTTTTCTCTTACAAGCAAGGCGCGGAAGCCTGGCAGCAAATCATTATAGGTTGCAACAGATGCCAGATGGGCATTATTCAACGGTTCCGCAAAGAATCGATCGTAGCCGTTGTAACCACCCCAGTCCGCCTTGAGCACCTTGTAGCTCTCCTGCAAGGCGGCAAAGATACGCAGCTTTTCTTCGCGCTTCTTTTTGGCGCTGGCTTTGCCGGCATAGTTATCCGCCAGCATTTGGCGATGCCTCACCAACAAATCCATGAAATCCTGGCGGCGTACGTTGTAGCGGGCGTAGGCCTCGCGCATCGCGTCGTTACCGTACAGCGCGAGCCAGTGGTTGACGCCGGCTTCTTCCACCGCGGACGCAAAGGCTTCGTTGAACTTGGAATCGCCCTGCACGTACACCACCTGGTGCGCCAGCTCATGGAAGACCAGGCGCGCCAGTTCGGCATCGGAGTGGTTGATGAAGGTCGACAGCAATGGGTCGCTGAGCCAGCCCAGCGTGGAGTAGGCCGGCACGCCGCCGACCTGCACGTCGTTGCCTTCCTTGCGCAGCTCTTCGGCATACGCTTCGGCATCGGCCTTGTCGTAATAGCCGCGATAGCTGACGCAGCCCGCGATCGGGAAACACCACTGCACCGGGCGCAACGACAGCTCCGGCGTGGCCACCACATTCCACAGCACGTATGGCCGGTTCAGCGGGGCGTAGTTTTTATAGCTGGCGTTATCCGGCAGGCCCAGCTCCTTGACCGCGAACTTGCGGATCAGCTTGGCCTTTTCGAGGCGGGCCTTGAGCTTGGGATCGGTGCTGGGGTCGCCAATCCAGTCGTCGACCGGACGGGCGTCAGACCACAGCGCGTACTGGCCCTGGGCAGCCTGGAAGTAGTACTTGAATTGCGCACAACCGGCCAGGAGACCGGCGCACACACCCGCCGTCGCCAGGTATCTGGCGCGCATTTTCAGGTGTGCTAACGTGCGCATATGGCATTCTCAGGCGGCTTTCTCGACCTGAACCAGTGTATCGTAAAACGTCGGTGCGCGACCCATGTCAGTCAGCCGTTGGCTGGTCACCTCGTTGGCGTTCTTGCCATCGCCCGCCAACTTCTTCCACCAGATCGACAGCCCTACGACCAGGCCCTGCCGGGCCTTCGGCGTCACGCGAGCCTTGCACATGAAGGAACCGCGATCGTTGAAGATGCGCACCATATCGCCGTGGTTGATGGCGCGTGTTGCCGCATCGTCAGGGTGGATGTCGAGCTGCGGCTGGCCCTCCGTGGCGCGCAGGCTTTGCACGTTGACAAAGGTCGAGTTCAGGAAGTTGCGCGCCGGGGGAGATATCATCGCAAGCGGGTATTTTGCCGCCAGATCGGGGGCAGATGCTGCCGATTCGTAGTTCGGGATGTAGCTTGGCAGGGGGTCGAGCCCATCCTTCTTCATGCTTTCCGAATAGAACTCACATTTTCCTGAAGCTGTGGGGAAATTGCCGCATGCAAAGGGCGCATCAGGAACTTCCAGTTTCTGCCAGCCCTTCCGCTTGAGTGACTCCCAGTCGAATTGTACGAATGCCACCGATGCCAGGGCGTCATCGCTGTCGCGGAAGCAGGGATCGTCGAAGCCCATGCGCGCTGCCAGCAGGCGGAAGATCTCGGTGTTCGCCTTCGACTCGCCGATCGGCGCGATGGCCGGATTGTTGGCCATCATGTACAGGTGGCCGTAGGCGCTGTGCGCGTCGGTGTGCTCCAGCTGCGTCGTGGCGGGCAGCACGATGTCGGCATAGTCGGCGGTATCGGTCTGGAAATGCTCCAGCACCACCGTGAACAGGTCTTCGCGCGCAAAGCCGGCCTGCACCTTGGACGAATCCGGCGCCACCGCCAGCGGGTTCGAGTTGTAGACGATAACCGCCTTGACCTGCGGCCCGAACTCGGGCGAGGCCGGGCGCAGCAAGTCGTCGCCGATCGTGGTCATATTGATGGTGCGCGGCTGCTTCGCCAGCAAGTCCGGGCGCTGCAGGGCGGCCAGGTTTTTCTTGAAGGTGCCGGAGGCGGAGAGCTGCACCCCGCCCGCTGCGTGGCGCCACGCGCCCACCAGCGCTGGCAAGCAAGCAATATTGCGCACGGCCATGCCGCCGCCATGCACGCGCTGCACACCGTAATTCATCCGGATGGCAACCGGCTCGCCACGCTTGGCAGTCTGGCCATAGTCGCGCGCCAGGCCTTCCACTTCCTCGACCGTGATGCCACAGGTCGATGCCACACGCTCCGGCGTCCATTCAGCCACGCGTTGGCGCAGCGCCTCGAAGCCCACCGTGTAGTCGGCAATGTAGTCGTGGTCCAGCAGGTCGTCGCGCACCAGGATATGCATCAGGCCCAGTGCCAGCGCCGCGTCCGTGCCCGGCAGGACGGCGATGTGCTGGTGGCATTTCTCGGCCGTCAGCGAGCGGTAAGGGTCGATGGCGATCAGCTTTGCGCCATTGCGCTTGGCTGCCTGGGCCCGGGTCCAGAAATGCAGGTTGGACGCGATCGGGTTGCCGCCCCAGATGATGAGCAGCTTGGCGTCCTGGAATTGCTCGATATCGGTGCCGATCGAGGCGCCGACCGTGTATTTGTAGCCGGTGGCGCCGGCGGTGGCGCAAATGGTGCGGTCCAGCAGCGAAGCGCCGATCTTGTGGAAGAAACGGGACGACATGGACTCGCCCTGCACCAGCCCCATGGTGCCGGCATAGCTGTACGGCAGGATGGCTTCCGGCTCGCTCGCAGCCAGCGGCTTCAGGCGCGCCGCGATCTCGTCCAGCGCCTGTTCCCAGCTGATGCGCTCGAACTTGCCCTCGCCCTTCCTGCCGACCCGGCGCATCGGGTACAGCAGGCGGTCCGGCGCATAAGTACGCTCGGTATAGCGGGAGACCTTGGTGCAGAGTACCCCGGCAGTGGTCGGGTGTTCCGGATCGCCTTTCACCTCGGTCGCCACGCCATCTTCGACGGTGACGAGCAGGGCGCAGGTATCGGGGCAATCGTGCGGGCAGGTGGCGCGGACTTGTGTGGATGACATCTTGATCTGGGTTGGCGACGGCTGAAAACAGTATCGTAAACGATTCCAGAAAATCGCATCGGGAGGCTAGAATGGCAACACCGATGGAGACCAATGATGAAACTGATCGACCCGATTATCGCGTTTCAGTCCGAGTTGCAGCAGATCCGACGCGACCTGCATGCCCACCCGGAACTCTGCTATGAAGAAGAACGTACCGCCGACGTCGTGTGCGCCAAGCTGACCGAATGGGGCATTCCCTTCGAGCGCGGCCTGGGCAAGACCGGCGTGGTTGGCATCATCAGGAATGGCACGTCCGAGCGCGCCATCGGCCTGCGCGCCGATATGGACGCCCTGCCCATGCAGGAGATTAATACCTTCGCCCATGCGTCGAAGCATCCCGGCAAGATGCACGCTTGCGGCCATGACGGCCACACTGCCATGCTGCTTGGCGCGGCCCATCACCTGGCCCGCCACCGCAACTTCGACGGCACTGTCTACCTGGTGTTCCAGCCGGCCGAAGAAGGCGGTGCCGGCGCGCGCGAAATGATCAAGGATGGCTTGTTCGAGCGCTTCCCGATGGATGCGATCTACGGCATGCACAACTGGCCCGGCATGGCGCAAGGCGAGCTGGGGGCTTGCGAAGGCCCGATGATGGCCTCGTCCAACGAATTCCACGTGACCGTGCGCGGCAAGGGTGCCCACGCGGCCCAGCCGCACAAGGGCATCGACCCGATCATGATCGCGGTGCAGATTGCGCAGGCGTGGCAGACCATCGTCACGCGCAACAAGAGTCCGCTGGACACGGCCGTGCTGTCGATCACCCAGATCCACGCCGGCAGCGCCACCAACGTGATTCCAGACGATGCAAAGCTGGTCGGCACCGTACGCACCTTCACCACCGAGGTACTGGACATGGTCGAAAGGCGCATGCAGGCGCTGGCGCAAGGCATTGCCGCCGCCTTCGACGCCCAAGTGGAATTCACCTTCCGCCGCAATTATCCGCCGCTGGTAAACCACGCCAAGGAAACCCGCTTCGCTTTAGGCGTCATGCAGTCCGTCGTCGGCGAATCGATGGTGGACGCCAATGTTGAACCCACCATGGGCGCCGAGGATTTCGCCTTCTTCCTGCAGGAGAAGCCCGGCTGCTACATCTTCATCGGCAACGGTGAAGGGGACCACCGCGACGGCGGCCACGGCCTCGGTCCCTGCGTGCTGCACAACGCCAGCTACGATTTCAACGATCGCCTGCTGCCGATCGGCGCCAGCTTCTGGGTGCACCTGGCCGAAGCGGCTTTGCCGCAGGCGCTAAGGCAGCCTGGGACAGCCTAAGGCAGCTTGTCGGCCTGCGTGCCGACCCGCACACCGTCATTCAGCCGCTCCAGCGCCAGCAGCGCGGCTGAATGGTCGGCGCACGGATACGCATCCTTGATCGACGCATAGCGCTCGGTCACCAGGCTGGTGACCGGCAACGCCACGCCGGCCGCTGCCGCCGCTGCCAGGATATTGTGCTGGTCCTTCAATTGCGTCAGCACCTGCCCGCCCGGCAGGAAATTCCGCTCCAGCATGCGCTGGCCATGCACCTCCAATACGCGGCTCTCGGCAAAGCCGCCGCGGATCGCCTCGCGTACCGCCGCTGGATCTGCGCCCGCCGCCTGCGCCAGCAGCAAAGCCTCCGCCACGATGTTGATGGTGCCGCCGACGATCAACTGGTTGCACAGCTTTGCCACCTGCCCGCTGCCGGCAGGACCGACCAGCTTGGGCTTGCCCATCGCTTCCAGCACCGGCCGCGCAGCTTCGAAATCCGCCGCGCTGCCGCCGGCCATGATGGCCAGTGCGCCGGCCTGCGCACCGCCAACGCCGCCCGACACGGGAGCATCGACGAAGCGATGTCCGCGCGCCGTCAGCAGCGCATGGAACGCCTGCGCCTCGTCCTGCCGCGTCGAACTCATATCGATCCACAGCGTACCGGGACGCAGAACATCGAGTGCCGCGTCGATCACGCCGCCGACCGCATCGCCGGCCGACAGCATCGACACCACCACCGCGGCATCGGCCACCGCATGCGTCAGTACGTCGTCCGGATCCGCGCCGGCGGCAGCCAGCACACCGGCCTTGCCCGCAGTGCGGTTCCACGCGGTCACCTTGAAACCTGCCGCCAGCAGACGGAGTACCATAGGCTCTCCCATCAAGCCTACGCCCAGAAATGCAATTCGCAGAGGATGCGCCACTATAAGCTCCAATATGCCAACATTGCAGTGATTCTAACAATTAAGAGGTCGCCTGAAAAAAATTCAGAACGAAAGTAAAATTGCCGGCATTGCCTCAGCAAATATGAAGACTGTGGCAAGGACTAGAGAGAAAAACATGCAAATCAAAAAACTGCTCGCTGTTGCTGCCGCTGCATTGGTAGCGCAATCCGCTTTCGCCTTCGACATCAATTCCGCCTACGTGGAAGCCGGTTCCGCTTCCAAGATCCGCATGGTACGCCTGGGCGCCACGCAAAACTTCAAGCCTGAATGGACCTGGTTCAATTCCAACGGCACCCACCTTACCGGCTACTGGGACGCCAGCGTTGGCTTCTGGCAGGCGCGCCAATGGCATAACGTGCCCGGCGATAAGGAAAACCTCTTTGACCTCGGCTTTACTCCGGTAGTCCGATTCGAGAATACCAGCAAGAAGGGCTTCTACGTTGAAGGCGGCATCGGCGCGCACCTGCTGTCCAAGACCTATTACAGCAATGATGACGGCCTGTCGACCGCCTTCCAGTTCGGCGACCATATCGCGGTGGGCTATGTGTTCGACAAGTGGGAAGTCGCGCTCAAGGCGCAGCACTATTCCAATGGCGGCATCAAGAGGCCGAACAGCGGCGTCGACGTGATCCTGCTGAAGGCAGCTTACCGTTACTGATTCACTTCTTGCGGTAGCGTTGCAATCCCTTTGGCAGCAGGTTGAACACACGCACCATGGCGTGTAGCTGCCAGGGGAAAATGCAGCGCGCATCCCGCTCCGCGATCGCGCGGACAATGCGGCGCACAGCCTCGTCTTCGGTCTGCAGGAACGCCTTGCGCCGCGCACTTCCCCCGTTCAGATCCCTCAGCTTCTGCGTATCGACGTAGCCCGGCACCACGACAGTCACGCCGATCCCGTGCGGCGCCAGCGCCTTGCGGTAGGAATCACTGATCGCAATCGCGGCGCGCTTGCTCGCGCTGTACAGCGAGCCATTCGGATACTCGTGCAGCAGTCCCGCCATCGAGGCCACCACCACCATCTGGCCGCGCCCATTGCGCAGCATGGCCTGCGCGCCCGCATCAAACGCATGGCACAGGCCGGACACGTTGGTCCGCACCACCGGCAGGCTGTGCATCGGGTCCTGCGCCAGCGCATTGGCATCGGCATACTGGCCGGCGGTGACCACCAGCAGGTCCAGGCCCTCTTCCGCAAAATCGTTGACAGCGTCAAACACTGCCTGGCGCTCGCCGATGTCGAAGCCGTAGCGGCGCAACCCTGCCTGCGCGGTGATGGGGTGTCCGTCCAGCCGCGCAGGATCGCGTCCGCATAGCGCCAGCTCGGCCCCCTGCTGCGCGTAATGCATTGCCAGGGCCAGCCCGATGCCGCTGGTACCGCCGATGATCATCACCCTCATGTGCTTCCCCTGTTGAATCGGGTGGCGTGCCGCAGGCGCAGGCCGGGACTGGCATACGCTTCGATGCCGCGCCGGTAGCCGTACTGCCATTGCGCTTCCACGTCCTTCGCATATTCCGCAAGGCGGGCTGGCATCTCGAGCCTGATCCGGTTGCCCAGCCAGTCAATGCGCTTTTGCATGCCGCTGCCGCGCAGGGCGCTGGAAATATCGCTGGTGTCTACCCAGGCATCGGCGTGCTGCGCATGCACGTGCTTCAGCCGCGCGTTGCCGTCGATGCCGAACACCTTGCGCAGTGCCGGGATCGCCAGCATTTGCCCGAACGGCGGCTTGGCCTCCATCGTCACGTGCCTTGCCAGGCCATGCGCAATCTCGATCGGGAACAGGTCGATCACGCCGCCCATATAGTGTTCGCCTGCGTGGGCATGGCAGGGGAAGTACAGCATGTCGGTGATCGAGCTGCGCACGGCATCGGCGACCGGCATCGCGCTATCGAGCAGCAGGCCGGGCGCCACAGCGCCGCAGCTCCACGCGGGAGAACTGGCCGGTGCCTGCCATCCCTCCAGCAGGCTGCATGCGCGCTCCGGGCCGAAGACGACTTCCGCGAACAGCGCGCGGCTGCCTCGCGCCTGGCCGGTGTGCTCGCGGCCGAACAGCAGCCTGGTTGCCACAATGGCGAGCGACATCTGCGGCTGCCCGGCGGCCGGCAAGGGCAATTCCCCCGGCAGTTCGAACATGAAGTCGTCGAAAACGTCCGGCACGCGCTTGGCCCGCCCGCGCGACAGTCCGCGCAGCAAAGCCGCCCCCAGCACCTGCAGCGGACGCGCATGCGGCGCCGCGCGCAAGCCGCACATGAAGCGGTACATCTCCTGTGAGGCAAGCCATTGCTTGCGCTGCGCGGCATCCGGCAAGGCATGGATGATGGCCGCTGCCAGCGAACCGCCGCAACTGGCGAGGATGATATCGGGCGCCATGCCGCTGTCTTCCGCCGCAGCGTGCATGCCAAGGTAATAGCCGAAGCGGAATCCTCCACCCGCCATCACCATGCAGCGCTGGTACTTTTGATCTTCACTCATATCGCGTGACATAATGCCATGAATGCAACTCCTGCACCTGATCATCAACGCCCTCTTGTTCGGGCTTTGCTACACGCTCACGAACCATGCTGCCGAAACGGCGCAGGTCCAGCGTACGCTGGCGCTTCCGTTCGAGCAGTCCATCCCGTTCCTGCCGTGGATGATCATTCCCTATGGCAGTTCCGGTCCCTTGCTGGCATGGGCCTTCTTCAAGGTGCGCAAGGGAGATGCGCTTCGCGTGTACAGCCGCCGCCTGATGTTCTGCACCGTCGCCGCCGGCCTGGTGTTTGCCGTTTTTCCCGCGCGCTTCCCAGCCGGCAGGGCCGTGCCCGACCACAGCTTCCTCCAATTGGCCTATGGCATGCTTGACGCCTCGGATCGCCCGTACAACCAGTTCCCTTCGCTGCACATCACCTACTGCATCCTGCTGTGGCTCGCGCTGCGGCCAACCATTGCGGGCCGCGCCTGGAAGGTTACGTTGGCATGCTGGCTGCTGCTGGTGGGCGCCAGCACGCTGCTGACCTGGCAACATGCCATCGCCGATATCGCAGGCGGTATTGCGCTGGCCGCTGTCGCCTGCTACGCGGTGCGTCCCGGCACCACCGCCCGCCACAGCGTTTCGTTCTACTACGCCATCATGACCGGATTGGCGCTGCTCGCGGCGAGCCTGTCCGCTCCCGTATGGCCCTGGCTCTACCTCGCGGCCAGCCTGCTGCTGGTAGCCTTGGCGTACGCCCGCCGCAACGCGGCCTTCCTGCGTAAGAAAGAAGGCCGGCATCCAGCCTGGATATGGCTGCTGTTCTGGCCCTACCTCTTTGGCTACACCGCAACGTGGATGCTGGTGCGCTGGCGCCATCGCAACAAGCCGCCGTTCGCACAAGCAGCCGAAGGCCTGTGGGTTGGCCGCCGCCTGAGCGCCAGCGAAGCGCGGCAACTGCCTCCAGGCTGCAGCATCATCGATCTGAGCGCAGAACTCAGCGAAACCGAATCGCTGCGCCGCGGCCATTACCGCCACCTTCCTTTACTGGACCTGCAGGCGCCGACCCGCGCGCAGGTCCGTACTATCCTTGCGGCTGTCGCCACGGAGCGCCGGCAGGGTCGTCCCGTCTACCTGCATTGCGCGATGGGCTATAGCCGCAGTATTTTCATCGCCCGCATCTATCTTAACTCTTGCACGTCATGAGCATCTCCATCTACCAGCTTAAGCCTCGCTTCCAGCGATTGCTGAACCCCTTCCTCAGCCTGCTCACGCGGCTCGGCATCACCCCGAACCAGGTGACGCTGGCCGCGATGATGCTCTCTGTGGGCTATGGCGCGGCATTGGCCCTAGCCCCGCAATGCCTTGGCCTGTGGCTGGGCCTGCCCTTCTTCCTGCTGCTGCGCATGGCCTTGAACGCCATCGACGGCATGCTGGCAAATGCAACCGGCAACAAGACCGCAATGGGAGCCTTGCTGAACGAATTGTGCGACCAGGTTTCCGATGCGGCGCTCTATCTGCCGGTAGCCCTGCTGGCTGGCATCTCGCCGCACCTGCTGGTGCTGGTGGTGCTGTTTGCCCTGCTGGCCGAATTTGCCGGCGTGCTGGCCAGCAGCATCGGCGTGGCGCGCCGCTTCGATGGCCCGATGGGCAAGAGCGATCGCGCCTTCGCCTTCGGCCTGCTTGGATTGCTGGTGTGGGCGGGCGTGGCACCGGTCTGGCACAACGCCCTGCTTACCGTGGTCCTGCTGCTGTCGCTGGTGACGGTGTTTAATCGCCTTCGTCAGGCACTGCGGATTTCTGCGCAAGTGAAACAGTAAAGATCCCTTCCAGCCCGATCATGGTCCGGAGCTTGCGGCAACCGGCCAAGGTGACCAGGCCATCCATCTCGGCTTGTGCGCGCGGGCGCATGCGCCATGGCTCGCCGCGATGGTTGGTCAGCGTATAGGCGATCATATCCAGTTGCGGATGCCATGGCTGGCCGGTGTAAAGCAAGCTTCCCCCTTCGCGCAGGCTGGCCGCAACGCCGCGCAGCGATTGCAGGACCAGCGAGTTGTCGCTGAACAGTTCATACAGGCCGGACACCACGGCGATGTCGTAGCGTCCTTCCTGCCCCTGGTAGCTGTCAGCGCTGAAGGCATCCCGGCGGCAATATTCGATGCGGGCGCTGATCTGCAGCTTTTCCGCCAGCTTCCTGGCCTGCTCCAGGTTGTGCTGCTCATAGTCGCATAGCGTGACCTCGATTTCGCGGTCCTGGAAGCGCTTGATGGTCTCCAGCACATAGCGTGCGGAACCCGCAGCGATATCAAGGATGCGAACCGGCCCCGGTCCTGCGTGCGCTGCGATCTGCTGCGCCAGCATCTGTTGCATCTGCACCTTGCGCAGGCGGATGCCGCGCCAGCCCACCGCGTCCAGGTAGCCACGGTCCATCATGCCGCCGAAGCCAAGCTTGCCGCCCGCCTGGTTGCGATAGACATAGTCCAGCGACTCGCCCGAATCAAAGCCGTGGCGCAGGCCGATCTTCATGCCATCGCTCAGCGGCCCCATGACCTTCAGCATATTCCGCTGCAATCCGAACCAGGCTCGCGTGAGCGCGTTGCCGGTCTGGTTGTTCAGCAGCGCTGCGTAATGCCGGGCGCCCTGTCCTTCCCTATCGGCAGCCGCGAAGCGCACTGGTGACGCCGGCCGTGTCGCGAAGCATTCCTCGATAAAGCTGCGGCTCGCCTGCATCGCAACGGAAGTGTCTTCCTCGTAGAAGATGGCATGACGGCAGCGCTGCAGCCTGACATAGCGCTTCAATGACGACGACAGGCGATCAAAGAACAGCTTCTGCGGCGCTTCGTGCACGACATAGTCCTGGTCGGCGGAAAGCATGAGAACCGGCGTGTCGATGGCGGCGGCATCATGCACGATGCGCTGCGCAGTATCGGCAAGTTCCAGCAGGATCTGCGCCGAAATGCTCTTGGCGATCAACGGATCCTCATCGTAGGCCCGCGCCTGCTCCGCCGAATGCGTCAGCATGGTGGAACGGATATAGCTGGTCACGAACAGTTCCGGTTTGAAGCGCCGCGCGAAGCGCAGGCCCGGCTTTGCCAGCGGCACATACAGCTTGATCGCAAAGGCCGCAGCAGCCATCACCAGTCCGCGTACGCGCGGCGCATAATCGTGCAGCCAGGTTGCCGCCACCACAGCGCCAACACTGTTGGCCACCACCAGCACGTCCTCGACGGCAATGCCATGCTTGCTGCAGATATGGCGTACGAAGGTATCGAGGTCGTCAACCATGGTGGCGAAGCTCGGCGCCGAACCGCGTTCGCCTGGCGAGTATCCGTGCCCACGCGCGTCGTAAGCGAAAGCCCAATCGCCATGGAAGCCGAACTGCTCGACCAGCGTACCGATACGGCCAGAATGTTCATGCCCGCGATGCAGGAAGACCAACGCGCGCGGCGCGCCACTGCGTGGCGCCAGCGGCATCCAGCTCCGGTAGAACAGGCGCGTGCCGTCGGCCGCCTCAAATCCGGACTGGGTCTCGCTCCAGGCGAGGCCTCGTTCAATCTTCATTCTTTTTTCCTTATCGATAAATGAGCAACAGGTAAAGCAAGGGAGCCGTAACCACCAGGCTGTCGGCGCGGTCAAGCATGCCGCCGTGGCCCGGTATCAGGTTTGAAAAGTCTTTGATGCCGAGCTTGCGCTTCGCCGCGGAGAACATCACGTCGCCGGCAAAGCCGCCAACCGAAAGCAGCACCGCGATTGCCGCCAGCCAGGCTGGCTGGCCCAGTCCAAAATAAGCGCCCAAGACAAGCGACAGCAGGGTGGAAACCACGACGCCGCCCAGCAAACCTTGCCAGGTTTTTTGCGGGCTAATCTGCGGGACGATTTTCTGCTTACCGAAAAGTTTGCCGCTGGTGAACTGGGCGATGTCGTTCAATGCTGTCACGATGAACAGGTAAAACAGCCAGGACAGGTTCCCCTTCGGCCCGAAAGGCAGGTGTACAAAGGCAGGCACGAAACTGATGCCGAAGCAAGTCAGCGCAAATAGAAGCCAAGGCAAGGCGCCCGGCTCGCGCGAACGCCAGAGATATGCCGCAGCAGCGAGACTGGCCAACGCAAACGCTGCAGGCAAGGAAGAAGGTGCGAACGTGCCGGCGCACACCGCTGCCAGCAGGCTGGCGATGGCGACGCCAAGGAAGCGGCCGGACGCCGCTCCGCAATAAGGCGCAAGTTCGCGCGCAGCCAAGCCGCAAATGACGAGTGCCAGCAAGGGCGCTCCGACCGGATACAGGATCAGGCCGCAGCTAACAATGGGAAAGATGAACCACCAGGCATTCACCTGGTCGCGCAACTGGCTGGTACGCGAGCCAAGTGCCAACCCCACCCCTGTTGAGACAACACCCAGCAGCACGTACAAGGCAGCCATGGCGTACCCGAGCTGCGCGGTAAAGATACCATTCATGACTTGCATTTTGCCAACAACTGGCCGATGCACAATCACACATTGTCACGATGCACAAAAAAAACCGCCAGGTTGCCCCGGCGGTTCCTGTGCGTTGCTGCGCGGCTTATTCTGCTACGTCGGCACCCACGTTAATGGCAGCATAGGCGCGCTGGACTGCTTTCGCCTCGGCGCTATTGGCGCCGTATAGTTCCTGCGCTGCTGCCAGCACTTTCAAACGAGCATCTGCATAATTGGTGGACGACGTGAACTTGGTGGTATTCGCGCGGAACCAGATACGGTAAGCCTTGTCGATGCCAATGCCGGTCATGTTCTTCGGCAACTTGGTCAAATATTGCGAGTAGTAATCGCTACCCGAGGTTGCGCTGGAACCCATCGCCAGGAAATAGAACATGCGGTTGTTGGGGCCGCTGCTGTAGTGGACGTCCAGGCGCTTGATGGTCGACTTCCATGCGTCCGGCGACTTGCCATCCTTGCTTGGCTTGTACATCCAGCGCAGCGGCTGGCCGTTCTTGGAAATTTCCTTGCCCATCACCCAGTCGTTGCCCGATGGAACAGGCAGCGAAGTGCCGGTGCCGCCGGCGCGTGCGTAGGCTTCCACTGCTTCACCCGCGATGTCGGACGAAGACTCATTCAGGCCGCCGGATTCAGCCCGGTAGGTCAGGTTCGACGTGGCGGCGGTGATGCCGTGCCCCATTTCGTGACCAATCACATCAATCGAACCAAGGTTGTTGAAGTAACTGCCGCCATCGCCGATGAACATGCACTTGCAGCCATCCGAGTAGTAAGCGTTGTCGTAGGCAGTGTTGACGTGCACGGCGATGTAAGTCGCAGTGTTGTTACCGTCGAGCGAAGACCAGTTCAACACGTTCTTATGCATGTCGTAGGTGTTCATCAGGCCCCACAGTGCATTCACCGCAGCGGTCTGGCCGTTGGCATTGGTAGTGCTGCCGCCGGCGATGTACTGCTTGCCGTCGCCCCAGACATTGGTGGCATTGGTGTATACCGCGCCGGCACTGGTGCCGTGGTTGGCATTAGTGATCGCCATGGCGCCGAAGGTACCGCCGGTGCCGCGACTGCCGTCGATCATCTTGTACACGCCGCCGGACAAGGTGGTATTGATTGGCACATCGCCGTTGTATTGGCTATGGCCGGTGCCGACCACGTTTTGCATCGCGCTCCACTGGTCGAGGATGCGGCCGTCGCGTGCGCTGACAATGGTGTCGTAGAAGGCGCCATGGTGGCGGGTCTTCACCACGTAGGCCAGTTCATGACCGGACACGACGTCCTGCACGTCAACGGCATTCAGGTCTGCCTCAGCCTTGTTTTCGGCGCCGGCGGCACGCACGGTCTTCACAATCGGGAAGATGACCAGTTCGGCCGATGGCGGGTCGATTTCGGTGCCGGCAGCAAGCATGCTGCGGCGCGCCTTGGCAATCGCCTCCTTGCCGCTAATGGCTGGCTTCACATTGAAGCGCTTGCCCGACAGGCCCTGGCGGCGTTCGCCGACCGATTCACTCACGATATTGCCGCCCTGGTCGGTGACTACCACGGATTCGGATTCAAAAATACGCACGCCTTTGTAGGTGTGGTTCACGCGGCTGATCGCCTTGCCATGTTCGCCCGGGTGCTGGCTGGCGATGGCGTAGCCGTGGTCGGTATCCAGGCCATATTTGCCCCGCTCACCGTTCAGGGTGGATACCAGGCGAGTTTTCTCCTGTGCGGAGAACGCAACTGGGCTGGCCATCATGTTTGGGGCGGCGCTGGCGTTTGCAGCAACCATGGCGATCGCGGCTGCGATCAAGCTTTTGCGAAATTCCATTTCTGTCTCCAAATGTCCCGATGAGGTGGGGTGTTATAGGGAAGGTAACACTATCGGGGTATGAAGGCTGAGTCAAAATTTCTACAAATTGAGACATATTTCTATTGCTTGTCTCGAATGCAACTTAACAATGCAAAAAGCCCGCTGGCAGATGCCTAGCGGGCTTTTCTAATAAGAGCCTGACGATAACCTACTTTCACACTGGTTGCAGCACTATCATCGGCGCAAAGTCGTTTCACGGTCCTGTTCGGGATGGGAA
>NZ_FOOF01000012.1 GCF_900113115.1 Duganella sp. CF458 | reverse complement strand
ATCCATCATGGACGAATCCAACAAGAGCGCCTGGTGCCGCAGCAATGGTGTATATCCGCACGAGCTGGCGCTATGGCGCGAGCAGGCGATCAACGCGCTGGGCCAGCCGGGAGAAAAGCGTTTGAGCGCCGCTGAAGCCAAGCAGGACAAGCGCCGCATCAAAGAACTTGAGCGCGAAGTACGACGCAAGGACAAGGCATTGGCCGAAACTGCGGCATTGCTGGTGCTGTCAAAAAAAGCCGAGGCGATCTTCAGCAAGTACAAGGCCGAGGACGAATGATCGCCCTCGAAGATCGCCAGACTCTGGCCCGAGAAATCAAACAAGCGTGCCAAGCCGGTGCTCGCTTGAGCGAGGCATGCGTCGCCGTTGGCCTGAGTGCACGCACGCTGCAGCGCTGGCAGGCGCACGGTGGTTTGGCAAGTGGTGACGGCCGTCCGATGGCCGAGCGCCCCATGCCATCGCACGCGCTGACGCCGAACGAGCGGGCAGCCGTCCTGGCCGCCGCCAATGAACCACGCTTTGCCGATATGCCGCCGGCCCGCATTGTTCCCATGCTGGCAGACGAAGGCATCTATTTGGCCAGCGAATCGACGTTCAGCCGGATCTTGCGCGCTCATGGCCAGACGAGTCATCGTGGCCGGGCTAAAGCGCCCCGCCAGCAACGACCACCGACCACACATATTGCCACCGCACCTGGCCAAGTGTGGTGCTGGGATATGACCTATTTGCCGGCTGTTGTGGCGGGCCGTTGGTTCTACCTGTACCTGATCCTGGATCTGTACAGCCGAAAGATCATTGGCTGGGAAGTGCATGCCGAGGATGATGCCGACCACGCCAGTCATCTGGTGCGGCGCACGGCCCTGGCTGAAGGCATCGCCATGCGTCACAACAAGCCCGTACTGCATGGCGATAACGGCGCCACGTTGAAGGCCACCACGGTGCTGGCTATGTTGCATTGGCTGGGCGTTAAGCCATCCTACTCGCGCCCGCGCGTGAGCGATGACAACGCTTTTGCCGAGGCGCTGTTCCGCACCGCCAAGTACCGCCCGGAATTCCCACCTGGAGGCTTCGCTGATTTGGCCGCCACGCGAGACTGGGCAGCGAACTTTGTCCATTGGTACAACGTCGAGCATCGGCACAGCGGTATTCGTTATGTCAGCCCGGCGCAGCGCCATGCTGGCCAGGACAAAGCCATTCTGGCAGCGCGGCACCAGCTCTATCAGGCCGCCCAGGCCCGCAATCCGGCGCGCTGGTCGGGGCACACACGCAACTGGGAACCTTGCGATGCTGTCACGTTGAACCCGGAGCGCGACCATGTCGTTTCCTCCATGGTTGCAAAGGAGATCCATACTCAACAAATTGCTGCTTGATTCAAGCGACAACTACCTTGACACGTGCCGTGTTTTCCAAGTCATCCATGTCGTTGCCTTGCGGAGCTATAGAATTCGCCGTATAACCTTTTACATTACCGTTGTCACCATAATAGACCTCATAAATTGCGACTTTGTCGCCTCTTTTCATTACTCGGTAATTCCATGTACCCATTCTACGTCTCCTTAATAATATCGAGTATATCCAGCACGCGTACTTCATCTTTCGTCTCTTCATAGATAATTCGAAGACCGCCACGCCCCTTGCCGCTGCCATTTAAATCATAGGCCGAGTTCCCTTTGTTTCGCGCTTGAGCATATGCTGACTTCCGCCTGCCTCTCCTCTCGACAATAACTCCTTGAATTTTCATATGATTGCGCCTGAACCCCCTTCAGTTTATCCACCTTCTTTGGTACCTCTCGGCTTTCGACAATTGTACGCATAAAGCTCTTTGCCGACTTTGCCCTACCTTGCATAATCCGTTGCAGTTATGAACCAGAATGTTCTGATTGCCAGCGAAGTAGGTGTGAAAGTTTGCGACTGTAAAGTTGTATGCAACTTCGCTTCGTTTCGCCTTTTCGAGGAATTCTACTGAAAGTTCTTCGCCCTTCAGGTTCATCAACACCATACCAGGGATAAGATACTGTGCATCTACCCAACCCTGATTCTTCACCCAATACGGATGGTTATCTGTTACCTCCATGCGGTGCCGATTACCGAGACCATCTTTAGTCGTCAGAACGAACAGCGGCTTGGGTTCGGTAATCATTACCTCGGTCACAGGTTTAAGCCTCGTCGCGCCAGTTGCAGGGTCACGCGCATAGACCATTTGTCCTACCACAATTCGTTCAATTGGAACCGTCCCATGCTCAGTCACAACTGGCGTTCCAGCCGGGAAGCAACAACATGCTTTAGTTGCGCGATAGGTAATCTTCGCCGTCGCAGCGGCGCCGTCCCCTGCTATCGGAGCAAGTGTCGCAAATATGCCTGCCGCGCCTAATGCAAGATCCCAGCCATCAAATTTACCAAAAGGATATTCAACTGCAGTTAGCCCAAGATCAATTACGTCTGGAATAACCCCAAGTACTGGAAACGCTCCGGCACCGCTTAGCCCAATGGGGCCCAAGTGCTGAAATTGTCATATCCAGATGCAGGGCTTAGCTACACGTCGGCTGAGGGCCTCAAGCGCAGGACGCGAACTTGCCTGGCGACAGAAGACTCGCCCGCCGGTGGATTGACATCGGATCGAAATGGCCTCCAACGCACTGGCGTCGAGCCCGCGTTGGGGGGGCCACAAGAGGCCATATGCCGAATGCCGACGCACATCGGTGCTTGCGACATGGAATGCGAGCATTTTGTCGGAGAGCATCGCGGGTATTCGGTTGATACCACACTTTTGTCAAGCCGAAGGATTGAAGCCCTGCATCAAAAGCGATCCTCGCAATGCCGCTGTCCGCTCAAGCCTCGGGGAAATCAGTTCGCGTAGTTGGTACCGGCAATTGCTTAGCCGGAACGGACGCAGAAGATATCTCTGAATTGAATGTTGGCGACCGGGACAATGATAGCTAAGCGCGACAGTGCTCACCACGAGACGAGCATGCCGCGACTTAGTCAGTTCTTTTCGCTGACTAGGCGATTCTCCAAGCGCTTGCGGCCGGCTTCGACGATGGTCTTGCAGCCTTTGGTGTCGACATAGGCGACGCTGCCTTCCTTCGCTGCGCGCTGTTGGCGCCCCCACAGGTCATTCACTTCCGGATGCGCGGCAATGGCGATGTCGCAGGAGAGGCCATCAACGGTGACGAAGCTGCTGCGCAGTTGGGCGACGACCTCGGGATGATCCGTGAAGCGGTAGCCGTCGGCCGAGACTGCGGTCAGGCTATCGACAAACACCACGTTTTTGCACTTGCCAGCTTCGCAGGACTGCCAGCTCCATGTGGTGCCGCCAGCGGTGTGGCCGGGCGTGTTGTGGGCGGTGACTGCAACTGGACCCAGTTTGATCACTTCGCCGTCCTTCACAGCGCGCACTTTTGCGGAACCAGGATAGTTCGACAGGCTGCCGAACTGCGGGTCGATCTTCGGCGATACGCCTGTACGCATGGTTTCGACGTTGTCGCTACCAGCCAGCACGGCGGCGCCGGTCAGCTTTTGCAGCGCCGAAACGCCGCCGGCGTGATCTTCGTGCGAGTGTGAACTGAGGATGTATTTCACGTCTTCCAGCTTGTAGCCCAGCGTACGGATGTTGGCAGCAACGACCTCCGCGCCTTTGGCCGTGGTGCCGTCAACCAGGACATGTCCTTGCGGCGACGTTACCAGAATCGCGCTGATGCCGGCGGTGCCGACGTAGTGCGTATTGCCATAGATGGTGAATGGCTTCTGCGGTGCGCTCCAGTCGCGTTCTTGTGCGTTGGCGACAGTCGCAAAAGCGGCCAGGATAAGGGATGCGATGACCTTCATTTTTCTCCTTTGGTGGTGATGTACAGGCCGGAGTGCATTTGCGACCCACGGTCGCCACGCCGGCAACTGCGATAAATGGGTTCGCCGGCGGCATCGCGTGCGCAGCAGGTGCAACCGCCGACATGTTCGATTTCTTCCACGCCGGATGCCCGCAACTGATATTCGGCGATGGCGCGCAGGTCGAGATGGCGGTGCGTTGGCAGCACAACTTCACGCGGCAAGGCCTCGAAGCGCTGTGCGAAGTCTTCCGCGAGTTCTTCGCTGACCTCGTAGCATGCGGCGCAAATCGTCGGGCCGACGGCCGCGACGACAGTTGTGCCCTCGCCCATTGCGGCCAGTGCTGCGGGTATGATGCCGTCGTGCAGGCCGCGCCAGCCCGCATGCACTGCGGCGATCTGCGAGCCGTCGCGGCGGGCCAATAGCAGCGGCACGCAATCGGCGGTAATGATGCTGACAGGAAGGCCGGGCACCCTGGTATGAAAACCGTCGGCATCGCCGACTTCATGCTTCGGTTCCGAAATCGCTGCGACGCGAATGCCATGGACCTGGCGCTTTGCTGGTCTCAGCTCCCACACTGGATCCAGTTCGGCAGGAACCAGCGACTCGGCGCTACCGAATCCATGTCGGACGCCAGGGATGCTGCTTAACAAACCGCTTGTGACCATATTAGCCTTTATGTGACATTTGTCGCAATCATAGGCTGATCCAGGCGGATTTGCAAGCGTGCAGAACAACGGAGTGCGATCTTAAGGATCTGTCGGCACCGGCGGGTCTGACCCTTGGGTCAGACCCTGGTTTACGGGTTTGTGAAGGAAAACCAAGAATCTGGGTCCGACCCAAGGGTCAGACCCGCGATGCCGTCTTTACTGCCCGTTTCAGCTTTCGCATTGATCCGCCCAATAAAAAAACGGCGCCCGCGAAAGCGGAGCGCCGTTAAGGGCTGATCGATCTAGTTTAGTTCCAGTCGCCGCCCAGGGATCGGATCAGGGCGACGGTGGTCACCGCGCGGTCGCCGCGCAGTTGCACTGCGCTGCGTTCGACGGCTGCCAGGTTGCGTTGCGAATCCAGCAGGTCCAGGTAGCTGGAACGGCCGGCGTCGTACAGTTTCTGCGCCAGGTCGGCGGAACGGCGCGCCGACACCAGGGCTTCGTCGATCTGCGCGGTCTGCCCGCCCAGGATGCGCAGGCCTGCCAGGTTGTCTTCCACCTCGGCGAAGGCGCCCAGCACGGTCTGGCGGTAGCCGGCAACCGATTCTTCCAGGGCCGCTTCGCTGCGCTTGACGTTGTTGCTGTTGCGCCCGCCGTCAATCAAAGGCATCGACAGCAAGGCGCCCAGCACCCACGAACGGCTGCTCCACTTGAACACATCGCTGAAGTGGCCGGATGCGCCGCCACCGTTGGCGGTGATGTTCAAGGCCGGGAACATGGCCGAACGGGCTACGCCGATGCGGGCATTCGTCGCTTCCATCGCCTTCTGTGCGGCGGCGATGTCAGGACGGCGTTCCAGCAGCGACGACGGCACGCCGGTCGGGATCGCAGGCAGCAGCGTCGAGTCCAGCAGCGGGCTGTTGCCCGCCGTGTAGGCTGCCGCCGGCTTGCCCAGCAGGACAGCCAGCGCATGCTCGGTGGTCGCGCGGCGGCGTTGCAGGCCGATCGCTTCCGCACGGGTGGTTGCCAGTTCGGTCTTGGCGCGCGAGAGGTCGAATTCACCAATGTCGCCCAGGTCGAAGCGACGCTGGTTGACCTTCACACTCTCTTCGCGCAACCGGACCGTCTGCTCCACAGTCGCCAATTCGGCGTCCGTGGCGCGCAGGCGGAAATAGGTCTGTGCCACGTCGGCTTGCAGGGACAGCAGGACGGAGCGGTAGTTCGCTTCCACCTGCGCGGCGTCGCCACGGGCCGCGGCCACATTGCTCGATACCCGGCCGAACAGGTCCACTTCATAGCTTGCCGTCAGGTTGGCGTTGTAAGTGGTCTGCGGCGCAATGTCGGTACTGGCCGGCACGCCCAGCGACAGTGCCGAATTGCGGGCACGCTGGGCGCCCAGGCCCACGCCGATTTGCGGAATGCGGTCCGCCTCGGCGATGCCGGCGATGGCGCGCGCCTGCTTGACGCGGGCGGCCGCCACGGCCAGGTTGGCGTTGTTGCGGGTCGCTTCGGCGATCAGCTCATTCAGGGCCGAGTCGCTGAAGGCCAGCCACCACTCGCCGCGCGGCTGGCGCTCGGCGTTCTGGGCCGGCTTCCAGCTGGTGCCGTCTTCGGCAGTCATCACCTGCGATTCCTTGAAGGCGGTCGGGGTGTCGACTTGCGGTTGCTTGAATTCAGGCGCGGCGCATGCGGTCAGCAGCAGTGCTGCCAGCAGCGGGGCCACACCTTTGGCAATCATACTTTTCATATTAATGGGTCCCTTCCAGTTGCGGGGCAGCGTCGGCTGCCGGGGATTTCTTCTCAAGGCGCTTGGCCAGGGTGCGCAGCAGGACGTAGAACACAGGCGTCAGGAACAGGCCGAAGAAGGTCACGCCCAGCATGCCGGCAAACACCGCCACACCCATTGCATGACGCATTTCAGCGCCCGCACCTACCGAGAACACCAGCGGTACCACACCCATGATGAAGGCGATCGACGTCATCAGGATCGGGCGCAGACGCAGGCGGCAAGCTTCCAGTGCCGCTTCCAGGATGGTGCGGCCATGGTCTTCCAGTTCCCGCGCAAACTCCACGATCAGGATCGCGTTCTTCGACGCCAACCCGACCAGCACGAACAAGGCAATCTGCGTGAACACGTTGTTGTCGCCTCCGGTCAGCTTCACGCCGATCAAGGCGCACAGGATCGACATCGGCACGATCAGGATCACGGCCAGCGGCAGGGTCCAGCTTTCGTACTGGGCAGCCAATACCAGGAACACCAGCAGCACGCACAGCGGGAACACATAGATCATGGTGTTACCGGCCAGGATCTCCTGGTAAGTCAGCTCGGTCCATTCGTAGCCCATGCCCTTCGGCAGGTTGGCCTTGACGATTTCTTCCAGCGCAGCCTGGGCCTGGCCGGACGAGAAGCCTGGAGCCGGACCGCCGTTGATCTCGGCCGATACGTAAGCGTTGTAGCGCTCTACGCGGTCAGGACCATAGCTGTCCTTGACGCGCATCAGCGACGACAGCGGGATCATCTCGCCTTTGCTGTTGCGCACCTTCAGTTGCGCGATCTGCTCGGCTTGCGAACGGAACGGGGCATCAGCCTGCACGCGCACCTGGTAGGTGCGGCCGAACTGGTTGAAGTCGTTCACGTACAGCGAACCAAGGTTGATCTGCAAGGTCTGGTAGATGGTCTGCAGCGGCACGCCCAGTTGCTTGGCCTTGGCGCGGTCGATGTCCGCGAACAGCTGTGGCACGTTGATCTGGAAGCTGGAGAACACACCGGCCAGGCGCTTGTCCTGCCACGCCTTCATCTGGATCGCCTGTATGGTCTTGTACAGGTCATCGTAGCCGGCGTTGTTGCGGTCTTCGATCATCATCTTGAAGCCGCCGGTGGTACCCAGGCCATTCACTGGCGGCGGTGGGAACACCATCACGAACGCGTCCTGCACGGCGCCCATGCGCTTGTTGATTTCCGCGGCAATCGCTTCGCCCGATTGGGACTTGTCGGTACGCTCGTGGAATGGCTTCAGCGTGGTGAACACGATACCGGCGTTCGGCGCATTGGTGAAGCCGTTGATCGACAGGCCCGGGAAGGCAACCGAAGCGTCCACGCCAGGAATTTCCTTGGCGATGTCGGACATCTTGCGAATCACCTGCTCGGTGCGTTCCAGCGATGCCGCGTCAGGCAGCTGGGCGAAGCCGACCAGGTATTGCTTGTCCTGGCCCGGCACGAAGCCGCTTGGCACCACCTTGAACATCACGCCCGCGGCGGCAGCCAGCACCAGGTACACCACGATGGAGGCCGATTTGCGCTTCAGCACGCCCTGCACGCCAGTCTCATAGCTGTGCGATGCGCGGTTGAAGAAGCGGTTGAACCAAGCGAAGAAGCGGCCGAAGATCTTGTCCATCACGCGGGTCAGCGCGTCTTTCGGTGCGTCATGTGGGCGCAGCAGCGATGCCGACAGGGCCGGGGCCAGGGTCAGCGAGCACAGTGCCGAAATCACGGTCGAAATAGCGATGGTCAGCGCGAACTGGCGGTAGAACTGGCCGGTCAGGCCGGACACGAAGGCGATCGGCACGAACACGGCGCACAGCACCAGCGCGATAGCGATAATCGGGCCGGACACTTCCTTCATGGCCTGGATGGTCGCGTCGCGAGCCGACAGGCCGTTGGCGATATTCCGCTCGACGTTTTCCACCACCACGATCGCATCGTCGACCACGATACCGATGGCCAGCACAAGGCCGAACAGCGACAGCGTGTTGATCGAGAAGCCGAAGCCGATCATCACGGCGAAGGTACCGACGATCGACACAGGCACCGCCAGCAGCGGGATGATCGATGCGCGCCAGGTTTGCAGGAAGATGATCACCACGATCACCACCAGTGCCACTGCTTCGAGCAGGGTGTGGATCACGGACTTGATCGATTCGCGCACGAACTGGGTCGGGTCGTACACGATGTCGTAGGCCACGCCTTCAGGGAAGTCCTTCTTCAGTTCTTCCATCTTGGCGCGCACATTGGCCGACAGCTCCAGCGCATTGCTGTTAGGCGCTTCGAAGATACCCAGGCCCACCGCCGACTTGTTGTTCAGCAGCGAACGCAGCGAGTAGCTGTTGGAGCCCATCTCGATACGGGCCACGTCTTTCAGGCGGGTCAGCGCGCCGTCTTCATTGGTCTTGACGATGATCTCGCCAAATTCCTCGACGGAGCTCAAACGGCCCTGGGTGTTGACGGTCAGCTGGAAGTCGGCCGACTTGGAAGGCGCAGCACCGATCACACCGGCAGCCACCTGCACGTTCTGCTCGCGGATCGCATCGACCACGTCGGACGCGGTCATGTTGCGGCCGGCGACCTTCTGCGGGTCCAGCCAGACGCGCATGGCGTAATCGCCGGCGCCGAAGATCTGCACGTCGCCCATGCCTGGAATACGGGCCAGCTGGTCTTTCACGTTCAGCACGCCGTAGTTGCGCAGGTACAGGTCGTCGTAGCGGCCGTTCGGCGACAGCAGGTGGACCACCATCGTCAGGTTCGGCGAAGACTTCACCGTGGTCACGCCGATCTGGCGCACTTCTTCCGGCAAGCGTGGCAAGGCGCGCTGCACACGGTTCTGCACCGCGGTTTCAGCCTTGTCGACGTCGGTGCCGATCTTGAAGGTCACGGTCAGCATCAGCGCGCCATCAGAGGTGTTTTGCGAGGACATGTACAGCATGTTCTCGACACCGTTGATCTGCTCTTCGAGCGGCGCGGCGACGGTTTCCGCAATCACTTTCGGGTTCGCGCCCGGGTAGACGGCACGCACCACGACGGATGGCGGCACCACTTCCGGGTATTCGGAGACGGGCAGCTTGAAGATCGAGATCAAGCCCGCTACGAAGACAATGATCGATAAAACCGCCGCGAAGATCGGTTTATCGACAAAGAAGCGAGAAAAATTCATGGATTATTCCTTGGTTTTCTTGGCATCGGCGGCGGCCACTTTCTGGGCTGCCATCGGGTCAAAGGTCATGTCGACCATTTCCGGCGTGATCGGCGCGCCTGGGCGCACGCGCTGCAGGCCGTTGACGACGATCTTCTCGCCAGCTTTCAGGCCGTTGCGCACCACGCGCAGGCCATCAACGTTCGGGCCCAGCACCACAGGACGGTATTCCGCCTTGTTGCCGGCGCCGACCACGTAGACGAACTTGCGATCCTGGTCGGTGCTGACGGCGCGGTCGTTGATCAGCACCGCTTGCTGGGTGGCAGTGCCGCCGTCCAGCTGGACGCGGGCGAACAGGCCAGGCACAAGCGCGCGTTCCTTGTTGTCGAAGGTGGCGCGCATGCGCACGGAACCGGTGCGGGTGTCGAGCTGGTTGTCGACGAATTCCAGCTTGCCCTCATGCGGGAAGCCGGCTTCGTTGGCCAGGCCGACTTTCACGGTCACCGGCTGGCCTTTGTAGGCCTGGCCGCCGACACGCAGGAAAGTGTCTTCATCGCCGTCGAAGCTGGCGTAGATCTTGTCCAGCGATACCACGCTGGTCAGCACGGCGCTCTGGTCAACCAGGTTGCCGAGGGTGATCTCCGCCTTCGACACGCGACCGTTGATCGGCGACGTTACCTGGGTGTAGGACAGGTTCAGGCGCGCCGCTTCGGCAGCCGACGAGGCGGCGCGGGCCGTGGCATCCAGCTCCTTCAGTGCCGATGCACGTTCGTCAAATTCGCGCTGCGCGATCGCTTTATCGGCCAGCAGTTTTTCGGCACGGGCCAGTTCCAGCTTGGCCAGGTCGGCCTTGGCACGCGCCGAATTGGCGGCGGCGTCGGCACGGCTGGCTTCTGCCTGGAATGGACGCGCATCGATCACGAACAGCACATCACCTTTTTTCACCTCGCTACCAGGCTTGAAGTTCACCGCAGTGATGAAGCCGCTGACGCGTGGACGGATTTCCACGCGCTCGATGGCTTCCAGGCGGCCGGAGAATTCTTGGGTTTCTGCGACGGACTTCTGCACGACAACGGCGGCCGATACTGGCGGGCCGCCTGCGGCAGGTCCCTGGCTTTCGGCCGGCTTGCTATTGGCGCTGCAACCAGACAGGATGGCCGCCGCCAGCCCGCCCATCGCCAATGCGGCAACCAGCGGCCGCACAAGAGTGGACATTTGATTCATCTTTTTCATTGTTAACCTCTTGGGGGTGAAAATTAGTTAGGAAATTCAGGCAAAAAGGGGCCCATGTGCCTCGCAGGCACTTTTTTCTAAACTTCTGTTTTAGTTAATCCAGCCTTACACCGCGGGCATTTCCGTCCCGTCGATGGCGCTGATAAAACTGGCCATCTCTTTCAATGCAAAGCCCCTGCACGCGCATTCATTCCTGGCTCCCGGCTCCTGCAGTGGCGCCGGTGGCATGCGTCTGACTGTTGTCTTTACTCCGCAGGCGATCAGTTTCGCCCCGTATTGTTCTGCTTCATCGCGTAATGGGTCGTCTTCGGCCGAGAGGATCAGGGCCGGCGGTAAATTTTTCAGCCGGCTCGATTGCAGCGGCGACGCGTAAGGGTGGGCGCGGTCGGCGGCATTCGGCAGGTAGCCGCGGTAGGCGGCGGCACAGGTATTCGCTACCTTCATCTGGTCCGGACAATTCGGCAATTCGCGCATCGAACAGGTCGAGAGGCCAGGATCGAGCATCGGCATGATCAGGATCTGCCCTGCCAGCGCCGGACCGCCGCGGTCGCGCGCCATCAGCGCCGATACAGCCGCCAGGTTGGCGCCGGCTTCGATACCGGCCGTCAGCAGCTGCTTGCCGCTCCAGGCCAGCTTGGCCTTGTTCTTCTTGGCCCAGGCCAGCACGGCGTGCGCATCTTCCACCGCCGCCGGAAACGGGCTGACGGTCGCCAGGGTGTAGTTGGTGGCCAGGATCACGTGGTCGGGATTGCACGTGACGAGGTGGCGCAGGAATTCGTCCGCCTCCTCCAGGTCGCCGGCTACGAAGCCGCCACCGTGGAAGAAAACGATCAGCGCATCGCGCTTGGCGGACGAATTCCCGGCCAGATACAGGCGTGCAGCCAGCGGCCCCTGGGCCCCGCGCACTTCGAGTTCGCGGATCTTCAGCTCCGCCGGCACCTGCGCCGTCATTCCTTGACCTCCGAGCTGGCGGATGCCAGCAGGGTGGGTGCCGGCGCCGCGCCGAAACCGACTTGCGCGCCGTGCGAGTATTCGTCGGTATACAGGACGCCTGCCAGGGCGATCGCGCCCAGCGCCAGCGATACCATTGCAAAGAATCCATCCCGGTTACTCATGACTGCTCCTTTTCTCTGAAACCGAAAGCCACTTTAAACTTTCCCATCGCGGGAGGGTCAAGCGCTTTTTTATGCTGCAATACGGTAATAATAAACTTCCACTAGAATAAGAAAAATACATTAATGTTGAATTGATTGTTCAGAATCTCGAACAATGAGAGTGGACTCATGAATAAGCTCCAAGCAATGGAAGTCTTCGTACAGGTGGTGGACGCCGGCGGCTTCACGCGCGCGTCGGAATCCCTGCAACTGCCCAAGGCCACCGTGTCGACCCTGGTGGCCGGGCTGGAAGCGGCGCTGTCGGTCAAGCTGCTGCACCGGACCACGCGCCACGTTTCCGTCACCGCCGACGGTGCCGCCTACTATGAAAGATGCCTGCGCATCCTGTCGGACGTGAAGGATGCCGAGGAGTCGCTGTCGCGCACGCGCCTGAGCCCAAGCGGCCGGCTGCGGGTCGACGCGCCGACCGGGCTGTCCAACGAAATCCTGGTGCCCGCCCTGCCTTCGTTCTTTGAACAGTACCCGGATATCCAGCTCGAACTGGGTTGCAGCGACCGTCCGGTCGATTTGATCGAGGAAGGCGTCGATTGTGCAGTGCGGGGCGGCCAATTGGCCGATTCCACCCTGATCGCACGCCGCGTCGGCCTGCTCAACTTTGTCACCTGCGCGGCGCCCTCCTATCTGGAACGATTCGGTACCCCGGCCCACCCGCGCGACCTGGAACGGCACCGCTGCGTCAACTATTTCTCGTCCAAGACTGGCAAAATATACAACTGGGACTACACCCGCGACGGCGAGCGCATTGAAATGATGCTGCCGGGCGTGGTGGCACTGAACGATTCCAACGCTTACCTGCAGGCCGGGCTGGCCGGCTTGGGCATCATCATGATGACGGATGTACAACTGGGTAACCATGGCAGGGACGGCCGGCTGGTGCGGGTGCTGGAAGACTGGGTCACCGACCCGCTGCCGATCCACGTGGTGTACCCACAGAACCGCCACCTGTCGGCCAAGGTGCGGGTGTTTGTTGAATGGGTGGCGGACCTGATGGCCAGCCACCCCCAGATGCGGTTGCGTCCTTTGGCCGCTGCCCTCCCCGTGGAGCTGACGGTATGACCGAACAAATTGTTTTCCTGGACCGCGACAGCATCATTGCCGATATCCGGCGTCCCTCTTTCGCGCATGAATGGGCCGAGTATCCAGCCTCCAGCGCCGCTGAAGCGATCGAGCGCCTGCGGGACGCCTCCATCGCGATCACCAACAAGGTGCCGCTGCGCGCCGAGGCGCTGGCCGCCCTGCCCGGCCTGAAGATGATCGCGGTGGCAGCCACCGGCACCGATATCGTCGACCTGGCGGCGGCGCGCGAGCTCGGCATCGTGGTATCGAACATCCAGGGCTATGCCCACGCTGCCGTTCCGGAGCATACCTTTGCCTTGATGCTCGCGCTGCGCCGCCAGTTGCTGGCCTACCGCGCCGACGTCGAGGCGGGGCTGTGGGAGCAGTCGCCGCGTTTCTGCCTGTTCCACCACCCGATCCGCGACCTGCACGGCAGCCGCCTTGGTTTGCTGGGCTACGGCGACCTGGGTAAGCAGGTGGCGCACCTGGGCCGCGCCTTCGGCATGCAAGTCTTGGTGCATACCCGCACGCCAACCGACGATTCGAACGTGCGCAACGTGAGCTGGGACGAATTGCTGGAAACCTCGGACGTACTGAGCCTGCATGTCCCGCTGACCGACGCCACGCGCAATATCATCGGCGCCGCCGAACTGGCGCGCATGCAGCCGAGCGCCATCCTGGTGAACACCGCCCGCGGCGGCCTGGTGGACGAAGCGGCGCTGGCGGATGCCTTGCAGCGCGGCGTGATCGCCGGCGCCGGCTTCGACGTGCTGTCGAAGGAGCCGCCGGTGCCGGACAATCCCCTCTTGCGCCTGCGCTTGCCCAACTTCCTGCTCACGCCCCATTCGGCCTGGGCCAGCGGCCAGGCCATGCAAGGATTGGCCGACCAGTTGATCGACAATATCGAATCCTTCATCGCAGGCCATCCGGCTAACCGCGTCGCATGAAGCGCGCACGCCCGAAGGCGGGAATCGGCACCTACCTTGCCATCGCATTCTGCGCGTTGGCGATCGCCATGGGCGCGATCCTGGCCGCCATTATTGCGCGCACGGCCGGCAACCAGGTCAAGGCCGACATCGGCAACGCGCTGTCGGAGCTGGCGCAGCAAGCCGCCGACAAGCTCGATCGCAATATGTTCGAGCGTTACCGCGAGGTGCAATTACTGGCGCAGCGCCCCGACATGGGCGGCGCCGCTGCGCCGGCAGCCCGCCGCGCCACACTGGAACAGCACCAGCGCAGCTATCCGCACTATGCCTGGATCGGCGTCACGGGCCGCAACGGCCGTGTGCTGGCCGCCACCGGCGCCTTGCTGGAAGACTTTGACGTCAGCGAGCGCCCCTGGTACCGCAATGCGCTGGCCGGAACCTTCGTTGGCGACGTACACGATGCCGTCCTGCTGGCCAAGCTGCTGCCCACGCCGGATAAGGGAACGCAGCGTTTCGTCGACCTGGCCTTCCCGCTGGCAGATGGCAGCGGCGTGCTGGGCGCCCACCTGTCATGGCAATGGGCACGCGAACTGGAACGGTCGGTGATCGGGCCGGCCAGCGCGCACCGCCAGGTGCAAGCGCTCATCGTCGACCGCAACGGCAAGGTCCTGCTGGGGCCGGAAGAGCTGCTGGCCAACACCCTGTCCCTGCCGAGCCAGGGTAACGGTTACCGGGTGGAACGCTGGCCCGACGGTGTCGATTACCTGGTCGGCTATGCGCATACGCGCGGCCACTCCGCCTACCCGGGCCTGGGCTGGACCGTGCTGGTGCGCCAGAGCGTCGATACCGCCTGGTCGCCGGTACGCGCCTTGCAGAAGCGCGCCTGGTGGCTGGGGGTGGGGATGGCGGCCCTGCTCCCGCTGCTGGCCTTCCCGCTCGCCCGCCGCATTGCCCGGCCATTGAGCGAACTGGCCGATGCCGCGGACCGCATCCGGCGCGGGTCGGCGGCGCAACTGCCGCAACTGGCGCCATACGCCGAGGTGCAAGCGCTATCGCGCACGCTGAACTCCCTGGTCGCCAACCTGGAGGGCCGGGTCAGCGCGCGCACCAGCCAGTTGCGCGATGCCATGCAGCGCATTGCCGCCATCATCGACACCGCGCAGGACGCCTTCATTGCGGTCGGCCCGGATGGCGATATCACCGACTGGAACCCGGCCGCAGTGCATATGTTCGGCTGGGCGCGCGAAGAAGCCGTGGGCAAGAGCTTTATCGAGATGCTGGTGCCGCAGCGTTTCCGCGCGCAGCAGGAAGCCGCGCTGGCGGCTGCGCGCGGCAGCGAAACCCCGGACTTCGGCCGCCGCGTGCAGCGCACCCTGATCCGGCGCGATGGCGAAGAACTGACGGTGGAAGCCAGCATCAGTCGCCCGGCCAACGGCCTGTACTGCGTGTTCCTGCACGATATTTCGGCGCGCCGCCAGGTCGAGGAAATGAAGAACGAATTCATCGCCACCGTCTCGCACGAGCTGCGCACGCCGATGACCTCGATCCGCGCTTCGCTATCGATGCTGGTTGACGGCGGCGCCGGCGAACTGCCGCCGGACGTGCAGCACCTGGTCAACATCGCCTACCAGAGCAGCGAACGGTTGGTGCGCCTGGTGAACGACATCCTCGATATCGAGAAGATCGAAGCCGGCAAGATGGAATTCCGCACCGACGAACTGGAGATCACGCCGCTGCTCGACGAAGCGGTCGACGCGGTGCGCGGCAGCGCAGCCCAGCGCCCGGTGGCATTGGAACGGACAGGCAGTGCACGCGGCTTGCGCGTGCGCGGCGACCATGACCGCCTGGTGCAATTGCTGGTCAACCTGCTGTCGAACGCCATCAAGTATTCGCCCCAATACAATTCCGTGACGCTGGACTGCAGCGCGGTGGCAGCTGGTGTCAGGCTATCGGTCAGCGACAATGGCCCGGGAATTCCGGAAGCGTTCCACGCGCGCGTGTTCGCCAAGTTTGCGCAGGCCGACAGTTCCGACACGCGCCTGAAAGGCGGCACCGGCCTGGGCCTGGCGATCTGCCGCGCCATCGCCGAACAGCATGGCGGCATCATCGGCTTCGATACGGAAGCAGGCCGCGGCACCACCTTCCACGTGACCTTCCCGGTGATTTAGTTCATGTTTTGCTGCCAGTCGGCCTTGCGGGTCATCACGCCCCACTTGGCCTCCTCGCGGCGCGCCCATTTGTACAAGCCGATCAGGCGCCACCAGCTATTGATCTGCCGGTAGCCGAAGTTCTCAAGGACGACGACTGCCGCCAGGATCAGCAAGTGGCCTGGACGGGGGTACAGGTGGAACGACATTTCCTCCAGCAGCAGGCCGAAGGCCGACAACAGGATGCCCAGCCCGATCGCCAGGAACAGGAAGATCAGGAACGATTCCCACGATACCCAGCCCTGCCACCAGGACACCGCCATGAAGATGTAGCCGAACAGTTCCACAAACGGGCCAAGCCATTCGAACAGCATGAAGAACGGGAAGGCCATCCAGCCTGCCACGCCGCCGTGACGGCTGAACATCAGGCCCCAGTTGGTGGTAAGGCTTTCCGACAGGCCGCGCGACCAGCGGATGCGCTGGTTGCGCAACTGCTTGTAGTCTTCCGGCGCTTCCGTCCAGCACACCGGGTCCGGTACGAACTCGATCTTGTATGGGATGCCGCGTGAACGCAGCTTGCGGTGCATGCGCACCACCAGTTCCATGTCCTCGCCGATCGCCTTCGGGTTGTAGCCGCCGACGGCCACCACCGTGTCCTTGCGGAACAGGCCAAAGGCGCCGGAGATGATCAGCATGCCGTTGATGACCGACCAGCCCAAGCGGCCGAACATGAAGGCACGCAGGTATTCGACCACCTGGAACAAGGCCCATGGATTTTTCGGCATGCCGACGCGGGTCAGGAAGCCACCGCGCACTTCACAGCCATTCGCAATGCGCACCGTGCCGCCGGTCGCCACCATCAGCGGGTCGCCAAGGAATGGCCGCACCAGGCGCTGCAAGCTGTCGCGCTGCAAGATCGAATCCGCGTCGACACAGCAGAACAAGGGGTAGCGCGCGGCATTGATGCCGGCATTGGTCGAATCGGCCTTGCCGCCATTGACCTTGTCCACCACGCGCAAGTTGGGGAAGCGCGTTGAGCGATAGATGGCTTTGACCGGCTTGGTCTCAAGCTGGATGCGATAAGCCTCGGGAAAAGGCACCAGGCCAAATTCGTCGATCATCACCTGCAGCGTTTGGTCGGTCGAGCCGTCGTTGATGACGACCACCTCCATCTCCGAATAGGAAAGCTGCAGCATCGAGCGGATCGAGGTCACGATGGTCGCCGCCTCGTTATAGGCCGGCACGATCATGCTGATCGGCGGTTCCAGCGCCGAATACACCTGCGGCAGATCGTCCAGGATCGCTTCCTGGGAGCGCCGCCGCAGCGCATACATGGCCAGGAAATTCAGCATCAGGTAGCCGCCGTTCAACAGCACGAAATACACCAGCACGCCGACGGAAACGATCTGGATCAGGAGCGGATTGGGCGTCATGCTGCCTCCAGTTCTGCCGTCACCTGGGCAATCATGTCGGCCGCATAGCGGTCGCCGGCATTGCGCAGTTCGGCCAGTTCTTCTTGCGTCAGGAAAGGCAATGCCAGCAAGGCTTGCGCCGCGCGATAGCGTACCCACCATTGAGGATCGGACAGCAAGCCCCTGAAGCGGGCCACGTCGCTGAGGTCCCCCATCTCGCCCAGCGCACGCACGGCTTGCAGGCGCACCCGCCAATCCTCGCTGGCAAGGTGGCGCCGCACGTCGTCCACCGCGCCAGGCACATGAGACATCCGCAATGCGGCCAGCACCACTTCCTGGTCATTGCTGGCGAGGTGGCTGCGCAGCTGCACCAGCGGCAAATCCATGCGTAAGGCTGCCAGCAGGCGCAGCGCGTGCGGCAACTCGGCCGGCGTCACGCGCGCCAGGGCCTCGGCCAGCACCGGCTGCCATTCGGCGCGCGCGTTCTGCAGGATATTGGCCAGCTGGGACAGCGGCCAATCGACGCGCCGTAGCAGGTGGGGTGCCATTTCATGCGCCGCTCGCGCGGCATCGGTTTGCACCAGCGCCCACAGCGCGTGGACGGAAGAAGCACTGTCGGCACTGTGCGCTGTGCGGGCCAGCGCGGCCCAGGATTGCTGGTCGCGCATATGGCCAAGCGCCAGGATCGCCAGCAGCTTTTCGGCGCGGTTGCCGCCTGCCAGCAACTCCCTCGCCAGCTTATCGCAGCCAAGGCGGCGCGCCATGCCGTTCAGCCCTTCGCTCGCCTCGCCGCGCACCGCTTGCTGCAGGTGCAGCCAAAGCTTGATGAACAGCAGGCCGTCGCGCCGCAGCAGCGCCGGCAGGTTGCCGACCGGCTCGCCTGCGATGGCGGCGTTCAGCAAGGGCCGCCATTTCAAGGTGAGCTCCTGCTCGCGGCGCTGCACGCGGCGCATTGACAGGCGCAGCCGGATGATTTCCAGCCCGACCAGCATGGTCAGCACCAGCGCACCGGCGCCGGTCCAGAATGCGACTTGCAGGTAAACGTCAGAAGGCAGCTTGTAGTCCAAGATTGGCCCCGTTGCGCACGTAGAAGTCGCCCTGGCGGGTGTGTGCCACGGCATAGGTAACGGCCCAGCGCTGGTCGAGCCAGTGCCGCCCCAGCAAGGCGGCCGAGCGCACTGTGGTCAGGCGCGTGGTGCCGGCGATGTTTGCCGCTTCCTTACCTGCTGCGAGAGAAAAGCCGACCGCGCTGCGGTCGTGGTAGTAGTAGCTGCCGCGCAGCTCCCCGCTATGCGCCGTGGTGCCGAATGCGCGCGCTGCGCGCCATGCACCGGAAAAGCTGTAGTTGCCGACGTAGCGCTCCAGCATCAGCAGGCTTTGGTTGACGTGAACATCGTTGTAGCTGCTGCTGCGCCCTCCCCCATGCACCAGCCAGCCTTTGGCGAATTCGTACTGCAAGGTCGCGCCCAGCGCGTGGCGCGCCAGGATCTGGTGGTCGCTGCTGAAGTTGCCATCGACGGATGCCGTCAGCTTGTCGGAAAGCGGCACGTCGGCGCCGGCGCTGAACTGGGTCTCGCTGATGCCGAAACGCTCGATACGTGTGGCCCCGGCGCCAAAGCCCAGCCGGGGCGCCGCCTGGTGGCGCACGGTCAGCGCTGTCTCATGCCAGTTCGCAGCCGGTCCGCTCAGGTGGTCGATCCCATGGCTAATGCCAATGGTGGTCTGGGCGGTGGCCGGAAAGGCACAGCAAGCCAGCGCCGCAAGGGCTGCGGCCTTCAAGCCGGCTCCCTCAGGTGGCGCCGCACGCGCGCCAGCAGTTCATTGGGCTGGAACGGCTTGACCACATAATCGTTGGCGCCCTGGTCGAGCGCGCGCACGATGTCCTTTTCCGTGTGCTTGGCGGTCAGCATCACGACCGGCACGTCCTGCCAACCTTCGCGTTGGCGGATGATGTGCACCAGTTCGAAACCGTCTATATAGGGAAGCATTACGTCCAGCAGCACCAATGACGGTGGCGCTGTGGCGGAGTCAATGGCCTTGCGCGCCGCCAGGCCATCGGCAGCAAGGGTGGTCTGGTAGCCTTGCCGCTGCAGGATGAAGGTCAGGATTTGGCCGATATGTTCGTCGTCTTCAATGATCAGGATGGAGGTGTCGGACATAGGTTCTCAGGATTTATTGCGCATCGAATTCCGCGGCGGCCTTGGCCGACCACAGCGCCTCATTATAGGTAGCAAAGGGGATATCGTAACGTTCGACAGAACCGTCTTCGCCGATGAAATAGGTCCACCATCCCGCTGGGTCGGGAACCAGGGCGATGTCCCTGGGTTTGCAATGCTCGTGCAAGTCATCCCCCGCATCGAGTGTGATGATGCGGGTCTTTCGGTGTCGGATCAGCGTGGCCATGGCGCATGCTCCAATGGGGTGATGCTGGCATTGTAATGCCGATTGTTCTCCGTTAACCAACTAACGGTTGAAAAGCGTTGCGCGTGGCAGCCTTCCATCAGGAGGATCGCAACATGAACGCTTCAGCCACCCAGCAACCACTCAATCCCGGCGACCAGGCGGCGCCCGGCACGCCAGGCAGCGGCGAAGGCATCTGCCCGCTCTGCAGCGGTTGCGGCAAGACGCCGGACGGCAAGGATTGTCCCAACTGCGGCGGCAGCGGCCGCATCATCGAGGGCATCGGCGGCGGTTGACCGTTAGCCCTAGCCCTAGCCCGCGCCCAGGCGCTGGCGCAGGAAGTCGATGAACAGCCGCGTGCGCGCCGGCAGGTGGCGCGTTTCCGTCAGCGCGTGCACCATAATCGGCTCCATATGCCAGTCCGGCAGCACCCGCCGCAGGCGGCCGGCCTGCACTTCCTGCTTCGCCAATAACGGGTCGAGCGCCGCAATGCACAGGCCATTGGCCGCGAACGACATGCTGAGCGCAGCGCTATTGGTGGCGTAGCGCGAATGCGCCATCACCTCCACCACTTCTTCGCCGCGAAACAGCTTGCGCCAGATATCAGGCAGCCGACTGGAGAACGAACGGCCGCACATAGTGTGCTGCACCAGGTCGCAGGCATGCTCCAGCGGCGGCATCCTGGCCAGGTAAACCGGCGAGGCGTACAGGTAGCGCGGCATCATGGCGATGCGCCGCACCACCAGGGTGGATGGCGCGGTGGGCGGCTGGCCCATGCGGATCGCCAGGTCGAAAGGCTCCGATTGCAGGTCCACGGTACGCGACGAAATATCGAATTCCATCTTGATGTCCGGGTACATATCGGCGAATTCGGTCAGCACCGGCGCCAGGTAGCCGACGCCGAAACTGGACGTCATGGTCACGCGCAGGATGCCGGCCGGCTTTTCCGACCAGTCCAGCAGCGCTTCGTGGGCGCTCATGGCCTCTTCCACGATGCCCTGGCAGCGCTTGAAATAGGCTTCGCCCGCCTCGGTCAATTCCACCTTGCGCGTCGAGCGGTGCAGCAGGCGCAGGCCGATGGATTTCTCCAGTTCGGCGATATTGCGCGACAGGGTGGAATTCGACATGTCCAGTGCCTCGGCGGCGGCGCGGAAGCTCTTGCGCTTGGCCACTTCGACAAACAGGCGCATATGGTGCAGCCGGTCCATTCATTGCTCCATTTTTGGGATACTCAATTCAATTATAAGCATTTATCCCAACAATGAAACAGTTCACAATGCGCTTACTCGACCTTTAGCAGAAAGGAAACGCAAATGAACAACCCCGAACCCACCCTGTTTGATGAATTGTGCAAGCTGCTGGCCGGCCTGGTTTTCAGGGCAGGAGGATCTCGCTGCTGACTTGCTGGATATCCCGCTTGCCGCAGAAGGCCATCGAGATATCCAGTTCGTTGCGGATGATGTCGAGGCAGCGCGTGACGCCTGCCTCGCCCATCGCGCCCAACCCGTACAGGAAGGGGCGCCCGATATAGACGCCGCGCGCCCCCAGCGCCACCGCGCGCAGCACGTCCTGTCCTGAGCGCACGCCGCCGTCCATATGAATTTCGATCTGGCGGCCGACCGCCGCCACGATGCCGGGCAGCGCGGCGATCGAGGATGGCGCGCCATCGAGCTGGCGTCCGCCGTGGTTGGAAACGATCAGCGCATCGGCCCCGCTGTTGGCGGCCAGACGTGCATCTTCGGCATCCATGATGCCCTTGATAATCAGCTTGCCGCCCCAACGCTTCTTGATCCATTCGACGTCGCTCCAGGACAGGCTTGGATCGAACTGCTGGCTGGTCCACGCGGACAACGAAGACATGTCCGACACCGATTGCGCATGGCCGACGATATTGCCGAACTGGCGGCGCGACGTGCCCAGCATGCCGGCACACCAACGCGGCTTGGTCGCCATATCGAGCATATTGGCCACGGTCAGGCGCGGCGGCGCCGACAAGCCATTGCGCAAATCCTTGTGGCGCTGGCCCAGCACCTGCAGGTCCAGCGTCAACACCAACGCCGAGCACTTTGCCGCCTTGGCGCGGTCGATCAGGCGATTGATGAAATCGCGGTCCTTCATGACATACAGCTGGAACCAGAACGGCTTGCTCGTATGCGCCGCCACATCCTCGATCGAGCAGATGCTCATGGTCGACAGGGTGAACGGAATGCCGAATTTTTCCGCCGCGCGGGCCGCCAGGATTTCGCCGTCGGCATGCTGCATGCCGGTCAGCCCGGTCGGCGCGAGCGCCACCGGCATCGCCACTTCCTGCCCCGCCATCGTGCTGCGCAAGCTGCGGTTGTTCAGGTCCACGGCCACACGCTGGCGGAACTTCAGCTTCTGGAAGTCCTCTTCATTGGCGCGGTAGGTGGATTCGGTCCAGGAGCCGGAATCGGCATAGTCATAAAACATGCGCGGCACACGGCGCTTGGCCAGGCGGCGCAGGTCTTCGATGCAAGTGATGAGTGTCATTGCTGCATATTAACGCAGGAATTGCACCACAATCATCAACATGCCCGCATTGATTGCAGTTTGCAAAGCAATACATTTCACCAGGCTCCTGCTAATTGTCTTGTGAAGTTCCGCCTTACTGACGTACTCGGCTTGCGCGAAAGCCAATCGCTCGTTGAGCCGCTCATAATCACGCTCGAGCCGGATGATGCGATCCTCCATCCGAAGGAAATGCGCTCCGGCGTCGAGCCGCACCCGTTCGACTTCGCTCCGAATGCCATCGACTTCGCGCTGGAAATGCGAGAAGTCCGCTGGCGACACCGAGTCGCGCCGCAACTCGATGGCTTTGAAAAGCAAGTCATCAACCTTAGCCTCAACTAGTGCGATCCGTACTTCCATGCTGTCATCTTTAGGCATGGCTCTCTCCCCGTCAAGCAAGCACAGCTACGATTCTGCGCGCACCAAGGCGGAGCGGATTTGAGGAAAGTCAGTGCTGCTTGAGCACTTCTTTGCGGAACCAGTCGTCGAGCATTTGCTTTTCGTGGCTATACAGGTCGCGGTCGTAACGGTTCACGCCCATCAGGTAGCCAGGGTCGGACAGCTTGCTGTCGCCGCTACTGATGACTTTACCGTCCTGCTCGATGCGATAGCGTAAATGCATGCGCGGCCAGTCGGCCTGGCCTTTCAGCACGCGGATATCGCGCACGGCGACACGGGGAAATTCTTCGCCCGCCAGGTCGATATCGAGGAAATCGACGTTCAGCACCTGCCCTGCCGGCAGCTTGGCCGACAGCAGGTTGAGGTGCTCGCGGAACAGGAACTGCATGTCGTCCCGCTTTTGGACATCGTGCGGCACATCGGTCATCTTGCCAAGATCGGCAAAAGTGACCGTAGCAGTGGCAAAGGCGCTGCTGGAAACCAGCATCAGCAAGAGGGCATGAATGAGCTTGTTCATGCCTGAAGTATAGGCCGCACACGGCAAAAAGGAAAAAGGGTCCACACCTTCCGGTATGGACCCTTTCAATTTGGTGCGGCTGGCAGGAATCGAACCCACGACCCCTTGGTTCGTAGCCAAGTACTCTATCCAGCTGAGCTACAGCCGCAAAACTTGCTTTTTCCTCGCCGCTCGACAGCGACGGGTACAACACTTACAAAAACTGGTGCGGCTGGCAGGAATCGAACCCACGACCCCTTGGTTCGTAGCCAAGTACTCTATCCAGCTGAGCTACAGCCGCAAAAACTAAATTATAACAGTCAGTTATGCATACTACCAACTTCCTGCTACTCCCCTCGCTCGACAGCAAAGGGCTCAAACTTTTACTACAAATTCTGGTGCGGCTGGCAGGAATCGAACCCACGACCCCTTGGTTCGTAGCCAAGTACTCTATCCAGCTGAGCTACAGCCGCTTAAGAAGCAGGATTATACCGCATGAATTTCGTTTTGGAAAGCTTACGTTCTACTCAACTTTCCTAGGCGAAACCGGCGTTTCCGGCTCTTTCCTGCGCAGTATCCTGTGCAAGGAGGCAGAATTATATGTGGGTGCTTCCCGCTTGTCCAGTATCGCGTCAGAATTTCTTTTATTGCCTTTCGGACATTATTACTTCATTCATGAAACGTATTTCTCTCATCATGAATCGAAATTGGATCTTTCTGCCGCGATGCAGCATCATTCACCTGTCTCCTCTATTCTCCTCCAAGAAAATAGAATTCGGGCCCGCGGATAGCGGGCCTTTTTTTTTGCCGCCCTTGGTGTAGCATTGCCCATATTGATATCCCGGCACTGATACAAACATGGCGCAAATCGCAGGTGAAAGCATGGCAACCCAGGACTGGTCGCGCGCCGACCTCGGCCCGCAGGAGACCTGGCCGCAGGCTTTGGGGCTGACGCTGGACATCATGCTCAATACGCCGCTGCCGATGCTGCTGATGTGGAGCCGCCGGCAGATCATGCTCTACAACCAGGCCTACGCCAGCAATGTCGGCACCGCCAGCGCGGTTCCGCCCGGCGGCACTGTGCCCGCCATACCACCGTCCGCCTGGAGCTGGAACCCGCAAGCCATCGAACAAGCCTGGGCCGGGCAAAGCCTGGTGTTCCCGCGCCAGCCACTCAAGCTATGGCGCGATGGCCATGTGACCGAAGCCAGCTTCGACCTGCATTACACCCCGGTGCGCGGCGTGGATGGCGAAGTCGCCGGCATCCTGTGCACCCTGGCCGCCGCCAGCGCCGCCGCCCTGCCCGCCGCGGCCGCCAATGATGGCCACCTGCGCATCCTGGTGGTGGAAGACAACCAGGACGCCCAATACCTCGTGTGTGAAATGCTGCGCGCCTTCGGCCATATGGTCAGCGCTGCGGCCAACGGCGAAGCGGCGCTCGAGCTGCTGGCCAAGGCGGAATATGATGTGCTGTTCAGCGACGTCAGCCTGCCCGGCATGAGCGGCGTCGAACTGGGCCGCACTGCTCTCAAGCGCCAGCCACGCCTGCGTATCGTCTTTGCGTCAGGCTACAGCCAGTCTTTGACCAGCCACCTCGACTTCCCCGCCGTTTCCATGCAGAAACCCTATGACATCGAACAGCTGCAACAGGTGTTGCAAGGTTTGCATTAGGCAATGGTGCGGCGGCAAGTTGCTTGCCAAGGCTACAATCGAATGCTATGAGTCCCGATCCCCGCACGCACAATGTACTGGATAGCATGGGTGACGGCTTTGCCGTCGTTGCCAGGGACTGGACCGTCCAATACCTGAATCCCAAGGCGGCCGAAATGCTGCTGCCGCCGGTGCCCGCCTTGCGCGATCCGCGCGGCCAGGTTCTATGGAAAGCCTTTCCGGCGCTTGCCGGCGGCGCGCTGGAAGCGCCGCTGCGACGCACCCTCGAACAAGGCTTGCCGGCCGCCTGCGAACTGTTCTACCAGCCCAGCCAGCGCTGGCTTGAAGTGCGCGCCTGGCCCTCGCCGCTGGGCATGACCTGCCTGCTGCTCGACATCCACCAGCGCAAGCTGCACGAGCGCGGCCTGCGCGAGAGCACCAACCGGCTGCAGGTGGCACTGGCAGCCGGCCGGCTCGGCGATTGGGAATGGAGTGCGGCCACCGACCAGGTACGCCTGGGCCGGCGCGCCGCGGAAATCTTCGAGCTGCCGGCCGAAATCCCGATCACCTGGCCGCTGCTGCGCGAGCGCATCGCGCCGGAAGACTTCTATGTGGTCGAACAGGCGTTCTCCGACGCGGTGCAGTCGCGCCACGATTTCAATGTCGAATGCCGCATCCGGCACCGCGACGGCGCCACCTGCTGGCTGTCCGTGATCGGCCATGGCGATTTCGGCGACGACGGCCAGTTGCGCGGCGTGATAGGCATGATGCAGGACATCACGGCACGCAAGTCGACCGAGGACGCCCTGCGCAACAGCGAGGAGGAATTGCGTGCGCTGGCCAACAGCATGCCGCAACTGGCCTGGATCGCCAGCAGCGACGGCGCGATGATGTGGTACAACGAACGGTGGCAGGAATATACCGGCATGGACGACCAGCACATGCTGGGCGAAGGTTGGCGGCAGGTGTATGCGCCGGAAGTCATCCCCGCCATGCTGGCGCACTGGCGCCTGTCGGTGGGCAGCGGGCGCCCGTTCGAGATGGAATTTCCGATCCGCGCGCGCGACGGCCAGTACCGCTGGTTCCTGACGCGCGCCAACGCCATGCGCGATGCCAGCGGCCGCATCCTGCGCTGGTTCGGCACCAGCACCGACGTCGACCAGGTCAAGCGCGTGCAGGAACAACTGCGCGATGAAACCAATATCCTGGAACTGCTGAACAGCACTGGCACCGCCCTGGTGCAGAACCGCGACCTGCATTCGCTGCTGCAGGATGTCACCGATGCCGCCACCAGCATTTCCGGCGCGCGCTTTGGCGCCTTCTTCTATCACGGTGCCGAAGGCGACGGCGGCAAGCAGGCCATGCACACGCTGTCGGGTGCGCCGCCGGAAGATTTCCAGGGCCTGCCGCATCCCCAGGTGCGCAGCGGCCTGGCCGTGCCGGTGCTGGCACGCGCGGGCGAGGTGGTGGGCACCTTGTTCTTCGGCCATCCCGAACCGGAAATGTTCAACGAGCGCACCGAACGCATCGTCAGCGGCGTGGCAGCCCAGGCCGGCATCGCCATCGACAACGCGCGCATGGTCGATGCGGCCCAGCGCGCCGCCGAAGAGCGCAAGGTGCTGCTGGACCGCGAGCGCAGCGCGCGCGCCGAGGCAGAACGCAGCAGCCAGATGAAGGACGAATTCCTGGCCACGCTGTCGCACGAACTGCGCACCCCGCTGACGGCCATCCTGGGCTGGGCCCAGGTGCTGCGACGCGGCAACCGCACGCCGGAAGAACAGTTGCGCGGCCTGGAAACCATCGAGCGCAATGCGCGCGCCCAGGCGCAGTTGATTGAAGACTTGCTCGATATGGGCCGCATCACCTCCGGCAAGGTCTTGCTGGACATGAAGCTGCTGATGCCATCGCAGGTGGTCGACGCCGCGCTGGAAGCGGTGCGCCCGGCAGCCGAAGCCAAGGGCATCCGCCTGGAACGCGACTTCTCCGCCACTGGCCACGTGGCGGGCGACGCCAACCGGCTGCAGCAGGTGGTGTGGAACCTGCTCAGCAACGCGCTCAAGTTCACGCCGCGCGGCGGCACGGTGCGCGCCTCGATCTGGGCACATGAGGGCCATATCGATATCACGGTGACCGACAACGGCCTTGGCATCCGCCATGAATTCCTGCCCTATGTATTCGAGCGCTTCCGCCAGGCCGATGCCTCGACCACGCGCCGGCACGGCGGCCTCGGCCTGGGCCTGTCCATCGTCAAGCACCTGGTGGAGCAGCACGGCGGCACCGTGTCGGCCGCCAGCGAAGGCGAAGGCATGGGCTCCAGTTTCAGCGTCCGCTTGCCGCTGGCAAGCGGCGAGATCCGGGCGGCGCGCATGCATAGCCCAGCACGCGGCGGCAGCGCGCCGTTGCCCGAACTGGGCTTGCGCGACCTTGATGGGCTGAAAGTGTTGCTGGTTGACGACGAGGCCGATGCGCGGGAGTTGATCAGCCGAATCTTGCGTGACTGCAACTGCGACGTCCAGTCCGCCGCCAATGCCGCCGAAGCGCTGGCCCTGGCACGCGGCGGCCGCTACGATTTGCTGGTGAGCGATATCGGCATGCCCGATGTTGACGGATTTGAATTGTTGTCGAGAATTCGCGCCTTGGGCCACGCGCGCGGCGGCACCCTGCCCGCCATTGCCCTGACGGCCTTTGCCCGCCCCGAAGACCGCCTACGTGCACTCGAGTCCGGCTTCCTCGATCATGTGCCGAAACCGATCGAACCTTCTGAACTGGTAGCCACTATTGAGCGCGTCTGCGTTGCTAGCAAGAGTGGATGAGGACTACCCCAGCACGGGAAAATGTCCTACAAGAAACTGGCGAAATTTTTGCTAGACTGGTTGATGACACGTGCGCCGCGGCAAACTGTCGCAAGATACACTGAGAGTCCAGTTCCCGAGACCGCCATGCCAAGCCCTGATGAGATCCTGAATGCCAAGATCTTGGTAGTTGACGATTGTGCAGACAATATCGACCTGATGTTGGAAATCCTGCGCGATGCCGGTTATACCAATGTGACGGCCACCATGCTACCGGAGCAGGTTTGCCCCCTGCACCGCCAGCATCGTTACGATCTGATCTTGCTCGACCTGCAAATGCCGGAACTGAATGGTTTCCAGGTCATGAAAGGCTTGAAAGAAATCGAACAGGAAGGCTACCTGCCGGTGCTGGCCCTGACTGCCCAGCCCAGCTTCAAGATCGCCGCCCTGGAAGCGGGTGCGCGCGACTTCATCAGCAAGCCCTTCGACCTGCTCGAAGTGCACAAGCGCATCCACAATATGCTGGAGGTGCGCCTGCTGTACAAGGAGCTGGCCTCCTACAGCAAGCAGCAGCAGGAACTGGCGCTGCACGATCCCTTGACCGGCCTGCCCAACCGCCGCCTGCTGGAAGACCGGATTGCCACGGCCTTGCAGCACGCCGCGCGCCAGCAACGCCGCGCTGCCGTCATGTACCTCGACCTCGACGGCTTCAAGGCCATCAACGATACCCATGGCCACGCTTATGGCGATGAAATCCTCAAGCAGGTGGCGCAGCGCCTGGTCAATTCGGCGCGCAAGGAAGATACCGTGGCGCGCATCGGTGGCGATGAATTCGTGATCGTGCTGGGCGAAGTCGGCACCCTGGCCGACGCGCAGGAACCGGCCAGCAAACTGATCGAAGTGGTGGCCCAGCCTTACGTGGTAAATGGCTTGACGCTGCAGCTGTCGACCAGCCTCGGCATCGCGCTCTATCCCGACGACGCGGCCACGGTCGACAACCTGATGCATGCGGCCGATGCGGCACTCTACGAGGCCAAGCGCACCGGCAAGAACCGTTATTGCGCGGCCGCCCATTGCGACGCGGTGCACACGCCGCAAGTCCACGTCACCGCAGCATGAGGTTGGCAACATGATGCCGGCAGCCTGATGCGCCAGGCCGCCCTGCGGGTTACGGTGTGGTTTCAGCCTCGCGACCGATTTCAGTCGACTCTTCGACTTTGCCGGCATGCTGGTGGTCTTGTTGCGCATCGACTTTTTCCGGCGCCACTTCAATGCGCGTGATGCCGGCATCGACCGAGATCGGATCGCTGGCCGGGAACGTCATCTCGACTGCATCGTCCAGCAATTCCTCCTTGGCCTTGTCGGCAGGCGCAAGCTGCTCTTCGTCGGCCAGGATTGAAATGGCGCAAGCCCAGCGCACGAAATTGAGCTGCGCCAGTTCGCGCACCGTGCTCACGCCGAACGCGGCGTGCAGGGCCTTGGCATCTTTGGGACTCAGGCCGCGCAAGGCACTGACGGGCGCGTCGGCCAATTCGCGGAAACTCTTGCCCACATACTCTTTGTCAACGATGGTGTCGATATTCATGGTCACTCCTCCATTGGACGAGTTTTCACTATGGCAGCAGGGCTGCCGCCTGACTGTGCGCGTGCGTACACAGCGGGTGTTCGATTGGCATGGGTTCTTTTGACACAGTAAATAGGCACGGCTATGATCAGACTGGTGGACAAGCCCAAGATCCTCGTCGTCAATGACGACGCCAACAGCCTCTTCGCGCTGACCAACCTGCTCCAGCAATGGGCAGCCCAAGAGAATTATGAAGTGGTCGCCGCGCGCTCTGGCGAGGAAGCCTTGCGCGAGGTGCTCACGCACGACTTCGCCGTGATCTTGCTCGATGTGAACATGCCGGGCATGGACGGCTTTGAGACGGCCGAAGCGATTCACCAGCGGCCACGCTCGTCGGACATTCCCATCATCTTCATCACCGCCTTCGTGGCCGACGAACTGGATCGCCTCAAGGCCTACCAGAAAGGCGCCGTCGATTTCCTGTTCACGCCGGTGATCCCGCAAGTGCTGTATGCAAAGATCAGCGTCTTCGTGTCACTCGCCACCAAGAACGAAGAGTTACGGCGCCAGGCGCGCCAGCTCAGCCAGCGCACCACCGACCTGATCGCCAGCAACCAGCGCCTGCTGCGCGAAATCGAAGAACGCAAGACGGCCGAACGCGCCAGCCATGCCAAGGATGAATTCCTGGCCATGCTGGGCCATGAATTGCGCAACCCGCTGTCGGCCATCAGCAGTGCCGCTTCACTGATCGGCTTGCCCGGCGTGAACGCGGACAGCGTGAGCCACGCCAAAAAAATCATCCAGCGCCAAAGCCGGCACCTGGGCCGTATCGTGGACGACTTGCTTGACCTGAGCCGCGCCATGTCGGGCAAGATCTTGCTGAACCGCCTGCCGCTGGACCTGTCCGCCCTGCTCAAGACCACGCTGGAAACCTTCCGTGCCACCGGCCGGCTCGAGGATTACCGCGTGACAGTCGAAATCGCGCCAAGCTGGGTCAACGGCGACGCGACCCGCCTGGAACAGGTGATCAGCAACTTGCTGGACAATGCATTGAAATACACGCCACCGGGCGGGCATATCGAGCTGCTGTGCGATGTCGACGATGGCGAAGTGACGATCAGCGTGCACGACAGCGGCGTCGGCATTTCCGCCGACCTGCTGCCGCAGGTTTTCGATGTTTTCGTGCAAGGCACCAGCACGCTGGACCGCGCACAAGGCGGCCTCGGCATCGGGCTGTCGCTGGTGCGGCGCCTGGTGGAACTGCACGGCGGCAATGTGTATGCTGAAAGCGATGGCCCGGGCGAAGGCAGTACTTTCACCTTGCACCTGCCCTGTATCGAGCATGTGACTGAACCAAAGGCAATCCCCATGGATACAAGCGAACAGCCGAAACCAGCCGTGCTGCTGGTGGAGGACAATGACGACGGCCGCGAAATGATGGCCATGATGCTGGGCTGCTACGGCTACCCGGTGCAGCATGCGGCTGACGGCTTCCAGGGCCTGGCCAAGGCCGCGGCGGACCGGCCCGATATCGCCCTGGTCGACATCGGCCTGCCGGGCATCGACGGCTATGAAGTGGCGCGCCGCATGCGCGCCAATCCGGATACCCACCACATCCGGCTGATCGCCCTGACCGGCTATGGCCTGGCCGACGACCAGCGCCGCGTGATGGATGCCGGCTTCGACATGCACCTGGTCAAGCCGGTCGACGTCGACCAGCTGTTGCGCGCCATCGACGAATGCCTGGCGCGCAGCCCGGCTGCCATGCGCTCCTGATCAGGCGCGCACCCGGCCGGCCTGGCTGCCGGGCGCTTGCGGCAGGCGTGGCGGCACGAAGTCGATTTCGTCCTTGCGCGCCTCGATCTCGCCAGCCATGGTTTGCAGGTCAAGGCCGGCCTTTTTCGCCAGCGGGAACATCTCGCCCTCTTCTTCCTTGACGTGGTGATTGATGTACTCGCCCAGCACCTTGACCTTGGCGTCGAACAGCTCGTCGTGCGGCTCCATCTCGCCAATCTGGGCGATCAGGTCCTTGGCGCTGGAATGCTCGACCGTTGCCTCGTCGACCAGGTCCTCGGCTTCTTTCGACGCGGCGCGCATGGCCGGATAGAAGATTTCCTCTTCCGCTGTGGCGTGCTTGGTCAGTTCGAGGCAGATCTTGTCGGCCAGCTTCTTTTTGCTGGTGAAGGCGCGCTCACCCAGTGCCTCGAATTCCTTGAACATGGCTTTGACGTTGGCGTGGTCCTGTTTCAGCAAAGCAATGGCATCTTTCATTTCGCATCTCCTCTGGTGAGCTGTCAGATTGACAGGCGCACTGCTGGCTGTATGTGCGCCACCCCACCACCATCCTCATGTATGATCAAGGCAATAAACATGGACTGCCAAACATATGTCTGCCGACACGGACGCCGCTGAATTGCGGGAGTTGCTGGGTTACGTCAACAATTGCTGGGACGACGAGCGGCGCGCCTTGTCGCGCCAGATGCACGACAGCCTTGGTTCCTCGCTGACGGCACTGACCATGCACCTGGGCCTGTTGACCTCCAAGCTGCCGCAGGAACCCGCCTTGCTTGACCGGGCGGCGCAAATGAAAAACCTGCTGCACAACATCATCGAAACCAACCGCGGCATGCAGCACAAGCTGTGGAACGACAAGCTGGAATTCCTCGGCTTGCGCGTGGCGCTGGGCGAACTGGTAGCCCAGTTCGGCACCGAACACCTGATGAAAGCCCACTGCAGCCTGCCGGAAGACGAGCCGGCCTGCCCGCGCGCGCACCGCGTGGTGCTGCTGCGCGCCGCGGAAGAAGGCTTGCGCAACGTGGCCACCCATGCCCGCGCCGGCAAGGTCGAGGTGATTGTCGACGACATGGACGACAACATCGTGCTGATGGTGAAGGATGACGGCGTCGGCCTTGGCCAGGCCGCCGTTGCGGATGGCGACTGGCAACACCACCACGGCTTGCGCATGATACGTGAACGCGCCATTTTCCTGGGCGGCTCGCTCTTGCTGGCAGCCAATGGCACGCAGGGCGCCGCGCTGACAGTGACCCTGCCCAAGCCCCCCATCAGCTGAGGCCTAGCGCTTGCTGCCGCGCCTCAAGGCCATCCAGGCCGACAGCGGCAGCGCCAGCGCGCCCATCCCGAACCAGAGCCAGATGGGCACGTGGAAGCCGTGCTCCAGTTCGTACGCCTTTGCCGGCGCCATGGCGCGATGCACTTCAGGTGCCGCAGGGTTGTAGTACACCGCGATGCTGTCGCCTAAGCTGCGTTGTGCGCAGCCGGCGGGGTCGCGCACCGGGCCGCGCCGGCGCTTGCCGTCCAGCTCGAACTCATACCACCACTGGCCATCGTGATGGCATTCGAGTACCACGACACGGCCCGCCGCGGTCGCATGGTGGCGCGCCAGCTCGGCCAGCTCGGTGGCCCGGTTATAGCACCCGCCCAGCGCGGCAGCGGCTGCCGCCCCAAGCAGCAGCGCCCTCAATGCAGCTTGACCAGCGGCGTGGCCCGTTTGACCAGGAAGCGTGCCACGGCCAGCACGCCAGTGCGGATGGTGCCGAGCACCGCCTGGTGGTGCAGCAGGTGTAGGCTGACGTACATCATGCGCGCGAAGAAGCCTTCAACAAACCAGTTGAAGCCACGCAGCGATCCCATCAGGCTGCCGACCGAGGTCGACTGGCCAAACGAGACCAGCGAACCATAGTCGCGGTATTCGTAGGGCTTGCCTTGCGCCGGCTTGCCCTTCACCTGGCGCATGAAGGTCTCCAGCAGGTAATCGGCCTGCTGGTGGGCGGCCTGGGCGCGCGGCGGCACCGGCTTGCCGTCGGCGCCCAGGCATTGCGCGCAATCGCCCAAGGCGTACACGCCCGGCACGCCCTTGACCTGCAACTCGCCGGTGACTTCGATCTGGCCGCCCTTGGCGGTCGGCAAGCCCAGCGAGGCCAGGAAAGCCGGCGCCTTGATGCCGGCCGCCCACACCACGATATCCGATGGGTAGCTCTGCTCGCCGACCGACACGTGGTCTGCTGCGATCGCGGTCACGCGGCAATCGGTCACGACCTGGATGCCACGTTGGTTGAGCAGTTTCAGCGCCGCCTGCGACACACGCTCCGGCAGCGGCGCCAGGATGCGCGGCGCGCCTTCCAGCAGCGTGATGCGCACATCGCGGATCGGGTCCAGGTGGCCGAAGCCATAGGAAGTGTAGACCCCGCTGGCTTCGCGCAATTCCGCGGCCAGCTCGACACCGGTGGCGCCGCCGCCGATGATCACGACATCGACGCCGGAGGCGCCCTGCTGCGCACCTTTCTGCAATGCGGCGCGCGTCAGCAGCTTGAGCAGGGTCAGGCGGAAGCGCTCCGCATCTTCGGTCGCGTTGAGGGAAATCGTGTTTTCGGCCGCGCCGGGCACGCCGAAATAATTGGAAGTACTGCCGACCGCCATCACCAGCGACTGGTAGCCGATGCTGCGCTCGGGCAGGACGGTTTCGCCGCCTTCGCTGGTAATTGCCGCGACGGTGATGTGCTGGTTGGCACTGTCCAGCGCCGTCATGGCGCCGTAGACATAGGTGAAGCCATTGTCGTGCGCCAGCATCTGGTAGGACAGGCCTTCCTGGTGGATGTCCAGGGTGCCGGCCGCGACCTCGTGCAGCGATGGCTTCCAGATATGGTAAAGCCGGCTATCGACCAGCATCACCTGTTGCGGGCCGAGTTGGCGGCCCAGTTTGCAGGCCAGCTCCAGGCCGCCTGCCCCTCCACCTACGATCACATATCTGCTCTGCAAACAGTTCTCCTGTTATCGGTGGGGAGCGGGCTGCCGGCCCGGCTATGCCACCGGGTTAGTCTTTATGCTTGCCGTGGCCGTGGCCATGGCCCTTGTCTTTGTGCTTGCCATGGCCGTGACCGTGGTCATCGTCGTAATCGCGATCGCGGCGGTCATGGTCGCGGTGGCGATGCTCGTCGCGGTAGCGTGGCGCGTACTCATTGGTGTACCACTCGTCGCGCACGAAATAGACGTTGCGGCCGCAAGCGTTATACCTGCCGCAATGCTTACCCCAGTTCTTGGCATGGCCTGGCGGAACGCGCAGATACAGCGGCTCGGCGATGATGCGGGCCGGGCGCTGGATGATCACTGGCTGCGGGTACAGCACTGGTGGCGGTGCCATATTGCCAATGTCGATGCGGCCGAAAAAGCCTGGCTGGCCGACGGTGACGGAAACGCCCACGTCCTGGGCGATGGCAGAAGTGCTGAGTGCCAGCATGGCGGCGGCTAAGAGCTGGGTCTTCATGGTCGTGATTATATAAGTTGTTGAAAAAGTGCGTTGCCTGCCATTTATTGTACCAAAGCAAGAGAGTGACTTTCGTTCGGTAACGAACGCAGTTGCCATACCGCAACAAGATCAGACGTGGGCGGCCATTGCGCTGCGCAGTTGGGAAATGGCGTGCTGGGCCTGACCGATGACCTTGTCGGCAATGCGTTTGCGCACCGCCTGCACGCGGCCGGCGGCTTCCGCTTCCAGCATCAGCGGCGTCAGCAACTGGGTTGCCGATTCGTGGAAGCTGGCGGCAATGCGGTCCAACTGGCGCCCGAAGGCGGCCTGCACTTCCTGCAGCCGCTTGCGCAGCTCTTCCTCGAAGGCGCGGCGGCGGTCCAGGATTTCCGAACGCTTGCGGCGGCCGGCATCGGCAAACCATTTGAAGGCGCCGGCCAGCAGCACCGCGCCGCCAACGAAGGGGGCGGCCGGCGCCACCACCGGCAGCACCACGGCAACCCCGAACAGGTAGGCTGCGGTTCCGGTCCCGGCAGCCGCGACGGCACTGCCCATCAAGGTGAAATTGGCGGCGCTGTCGACCGTCTGCGCCAGGCGGGTGCCGACGCGCATGCGCGGCATCAGGCGCGCCAGGGTGGCGTGGTGCTGGCGTTCGAAGACCGTGCTCTGGGTCAGGCGGATATCGGACTGGAACAGCGACAGGTCGTGCTGCAGCAAGTCCAGCACTTCTTCCTTGCGCTGCACCACCCGGTCAAGGCGCGATTCCATTTCCTTGCCGAATTGCTCGCCGCTGGCGCGCTCACTGACTTCCGGGTGGCAGGCCAGTGCCAGTTCAATGGCGTTGCCGGCGTCGTGCACGGCATCGTCGATGTCCTGGTTCAGCATGCGGCGTTCGTAGGCAATGCGGGCATCGACCAGGGCCAGGCGCTGCTGTACCTGCTGGCGCAGTTGCTGGGCCGTGCTCAACAGGCCTGCGGCGCTGGCTTCGCAGGCCAGCGGCGAGCTCTCGTGCTCGCGGTAGCTGTCGATGCCCTGGCAGATCGTCGACACGGCGCGCTCGACGGCGGTATGCAGTTCTTCCTGGCTCATCAGGCCGCCGTTATAACCGCGGGCGTGATTCAGCAACTCGGCGTGGCCCATCGAGCGGCCGAAGTCGGCCACGGCGTCGGCCAGTCCCCTGCCCTTGACCAGCTTGCGGGCCTGGTTGCCTAGGTTGCTGAGCAGGCGGCGCTCTTCTTCCGGTGGCAGGCCGAATAACTGCTCCGGCGTGAGCTTGATGTGCAGGGCTTTGGCGACTTTTTGCGCCAGGGGCCGGGCGGCAGTGCCTTGCAGCGCCAGCAGCGGCTTCATCAGGTTGAAGGCCTTGTGGCGCGCAGGGTCGGCGACAGTCGGGCTGGAACGCGCCAGGGCTTGCAGTGCCCAGTCGACGCTGATGCCGCATTCGATGGCGTTCAGCACGATGGCGGTGAAGACGGCGGAAGCGCGGCCATCGCCGGCCAGGTCGGTCACCGCGGCAAATTGCGCCAAGGTCAGCGCGCCGTCGGTGCTGGCGATGGCGCCGACGGTGCGGGCCAGGTTCGAGGTAAAGCTTTGATCGGAGGAAAGATGTTCGTCGAGGCCACGCAACAGGACAGCGTGCTCGGGTGCAGCCGGCGCGGGGGCGGCTGGTGGGGTGACGCTCGCGGCTCCATAAGTGCTTTGCACAAATTCTCCGTTCGCTCAGTCAGGTTAATGGCATTCTAGACCAACTGAGCTCAGCACCCAAACAGTTTGCATGCGCAGTTTGCATGCGCGGCTAGGGGGCTGGCTCCGTGGGCAGAATCAAGGTTTCCTTGATCTCCTCCATGACCACATACGATTTGGATTGCGCCGCGCCCGGAAGGTTCAACAGCATGTCGCCCAGCAGCTTGCGATACTCCGCCATTTCATGGATGCGCGCCTTGATCAGGTAATCGAAATCGCCCGACACCAGGTGGCACTCCTGCACTTCCGGAATCCGTAGCACCTCGCGGCGGAACTGCTCGAAATGGCTGGCCGATTTCTGGTTCAGCGTGATCTCCACGAACACCAGCAGGCTGGCGCCAAGCGCACGCGGATTGAGCCGCGCGTGATAACCGGCAATCACCCCGTCGCGCTCCATGCGCTTGACCCGCTCGATGGTGGGGGTAATCGACAGCCCGACCTGCTCGCTCAAGTCCTTCATGGCAATCCGCGCGTCCTCTTGCAGGATGCGCAGTATTTTGCGGTCAATCTTGTCCAGCCCCCGGGCCGATTCTTTTTGAATTCGCATGAATTTTTACTGTTTTAGCCTGCTCATATAGTAACAAATACTAGGAAATCTTACTTATCATAGCAAAATAATCCGCAACATATATTCCGGAGGCAATTCATGCGCGTAGTTATCCTTGGCAGCGGCGTTATCGGCGTCACCAGTGCCTATTACCTGGCCCAAGCCGGCCACGATGTCACCGTACTGGATCGCCAGCCGGGCCCTGCCCTGGAAACCAGCTTCGCCAACGCCGGCCAGATTTCGCCAGGCTACGCGTCGCCATGGGCCGCCCCCGGCATTCCGCTGAAAGCCATGAAATGGATGCTGCAGCGCCACGCGCCGCTCTCCATCACCCCGGATGGCACCACCTTCCAGTTGAAGTGGATGTGGCAGATGCTGCGCAACTGCAATGCCGAATCCTACGCCATCAACAAGGAACGCATGGTGCGCCTGGCCGAGTACAGCCGCGACTGCTTCAAGGTGCTGCGCGCCGCCACCGGCATCGCATACGAAGGCCGCCAGCAGGGCACCACCCAGCTGTTCCGCACCCAGGCACAACTGGACGGCGCCGCCAAGGATATCGAAGTGCTCAAGGAAACCGGCGTGCCCTACGAACTGCTGACCGGCGCCGACCTGATGAAAGCCGAGCCTGGCCTGGCCGCGTCGCAGCACAAGCTGGTGGGCGGCCTGCGCCTGCCGAACGATGAAACCGGCGACTGCCAGATGTTCACCACCCGCCTGGAAGCCATGGCGAAAGAACTGGGCGTCAAATTCCGTTACGGCGTGTCGATCGACAAGCTGGTCAGCGAAGGCGACAAGATCAAAGGCGTGCAATGCGGCGCCGAACTGGTGGAAGGCGATTCCTTCGTGGTGGCGCTGGGCGCCTACTCGACCCCGTTCCTGAAAGAGCTGGTCGAGATCCCGGTATACCCGCTGAAAGGCTACTCGATCACCGTGCCGATCGTCGACGGCGGCAAGGCCCCCACCTCGACCATCCTCGACGAGACCTACAAGATTGCGGTGACCCGCTTCGACGACCGCATCCGCGTGGGCGGCATGGCGGAGATCGCCGGCTATAACACCAAGCTCAACCCACGCCGCCGCGAAACCTTGGAAATGGTGGTGAACGACCTGTTCCCCGGCGCCGGCAATACCGCCGAAGCCAGCTTCTGGACCGGCCTGCGCCCGATGACGCCGGACGGCACACCGGTGGTGGGACGCACCGGCATCCGCAACCTGTTCACCAACACCGGCCACGGCACCCTGGGCTGGACCATGAGCTGCGGCTCGGCGCAGCTGCTGGCCGACATCATGTCCGCCAAGCGCCCGGCCATCTTCGCCGACGACCTGTCGGTAGCCCGTTACAGCCAAGAGCAGTCCGCCCGCCAGCCGCAACTGGCCGGCGCCTAAGATAAAAGTCGGGGTCAGCTCTGGCAACAGGACATTTTCGCTAGCGAAAATGTCCTGTTGCCAGAGCTGACCCCGACTTGCATTTGGCACTATGCCCTGTGGGGCCGTATAATTTTCGGCATGAATAAACTGGAAGCCTTCGGACACGTCGCCGCGCTGGCGATCCGGGGAGACCTCGTGTTTCCTACCAGCGTTAATGCCGCCCTGCGCGTCCAGCTCGCCCTGGACGATCCGGATTGTCCGATGGAGGACGCCATCAAGCTGGTGCTGGCCGAGCCGCAACTGGCCGCGCGCACCGTCTCGCTGTCCAACTCCGCCATGTTCAACCGCACCGGCGGGCCGGATATCACCAATGTGCGCAACGCCATCATGCGCGTGGGATATCACAACCTGTACGCGCTGGCTGCGGCCATGGTGGTGCGCGCCTTCGGCAGCAAGATCACCGATCCCGTGCTGCGCGCGAAAGCCGAGCAGCTGTGGCAGCACACCATCCACGTCGCCTGCCTGTCGCGCATCATCGCGCGCGAGGTCACCGGCGTGAATCCCGACACCGCCCTGTTCGCCGCCATCGTGCATGAAGTGGGCAGTTTCTACCTGCTGTCGCGCGCCGATGAATTCCCTGGCCTGCTGGAACCCGATCCGGAAAACTGGCAAACCGCGAGCGAAGAGATCATCACGCGCGAAGTGCTGAAGAAGCTGGGCATTCCAGCCGAGGTGGCGGAGGCGATCGAGAGCCTGCGCAGCGGCATGCTGCAGATCCCGCCCGAGACCTTGCTCGACACCCTGCTGCTGGCGAATCACTTCGCGCCCATCGCTTCGCCGCTGGCCCCGGACCAGCAACAGCCGCCGCACGAAGATTCCGTAATGGACCTGTTCATCGATACCGAAAAGCGCGAGCAGATGCTGGAAGAAGCGGAAGCCGATGCTTCCGCGATGGCTGCCGCGCTGTTGGTTTAGCAACTTTCCATGTTACCCTTCGGCGCATTGCGATGCGCTGAAGAGGAAACATGAGCTTGCGACAAACCTTGCTGGAACTGGCTGCGCGCCACCAGCTTGACCACCGCTCCACCACGGAACTCGAATTGATGGCGGGCCTGCGCGGCCAGCCAGGCTGGCTCCCGTCACGCTTGCCGCAAGCTGTCGCCGTCGCCGGCGCGGGATTGTGCGGGCTTGGCCTGATGTTCTGGATTGCCTCGAATTGGGACGTGCTGGGCCGCTTCGGCCGTATCGGCGTCATGCAGGCGGCTGTCGCGGTCGGCCTGCTTGCCGCGTCGCTGATTCCGCGCGTTCGCGTTGTGGCCACCCTGTTCTCCTTCCTGGCAAGCGGCGCCTTGTTCGCTTGCATCGGCCAGACTTACCAGACCGGGGCCGATCCCTGGCAGCTGTTCGCCCTCTGGACCGTCCTCGGCCTGCCGCTATGCCTGGTGCTGCGCAGCGAAGTGTTGTGGACGCCCTGGCTGGCGGTCGCCTCCACCGCGATTGCGCTCTGGCTCAAGGCCGAAGGCGGCTGGTCCCATTACGAGGTGTCGTTTGGCCTGGTCGCCGCCGCGTGGGTGCTGTCCCTGCTGCTGCCCGCCGTGATGCTGCCGCCGTTGCGGCGCTATACCGGCAGCGGCATCTGGTCATTGCGCCTGGCAGTGCTGCTGGCCATGGGGTATATCGCCTTGCCGGCCAGCGTGCTGGCCTTCGACCAGGGCATGGGCCCGATCATGCTCGCCGCCCTGCTGGTCGGTGCAGCTACTGCAACCCTGGCGCTGTACGACCTGGCGTCCACCAGCATTGCCTGCCTGGCCCTGTTGTACGTCGCCGTCATCGCATTTGCGAAAATCCTCGATGCGATGGGCTGCGACCGGTTTACCATATTCATCGCATCCGGCTTGCTCGCCATCGCCCTCGTTTCGTTTGCCGCCAGCAGGCTGCTGGCAAAACATCGCGCGGGAGGCCAGGCATGAACCGCGACGGCTTGCAACAGATTCTCGACGAGGCGCAGGCCATCGCCGCCGGCAGCAGCGATACGCGGCCGTGGCATATCGTGCTGCTGATGGGGCTCGGGGCGTGGATTGCCGCCGTTCCGATCCTCTTGCTGATCGGGCTGCTGATTGAATATCTCAATGCCGGCCATGGCAGCAACGCGACAGTCGCGGCGCTGCTGGTGGCAGCTTCCGTCGTGCTGTTGCGCCGGAAAACAGTCCCGATGTTGCTCGAACAGGCGGCGTTTCCGCTGCTGCTGTCGGCGGGCGGGGTGTTGGGCTTCAGCCTGTTCATGCTGATGGATCACCGCCTTGCCGCACTGCTGATGGCGGCGCTCGCCGTACTATTGGCTGGCCTGGTGCCGCAAGCGTGGGTGCGCACCATCCTTGGCGGCATTTGCGCGGCCATGCTGGTGCCGGCCCTGGTGCCGTCCGAATCCGAACTCGGCAAGCATGGCGACGTGTGGTGGTTTGCATTGCATGCCGTTGCTGCGCTATGGATGGCAGGCCGCCAATTTGCCCGCGCGCCCAGTTTAGGCACCATAGCCGAGCCATTCCTGTCCGGCTGGCTGGTGTTCACGCTGGGCGGCTTCGCCGTCTGGGCTGGCCCGGCATTGTTGTCCCCCGCTGCGCTCATGGTGCATGGCACAGGCGCCGCGCGGGCGCTGCAGCCCCTCACTTGCGCGGTGTCGCTTGCGTGCACGGCCGCCGCCGCGGCGATCCTGGCGCGCGCCCTGCCTGCCGTGCGTCAATGGTGGTGCCTGGGCGTCGCCTTGGTGGTGGCCGGATTCACCTTCTTTGTCCCGGCCATGGGCATGCCGCTCTTGCTGCTCGCCGCCTGCGTTGCCGATGGCCGCTACCGGCTGGCACTGGCCTGCGGCATTGCGGCGGCATGGGGCGTGGGTAGCGCGTACTACGACCTGTCGCTGCCGCTGGCGCATAAGGCTGGATTATTTGCCATGGCCGGGGCGCTCTTGCTGGCATTCTGCCTGGTACCGTTACGCCGCGTGAAACGGCAGGCCGCCGCGCCGCAAACGCCACTGCGCAGCGGCCTGGTACATGCCGGGTTGGCGCTCAGCGGGCTTGCAGCGCTGGCGATTGCGAATGCGGTGGTGGTACGCAACGAAGGCTTGATCGCAAGCGGCCAGGTGGCCTTCGTCGAACTGGGGCCGCGTGATCCGCGTTCGCTGATGCAGGGCGACTATATGCGCCTGTTCGTCAGGCTGCCGGCGGGCGAACAGCCCAGCGAAAACAGCAGAGCGACATACGCCGTCGGGCGACTGGGTCCGGACCATGTCCTCGAGCTTGTCGGCTACAAGCACGATGCAGCACCGCCCGGTGACGGGACAATCCAGGTAAGGCTGGAGAATAAGGATGGCCGCTGGATGCTGGCCAGCGACGGATGGTTCTTCAAGGAAGGCGAGGCAAAGCGATATGAAAAGGCGCGCTACGGCGAGTACCGTATCGCGCCTTCCGGCCGCGCCCTGCTGGTGGGGCTGCGCGGCCCCAAGCTGGAGCCGCTGTAAAGGACTCAGTCGAGGGCCTTGGCCGGGCCGAAGAACTCGTAGTGGGTCTGCGCTTCCGGTACACCCAGTTCGCGCAGGCTGCGCTTCACGGCCTGCATGAACGGCACCGGGCCGAGGAAGTAGGCGTCGACGTCGCGCGATTGCGGCAGCCATTCGCCCAACTCCTTGTTGCCCAGCAGGCCGACCGCATCGGCTTGCGGATGGCCCGCGCGGTCTTCCGCATAAATGTAATGGCGCTTCAGTTGCGGATGGCGCTGGGCCAGGCCGTCGACATGGTCGCGGAAGGCGTGCACGCCAGCGTGGCGGGCCGCGTGGATGAAGCGGATTTCACGGCCGGTTTCCAGCGCCTGCTCCAGCATGGCCAGGGTCGGCGTGATGCCGACGCCACCGGAAATCAGAACGACCGGGCGGCTGCCTTCCGCCAGCGTGAAGGCGCCGGTTGGCGGGAACAGGTCCACGCTATCGCCCTCGTTCAGGTTCGCATGCAGGAAGCCCGACACCATGCCGCTCTCTTCGCGCTTGACGCTGATCCGGTAAGTCTGGCCGTTGGGAGCCGCCGATAGCGAGTACTGGCGGCGCTGCTCCTGGCCGTCCACCACCACGCGGATGCCGATATATTGGCCCGGCGTGAAGTCCAGCACCGGCAGGCCATCGGCGGGACGGAATACGAAACTGGTGATCTCCTCGCTTTCGACCCGCTTGGCCGCCACGATGAACTGGCGCGCGCCCATCCAGCCGCCCGGCGCGGCCGCGGCGGCTTCATAAGTCTTGCCTTCGGCGCCGATCAGGATCTCGGCCAGCTGGCCGTACGCGGCGCCCCATGCTTCCAGGACGGCGTCGGTCGCGGTCTCCGAGCCGAGCACTTCGCGGATGGCCTTCAGCAGGCTGGCGCCGACCATCGGGTAGTGTTCAGGCTGGATTTGCAGCGCAACGTGCTTGGTGACGATGGTGTTTACCAGCGGGCCCAGCGCTTCCAGGCGCTCGATATGCTTGGCGTACATCAGGATGCCGTTGGCCAGGGCGCGCTGCTGGTCGCCGCTGTGCTGGTGGGCCTGGTTGAAGAATGGCTTCACCTGCGGGAAATCGGTGAACAGCGTTTGATAGAAATGGCGGGTCAGGGCTTCGCCGCCCTGCTCCAGGATCGGGACGGTGGCGGTGACGATGGCACGGTGTTCTGCGGACAGCATGGGTATGGCTCCTTCTCGGCTAAACATGCACCCATAATACATGTTTGCCTTAAACTGCGTCAATAAAGATGCAGATTAAATGCGCATTTTCTGAAGGATGATGGTTTTCTCCCCGCCCTTGCCGCTGTTGCCGCCATGGGGGCCAGGCAGGATGTCGGCCAACGTCATGCCATCCAGTACATGCAGGAAGGCTTCGGTGGCTTCGCCCAGCTTGCGTTTGAGGGCGCAATCGCGCAGGAAGGCGCAGTGGCCGGCATCGGCTTCGAAGCATTCGGCGATATGGAAGTCCGATTCGCTATCGCGTACCACTTCGCCAATATTGATATCCTCCGGCTCGCGGTTCAGGCGCAGGCCGCCGTGCCGGCCGCGCACGGTTTCCACCAGGCCGCTGGCGCCCAACTGGTGGATCACCTTGGTCAGGTGGTTTTTCGAGATGTCATGCAGGTCGGCGATCTCCTGGATCGTGACCAGCTTGTCGCGGTTCATGCCCAGGTGCATCAGCGAACGCAGGGTGTAGTCGGTGAAGGATGTCAGTCTCATGATCTGCGTCACATAAAGATGCATTCAAAATATTGCTTTGGCCACGGGCCTAATGTAGCATTCATTATACATCTTAAGAACATGAGGCCCGCCATGCGCAGCATCCATATTCCCACCGAACCCACGCCAGCCGGGCAGCCGCATCCGCTGCTGCGACTGGGTTTCCGCCCTTTCTACCTGCTGGCGGCTGCGCTGGCGATGCTGTCGGTGCCAGTGTGGCTGCTGGCCTACAAGGGCATGCTGCCCGCCATGCCCGCGGCCAACATGCTATGGCATATGCATGAAATGGTGTTCGCTTTTGGCGGCGCGGTGATTGTCGGCTTCCTGTTTACCGCTGGCCGCAACTGGACCAACCTGCAGACGCCGGCCGGCGGCCAGCTTGCAGGGTTGGCCGTGCTGTGGATAGGCGGCCGCATCGCCATGCTGCTGGCGCCCGGCGTGCCGGCGCTGATCGTCGATGGCCTGTTCCTGCCGTTGTGCGCGGTGGCTTTCGGCCGCGTGCTTTACCTGGCACGAAGCAAACGCAACTACCCGATCTGCGCCATCCTGGCCTTGCTGTCGGTGGCCAACCTGCTGTTCCATGCTGCGGCCAATGGCTGGATTGCCCTGTCGCCGCTGACTCCCGTGCACGGGGCGATCCTGATGATCACGGTCCTCGAGGCGGTGATGGGCGGCCGCGTGATCCCCATGTTCACGCGTAACGGCGCGCCGGGCAGCCAACCGCTTACCGTGGCGTGGCGCGAAAAGGCCAGCATCACCCTGCTGCTGGCGACAGCGCTGGCCTGGGTGACGGGCTTGCCGGGCTTCGTGGTGGCGCTGCTGGCTTTCGCGGCGGCGGCGGTCAACGCGATCCGGCTGGCCGCTTGGGCGCCGTTTGCCACCGTGCGCGTGCCTTTGCTGTGGATCCTGCACCTGGCTTACGCCTGGATCGTGGCCGGCCTGGTGCTGCTGGGCTTTGCGGCGCTGGGCATCGGTTCGGCCAGCAGCGCCTTCCACGCTCTGGCAGTGGGCGGCATGTCCGGCCTGATCCTTGGCATGATCACCCGCACGGCCCTTGGCCACACGGGCCGCATGCTGCGCGCCGGCCCGGCCGAAAGCGCAATGTATCTTTTGCTGCAGGCTGGCGCGGTGGCCCGTTTGTGTGCCAATATAGTTCCCGCTGGAATGCGTGACTTCCTGTTGCTTGGCTCGGCACTGGCCTGGTCGGCCGCCTTCCTTCTCTACCTGTTCGTGTATGCGCCTTACTTAAGCCAGGCCCGCATCGACGGGCGGGAAGGTTAAAAGTGGATACCGTCACCATTCTCCTGTCGTCCTTCATCCTGTCTGTCAGCGGCCTGCTGGTATTCATCTGGTCGCTGCGGCATCGCCTGTTCAACGCCACCTCGGCGGCCGCCAATGTCATCTTCTCGCCGGGCGAGATCGGCCACGGCGAGGAACCGGCAGCCAGCCCGGAGCAGCGCGCCGGGCTGGCGCTGCCGGTGGATGGTCAGGAACGGCGGGCACCCAGCCCCGCCGAGCATGCCGCCATGCAGCAGGAGTTGGCGGAACGAGTGGAGGCGGACCGTTCGAGTGCTTTTGTCACCTTTGTTTTTCTTTCCTGTTCCGTGGTGTGGCTCTTGGTGGCGACAGCAGCGGGACTCACCAGTTCCATCAAGCTGCATGAGCCGGACTGGCTGGTGCAGTATCCCTGGCTGACGTTCGGCCGCATCCGCACCATTCACCTCAATGCGGTGGCCTACGGCTGGGCGCCGATGGCGGCGCTCGGCATTGCGATCTGGCTCCTGCCACGCCTGCTGAAGACGCATCTGGTCGGCGGGCGCTTTGCCATTTTCGGCGCCATGCTGTGGAATGCGGGCCTGATCGCGGGCCTGGGCTGCATTGCGGCCGGCATCAGCGATGGCCTTGAATGGCTGGAAATTCCCTGGCAGGTGGACTTGCTGCTGGTGGCAGGCGGCGCCCTGGTCGGCCTGCCGCTGGTGTACACCCTGCAAAGCCGCAAAGTACATCACCTGTACGTGTCGATCTGGTATATGGGCGCGGCGCTGTTCTGGTTCCCTATCCTGTTCCTGATCGGGAACCTGCCGGCAGTGCACTTCGGCGTGCAGCAGGCGGCGATGAACTGGTGGTTCGGGCATAACGTGCTGGGGCTGTTCTACACGCCGATGGCGGTGGCGTCGGTGTACTACTTCCTGCCAAAGATCATCGGACGCCCGGTGCAATCATACAACCTGTCGCTGCTGGGGTTCTGGACGCTTGCCTTCTTCTATGGGCAGGTGGGCGGCCACCATTTGATCGGCGGCCCTGTACCGGGCTGGCTGATCACGCTATCGATCGTGCAGAGCGTGATGATGGTGATCCCCGTGATTTCGTTCTCCATCAACCAGCACATGACCATGCGCGGGCATTTCTCGAAGCTGGTGTATTCGCCGACGCTGCGCTTTATCGTCCTGGGCGGCATGATGTACACCCTCAGCTCGATCCAGGGCTCGATCGAAGCCCTGCGCAGCGTGAATACGGTGACGCACTTTACCCACTTCACGGTGGCGCACGCGCACCTCGGGCTGTATGGCTTCTTCTCGATGGTGATGTTCGGCGCCATCTACTTCGTCATGCCGCGCGTGATGGCCTGGGAGTGGCCTTATCCCAAACTGATTGCCTGGCATTTCTGGCTGGTGGTGGCAGGTTTCGGCATCTATTTCGTCGGCCTGACGATCGGCGGCTGGCTGCAAGGCCTGGCCATGCTGGATGCCGCGCGTCCCTTCATGGAGTCGGTCAACGTGACCATTCCCTGGCTGAAGAGCCGCTCGATCGGCGGCGCCATCATGACCATCGGCCACCTGGTTTTTGCCTGGCATTTTGCCGCAATGGCGCTGCGCTATGGACCGCGTCGGGTCGGCGCTGCGCTGCTGCACACGCACAGCGATTCGCCCGCACCGGCCAGCAAGCTCGCGGGAGCCTGATATGCAAGACGAACTCAAACTCCTGGGCGGCGCGATGGTGACGCTGGCCCTCGCGACGTCAGCGCTGGTGATCGTGCCGCATGTGCAGTTGCGCGCGGGCGAGGCGCCGGCCGGCCTGAAGCCCTACACCGCGCAGCAGCTGCGCGGACGCGAGGTCTACATCAGGAATGGCTGCGTGTATTGCCATTCGCAGCAGCCGCGCGACAAGGCGCAGGCACCGGACGACCAGCGCGGCTGGGGACGGGCCTCGGTAGCGGCGGACTATTACTACGATACGCCGCATTTGCTGGGCACCATGCGCACCGGACCTGACCTGTTCAATATCGGGGCACGCCAGCCGAGCGCCGACTGGCACCTGGGGCATATGTTCCAGCCGCGTGCTTATGTGCCGGGCTCGATCATGCCGTCCTACCCTTACCTGTTCGATTACAAGGAAGCAGCGGAACCTGGCGACCGGGTGGTGAACCTGCCGCCTGGCTTCAAGCCCGTGGGCAAGGTGGTGGTGGCCAAGCCGGAGGTGCTGGACCTGGTGGCTTACCTGCAGGCGCTGGACCACACTTACCCGGTACTGCCGGCGCCGCTGGCCGGGAAGGAAGGAGGGTCCAATGCCGCAAAATGATTTTGGCGCGCAGCAGCGCGAGAATCCCGACCCGACCGAGAAGGACCGGCCGATTCCCTGGTACGTCCTGTTTGGCGTTGGCGTGGCGCTGGCCTGGGCGATCGGCTATATCCTCACCGTGCGGGACGATGATCCGGCGCTGGGCGACCGGCGCACGATCGCGACGCTGCAGGCCAAGGCTGGTGGCGCGGCCGGCGCCGGCGGCGCGGTCGACGGGGCCCAGCTATATGCCGCGCAGTGCGTGGCTTGCCACCAGGCGAGCGGCGCCGGCTTGCCGGGCGTGTTTCCACCGCTGGCAGGCTCGGAATGGGTGACCGGCGCGGAAAACGTCGCCGCCGCCATCCTGCTGCACGGTGTGACGGGCAAGCTGACCGTGAAAGGTTCGGCATATAACGGACAGATGCCGCCGTTTAAGGATAAGTTGAGCGACGCGGAGATCGCGGCTGTGTTGAGCCATATCCGCGGCAACTTCGGCAATAGCGCGGCCAAGGTGGCGCCGGATGCGGTCAAGGCGGCACGTGACGCGACCGCAGAGCGCAAGGACCCGTTCAATGGAGACGACGATCTCGCCAAACTCGCCAAACCAGCCGATTAAAGGAGACTTGAGGCAAAGAGACTTCAGGCAAGGAGACTTGACGCGCACACTGGCGCTGGTTGCCTGCATGGCGGTCGTGGCCGGCGCGGCGCTGTGGCAGGCCACCATGGGATTCCGGGTGGTCGCCACCGAAGACGGCCGGCGCCTGGCTGTTGCCGAGGCGCCGCTGGCCCTGCCCCGGGTCGCGCTCGCGCTGCCCGGTGCGACAACCGTGCCGCTACCGGTCCTGCTGGCTGGCGACCCGCGGCCCGCGATCGTGACGTTCTTTTATGCGCGCTGCAACGCCGTGTGTTCGGTACAGGGCACCGAACTGCAGCAGATGCAGCGTGAAATTCTTGCGCGCGGCCTGCAGGACAAGCTGCGGCTGTTGACGATTTCCTTTGACCCGCGCGATGCACTGGACGACCTGGCGCGTTATGCAGCGCGCATGCGGGCCGAGCCCGCGATCTGGCAGTTCGCGGCAGTGCCCGATGCGGCGCAGCGCCAAGCCTTGCTGGACCAGGTCGGGATCATCGTGCTGCCGGCCGAAATGGGGGAATTCCAGCACAACGCTGCCTTCCATATCGTGACGCCGGATGGCCGCTTGGCGCAGGTGGTCGATTATGAGCAACCGGAGGCGGCTTTGGCTGCTGCGCTGGAGCTGGCGCAATGAGCACGGCGATTCGCGGCGCGGGCGGGCTTGCCCTGGCGGGCGGCACCCTGGTAGTGGCAGCGCTGCTCCTGCGCGGGCCGCTTGAGGCGTCGATGGCCTTGCATATGGTGGTCCAGCTTCCCATGATCGCCGTCGGTGGCGCATTGGCCGGCCGCGCGCTCACGGGCAAGTCGGCGCGGGTGGCTGGCGCAGTGGCGCGATGGGATGCGCATGGCCTGGCAGGCCTTGTCTGGCTGCTGCTGGCCAGCGCATACTGGATGGTGCCGCGCGCGCTCGAACAGCCGCTGACGATGCCGCTGGCCGAAGCGGGCAAGTTCGCCAGCCTGTTCATGCTTGGCTTCCTGCTGCCGGGTGCGCTGGCGCGGGCAGCGGCGGTCATCCAGCTATTCTTCCTCGGGAATTTCTGCGCCATGATGGCCATCGCCGGCCTGCTGTACCAGGACATGGCACAGCGCCTGTGCAATGCCTATTCCCTCAACGACCAGGTGGTTACCGGCGTCGGCCTGGTGGTGGCCTCGATCGGCATTGCCGCCGCCTGGTGCGTGTGGCAGCTACCTGCCCTGGCAAACCAGGCGGACCACGCCTGATTACTTGCGCGCCAAGGGATTCGGGGTCGGCTCGGCCACCTTATGCAGCACGTTGCGGTCGAGGTGGTGGAACGGTTCCGATTCCTTGCCGCGCAAGAGCATGACGGTGTCTTCCTCGTAACCCCAGGTGCCGTCGTCGTTGATGGTGACCTTGATGCGATACTCAGTGGTCTTGAAGCCGAATTCCAGGAATGGATTGGAGCAGATGCCGTAAGTATTCTGCTCGCGCCGGGCCACCAGCTCGAAAGACTTGGCGTCCGGTGCCGCGGTGCCGGAGGCCATGGCGATCTGGCCGCGCGGGATGGCCAGGGTCTGGATCACGGTATTGGTGGCCGGTTCCCACAGCCAGTAGCCAACCTGCTCGTGGTAAGTCTTGACGTTGTCTGGTTTGTTGACGATCAGGACGTAGCGCAAGCCGTAGAACAGTTGCGGCCCGTTGGTCACCGGATCGATCGGCTGCAGCTCGATGCGCTCGACATAGGCCTGCTTGCGCGGACCATCGGCCTTTGGCTTGATATCGAGGCCGCGCTGCCCTTCCCACACCCCTGCCATGGCGGTCAGCGGGCCGAGGTTGGCCAGCGTGTCCAGGTCGATGCCGGAAGGTTCGGTATAGATGTCGTTGCTGTATTCGCTCATTGAATGCTTGCTCATTAATCAGGAAGCAAGCATTGTAACCTTGGCACCCGATTCTTCGCCGAGCAGCATGGCCGTGATCTTCTGCGGCGGCACCGGAGGGCTGAACAGATAGCCCTGGATCTCGTCGCAGCCGTGCTGCTGCAGGAAGCTGCGCTGCTGTTCCGTCTCCACGCCTTCCGCGATCACGCGCATGTCGAGCTGGTGCGACAGCGAGATGATGGCGCAAGTGATGGCCTGGTCGTCCGGGTTGCCTACCAGGTCGCGGACGAAGCTCTGGTCGATCTTCAGGCGGCTGATCGGGAACGATTTCAGCGCGGCGAGGCTGGAATATCCGGTGCCGAAATCGTCGATCGCCAGCGTGATGCCCATTGCTTCGAGCTGGCGCATCTTGGCCACCGACTGCGCGGTGTCGCGCATGATCATGCTCTCCGTGACTTCCAGCTCCAGCCATCGCGGGTCCAGGCCGCTCCACTCCAGGGCCGCGGAGACACGCTCGACCAGGCGCGGATCGTCGAACTGGCGCGCCGAGACATTGACCGACACCACCAGCGGCGACAAGCCGGCCTCCTGCCAGGAAAAGGCCTGGCGGCACGCTTCGCGCAAGGCCCACTCGCCGATCGGGATGATCAGGCCGTGCTCTTCCGCCAAAGGAATGAACTGGGCCGGCGATATGGCGCCGCGCTGCGGGTGCTGCCAGCGCAGCAAGGCTTCCACGCCGAACATGCGTCCCGATTCCAGGTTCACCTTGGGCTGGTAGGCCAACGAAAGCTGATGCTCTTCCAGTGCCTTGCGCAAGCCTTCCGTCAGTGCCAGCTTTTCCTCCAGCCCGGCGTTCATTTCGTGGGTATAGAACTGGCAGTTGTTCTTGCCGCTGTCCTTGGCGCGGTACATGGCGGCGTCTGCATGCATCATCAGGGTGGCGGCGTCGCGGCCATCGCGCGGGTAGACGGAGACACCGATCGAGCAGCTCACCTGCATCTTCTGCCCTTCCAGCATGATCGGCTGCACCACCGATTCCAGGATCTTGTTCAGCAGCGGCACCAGCACCTGCGGGTTGTCGTTCACGTGCGGCAGCACCAGCACGAATTCGTCGCCGCCGAAGCGGCCCACAGTGTCTTCGCGGCGCACGCAGCCCACCATGCGGCCAGCCACTTCCTTCAGCAATTCGTCGCCGGCGTTGTGGCCCAGCGTATCGTTGACCAGCTTGAAGCTATCGAGATCGATGAAGGCCACCAGCACCGATTCCTTATTGCGCTCGGCATGGGCGATCGATTGCTCCAGGCGGTCGCAGACCAGGCTGCGGTTCGGCAGGCCGGTCAGGGTGTCGTGGTGCGCCATGTGGTAGATGCGATCTTCGGCACGCTTGCGCTCGCTGATATCGCGCACGATGGCAACCACGCCGCCTTCCACCCCGACCACCTGCCAATGCAGCCAATCCGCCTGCAACTGCGGCACCAGGTTCGGGCCCTCTTCCTGATGCACGCCGCCGTTCCTGGTCACCAGCGCCAGACGTTCGAACATGCCGTTATGGCGTGCCGCCGGCATCCAGCCGCACAGCGTTTGCGCGCGCAGCTCACTGCGGCTGCGGCCGGTCAGTTGCTCGGCACGCAGGTTGACCGCGGCGAACTTGAAGTCCACCACCACGCCCTCCTTGTTGCGGATGGCGCGCAGGACAAAAAACGCGTCCATGTTCGATTCGGATGCGGCGGCGTAGGTTTCCTGTGCGCGGCGAATGCGGCGGCGCGCCTTGGCCCCCTGCCAGACGCAAGCCCAGACCAGGGCGGCCAGCAGGATCAGCACCGCACTGGCGACGACCGCTTCCCACAGCAGCTGGCGGCGCTGGGCCACGAAGCCGGCCATCTGCTCCTGTTCCGCCAGCCCCACCATTGCGCTCAACCGCAGTCCGGCCAGCTGGCGTACTGCCGTATAGCGCTTGATGCCATCGATCTTGCTGGCCACCGGGACGCCGCGGCGCGCCTGCAGCGCCGCCAAGTCCAGTCGCTGTCCGAAAGACTGCTTGTCGCCGACCCGCCGCGCGCGCACCACGCCGTCGTCGCCGACCAGGCCGAGCATGCCCTGCTCGCCCAGGCGGCTACGTTCATAGCCGCTGGTGAAATAAGCGGGATCGACTTCCACGATCACCACGCCTGCAAATTCTCCATGCTTGTCGTCGAGCCGGCGCGTGAAATGCAGGTGCCAGTCCGGGTTCGCCTCGTCGCGCATCGCGTGCGAAATGAAGGTGTAATTGCTGCGATGCTGTTGATGGAAGCTGAAGTACTCCTGCCGCGCGACATTGATCGGAGCTGCAGCCGGATTGCTGGCAACCGTATTGCCCTGGGAGTCGACAATGCTGACGATGAACACCAGGCCCGATGGCAGCAACCCATGCGCCTGCAGCTCCGGCAAGGCGCCGCTCGCGCCCTGGATTTCGGCGCTGTACTTCAACACTTGCAAGGTTTGCTCGATGCCGTTGATGCTGCGCGCCACCTGCGCTTCATAGGTGGCGATCAGTTCGCCGGCCGATTCGGCGGCCAGTGCGCGCGAGGCGGCTTCCTCGCTGTCGATGAAATGCAGCGTGGTGCCCCACACCACAGCCAGCAGGACAATCGTGAACAGGGGCAGCGAGACTTGCGTCTCCAGGCACATGCGCAGCCAGCGTTTCATGATCAATGCACCACCAGCACTGGACGCACGCTGGCATCGAGCGCGCTGCGGTCGATGTAGCCGATCAGGGTTGGGTTATCGGCCACCAGCTTGCGCACGGCCTGGCTGTTGGGCAGTTCGCGCGGCGGCTGGCCACGACCGGTGAAAATCCTCTTGGTCCAATAGGCCTTCATCAAGGCCGGCGTGCGGTTGGCAACCTTCAGGTAAAAGTCGTCGCGCAGCGGGGAGCCGATCGGTAAATCGAGCGCAACCACTTCGCCGCCATCCGGAAAGCGCGTTGCCTCGGACAGGAAGATATCGGCCACCTGCTCCGCGCGCAGGGTTGTAATGGCGCTGCGCGCCGACACCACCACTACCAGTTCGGCAGCGGCGGCAGCGCCGGCAAGCAGCATCAATAGCAGGCCGCAAAGGAGTTTCCTGGTCATCGCGAACTCCCCCATCAGAACACGAAGTCCACCGAGGCGCTGAATACGCCGAAGCTTCGGCCGTAACGGTAGCCAGGCTGGATGTTCGACAGCGTACCGCTGGTGCCGCTGCGCGGGCGCACGTGATCGAACTGCAGTTTGACGGCGGCATTGCGGCCAGCATCCCAGCGCAGGCCCAGGCTGGTGCTATCCTGTTCCGCAATCATGCTGAGCAAGCCATTCAATTCCATGTTGAGGCGCTGGGCAGCCGGCGCATAAGCAGGCGGCAGCATCGACAGGTCCAGCCCGGCGACCCGGTTCGGGGTATTCGCGACCACCTTGCTGAAGGTGCCGTATGGCGTGAAGCTGCCCAGGCGATAACCGCCGCTGATATAGCCAGCGGACTTATCGCCCAGCATCGAGCGCGCGTTGACACGCCCTACTTCGCCCATCACGAACCAGTTGCCTGGATCATAGGAGGCACCGATGCTGAGCACCGTGGCGCGCTTGCGGTCCGGTTCATAACGGCGCGCCAGCGTTTCACCTTGCGGGCCAAACTGGCGCATGGCGGAGAACAGCTCTTGCAACAACGGCGTTTCCAGCTCGCCCTGGATGGCAGTGGCGCGCACTGTCAGCGCTCCGTACGTGCTGGTGTTGGAAATGCCCGCCAGCTCGTGCGCCTTGACGCGGGTATCGTCGGACAGCGGCACGCTGGTGCCGCCGAACAGCACTTGTGTCGTATTCTTCACGCTGCCAAAGTTCCAGCGGTAGCTCGCATCAATGCCGTCGCTATTGCTGATTGGGAGCGAGGCATACAGTTCGACCGGCGTGCGCACGGAAGTCAGCGCATAGCTGGCCTTGCGGTAGTCCCCGGCCAGGAACAGCGGCAGCGCGATACGGCCGACGCGCAGGCTCAGTTCCGGCGATACCTGGTATTGCACATTGGCCCATTCAACCTTCGGCGTCCACGAGTGCGTGAGGTCACGTTCCGCCACAACCTGCAGGACGGCCGACCAGTGGCCACCGTTGTTGTAAGTAAGCTGCGCGCCGAGCCGGCTGTCCACGGCATAACTCCAGTCGCGCGTGGCGCCGGCCTCGCCCGGGTTGAGCGGATTGGCCGCGTAGTCGGCCTGCTTCTCGCTCGAATGGACGGCGCTCAGGGTGCCGAAGCCGCCGAAGGTCCAGCTGCCGTCCTGTCCTGCCGTGTGCCCGGCATGCGCGGCAGGCTGCACGAGCAGTGCTCCGGCAAGGGCGAACAGGACAGGCGTCTGGTGCAGCTTTGGCATAATGGCCCTCTTGGCAAGAAACGTCGGCAATAAAACAGCGTCGCTTGCCTTGTGAGCATGCGTACGCGATGGTTTTGGGGTTGGATAGTAAGACCGGGCGCTGGGGCACGCCTTCTGAATTCTCACACTTTATAACAGCACCTTGTGACTGTCGAGAAGTTTCCTTAGAGTACCATTACTAGTAATTGGGAAATAGTAAAATATGGTAAAAAAGCAAAGGAAACAAGGACATGCAGCAAGTTTCATGTGGCACCCTGGTGCTCAATTCCGCCCGCCAAATACTGCTTTGCCATGTCACCGGGACCGCCAGCTGGGACATCCCCAAAGGACTGCAAGACCCCGGCGAAACGCCACTGCAATCGGCACGGCGCGAACTGTTCGAAGAGACCGGGCTGGATTTCGATGCCGGCCTGTTCGAAGACCTGGGCGAATTCACCTATCGCCCCGACAAGCGCCTTCACCTGTTCAAAGTGGAAGTCGGGGAGCAACTGTGCAGCCTAGATCACCTGCGCTGCACCAGCTTCTTCCCCCACCAGCGTACCGGCGAACCGACACCGGAAGCGGACGGTTTCCGCTGGGCCTCGCGCGATGAACTGAGTTCCTTGTGCTGGCCGCGCATGGCGACGCGGCTGCTCTCTATCGAGTGGTGATTCAGGCCCCGCCGGATACGCGGATTGTCGTACCGCTGATGTAGCGTGCCGCCGGCGACAACAGCCACACTGCCGCTTCAGCGATTTCTTCCGGCTCGCCGACGCGGCCCATCGGGATGCGGCCCGCCACGCGCGCCGGGCGTCCCGCATCGCCGGAGGTGGCATGGATATCGGTCTGCGTGGTTCCCGGCGCAACGCCGCACACGCGGATGCCTTCTGGCGCAAGCTCCTTGCCAAGACCCATGGTGAAGGTATCGACCGCCGCCTTGCTGGCCGCGTATGCCACGTACTCGTTCGGGCTGCCCGCCGTCGCCGCGGTGGAGCTGATATTGACGATCACCCCGCCCTGTCCATGTTGACGGAATGCGGCCAGCGCGCGGCGGCTGGCCTGCATCAGGCCAAGCACATTGGTGCGGAACACCTGCTCCACGGTCGCCGGCTTCGTATCGGCGAAAGGACCCAGCCCGCCGGTGATGCCGGCATTATTCACCAGTCCCGTGACCGGTCCCAGTTCCCGTTCAACGGTCGCAAACAGCCGTTCGATATCCTCGTCGCATGCCACGTCCGCTTGCACCGCCAGCGCCCGGCCACCAGTAGCTTCAATGTCTGCCACCACGCGCGCCGCCGCATCCGCATCGCGCTGGTAGTTCACGGCTACCACCCAGCCATCTGCCGCCGCCCGGCGTGCAATGGCAGCGCCGATGCCACGACTGGCGCCTGTCACGATCAGTATTTTTTCCATGTTTATTTCAAAGCAAGCTATTATCTTGTCGAATTGTAGTCGGCTTCCGAGATTAGATAAATGATCGACCGCTTTGCGGATTCACAATGAAACTGGAATATCTGGCCATGGATCGTTTGATCGTTGAAACGCTCGCAAAGCGGCCGTTGCGTTTGGATGAACTGTTGGGAGTGACGACTATTCGAAATGAGGCACTGCGCCTCAATATTCGCAGAGCCGGCGCATCCCCGAGCGAGAGCGCTGACACAACCGTCAATGAGCGGCTGCAAGCGCTTCGGCGCAGCAATGGGATTGCATACGATTCCGCGACGAGTCGTTGGAGCATTTCATCGACGTCCGCGAACCAGTCTTTCGCGGGTCCGCCAATTTGAACGAGCGCGCCTAACAGCCAGCAACGCGCCTTCAAGCATTGCGAGAAGTGGGCCGACTGCAGCAGCTATGGAGAGACTAAGCTACGCATGACTATTTACGTTCGACGCACCATCGGTGCCTGTATTTGTTTATCGCCACTGGCCTTATCAGCTGCATCTATAGTTAAGTCGTATGGTGCTAATCATGCAGACTTTACCGCGGTCGCCTTCGCTGTCGGGGCGTTCGCACTAGGCGCTTTGAACTTCTACTTATCTTTCATTCGGCTCTGGTGGATCAACCGTCGGCGTGGAAGTCTCGATGGCATTTCAAATGTCTCTGGAATTCCAATGGTCGGGACGCTTCTCGTCTTGGCGAGTATGTTGTTTGGCTTTGGCTCCTTCGGTACATCAGTCATCGCACTATGCTCTGTTTTGCTCGACACAGGCGGGGCGTCCTGGTTCCTCGTTGCGACGTGGCATGATAAATCCTTATGGGGTGCTTCATAATGTCCGATAAGAGTTCGTCGCACTCGCCTGAGTACGAACGCGGAAAGCGAGGAATAGAGCGTGGGCAGAAAGGGCTGGGATCCTCGAAGGGAAGTCTATGGTCATTCGATGACGGTTCCGCGAACCATATTCTGCTTAGTCGGTTCGCCAGAAGAACAGGTGCCTTCTATTGCCATGGCATTCATGAGTGACGTCTACAGAGACAGGCCCGGTCTCATGGACGACGTTCCGACGAGGGATCCAGCGCAGGAATTTTTGACTAAATTCTTTCCCTGCGAATGAACTGTTCCGATGGCGGACGCGGCAGAAGCAGGCGTTGTAAATATTTCAAGTTTAGCTACTTAAGCAAAATGAGATCAATCGCAATTGTATTTGGACTCCTCCTGCACGGATCAAGCCACGCAAGTGAATGCATACCGTTGCCGCCGAGCGAAATCGCACAGTCGGCAAAGATTGCGTTTATTGGAACTGTAACGGCTGTGGATGAGAGCGATTACAAGCCATGGAAGGGCTGTTGGGAGCATTCAGCCCAGCGGCCACCTTGTGGTGGCAAGCTCGTTACACTTGAGGTTACGGAAACTCTTCGCGGGAATATCTCGAAATCGGTAACAGTGCTTGCGGAAGATGCCTGTTATTGCTGGGGACCGTACTGGGAGACAAGTGCCTCGTATATTGTCGTCGCTACGCCTGCCGCCGAGACGACAGCGCCAGCTGTCGCTGCGAATCAGTGCGGGGGAACGATGGAGCTCACAAACGACGCCAAGCCGCTCGTTGAAGCATTCCGAGAGTCGAAAAAAGTTCTTTCTCCGTTGGTGCGCTAACGACCAATACCGGACTGGCAATCACCATTGACACAATTAAGGATGCACCTCTGATGAATCACGCGTTCACCGCTTCCGTACCGCACCTCCAGATAGAACGACTTACCCTTCGCGAATATCGGCGCACGGACTTCGATTTATTTGCAGACCATTTGGCGAATCCGGAGAGCTCAGTTCACTTAGGCTCAGCTGACCGTCAGACGGCCTGGAGAATCTTCACGTCACATGCTGGATTATGGCTCGTCCACGGAGCTGGTTGGTGGGCTATAGAGGATAAGCAGACTGGCCAGCTCGTCGGCAGTGTGGGGGCCTTCTTCAGAGAACAATCAACTGTGATGGAAATGGGCTGGAATACTTATCGGGCATTCTGGGGCAAGGGAATTGCGAACGAGGCGGCAGCGGCGGTCTTGAATTACGTGTTCGAGGTTCGACGCGAACTGAAAGTTCGGGCTCTTATCGGTCCTGGCAATGAATCATCGCGTCGCGTTGCCGAGCGCCTCGGAATGACTTTCGAGATGGAGACTGAGTTGAACGGCAAGACCATCAGTAGCTATATGCGTGAGCGCGCGTGATCGGCTAAATGCGATGGGACAGCCTTGCCGTCGCGTTTGCTATTTGTTGTTGGGGGCAGTGCCCGCAGCCGTGGGCGCATGGCTCCCGACTTCCGCAGATGTGAGTACGAAACTGCCATTCTCTCCAATAGCGGCTGATGTTGGATCCATAGGAGATTAGATGACCTATTTGAAAAATCTGCCTTACCTCTTGTACTACGCAACACTTGCGCTTCTGAGTCTCGCGGGATGCAAGTCGTTACCCCTGGACCAAATTCCGATGAAAGCGGAGTGGAATACTCCCAAAGATATATTCTTTACAATTAAGCCTAATGACAACGGTAAAGAACCCCTTAATTTTACTGCATCCGAGGTAGATTCTATAATTCGCGGCCAATGGTCAACGAAAAGTATTTCCGCATTACGATCATCTCGACTGCCTGAGAGAACGAAATATACTTTGTTGTTTATTTTGGCCACGCGCGAGATTGTTGAGAAAAATAACAGTTGTGAAAATTTAGAATTGGTAAGTGTTGACATGTTTGACGGGGTCAAAGCTATAGACCGACAGGTGCATGACTCTACCTCGACGTTAACGGCCGAAATTTGGAATGTAGATGCCTGCGGTGCGAAGCAAACTCATCATATCGGTGCTGATGGGAGCATCAAAATGGTTGAGGATGTGACCTTGCGCTTGCAATGATCGTTCATCAACTTTTGCCGCCACCTCGGCTGCGCAAAAGTCTAAAAATGAGCGTCCTGCAGCGCAAAAGGTTGCGGTACGAGAGTGCCGAATGAGTCTGGGCGCTAGACTGCGGAGGTATCAGTCGATCTCGTTACCGATGACAACCAAGAATGGCTTTTCGCCGTTGAAAATACCGTTGAACCGCCTTACCCATGCTTTGACCTATACGTTTCCATTAACAAGAAAACAGGCAAAACCGCTTCCTGGTGGGGCAAGTGAACAAAGCGCCGGTTGATCTGTGTCATGGAATCCCTGTCTCCGCCGGGCGAAACTGGCGCAATACACAAGGAGACCGCCATGCAACGCCTCGAATGGAGCCCGCTGCTGGAAACCGGCGTGGCCGAGATGGATGCTTCTCACCGCGCCCTGTTGCAAGCCATTCACGCCACCATCGACGCCGACGACAACGCGCTGTCCAGCCGCATTGCCGAGCTGCTCAGCGCCTTGTCCCTCGATTTCGCCGAGGAAGAAGCGTTGATGGACCAGCTTTACTATCCCACCGACCATGAACACCGCGCCGCCCACCGCCGGGCGCTGGCCGCGCTGCAGCATGCCCTGCCGGTGGCGCAGGTCGATCCGGCGGGCGCCCGCACCCTGCTGGAACGGCTGCCGCGCTGGTTCCTCGGCCATCTCAGCGCCATGGATTTGCCACTCGCGGTGGCGGTGGAAAACGCCGGCCACCCGCACAGCCAGCCGCCCAACGCCAAGTTGCGGCAGCAGCTGGCGCAACTGCTGCAGGAGCAATCCATCTGAATTAACGATACATTGCATCTAAATATATTGGCTTCCAGAATATATCTGTGCGGCATAAGATGACTCCATCAACAACACATTCCCTGAAGGAGTCACACCATGAATTTCGATAGAACTTACCTGCCCCTGATCGGCCGCATCCTGATGGCTGCCATTTTCGTCATGAGCGGCATCGGCAAGATCGCCAACCCCGCCGGTACCATCGGCTATATCAGCGCCATGGGCCTGCCCTTCCCCGAACTGGGGCTGGCCGCAGCCATCGGCATCGAGGTAGTTGGCGGCGTGCTGCTGGTGGCCGGACTGTACACCCGCCCGGTGGCACTGGCGCTGGCAGCGTTCTCGATCGTGACCGGCCTGATCTTCCACAGCGCAATCGCTGACCAGAACCAGATGATCCACCTGATGAAAAACCTGGCGATGGCCGGCGGCCTGCTGCAGATCGCTGCCTTCGGCGCCGGCACCCTTAGCCTGGACGCACGCCGCGGCACCAGCGCGCTGCGCACCGCCTGAGTAGTTGCACGCATGTGGCGGAACACTTTAGACTGCGGCACCTGAAGGAGATTTCAAGAGATGTTTCGCCACATTCTGATTCCAAGCGACGGCTCCGCCGCTTCGCAACTGGCAGTGAACGCCGCCCTGCGCATGGCCCGTGAAAGCGGTGCCCGTGTCACGGCGGTTCACGTGCTTCCCGAAGAACCGGCGCTGGCCAGTTTGGCTACAGCGCCAGCCGAGAACACCATTCTGGCCGAAAACACGATTCTGGCTGATATCGCGCGCCAGGCCACCACCTTGCACGTCAACTGCACCACGCTGGAAGTGCATGCCGACCAGCCGCATGCCGCCATCATTGCCACCGCCCTGCAACGCGGCTGCGACCTGATCGCGATGGCCTCGCGCGGCCGCAGCGGACTGGCCAGCCTGATGCTGGGCAGCCAGACGCAGAAAGTACTCACGCACAGCAAGATACCGGTACTGGTGTTCCGCGAAGGCTAGCGGCGAACGGCAACCAGGTCGTCGTAGATCGGCACTGCCGCCATGGCCAGCAGCACGCAGGCCAGCGGCAGCACCGCCCCGAAGCCTAACGCCTGGAAGCCGAATGCGCCGGCCAGCGCACCAATGAAGAAGGATGACAGCAGCGAGGCCAGGATCCGCACCCGCTTCCAGTCGGCAGCGACGCGCGGTACGGCTTGCCCGTCGCGGTTCCAGTAAAGCGCCTTGCCGGTCTCGATGCCAAGGTCGGTGACGATGCCCGTCATATGGGTGGTGCGGATCTCCGCGTTGGACAGCTTGGTGATCACGGCATTCTGCAAACCCATCATGAAGCACAGGAGCATCACCGTAGCCGGCAGTACGAATACGTCGATCGACTGCAAGCTGGTTCCCATCACTCCAAACGCCAGCAACAGGACTGCCTCCACCAGCAGGGGCAAGGCAAACTCGCTATGAAGCTGGCGGCGGCGGGCGAAATTGACCATGATGGCGCAACTGGCCGCACCGGCGACAAATGCCAGCAAGGCGCCGGCACAGTCGAGGGCCGCGTCGATGGCACCCAACGCCATGTTGTCGGCTGCGGAGGACAGGATACCCGTCATGTGCGAGGTGTACTGCTTGACGGCGAGGAAGCCGCCAGCGTTGGCCGCCCCGGCCACGAAAGCCAGGACGATGCCGAGGTGGCGATTAGCCTGGGCGGCGCGCTGCCGCCCCGTCAGCCTTCTTACATAATTGATCGGCATTCGTCCTCGGCATGGGCATTATCCTGTTACAGGTAAGCGCTGACGTCGGGACGGGTTGCCAGGGCCTGCTGCACCACCTGCACCACGAACTCGCGGTCAGCGCCGCGCAGTGGCTGGCGTGGACGGCGAACGTTTTCGTTGCCAACTTCGACCAGTGCCTCCACCAGTTTCAGATTCTGCACCAGCTTGGTCGAAACGTCGAGGTGCAGCAACGGCATGAACCACTGGTACAGCTTCAGCGCTTCTGCCAGGCGGCCGGCTTTCACCAGGTTGTACAGGGCCACGGTCTCTTTCGGGAAAGCCACCACCAGGCCAGCCAGCAGGCCGTCGGCGCCGAGTGCCAGGCCTTCGAAGGCCAGGTCGTCCACGCCCATGAAGATGGCGTAGCGGTCGCCCACAACGTTACGCAGGTCGGTCACGCGGCGGATGTTGTCGGTCGATTCTTTGATCGCTTCCAGTTCTTCGCAGTCCGACAGTTCCTTGAAGTCGGCCGGGGTCAGGTCGACTTTGTAGGTCACAGGGTTGTTGTACACCATGATCGGCAGCTTGGCAGCCTTGGCGATGACGCGCAGGTTGGCCTTGGCTTCGAAAGCGTCGGCAGCGTACAGCACCGAAGGCATCACCATGAAGCCGTCCACGCCCAGGTCGCGCGCTTCCTGCACATAGCGCTCGGCGTTGGCAGTGCGGGTTTCACTGACGTTGGCCAGCACCGGCACGCGGCCGTTGGCCACCTTGACGGCGGTCTTGGCGACAGCCAGCTTTTCTTCGAAGGACAGGGTGCTCGCTTCGCCCAGGGAACCGCAGGTCACCAGGCCGTGGCAGCCGCTGTCGATCATGAAGGAGAAGTGCTTCTCCATTTCCGCGTGGTCCAGCTCCTCATTCGCGTGGAATTTGGTGGTTACTGCAGGGAATACGCCTTCCCATTTGATTGCTGCCATTTCAAGTCTCCTTGTGAGGTTCGAGGGTGATAATGCTGCCGGCAAGTGCCGGCGAGATCGGAGTACGCACGGCGTCCGGACGCCATCCGTACAGGAAATCGGTTGCGTTGCCGCAGATGCGGCCCTGGCAAGGGCCCATGCCGCAGCGGGTATGCAGCTTGGCGCTGCGCCAGTTCGCATGCTCGCGCAATTCGTCGTGGCAGACGTCTTCGCAGCGGCAAACGATGGTGTCCGTTTGCGCCAGCTTGCGCAGTTCCTCGCGCGGGGCGAAGGCACGCGCCAGCCGGGCCGCGAAGCCCTGCCATTGTGCGCGCTCGGTGAAGAGTTCCTGCGCCATGCCTTGGCCGCAAGCCACCATGCCGGCGATCCGGCCTTCAACCAGGGCCAGGTCGACGCCGCCGACACCTGTGCCCTCGCCTGCGCACAATACATCCGGCACCGAGGTACGCTGCCAGGGATCGGTCTTTACCGCGCCTTGCTCTATTTCGCAGCCAAGTGCGCGCGCCAGTTCCGTGTTTGGCAGCAGGCCGTAGCCGCAAGCGAGATAGTCGCAATCGATATCGAGCTTCGCATCCTTGCGCTGGACCTGCACGGATGTCAGCTGCACGTCGCCGCGGGCGATCGTTACATAACTGTTGCTCAAGTACGGGATACCGCGCAGGGCAACGCCAAGCTTGGCCGCCTGCACCGCCTTGGTTGGCGTCAACGCCAGGCCTGCGGCAAAGCGCGCCAGGGCGGTCATGCCCGCCTGCTCGACGATGGCGGCAACGATCGCGCCACGTTCTTTCAAGGTTGCCGCGACGGCCAGCAGCAATGGACCGGTACCGGCCACCACCACGCGCTTGCCCTGCACGGGGTAGCCGCCTTTGGCCAGCGCTTGCAGGCCGCCTGCGCCGGTCACGCCGGGCAGTGTCCAGCCTGGGAACGGCAGCAGCAATTCGCGCGCACCGGTTGCCAGGATCAACTGGTTGTAGCGGATGGTGCGCGCCTGTTCGGCGTCCTGCACCAGCAGTTCGCCGGGCTGTGTTTGCATCAGTACGCGGGTGCCAGGCAGCACGCTCACATTGCTTGCCGCTTCCAACGCTTGCCAGAGCTGGCGGGCACGCTGGTCCTGCTGCTTCGCCGGGCCGCCGCGCCAGATCTGGCCGCCGGCCAGCGGATTGTCGTCGACGATGGCAATACTGCGCTTGCCTTCGGTGCTCGCTGCGGCATGCGCCGCTGCCAAGCCGGCCGGCCCGGCACCGACGATCAGGATGTCGAAGAACTGTGTCATGCCGCCGCTCCCGTCTGCACGTCCATCCCCGAACGGCAAAGCGTTTGGCAGGACAGCACATGCGCCCGGCCGTTAATGGTCACGCGGCACTCCTGGCAAACGCCCATGCCGCACAAAGGCGCACGCAGTTGCCCGCTGACCGAACGCCGCGTCACGCCTGCAATGGCAGCGGCGACGGTGGTTCCGGCGGCAACGGTCGTGCCATGTCCGTCGATAGTCAGGTTGATGGAATCAGCCATATGCCCTCCCCTGTGCATCAAAGCGGCTCGGCAGGTATGGGCGCGAGTCGATTCCCGCCGGTCCGCCGGCCATCTGCGCCGCCAGCAGTTCGGCAGTGGCGAGCGAGGTCGTGATGCCCAATCCTTCATGGCCGGTCGCCAGCCACACGTTGCGGCGCGACAGGTCCGGGCCGATCAGCGGCAAGCCGTCCGGGGTCGCCGCACGCAAACCCGTCCAGCAGCGCAGCACATTCAAGCCCGCCAGCGCCGGAGTGTAGTCGACCGCCCTGGCCAACATGCGCGCCATCATCGACGGTTCCGCCGCCAGGTCAACGGTGTCGAACTGCCGGGAAGAACCGATCAGCACCTGCCCGGTGGGACGCGGCTGCAGGTTGAAGGCCACCGATTCGCCTTCCGACGCGTGTGCACTCTTGATATATCCAAGCTCCACCAGTTGGTGGCGAATGAATCCCGGATAGCGGTCGGTAATCATCACGTGGCCCTTCTTGGGCCGCAGCGGCAGGTCCGGTGCCAGCGACAGGCAACGCGTACCCGCCGCAAGCACCACCTGCCCCGCCGACAGGCGCGATCCGTCCGCCAGCACGACAGCGCCGTCCTCCAGCGCCACGACTTCGCCCATGACCAGCGACGCGCCGCGCGCCACTGCGCGCGCCAGCAGGATGCGCGCGCTCTTTGGCGGATACACCAGGCCATCACCCTGCACCAGCAGGCCGCCAGCCAGGTGCGGCCGCAGGTTCGGCTCCAGCCGGTACAGCTCTTGCGCGCCGATCACATCGCATTCCAGTCCATGGGCCTTCATGGTGACGGCCTTGGCGCGCGCAGCTTCCAGCTCCTCATCGTCCGCGGCCACCCAGATGGTGCCGCAACGGCTGTATTCATGGCGCTGCCCCTGGCCGTCCACCAGCTCTTTCCATAATTCCAGCGAATGGGAGCTCAGGGCCAGTTCAGCCGCGTTATCGTCCATGGCCACCAAGTGGCCCATACCGGCGGCAGTTGCGCCGCTTCCGACCGCATCGCGCTCGACCACGGTCACGCGCAAGCCCCGCGCCGACAAGGCATCGGCGCAAGCAGCGCCGATAATTCCCGCGCCGACAATCAGGACGTCCGGTTTCATGCTCAACGAATTCCCCAGACAAATGGATCGCTCGGGTCCAGCACCAGGGTCGCCGTCGCATTCACCCAGGCCTTGCCGCGAATACTAGGCAATACGCGCTCGCCCTCTCGGCGATAAGAACCTTCGAACACGCTGCCGACGATGCTTTCCTGGCGCCAGACTTCGCCTTCCGCCAATTTGCCGTCGGCCGCCAGGCAAGCCAGCTTGGCGCTGGTGCCGGTGCCGCAAGGGGAACGGTCGTAGGCATTGCCCGGGCACAGTACGAAGTTCCGGCTGTCGCCCAAGCCGCTGCGGGAATCGGCAAACAGCTCGATATGGTCGATCAGCGCGCCGTTATCGCCGGTGATGCCTTGCGCTTCCAGCGCATCCTTGATCGCGGTGGTGTAGGCCGACAGCTCGCGCACATTGGCCAGTTCGAGTTCCCGGCCATGGTCGGATACCAGGAAGAACCAGTTGCCGCCCCAGGCGATATCGCCGCGCACTACGCCATAGCCTGGCACATCGACCGGCACGCCAGTCGCCTTGCGCCAGGAAGGCACATTGTTCACCGTCACGCTGCCGTCGTCATGCAACTGCGCTTCCACCACGCCGACCGGCGTATCGATACGGTGCACGCCCGCGCTCAGGCGGCCCATGAAAGCGAGCGACGCCACCAGGCCGATGGTGCCGTGGCCGCACATGCCGAGAAAGCCGACGTTGTTGAAGAAGATGACGCCTGCTGCACAATCCGGAGCATGCGGCTCGCACAGCAGCGCGCCCACCAGCACGTCCGAGCCACGCGGTTCGCACACCACGCCGGAACGGAAGCCGTCATGCTCGTTGCGAAAGCGCGCCAGGCGTTCGTTGAGGGGACCGGCGCCCAGGTCGGGGCCGCCGTCAATCACCAGGCGGGTCGGTTCTCCGCCGGTGTGGGAATCGATAATGGCTATGGTTTTCATGCTTGCCATCTTATGCCTTCCCAGGGCCGCCGTCTTGCATCGCCTGGCTGCCGAAGGTGACGAAATCTGCATAACCGTGTAAAAATAGACAAACTCACTGGGAGAACCGCATGTCAGTACATCTTTTACACAGCACGGCGCGCAACGATCTGGGAGCCCGGATCGAGGATGTTTTCTTTGCGGAGCCCCTGTTCGATGCGCTGCCGGACGTGGTGTTTTTCGTCAAGGACCGTGCGGGGCGCTATGTGGTGGTGAACCAGACTCTGGCGCGGCGCTGCGGGATGAAAGACAAGTCCGGCCTGCTGGGCAAGACCGCCAACGAGGTGTTTGCCGCGCCCCTAGGCCAGCGCTTCCAGGCCCAGGACCAGTCGGTGCTGGATGATGGCGTGCAGATCGAAGACCAGCTTGAGCTGCACCTCTATCCCAACCGTGATCCGGGCTGGTGCCTGACGCAAAAGCGGCCCTTGCGCGATGCGCAAGGCGCGATCGTCGGCCTGGCCGGCGTGTCGCGCGACCTGGCCATGGCCGACCACAAGAACCCCGCGTACCACAAGGTTGCCGATGCGGTCCGGCTGATTCACGATAAGTATGGCGAGACCCTGACCTTGCCACAATTGGCACGCACGGCCAATATGTCGGTGGCGCAGATCGAGCGCTACTTCGAGCGCATTTTCCACCTTACGCCGCGCCAGATGATCATCAAGACGCGGCTGGAGGCGGCCTCGCGCATGCTGGCCGGCGACTCAAGCGTTTCCGACATCGCACAGGCCTGCGGCTACGCCGACCACAGCGCCTTCACCCGCCAGTTCCGCGCCACCGTCGGCGTGACACCTAGCGAATACCGCTTGCTGCTTCGCGAACATTGAGGAAGTAGGCCGCGATGCCGCCAGAGGATTAATCCCAGCGGTCCAAACGGTAGTCGCTGACCTGGTCTCCTGACGTAACCCGCAGCGTTACCTGATACTGATCTCCCTTCGACAGCAACAAGCCAGCCACATTGTCTTCGCCAAAACCCGCCAGGCTATTTGTGTTGCTGTACGCCTCGATGGTCGACCTGAATCCATGGAACTCGCCTTTCAGGCAAGAGGGGAATATTGCCGAATGCCCTCCACACTTACGCAAGTCGCGCGCGTTCTTAAGCAATAACACAATGCCTTCGCCTTGTTGGGGATGAACCTGCCCCAACCATGCGTGCGGCGGCAGCGTCATTGCCGTTACTTCGTAAAAGCCGCCGCACAAATTGAAATCGCTGGCAGATGAACCGCCATGGTAAATGTACCAGGCAACCGGGTTGCGCTGGGAGTCATTGTCCCACTGCAGGATCGGACGAGCATCGGCATGGACCGCCGATGTCAGGGCAACGAATGATGTCCGGCCCGCTGGTGCCGCCATCTCGATCTTGTCCGCGTCCGGCAGCACTGTACGACGGAATTTATCCAGCGTCATGACCGTCGCCGGCGCCATCATCGACGTGGTCCGCGCGCTTACCCCTTTAGGAATAATGCTAGCGAACAGGCCGCCTTTCGCTTCCTGCTTCGGCGCGGTCTTGGGCAGCCAGACCGTTTCCAGGATGTCTGCCATCGTTGCATAGCGGCGTTGCAGCGCCGTTCCCGCGCCCAGCTTTTCGAAAGCCGCTTCGGCTGCCTTGATGGCGCCTGCGGTCGGAGCTGCCTGCGGCCGCAGATAACGCAGCGGATGCATCTTGGCGGCCCAGCTGGCTGCAGCTTCTTCGAACGATTTGCCGGTCGCAATATCGTCAAGCAGCGTAGCGATCATGCTTGAACGCGGATGGCAAAAACCCGTCGGCGCGGTAGCCACCATGCGATAGACGATATTGTCCTTACCCTGCTGGCCGTCGACGGAGTCACGCGCGGCATGCAGGTCCACCAGGAATTGCGCCTGGCCCAACGCCGCTTCTGAATTGGCGAGCGCATCGTCCTTCAGCAAACGCAATGCCGTGGCGCAGGTGGACGGCGTATACTCGTCCAACGCGCGACGCACCGAATCGAACGCCTGCCGCCTGGCACTGGCGGCCTGGAAGGCATTGTCAAGCCCATTACTGGCGAAGACCTTTCCCGACTTGACAGCGAAGTGGTGCCAACCGCCCTTTTCAGGCTTGCCGAACACCGCTTCGCCCGACAGGAATGGCATGCTGATGCTGGCCCGCCGAACTTTGCGTTGCAGCGCGACGAGCGCTTCACGGTATGGCTCGGGCACGTCCTCAATATCCCACAACGCTGGCACCAGTTGGCCGTCATCGCCGACCGTCGCCAATCCGCCGAAGCGCTCAATGAACTTCCGGCAGCAGCTGCACGTACGCTTCTGGCGCTCAGCCGGATCGGCGCAGGCTTGGAGATAAGCATCGAACAATTCAGTGGCATCAGTCTCGAAAATCGGCCCGGTCAACGCGCTGAAGCGGTCGTTGATTTGCGCAACAAAAACGTCAAAGGCGCTATCGACGGGATGGGCGTGAGTTTGGTCTGTAATCATTAATATGGCAATTGCCAGTGGAGGAAGTTAATACTTGCATATTACCACTAGGAAATTCCGTTACGACCGAACTCGCGATAGCCGGGACGTTCAAGAAGGCGCTCGACATAGGCGTCGACAGCTGGGAAGTCAGGGCGGTCAATTGGCGTCATCAGCCAACGGTTCAGGGACAATCCGAGGACGACGTCGGCCAGCGTGAAATTGGCGCCGGCCGCAAAAGGATCGCCGGCGGCCAGGTGGCGGTCGAGGATGCCGACGTTGCGATTCCAGGCCGCTGCACTAGCGGCGATTTGTGCTGGATCGGTGAAGGCCGGGCTGTTGCGCACCAGCGCCATGAAGGCGTAGCGCCAGGAGCTGTTCAGGTCCGTGGCCTGCCAGTCCATCCACTGCTCGACGCGTGCGCGCGCTTGCGGTTCAGCGGGCAGCAGGTCGTGGCAGCCCGCCTTGCCGCACAGGTAGCGGCAAATGCTGTTCGATTCCCATAATACGAAGCCGCCGTCCACCAGCACGGGCACCGTGGCGTTCGGGTTCAATGCCAGGAACTCCGGCACATTGGTTGTACGGTATCCATCGCCCCAGTCTTCGCGCTCATAAGCCAGGCCGGTTTCGGCCAGCGTCCACAACACCTTGCGCACGTTGATGGAGGTCGGTTTTCCGAGTAGTTTCAGCATGCCGGCGATTTTAGCACCGGCCCGCTTGGGAGCTCGACCCATCGCATGCCGCTCGACACACCCGTGCCGGTATTGGTGTTCCGGCCCCGGTAAACATGACGCAAATACACCACAAGTTGCCAAGAGATTTATGACGCCCCCGTCACATAACTCTTTCAAAATTGGACAAATCACGAAATCTGTTCAAGTTCAGACAATTCAAACCGGTATATAAGCCCTGCGTCTTAATAGCAAAGCTTTTCCGTATTTGTCGCCGCTCCCGTGCTGCCGCATATTCTCGCGCATTATCACAGCACGGGGAAAACCATGACTTTCGCATTTCGCAAACTAGCGATGGCCGCCGCACTGGCAGCCATCGGCACCGCCCAGGCATCCACCGCCGACCACCACGAGTTCGAAGCCACGCTGCATGCGCCTTACCGCGCGGTTGCCGGTACCAATGAAGCGCGCAGCTTCAAGCTCGAATTCAGCTACCCTTACGCCAAGAACGCCCAGTCGGTAAGCTGGGTGCTGGAAGTCGTCGCGCCAAACGGCAGCGTGGTGGAACGCTGGACCGGCGTCGAACGCCTGCAAGACAAGCCGGTCACCGTCAACGTTGAATGGGCCGGCCGCAACCGCCGTAACGCCCTGCAGAACGGCATCTACAAGGCGCGCCTGCGTGCCATTTCCGACGACGCCCAGCGCGGCCTGGCCTCAGGTGTGGACGCCGTATTGCGCCGCATCGCCAGCCACGACGGCGAAATCCACGACCAGGAATGGGACATCGCTATCGGCCAGCAGCCGCAGGCCAAGGCCGCCGCGGCGCCATCGTTGATGGCGATGGCGCCAGCGCCATCGTTGATGGCGATGGCGCCAGCGCCATCGTCCCTGCCGTACACCGTCTATTTCGGCAATATGCACAGCCAGACCAACCACAGCGACGGCGGCGGCGACCTGGGTGCATGCACCGGCGCGCAACACCCGCAGTCGGCGGCCTACGGTCCAACCGACGCCTTCAACTACGCCAAGAACCGGGGCCTGGACTTCCTGATGGCATCCGAACATAACCACATGTACGACGGCTCGGATTCCACCAACACGTCCGCCAATCCAGCCACCGCCAAGGCCCTGTACCAGGCCGGCCTGGCCGAAGCGGCCAGCTTCAACAGCGCCAACCCGAACTTCCTGGCGATCTATGGCATGGAATGGGGCGTCATCAACAACGGCGGCCACATGAACATCCTCAACTCGAACGAGTTGCTGGGTTGGGAGAGCAACGGTTCCGGCCAACTGCTTGCCGACACCTTCACCGCCAAGAACGACTACGCCGGCCTGTACACGCTGATGCGCCAACGCGGCTGGCTGGGCCAGTTCAACCACCCGTCGAGCAGCGGCCAGTTCCTGGTCAACGGCGTAGCCCTGGGCTACACGGCCGACGGCGACGAGGCAATGGCGCTGTGCGAAGTGATGAACACATCCGCCTTCTCCATCAATACCACCGAAACCGAAACGGGCCGCAGCAATTACGAAGGCGCCTGCAAGAAAGCGCTGGAAGCCGGGTTCCACGTCGCGTTCGTCACCGACCAGGACAACCACTGCGCTAACTGGGGCGCTTCCTACACCAACCGCACGGGCGTGCTGATCCCGAACGGCACCGCCCTGAGCACAGCCAGTTTCATGGATGCGATCCGCGCCCGCCGCGTCTTCGCGACCATGGACAAGACGTCGCAACTGGTGCTGACCGCCAACGGCCATATCATGGGCGAGCGCTTCACCAACAGCGGCCCGCTGAACCTGGTGGCCAATTTCACCAGCAGTTCCGGCAAGACGGTATCGACCTCGGAATTCTATGAAGGCGTCCCAGGCCGCAACGGCACCGTCACCCTGCTCGCCTCCAGCGCGAACACCACTATCACCCCGACCGATGGCGCCCACTTCTACTACGCCAAGGTAACCCAGGACGACGGCAATATCCTATGGTCGGCACCGGTCTGGGTGACGCAACAGGGTTCCAGCGGCGGCGACACCGTGGCCCCTACTGTCAGCACTTCCAGCAGCGGCAGCAGCGGCACCATCACCTTCAACGCCAATGCCACCGACAACGTCGGCGTGACCAAGGTCGAGTTCTACGTGGACGGCGCGTTGAAAGGCACCGATACCGCATCGCCATGGTCGTACGGCTTCAATTCGACCGGTGTAAGCAATGGCACCCACGTGCTGACCGCCAAGGCCTTCGACGCGGCCGGCAACAGTGCCCTGTCTTCCGCCGTCAACTTCAGCGTGAACAACACCACCATCACGCAGCAGCTGTTGCTGAACAGCGGCTTTGAATCCGGCAGCACCAGCTGGAGCGCGAGCAGCGGCGTAATCACCAACGATTCCTCGGTGTCGGGCCATGGCGGCACCTGGAAAGCCTGGATGAACGGCTACGGCAGCGCACATACCGACACCCTGTACCAGCAAGTAAGCATCCCTTCGACCGCCAACAGCGCCACCCTGGGCTTCTGGCTGAAGGTCACGTCCGACGAAACCACCACGACCCAGGCTTACGACACGCTGAAAGTCCAGGTACGCAACAGCAGCGGCGCCGTGCTGGCAACGCTGGCCACTTACTCGAACCTGAACAAGGGTTCCAGCTATGTACAGCGCACCTTCGACATGAGTGCGTACAAAGGCCAGACCGTGCGTGTCTACTTCGAAGGCGTGGAAGGCTCCACCATTGCCACCTCCTTCATCGTGGATGACGTTACGCTGAACGTGCAGTGACCCTGATGTCGCGCAAGCCCTTGCCAAGCTTGCGCCGCAGCAGCGTGCGCAATGTCACGCCGTCGCGATAACCCACCTGCTCGGCGATGCGATCGACGTTCTGGTCGCTGGTCTTGAGCAGGTGGACTGCGCGCTCGATGCGCAGGTCCTGCACATAATTCACGGGCGTCTTGCCCAGCACCTCCTGCAGGCGCCGCGCCAGCGTGCGCTTGCTGGTGGCCAGCGCCGCCGCCGCTGCCTCCAGCTGGAAACCCTCCGCCAGATGCTGCCTCACCCAGCGGTCGAACCCCGCCACCAGCGGATCGGCATGGGCCAGGTGGTCGGAAATCACATACGCCGACTGCGCCGGCCGCGCATCCACCACCAGGTAGCGCGCCACCATCGCCGCCAGTTCCGGGCTGGCTTGCCGGATCAGGGCCAGCGACATATCGAGGTGGCTGAGCGCAGCACCCGCCGTAATGAACCGGCCCGATGCCACCACCATGCGCTGCGCATCCAGACGCACCTTGGGATAGCGCTGGCGGAACATGGGCGTCAGCCACCAGGTCGTGGTGGCTTCTTCGCCGTCCAATAGCCCGCTTTCCGCCAGCACGAAGGTGCCGATGCAGGCGGCGGCGATGCGCACGCCCTGCCCGGCCTGCCGGCGCAGCACGGCGCCGGCTTCCGCCACTTCGGCCGACGCCAGCGCGGCCTGCAGCGGCTCCGGCATCTTGTGGCCGATGGCGGGCAGGATCAACAGGTCAGGAGCAGGTGCGTAAGCCAGGGGCACCACCGGCAATTGCATGCCTTGCGCACTGCGCACGGCGGGACGGATGCCCGCCAGCGTCACGTTGAACACCGGCTGCGGCGCCTCCAGCATGGGCGCCAGCTCATTGGCAGTGGTGAAGGCGTCCAGGACGGCCGAAAGCCCGGTGTCGAACACGCTGTCCAGTGCGAGTACGGTGATATTCATGGCGCGATCGATACCAAAGATGTCAATCTCGCCAATTTAACCGGAAGCGCGGCCTCGGTAAAGTACCTCCATCGCAGTTTCGCGATCAATCCAACCAGGAGATAACATGATCAAGTACGCACTGTTCGCCCGTTTCGAAGCCAAACCGGGCAAGGAATCCGCCGTGGCCGACTTCCTCCAAACCGGCCTGGCGCTGGCCAGGCAGGAGCCGGGCACCAAGTACTGGTTCGCCCTGCGCCTGTCGGAGCGTGTGTTCGGCGTCTTCGATGCCTTCGAGACGGAAGAAGCGCGCCAGGGCCACCTGAATGGCCCGATCGCACAAGCCCTGATGGCGCAGGCACCAGAGCTGTTCGCCACACCGCCGAGCATCGAGCCGATCGAGGTACTGGGCCTGAAAACCGCGTAATTACTGGTCGTCGGAGGAGATGAAGTTGTACCTCTTTTTCAGCTCCTCCACTTCCGCCTTATTGGTCTGCATGAAACGGCGGAATTCATCCACCACCTTCGGGTATTTGTGCGAGGACAGGTACCACTGCCCGGAAGCATGCGGCAGGTCCGGGTCATACAACACCGGTACCTGCGGCAGCTTGCGGATCTTGGTCCAGTAATGGTGGGCGATACGTGTGTTCATGTAGGCGCCATCGACGCGCCGCATGATCAGCTTTTCATAGAGGGCATCGTAATCGGCCGTCTCCTCGATGCGCAGCGAGCCGGCCGACATCAGTTGCTGGTATGGATAAGGCGTGAAGCCGAGCGGGATGCCGAGGGTTTTCAGGCGGCTTACCCCCTTGCCGATGTCCTCGGGCCGAACCAGCACGCCGTCGGTGAATTCCAGTACCGGGGCATAGCTGATTTTCAGTTCCTTCTTCATCTCCACCACCCAGTTCGGGTTGTCCGGGAAGGACAGGTCGACCTGCCCGTCGACGAACAGGCGGTCGCGCCGCTTCAATGGATAGGATTCGTAAACGAAGGTGTAGCCCATCTGCCGGGCGAAGGCATCGAGGATATCCCTTCCCAGGCCGCCGTACACGCCGTTCCGCACTTCGGAATACGGCAGCCAGTTCTTGTAGTCCTCAACGCCTATGGAGAAGGTTTTCTTGTCGGCGGCGTGTACGGCGCCCACCACCAGGAATCCGGCTAACAACCCTCTCCACATGACGCACCTCCGTCATTCAAGCTGGTAGGCGTAAATGTTGACGACGTTAAACGTGGTGTCGGGCACATACACGCGCCGGTCGCGCGCGTAGATGAAGAACGGCATCCAGACGCCGCCTACTTCAGGATACTTTTTAAATACAAGCTCTCCTGTTACGTATTCTAGCGTGTCCTCGCCGATGCGGAAGATCTTCAGCGCGCGGTTTACCAAATCGTTGACAATCAGGTGTCCCTCCTGGTCCACGCACAGGCTGGCCGGCAGGTAGAACTTGTCCGCATCCTTCTCCAGGTCGTCGCAGTACCCCGCGCGGCCGAAGCTCCACAGGCTGTTGCCCTGGCGGTCGAACACGCGGATGCAGTTGTTGAACTGGTCGCACACGAAGACGCGGTCCTGGGCATCGATCGTTACGTCACAGGGTGCGAAGCTGGCCAGCGGTTCGCCGTTCTCCACCCATTGGAAGTTTTTGACGAAGGAAACCAGGCCGGTCGGTTGCAACTGCCACATCGAGATGCGGTTGTTCAGCGAATCGGCGATATAGACTTCGCCATGACTGTTCACTTCCAGCCCCTGCGGTGCTTTCAGCGTACCGTCACCGCCCAGCCCTTCGCGTGCAAACGGCAGGCCGTAGTTCAGCAAATGCCCGCTGGGACCAAACTGGAACATCGATACCGTGCAGGCGTTGAAGTTGGTGACGAAGACCAGCGGCGTGCCGGGGCAGATCTGCCCCAGCAACGGTTGCGAAGGGTAATACACCGCCATTGCCAGTCCGCCCGGCATGAAGAAGCCGCGCATCATATCCTGCAACTGGGCGATCGGGTCGGCTGCCGTGTCGAACGTTTTCATGCACCAGTTGCCGGAATCGATGTTGAAGGACGAGGTGGCAGCGCCCGCCAGCGGATCGAGGCGGGCGTGGTGCTTCAAATGGTCGTACCAGTACTTGTAGATATTGGCCGTGGCGCTGGCCCAGCTATCGATCCAGTTCGACTGCGGCAAGGTGCCGCTGCCCTCGCGCTTGGGGTCGACGCCGATCACCGCCGTCATGCAGTTGAACTGCGAGGTGACGGATTTCGCCGCCTGGTTGTCGCGCCTGTGGCCGACCGCATCGAGCAGGATCGCGTCCTGGTCGCCGCCATCACGGTCGGGCGCAATGCGCATCTTCAGCACGGTCGAGGCGAACGGCTCCGTCACGTAGTAGACGTTGGCATCGGCGGCGGCACAGATCTGGTACGGGCCGACGAAGACGGCATCTTCCAGCGAGCCGTACACCAGGTCGGAAATCGAGTGCATGGCTTGCGGCTTATGGTTCCACAGCGGCAGCATGCCTTCGACAATCGTCAGCAACTTGCCGTCGGTGTCGTAGACCGTGATCGAGTCCTCCACCTGGCCCGGCACGAAGATGCGGTCGTTGATCACGCACACCGAACGCATGACGTTGAACTTGCCGATGCCGGCCGGGTTGCCGAAGCTGTGCAGCAGTGAAGTCTCGCCGGGGCATTGCACGCGTTCGTTCTTGATCGGCCAGGCGGTATCGATCTTCAAGACCTCGTAGTGACCGGTGTTGGCGAGGTACAGGTTGCCGTGCGAATCCGAAGCCAGGCCCTGTGGCCACAGCAGGTCGTGCACGCTGTTGGCATCGTCGATGGTACGGAACTGCAATACGAATTTACCCTCCGGCGTGAACTTCACGCAGCGGCTGCGGTCGTCGCCTTTGGTGTGGAAGAATTCATCGCAGACGTACACGAAGTGATCGCCGCCGGCCTCTTTGACGATGGTGATGCCATTCGGGTCGCTCAATGGCACGAAGCCCTTGCCGTTGATGCCGTCCGCCGCGTCGCCAAAGGCGAACTGGAAGTCGACCGAGTGCTCGTCGTACTCGAACACCACGATGCGGCCGTTGCCCATGTCGGTGCAGTACATCAGGTCCTGCTCCGGATGCGGACAGAGATGGAATGGCATCAGCAGGCGGCGCGCCTGTTCCGTGCCCTCGCCCGGCGTATCGATCACATGCAGCAGGGTATTCAGGTCGGCGGTGAAAACCAGCAGGCGGCTATTGCCCGTATCGCACACCCAGACATGGTCGTAATGGTCGCGCGCAATGCCGACCGGGGAATTCATGGTGAAGTCGTCCGGCAGTTCGCCGCGCGCCGTGGTGCCCGGCATGACGAGTTCACCGTAGTGCGTAATATGATGAAATTTGCTCATGGCCATCCCCCGCCTGTTATTGGAGCATTCCAGTATCCGGGCTGCCTTCAAATTCGGCAACATTGACAGGAAAGCCCTTAACGGCAGGGACGGCGAGCTATCAAATGGCTAGGTTGGCCGGCTCAGAATGGCACGCTAGCGGTGAACCAGGCGCGGACCTTGGACGTCTTGCCATCCGCATCTTCACCTTTGGTGCCCGGCGCCGGATTGTGGCCGAGCTTGCGCGCCACCTGCACCTGCAGCAGGATACCGCTTGCGCCACGCCAGGTCGCGCCCAGGCCCGCGCCTTTCAGGGTGTAGCTGTTGCCCGGGCCATTCGCTGCCAGAGCGCCCGCATACAAGCCATTGTTCAGGCGCACATGGCCCACGTCCACGAAGGCCGACAGGTCGGTGCGCAGGTTCTGCAATTCGTAATGCAGCTCCGTGCTCAGCACATGCCCCTCATCGCCGGTGGCCTCGCCGGCCGGATAGGCGCGCACGCGGCCAGCGCCGCCGAGCGAGAATTTCTCGCCCGATTCCAGGTTGCGCGACGCGAACTGGCCGCTGGCGTTCAGCAGCAAACCGACGTTGCCACCCAGGCGCTGGAAGCGGCCCAGCGAGTATCCCAGGTGGGAAAAACGGCCGTCGCTGCGTGGGCCGGCCGCATCCGCCGCTGCCGACGCGGCGTTGGCGCCCAGGTCCAGGTGACCAAGGCTCAGCTCCAGACTGGCCTGGGTCATCGCATCCTGGTCCTGGCGGCTGAAGCTCACAGCCATTGGCAACACCTTCACATGCTTGTCGCTGGTCTGGGCTCCGTTGGCAAAGTTCTCGTAACGCTTGTCGTCGTAACCGGTGCGCAGCTGGATATTGGTCCTGCGGGTACGCAGCAACGGATAGGTGACGATCAATTGCGACACCGACGCCGTGCCGTGCGCGTCCAGCGCCTTGAATTCCTCGCCCAGCTTGTAGCGCAGGCGCGAGAACGCGGCACCGGCCTTCAGGCCTTTGAATCCCATCGGCGCGACATAGCCCGCGCGGCCGTAGCTGAAACCGTCGCCAGCGCTGGATGCGAGCAGCGACAGCTGGCCGCCATAGCCGCCCAGGTCGTTCAGTGCAACGTTGCCGGACAAGCGCGTGGCGCCGGTATAACGGTTGCTGGAGTTATCCAGGCTCACGGAGCCGCTGGCCAGCGGGCCTTCGCTCAGTTGCACGGCCAGTTCGGATTCGCCGATGCCCTGCCCCTGGCTCAATTCGGCGCGGGCGCCCATGCCGGGCAGGTCCTGCGTCAACAGCAGCGCACGTTCCAGTCGGTCCTCCTGCACCGGCTGGCCATATGGCACCAGCGCATCGAGGTAGCGTCGCGCGATCTCGGGACGCAGGCGGACTTCGCCGTCCGGCACCATCCGCAATTGCGAGATACGGCCTTCCAGTACCTGGATTGTCACCTCGCCGTCGCCGATTTCCTGTGCCGGCAATACCGCGCTGGCCACGAAATAGCCGCGCGCACGATAGTAGTTCGTCACCGCGTTGCAGGCTTGCTGCAATTCCGCAAACGTCAGTTCGCGCCCGGCAAACGGCACCAGCACGCCCTGCAAATCCGCCGGATCGAATGCGCCCACCCCCTGCAGCGTGAAGCGGCGCACCATCACTTTCTGGGCGCCTTCCAGCGCCAGGCCCGGCACGGGTGCCGCATCGGGCACCACCTTTCCGGTCGCTGCCGGCTGGCGCACCAGCGCCGGCGGGCGGTTCTGTTCGAGGATGCGGCCGGCGTCCGGCAAGGCCTGGGCCTGTGCCAATGCGAGGGCCGGAGCGCCCAGGATGGCAAGCGCCAGGCTATTCTTGGTATGTTTCTGCACTTCTTGTTCCCTGCTTCTTATCAGTTAGGTGCGACGGCACCGTTCACGCCGCCGTCGCGTACTTTCACGCGGCTGCCGCCGCCGATGGTGTACTCGCGCGTTTCGCCGACGCGTTGCTGCGGCGCGGCGACCGCTGCATCGCTGGCGGTTGGCGCCTTGGCACGCTGCACCAGGTCGGTCAGCCATCCCCACCCGTTCAAGGTGGCAGGGCTGGCAGCGCCATTGACCGCAGCAACGTCCGCAGGCACGTCGACCAGGGGTCCACCGTCGCCAGCCAGTTGCATCCACACGTTCAGGTCCCGTCCCATCGCGCCCTGCTGCCCCGGCAGTGCCGGATTCACAGCGCTGCCGATGACGTTGTCGAACTGCTGCAGGGGGCGCGCCACGGTCATCACGCCATTGACGTAATCGACAGCGTAGTTGGCCAGGCTGCCACCGCCGACGACGATGGCATAACTGCCGGGAGCCGAGTCGCGCGCCGCGATGGTGGTCGCATGCACGTCGCCCAGCAGCGCCGAAGTATCGCCGCCGACGAAGCCGCTGGCAGTCCAGGTCAGGGCCGGGTTGCCAGCGCCGTATGCGCGCGCCTGGTCGTCGGCCTTCACCTGCAGCTTCGCCTGGTCGATGGTGCCGCTGGCGGTGACGCTGTTACCGGCCAGTGCATAGTTCGACGCCCGCCCGCTGCCGTCCGCCAACCCGTAGCCGCTGGCGACAACCTGCTTGCCGGTTCCCGCGTTGCGGTTATCGAACTGCACGCTGGCCGGACCTTGCAATACCAGGCTTTCGCCATTGACCAGGCCGGACAGGCTGCCGATATTCGACAGGCTGCCGTTGGCGCTGCCATCGTAGGTCTTGTTCGCGACACTGACCCCGCCGATCGTCAGCTGGCGCGCGCTGATGCTGCCGGCCAGCGCAACGTCCGCCGGCAGCACATAGTTCGACAGTGCGGTGCCGCCATCGGCATTCACCGCGGCGACATCCAGCGTGGCCTTGACGCCGACGGCATCCACCACATTGGCACTGTTGTACAGGCCTTGCAGCGGGCCGACGGATGCACCTTCGCCAGCGACGAATCCGGTCAAGCCGACCTGGCCCGCAGTCACTTGCGCCGACGTGCTGCCGTCATACACTTTATTCACTACCCCGTTCGCGACAGCCGCCAGCGCCCTTGGCGTGATGGATGCGGTGGTGTTTGCAGTACTGTTGCCGACGGCGTAATTGCCTGCATCAGCGCCCGACAAGGAAATGCCCGAAACCGAGACCGCCTTGCCATTGCCGACATTCTTGTTGGCGAAGCCGGCATTGCCGCTCACCTGCAGCTGGTCACCAGCCAGGCGATTGTCGCCGTAAGCCACGCCGGCGGCCAGCGAGCCGTCATACACCTTGTCAACGCCGCTCACGCTTACCTGCAATGAGCGCTGGGTGATGCTCGCCGTCGAATTGGCAACGAAGGAAACGTCGTAGTTGCCGGCATCGGCGCCGCCCACATTGAGGCCGGACAAGGAGACAGCCTTGTTGTTGCCGGCATTCTTGTCGAAGAAGCTGCCATTGCCGCCGGTGAGGACCAACTGGTCACCCGCTACACGATCGTCGCCAAGCAGCACGACCGAGGTCGAGGTCGTGCCGTCATACACCTTGTCGGCGGCGGCAACGGTAGCCGTCAGGGTGCGCGCTGCAATGGACCCGGAACCCACCGCTGTCGTTGACGACAGCTGGTAGTTGCCGGCATCGCCGCCGGACAAGGCCAGGCCGGTTACTGTCAGCGTCTTGCCATTGCCGGCATTCTTGTTGTTGAAGTTGCCGCTACCGCCAACGGACAGAACATCGCCCGCCACGCGGTCATCGTTGAAGCTTGCCGAAACCGCAGTGCCGCCGTCATAAACCTTGTTGCCTTGCACACTGACGTTCAGCGTACGCGGCGTGATATCGGCCGTGGTGACGGCGCTGCCGGACGCCAGCGCATAATTGCCGGCATCGGTTCCGGACAAGGACAAACCGCTGGCCATGACGGCTTTACCGTTACCCACGTTCTTGTCGGCGAAGCTGGCATTGCCGCTCACCGACAACTGGTCGCCGGCCAGGCGGTCGTCGGTATAGCTTGCGATGGCGGCCAGGCTGCCGTCGTACACCTTGTCGGAAGCCTGGGCAGCGACGACCAGCGTGCGCGGCGTGATGTTGCCGCTGGCGGTAGCATTGGTCGATGCCAGCACATAATTGCCGGAATCAGTGCCGGTGGCGGAAATGCCGCTGACATTGATCGTCTTGCCATTGCCGGCATTCTTGTTGGTGAAGTTTGCCGCGCCGTAGGACAGCGACAACACGTCGCCCGCGACGCGGTCATCGCCCAGCGTCACGGATGCGGTGGTGCCCCGGTCGTACACCTTGCTCGAGCCGGTCGCCGTGGCATTCAAGGTGCGTGCGCTGATATCGGCCTTGGCGGTGACCGGACCGGCCGACAGCACGTAGTTGCCGGCATCGGTGCCGGAAAGCGAGACTCCCGTCACGCTGATATCCTTGGCGGTGCCCACGTTCTTGTCGAGGAAGGCTGCATTGCCGCCGACCGACAGCACATCGCCATTGACCCGGTCGTCGCCCAGGGTCACACCGGCGGCAAGGCTGCCGTCGTACACACGGTTGCCGCCGGTGGCCGTCACCACCAGCGTGCGCGCCGCAATATCGGCCGTTCCGCTGACGGCGCTGGAAGCCAGCACATAATTGCCCGCATCGGCGCCGCCAACGATCGAAACGCCGCTGACGTTCACGGTCTTGCCGGTGCCGGCGTTCTTGCTGGTGAAGCTGGCGCTTGCGCTGCCGAGCGACAGGCTGTCGCCGCCCAGGGCGTCGCTTGCCAGGCCGACTGTCGCAGCGGTCGTGCCGTCATAAGTCTTGTTGCCGCCGTTCATGGTAACCGTCAACGTACGCTTGCCGATATCCGCCTTGGTGGCGGCCTGGGTCGACGACAGCACGTAATTGCCTGAATCGGTCCCGGTGATCGCTATGCCGGTCACGTTGACATCCTTTGCAGTGCCGGCATTCTTGTCGGTGAAGGCCGCATTGCCGCCAACCGACAGCACATCGCCGGCCACACGGTCATCGCTGAGATTCACCGTCGCCGCCTGCGAGCGGTCGTACACCTTGTTGTTGCCGCTCGCCGTCACAGTCAGCATGCGCGCCGTGATCGACGCCGTGGTGCCGGCGGTAGGCGATGCCAAGGCGTAGTTGCCGGCGTCGGTGCCGGACAAGGCCAGGCCCGTGGCCGTGACGGATTTGGCCGCACCGACGTTCTTGTCGGCGAAGGCGGCGTTGCCTGAAATCGTCAGCGCGTCGCCATTCACACGGTTATCGGTATAGCCGACCGTCGCAGCCAGTGCGCCATCGTAGACCTTGTCGGATGCATTCACACCCACTGTCAGCAGGCGCTGCGTGATATCGGCTGCGGCGGTGGCCGTGCTCGCGCCAAGCACATAATTGGCCGCATCGGTGCCCGACAGGGAAAGCCCGGTCACCTGCACCGCCTTGGACAGTCCCACGTCCTTGCCTGCAAACGTGGCGCCAGCCTGGTTGACCGTCAGAATATCGCCGGCCACGCGGTCATCGCCGAGCACTGCGCTGGCATTGATGGAGCCGTCATAGACCTTGTTGGAAGCCGTAGCGTTCACGTTCAGCGTGCGCTGGCTGATGTTCGCGGTCGTCGCGGCCGTTGTCGACACCAGCGAATAGTTCGCCGCGTCGGTGCCGGACAGCGCAATGCCGCTGACATTGACCGCCTTGCCGTTGCCGGCATCCTTGTTGGCGAAGGTGCTCGACGTTGCGCTCGCGGTCAGCTGGTCGCCATTGACCCGGTCGTCGCCCAAGGTCACGCCGGCGCTCGCCAAGCCGTCATATACCTTGTTGATCCCCGTAGCGGTGACGGTCAGCGCCTTGGGTGTGACGGTCAGCGTCTTGCCGGAGGCGAAACTGATGTTGTAGCCCAAATCGCTGAGCAGGCTGCCCTGGTTCAGGCTATACGTACCGACGTTCTTGATGAAGTCGGTCGCGGCGGCCGAACCGGAAATGCCGCCCGAATCGCCGTCGATGTAGCCGGTGACGTTATAGCTGAAGCTTGGCAGCGAATCCGTTCCATCGTAGACTTTACTGGCGTTCTGCGCGGTGACCGTCAGTGTAGGTGACAGCTTGTACATGAACCAGTTGCCGCCTGCAGCAGTGTACGAAGGTGCCATTCCGGTATACGACTGGCTGTAGTGCTTGTTGTAGCCGCTCATTCCCTCCAGGACATTGGCCGGCGCATCGGCGTACACGTGGTAATAGCCGTTGGCCCCGCCCTGCAGCGCATTGCTGCCCACATTGTTGGTAAAGGTACCGCCGGCGGCACCGGTTGCCGCGACCACCACCGTGGCTGCACCGCCGCCGCCCGAACCCACCAGGCGGCCACCGGTATTGATCACGACGTCGCTTCCTGCCGATGGACCTTTGTTCACAACGGTGATCGTCTTGGCGTTGACGATGCCCGCGATGGTGATATCGCCGCTGGCAGATTCCGCCTGGCCGGCGCCGGTATCGATGGTCAGGTTGACATTGCCCGCATTGATCGCGGTGCCATTCGCAACCGTGATGACCGCGTTGCCGGCACTGCGATAGGCGCTCACCACACCGGCTCCGGTGCCGGCGTTGGCGGTGACATTCAGCTTGCCGCCCATGGTGATGTTGGAGTTCAGCTCGACGCTGCGCCCGGCCTGCAGCGACAGGTCGCCGGTACCGGCCGCGTTGATGGCGTTGCCGGCCAGCCAGGTGATGTCATTATTGGCTTGCAGCGTAATGCTGGTGCCGGCTGCCAGGGCGGCGGCCAGCTTCTGGGCGTCCACCGAAGCGTTCACATTCGGCTGCGGATAAGCCTGGCCGAACGCAATGGAAGCGGCCGCGGGTGCCGGCAGCAGGCGGAACAGATTGACCGACCCGGTCTGCAACACGCTGCCATCGGCCGAGTCGGCAAAAGGCTGGGCCACCACCAGGCTGTCGCCGGCGCCGTTCACGGCCACCGCAAAGCCGAAGTTGCCGAAGTCGTTGATGTCGAGGCTGGCGTTTGCACCCTGGGTGTAATCGCGGCCGATCACCGCCGTTACCGCCGGCGACGAGAAAGTGCCGGTGTAGTCGATGATGCGCACGGCACCAGGGCCGGTGCCCGTGCTGCCAAGCCCTCCGTTGGTTGGCGAACCGATTGCCAGGCGGGTCCCGGCATCGTTCATCGCCAGCGAAGAACCGAACAATTCGCCGTCATTCAAGGTGATACTCAGCTTGCTGCCGCCCTGGCCGATCGAGCCCTGGTCAGTCAAGGAAGTGAACGGCGTGGAGTACAGGTGGACCATGCCCTTGCCGTTGTTCTCGGCCGGCGCCCCGACCGCCAATTGCGTGCCGGCGTCATTGAGCGCCACGGCGCTGCCAAACTGGGTGTCCGCAGCACCGGTTAGCGTGCTCACGCTGGAAAAGCTGCCGCTCGACTTGGTGAACAGTTCGACACTGCTGTCGAACAAGGCGCCTACCGCCAGCTTGTCGCCGTCGCCATTCAGGGCCACCGCGACACCAAAGCCATTCGAACCGCCGGCGCTGCTGGCAATCGTCTGGGTCAATGCCGGCGCCGTGAAGCCGGCGCCGAAGCCGAAGGTGTACACCTTGCCGGCGTAGTCGCTGCCCAGTGCGCCGACGGCCAGCACGTCACCGCTGCGGCTCAGCGCGACCGAACTGCCGAACGCGTCGCCGCCGGTCAACTGAGCCGACATATTGTAGTTGTTGCCGCCGGTGTAGCCATGGCCGATGGTACCCACCAGCGTGCCGCCGTTGAACTGGCCGTCGCTAAACGTGAACAGGCGCACGGCGCCGTAGTTGGCATCGGCGATGCCGGCAGCGCCATCGTCAAGCGGCGCGCCAACTGCAAGCCCCCTGCCGTCGGACGTCAGCGCCACGCTGTAGCCGAACCAGTCGCCTTCCTTCAGGCTTGCCACGTTGCGGTTCTTGCCGCCGCTATAGCCCTTGCCGATCACCGCGTCGTAAGTCCACTGGTTGGTGAAGCTGCCGATCACGATATTCTTGGGGTCCAGCAGCAAGCGGCCGCCGGCGCCGATGTCGAGCCGCTCCAGGCCCACATGGCGCAAGTCCTGGTGCGACGAAATTTCGACCGCACCGCCACGGGCTGCGCCAGTCGCCTTGATGGCGCCCAGCATGGTCGTTTGCTGCTGCGACCACACGACAGCGGTACCGCCCTGTCCCGCCGCGCCGCGCGCGGAGACGTCCAGCCTGGTGCCGTCATTGATGAAGGTGGCGTCGGCATTGGCAATACTGGCCGTGGCGCCCCAGCGTGCAGTGAAACGGTCCGCGTCCGGTGCATCGGCGCGCTGTGCGCCGCCCTGGAAAGCACCGCCCACGCGCACCAGGCCACCCTGGGTGGCACCGGTGGCATCGACGTTCGCGCCCATCAGGCGCACGTCGGCGCCGCTGATGTCGACCCGGCCGCCGATTCCCGCCACGCCATGTGCGTCGTGCCGGCCGGAAGAAAGCAAGCTGCCGCCGGCCTGCAGCGATAGCGCGCCGCCGTCGGTGGTGCCGCTCACATTGGAGGAGGCCGAGGCATTCTCCGCCAGGCTGGCGCCTGAGGTGAGGCTGATGCTGCCGCCCTTGCCTGCCGTGCCGGCAGCCGACAATGCCGACGCAGCCGACAGGTCGCCTGCGGCTGCCACGTCCACGCTGCCGCCGCGCACACCGTCCGCGCGCACCGCGCCATCGAGCGCAACGAAGCCGCCCGCGATCTTGACGCTGCCGCCCTGGCCCGTGCCGGACGAAGCATCCAGCTGGCCTGCCTGCACCAGCCCGTCGCCCACCAGCCGGATGGTACCGCCATCGGCCACCAGGCCGCGCGCCTGCACTACGCCAGCGTTGTTGACGGTGGAACGCGCCAGCGCATCGGCCGCTTTGGCGGTCAGCAGCACTTGGCCGTTATCTGCCTGCAGCAAGCCCTTGTTCTCGGCCAGCGCATCAAACGCGCCCTGTTCCACGCGCAGCGTGATCAGGCCGTCGCCGCGGAAGTCCATGCCGACGGCGTTGCCCGCCGCCAGTACCACGCTGCCGCCTTGCGCCGCGATGCTGCCGCTGTTCGATACGGCTGGCGCCAGCAGTGCCACCACGCCGCCGGCTGCATTGATGCGGCCTTCATTGCGTACCGCGCCGGCATTGCTGCCGCTGCCGCTGAAACGATAGCTGCCGGACAGGAAGGACTGGTCCGAGATGCCAAGACTGGAGGCCACCAGCCCGCCCACGTTCACCTGCGCACTGGCGCCAAACAGCACGCCCTGCGGATTGACCAGGAATACCTTGCCGTTGGACGACAACTTGCCGAAGATAGCGCTGGCCTCGCCGCCCACCACCCGGTTCAGCGCCACCGCCGATGCGTTCGGCTGGTTGAAACGCACCTGCGCGTCGGCGCCGATATTGAAACCCTGCCAGTTCATGATGGCCTGCTGCGTGGCCTGGTTCACGGTCATGCTGCTGCCCTGCACATTCACGCCGGCCTGGCCTGCCACCAGCTGCATGCCGGCCGGTAGCGCATTGACCGGCGCACTGGCCGAAGCCGCCCCCGCCATTGCCAGGCTGCCCGCCAGCACAGCGGCGGCGCGGCGGCGCGCGCCGCCTTTGCCATGGCTGCGCGTGCCTTCGGCGACGGCCACCCAGCAGCGGTGCACCGTGCTCCAGACGAGGCGATAAAAACGGTTGGCGGAGGCGTGTTTGTGCATTGTGTTTCCTTAAACGTGCAGGTTGAAGTCGGCGCGCAGCGTGACCAGCGCACCTTGGCGGACGCCCGGCTGCAGGAACACCAGCTGGCGACCCGTCGCTTCATTTTCGATTTCGTAGCTGCCGGCCAGGATGGCCGGCTGTGCGGCGGCGGAAAACACCACCGTGAATTGCGTCACTTGCGCACCGTCGGGCGCGATCTTGGAGGCTTGCACCCGTTCCAGCTTGATTTGCAAAGCGCGATGCTCCGGATGGTTCAACCAGAAAACCTGGCCCACCAGAAGTTCGGCAGCGGCACGGCTCCAGCCAAAGCTGTTGCCGTTTTCACTGGCAAGGGCTGCCGGTGCGCGCAGGCCCAGGCCCGCCAGTAAAGAACCGCCGCCGGCTTTCAGCAGGGTGCGTCGCGAAGTTACTCGATCATTCATTGTCGTTCTCCCATTCCATGGCCCGGTGCATGCCGGACACTCCAATTTCTTTGAAGCCGAGGCGGCGATACAGCGCCTCGGCCCGGTTATTCAGTGCTACATGTAAGCGCAGCGGCAAGCCTGCGCCGGCCGCTTCGTGCTGCAAGCCGCGCAGTTGCGTGCTGCCGATGCCTTTTCCGCACCATGCCGGCATCAGTGCGATGTCCACCAGATGCAGGGCGCCGCCTGACTGCGCCACAACGCGCCGCCCGGCGGGGACTCCGTCGGCTTCGATGATCTCGAAGCGTGCGCCTGGAAAGGCTTGCCGGTACGACTGCCGCTGCGCCGCGCATTGCATGTCGAGCAAAGGCTGCAGCACCGCTTCATCCATGCCGGCCAACCCGAGTTCGCGCACGCGAACCGCGCCGAACAGCGCGCGCAGGAAGGCCTGGTCCGCCGCAGCCTCGCTGCGCAGCGTAAGCTCCATCAGGAGCGCGGCGGGAACACGCCCTGCAGCGCGATGCAGAACAACAGGCCCAGGTAAGGCTGGCGGTTGTTATGCGGCTGGCCGCTGCCTGCCACTGCCAGCACTTCCGGACGCATCGGCAACATGCCGGCGGTCGTCTTGCTGTAGGCCTGGTTCATCGCCCCCGACTTGGCAAAGCCGCTGGAAGCGCTTGGCGCCACCTGGTTGGCGGTAACGGTGGTCGACTGCAGGTTGTGAGCGTGGGACGGCATTTCCGATTCGATCAGGCTGACCGTGGCACTGCCCCCCTGTTCACCCAGGTCGCGCAGCGACAAACCGGCACCTTGCCCCGGATGCAGCGGCGAGCGGCCGTTCAGGTCGGGCAAGCCAAAAGTCGATTTGCCATCGCCGCCATAGGTGGTGCCCAGCAGGGAAAACAGCGCCGTATTCTGAGAGATCGGCAACAGTTGGCCATCGCAGGTGGCCCAGCCGGTCGGCGCGAAGTTGCTTGCAAACATGCGGATTTCCGCAACAAATGGTGAACTCATCGGAAGCTCCTCAAGACTGCTGCGGGAATATGCCGAACAGCGAAATGATGAAATTGACGCCGAGGTAAGGCGCCATGTTGTCGTGCGGTTGCGATCCGCCCGCCGGCGTGATGGCCCCTGCCGCCATCGGCTGTACATTGTTGTCAGAAGTGCCGTACAACGCTGTGCCGGCGGTTACCGTCGCTGCCGGGTAGCCGGTCAGGTTGGTGAAGGCTCCGCTCCCGCGTTCGGTGCTGCCGATGATGGTGTGGTTATGGTTCGGGATGTGCTGCGACGTCAGGGTGACGCTCTCGGCCCCGCCCATTTCGCCGATGGTGAAAGTGCGGCCTTGCAGGCTGCCGGAATGCAGCGGCACCCGGCTGCGCATATCAGGCAGTGCAAAGGTGGACTGGCCGTCGCCGCCATACGTGGTGCCGATCAGCGTGAACAGGGTCTCGTTCTCGGAAATGGGCAGCAGCTGGCCATCGCAGAAGGCCCAGCCGGCCGGTGCGAAATTACCGCCAAACATGCGGATTTCGCCAACATAAGGATTAGACATGGTCGGCTCCGCTCAATTCTGGCTAGGGAAAATGCCCTGCAGCGCGATGATGAAATTCAGCGCCAGGTAGGGTTGGGTATTCTCGTGCGGTTGCGAGCCGCCGGTGCTGGACACCTGTGTCGACACCAGGCCCACGTTCGGCGAGCCATTGAAGACATCCGCGGTCAGCCGTCCCTTGCGCGCCAGCAGTGCGCCACTCGGGTCGTTGGTCGTCGCAACCGCCGAGCTGGCGTTCAGGCGGTGCGTGTGGGCAGGCATTTCAGCCTGCGACAAGGTGTGCGCAAACGCGCCACTGGCCTCGCCCTGGGTCATGCCGCCACCGACATGCGCCGGCACGCGGCCGCGCAGGTCCGGCAGTGCGAACGTGGTTTGTCCATTACCGCCGTAGGTGGTCCCCAGCAAGGAGAACAAGGCCTGGTTCTGGTTGATCGGCAGCATCTGCCCATTGCATAAAGCCCAGCCTTTCGGCGGGAAATTGAACGAGACGAGCTTGATCTCGGCCAAGTATGGCTCTGCCATATGGTCTCCTGGTGGGGGTTAATTGTTAAATACGGCGTGGTACTGCATGCCGGCGCTGTGACGGACTGCCGGCACGATGAAAATTGCCAGGGCGTCATCACCGGAACGTTCCAGGATGACGGTTTGCTGTTCCAGCTGCGGCATGGCGGGACCTTGGAAAGTCAGCGAAAAGGCTTCCGGATTGGCCGTTGGCTGGACTTCCGCCAGGACCAGGGACAAGGCTGAACCAGCTATGGAGAACTCGGCCCCGAGGCGGGCCTGGAAATAGGAGACAACTGTCGACACGGCAAATTTACAACTTTTCTATCGTTGAAAAATTTCACATTGTACGATTATTTTTCCTTGATCTGTATTACATTTTTGCAATGAACCTGAAATTTTAGAAATCTTCCCGGGCGGCGCCCGGGTTCTATGGTTCGGCTACAACAGGCGCGCCAAATAGTTAAACGCTAGCGAACGCAAAGTTTATACTTGCCTGAATGCAGCCCGCTTTCCCTACGGTGTCACTCAACATGTACCGTGTGCTTCTCGCTCCCATTCTTGCGGTACTGCTTGCCGCATCGCACGCATGCGCCGGCCCCACGGTGGTGGTCGGGGCGGAAGATGACTGGGCGCCTTATTCATCGGCCCCGCAACAGCATGCCCAGGGATTTGCCGTCGACGTGGTGCGCGAAGCCTTTGCCCTGGCCGGGGTCAAGGTGGAATTCAGGGCCTTGCCCTATTCCCGCTGCATGGCTGAAACCCGCAGCGGCCAACTGACGGCATGCTTCGACGCGGTCCCGAACAGCCTGATCAGGCCCCTTTACCTGTGGCCCCGGATGCCCCTGTTTTCCACCCGCATGAATATCTACGCGCGGGCAGGCTCCCGCCAGCGCGGCTTGCGCACCAAAGACCTGGAGGGGCACACCGTCGGCGTACAACGCGATTACGAATACGGCGAGGAGTTCGACGTCAACACCCGCATCCGGCGCCGTGTGGTGGACAAGAACGAGTATGGTTTTCGCATGCTGATGGCCGACCGCATCGAGTACATGGCGGCCGAAGAACGCATTGCCAACGCCCTCTTTCGCAGCAAGCCCGGTGAGTTCGCCGGCCGTTTCACGCTGGTGGGGACGGTCGCAACACCCGACCTGTTCATCGCCTTCAGCAAGACCGCGCCGGACAGCCGCGAGATGCTGGCGCGCTTCAACGAAGGCTACGACAAGCTGCTCAATTCGCCCCGCTACAGGCAGATCGAAGACCGGTGGTTCAAATGACCCGCTCGATCGCCACGCGCCTGCTGCGCATCATCTTTGGCTGCTACTTCATCGTCACGGTGGTGGTGACCGTCATCCAGCTGACCGCGGAGTACAAACATACGCGCAGCCGCGTCGAAAGCGAAATCGAAGCGATGCAGCACACCTTCGGCCCCGGCATCGCCGACGCCATGTGGCGCTTCAACGACGACATCATGCGCGGCATCCTGGCCGGCATGAAGGAGCTGCCGATCGTGGTCGGCATCAAGGTGGTGGACGACCAGGGCAAGCTGGTACGCGCGGTCGGCACCGTGCTCGATGAAAACGGCAAGCATATGCAAGCCCAGGCCGATGGCCGCCTGGCGCCGCCCTTACGCGACGACGGATTGTTCGGCCAGATCTTCAGCCGCGAATTCCCGATTTCATACCCGCTCGAAAACGGCACTGCACAGGAAATCGGCAAATGGACCGTCTACTCGAACCGGCGCATCGTGGTCAACCAGGTGCAGTACGGCTTCGTCCTGATCCTGGTGAACTCCGTGATCAAGACCCTGGCACTGTGGTTCATCTTCGTGCTGGTGGTGCGGCACTGGCTGGGCAAGCCGCTGCAGCAACTGAGCGATTATGTCGGCCACCTGAACATCGACAACCTCGGCAGCAAGCCGCTGTCGTTGCGGCATGGCGGCAATACGGAGCTGGACCTGCTGGCCAACAAGATCAATGAAATGCGGGAGAACATCCTGACCGGCTTGTCGGAACGAGCCGTGCTGTACGAGGAACTGGCCGTCCTCAACGAGTCGCTGGAACGGCGGGTGGCCGAACGCACCGAGGCGGCACGGCACGCGCAGGATGAACTGGCGCGCAGCGAGCGGCTGGCGGCCCTGGGTTCGATGGTGGCCGGCATTGCCCATGAACTCAATACGCCGATCGGCAACAGCCTGGTGGCCGCCAGCACCATGCACGACAAGATCCAGGCCCTGGGCCAACGTTTCGAAGGAGGCCTGCGCCGCTCGGACATGCATCAATTCCTCGACGAAGCGGACGGCATCGGCCTGCTCCTGACGCGCAATATCGAACGCGCGGCCAGCCTGGTATCGAGCTTCAAGCAGGTCGCAGTGGACCGCGCCAGTTCGCAACGCCGCCGCTTCGACCTGGGTGCCGTCATCCAGGAAAACATGAACACCCTGTCGCCGGTGCTGCGCAAGACGCCTTATGAAGTGACGGTGGACGTGGCGTCGCTGGTGGCAATGGACAGCTATCCCGGCCCGCTGGGCCAGGTGCTGGCAGCCCTGGTGAACAACGCGATCATGCACGCCTTCCGCAATCGCGACCACGGCCGGCTGTCCATCTCGGTGCCGGTGCCGACCGACGACTACGCGAACATCGTCATCAGCGACGACGGCGCCGGCATCGCGTCCAGCCACCTGAATCGCATCTTCGACCCGTTCTTCACCACCCGCATGAGCGAAGGCAGTTCAGGACTGGGGCTGAACATCGTGCACAACATCGTCACCACCATCCTGGGGGGCAAGATCCACGTCGACAGCATGCCCGGCGTAGGCACCACCTTCCGCATCACCATTCCGCTGGATGCGCCGATGCACCACGAAGAGCCGATTATTCCGCGGGCTTGAGCAGCACCGGCACTTCCTTGAAGGCCGGCGTGGCCGAACCGCGCGCCACCAGCGCCGGGGAGATCAGTGGCGTCAGTTCGGGGAAGTAGCCGAACACGTCGCCATCCGGCACGTCGTACCGCACCAGCTGGTAGCCGCTGCATTTGCGCGCGATGCCGTCCGGCGCGGCGGCGTGCACGTCGACCAGTTGGCCGTCGCGCAGGCCAAGGCGCGCCATGGTCCCGGCCGAGATGAACAGCACCTTGCGCGTGTGATGCACACCGCGGTAGCGGTCCACCTCGCCGGTGGTGTCGCGATAGACGGTGGTGTTGTATTGCCGGTGCGCCCGCACGGTGGCCAGGCACAGTACATCGTCGCCGAAGGCAGCGCGGGCACGGCCCATGATGGTGTCCTGCGGCAGCGCAATGGCGGTGAACTGCGCCTTGCCGCTGGCAGTCTTCCAGTCGCGGTTGCGCGCACTGTTCGGCAGGTGGAAGCCGCGCGGCTGCGCGATGCGGTCATTGTATTTCTCAAAGCCCGCCACCGCGGTCTGCGCGACCTGCTCGATCAGCGAGCGCGTAACGCTGTAGTCGCGGCCCATGGCTTGCCAGTCGATGCCGGACATCCCCGCGCCTGCGGCCAGCGTGTGGCGCGCCAGTTCGGTCACGATATGCGGCTCCGAGCGCAGCTTGGCGCTGGCCGGATCGCTGCGCCCCGCCGAGGCGTGCACCATGCTGGCCGTGTCTTCCACGCTGACGAACTGGCGACCGCCCGCCTGCTCATCGCGCTCGGTACGGCTAAGGCAGGGCAGCAGCAGGCCGACCTGGCCGGGATGCAGGTGGGTGCGATTCAGCTTGGTCGCGATATGCACCGTCAACCTCAGGCCATCCATCGCTTGCAGCACGCGGGGCGTATCCGGGCCGGCCACGGCGAAGTTGCCGCCCAGGCCGAGGAAGGCATGCACCGATCCATCCATGATGCCGTTGATGGCGGCCACCGCGTCGAGCCCATGCTGCGCCGGCGGCGTAAAGCCGAACACCCGCTCCAGCCCCTCCAGCCACTCCTTTTTCGGCCGGTTGGTCACGCCGACAGTGCGATCGCCCTGCACGTTCGAATGGCCGCGCACCGGCATCAGGCCCGCCCCTGGCTTGCCGACGTTGCCGCGCAAAAGCATCAGGTTGACCAGCATCTGGATGGTCTCGATCGCATACTCGTGCTGGGTCAGTCCCATGCACCAGGTAGCGATGGTGGCCTTGGAAGCGATATAGATTGCCGCCGCCTGTTCGATCTGCTCGCGCGACAGGCCGCTATCCTGCTCGACCTGCTGCCACGACTGCGCACGCACGGTGGCGGCGAATTGCTCGAAACCGCTGGTATGGCGCGCGATAAAGTCGCGGTCCAGCACCTTGCCGCCCGCCTGCTCCGCTTCCAGCACGGCCTTGCACATGCCGGTGATGGCCGCCAGGTCGCCGCCCACGCGCACCTGGAAATACTCGGCGGCGATCTGCGTGCCGCGCCCCGTCAACGTTTCGACCGGCGATTGCGGATCGGCGAAACTACGCAGGCCCGGTTCCAGCATCGGGTTGAAGGCAGCGATGCGGCAACCGCGCAGCGAAGCCTCGCGCAAATCGCCCAGCATGCGCGGATGGTTGGTGGCCGGATTCTGGCCAAACACAAAGATCGCCTCCGCGTGCTCGAAATCCTCGCGCGTGACGGTCGACTTGCCCACGCCCAGCGTCGTGCCCAGCGCCATGCCGGACGACTCGTGGCAGTAGTTCGACGAATCGGGCATATTGTTGGTGCCGAAAGCGCGCGCAAACAGCTGGTAAGGGAAAGCCGCCTCATTGCTGCTGCGGCCGGAAGCGTAAAACACCGCGCGGCCAGGAGCATCGAGCGCATTCAGCGCGCTGGCGGCCAACTCGAACGCCTGTTCCCACGCGATCTCGCGGTAGGTATCGCTGGCACGGTCGTACAGCATTGGCGCGGTCAAGCGGCCGAAGCCTTCCAACTCCCATTCGGCGCGGGTGCGCAGCGTCGCCAATGGATTGGCCGCGAAAAATTCCGGCGTAGCGCGGCGTGCCGTCGCTTCATGCGCAACCGCCCAGGCACCCTGCTCGCAGAAATCGACCGCCTTATCCTTGGGCGAATCCGGATAGGCACAGCCCGGGCAATCCACCCCGCCCGGCTGGTTCAGCTGCGGCAAGACTTTCAAAGCCGGCAACGCACTATTGCTGCGCAAAGCTTTCGCGGTGCCGTTCAGCGAGCCCAGGCCGCCAGCGGGTTTGTCATAAAAGCGAATCGGATGCTGCACGGGGATCTCCGGCCATTCTGTCAAGCCCGCGATGTTAACATATGAAAGTCGGGGTCAGCTCTGGCAATAGGACATTTTCGCTAGCGAAAATGTCCTATTGCCAGAGCTGACCCCGACTTTCAAGCTGCTATTGTTGAGTTGCCTTATGACAACGAGCTATACGCCGTGGTAGCTGGGATAGCCGTATATGCTTTATACTTCGTTTGCGCCTTACCCCCGCGCAACGTTTCCCTCTGGCCAAACCCTCGCCTGCACTCTCCCCCATCAGGAGATGGTTGTGCGCCAAATTCCCAAACTCCATACGTTCAAGTTCAAGATTACAGCCCTGTTGGTGCTGATGGTCATGTTCGCCACCGCTTTGATCGCCGGCGTTTCCTTGCTGGTGGCTGAGCAGGAAATGCGCAAGGTGATTGCTACGCAGGAAATGTCCATGCTGTCGAGCGCGGCGGCCTATCTCGATCGTGACATCACTTCCAAACAGCAAGTCCTGCGCGTGATGGCCGAGAGCTTGCAGGCCGAGCCGCTGGCGGCGACCGAAATCCAGGCCCAGCTCGAGCTGCGCGCGGCGCTGCGCGACGAGTTCTTCAACGTCACCGCCTACGACGCCGACGGCAAGCTGGTCGCCAATTTGCAGGACCGCCGCATGATCGGCAAGCTCAACAGCAAAAACCGCCAATATTTCCGCGATACCGTCGTGGCCCAGGAAGGCATCGTTTCAGCGCCGTTTCGCAGCGTGCTGTCCGGCCGCCCGGTGCTGGCCATCACGCAGCCCGTGTTCCGCCATGACGGCAACATCGACTACATCCTGGTCGGCACCATCGACCTGCAACGCCCTGCCTTTGCCGGCCAGTTGCAAGCGCTGCGCGGCAAGGCGGAGGGCTACCTGTTCATCCTGACCGCCGACGGCACGACACTCTATCACCCCGACCAGAACCGCGTGCTGACCCAGGCTGCCGGCCCGGGGACTCTGGGCGCCTCGGTGCTGGCCAACGGGGAAGGATGGCGCGACGACCTGGTCGATGAGGGCAAGCCGGTGCTGCTGGCGCATAAACGCCTGCAGAAAGCCGACTGGACGCTCGCGGTGTCCTTCCCCATCCGCGACGCTTTCGCCTCGATGGCCAGCCTGCGCTGGCGTGCCCTGGCCGCCGCATCGGTGGTGGGCCTGCTGGCGGGCATGGCGATCTGGCTGTTGTTGCGCACCATGCTGGCGCCCCTGTACCAGCTATACGGCCAGGTGCGCGCCTTTGGCCGCGGCCACATCGATATCGAACAGTTCAACTCTGCCAAACCCGATGAATTCGGCCACCTGAGCCGCGCCTTTTACCAAGTGGCGCGCCAGCAGCAGATGGCCGAGCGCAACCTGCAGCGCCTGGCCACCACCGACCCGCTGACCGGTGCCCACAACCGCCGCATGTTCGACGAGTTCTTCCCGCAGGCGCTGAAGCGCGCCGTCCGCGCCGGCCAGCAGATCGGCCTGGCCGTGCTCGACATCGATTACTTCAAAGGGATCAACGACAACTTCGGGCACCAGGCCGGCGACGCCGTGCTGGTGCAATTTGCCGACCGCCTGCGCAACGCGGTGCGCAGCACCGATACCGTGGCGCGCATCGCCGGCGACGAATTCGTGATCGTGTTCGAACACCTGGAGGCCGGCCACGACGTCAACCTGCTGGGCCAGAAAATCGTGGCCGCCATGCGGGCTCCATTCGATGTCAACGGCCGTCCGCTGAACGTCACGGCCAGCATCGGCATCGCCCTTACCACCGAATTGCCAGCCGACGTCGACAAGGTGATGCTGGCGGCCGACCAGGCGCTCTATTGCGTGAAGGCGGCGGGCCGCAACGGCTTTGCGGTCAATACGGTCGGTGCCGAGCGCATGTTGTCGGTGCGCGAGTTCGTGGCGCCGGCCAAAGCCGACAAGAAGAGCTGGCCTTCCAGCCGCTTCTGATCAATGGCGTGACGGGATCGCCGCCGGGCGCACCTGCGATTGCGCCATGCCGGACATGCTGCGGCACTCGCTGGCGCAACGGCGGCAGGCGATCGCGCAATCCTTGCAATGCTCATGCGTGTGCTGCTCGCACTCGTCGGCGCAGGCATCGCATAGTTCGGCACACGCCTGGCACAGGCTCGAAGCGAGCTTGCTGCCGCGCTGCATGAGGCCGACGCAGACGCGGCACACCTGGGCGCAATCGATATCGGTGGCGATGCAGTGGGCCAGGCTGGCCACGTCCTGCTCCTGCAGGCAACTGGCGGCGCAATGGTCGCAGGCGGCGGCGCAATCATTGCAGGCGTCAATGCAGGTCTGATACAGTTGCTGGGTCATGAGGGCCTCCTTTCGGAAAGGGCCAGACTAGCACCCACCCCGCTTGGAGCGCGCACAGCTTGCCCCATGCGGAATTCGCCGACCAGGGCCACCAGCGTTGCCGCCTGCTGCTGCAGGCTTTCCGCCGCTGCGGCGGCCTGCTCCACCAGGGCGGCATTTTGCTGCGTTACCCCATCCATCTGGCTGATGGCCTGGTTGACCTGGCCGATGCCGTTGCTCTGTTCACCGCTGGCGGCGCTGATCTCGTTGACGATATCGCTCACACGGCGCACGCTGGCCACCACCTCGTCCATCGTGGTGCCGGCCTGCGCCACCAGCGCACTGCCCGCCTCCACTTCACCGACCGAACTGCCGATCAGCTCCTTGATTTCTTTCGCCGCCGCCGCGCTGCGTTGCGCCAGGTTGCGCACCTCGCTTGCCACCACAGCAAAGCCGCGGCCCTGCTCGCCGGCGCGCGCCGCTTCAACCGCGGCGTTCAGGGCCAGGATATTGGTCTGGAACGCGATGCCGTCGATCACGGAAATAATGTCCACCACCTTGCGCGAGGAGTTGTTGATCGAGGCCATGGTGTCGACCACCTGCGACACCACCTGGCCGCCGCGCGCCGCCACTTCCGACGCCTGCGCCGCAAGCTGGTTGGCCTGGCGCGCATTGTCGGCGTTCTGCCGCACGGTACTGGTCAGCTGCTCCATCGTGGCGGCGGTTTCTTCCAGCGCACTGGCCTGCTCCTCGGTACGTGACGAGAGGTCGCTATTGCCCTGCCGGATTTCCGTGCTGGCGGTTGCCACGTTCTCGGACGATTCGCGCACCCGCGCCAGCACCGAGTGGATTTTCGCCACGAAGCTGTTGAAGCCGCTGCCGATCACCGCCAGTTCATCCTTGCCGTGCACTTCCAGGCGCGCGCCCAGGTCGGCGTCGCCGCTGGCCAGTCCGGTCATCGCGTCCGCCAGTTCGCGTACCGGCCGCATCAGGCGGAACAGCACCGTCACCAGGATAAAGCCCATCGCCACCGCGCAGACCAGCGAGACCAGCAAGGTGTATTTCATCAGCTGGCGCGCAGGGGCCGTCGCCACCGCATGCGGGAAGCTCATTTTCACCGCCCACGGCGCGATATCGGGATGCAGCGCCAGTGGCTGCAGCAGGTGCACCATATCGGCCTGGTCCGTGTACTCGTAGGGCTTGCCGGTGCGGATCGCTTCCAGGCCCTCCTTCGGGATATCGCTGGCCGGCTTGCCGATCAAGGCTTCAGTCGGGCTGCTCGCATACAGCCCGCCGTTCGACACCAGCGACAGCCGGCCGCCCTCGATGGACTTCAAGCCCTTCAGGATCTCGCCCAGCCGCGTCAGCATGAAGTCGGCGCTGGCCGTGCCGCGGAACTCGCCGCCGATCAAGATCGGCGCCACCAGGGAGGCCATCAGCACGTCCTTGCCGTTCACCGGGTAGGAATACGGTTCGGTGAAGAACACCTTGCCGGTGCGCTTGGGGATGTCGTACCAGTCGTTGGCGCCGGGCTTGGGATCGAACACAATCGGTTCCACATTGGTGCCGCCACCCGGCGCCTTGGTGTAGTACGGCATGTAGCGCCCGCTGGCATCGAACTCCGGCTTCTTGTCGGCGAATTCGGCATCCTTGTTGTCCAGCGCATTCGGTTCCCAGGTGACGGCGCCGCCGACCAGGTCTTCCGAACCGAGCACCACGGTCTTGGTGATTTCACCAGTCTGCTCGCGCGACAGAGGCAGGTTGGCGCCGCGTGTGGCCCGCTGGGTGGCGCCAAGCTGGATCACCGAGGCCAGGTTGCGCCCGATGCGCGACTGCAGTGCCGACGCCGCAGCCGCAGCCTGGGTGCGCGCCAGGTCCATCGCATCGCGTTCGGCAGTGCGGCTGGCCTCGAAGCCGGTGACGGCGGCGGTGATGCCCAGGCTGAGCACCACCAGCGCGGTGGCCGTAACGTTGATCTTGGCGTTCAGCGAGAGGTTCGACAACATGCGGCGCTCCTCAGAAGGTCTTGGCGACGGTCAGGACAAAGGTGGCCTTTTCCGTATTCGAGAAGGCCAGCTGGCCGTTCGCGTCGGGCACGCCGTTGGTGTAATCGCGATACACATTGGTCGCGCCCCAGCCGCGCGTGACGGCGGCGGCAACCGACCAGCCGCCCTCCAGGGCCTTGGTCACGCCGGCCTTGGCATCGCGCCAGTCCCAGATCCGGTTGCCGGCCCCGCCCACGCGCGCATCGCCGGCATGCAGGTTGAGCGTATAGCCATTGCCCAGGTCCTGGTTCAGGCCGATGTCGAGGTAGCGGGTGCCGCGCCCGTGCGTGATGCCGAAGAAGTGCGGGCTGACCGTGTAGTTGTATTTGACGTAGGCGGACTTGTAGGTCAGGCCCAGCGACAACTCGGTGTAATTGAAGGTGGTATCGGTGGCGCTGACCCTGGCGCCGGGATAGAGGTACTCGTAGAGGATCAGGCTGTAGCCGATATCGCCCTTGCTGGCCGAGTAGCCGGCGTACAAGTCCCATTCGACCGTGGCATCTTCAACGAACTTGTCGCTGACGTTCGAGGCCCAGGTGCCGGCCACCAGCCCGCTGGGATGAACGTAATCGATGCCCAGCTGCAGCGCCGGCTTGTCCCAGGTCTGCCGGATGCCGCGCGAGACATACTGGCTGGCCAAGGTAACGGTGGTGGTAAGGGTTGGCGCCGGGGCCTGCTGCGCCATGACTGCATGCGGCAACAAGGCCGCCAACCATAAGCTGCGTTTCATCACACCCTCGCTTTCTTATTGTTCGGGGAGATGCAAACAATACTATCAGGCTATTCGCAGGAGCTCCAAACGATTCTATGCCGCAACAGCTTTACGGGCGTGTTTTACGCGATACATGGCCTGGTCGGCCAGCTCGATCAGCTTGTCCATGTCCTGTCCGTCTTCCGGACTGATGGCGTAGCCGATGCTGGCGCCCAGGCGCAGCGCGCGCCCTTCGAATTCGAACGGCGCGCCGATGGCCTTGGTGATGCTGTGGCATTTGCTGCCCACGCCGTCGCGGTCGCGCACGCCGCACAGGATGATGCCGAATTCATCGCCGCCCAGGCGGGCCGCCAGGTCTTCCTGCCGCAGCTCGCGCGAGATGCGGTCGGCCACCTGGCAGATGGCGGCATCGCCGGCACGGTGGCCCAGCTTGTCGTTGATCGCCTTCAGGCCGTCCATGTCGATGTTTACCACAGCCACGTTGCTGCAGGCGCGGCTGGCTTGCGACAGCTGCTGGCGCAGGCGGTCGTAGAACAAGGCCCGGTTGGCCAGGCTGGTCAAGGCATCATGCGTGGCGCGGTGATACAGGTCACTCGATTCGTATTGCACCGCATGGTAGATGGCGGCGCCAATCAGCTCCGACAGCAAACCCAGGATTTGCGCGTGGTAAGCGTCAAAGGCATTGACGTGCGGCGCACCGACTTTCAGCACACCGACAGTCTGGCCCTCGTGGCGTAACGGCACCACCAGCATCGAGCGCAGGCCGACCTTGCGGCAAGCCGCACGGTCTACCCGGGCATCGGTTTCGGAATCGTCGCATTGCAGGATCTTGTCCTGCGCGACGCACAGGCCGGACAGGCTGCCATCGCGCTTCAGCCGCAGGCCGAGCGCGCCTTGCGCCACGCCGGCGGCGGCGCGGTACACCATCTCGCTGCCTTCGGCCAGCTCCACCACCGCGGCAGTGGCGCCGCACAAGGCGCCGGCGCGCTGGCAGACCAATTGCATTACGCCGCCGAGGTCCAGGCCCTGGCGGGCAATATCAGTTTGAAGATTGATGATCTCCAGCAATATCGCCGGATTCAGGTTCAGTGCATTCATCATGCCGCCACCACAAAATCTCACACATTTTCACAGCTTTAAGTGTGGCGCATCTGTGACCAGTTAGCAACTTTTTTAGCTTCTTTCATGCTAGCTTTTGCGGCGGCGTCACGCGCCTTGCGGTGCATGGCGCGGCGGCCCAGCCACAGCACCAGGCCGGTGATCATGAAGGCCAGCGGCGCCAGGCCGCTGAACGAGACCAGGACCCTGCCCGCCATGCCGAAGGCTTCGCCGGTATGCAGCGGGAATTGCCAGTTGAGGAAAGTATCGCCGGAAGCGGCAGTCAAGGGATCGCGCACACGCAGCACCGCGCCGCTGAAAGTATCGACGCTGACGCGGGTGTTGCCGTCCCCTGCGCGGATTTCGCCATCCTGGCGCATGCGGATTTCGTACGGCGTCTTGGCCGAACCCAGCGTCACCCGCGACAGGCGCCCTTGCGGCACCCGCTGCTGGGCGATTTCCAGGGCGGTGGCGACGTTGAGCGGCTGACGGCCTTCAGCCGGGCCATTGGCCACCTTGCCATTGTGTTCCAGCGTCGCCACGGCTCCCACCACCGGGCGCACCCAGTCCGGCAGGTTCATCGCCATGCCGGTAAAGCCCAGCACGGCCAGCATCGGCGTCATGAAGAAGCCCGCCGAGCGGTGGAAGCTGAAGTTGAACTGGCGCGACGTCACGGCACCCCGCACGGCCAGCGATTTGCGGAAACTGGACAGCGTATGCTTCGGCCACCACATCGCAAAGCCCAGCAGCGAGGTGACTAGCAGCAGCAGCCCGCTGACGCCGATCACGGTCTTGCCGAAATCGCCGGCCAGCATATAGCGGTGCAACTGGAACAGGGTCGGCATCAACAACTCACGCGACAGGCCGATTTCGCCATAGTTGCGTTCGCCCAGGATGTCCAAGGTATAGCGGTCCAGCATGACCTGGCGCGAAATCTCGTTGTCGAAACTGCCCTTGTCCTTGTTCGGCTTGCGGTACCAGGCCACATAGACGTCGCCTGCCTCGAACGGCAGCATCAGCATGGTCGGCTTGCCATAGCCGGGCGCGGCGGCCAGGCGGTCGAAGGCCGCCTGCGCCTGGGCCGGGGTTGGCGCGACATCAGGCTTGCCGTCCGCGCCGCGCGAATGCAACAGGCTTGGGTTCAGCGCCCCATCCAGCTCATGGGTCCAGGCGATCACCACGCCGGTCAGGCCGGCCATGACGAAGATCGCCCCGAATACCAGGGAGACATACAGGTGGATATCGCGCAGCCGCGCACGCAGCAAACCGGTCAGCATTTTTTATGTCAGCAATAAAATGTTTGAAATTATAAATGAGAATGATTATCATTGCTGCCTTCTTTTGTATCTTTCTGTTTAGGAGTCACTAAATGACCACGTTGAATCCCCTCACCCGCGCCGTTGCACTGGCCTGCCTCGCCCTCTCCGGGGGTGCGGCTTTGGCACAAGGCGCCGAGGAGCCGATGAAGGAAGTGGTCGTTACGGCAACCCGCCACAGCAAGAGCGTCGACAAGATTCCGGGCGCCGTCAGCGTGATTTCGCAGAAGGAACTGGAAGCCCAGTATCTGTTGGCGGACGATCCTTCCGCCGCACTGGCCACCTATATCCCGGGCTATGCCCCAAGCCGCCAGAAAATGAGCTCCACCGGCGAATCGCTGCGCGGCCGCAATGCCCTGATCCTGCTGGACGGCGTACCGCAAACCAACCCGCTGCGCGGCGGCATGCGCGAAGGCTATATGGCCGATACCGCCATCATCGAGCGCGTGGAAGTGATCAACGGCGCTTCCGCCATGCAGGGCATGGGCGCCACCGGCGGCATCGTCAACTACATCACCAAGTCGCCGAAAGCGGAAGGCACCAGCCAGGCGGTCAATGTGCGCATGTCGTCCCAGCTGCGGCACGATAGCCTGGACTGGAAAACCGGTTACACCCTGCAGCACAAGTCGGGCGACTTCGACCTGCTGGCCTTCGGCAGCATCCAGCAGCGCGGCCTGGGTTACGACGGCAAGGGCCGCCCGCTCGGCATCGAAGCAGTGCAAGGCGACACCATGGATTCCGAAGGCAGCGACCTGTTCTTCAAGGTCGGCAAGAATTTCGGCGACCAGCGCCTGCAACTGACCATCAACCGCTTCCGCATGGAAGGCGACGGTGACTACAAGCCCGTCAATGCCAACTTCGCCAGCGGCACCCCGACCAGCGCTACGCCTGGCACGCCGCCTGGGGCACCACCTCGCAACAAGGTGGAAACCAGCAGTTTCGAATACCGCCATAACGACTTGCTGGGCGGCAGCTTCAACGCACAGTTCTTCAAGCAAGACTTCGCCTCGCTGTACGGCGCGACCAATACGTCCACCTTCCAGGACGCGGCAATTGCACCGAAAGGCACCCTGTACGACCAGTCCGAAGTGGTGGCCGACAAGTATGGCACCAAGCTGACTTACGTGCGCCCCGACACGCTGGTCAAGGGCCTGGAATTCACCGCCGGCCTGGACTACCTGCGCGACCGCACCAAGCAATGGCTGGCCGGCACCGGCCGCACCTGGGTACCGACGCTGGATTTCACCTCGCTGGCCCCGTTCACCCAGCTCGAATATGAAATCGGCCCGCTGACCGTGCGCGGCGGCGTGCGTCATGAGGACGCCAAGCTGAACGTCGACACCTACACCACCCTGGCAGCCTACGGCAACCGCCTGGTGCAGGGCGGCGAGCGCTCCTTCACCAAGAACGTCAAGAACATCGGCGCAGTGTGGCGTTTCAACCAGAACTGGTCGGCCTTCGTCTCCAGCGCAGAAGGCTTTGGCCTGCCGGACGTGGGCCTGGTGCTGCGCGCAGTGAACAAGCCCGGCCAATCGGTGGACCAGCTGTTCGACATGCAGCCGGTCATCACGCGCAACAACGAGATTGGCCTGAACTGGCGCGGCGCCATGGGCAGCCTGGGCGCCTCGTTTTATGATTCGCGCTCCAAGCTCGGTACCGCACTGCGCGTGAACTCCGCCGGCATCGGCCAATTGGACCGCGTCCCGACCACCGTGCGCGGCTGGGAGATTTCCGGCGAGCTGCGCGCCACGAAATCGTTGTCGGCCTTCGGTTCCTTCGCCCGCACCATGGGCAAGACCGCTACCGCGGCCGGCGCCCCGATGGACGTCGAACTGGGCGCCCGTTCGCAAGGCCCGGGCAAGCTGGTGGCAGGCACCAACTGGCAGTTCATGCCGAAAGCGACCATGCGCCTGCAGGCGACCACCCTGTTCGACCGCGACATCAACGTCGGCCGCAGCGTGGGCACCACCAACCTGGAGGAGCACTTCAACGGCTACACCCTGGTGGACCTGGCGGGCGGCTACGACTCGCCATGGGGCAAGCTGGGCGTGGGCATCGAAAACCTGGCCGACCGCCAGTACATCGGCTACTACCCGCAATCGGTCAGCTACAAAGACCCGGTCTCGCACTTCGCCGGCCGCGGCCGCACCCTGTCGGTCAGCCTGACCCGTTCGTTCTAAAACAACACACCGCGGCGCGGGACTGGGCTATACTGCCAAATCCCGCGCCCCACCCTTGCGCAATATTTCATCCCGGCCAAGACCTCGCCACCTGTTCCAAGCAAGGAATCGGCTGTGCGCACCTTATCTCTCAATACCGGATTCGATTATTCGCGCAAGTTTGCGCGCGATGCTTCTTTGCCATTGCCTGCCGGCTTTCCCGCCGCGCTGGAAGGCAGTTATCAGCAGGACATCGTTCCCGCCAAATTCCGTTCCTTCAGCCAGGCCTGCATGCTGTGCATGCTGCTATACCTCTCCTTCGGCGTTCTCGATATCTGGGCTTTGCCCAATTCGCTGGGTTTGGCCTGGGTGGTGCGTACCGTCGTCGTCCTGGCAACCCTGGCCTGCCTCCTGGGCGCATGGCGCAACCGCCAATGGTTCGTCAGGAATTATGCTGTGCTGACTACCGGCCTGTACGGACTCTGGGGTGCCGGGATCGAAGCGATCATCGCGTCCTCCGCTCCGGGCGAAGCATCCTGGACGCACTACTACGCCGGCCTGACACTCGTCACCACCGCACTCTATACCTGGACTTACGTCACGCCGAAAGCGGCCGGCATCCTGGGCGCTTGCCTCACCATCGCCTATATTGCCATCGCCACCGGATTGCAGCGGCTGCACGAGGGGCCGGAAAGCAGCGCGCTGGTTGCAATCGTCTTCTTCCTGGTCAGCACCAACCTGATCGGATTGCTTTCCATGCTGGCGCGCGAAAACTTTTCCAGGCAGGCTTTCCTGCTCAAGCACATGCTGCGCCAGGACCTGGAAAACGCCGGCAATGAGCAGCGCCATTCGCAGCATATGTCCGAACATGACCACCTGACCGGCCTGCCGAACCGCCTGCGCTTTGAACGGCGCGTGCATGAACTGTTTTCCAACGCGAGGCTGACCGGGAACAGCGTCGGGCTGCTGTTTATCGACCTTGACGGATTCAAACCGATCAACGACCAATACGGTCACGCGGCCGGGGACGCAGTGCTGACCGACGTGGCAAAGAAGCTGATGGGAATGATCCGTCCCGAAGACCTGGTGGCACGGCTGGGGGGCGACGAGTTCGTCATCGCCATCCCGCTGGCGATGAACAACACCGATCGCATCCACAGCCTGCGCCTCGCCCTATCCATACGCATCGGCCAGCCGCTCCAATGGGAGGGCAAGACTCTGCATGTCACCGCCAGCATCGGCACCGCATGCTACCCCGAACATGGCGGCTCGCTCTCGCAAGTACTGGCGGAAGCCGACCATGCAATGTATCTCGATAAACAGCGTGCCGGCAGCCGGCGTGCTTGCGGCCTGAGGGAAACCGTGACTTCCGAATGACGCGGCAAAGCGCCAGCGGGCGTTCAAATGCCCCACTGGACTTTCAGCGTAACGCCCTTGCTGGAGCCGGGCAAGGCGCCGTTGGCGTCGGTCGTGGCGCCGATGGAGACAATGCGGTCGTGGCGCGTGGTGCGTTTATATAACAGCGAACGGTGGCGGTATCGCTCGCTCCACGGCTCCAGCAACTGCGGCGGCAGGTCCTGGCGTTCCGAAGCCGTGTTCTGCACGATCATGCGCAGGGCATCGCGCGGCGTGGCGTGCAGGGTTCCGATCCAGCGCCAACCGGTGTCGCTGAAGTCCTGCAGGCTGCGGTGCTTGACCCAGGAGCGGTTCCAGCGGTGGTCCGATTCCAGGCTCCACCCGCCTGCCAGGGGGAAGCGCAAGTTCGCTTCCAGTTCCAGGTTGCCGCCCTTCCCTACCTGGTCCGCTTCCACGTCGAGCTGGCGGCCCAGCGTCAATTCGCCTTTCAGCTTGACGAACCACGGCGACGGCGTGCTTTCGATGCCCATATGGACTGCCGGGGTCTTGTGCAGCATCGCGCCGGCGCGGCCGCGCTGGCGGTCGATGCCAAGGTCGGCCCAGTAGCGCGTCTGGTGCCCGGCATAGAACCAGACACCGGGCCGTACCCAGCGCTGCACTGTTTCGTGCGACAGCGTGCGGATTTCGTGCAAGCCGAGATGCAGCTCCGTCTCGTACGCGTCGAATAGCGCCAGGTTGCGGGCACCGGTGCGGCGATTGATTTCAAGGTCGCCTTTGATGATGCCTGCCTGCGGCACGAAACCATTGTCATTGGCGAAGTTGGTGCCGATGACTTCGAGCTGCGCGATGTTCGACCAATCGTCGGAACTGTAATTCAGCCTGCCGTAGCCATAGCCGCTATTGCGCGCATCGCCGGCCACCGCGCGGCCTTCGCTGTCGAATTGCGACGTGGTGCGCGAGGCCATGGCCGTCCAGGCAAGCTGGATATGTCCTTCGCCATTGGCCGGCGCGCGCCACTGGCCGTCGGTGCCGAGCACGGTGTTGCGCGCGCCGTCGCCATAATCGCGGTCGGACAGGAAGACGCCGGCTACCGCTTCCTCGCCATGGCGGCGCGCGCGCAGCAGCGTTACCTTGCTGTCGCCGGCGCTGGCATGTTCCTGCGTTTCATAGGGACTGCCGCGCATCACGATGCCGCCAGAGCGGTCGTCCAGGGCCAAAGCCGTGGCGTCCGCATCGGCACCGCGCCAAGTGGCGCGCATGCCCCAGCGCGGATCGGCCACGGTGCGCGAGTAGAACGCCGGCAGCCGCATGCCCAGCACGTCCGCGCTTTCCAGGAAGAAGCCACGCTTTTCCGGCAGGCTCAATGCGATGCGGTTGGTGCCGTTGCTGGTGGGGGCGTCAATCTCCACCTGCGAGAAGTCGGGGTTCAGCGTGGCGTTGAAGACCCAGTCGGCGCGCGGGCGGGCGCTGATATCCATGCCAAGGCTGGTCTGGCTGCTGCGCTGGCCGTAGTCGCGCTTGAAACGCTGGGTGAGCTCGGGACGGAATTCCCAGAAGGCTTTGTCCTGCACTGCCGGCAGCACTTGCGCCATGCCTTCGATTTCTTCCATCTCGGCGATGAAGTGCAGCGATTCCTTTTTCAGGGGCGCGCTGAGCAGAAGCATATTGTCTTCATGCGGCACGCTGCGCTCGAGCATCAGGCGCCACGCCTTGCCCTCGCCATACGGGAAGCGCAGGCTCGATAGCGGCCAGCGCACTTCCATCGTATAGCCGTCGGGCAGCAGGTGGACCGCGCTCTCCACCGGATAGTCGGGGCCCAGGTCTTCCTCGTCTTCATCGGCGCGATAAATACCGTCGCTCATGACCCCGGCGACGTTGACGCGCACGAATTGCGCCGAGCGGCCATGGCCAGCCGGGTCGATCCAGATGCCGATGAAATCCTGGTCGCGGTCCACCTTGTCGCGCCGCGCCAACGTGCCGTTCAGGGTCTTCGGGTCGCCGTTCCAGGCGCGGATGCCGAACACCAGCGCATCCCGGTCCACCAGGACGCGCAATGTGGTGCGCAAATGTTCCGGCGCGTCGCGATCGTCTTCCGGCTGGTATTGGTAGAAGCGCGTATTGACGGGCGCCAGTTCCCAGGCCGCGTCGTCAAGGCGCCCATCGAGCTGCAGCGCAAGCGCTTGCGGTGCCACGTGCGCAGCGACGCTGCGGCGTTTTGGCTCCTCGCTTTCAGCGGCAAACAATGGGATGGAAACAGCAAACTGGGAAAAAACCAGGAAGCGTAAAAAATTTCGGGGAAACATGACCTAGATTATAGATTTGCCAATTCGGCGCTGGCAAGCGAACATAGGGGTGCTAGCATGAAGGCCACTTCAATGAGGGGATTCATGGGATTGACCTGTCAACAGCTCACATGCCGCCGCGGCCGCAATACCTTGTTCGCGGGCGTCAGCTTTTCGCTGCAAGCCGGCGCAGCGCTCTGGGTGCAGGGCCGAAATGGCAGCGGCAAGACTACCCTTTTACGCTCCCTTTGCGGGCTCGCCCTGCCCGACCGCGGTGCCGTGCATTGGGATGGCCAACCTATCCTATCGGCACGCGCCCACTACCATTCCCATCTGCTTCACATCGGCCATGCGGATGGCCTGAAGCCTGATCTGCTGGCATGGGAGAACCTGGCGCTGGGCGGCCTGCCTGGCGAACGATGCAGCCGCGAGGATGCATTGCGGGCATTGGACGAAATCGGGCTGAAGGCGGAAGCCCGGCGCCCGGTGCGCCTGCTCTCGCAAGGGCAGCGCAAGCGTGTGGCCCTGGCCCGCCTGCTGCTGTCGCCAGCGCGTCCCTTGTGGATCCTCGATGAACCGCTGGCCGCGCTGGACCAGGCCTCTGCGGAGCAAGTCAGCCAGGTCATGCGGGCACATTGCGCGCGCGGCGGCATGCTGGTCCTGACCACGCACCAGGAGCCGGCCCTGCCAGGCGCACGCGCCTTGCATCTGGGAGCCCCATGCTGAAAGCGGCCCGCCAGTTGATGCAGCGCGACCTGCTGCTGGCCATGCGCCGGCGCAGCGATGCCCTCATGCCGCTGGCCTTCTTCCTTGTCACGACCACGCTGTTCCCGCTGGCGATCGGACCGGACACCACATTGCTGCGCAGTGTGGCGCCAGGCATTGTATGGGTGGCTGCCTTGCTGGCATCCCTGCTTGGCTTGCAACGCCTGTTCGCCGACGACCACGCCGACGGATCGCTGGAGCAGTTGCTGCTGTCGCCGCAGCCGCTGGAACTGCTGGTGTTGGCCAAGGTTTGCGCACACTGGCTGACCTCGGGCCTGCCCCTGCTGGTACTGGCTCCGCTGGTCGCCTTGCAGTACGGCCTCGATCCCCAGGCAATGGGTGTGTTGTGGATCGGACTCCTGCTTGGCACACCCGTCCTGAGCCTCCTGGGCAGCATCGGCGCCGGCCTGGCGCTGGGCGCGCGTGGCGGCAGCGTCCTTGTTGCACTGATATTGATGCCCCTGTATATTCCCTTGTTAATTCTCGGTAGCTCGTCAGTTGTAGCCGCCAGCGATGGTACCGGCAGTGCGCCCCACCTGATGTTGCTGGGGGCCCTGCTGGCAGGTTCGCTGGCCGCCGCACCATGGGCCACCGCCGCAGCGCTGCGGATCGCACACGAGTAGGACGGAGTTCATCTTATGAATCAACCATATTATTCCACCGCAAACGGCGCCAGGCGCCTCACGGTGTTCACCTTCGCCTCCCCGCGCAACTTCTATCACCTGGCCGGACACCTGATCCCCTGGTTCGCCGCGCTCGGCGTCTTAACAGGCTTGGCCGGCCTTGCTATTGGATTGCTGGTAGCGCCGGCGGACTTCCAGCAAGGCGACGCTTACCGCATCATCTTTGTCCACGTGCCGGCGGCGTGGATGTCGATGCTGATCTATATCGCGATGGCGGGATGGGCCGGCTTCGGCCTGGCCTACCGCACCGGAGTGTCTTCTATCATGGCCAGCGCACTGGCACCCACCGGCGCCCTGTTCACCTTCCTCACGCTGTGGACCGGTGCCTTGTGGGGCAAGCCGACCTGGGGCGCCTGGTGGGTATGGGATGCGCGCCTGACGTCGGAACTGATCCTGCTGTTTCTTTACCTTGGCTATATGGGCCTGCACGCGTCGATCGCCGACCCGCGGCGGGCCGACCGCGCGGCAGCAGTCCTGGCCCTGGTCGGCGCGGTGAACATCCCGATCATCTATTTCTCGGTTTATTGGTGGAACACCCTGCACCAGGGGCCATCCGTCACGCTTGGCAACGCACCCACCATGGCGACCGCCATGCTGGCAGCCATGCTATTGATGGTGGCGGCGTTCTGGTGTTACGGGATCGCGGTAGCGCTGCGCCGCGCACGCTGCATCGTGCTGGAGCGGCACGGCAGCGCTGCGTGGCTGCGCCGGAGGACAAAATGAATTGGCATGGTTTGCAGGACTTCCTGGCCATGGGCGGCTACGGCTCTTATGTATGGGGTTCATTCAGCGTGGTGTTCGGACTGATGATTCTTGAAGTGTGGGCGCTGGGACGGCGCGAACGCGCGACGCAGGCCGCTGTCGCCAACCATGGCGACGAGGGTGCGCCATGAAGCCGCGCCACCAACGCCTTGCCCTGATCGGCGCCAGCCTGGCTGCATGCGGCATCGCGGCGGCGCTGGTACTGTCGGCCTTCCGCGACAACCTGGTGTTCTTCTTCACGCCCTCGCAAGTGGTAGCGGGCAGCGCTCCGCGCAACGGCATCTTCCGCATCGGCGGCCTGGTGGAACAAGGCAGCGTGCGGCGCCTGGAGGACGGCCTGACTGTGAGCTTCGTCATCACCGACAACGTGCGGAAAGTGCCGGTGCATTACCAGGGCACCCTGCCCGACCTGTTCAAGGAAGGCAAAGGGGCCGTGGCACAAGGCCGCCTGGGCCAGGGCGCGCTGTTCCTGGCACAGGAGGTGCTGGCGAAGCACGATGAGAACTATATGCCGAAAGAAGCCGCGCACGCGCTGGAACAAGGGCGCGCGCCGGCATCCCTGAAAGGCTCGCAATGATCGCCGAAACAGGCAATTTCGCGCTGATACTGGCTTTGCTGCTGGCTGCCGTGCAGGGTTTCCTGCCGCTGGCCGGCGCACAGCGCGGCGACGTGCGTTGGATGGCGCTGGCGCGCCCGGCGGCCACAGGGCAATTCATTTTCAGCACGCTGGCGTTCGGCTGCCTGTTCTATGCCCTGTACGCCAACGATTTCTCGCTGCGCTATGTGGCGCAGCATTCCAATTCCCTGCTGCCCTGGCAGTACCGCCTGAGCGCGGCCTGGGGCGGACATGAAGGTTCGCTGTTGCTGTGGACCTGGCTGCTCTCTGCCTGGACCTTTGCCGCCGCCGGCCTGTCGCGACAACTGCCGAGCGAGGTGCAGGCGCGCCTGGTCGGCGTGCTTGGACTGGTGGCGCTTGGCTTCCTGCTGTTCCTGGTGCTGACCTCCAATCCCTTCCTGCGCGTGCTGCCGGCAGCGCCGGACGGCAATGACCTCAATCCTCTGCTGCAGGACGCGGGCATGATCGCGCACCCGCCCTTGCTGTATATGGGCTACGTCGGCTTCTCGGTGACATTTGCGTTCGCCATCGCAGCGCTGCTGGGCGGCCGGCTCGATGCCTCCTGGGCGCGCTGGTCGCGGCCCTGGGCCCTGGCCGCATGGAGCTTCCTCACGCTGGGCATCGCCATGGGCAGCTTCTGGGCCTATTACGAATTGGGCTGGGGCGGCTGGTGGTTCTGGGATGCGGTGGAGAACGCGTCCTTCATGCCGTGGCTGGTCGGCACCGCGCTGCTGCATTCGCTGACCGTGACGGAAAAGCGCGGCATCTTCCGTAGTTGGACCGCACTGCTGGCCATCCTGGCGTTTTCACTGTCGCTGCTGGGCACCTTCCTGGTGCGCTCCGGCGTACTGACGTCGGTGCATGCCTTCGCCACCGATCCGCGCCGCGGCGCCTTTATCCTGGCCTACCTGGCCGTGGTGGTCGGCGGCTCGCTGCTGCTGTATGCATGGCGTGCGCCGCGGCTGCGCCAGCGCACCGTATTCCCGCCGCTGTCGCGCGAATCGCTGCTGTTGTTGCAGAACGTCGTCATGCTGGCAGCAATGGGAACCGTACTGCTTGGCACGCTGTATCCGCTGATGCTGGACGCACTCGGCGCGGGCAAGATTTCCGTCGGACCGCCCTACTTTGAAAAAGTCTTTGCACCGATGATGTTGCCGGTGTTGCTACTGGTCGCCGCCGGTCCTTTCGCCAGCTGGCGTAACGGCACCTTGACCCAGTTGGCGCGACGGCTGCGCTGGCCGGCCGCCATTGCGCTTGGCGCCGGCACTGGCGCAGCGCTGCTGGTGCGCGGCTCGCTCATGTCCTCGCTCGGCCTGCTGCTCGCCACCTGGATCCTGCTCGGCACCGGCTGGCAGTTGCTGCAGCAACGCGGCAAGCTGGCGCGCCAGCCACGTTCGTGGTGGGGCATGCTGGCGGCGCACGCCGGCCTGGGCGTGTTCGTGATCGGCGTCACCATGGTCAAGGGCCATGAGCTGGTGCAGGACGTCGTACTGGCACCCGGCCAGCAAGCCTCGCTCGGGGAGTACAGCTTCACTTTGCAAAAGCTGGAAGATGCGCGCGGGCCGAACTACACCGCATTGCGCGCCAGCGTGAGCGTAGCGCGCGACGGGCAGGCATTGGCGCTTCTTCATCCCGAACAGCGCCGCTATACCGTGGCACAAGACACCATGACCGAGGCCGCCATCGACCGCAGCCTGCTGCGCGACCTGTATGTATCGCTTGGCGACTCGGCCGGCGACGGCAGGTGGCTGCTGCGCATACAGCTCAAGCCATTCGTCGGGTGGATCTGGGGTGGCTGCCTGCTATTCGCCATCGGTGGCCTGCTGGCGGCGTCCGACCGCCGCTATCGCAGTCCCCGCCAGGCGCGGCATGTTGCGGCCCCGCATGCGCCTTCTCTGGCGGGCATGCCCTTGCTCCAGGAGCCACAATGAAGCGCTTCATCCTTCCCATCGGCCTGTTCGCGGTGCTGCTGGCCTTCCTTGGCATCGGCTTGCAGCGCAACCCGCGCGAGCTGCCGTCTCCCTTGATCGGCAAGCCCGTGCCGCAGTTCTCGGCGCAGATGTTGGACAACCCTGCCGACACCATCTCTCCCGCCAAGATGCAAGGGAAAGTGTGGGTACTGAACGTCTGGGCCTCCTGGTGCGAAGGCTGCCGCATCGAGCACAAGGACCTGATGGACCTGTCGCGCGCCGTTGACGCGCCCGTGATCGGCTTGAACTACAAGGACCAGCGCGACGACGCCCTGCGCTGGCTGCAGAACAATGGCAACCCCTATCGCCAGATCGCTTTCGACCATGATGGCCGCATCGGCATTGATTTCGGCGTGTACGGCGTGCCGGAGACTTTCGTGATCGACCGCCACGGCATCATCCGCATGAAGCATATCGGCCCGTTGTCGGCGCCCGCAGCGCGCGAACGCGTTGCCCGCATGGTGAAGGAACTGGCCAATGGCTGATACCGCAAGCACCACCGCGCTGGAGGCACGTACCATGGCGCTCGCCGGTGAACTGCGCTGCCTGGTGTGCCAGAACCAGAGCCTGGCCGATTCGCACGCCCCGCTGGCTCTCGACCTGCGCGACCAGATCCAGCGGCAATTGGCCCAGGGCCGCAGCGAACAGCAAGTGGTGGACTTCATGGTACAGCGCTATGGCGACTTCGTTTTATATGAACCGCCGCTGAACCCCAGCACCGCCCTGCTGTGGTTCGGGCCCCTGCTGCTGCTCGCAGCCGGTGTCGTGGCGCTGCGAGGCTTCTGGAGGAGCAAGCAATGAGCATGTTCATCGCCATCATCGCGGTCATGTCCGCCATCGCGCTGGCTTGCATTGTGCCGGCGCTGCTGCGCCGCATCGAAGTCGCCGATCCGGCCCCGGCATCGGGCGACTTGATTGTCCGGCGCCCGCAAACCCGGCTTGCCTTGCTGATCTCCGTGCTGCTGCCGGTGGCGGCCGTCGCGATCTACATGCAGGTCGGCCGGCCCGACACACTGAATATGCCGCCCGAACTGATGGCAGCAGCGGCGACGCCAAGCGACCATGGCCCGTCGGAAGAAGACATTCCCGCCATGGTTGAACGCCTGGCCGAACGACTCCGCACACAACCCGGGGACATCGACGGCTGGCACATGCTGGCACGTTCCTACAGTGCGATGAACCGCTATTCCGATGCTGCCAAAGCCTACGGCCATCTCGCGACGCTCTTGCCGCAGGACGCCGGCGTGCTGGCCGACTATGCCGACGCGCTGGCCACGGCGCAAGACGGCGCCTTGAACGGTGAACCTGAACGCCTGATCGAACGCTCCCTCGCCATCGACCCGCAGCAACCGAAGGCGCTCGCCCTTTCAGGCAGTGCCGCCTTCGCTCGCGGCGACTTCGCACGCGCAGAGAAGCAGTGGCAAGCAGTCCTGCCGCTGATTCCAGGTGACTCGGAGTTCGCCCGCTCAACGCAGGCGGGAATCGCCGAAGCGCGAGCGCGCCAGGGTATCCCCGCAGCGACAGGCGAGGCGGCACCCGCACGTCTTTCAGGCACCATTCGCCTGGCCGCCGGCAACACTCCGCCGCATCCGGGCCAGACGCTGTTCATCTACGCCCGCGCAGCCGACGGCTCACCGATACCACTGGCCGCAATCAAGCGCCCGGTTGGCGACTTGCCGCTCCAGTTTGTGCTGGACGACAGCAACGCACTGGCAGCGGGAACGCGCCTTGCCGGGGCGGGTCAGTTGATCGTAGGGGCCCGCATCTCCGCCAGCGGCAGCGCAACGCCGCAAGAGGGAGACCTCGAGGGGCAAGCCGCGCCGGTTAGCGCGGGCAGCAGCGGATTGGTGATCGAGCTGGCCCCTCGCGCCACGGCGGCCAAATAGTTTCATGTCAGGCAAAGCGCTTAACCTGCGCTAATTTTTTGAAGCATCTTTCTCCGTAAAATGGTGAACAAAATGGAAAACAAAGAACCAGTCGCCACCAAGGCGCAAGAATTGAAGGTCTTCCTGTTCATGACGGTGGTCCTTGCCCCGATCCTCGCGGTAGCAACCGTAGGCGGCTACGGCTTCATCGTCTGGATGTACCAGATGCTGACCGGCCACCTGCCAGGCGCGTGACCATGGCTACAGAAATCCACATCGCCGGCATCATCGTCCACGTCACTCCCGCACAAGTTGCGGAGGTGCGCGGCCAGCTTGCCATCCTGCCCCGCTGCATCGTGCACGCCGCTGAAGCGGACGGTCGACTGATCGTCACCGTCGAAGCGGAAAGCGCGCCCCGCACACTCGACGCGATGGACGCCATCCGGGCCCTGCCCGGCGTCCTCAATGTCGCCCTGGTTTACCAGCATGCCGAACCGGCCAACTCAATGGACGAGGAAATACAATGAAACAAACTCGCCGTGATTTCATCACACAGACTGCCGCGATGACGGCAGCCGCCACCGCCGGCATCCAGCTACCGGCCGCCGCCTCCAATGTCGTCACCGATGCAGCCAAGACCCAGCTCAAATGGAGCAAGGCGCCCTGCCGCTTCTGCGGCGTGGGCTGCGGAGTCAACGTCGGCGTCAAGGATGGGCGCGTGGTCGCGACGCATGGCGACATCAACGCCGAAGTCAATCGCGGCGTCAACTGCGTCAAGGGCTACTTCCTGTCGAAGATTATGTACGGAGCCGACCGCCTGACCCAGCCCCTGATGCGCATGAAGAACGGGAAATACGCGAAAGACGGCGAATTCCAGCCGGTGTCGTGGAATGCCGCTTTCGACGAAATGGCGAAGCAGTTCAAGAAGGTGCTGAACGAGAAGGGCCCGACTGCTGTCGGCATGTTCGGTTCCGGCCAATGGACGATCTGGGAAGGCTATGCCGCCTCCAAGCTGATGAAGGCCGGCTTTCGCACCAATAACCTCGACCCGAACGCGCGCCACTGCATGGCGTCCGCCGTGGCGGGCTTCATGCGAACATTCGGCATGGACGAACCGATGGGCTGCTACGACGACATCGAAGTGGCCGATGCCTTCGTGCTGTGGGGCTCCAATATGGCCGAGATGCACCCGATCCTGTGGACCCGCATTACTGACCGCCGCCTGTCCAACCCGCACGTAAAAGTGGCCGTGCTGTCGACCTACGAGCACCGCAGCTTCGAGTTGGCCGACCAGCCGATTGTCTTCACGCCGCAGACCGACCTGGCAATCCTGAACTACATTGCCAATTACATCATCAAGAACAACCGCGTGCACAAGGACTTCGTCAACAAGCACACCCGCTTCGTGATGGGCAACAAAGACATAGGCTACGGCCTGCGCCCGGATCATCCGCTGCAAAAGGCCGCCGCCAATGCCGGCGACGTCGGCGGCGGCAAGCCAAGCACGTTCGAAGAATTCGCGAAGTTCGTCAGCGCCTATGATGTCGAATCCGTCTCGAAACTGAGCGGCGTTTCGCGCGACCGCCTGGAACGGCTGGCCGAACTGTATGCCGATCCGAAAACCAAAGTGACCTCGTTCTTCACCATGGGCTTCAACCAGCATACGCGGGGCACCTGGTGCAGCAACCTGCTGTACAACATCCATCTGCTGACAGGCAAGATCTCCTCGCCAGGCAACAGCCCGTTCTCGCTGACCGGCCAGCCTTCCGCCTGCGGTACCGCACGCGAAGTCGGCACCTTCTCGCATCGCTTGCCGGCCGATATGCTGGTCACGAATCCCAAGCACCGCGAGATCGCCGAAAAGATCTGGAAGCTGCCGCCCGGGACCATCCCCGACAAGCCAGGCTTCCATGCGGTGCTGCAAAGCCGCATGCTCAAGGACGGCAAGCTGAATGCCTATTGGGTCATGTGCAACAACAATATGCAGGCAGGACCGAACGTGATGGGCGAGATCTTGCCCGGCTGGCGCAATCCGGACACGTTTGTCGTGGTCTCCGACCCCTACCCGACCGCCAGCACCACCGCGGCCGACGTGATCCTGCCAACCGCCATGTGGGTGGAAAAGGAAGGCGCTTACGGTAACGCGGAACGCCGCACCCAATTCTGGCACCAGTTGGTGAGCGCACCGGGCGATGCACGCTCCGACCTGTGGCAGCTCATGGAATTCTCGAAGCGCTTCAAGATGGAAGAAGTGTGGCCGGCGCCACTGTTGGCCGCCATGCCCGCCTACAAAGGCAAGACGTTGTTCGATGTCCTGTACCGCAACGGCCAGGTCGACAAGTTCCCAGTTTCTCAGATCGAGGCCGGCTACCAGAACGATGAAGCCAAGGCCTTCGGCTTCTATCCGCAGAAGGGCCTGTTCGAGGAATACGCTAGCTTTGGCCGCGGGCATGGCCACGACCTGGCACCGTTCGACTCCTACCACCAGGCGCGCGGACTGCGTTGGCCGGTGGTCGACGGCAAGGAGACCCGCTGGCGCTATCGCGAAGGGCTCGACCCCTACGTCAGGAAGGGCGAAGATGTGCGCTTCTATGGCCACCCGGACGGCAAGGCGGTGATATTCGCGCTGCCTTACGAGAAGCCCGCCGAATCGCCGGATAAGGAATACCCGTTCTGGTTATCCACCGGCCGCATGCTGGAGCACTGGCACACCGGCACCATGACGCGCCGTGTGCCGGAGCTGTACCGCGCAGTACCGAATGCAGTCTGCTTCATGCACCCTGAAGACGCCAAGGCACTTGGCGCCCGGCGCGGTGACCTGATCGAGGTCAAGTCGCGGCGCGGCATGATACAGACGCGCGTCGAAACTCGCGGCCGCAACCGGCCGCCGCGCGGACTGGTGTTCATCCCCTTCTTCGACGCCAGCCAGCTGGTTAACAAGGTGACGCTGGACGCTACCTGCCCAATCTCACTGCAGACTGACTACAAGAAGTGTGCAGTCAGCATCCGCAAGGTCTAGGAGCCATGGCCATGAAAAAATTTGCATTCCTTCTCGCTCTCCTTCTGCCGCTGTCGCTGCTGGCCCAGGTACCGGCGCCGCGTGCGCTCGATAATATGCGCGGGCCGACGCCTCTGGCGGAGACCACCAAGCCGGCGCCGATGGTCAATCCGGACAACAGCGACATCCGCCGCGTACGTAACTACTCCATGCAGCCGCCGGTGATCCCGCACAAGATCGAGGGCTACCAGACCGACAAGAGCGCGAACCGTTGCATGATGTGCCACGCCCGTACCCGCACCCAGGAAAGCCAGGCGCCGATGATCAGCGTGACGCATTTCCAGAACCGTGACGGCAACTTCCTCGCCGAACTGTCGCCACGACGCTACTTCTGCCTGCAATGCCACGTGCCGCAGGCGAATCTCGAACCGCTGGTGCCCAACCAGTTCAAGGACGTGGACACCATGCTGAATCCAAGCGCGCCAGGCGCGCCGGCCAAGCACAAATAAGGAGGCGCCATGTTCAGGTTGATCAGAAATTACTGGAACGTCCTGCGCCGCCCCAGCTTGCACCTTAGCCTGGGCTTCCTGGTGATCGGATCCTTCGTTGCCGGCGTGGTGTTCTGGGGCGGTTTCAACACCGCCATGGAAGCCACCAATACCGAGAAGTTCTGTACCGGTTGCCATGAGATGCGAGACAACGTCTATCCGGAGCTGCAGCGCACCATCCACTTCTCCAACCGCACCGGCGTGCGCGCCAAGTGCTCCGATTGCCACGTTCCGCATGAGTGGACCAGCAAGATCGCCCGCAAGATGCAGGCCTCCAAGGAAGTATGGGGCAAGGTGTTCGGCACCATCGACACCCGCGAGAAGTTCGAGGCGCACCGGCTCCAGCTTGCCGGCAATGAGTGGCGGCGCATGAAGGCCAACAACTCGCTCGAATGCCGCAATTGCCACCAGTTCGATTCGATGGACTTCACCCGCCAGAGCAAACGCGCGGTGGATGCCCATTCGACCCAGCTGGCCAGCGGCGAAAAGACCTGCATCGACTGCCACAAGGGCATCGCGCACACCCTGCCGGACATGTCAGGCGTCAAATAGCTTGCGGTAGGCAGAAGGCGAGCTCTGGAAGGCGGCGCGGAAGTGCAGCCTTAACGACAGCGCGCTGCCAAAGCCGGCCGCCTGCGCCACGGCTTCGATGGAAGCATCGCTGGTCTCGAGCATGCGTTGGGCATGCGCCAGGCGCTGGTTCAGCAACCATTGCTTGAACGAGGTGCCGGTGGCCTGGCGGAAGTGGCGGGTGAAATTGCGGCGGCTCATGGCGGCGCGTTCCGCCAGTGCATCCAGGCTATGCTCTTCCGCGAGGCGATGCTGCACCCATTCCAGCACTTGCGCCAGGCGGCTATCGCTGGCAGTCACCGGGAGCGGGCGATCGATGAACTGGGCCTGCCCGCCCTCGCGATGTGGCGCCACCAACAAGCGGCGCGCCACCATGTTCGCGTAGTCCGCGCCCTGCAGCTTGCGCAGCAGGTAGAGCGAGCAATCCAGGCTCGCAGCGGCACCGGCCGACGTCAGCACATCCCCCTCGTCCACATACAAGACTTCCTCATCGACCTTCACTTGCGGGCAGCGCTCCGCCAACCGGCCGGCAAACGCCCAGTGCGTGGTGACGGTCCGGCCGTCAAGCAGGCCTGCTTCGGCCACTGGGAAGGCGCCCAGGCACAAGCCGACAATGGTCGAACCCCGCGCGTGGGCACGCCGTAGCGCCTGCAGCAATGCCGGCGGCGAAGGACGGCAGTCGTCATGCCAGGTCGGCATGATCACGATGTCCGCCCCGTCCAGGGCACGCAGGCTCCTGGTGTTTGCGATGTCGAATCCGGCGGTCGTGCGCATCGGGCCCTTCTCGGCTGCGCACACCGTCACGTCGTACAAATGCTCGGCGTGCGGCCCGCCGAAAACCAGGCAAGGCACGGACAGGTGGAACGGCGTAATGCCGTCGAAAGCGATAATGGCCACTTTTTTACGCATGGCCCGATTATATCGCATATTGTCTCCCGGGCCACTTTTGCAAATTTGTCCCTGGGCCCAGAATCTCTTCCATCAACAACCCAAATGGAGGAAACACCATGCCACGCCGCGCCCTGATCGTGATCGACGTTCAAAACGAATACTTCACCGGCAAGATGCCGATCGAATACCCACCGGTACAGCAATCGCTGCCCAATATTGTCCAGGCCATGAAGGTGGCGCGCGAAAGCGGCGTGCCGGTGGTGGTGGTGCAGCACGACGTGCCTGCCGGCGCGCCGATTTTTGCGGTGGGATCCGACGGCTGGCAGCTGCATCCGGAAATCGCGGCACTGGGCGCCGACCTTGTCATCAACAAGAAGCTGGCCAGCAGCTTCGCCGGTACAGTCCTGGCGCAATGGCTGGCTGACAATGAGATCGACACGCTGACGATTGCCGGCTACATGACGCACAACTGCAACGCCTCGACCATCATCGAGGCGGCGCATATGGGGCTGGCGGTGGAGTACCTGTCCGACGCCACCGGCTCGCTGCCCTATGAGAACGCAGCCGGTAGCGCGACGGCGGAAGAGATCCACCGCATCTTCAGCGTCGTGTTCCATTCCAACTTCGCGGCCGTGACGACCACGCGCGAATGGGCCGACGCCGTCAGCGCCAGGCGCGCGCTGGCCAAGGACAATATCTACTTGTCCAACTCGCGCGCCCGTGAGCGTTCTGGCCGCGCTGCGCCGGTCTGACGCATCCGTTGTCCAGCCTGCCTGTGCCCATCGTTCTATCCTTCGAACGTATCATGGGCACATGGTGCACGCTGCCCGCGCCCGCGCCCTCGCTATCGGCGCGGGGCAAGCGCAACAAGGGCTTTGCCGACCTGCGGCGGCATACCGACACTGACACTAATCAACACTTCAATGATCCTGGGACTCTCCGGCAGGATCTTCGGCATGTTCTGACGTCATGCGACTACTCGATATACGGCTCAGCGCTTGAGAGCTTACCTACCAGGAAAGCGTCAGCCACCGCCTGCAGCGGCGTGAAGTCGAGGTCCGAACGGCGATTGGCGACGAGGCGCCGGAAATGCTCGTACATCGACGGGTATTCGCGCTCCGGTTCGTCCAGCACTACCTTGCCATTCACTTCCATGATGCGGCCGCCCAGGTGAAGAGCCATGGTGTCGCCTGCGACCGAATCGACGAAGATGCTCCAGGTTTGCTGGCCCGTCTGCAGGAAATCGAACTCCGCATCGATCGGGATGCCCCGTTCACTCACCATCTCCAACTCAGCCTGGATCGGCGCGCTGCAATTCGATGGCACGTGCAAGGCCGCCTTGCGCACCAGCGCACAGCCGCCCAGCAGGTGCGTCAGGATCGACAAGGCGTTGATGCCCGGGTCGAACACGCCCATGCCGCCAGCCTCGAAGATCCATTTCTGGCCTGGATGCCATTGCCGCACGTTTTCCTTCCAGCGGATCCGGACCGATTTGATGGGCCGCTCCAGCATCCAGTTGCGCGCACTTTCCACCGCGGGTGCGAAGCGCGAATGCCAGCCTGCCAGCGCCGTCACACCGTGTTGTGCAGCCATCGCAGCAATAGACGCGGCATCCCCGAGCGTTGCAGCCGGAGGCTTCTCGAGGAACACATGCTTGCCAGCCGCAATCGCCTCGCATGCCAGCTGGTGGCGTACCTGCGGCGGCGTGCAGATCGCCACCGCCTCGATTTCCGGATGGGCTGCCAACATGCTGCCCATATCCGGGTAACGCAACACGCCTTCCGGCGCGCTGGCCGGGGAGCAGCCGGCCACCAGCTCCAGCCCCTGATTGCCGCGAATCGCAGGGAGATGCTGGTCGACTGCGATCTTACCCAAGCCGACCAATCCGATTTTCAATGCCATATCCAAACTCCGTTTAGCGGCCAATATCGACACGATACACCGGTGTCAGCTTCACGCCGCGCAGTTCCGCCAACTGCGCCCGGCCGTTGAAGGCCGGCCGGTGTTCCTTCGGCAGGTAGATCGGCGCGTCAGCCCGCAGCGGCAGCACGGTCAGCGTCAGTGCTGCATGCTCGCTTGCAGGCAGGTTGTGCAAGCCAAACTGCCAGCGCTGGCCGTTGTAATACCAATCGTCCACCATGCGCGTGCCGTCGAACAGGCGTGCCACATCGCCGGTGAAGTCAATCTCCAGCAGCGCCGCGTCGACACCTTTCGGACGGGTCGGGCCGAGCGACAGCTGCCATGCGGCGGAGTTGCCGAAGACTTCAGCGTCCGGCTGGATCGCCGCCCTGGCGTTGCCGCCAATTTTAATCGGCGGGACCGGCTGTGCGGCGCGCAGCTCGCGGGAGGACACCGACAGGCTCTGTTCCGGCAGCGTTGCCTCGACAATCTGGAACAGGCCATCCTTGCCGCCGTCCTTGAGCGCCGTACTGCCCTTGAGCGGCAAAGGCAACGCCGGGAACACTGCAGCGCGGAAGGCTGGCTTGCCCGCCGCGCGCAACACCAGTCGTCCATTGGCGAAGTGGGCCTGGCTATCGCTGATAACCAGGCGGCGCGCGCCCTGCAATTGACCAATCGCCATTTGGCGTGCCTGCTGTTGCGACAGGACCAGCACCGTCACCGGACGCTTGCCGGCACAGTCCAGCCTGAGCGCGGCATGCAGGCCAGGCTGGATGCCATCCACCAGCACGCCCGCCTCCGCATCGGCCAGCCGCCCGCGCGGCGCCTTGACACAGCTGCGCGACACACCGTCCAGCACGAACTCGGGCGCGATGCCATCCTGCGCCGCGAAGACGTACACACTGCCTTCCTGGCCACGCTCCAGCCGCGCAATCGGCTGGACGGTGGCGTATTGCAGGCGGTAGCCATCCAGGTCGAAATTGATCGGCCAGAAGAAGTAGCTGCCGGTCGCGATATCGAGCGGCCGGCGCGGCAGCGTGACGGTTTGCCCGGCCAGCCGGATCGAGAACTGCACCTGCTTCTGCAGCGGCAAAGCATATTGGCGGACGTGGCTGTTGTAGAACAGGAAGGCCTGGTCGCCCTTGCTGCGCACCGACCAGCGCGGCGCCGACAGGTCAGCCGGATCAGCCGGCACATTGACCGGCCTGCGCACCGTCATCGGCGCCAGCCGGGCGCCGAAATCGTTCATGAAGTAATGGAAGGGCCGCAGGTAAGCCAGCACTTCGCGCTGCTGCCCGTCGGGTCCCAGCGGCGCGTTGAAATCATAGTTGATCGCCGGCGTATCGTTATAGCCGCCAGTGCGCGTGCTCTCTTCCATGGTCGTCATGCCGACCGGATTGCGGCCGCCATGGAACATGTAGTAGCCCATCAGGTTGACGCCTGAACCCATCTGCACCGGCAGGGTCGACGCGATATCATCCGGCGACACCAGCGTGCGGCGGCGGTACATGGCCGGCAGGCCGGCACCGTATTCCGCCCCGAGGAAGGGCGTGCGCTCCATATCGGTTTCCGCCGTGCCTTGCTGCGTGGCGCGTGTCTGCGCACCCAGGTCGCCGCTGACGCGCGTGTCGAAGCGGAAGGCATAGGTTTCCTTCGGTGGCAGTTCGGTGGTGCTGGTGGCCCAGGGTTCGTCCTGGTAGCCGCCGAACACCGGCACCACTTCGCCGGACGGATACAGCGTCTGGTCCCAGCCGGTCACGGTGTAGAATGGCACATCGATGCCGGCCTTTACCGCCATGCCCTTCAGCGTGGCAATGTGCTGGGCGCCGCGGTTGGGGCCGGCCAGGTTGTATTCGTTTTCGATCTGCGCGCCGATCACCGGGCCGCCCTGCTTCCACAACAGCCCGTCGACCTGCCGAGCGATCTCGCGGTAGAAGCGGTCCACGTACTTCAGGTACTGCGGATCGTCCTGACGCGTCGGCATGGCGTCGACCACCCAGTCGGGAATGCCGCCGTAGCGCACTTCAGCATGCGACCACGGGCCGACGCGAATCCACACCTCCAGCCCGGCCTTGTTCGCCAACTGGATGAAGCGCCGCAGGTCGCGGTTGCCGCTCCAGTTGAACTTTCCTTCTTTCTCCTCGTGGTGGTTCCAGATGATGTAGCTGGCCACCACATCGATGCCGGCCGATTTCATCTTGGCCAGTTCGGACTCCCAGCTTTCCACCGGGCTGCGCGAGTAATGGAATTCACCCATGACCGGCAACCAGGGCTGGCCGTCGCGCGTCAGGTACTGGTTGTTGATGCCAAGGGCATGGCCGCCTGGTGCGACAGCCGTGCCCATCTTGATATGGCCGGACAAAGGCGCCGGCGCGGGGGCGCTGGCATCGACTGCCAGCACCTGCCCGGCCTGGGCCGCGTGCACGAACGCCATCGCGGCCAGGCAAAGTGTGTTACGGATCATCTGCATGCCTCAATCAAAACTTGTAGCTCAGGCCCAGGTTGTAGCGGCGGCCATATTCCATCACGTTCTGCATGTACGAATTGTTGGACTGGGTTTCCACCACTTTCTGGTTGGTGATGTTGTCCAGGCCCAGGCGCAACTGCAACTGAGGCGTCAGCCATTTCGAGAAGTTGGCGGAGACGTAGGTCTCGGCTGGATTCTCGATCATATAGCCGGCAGTCCAGCGCGGCATGCGCACGAAGGCGCTATGGTAGTTGGCGGACAGGCGCGCTTCGTAGCCTGCCTTTTCGTACCACAGGGTCAGGCCGCCGTTACGCTTCATCAGGCCCACCATCGGGTAGTCGTTGGTGTACTCCTGGATGTCGCTGTCGTTGTACGAGAAGTTCGCGGCCACGCCCAGTCCGTCGAACGGCGCCGGCAGGTTGGTGAAGGCATGCTGGGCCACCAGCTCCAGGCCCCGCACATTGCCACCCTTGCCGTTCACTGAGCGGGTCAGGGTTGCTGCGCGGCCGTTGACGGTGGTGTTGTCGGTGGTGATGCCGATATAGTCGGACACCCTTTTGTAGAACACGCCAGCCGACAGCAGCGATCCCTTGTCGAAGTAGTACTGCCACGACAAGTCGACCTGGTTCGACATCATCGGCAGCAAGCCCGGGTTACCGGCGCTGCCGGTGACCGGCTGCTGCGAACCGGGATTGGTGTCGATCGCCAGTTGGCGCGAGGCGCGCATCTCATCCATCGGCGCACGCGACATGGCGCGCGCAACGCTGAAACGCATCTGCTGCTTTTGCGACTGGTCCAGGTTGAAGATCAGGTTAACGCTGGGCAGCACGCGGGTGTATGATGCGCCGCCCTCCGCCGCGGTTGGCGCGGCGCCGTTGATCGACTCCATGCCGCTGCCGGTCTGGCTGGTGTGCACCACGCGCACGCCGGCATTGCCGCGGAAGGTCTTGCCGAACAACTCGCCTTCCAGGTCTGCCTGGGCGTAGACGCTGCTGTTCTTTTCCTTGACCTTCCAACCGGCCAGCAAGTCGTTCGCGCTCGGTGTGCGGCCATCCCGGCTGAACGCGTCGGCGCCCCACAGGCGGGTGGCGGTGCCAGTAAAATCTTTCAGTACGATGAACGGCGCGAAGCCGGACACGCTCACCGTGTCGTAAGCCGAAACCGGGATGGCCGTAGCGGAAGCCAGGTTCCAGGTGGCCTGGTGGTATTTCTTCTCGCGGTCGGCGAAGCGCGCGCCGAACTTGATGCGGTTCACGACGCCGGCATCGAGCGGGCGCCAAGCGCTCAATTGCGCGGAACTCAGGCGGTCGTCGACGTGGCCGTCGGTATCGACGTACAGGGTCGGGTTGCCGAAGGCTGCCGGATTGCCGGAATCATGGCTGAAGCTGAAGTCCTGGGTTTCGTCGCCGGTGAAAGCCCATTTGATGGTGCCATTGTTCAGGGCGGACTGGCGCACGTCGCGCCAGGCGCTGTCACGGCCGGCCGAGGAAGTGGCAACGTCGGCATCCACCTTCCACTCGCCGACGTTGAATTTGCCGTTCAGGCCCGCAGCCAGGTTGTCCATGTCCTGCGTCCACAGCGTGCTGTTGGTGGTCAGGCCGACGTTGTTCACAGTGGCACCGACCACATAGCCGTTGCGGATATCGAGGTTCGAATAGTTGGCGCTTTGCCAGCCATCCCAGTTCCCCAGGTCGCCGGTCCAATGCGACATGGCAGGTTCGCGGATCCTGTTCTTGGCGTAGTACACGTCGGCGGTAATCATCGCATCCGGGCTGGCCTTCCATTCCACCTTGCCCAGCACGCTGCCACGCTCATTGGTGCCGCGCTTCAGTTCAGTCTCAAAGCCCCATGGCGTCTTGTCCACCTTGCCGTCACCATCGATGTCGGCCGAGTGGTCTTGGTTGAAGCCCCAATGGTTCTTGCGCTTCTCCACCGAAGGCTGCTTCTGGTAGCTGAATGCCAGCGCCACGCCAACGTTCCTGTCGGCGAACTGGTCGATGTAGATGCCGCCCAGGCGCGGACGGACCGACTTCGCATCGAGGTCGCGCGCTTCCTCGTAGTACAGCGCGTCGGCCTTCAACGAAGCCCGGCGGCCGTTGTACTTGAGCGGCGAAACGGTCTGCAGGTCGATGCTGGAGGCGACGCCGCCTTCGACCAGGTCGGCATTCTGGGTCTTGTAGACGATGGCACCGGACAGCGACTCGGATGGAAACTGCTCGAAACGCACTGCCCGATTCGGCTCGGACGATGCCAGCTCGCGGCCATTCAGGGTCGCCCCGATGAAGCGCTCGCCCATGCCGCGCGCCACGATCTGGCTGGCATTGCCGCGATCCAGGCCGGCAGCCAGGCCAGGCAGGCGGGCCAGCGATTCGGCAATGGTGGTATCGGGCAGCTTGCCGATGTCTTCGGAAGCGACGACTTCCACCATGCTGTTCGAGTTTTCCTTGACGCTCAGCGCGCTGCGCACCGACGCGCGAATGCCGGAGACAGTGACTTTCTGGACCGATGGTTCCTCGGCCTGCTGCGCAAAGGCAGCGGGAATTGCAGGGAGCAGGAACAACGACTTCACCAGCAAACTGATTTTCTTCTGCTTCATGATTCTTTTATCTTCTCCGTAGTTCTTATGTGATTTTTTGTGTTACCAGAGTGCCCCATAGATAACGGCCAGCAGCACGCACACCACGGCCGATCCGATGGCAAAGCCGCGATCCACCCGGAACAGTTGGCGGTCGACCACCATGGCCTTTGCCTCGCCATCACGCCTTCCCATCAGGCTGATCAGCACCATGCCGGCCACGACGGCCCAGAACACCAGGAACATGCGGTCGATGAAGGGGATCTCGTAGATACCGCTGCCGTTGTCGGCAGCGAAGCCGATCGGCGCCAGGAAGTGCAAGTCCATCATCGTTGGCAGGAATTTGAGGATGATGGAGAACACCAGTCCACCCACCGTTGCAAACATGGCGGCCGCATTGGTCGCCTTCTTCCAGAAGAAACCAAGCAGGAACATGGCCAGGATGCCCGGCGAGACAAAGCCGGTGTATTCCTGGATGTACTGGAACCCGCCCTTCTTGTCGATGCCCAGCATCGGTGCGATCAGCACCGCAATTGCCATCGACGCCACCACGGTAAGGCGGCCGACCCACACCATGCGTTCTTCGCTCGCTGCGGGTGCAAATTTCTTACGATAGATATCCAAAGTGAAAATGGTGGCGATGCTGTTTGCCTTGCCGGCCAGCGAGGCCACCACCGCTGCGGTCAGGGCCGCAAACGCCACGCCGCGCAAGCCGTCCGGCAGCAATGCCAGCAGGGTTGGATAGGCGCGGTCAGGATTCAGTTCGCCACCCTCGCGCAAGGCACCGCCCAAAGCGCCCGCCTGGTCCAGGGCGAAGGCCGCGATACCGGGCAGCACCACGATCACGGGCATCAGCAATTTCAGGAAGGCGGCAAACAACAGGCCTTTGCGCGCGGTCGGCAGGTCGGCGCCCAGCGCGCGCTGCGTGATGTACTGGTTGCAGCCCCAGTAATTCAGGTTGGCGATCCAGATGCCGCCCAACAGGATGCTCAGTCCCGGCAAATCCATATAGCTCGGGTGATCGCGCGTCAGCACCATGTCGAAGTGGCCGCGGGCACGGGCGAACAGTTCGGTCGTTCCATGCAGCGCACCTTTGCCACCGCCCAGGCTTGCCACCAGGTCGAGTGCGATCCAGGTGGTCACCAGGCCGCCGATCACCAGGCACACCACCTGGATCACGTCGGTGTAGCCGATCACCTTCATGCCGCCCAGGGTAATGACTGTCGCGAACACCGCCAGGAACAGCATGCAGGCACCCACGCTCAAGCCGGAAATACTGCTGATCGCGATGGCGCCGAGGTAGAGGATGGAAGTCAGGTTGACCACGATGTACAAGCCAAGCCAGAACAGCGCCATGGTCATCGCCACGCCCTTGCCATAGCGCTGCTCGAGGAACTGCGGCATGGTGTAGATGTGATTCTTCAGGTAGACCGGCATGAAGAACACGGCCACGATCACCAGCGTGGCCGCCGCCATCAGCTCATACACTGCGATGGCCATGCCGATCTTGAAGCCGGAACCGCTCATGCCGATGAACTGCTCGGCGGAGATATTCGAAGCGATCAGCGAAGCGCCGATAGCCCACCAGGTCAGCGAGCCTTCGGCCAGGAAGTAGTCGCGCGAGGCCGAGCCGGAGCTGCTGTTCTTACGGCGGTAGACCCAGATGCCGTAAGCCGCGACCACGGCAAAATAGATGAGGAAGACTACGGAGTCGAGCGAAGTGATTTTCATGGGGATGCGTCTCTGTTTGCAAAAGTATGGGGAAACATTTGCTTATCATTAATATGTGTAGATTAACGAATCGGCTATTCCGTAGATATGAGGAATAACCATTAAGCTATGATTTTATGGAATAGCTCAGCCAATTGAATGCCCCGCACGAATGAGAATGAGAATCATTCTTGTTGATTTTGGTAGTCAAACTCCATAAAATTCGCCTCTCCGGTGTTTATTCGACAAGTTGAGGGGTTATGGAGTCTTTCGAGGGACCTGTTGATTGGAGCGCGATGTTCGCGGCGCACCGCCCGGCGCTGCAACGCGCCGCCTTCAAGGTGCTTGGCAATGTCGAACGCGCCCAGGACGTGGTGCAGGACACTTACCTGAAGCTGTCCGAAGCCGGCCATGCTTTCGACGCCCGCCAGCCGCTGGCCTACCTGTTCCAGGTGGTGCGCAACCTGGCCATCGACGCGCAGCGGCGCGCGGCGCTTGAAGCCAGGGTATTCGTCGATGAAGAAGACGGCTTGCAAGTCCCGGCTGGCGCCGGCACCCCCGAGTCGCTGACGGTCAGCCGGCAGGATTTGCGCATCGTGGCCGCTGCCCTTGCCGCCCTTCCCGATCGCACGCGCCAGGCGTTCGAACTGCACCGGCTTGGCGGCCACACCCAGCGCGAGATTGCCGAACAGTTTGGCGTTTCGGTCACCCTGGTCAACTTCATGATCCGCGATGCGATGACCGCCTGCGCCAACGCCTTGTATCAAGCAGGGCGATAAAGTCCGGCGTCACTTTCCTGTCATATACAATGCCAGCTTGTACTCATCGGCATTGTTTGTTTCCATGACAAATCCTCGCGAAAACAATCCGGTCTGGCAGGCTGCGCTGGACTGGGTGCTCCGTGCACATGCGCAGCCAATTGACGCAAGCACCGCGTCGGACCTGACTGCCTGGCTGGAGCGGGATCCTGCCCACCGCAAGGCATATGAAGAAGCGTCGCGTGTCTGGCTGCTGACCGGGCTCGTGCCGCCGGCTGAACAGCCGGGCGAATAAAAAAACCTGACATTCTCTTAAACATTCCCAAGCCTGCTTCGTCATCGTAAATGAGAATCATTCAGTAAAGCTGAATGGTGCCATTTCTACCGACGAGAGGAAGCAGCTTGATGGAACTACTGATACTCGCCCATGCCCCGAACCGCGTTCTGGAGCAGGGATTCCTGGCTGCCGTAGCTGAACTTCAGCTGAAGGCAACCATCCTGACCGACTGCGTCAGGGAGCATATCGTTCGCGCCAAGGACTCGCCGCTGTACGGCGAAGCCGACCTGGCCGAGTGCGACGTTTTCAATCCGCTGGCCGTGGCGCGCTTTGTATCCGTTCATGGCAAGCGCTTCTCCGGCGTCGTGGCGGCCGACGCCGCGCTGCATGCTTCGGCGGCGATCTGCGCGGCCTACTTCGGGCTGCCGGGCCCGGCCTGGCGTAGCGCCCTGCGGCACGACCAGCGCCTGGATGCAGTGCGTTCACCGCGTCACCAGCGCCGCATCATCGATTGCACCGAGCCGGCCGGCGCGCTTGGCGCCGACTGGTTCCCCGCCACGGTGCAGGCGCTGGAAGGCGGTGCCGGGACGGGCGGTGCGCTGGTGCGCAATGCCGCCGAACTGCAGCGGCTATTGGAGCAGCTGCGCCATGGCTACGCACTGGTTGAAAAATACCGCGAAGACGAAGAAGTGTACGCGCTGGATGCGCTGGCGACGCCCGATGGTTTCACCATCCTGGGCGGCAGCCGCATTGAATTCGACCGCGACAACGTGCGTACCAAGCGCGTGCAGTCCTTCATGCAGCGCCCTCCCCGTTGCGACGAGCTGCTGCTGCAGTTGCTGGCCCATGAGCTGGGCAACGGCCGCCATCACATCGAATATGGCGTGTCGGGCGCCGGCGTGCGCATCCGTGAAATCCACAACGGCCTGCACGACGACGAATCCGAACTCGCGCTGGACGACCAGCTTGACGGCAAGCTGTTCGTCGAGGTGGTGAAGGCCAGCATCGGCACGCCGGTCAAGCCCTTGCACCTGCTGCATATCGACGCGCGACAGGCGCCGGCAATGGAAGCGGCGGCATGAACGTACCAACCCTGTCCGCTTCGCGCGTGATCGCCGACCAGGCGGCCATGCATGCCCTGCTGAACTGCCTGCTCAAGGAGTTCGCACTGCCGATGTCGCTGCTGGCCGATGACTGGCGCGAGCAGCCGCTCGGCCTGCCGTTCCAGCTCTATCGCCGCCTGCAATCACCGCAGGTGGTGCCGTTGATGATCCGCATGCCGGATGGCGTGCAGTTCATCGTGCTGGCCGACCGCAAGGATACGCTGGGCAGCCAGGTTTGCCTGTCGAGCGTATTCGGCAAGCGCCCCGGCATGCGTTGGCAAGTCCTGTCGCCTGCGCTGATGGCTGAATCCATGCTGGAAAGCTGCAGCGCGATCACGCAACAGGCCAACCCGGAATTGATGACGCAGATTATCGCCAGCCGCGACCTGAAACGCGCCGTGACCGCGCACTTCGCGGGCCGGGAGATCGCGCCGCTGTCGGACTATATCGCCAGCGAACAATGCCTGTGGTACGGCCATCCCGCGCAGGTCGCCCCGAAAGCCAGGCTATGGCCCGCATCGCTGCGCCAGGAAGAAGTGTCGCCGGAATTCAGGGCCGAGGTGCGCCTCCACCTGTTTGAAGTGCCGCTGGACGGGCTGTGGATCGCGGCCAACGGCATGTCGCAACAACAGGCGCTGGCGGCCTTTGCCGACCAGGACGCCGCCCGTCCGGGGCGCGCCATCATCAGCATGCATCCGATCCAGGCGGAGCTGTTCCGCGCCGACCCGCGCGTGCAGCGCCTGCTGGCGATGCAGTGCATCCGCGACCTGGGGCGCAGCGGCTTCCTGTCCCACCCAACGGCATCGGTGCGCACCATGTATGTGCGCGATCACGGTTACTTCATCAAGGGTTCGCTGAACGTCCGCATCACCAACTGCGTGCGCAAGAACGCCTGGTATGAACTGGAAAGCGCCCTGCTGATCGACCGCCACCTGCAACGCCTGGCCACCGAAAATGCTGCCACCACCGGCGGCCTCGATACGGTGCCGGAACCGGCTGCAATGAGCTGGTCCCCGCCCGGCCTGCCGGCGGAAGACAGCATCTGGTTCCGCGAACAGACCGGTGCCATCCTGCGCCGGAACTTCTGCCTGGAAGAAGGCGAACGGAATTGCCTGATGGCCGGGACCATGTTCGGCCGCGACCTCAGGCTGCAATCGAACGTGCTCGCCTTCCTGGAACAGCAACTGGGCCACTCTCCAGGCGACGAGCAGCTGTTGCGCTGGTTCGCAAGCTATGCGGCGTTGCTGCTGCGGCCAGTGATGAACATGTTCTTCCACCACGGGGTGATCTTCGAGCCGCATCTGCAGAACACGGTGCTGGTGCACCGCGACGGCCATCCGGCGAAGGTACTGCTGCGCGACTACGAGGGCGTCAAGTTGACGGCGGAACACGGCATGCAGGCGGTTCCTGGCGAGATGCACCCTCGCGTGCGCCAGTCGCTGGAGTATCCGCGCGCACAGGGCTGGAAGCGCATCACCTACTGCCTGTTCGTCAACAACCTGTCGGAAGCCATCCTGGCACTGAGCCACGCGCAGCCCGCCCTGGCGCCTGCGATGTGGCAACTGGTGCGGGAGGAACTGGAAAGCATTCGCGCCACGTTGCAAGCGCCGGCGCCGGAGCTCGATGACCTGCTGGCCGGTGCCGCCATCCCGTGCAAGACGAATTTCCGAATCAGGCTTGCCGCAGCCGCCGACAAGTTCGCCGGCTATGTGCAACTGCAGGCGCCATGGGAGGTACCGCAATGACGAACTTGCCGCAAGCTGTCGCGGCGAAGGCACGCACCCTGGCTGCCGCGGCGGGCGATCCCGTCAGCGCCTTCATTTACGACCTGCCGGCCTTGCGCCGCCATGTGCAGTGGATGAAGTCCTGCCTGCCGTCCGGCGTCGAGCTGTATTACGCCATCAAGGCCAACAGCGAGGCGCCGATCCTGCAAGCCCTGGAGCCGTTTGTGGACGGTTTCGAGATTTCCTCCGGCGGCGAGATCGCACGCGTGCGGCAATGCAGCGGCACGCATAACTTCGTCTTCTCCGGGCCCGGCAAGCTGAATTCGGACCTCGAGCAAGCGATGCTGAACGGCGTGGAAATGATCCATGTCGAGAGCCTGGATGAAATCCGCCGCCTCGACAAGATTGCCGCGCGCATGGGCCGCCGCCAGCCGGTCCTGGTGCGCATCAACCCATCGCTGCCGCCGCAACTGGCCACCAAGCTGTCCATGGCCGGTGCGCCGACGCCGTTCGGCATCGATGAAAGCGAGCTGCCGGCAGCCGTTGCGCTGGTGGAGCAATGCGTGCACCTGGAACTGCATGGCTTCCACGTGCACGCCATGTCGCACCAGCTCGACGTGGCGCGCCATATCCAGCTACTGGACTGGTACCTCGACAAATGGCCGCAATGGAAGGCACTGGCCCGCAACGGCGAACGGGTGCGCTGCCTGAATGCGGGCGGCGGCATGGGCGTGAATTACCTGCAGCCAGCGCAGTTCGACTGGCCGCAACTGTGCCGCCACTTGGCACAGCGCCTGGCGGCGGATACGCACGCGCCGCGCCTGCGTTTCGAACCAGGCCGCTTTGTCAGCGCCTTCTGCGGCTACTACCTGATGCAGGTGCTGGACCTGAAGCATAGCCACGGCAAAGGCTTCGCCGTCTGCCGCGGCGGCACCCACCAGTTCCGGCTGCCGGCAGCACAGGCTCACGACCATCCGGTACTGCACCTGCCTGCCGCAACATCCGCCGCTGCGGCTGCAGGCGAGACCGAATGGACCGTGGTCGGCCAGCTTTGCACGCCAAAAGACGTGCTGGCGCGCGACGCCGCCCTGCCCGGGCTGGCCATCGGCGACCTGCTGTTGCTGCCTCTGGCAGGCGCCTACGGCTTCAATATTTCGCACGCCGATTTTCTCTGTCATCCGCGCCCGGACCAGGTTTTCCTGGACCAGGCCGAATCCGAAACAACTCTACAATGGAGTGAAACTCATGCTGCACACGCTTGTTCCTGAACGCGCGGGAAACCGGTCTTTGCTCGATAGCCAGGCCGCTCGCGAATCCAACGCCCGCTCCTATCCGCGCCGCCTGCCGCTTGCCATCCAGCGCGCGGAAGGCATCCATGTGACCGACATGGATGGCAAGTCCTATTACGACTGCCTGGCTGGTGCCGGCACGCTGGCCCTCGGCCATAACCATCCGGTTGTGGTGGACGCCATCAAGGCAACCCTGGACCGGAAGCTGCCGCTGCATACGCTGGACATCACCACGCCGCTGAAGGAAGCCTTCGTCGACGAATTGTTCGCCAGCCTGCCGCAGGAGTTCGCGCAGGATGCGCGCGTGCACTTCTGCGCTCCGACCGGCGCCGACGCCATCGAGGCCGCGGTCAAGCTGGCCAAGATCGCCACCGGCCGCAGCGGCGTGCTGTCCTTCCACGGCGGCTACCACGGCTCCACCCATGCCACCATGAGCCTCAGCGGCACCCTGCACCAGAAAGGCGACATTCCGGGCTTGATGCCCGAAGTGCAGTTCCTGCCTTACCCCTATTCCTACCGCTGCCCCTTCGGCGTCGGCGGCGAGCAGGGACACCAGCTCAGCGCGCGCTACATCCGCAACCTGCTGGGCGATCCGGAAAGCGGCGTGCGCCCGCCTGCGGCGATGATCCTGGAAGTGGTGCAGGGAGAAGGCGGCGCCATTCCCGCGCCGCTTGAATGGCTGCGCGAGATGCGCCGCATCACCGAGGAGCACGGCATCCTGCTGATCATCGACGAGGTGCAGACCGGCTTCGGCCGCACCGGCAAGCTGTTCGCCTTCGAACATGCCGGCATCGTGCCGGACATCCTGGTGCTGTCCAAGGCCATTGGCGGCAGCCTGCCCTTGTCGGTACTGGTCTACCGCAAGCAGTTCGACTGCTGGAAGCCAGGAGCCCACATCGGCACCTTCCGCGGCAACCAGCTCGCCATGGCCGCCGGCCTGGCCAGCCTGCAATACATCCGCCGCGAACAATTGGTCGAACAAGCAGCCAAGCGCGGTAGCCAGCTGACGGCGCTGCTGCAGGCGCTGCAGGCCGAAGTGCCGCAGATCGGCGACGTGCGAGGGCGCGGCCTGATGATCGGCGTCGAGATCGTCGACGGCCAGGGCAAGACCGATGCGCTCGGGCTGCCGCTGGCCGACCCGGCGCTGGCCAGCGCCATCCAGCGCAAGTGCTTCCAGAAGGGACTGATCCTGGAACTAGGCGGCCGCCACGGCGCCGTGGTGCGCTTCCTGCCGCCGCTGATCATCACCGAGGCGCAGGTCGACATCGTCGCCGGCATCTTCGCCGAAGCGGTACGCGAGGCCGCCTGCGCACCGGAATCGGTCAGCGCCGCCGCATGAGCATCTGGTCGTCCGAAGCTGCCGCGCGCTGGCTGGTCGCCGCTACCGCGCTCCTCGGCACGGTGACGGTCAGCCTGAACAACACCGCGCTGAACCCGGCCATCCCGCAGTTCATCACGGTGTTCGGCATCGACGCCGTGGCGGCAAGCTGGGTCATCACGGCGTTCATGATCTGCATGGGCATGACCATGCCGGCGACAGCCTGGCTGGGCAACCGCTTCGGCAAGAAGCGTGTCTACCTGACCGGCCTGGCGCTGTTCCTGGCCGGCTCCTGCATCGGCACCCTGGCGCCATCGATGGCGTGGGTGATTGCGGCACGCTGCATCCAGGGCGTGGCCGGCGGCCTGATGATCCCCCTGTCGCTGGCGCTCGTATTCGAGGTCTATCCGAAGGAGGAACGCGGCCGTATCAGCGGGTGGTGGGGCATGGCCGTGATGCTGGCTCCGGCCGTGGGCCCGCTGGTCGGCGGCCTGCTGGTGCAATTCAGCAGCTGGCACGTGCTGTTTGCCTTCAACATCCCGGTGGGCCTGGCCGGCTGGATCATCGGCTGGCATTGGCTGCCCTCGCCGGCGGCGCGCACGCCGCTGAAATTCGACTGGCAGGGCTTCCTGCTGGCGACGCTGGGCGTGGGCATCCTGCTGGCAGCCTTGAGCCGCGTGAAAGGCGTCGCAGGCATCAGCGATCCCTTCAACATTGCCCTGGTCGTGGCAGCCCTGCTTTGCTTGGCGTGCTTCGTGCGGGTGGAACTGCGCCAGCCGGCCCCGCTGCTCAACCTGCGCATCTTTGCCGAGCCAAGCTACAGCTTGAGCGTGGTGGTGGTAGCGGTCCAGTCGGTGGGCATGTTCGGCAGCGTAGTACTGCTGCCGCTGCTGGTACAGACGGTGCTGGGCCACGGTGCCGGCTGGAGCGGCCTTGCCCTGTTTGCCACCGCTGTGACGGCTGGCCTGTGCTCCACGCTGGGAGGACGTCTTCTGGACAAGCATGGTCCGCGCGCCGGCGTGGCGGCAGGCCTGGTGTGCAGCGCGTTGGCAACCATGGGGCTTGGGCTGGCTGGAGCACAGGCATCGCTCTGGCTGGTCGTGGCCCTGATGGCGGCGCGTGGCGTCGGGCTGGGACTGTCCTATATGCCCGTCACCACCGCCGGCCTGAATGCAATCCCGGAGCACCTGGTCACCGAAGGCGCGGCCATGAACAACATCCTGCGGCGCATCATCGCCTCGCTGGCCGTGGTGGCGGTGTCGCTCTACTTCGAACTGCGGCGCGCCCAGTTGGGTGACGGCACCGCACTCAAGGAAATCTTTATCGCAATCGGCCTGCTGCTGCTGGCAACCGTACCGGTCGCCCTGCTATTCCCGAAGCCCGGCAACGCGGCGCGTCCTGCGACGGCGGCCGCAGGCTCTCTTTAATCAATCGAACAACCGAACAAGGAACACTATGAATATTCTGGAAGCGAAGCAACTCGGCGGGTTGGCGGATGCCAACGGCATCGGTCCCGAATGGATCGCCGCCCTGCAATCGCCGCGCTATCGCCAAGTCGAACAGCGCGTGGTGCGCCAACTGCTGCAAGCCCTGATCTACGAAGGCGTGCTGGAATGCGCCTATGCACGGGCCCAATTCCTGTTGGAAGGCCGCAGCGCAGACGGCAAGGCCGTGCAATACCGCTGCCCAGGTGAGATGAAAACCAGCTTCGGCCTGGTCAAGCTGGATGGCGGCCCGGTCATCCGCGCCGCACGCAACGAGGAAGAGCGCCCGGCCACCCTGGCCGACGTTTGCGCCGAAATCCTTGGGCAGTTGCCGCCATCGGAGCGCATGACCGCCTTCATGGACGAACTCGAGCAAACCCTGCTGAAAGACCTGCAGGCGCAGGACCAGGCGCATCCCGCCCGCCCGCCTTCAGCCCGGCGCGATTACGACGAGCTGGAAGGCGACATCATGGACGCCCACCTCTACCACCCCAGCTACAAGTCGCGCATCGGCTTCTCGCTGGACGAGAACCGCCGCTACGGTCCGGAGTTCAAGCAACTGATCCAGTTGCAGTGGCTGGCCGTGCACCGCCGCCTGGGCCGCGTCAACCACTCGGCGCACACAGGGTACGAGACGCTGCTCAAGCAGGAACTCGGTGCCGGCGACTACGAGCGCTTTGCCGGCATGCTGGCGCAACAGGGCAAGGCCATCGACGACTACCTGCTGGTGCCGGTCCATCCATGGCAGTGGCAGCAGCGTGTCGCCATGCTGTTCCACCCCGAGCTGGCAAGCGGCGACGTCGTGGCGCTGGGCCAGGGCCAGGACAGCTACCGCGCGCAGCAGTCGATCCGCACCCTGGCCAACTACAGTGCCCCGCACAAGGCTTACGTCAAACTTTCGCTCAGCATCACCAACACGTCGACCAGCCGCATCCTGGCCGCGCACACGCTGATGAACGGCCCGATTATCGCCGATTGGCTGCACGGCCTGATCGCAGCCGACGCCTATGCCAGGGAGCTGGACTTCGTCATCCTCGGTGAAGTGCTGGGCGTCAGCTTCAACTACGACCAACTGCCGGAACACCGCAAGGGCAAGGCCTACGGCACCATGGGCGCCATCTGGCGCGAGAGCCTGCACGGCTATCTGCGCGAGGGCGAGGCCGCGGTGCCTTTCAACGGCTTGTGCCACGTGGACGAAAGCGGCCGCCCGCTGATCGATCCGTGGATCGAGCGCCACGGTGTGCGCGAATGGACCGGGCAACTGCTGCAAGCCTCGGTCACGCCCGTCATCCACATGCTGTTCGCGCACGGCATCGGCATGGAATCGCACGCCCAGAACATCATGCTGATCCACCGCGACGGAATGCCGGCGCGCATTGCACTGAAGGACTTCCACGACGGCGTGCGCTATTCGCCGCAGCACCTGGCCCGACTGGAACTGGCGCCTGAATTGGTGCCAGTGCCGGCCAGCCATGCGCGCATCAATCGCAACTCCTTCATCCTAACCGACGACCTGGACGCGGTGCGCGACTTCACCTGCGACGCCTTCTTCTTCATCTGCATGGCCGAAACGGCGATCTTCCTGGCACGGCATTACGCATTGCCGGAGCAGGAGTTCTGGAGCATGACCGCGCGCCTGGTGCACGACTACCAGCGGCGCCACCCGCAGCATGCGCAACGCTTCAAGGCATTCGACGTCTTCGCGCCCTCCTTCCAGGTGGAAGAACTGACCAAGCGCCGCCTGCTCGGCGACAGCGAGCCGCGCTTCCGCCAGGTGCCGAACCCGCTGCACCAGTTCCGGAACGCCGCGTGAAGCCGAACCAGCTCAAACGCAAGCTGCGGGCCGGCGCACAAGTGTTCGGCCTGTTCTGCTCCATTCCGGCACCCGCATCGGTGGAGCTGGCCGCTGCGGCCGGCTTCGACTTCGTGATCATCGACACCGAACATGTGCTGGTCAACCCGGAGACGCTGGAACACATGCTGCGCACCGCGGAAGCCGTCGGCATTACGCCGCTGGTGCGCATCGCCCGCGGCGACGGCAGCGATGGCAAGGAAATCCTGCGTGCGCTGGACGGCGGCGCCCAGGGCATCGTCGCACCCTGCGTGGAAAGCGCACAGGCGATGCGCCGCATCGTCGCCGCCTGCAAGTACCACCCGCAAGGCATGCGCAGCCTGAACGGCGGCCGTCCAGGCGCGTTCGGCAAGCACAGCCTGGCCGAGTACGTGGTGCGCGCCAACGAGGAAGTCATGGTGGTGCCGATGATCGAAAGCCTGGCCGGCGTGGGGAATATTGAAGCCATCCTCGACGTTCCCGGCGTCGACTTGGTGCTGGAAGGCGCGGCCGACCTGTCGCAGTCCTGTGGCCTGCCGTGGCAGATTTCGGCGCCGCCGGTACAGGAAGCGCTGCGGCAGGTGCAGCATGCCTGCGCCCGGGCCGGAATTCCCTATTGCGCCATTCCGCGCACCGATGGCGATCATGCCGCCTGGCGCAAGCGCGGCGTGACGGCGTTCGTGCTGGGCGACGAGCGCGGCATCGCATTCCGCGCGCTGCAGGCGAAACTCAATTCAATGACTCAAAACGAAACCCAAAGAGAAGGATGAACAAGTGAAGAACGAAGACCTTTTCCAGGCACAGGCGGCGCAGATTGTGCTGCAAGACCTGGTCGACTGCCTGCTGGCGGAACAATTTTTCGATATGAGCGGGCCTGCCCTGCTGTCGCCCGGGCAGGCGCGCGCGCGCTACGGCCAACATTTGCCATTGCCGGACATGCCGCCCGGCAGCCTGGTCTGGCAGTGGATCATTACCGAACAGCCGCTGCATAGCGTGCTGGTGCCGGTGCAGCGCGGCATCGTCCAGCCCTTGCAATGCCTGCCCGGCGCACAAGCGCAGGAACTGAGCCCGGACGCCGGCGGCCAAGGCTTCCAGGCCACCCGCCTGGGCCCGATCCGCTTCATGGAGCTGCTGCTGGCCCACGCACCGGACGACTTCATCCCACAGAATGCCGAGGGCGCCGCCCTGTTTCTGGAATGGGTACGCGAATCGGTGCAGCAGACAGCATGGTCGCTGGCGCACAAGGTCGACACCTCCAGGCTGCTGGAACGCAGCCCCGCGGCAGCCTTCCAGGTGCTGGAGCAATGCGCGTCCCTGCGCGACCGTCCCTTCCATCCGGTGGCGAAGCCGAAAAAGGGCTTCACGAAAGAGGATTATCACACCTATATGGCGGAATTCGGCAAGGAAGTGCCGCTGAACTGGGTTGCGATCGAGCGCGGCGCCATCGCCTCCGGCAACGGCATTGAAGACCCTTTCGCCACCAGGCCGGAGCAGTTCCTGCTGGACGAAGGCCAGCAAGCGCTGTTGCAGGAAGAACTGCGCCGGCGCGGCATCGCCGACAGCCATGTGGCGCTGCCGGTCCATCCCTGGCAGTTGCGCCATATGCTGCCGCAGATGCTGGGGCCGGAACTGCGCGACGGCGTCTGCGTCCCGCTCGATTTTTCGAACGGCGGCTTCCTGCCCACTTCATCGGTGCGCTCAATGGCCCCGGTGTCGGAAAGCCACCATTACCTGAAGCTGCCACTCGGGATCTACTCCCTTGGCGCTTCGCGCTACCTGCCGGCCATCAAGATGATCAACGGCCAGCGCAGCGAAAGCCTGCTGCGCCAGGCCATGTCCCTGGATAGCGAACTGGCGCAGCGTGTCTTCATCTGCGACGAAACCAAGTGGTGGTCTTACCTGCCGCAGCACGCCACCCTGTTCGACGAAGGCCCGCGCCACCTGTCGGCCATGGTGCGCAGCTATCCGCCGGCCTTGTTGGACGACCCCGAGTGCCGCCTGGTGCCGATGGCCGCCCTCGGCGTGACGCTGCCGCCCGAGGCCACGCACTTCTTCGATGAATGGCTGCGCTACCGCGGCCTGGCGGCGGAAGCCGGTCCTGTGCTGACGCTGTTCCGCGAGCTGTGCGACAGCTTCTTCGACATCAACCTGCGCATGTTCCGCCTCGGCCTGCTGGCCGAAGTCCATGGGCAGAACGCGGTGCTGGTATGGCGTTGCGGCCGCATGGAAGGGTTGCTGCTGCGCGACCATGACTCGCTGCGCATCCACGTGCCATGGCTGGAACGCCAGGGCCTGGCCGATCCGGTCTACAGCCTCAAGCCCGGCCACGCCAATACCCTGTACCACGACACGCCGGAAGACCTGCTGTTCTACCTGCAGACGCTGGCAATCCAGGTCAACCTGCGCGCCATCATCGAAGTGGCCGCGCATCGCTACAAGGCGCCGCCCGCGCAGCTCTGGTCCGTCCTGGGCGAATCGCTGCAGCAGGCCATTGAGCGCATCGACTTCCCGGTGGAAGCGCGCGCCATGCTGCGCCAGCGCCTGTTCGAAGCGCCGGCCTGGCCCCTGAAGCTGCTGATTCGGCCGATGATGGAGCGGGCGGCCGGCCCGGGCAGCATGCCGTTCGGGAAAAGCATGACCAGCAATCCTTTCCGCTCCTTGCAGGCGGCATGAGCGATGCACCACGTCCAGCCGAGGATCCAGGGCGTGTCGCCGGAGTTGCGCGAACTCTATGCTGGGATCGAGGCCTCCACCATCGGCCACCTGTGCGAGGAAGGCTATGTGCACGGTTTGCTGCCGCTGGCCCGCCCGATCCGGCTGATCGGCAATGCCGTCACGGTCAAGCTGCCCGCCGTCGACGGCAGCGCCATCCGCCCTGCCCTGATTGCAAGCCAGCCAGGCGACGTGCTGGTGATCGAGATGGCTGCGGGCGATGAGCATCGCGCCTGCTGGGGCGAACTGCGCACGCTGGCGGCCATCAAGAAGCAACTGGCCGGCGCGGTGATATCGGGTTGCGTGACCGACGTGCGGGCCTTGTCGGAGCTGGGCTTTCCGGTATTTTCACGCGCTGTCAGCGCGCTGACGACGCGCGCCCTGGATACCGGGGGCCAAGTCAACGTCCCGGTCACCATCGCCGGCGTCCAGGTGCGTCCCGGCGACCTGGTGGTGGGCGACGACGATGGCCTGTTCGTCCTTGATCCGGCGGCGGCGCTGGAAATCGGTCACCGGGCGCACGCCAAACAACGGGAGGAAGCCGCCAGGCGCCTGCAATTGCGTTGACTTCGACTGACTTGCAGATGATAATGAGAACCATTTCCAATTAGCCAGCCACCCGTGCACGCGCTGCATGCCAAGCCAGCCCTTGTCATCTGAGGAGCTTTCCGTGCAGTCGAATCAGCTTTTGCCGTTTAAGTACCGCCCGCTGGTGGCGGCCATTTTGCTTGGCGTCTCGGCACAGTCGCACGCCCAGCAGGAAGTGGGACTTGTCCTCGAACCTGTCGTGATCCTCGCTTCGCGCTCCAATATCGAGGCGGACAAGGCGCCGCAGACCGTGGTCGTCATCGACCGCAAGGAAATCGAACGGCAACTGGCCATTTCTGGCAACTCCTCCGATGTATTGAGCAGCATCCTGCCGTCCTATACGCCCAGCCGCGGCAAAATGAACGGTTCCGGTGAAACGCTGCGCGGCCGCACGCCGCTGATCCTGATCGACGGCGTGCCGCAATCGAATCCGGTGCGTCCGACCGGCCGCGAAGCCCACACCATCGACTACTCCATGGTGGAGCGCATCGAGATCGTGCAGGGTCCGAACGCCATCAATGGCCTGGGCGCCACCGGCGGCACCATCAACATCATCACGCGCCGCCCGGAAAAAGGCGCGATGAACCAGACCGTGGACGTACAGGTCACTGCGCCGACCAGCCACGTCGAAGGCGACACCCTAAGCTACAAGACCAGCTACCGCATCGACGGCCGCCTCGACAAGCTGGATTACCTGTTCGCGGTCTCCTATGAAGACCAGGGCCTCTACCTGGACGGCAAAGGCCGCAGCATCGGCGTCGACGTCACCCAGGGCGACCTGATGGACTCGCGCGGCTACGACGTGCTGGCCAAGATCGGCTACCGCCCGGACGACCAGCAAAAGCTGCAGTTCTCCGTCAACCGCTACCGCATCAAGTCCAAGGCCAACTACCTGGGCGTGGCAGGCGACCGCACGCGCGGCATCCCTTCCACTTCGGTCGAAGGCACGCCGCCTGGAGTGCCGGCCTGGAATGACGTGTGGACCAGCAGCGCCAGCTACAACCATTACGACCTGGCCGGGATGGAATTGTCCGCCATGGTCTTCAACCAGGAATTCGTGGGCTTGTTCGGCGCCGACAAATCGGCCACCTTCCAGGACGTGAAGATCGCGCCGGCCGGCACCCTGTACGACCAGTCGCGCGCGGTGGCATCCAAGTTCGGCAGCAAAGTCGGTCTGAGCAAGGCCGGCCTGCTCGATGGCCGCCTGAAATTGACTGTGGGCGTCGACACGCTGTCCGATAAAGGCAAGCAGGACATGTACCTGACCGGACGCACCTTCGTGCCCGAGTCGAAATACACCAACCTCTCGCTGTTCACCCAGGGCGAATTCAAGATCTTCGACAGCCTGACCCTGCACGCCGGTGTGCGCCGCGAGAACGCCGACCTGAAAGTGGACAGCTACCGCACCCTGGCCGCGTACAGGAATACCTTCGTCGAAGGCGGCAAGATCAAATTCAACGAAACGCTGGCCAATGCCGGCCTGGTACTGACGCCAGTCCAGGATGTCACCGTGTACGCCAGCTATTCCGAAGGTTTCGGCCTGCCGGACATCGGCCGCACCCTGCGCTCCATCAATACGCCGGGACAGAGCATCAGCAAGATGCGCAACCTGGAGCCGATCCTGACCGAAGGCATCGAGCTCGGCACCCGTGTGCGCAAGGGCGACTGGGAACTGGACGCCGCTTATTACCGCTCCGACTCGGATTTCGGTGCGCGCGTGATCTCGGTCAACGGTGTGTTCAACATGGCGCGCGAGAAGACCCGCCTGGAAGGCTACGATGCCAGCGCCAGCTACCGCTTCAGCAAGGCGCACCGCGCCAGCCTGGCCTACGCCTACACCAAGGGCCGCTACGACAGCAACAGCGACGGCAGCCTGGATGCTAAACTCGACGGCCTGAATGTGGCCCCCAACCGCCTGATCGCAAGCTGGAGCGCCAACTGGAGCGACAAGCTGGCCTCTTACGTCCAGGTGCAGCATGCCTTCAACCAGACCTTTGACGATCCGGCCAAGGAGTTCAGCGGCTATACGCTGGCCGACGCCTCCCTCAGCTACAAGCTGGGCAAAGGTGCACTGCGCGTCGGCATTGCCAACCTGTTCGACAAGGACTACATCACCTACTACTCGCAAAGCGCCCTGGTGGAACCGGCCCGCTACTTCGCGGGCCGTGGACGCAGCGTAACGCTAGGCTATTCGCTGGGCTTCTAAGCGCAAGCGCCTTCATAAGCGATGGTTCGAGGCGCGCGCGTTCCCAGATCGGGAAACGCTTCGCAATGAACGTAATCGGCGTCTTTGAACTCGATGGCGCTCTTGCACTGGGTTTCCTTCACCGCAGGCAGCGAAAGCTTGCCTGCGCGCTGGATTTTTCCGTCCGGCTCAACCCAGAAACGCTTCCCGCCGTATTCGAACAGCAACTGGGTGTCGCGCACAGCGACCGGCGTGGCGTCGACCGGTATCGGCCAGCGCCGGATCGCCTTGCCCGAGGCGTCCAGTTCAGCGGCCTTTTCGGAAGTGAGCCGACCCTTGCCGAACGGTGGAAGCTTGTCCACCTTCATGATGGCAATCACGCCGCAAGGATGATCTTCGACGGACTGGTAGCCCGCGACTCGCGAAACATCGCCTTCGAACCAGAAAGGTAAAGGCTCTGCCGCGAGTGCGGGGACCGAGGCTGCCATCAAGGCAAGGAACAGGTAACGCATCCAACTCTCCGGAGATCAAAAATCGCCGGATCTTAGCATGTCGATAATGCCTACTCCGCTTCGATTGCCACCTTCTGGCTCGCCCAGTAGCCGTAATCGACGTGGATGTTTTCCATCAGCTCAAGCAGGCTGGTAGCCTGGTCGGTCAACAACAGCATCCATTGCGAAAAGAAATTACCCTGCTTTTCCGCCATCTTGGACATGGTGTTGGCATGGCGGATCAAGGCATAGTCCTCGGCCAGGATGGCGCAGCCCTGGCGCCAATCGAGGTTCTGCTGGTGCAGGCGCTGCATGACGGCAGCCTGCAACTGCAGCCATTCGCTCCAGACCTGCGGGTCGCCAAGCCGGCTTGCCAGCCCGGCCGACAATACACTGTTGTGCACCATGCGTGCCGCCTGCCGCTGCACCAGCGTATGGGCCTTCATCGAGACAGCCAGCGGCGCCGGTCCATTGGATTCACGCACAGCGGGAGCGCCAGGCTTGTCGATCGCTTTCAAGCCAACCGAAACGGGAAGTTTGCTCATATCGTCCTCCATTCGCAGTCAAGCGCACAGCCGGTCGAGCATGGCGTGGATCGCCTTGATCTGCACCGCTTCACGCGAGTAATAGTCGGGGGCTTGCGGATTCAGGCTGGTATAGCCCCACCAGTCCCAGCACCCGTCCGGGTTCTGGACGGTGTCGTTGTCCGTTCCCTCGGCCTGGGGATAGAGCACGATGATGTCGTTGCTCTCGGCGATGTGGTTGTAGCCTGTGCTGGTGAAATAGCGATTGCCGTACGGCGGCTGGTTGGCGATGTCGGCCCGGCCGTTGACGTAGTCGGTGTAGTTGTAGCCTTGCTTGCAGCCGTGCAGCGCGATGTGCACGCGCGGCTCCTTGACCCGCCCTGCCGCGACGCTGGAAGGGATGTAGATGTAGCCGAACTGGCTCATGCTGGCCCGGTCCTTCGCGTCGGCAAAGAATTCGGTCTGGTCGAAGCGCAGCAACTGCCCGGCCAGGCTTTCCGCCGCGGGCTGCAAGCCGCTGTAGATGTGGCGCAGGATATCGTGCGACTGCATGAAGCCGCCGTTGTTGATGTAAGGCGGCTGGTTGGTCGACAGCGCGGAATCTTCAGGGTTGTCGGTGATGATGCTATGCCCCGCATGCACGCCGTCGACATAGCGGATGTTCGCCGGCGGCACACCCAACAGCTCATAGAACTTGCGGGTGCGCGCCACCACGTCGGAATCGACAACGTCGTCCGCGCTGCCGGTGAAGATGTAGAGCCGGTCATCAGCCAGGTTGCTCACCGCGTCGATCCGCCCTGCCCTGGCAGTGTCCTGGGCCATGCCGGCCAGCGTGTGCGCGTCCGGCGCCACCTGCGGGATCAGGGGATTCATGCAGATGTACAGGGAGTTATCGATGCAAGCATCCTCCGCCGTCATCATCTCGTCCGGCCGGAAAACTTCAGCGCACCGGAACGGCCCGCCGGCAATGATGCCCGCGCCCGCGAAGCTTGCCGAATGGGCCAAGTGAAGCTGCACAGTCATGAACGCCCCCGACGACAAGCCGGAGATCGAATTGTTTCGCCTGGATGCCTTGTAAGAACCGAGTTGGACGACCTTGCTGCTGGAGCTTGCGATCATTCTGAGCCTCCTAATGAAGGGGAACGCCACGACGGCGTCAGGCGACTATATCGTCACGAAGATCGTCTGCAATTGAGTTCGCGCAAACCCCTCCAGCTTAGCCGTGGAAGGGGCGGCAAAGTGCGCGCTTTGTCACGATTGGCTTTCGGCGCACATGATCTTTTTTCACGCGGAAGGCTTGCGGTAGCCCGCTTCCATCCACGCAGTCGCGCTGGCGACGCTCAGCTTGAAGTTCGGCGCCACGCGCACTTGCGCCTGTTCTTCGCCGAATGGATCGAAGGCTGTCAGGGTCGCGTAGGGATCGTCTTCGTCCGGGGTGATGTCGAGGTTGACGGTGATGTAGGCCGCGCCCTCCGTATGCACGCGCACGCTGCGGTGCAGTTGCGCGTGCAGTTGCTGCTCATGGCGGCGAATCACTTCGCTGGCAGTCTTGACCAGGGTATTAAAGGCATTCACGTCCAGCGGTTTGGGATTCTTCTTGTCGCGGCCCATGGTCCAGGGACCGACCAACGCGGGTTCCGCTTCGCCATCCTTGATCATTGCAACGGCCCAGCCGTCATCGTCTTCGTTCTTGATGACGCGCGCGGTCCAGCCATTGTCCTGCCAGACGCGGTCTTCCTGCACCAGCACTTCCTCTTCCATCAATTCATCGAACATCGCGGCTCCCGTGTTAGCTTATTCAAAATACTGTGATTATATACAGTTCTTTGTTTCCAGCAAGTAGCTTCAGGTCAATAGCGCCCTGCGGCCAGGTCCGCCATGTATTGCTCATACTTGCCGCTTTCCTTCAGCTTGCGCAAGCCGCGGTTGAAACGTTCGAGGTAGCCGGCATTCGCGGCGTCGGCGCGCCGCATGATCAGGCGGTATTGGGTGGTGTTGTAGCGCCCCGCAGCGACTGTGATGCCGGCGGCTTCCTCCGGTTTGAATTTGGTGCGCAGGATATAACGGCCCACGTCGAGGCTGGCCGGGACCACGTCGACGCGCCCCGCCACCAGCTTGCGCAGGTTGAGTTCTTCGTTCGGTGCGCGATCGAGGCGCACGCCCGGGACTTCCTCGAAGCGGTATTCGTAGCCGGCCACGCCGCCGATGCGCAAGCCGGCCAGGTCGGCATCCCTGGTCCAGGTGAAGTTGTAGCCTTTGCGGTGGAAAAACACGGATTGGGCTTCAAGCACGGTATCGCTGGCCAGGAACTCCCGCGCGCGCTCGGTCGAAGGCGGTCCCACACTCCAGACCAGCGAGCCGTTGACCAGGCCCCGCTGCGCCTCGGCATAGGCACGCGGCCAGGGGCGGAACACGTATTTGACCGTGATGCCTTCCAGTGCAAAGGCTTCCGTCACGATGCGCGACACGGCGCCGTAGTGCGGCAACGATTCGGACAGGTAAGGCAGCCACTCGCCATTACTGAGCGTAATGGTCTCCGCCCGCGCCCACGGTGCGGCCAATATGCAAAACAGGAGTGCCTTCCAGTTCATCGCGCCAGCATAGCGCAGAAAACAGCAGGCCCCCGGATTCCCGGCCTAGTCTTTGCCGAGCGCCCACTGCCCCGCCCCGCCCAGCGCGGTTGCAGTCACCACCAGCAACAGGAACAGGGCATGCAGGTTGCCCAGCACGGGCGCACCGTGAATCCAGCCAAGCACGATTGGCAAGCCGACAACCAGGGTCAGTACCGCACTGGCATAAGGCATCAGCAGGCCGATCATGATCAGCGCGCCGCACAGCATTTCGGTCAGGTGCAATGCCCAATGGCCGGCGCCATTGAATGTCGATGGGAAGGCGGAATGCCGGATAGCCTGGAAGCCCATGAGGATGGCCATGCCGCCAATGGCAAGGCGCAGGAAAAAACGGGACGCGTCGAGACGTGTTTTGGAAACTGCCATTTAATTCTCACGAATGTTTGGAAAAGGGACGCGGTGAAGCGCAGGAAGCATACTTTACTTCTTCGGGTTGATGATTTGCTTCAGCAGCACGAAGACTTCGTGGTGGATTGCCCGCTCGTTGGCCTTGAATTCGACATCGGCCTTGATGTAGGCAGGCTTCTTCAACTCGGCCTGCTCGGCGGGCGTTGCCTTCGGAACGCTTGGGTAGAGCTGGGCGCCGCTGTTGTAGATGTTGTTCAACACCTTCTGTCCGTAGCTGGACTGGTAGAAGCGCGTCATCTCCGTCACCGTCTCCGGGCTCAAGAGGCGGGCCACAGGCGTTGCCAGCCCGGCGTAGATGGTTTCCGACGGCGTCGCAGTCACCTTGTCCATCACCTTCTTGCGCTCGGCTTCAGACGGATAGCGGCTCATGCCAGCGGTCATGCGCATCATCTTTTCAGCTTGCATCGCCACCAGCAGGTCGTGCGTGGCTTTTACCTGCCTGGCATCCGGATTCGGGTTGGCTGCCTGGGCATTAAAAGCAAACGAAGCGGCAAACGAGACGGCAAACAATATTGCAGAGATCAACTTCATATCAATTCCTTTGCTGAGTATGAAAACAAAAAGCCCCGAGTCTCCTCGGGGCTTTTCGCTTGAATCTGGCGGAGGCGGTGGGATTCGAACCCACGATACAGGTTTTGCCCGTATGCTTCCTTAGCAGGGAAGTGCCTTCGGCCACTCGGCCACGCCTCCTCGTTGATATGTTACTGCGTCAACGCGACCGCAATATTAAAGACCGGGACCGCTTTGGTCAAGGTAAATACCGCAGTTTTTTTGGAAATATTTACTCTTTTTCCAACTCGAAGGCTTTGTGCAGTGCACGCACGGCCAGCTCCATATATTTCTCGTCGATCAGGACGGAAATCTTGATCTCGGAGGTGGAGATCATCATGATGTTGATGCCCTCTTCCGCCAGGGTCTTGAACATCTGCGACGCCACGCCAACGTGCGAACGCATGCCCACGCCCACCACGGAGATCTTGGACACTTTTGCGTCACCCACCAGGGTGTGGTGGCCGATCTCGCCCTTTTCGTTGTGCAGCACATCCATCGCCTTCTGGTAGTCGTTGCGCGACACGGTGAAGGTGAAGTCGGTCTTGCCGTCCACTGCCTGGTTCTGGATGATCATGTCGACTTCGACATTGGCTTCGGCCACCGGGCCCAGGATGTGGTAAGCGATGCCTGGACGGTCTGGCACGCCCAGCACGGTGATTTTGGCTTCGTCGCGATTGAAGGCGATGCCGGAGATAACTGCTTGTTCCATGTTTTGGTCTTCCTCAAACGAAATCAGGGTGCCCGAGCTGGCTTCTTCCGCCAGATCCATCAGCGGATCGGTCAGCGAGGACAGCACGCGGGTCGGTACGCGGTAGTTGCCGGCAAATTCCACCGAGCGGGTTTGCAGGACTTTGGAGCCCAGCGAAGCCAGTTCCAGCATCTCTTCAAACGTGATCGCTTTCAGGCGGCGCGCTTCGGAAACCACGCGTGGGTCGGTGGTGTAGACGCCGTCGACGTCGGTGTAAATCAGGCATTCGTCCGCCTTCAGCGCGGCGGCAATTGCCACGGCCGAGGTATCGGAACCGCCGCGGCCCAGGGTGGCGATGTTGTCGTTCTCGTCCACGCCCTGGAAGCCAGTGATGATCACAATGCGGCCCTTCTCCAGGTCTTCGCGCACGCGGCCGTCTTCGATCGACTGGATGCGGGCTTTGGTGAAGGCGGAGTCGGTCTTAATCGCTACTTGCCAGCCGGTGTAGGAAATGGCGTCCTTGCCGATCGCTTGCAGCGCCATCGACAGCAGGCCCACGGACACCTGCTCGCCGGTGGAGGCGATCATGTCCAGTTCACGTGGGTCGGGCGGGTTCTGGATTTCCTTGGCCAGGGCAATCAGACGGTTGGTTTCGCCGGACATCGCCGACGGTACCACGACCACCTGGTGTCCCGCGTCGTGCCATTTGGCGACGCGACGCGCGACGTTCTTGATGCGTTCCGTCGAGCCCATCGACGTGCCGCCGTACTTGTGAACGATTAAAGCCATGCTGATTTTTCCGCATTGATGTGATAAAGGGAGCCCTTTACTCTACATGTTGCGTTGCAAAATCTCAAGTCAAAAAGTACATACACTCATACCTATTTGGCATAAGTTCATATGTCTAGACAGGTGTCAGCGATAATTATTTGGTTTCCCAGCGAAACACCAAACGATGCTCCGGGCCGGAGCTCAGTTTGCGGCAATCCATGCCGATACCGGCGGCATACAGGATATCGCCGGGGATCGATACCATCGGCAGCCGCTCGCGCTCCCAGGCGGGAATGCCGAGGGTCTGGTAGTGCTGCTTGAGGGTGCGCGTCGGGCGGTTGCGGGCGGGCTTGAGCTTTTCACCGCCGCGGCGCACCTCAATTGTCAGCATCTGCTGGCGCAGCCAATCGGGGTCCAGTCCCAGCGGGGCCAGTTCGACATGCAAAGTGCCGCCGTACTCGGGGAAGTCGATGCTCGATTCGCCATTCCAGCGGAAGTGGCGCTGGCCCTCCTCTACTTCCGGCTTGCGCGGCACGAGGTAAAGGCGGTCGCGGTGGCGGCGCACTTCGCAATCGGGATGGGTGACCTTGAGGTTGGCGTCGTCGCGCGCAGTCAATGCCTGCTCCTGCATTTCGGCCAGCCAGTTGGTGGACGGCAGGCGGATGCCACGCTCGGCGAACCAGTGCCGCAGCAGGTTGGCGACACGGTCGGGGCTGAGCACGCGCACGCGTGCCATGTCCAGGCCGGCGGCAGCCTCGGTGGCCTCGCCGCCCGCCAGGCATTCCTGCAGATCCTCGACCGCCTGCTCGGTCAGCAGGCGCTGGGCCGCCTGGGCGTGGCGCGCACTGCGGGCGAAGCGTTCCTGGTAGCCGGGATAGGCCTGCGCCAGCTTGGGCATGATCTCGTGGCGCAGCGCATTGCGGGCGTAGCGCAGGTCCGCGTTCGATTCGTCTTCGATATGGCTGATGGCGTGCTCGCGCACATAGTCTTCCAGTTGCGCGCGGCTTACCTGCAGCAGCGGGCGCGCCAGCAGGACTTCGCTGGTGCCGAGCAGGCCGGCGGCGCGGTTGGAGGCGTCCATGCCGGACAGGCCGGCAACGCCGGAACCGCGCAGCAGCTGCAGCAGGATGGTTTCGGCCTGGTCGTCCAGGTGGTGGGCTGTGAGCAGCAGGCGGACCTCGTGCTCCTTGCAGAGCGCGCCCAACGCTGCGTAGCGGGCTTTGCGGGCTGAGGCTTCGCTGCGGTCGTCGAGGGTGACGCGGCGGCTGGCGAAGGTGATGTTGAGGCGATCGCACTCAGCGCGCGCGTGGGCTTCCCAGGCGTCGGCGTTGGGGCTCAGGCCGTGATGGATGTGGAAGGCGTAGGTTTTGCGTCCGCTCGCTGCCGCGAGGTGGAGCAAGGCGCTGCTGTCCAGGCCTCCGCTGTAGGCGATGGCGATCGGGCCTTGCGGGAGGCCGGCGAGGGATTGCTGGAGGATTTGTTGGGGGCGCATATTTCTAAACCGGCAAACCAGGGTCTGACCCAAGGGTCAGACCCTGTACGCGGCCGCCACAGGGCGGGTCTGACCCTTGGGTCAGACCCAGATTTGCTGGTTTTATTCGGAAGCAGTGGTTTCTTTGAACTTACCGTAGCTCATCAGCTTTTCGTGACGGGCTGCCAGCAGGTCCTTGGTCTTTACGCCCTGGAACTGGCGCAGCGAATCCGCCAGCGCGCGTTTCAGCATCTTGGCCATTTCCTTCGGATCGCGGTGTGCGCCGCCCAGCGGCTCGGTAATGATCTTGTCGACCAGGCCAATCGCTTTCAGGCGATGCGCGGTCAGGCCCAGCGCTTCAGCTGCATCGGATGCACGCTCGGAAGTCTTCCACAGAATCGAAGCGCAACCCTCAGGCGAAATCACCGAGTAGGTCGCGTACTGCAGCATCAGCACGGTGTCGCCCACCGCAATCGCCAGCGCACCGCCGGAACCGCCTTCACCGATGATGGTGGCGATCAGCGGCACTTTCAGTTCGGCCATCACGAACAGGTTGTGGCCGATCGCTTCCGACTGGCCGCGCTCTTCCGCGTCGATGCCAGGGAATGCACCAGGGGTGTCAACAAAGGTGAAGATAGGCAGGTTGAACTTCTCGGCCAGCTTCATCAGGCGCATGGCCTTACGGTAGCCTTCAGGCTTCGGCATGCCGAAGTTGCGCATGGCGCGTTCTTTGGTATCGCGGCCCTTCTGGTGGCCGATCACCATGCATGGCTGGCCGTTGAAACGGGCGAAACCGCCAACGATGGACTGGTCGTCCGCATAGGTGCGGTCGCCGTGCAGTTCGTGGAAGTCGGTGAAGATCTCGTTCACGTAGTCCATGGTGTATGGACGCTGCGGGTGACGAGCAATCTGGGAAACCTGCCAAGGAGTCAGCTTGGCGTAAATGTCTTTGGTCAGCTGTTGGCTCTTCTTGGCCAGGCGGTCGATTTCTTCGGAAATGTCGACGGCCGAATCGTCTTGTACGAAACGCAGCTCTTCAATCTTGGAATCCAGTTCCGCGATCGGTTGCTCAAAGTTGAGGAAAGTCGTTTTAATCATTGTACCTCCAAGGTTTTTTGCCTCCCTGACAACATTGTAATAACGGTTGCCAGTGAGAATTTGCGCTATTTTACCGGAACCGGATCAAGGCTACGCCATAAATACCACGTGGCGACCGTGCGGAAGGGCTCCCAGTTGGCCGAAACCTCGCGCGCATCGCTGCGCGACACGGGCTCCCCGGAAAAATAATTCTGGCTGATTCCACTAATCAGCCGGCTGTCGTCAAGCGGCAGCACGTTGGGTCGGAGCAAATTAAATATCAAAAACATCTCCGCTGTCCAGCGCGTAATGCCGCGAATTTGCACCAGTTCAGCGATAACCGCTTCGTCATCCATCTGCGCCCATTGGGCGGCATGCACCTTCTTATTCTTGAAATGGTCGGCCAGATCCAGGATGTATTCGGCCTTGCGCTTTGAAAGGCCGCAGCCCGCCAGCGCAGCGGCGCCGGTTTTTTGCACGGCTGCCGGGGTGAATTTAGGACAGGTTTCCAGCAGTTTGGCCCACGCCGCATTGGCGACCTGGGTCGTGACCTGCTGGTTGACGATGGCGCGCGCCAGGGTAATAAACGGGTCGTCATGGCCGACCAGGTGCAGATCGCCGAACTGGGGGATCAGGCGGTTCATGATGCGGTCACGCTTCATGAGCTCTGCCTTGGCTTCCTCCCAATACGGCGGCACCGGGGCCTGATCCCCGTTTTCCCTGGATAGAACCATTACGCGCGGCGCCAGTTCGTGGTGCCGTCAGGCTTGTCTTCGAGGACGATGCCGGCTGCCAGCAGATCGGCACGCACCTTGTCGGCGGTAGCGAAGTCGCGCGACTTCTTGGCAGCGGCACGGCTGGCGATGGCGGCTTCGATTGCCGCTTCGTCCATGCCCTCGCCTTCCGCGCCTTTCGGGGCGGCCTTGCGGTATTCCTCAGGGCTGCGCTCCAGCAGGCCCAGGACGGCGGCCAGGCCTTTCAGCTGACGCACGGCGGCCGGCGACTTGGTCTTATTGACCTCCGACGCCAGGTCGAACAGCACCGACACCGCGATCGGGGTGTTGAAGTCGTCGTCCATCGCCTCGGCGAAGCGCTTGGCGTTGTCTTCGCTCCAGTCGAGCGGCTGGCCGTCGCCTTCCACGCCATCCAGCGCGGTGTACAGGCGGGTCAACGCGCCGCGCGCGTCGTCCAGGTGCACGTCTGAGTAGTTCAGCGGGCTGCGGTAGTGGGCGCGCAGGATGAAGAAGCGCACCACTTCCGCGTCGAACTGCTTCAATACTTCGCGGATGGTGAAGAAATTACCCAGCGATTTGGACATCTTCTCGCCATCCACGCGCACGAAGCCGTTGTGGACCCAGTAGTTGGCCAGCGTCTTGCCGGAAGCGCCTTCCGACTGCGCGATTTCGTTTTCATGGTGCGGGAATTGCAAGTCAGCGCCGCCGCCGTGGATGTCGAAAGTCTCGCCCAGCAGGGAGCACGACATCGCCGAGCACTCGATGTGCCAGCCCGGACGCCCCTTGCCCCACTTGGAATCCCACTTCACCTCTTCCGGCTCGGATTCCTTGGCGGCCTTCCACAACACGAAGTCCAATGGATCGCGCTTGCCGATGTTGACGTCCACGCGCTCGCCTGCGCGCAGGTCGTCCAGCGACTTGCCCGACAGCTTGCCGTAGCCTTCGAACTGGCGCACCGCATAGTTAACATCGCCGTCCGCAGCCTTGTAAGCCAGGTCCTTGGCTTCCAGCTTCTCGATAATGCCCAGCATCTGCGGCACGTATTCGGTGGCTTTCGGCACGTCGGTCGGATTCAGGATGCCGAGCGCCTCGCAATCCTCGTCCATGAACTTAATGAAGCGGCCAGTCAGTTGGCCGATCGTTTCATTGTTCTCGACCGCGCGCTTGATGATCTTGTCATCGATGTCCGTGATATTGCGCGCATAGCGCACATCGTAGCCCGACGCCTTCAGCCAACGGTAGATGACGTCGAACGCCATCAACATGCGGCCGTGGCCCACGTGGCAGTAGTCGTAAACGGTCATGCCACAGACATACATCCGGACTTTGCCCGCCTCAATGGGTTTGAACGACTGCTTTTCGCGTGCAAGCGTGTTGAAAATCTTTAAATTGCTCATCGGACTAGAAGTAAACGGGTCACTGGTGCGAAGCGCCTGGGGCGTCGCACCGGTGCTCGGTGTGTACCAGGGGGATGTTTGGTCCCTTTGTTATAGTTCTACTTTGTTAGAATGGAACGTCTGGCGAAGTATAGCACTGAAAAATTCGCGCACGCGAGTCGCAATTCTTATAAAGGAAACAAGAATGCAGAAGAAATGGATTGCCCTGCTGGCCGGCCTGCTGATTGGCAGCGCCGCGGCAGCTGCCGACAACCCGCAAGTGTCGATCAAGACCAATCTTGGCGAAATCATTGTAGAACTGGACCAGGAAAAGGCCCCGATTTCGAGCGCCAACTTCCTCGCCTATGTGAAGAGCGGCTTCTATAAGGACACCATTTTCCACCGCGTGATCAATGGCTTCATGGTGCAGGGCGGCGGCTATACGGCCGACCTGAAGTCCAAGCAGCCACTGCGCCCCGACATCAAGAGCGAAGAAAAGAACGGCCTGTCCAACCTGGCCTACACCATCTCGATGGCGCGCCACGATTCGCCGAATTCGGCCAATTCGCAATGGTTCATCAACGTGGTGGACAATATCGGCCTGGACTACCCGAACATGAAAGGCCACGGCTATGCGGTCTTCGGCAAAGTCATCCAGGGCAAAGAGACCGTCGACAAGATCAAGGTACTGCTGGTGGACGACAAGCCAGGCTTCCAGAACATTCCGGTGCACCCGGTGGTGATCAAATCGGCCACCGTCCTCAAGAAGCGCATCGTACCGCCTGAACCACCGGCACCACCGCCACCACCGCCGGTTGTCGAACCTGCACCAGCCCAAGAACCTGCCCCGGTACAGGAGCCCACTCCTGTTCCGCAACAGGAGCCTGTAAAATAACGCTTTTTTAGAAACACAAAAGGACAACAAGATGACCACCATCACCATCACCACCAACAAAGGCACCATCGTTGCCGAGCTGGACGCGGAAAAGGCACCGAAGACCGTTGAGAACTTCCTCAACTACATGAACGCCGGCCACTACAACAACACCATCTTCCACCGCGTGATCGACGGTTTCATGATCCAGGGCGGCGGTTTCGAGCCAGGCATGAAGCAAAAGCCAGCCGACCAGACCGTGGAAAACGAAGCCAAGAACGGCCTGAAAAACGAGCCATACACCCTGGCCATGGCACGCACCTCGGCACCGCACTCCGCATCCGCACAGTTCTTCATCAACGTGAAGAACAACTCCTTCCTGGACTACCCAGGCCAGGACGGCTGGGGCTACGCAGTGTTCGGCAAAGTCACCCAAGGCACCGAAGTTGTCGACGCGATCAAGGCCGTGAAAACCACCCGTTCCGGCATGTTCTCCGACGTGCCAGCGGAAGACATCATCATCGAAAAGATCGAAGCGGCGTAATTTGATTCTCTTCGTATCAGACCTGCATTTGCAACCGGCGCGGCCGGTGCTGACGGAAGCGTTCCTGCGCTTCCTCGACGAGCATGCGCTGGGCGCAAAGCAGCTCTACCTGCTGGGCGATATCTTTGAATATTGGGCAGGCGATGATGACCTGCCGGAACCCTTCCACCAGCAGATTGTGTCCGCCCTGCGCCGCCTGAGCGACGCGGGCGTACAGCTATTCTGGATCGCGGGCAACCGCGACTTCCTGGTCGGCGAAGCCTTCGCCGCCGCAGCGGGACTGACCCTGCTGCCCGAAACCTGGGTGATCGACGCCTACGGCCAGCGCATCGTGCTGGTACACGGCGACGCCCAGTGCACGCAAGACGTGAAGTACATGGCCTTCCGCGCGCAAGTGCGCCAGCCTGAATGGCAGCAGCAATTCCTCGCTATGCCGCTGGCCCAGCGCAAGCAGATCATTGCCGGCCTGCGCGAGCAGAGCAAGCAAGGCCACGCCGAGAAGTCCTACGACATCATGGATGTGACGCCCGAAGCGATCGCCGAGGTGTTTGCCCAAACCGGCACCACGATCATGATCCACGGCCACACCCACCGCCCCGCCCTGCACGAAGTTGCCGGCACGCGCCGCTACGTGCTGCCGGACTGGGAGCCGGAATCCACGCCCCCACGCGGCGGCTGGATCTCTATCGGCCTTGACGGCGCCATCGTACGCCACGCGCTGGACGGCAACGTCCTCTAATGCCGACGGCCTAAACTTCAAGCCGCATAATTTTTGGCTTCCTGTCTGCGGAATGCACAACGCAAATCCAAGTGACCTTGGCCTTCTGAAATGCTGGGCTCTTCAATCACTAGCACGTCGTACTTTAAACTCTGTACGACGATTACTGAGGTGACCTGCTTCCTAGTTTAGTACGACGCCGAGCTGGGGCTGCGGTTTGCCAGAGACAAGCCTCGTTCGAACCATTGTGCGGTACCACTACCTTTCGATGATACCGTCCAAGCGCCTTTCCTGATCCTCAGCGACAATTTCACCAACCCACTCTGGAGACAAGTCTGGATTCCGCCTAAAGCTATCCAAAAGTAACTCCGCGCCTTGCACGTTCATCTCCCGGGATTGGAAATAAACAAATCCATCTTGGATTGACAGCAACTGCCCGGCAACACTGCCGGAAGAGACCACATGCACATGACACTCAAAAAGCAAGAAGATGAAAATAAGCTGAGCGATAAGTAGTTCAAGCTTTTGGTCCTGCCTTTTACTCGCTCCAAATTCAAATAGTAGAGATCGGGTCTCGCTAAGCCGCTCAGCGCCTTCGACCCGAAGAAATTGCCCTAAGAAATTTTCCTGGACCGCATCTAAGTAAGTCGAATTATCAATCTGCAGAATTTTCCATTTTCCTTTCGGGAGCCACCCCGCCACATGCTCGGAAAATTTGAACAGCATATGTGAATCCTTGGGCGCTGCATAATTTAACCATCCGCCCGTGTTATTACCATTCAGTTGATTATCGGTTATTTGATTCCACTCCCCAATCCGCATGTCAATCTGCGACAGACAACTATTTACGGTTTCAATCGTTACGAACTTCATCTCAAGATCCTTTCGAGAATCTTACCGCCATCTCATTCAAAATTTTGTGGAATTTCATTCCCATCCGGGAACGGATCCTGGAAAATATTCCCAGGCACGAAAAGTAAAAGAAGCGCCCAAGCTGGATTCGGTGGAGGTGGCACTACAGGAGGCGGTGTACGGTTCGGACTAGGGCTAGCATTTGAGCTAGGTTTACCTTCTGGCGTACTGGAATTGGGTTGATTCGTAGGCCCAGGGTGCGCCTGGTCTGGAGTCAGCGGCTGGCCACCCATACCATACCGACTCCACTCGCCTTTAGGAGTTTTAGTCTTCCAATAAGGTTCACTGGTGCCTTTTGGCCCACCGTTGCCCTCGGTAGGCACATATCGGCAAACGTTTCGCCCGCCAGACTGCTTTGGCCCATAGTAAGTACCAGGCTTCTGTCCAGCCCCAGCTGGTGTCCAAGGCCCTCCCGGAACCTCAGGGCCTGGCACTGGCATTTCCGACAACCCAAGCGGATCTGAGTAACTTAGCGGATTCCCCCCAACGTAAGCATAAGTGTTGATCCCTCCAGCAAGTCCAATCGGATCGCTTTGCAAAAAACGATGTTTAGCTGGCGAATAGTAACGCGCTCGATAGTAGTACAGTCCAGTTCGGTCGTTCTCCCTACCAGTAAACTGGAAGGGGTTCCCGTCTAAAGTACTTGCTTCGCTGTTCCCAAATGCGTCGTAAGAATAGTTCACGACCGTATTCCCGGCCATGTCCCTCAATTCCAAAACTGAACCAATATGATCTACAAGATATGTATCCATTCGGAATGAAGAGCCGTTTGGCACAATTCTTTGCAGCCGCTCGTCCAAGGCACCCACGACGTACACGGCTTTGACTTGCGAATCAAGCCCCCGCTCTTGCACAATATCTAGTTGATCATATACGTATTTGGTCGTTTCGCCGTTGATAGACTTTTGGCGACGCCGCCCCAGTCCGTCGTAGCTGAATTGAGCGATCAATGCGCCGTCTAAAGTGCGCATTTCAACTAGCTGATTCCTCGAATTCCAGACATAAGAAACCGAAGCATCCGAAGTCAGATTTCCGTTTTCATCATAGCTTAGCATTACACCGCTAGCAGCAGACATTTTCGCTGCTGCATCGTACGATACATCTACCAACTCGGCGGACTGCATTGATTGAACCAAGCTTCCACCCTTTTCGACGATCCTGCCATCTAAGTCGTACTTGTAGGTCAAATCACCGATGGAACCTCCATCCGCGCCCAGATAGGTGACAGAAGACAATTGGCCAACCTTACTAAAATCATTCTCACGAGCCATGCCGCTGAAGAAGGTTGTCTTAGTACGCCGCCCAGCGCCATCATATTCAAAGCCCACCTTACGAACATGGTTGCCATTGATTGCATCCGACGCCTGAGAAATTCCTTCCACATAGTTTCGTGCGGTATAGGTATAAGTCAGCGTCGGCTGCCCTAATACCGACATTGTTTGGCGGCGACCGTCGGGATAGTATGTATAGTTCACACTACCGTCTGGGGTGGCCTCCCTCGTGATGTTATTAAACCCATCATAGGTTCGTGTAATCTGTCCGTTGGCGGAATCGGAAATTTGCGTGACCCGGTTTCCTTGATCATACGTGTATGCAACTGTGCTCTGGTCTGCATAGGTGACAAGTGTGAGACGGCTAAGCGCATCATACTGGAACTGAGTCTGTTGACCCTTCCGATCAATTGTTTCCTTAACGTTATGCGCTGGATCATATGCGATCGAATCGACCTGACTAACCGGATTTATCTGCTGTGTGGTCGCGTTGCGCTTGTCGAATCCGAAACTATGCTCGCCTCCCTTCGCATTGCGAACTAGCGTTGGGTTGCTGTTTCCGTCGTATTCCATGAAGGTGGTATTGCCGATGCCATCCGTTACAGCACTCACACGATTTAGCGCATCCAGTTCGGCTGAAGTATGGGTACCTGCAGGAGAAATGGTAGCCGTCACCCGCCCAACCGCATCAGATACCCTTCCCGTTACACGACCGAGCGGGTCGGTTACTTGAACGAGGTCAAAGCCGTCATATTGATAGGTCGTGAGATTGCCGAGAGCGTCTTCGGATGCAACCAGTTGACCCGAGCCGTTATAGTTTCCTTTGAAAAGCACACCATTATCATCTGAGACCTGCACGAGATTACCTGCACCATCGTAGTTGCGCCTAATTACCCTGCCAGTTAGATCCTTAAAGGTATCGACATTCCCAAAGTCGGCCGTGTAAGTGGTTTCCGTCGAGACCGCACTCGCAGTGCCTGCGAGCAGCGTTTTGCGAGACATGTTGCCCTTCACATCGTACTCATACGCAGTCTTCCGGCCAAGTGGGTCGGTTACCGACAGCAACAGATTGCTCGTGGGCGCGTACTCGTACGTGGTTACCTGCTGTTCCGACAAACCCAGCGCCTGGGTAATAGACGTGATATAGCCCGCGGAGCCGAACACCATGCGCTTCACCACACCTCTCTCATTCGTGATGTCGGTTTGCTTAACACGGTTGCTCGCGTCCACAGTGTAGGCAAACAGATTCGTGGTTCCATCGGCGTAGGTCTGCTTAGCTACACGGCCATTGCCATCGTACTCATTCGTCACCATCATATTGCCGCGCTTATCCTGCACGGTCAGCATGCGGTGCATGGAATCGTAAGTGAAGGCTTCAAAGTTATTGAGCGGATCGATTACCTTGACCAAGCGGCCTTGCGTGTCGTACTCGTACTTTACGGTACGCCCAATATTGTCAGTAGCCTGCGTAATGCGGTTGGCCGAATCATATTGCAGGTCGACTGTCCGACCGGATGGCGAAGTGATACGAGTAAGATTGTCGTTCGTCCGAGTGAACGTCAACGCATTGCCGTACCGGTCAGTCATCGAAAGTGCCGCGGCATGGCGGGCAGACCCTGAATTCATCGACTCGGGGAAGCAAATATGGCTTCCATTCATCATGGAGAGATCCCAGTAACACTCGTTGGTGCTACCACGCTTCAGAGTCGAACCATAGTAGCTAGTGGCGGAAGACTTATGTTCATAGACTGCATCACCAAAGCCAGTACCAGACGAAATACGGTTGTAGCGAACCCTTCCGCCGTCCGGCAAGATCAGCTCCTGGTAGGTCCATGGATTGGTATCTCCGACCAAGAAGATGTCATACGCGAGGTTAGTACCAATACCAAAGGCCCGTGAGGCAGCATCGCGCGGGCGATAGGTACGCGAAATCTGAATCGGCATGATGTCGTTAATTACGAGGTCAGTACCCGAATTCAGGAATAAACCGGTCCCGCAGTCGACCGGATCGCCGGCGCAGCCTTTCGGGGGCGGCGGCTGATTATCCGGACATGTAGCGCTAGGACCTACCGAACCATTGCCATCGCAACTACCTGGCGCCGGCCCATCGGTCGGTGCATTGCCTGGCAGCGAAATCATCGCGCCAGTGAACTCATAGATCTTTACGCCTGCATCAGGAACGGCCTGTTTGCCATCTTTGCTGATGGTACCCTGTCCGTACACATACCAGCCTTTGCCTCGGGCGTCGTAGTTCCAGAAGTCCACGCGGCTGCCTGGCGCCAGCCCGTTGAAATTCGGATAAATCAAGCGCGCGCCCTGCAGCGCAAGGCCGCTTGCGCTGGTCAGAGTCGCGCCGCCAGGCTGAATCGTGAAGTAGACAGGCACACCAACGTTTGGCAGCGGGAACGGTGGACGGTCGATAGGAATCGCCGTCATATTCAGTTCAGTGACGATCTTGCCGTTGTGGTCGCGGATGATTGTGCCTGCTGGGATGCGCAGTTCCAGTCCCGGAATACGTCGCGATGTCAATACGACTTCGCCTGCGGTAGGCGAAGTCAATGCCACATTACCGGCTGGATCGAGGCGGGTGCTCCAGATCGTGTAGTCCAATATATTGGTCTGCTGCGCCTTGACGTCAACGCGCACTTGGTAATAGCCGTACTGCCCCTTGCCCTCTCCCCCACCATCGATAACCATCGGCTGTGTGCCAGGGGTGAGGTTCGTCAGAAGGAAGCGGCCTGTTTCATCCGTCAATGCGATCTGATTACCGATCTGCACCTTTGCATTACGTAGGGCGCGGCCATGGGCCGTAAGAATTTGTCCTGCAAGAGCGGTAACGCCGGGAGGGGCCTTCAACGGCGGCAGCTTCTGCAATGGGCTCGCTCCGCGCTTGGACTTCCAGTCACCCTTGAAATGACGTCCGTCCGGAAGCCAGAATTCGCTGTCGCCATTCTTGGCAGCTGCCGTCAAGGCCTGGCGCTCCAGCGACGGCGTGGCACCAACTGCATGCATCGCTTCCAGCGAAGTGCTCGATGCACTTGGGACAATTGAGTCCGGCGCGGCATGATTTTCCGAGTTGCCGTTGGATGGCGTAGAGGGTTCACCACTATTGGTGTTGCCAATCAGGCGGGCAGTCGTAAAGCCAAACGAATGGAAGGCCAAGGCCTTGCCGGTCCAGGACTTGACGCCATCAAGGAATAGGTTGTATCTGCTGTCCGGCAGCAGGTCAATTGAAGGTTTCACAAATGCGAGCATGCCCTGCTCTACCGGCACAATTTTCACCGGCACGGCGCCATGCGGCCCGATCAACGTGACAGTCGATGCATTCAGCGATGACACCGCCATCGGCTGGTTGAAACGAATGACGACGGGTTGATCGACCGGTGCAGATGGATCGTTGGCTTCTGGTCTCGTTGCCATGATCGCGGCAACCTCTGGCGCCTTGGCTGCCCGAATCGCCTCCGTCGTTGCAGTCTTCGACATTGCACTAAATCGCTGTGACGCAAATTCGTATAGCTCACCGTCTTCGCGAGCTTGATTCTCGCCGTCGAGTCCTTGCGAAAGCAAGACATCGGCCGATGGGAGCAGCGTCGCAATATGGTTCAAGCGCGGCGCATCGAGTTTCGGATTAAAGCGCTCGATCGACTTCGTCACCGGATCGTAGATCTCGGCCTCATAGACCGCATTTCCGCGTGCGTCCGCACCGCCTGCGATCAGCAGGCGCCCATCCATCAACACTGTCGCCGTATGGCCCCTTCGCGGAAGCAGCGCGGACTCCTCCGGCGCGCTGAAACTGCTGCTGGAAATATCAAAGCGCTGGAGGGTCGACATCACTTGACTAGAGCCATCCAAGCCACCAATGACCAGCACGGCTCCGTCGGGCAGCAGCGTCGCCGAATGTCCAGTACGCGCAGTGAAAAGTTGATCCCGCACTACCTGCGACCTACCATCGGACGAAATAAAGGTCGCAATAGTAACCGTTTTACCGTTCTTGCTTTCACTTCCTAGCAGCAGCCATCGCCCATCAGGCAGCAGTGTTGCCGATTGTCCCCGTGATGCGGCTGGTGCGGCGGGATATGCAAAGGCGTGGGCATTCGATGCTCCGGACGCTGCCGCAAATGCCGGAAGCTGTCCAACGGCAGAAATTGCGAGCAACGCCGGGAACAGCCCCGCAATCATCCATTTCAGCATGCGCGGCTTGCCGGAGCGAATAGGTGCTGCAGGCTGCATATATTCCTGATTTGCCACGATGATTTCTTCTTGTGGAGTCATAGCTATTCTTCGTGTTCGTTTACTGAAGCTGCACGTTGACCTGGCCGGTCGTCGTGCCACTCGGGCCGATAAAGACTGTGTACGTGCCTGATGTCGCGAGCGCCGGCAGATTCAAAGTTGCGTTCGACGCCACCGATGTCGAAGTCAACGAACTGCCATTCGGATTGAATACGATAACGCTTGCCGAAGACGAGAAAGCACCGTCGGTAAATCGCAATGTGTAGGCCTGGCCGGCAACGCCATTGAATGTAAGGCGAGCATTCTGCCCAACGCGGGTGATAGAAACAGTCATCGCAGGATCGTTCTTGACCAAGAGTCCCGGCACATCAGCCGAAAGCCAAACAGTGCTCGCTACACTTACAAAGTTCGCGGCTTTCACGACGACCTTGTAGGTTCCGTTGCTCGGCAAGGCTGGCACGTCATTGCTGTTATTGCCGCCCCAATTGTCATAAAAGAGCTGGGTTCCATCAGGATTGATGACGAAGTAGTAGATGCTGTTCGAAGCCGGGTCAGTACTAGCGCCCGTATAACCAAGTCCCAGGGTCTGCCCTGCCACACCGGTGAAACTAAGGGCCGCACGTTGACCTGGTACGAGGCTGACGGATGCGCCAGCGCCATTAATTGCGATCGCGCCAACTGAGTCGTCTGCAATCGTCACAATCGCAGCATCTACCTTGCCGGTATTGGTGGACTCCGGATTGAACCAGATGGAGTACGTACCAGATGCTGGAAGCGGCCCGGTATCGAAGTCCTGCGACGTCGAAATCGAAGTGGTGTTCAGGGTCGATCCGTCCGGCTTGTACATGGACACCGAGACCGTGCTGGCGAAGGTCCCTCCACGCAGCTTGAGCCAATAGCGCTTCCCGGCCACGCCATCAAACGTGACGTAAGCGTTCTGTCCGATACGAGGGATGTTCACACTCAACGGCGCCGCATCCGGAACAAGGGTCGCCGACACGTCAGCGGACAACAATAGTGACAGGCTCGACGTCGCAAAAGTACCGGACTGAACCACGATTGTGTAGGTGCCGCTCACAGGCAGTATCGGCAAGTTGTTGCTGTTGCTGCTGCCCCAGTTATCCCAGAACAGCTGGCTTCCATCAGGTTTAAGCACGGTGTAGTACATGGACTGCGACGCCGGATTGGTCGTGACATTGGCATACCCCAGACCCAAGCGTTGGCCGGCAATACCGTTGAACGTGATCATGGCACGCTGGCGAACGGCGAGTGATATAGGTAATGCTGCACCGTTGATCTCAATCGGACTAACAAAGTCAGCAGGAATAGTGACAAGCTCTACATCGACCTTGCCCGCATTCGTAGAATTAGGATCAATCCAGACGACATAAGTACCCGATACCGGCAGTACGCCCATATCGAAGTCCTGCGACGTAGATATAGAAGTGGTGTTCAGCGTAGAGCCATCCGGCTTGTAAATGTAGACCGTTGCCGTGGCAGGGAATGTCCCATTGCGCATCTTGAGCCAGTAGTGCTGGCCAGCCACAGCATCAAATGTAAGGCGCGCATTCTGACCGATACGCGAGATGTTCACATTCAATGGCGCTGCACCCGGAACGAGAGTCCCCGCCACGTCAGCGGACAACAGTAGGGACAGGCTCGATGTTGCAAAAGTACCGGACTGAACCACGATGGTGTAGGTGCCGCTCACCGGCAATGTCGGCAAGTTATTGCTGTTACTGTTGCTCCAGTTATCCCGGAACAGCTCACTTCCATCGGGCTTAAGCACGGTGTAATACATGGATTGCGATGCTGGATTGGTCGTGACGTTGGCATACCCCAGGCCCAAATGCTGGCCTGCGGTGCCATTAAAGGTGAGCAAGGCGCGCTGACGGACGTCGAGGGCGAGAGGCAGTGCTGCACCGTTGATTTCTATCGGCCCGGTAATGTCCGGTGCCACTTGATTGATCTGGACGTCGACCTTCCCCGTCACCGTGGACGTCGGGTCGATGAAGATGGCATACATACCGGTCGTAGGCAACGCCGGGATTTCGAAATTCGCCGCAGAAGTACCGATCGAGAAACTCGTCAGCACAGTTCCATCAGGCTTCACCACATTGACGTTTGCAGAAGTGATCGTGCTGCCGTTAAACGCCAACCAGTAGCGTTCGCCGGCGACGCCATTGAAGGTCGGGCGGAAGTTCTGGCCGACGCGGGAAGAAACCATACTCGTTGTCTGACCGAATACAAGCTGCCCAGGGATATCCTTGGACAACCAGACGTTCAAGCTAGCGGACGAGACGGTTGGTGGATCGACTAAAAGCGTATAGATGCCTGTTACCGGCAACATGGGCAAGTTGTTGCTGTTGTCATTACTCCAGGTATCGCCGAATAAATGCGATCCGTCAGGCTTGAAGACTTTGTACGCCATCGAAGCAACAGGATTCATCGCGAGGTTCGTATATCCAAGTCCGAGATACTGCCCTGCTTCGCCATTAAACGTGTAGTAACCGTTTTGCGCAGCGCTCAAGTTGACCGCTTTCGCTGGGCCATCGACCAGCAGCGCGCCGGTATCTGCGGCCTTTAATTGCAAATCAACTTTGCCTCCGGCAGACGCGGACAACACCATCGTGTACGTGCCGTAGACAGGTAGCGCCGGGAAGTCAAAAAAGTAGTTGTTATTAATATTGGTAGTTGCAACGGTTCGTCCGTCCGGGCTATAGACCGCCATTGCAGGCGAACTCGAAAAAGTCCCTGCGCTCGACAACAGCGAAAGCATTTGCTTCACATTGCCTTCGAACAGCAGGATTGCTTTCTTGCCAGCCGTACCGATCTGTACTGTCTGCGCGGCTCCCCCTGCTACGAGCCGCCCTGTATGAACGATATCGGCCGCAGATACTCCTGGAGGCAAAGCGTAAAAGTCATTGGCACTGACTGCCTTGCCCATTGCGGTGGTTACGGAGATCTTGCCGGAGGCAGCAATGGTTGGGACTGAGGTGACAATTTGGGTAGGACTAGCACTACTTGTGATAGCCGCATATTCGCCGATCTTTACCTTGTTCGCAGCTGGCTGGGCGCCAAAATTGGTTCCCGTGACTGTAATCGCGGTTGCCGCCGGCCCCATAGCCGGCGAGAACGATGTAATGGTTGGCGTTTTGGCTGTCGCTATCACGAATTCGGAACTGCTGGTCGCCGTTCCGTTCGCATTGGACACGCTGATCTTCCCTGTACTCGCGTTCGCAGGAACTGCAACAGTCAGCATAGTCTTCGTCGCGCTCAGGACCACGGCGGATACACCGTTAAAGGTCACGGCATTGTTCGTGGCGACTTCGCTGAATCCGCTGCCATAAATCGAAACCTGAATTCCACCAGCCCCCGAATTCGGAGAGAATTCGGAGATGACGACACCGCCCGCGACAATGCGTTTTACCGAGAGGATGTTTCCGATCTCATCATAGCGGTAAGCTGTCCCGCTTCCGTCGGAGGACGTGGCCTGGACCAGCCTTCCGGCTTCGTCATAAACGTAGCGGATCTGGTCGGCCAGCGCTGGCGTATTGGCTTGCACTGCCATTGCGATCAGGAGCGTAACAAGCAGCCTCCAGGCTACCGCGAGAACCGACCGCCCCACGTCTCTCTCCAATATCTGTCTTCCAGCCAGACCCAGCAACATTCGCAACCTCTTCAATCGAATTATTAGAAGTGTATAATTTCCATTTGGAAATTTTTGGCCTGAAGTGTTGCACAGCAAAGGGCAAAGATCAACAGATTTTCTAAAGTGATAATTGGATAGAATCTTCGATGTTAAAAAGATTGAAGCACGCGCGAATTCACCACGTTATGTTGCTTATCTTCGCGGGATTCGCGCTCTTCGCCACCACAAAGGCGAGTGAAGGCTTGCCGAAACTTCGCGAACTTCCTATTGAACAGGACGAAAAAGAACGCCAATCCCAAAGCCTGATCGCGTTGGGTAAGAAGCTATTCTTTGATAAGCGATTGAGCGCCAACGGAACGATCAGCTGCGCCTCCTGTCACGTCCCTGAAAAAGCGTTTGCCGACGGAAAACCACTGGCCCTTGGCATTCATAATCAATTGGGCACACGTAATACACCGTCACTGCTGAACGCAAAATTCAATACCTCGTTCTTTTGGGATGGACGGCAGGATACGCTGGAGAATCAGGCACTGGATCCGATTTTAAATCCAAGAGAACATGGGATACCTGACCTGAATAATATGTTAAATATTATTCAAAATGATTCCGGCTACAAAAAACTATTTACAGCCGCATTCCCGCAAGACCTGCCCGGCATCGGCCCAAGGCACGTTGCAAGCGCGCTGAGCGCCTTTGAGCGAACCCTCATTGCGGCCAACTCGCCATTTGACCGCTTTTATTTTGGTGGCGATCAGTCAGCCATCAGCGCTGCCGCAAAACGGGGATTGAAGTTGTTCCAGGGCAGCGCAAAGTGCGTCAGTTGCCATTCGATCGGCAAGCAAAGCGCCTTATTCACGGACAATGAGTTTCATCAGCTTGGCGTTGGCATCTCGGAAATTGCGAACGATTTGCCCGAATTGACCAAGCGAATCGTCAAGTTAAAAGAACAAAACCTTAGCCTGGATTCATCCATTCTTCACGATGTAAAGCTGGCAGAATTAGGACGCTTCGCCGTGACCATGCGGCCCCTCGATATTGGCCGGTTCCGCACGCCATCACTTCGCAATGTGGCGCTGACTGCTCCCTATATGCATGACGGAAGCATTCCAACCTTGCCTGAAGCCGTGGAACTCGAGCTCTACTACCGAAGCACCGAAATTGGATATCCCCTGATTTTGACTCCGGCAGAAAAGGATGATCTTGTGCAGTTCCTGGAAACCCTCAACAGCCCTGCAGCCCTTGTTCCACCTCACGAATGGCGAGCGTCAGATTGAGATAGGGCCGCTCTTCGCTTGACACGATTGCGACATTTGTCGCATACTAGTGCCAATCGTCACAAACCGCGTCTTACCATGCATATTCCATCGACCCCTGAACTCTGCGTACTCAAAGCCCTCTGGCGCCAAGCGCCGTTGAGCGCGCGCGAAATCCACGAAGCGGTGGAGGAAGAACTGGGCTGGTCGTTCTCTTCCACGCGCAAAACGGTGGAGCGGATGATGGAGAAGCAGATGATTGCGCAGCATGTGCGCCATGGTGTGCAGGTGTATGAAGCCCTGTTGGACAAGGTCGAAACGCTGGCCGCTTACGCCCGCGACTTCGGCTCGCGCATCATGGAACTCGATACGCCGCTACCGGTGAATATGTTCGCGGGCAGTAAACTGGTTGACGCGACCGAACTCGCGCAGTTGGAGCAGATGCTGTCTGACTGGCCCGATGAGGACGACGCAAAGTGAACGACTTCGACTTGCTGTTGATGCGCTTCCTGCTCGCGAGCCTTGGCTGCTTTGCTGCCGGCTTCAGCGTGTGGGCATTGAGCGCCCTGCTCCGGCGCTTCCTGCCTGCGCTGGCGGCGCAGCGATCGCTTTGGTTGCTTGGTCAATTGGCCGTGCTGGCGACCTTCGCGCTGCTGCTCCTGCCGCATAGTGAGCGCGTGCGCTTGATCCCTCCACTCGAAGCGGCAACCGAAACGGTCACCCATTACATTGCGCCACCAAAGACCCCGCCCCTTCCCAACGCAACGGCCGATAGTGCGCAAGCGTCGGACAATTTTTCCAGTACGCGTGTCTGGATGCTCCACGGTGCCCAATTATGGCTATGTGTGTACCTTGCCGGACTGGCTTGGTCGGCCGCCAGCCTGTGGCGCGCGCAGCGCATGCTGAACCAGCTGGCGCGGACCGGCGATGTAGCGAACGCGGGACGTGCTGCGATCATCGAAGTGGATGCGCCGATTTCGCCCATGCTGCTTGGCCTGTTCCGCCCTCGCCTGCTGATGCCACGCCATTTGGGCGGCTTCGATAAGCTGCAGCGCGAAATGATCGTCGAGCATGAATTGACCCACCTTCGCCGCCACGACTTGCAATGGATGGCCGCCGGTATGCTGCTGCAAATGCTGTTGTGGTTCAATCCCTTCATGCGGCTGCTGCGCGCCAACCTGACCTGGGCGCAGGAACTGGGCTGCGACCGCGATGTGCTGCGAGGCCGTCCGGCGTCCCAACGCAAGGCCTACGCTGCGGCACTGGTGGCGCAGCTCAAGCTGCAGCACCTTACGCCACAGGGCGCGCTGGCATTTGGCAGCATCGATGCGAACACGCTGGCTGAGCGCGTGTCGCTGATTCGTACACCAGCCAACACGCGCCGCGCCATGTGGGCTCGTGCCGCGACAATTGCAGCGCTGGCAGCTATCGTTGGCGGTAATTTCGCGCTGCAGCCTGCGTTGGCATGGAGCGTTTCACCTTCCGCGCAATCGGTCGCTGCGCTGAATTGCACCACCTTCGTCGATGCCGCCAGCGGCAAAGCGCTGCTGCGCGAGGGCGATTGCGCGGCGCGCATCACACCGGTTTCTACCTTCAACATCGCCGTTAGCCTGATGGGCTATGACAGCGGATTCCTGAAGAACCAGCACGCGCCGGTGCTGCCTTATCGCGAGAGCTACAAAGCCTGGAACAAGGAATGGCACCGCGACATGGACCCGAGCCAGTGGATCCGCTATTCGGCCGTCTGGTATGCCCAGCAAGTCACACAGCACATTGGCCGCGAGCGATTCGAGCGCTATGTGCAGGGTTTCGGCTACGGCAACCGCGATACCGGCGGCGACAAGGGCAACGACAATGGCTTGACCTGGTCGTGGGTCGGCTCGTCGATGCAGATTTCGCCCGACGAGCAGACTGCCTTCCTGCGCCGCCTGGTGCGGCAGGAGCTCCCTGTCTCGCGGTATGCGCATGAACAGACTGCGCGCCTGCTGAAAGTAAAAGACCTGCCGAACGGCTGGCAAGTGTTTGGCAAGACCGGTACGGGCGCCCCTGTGGGCCCGGACGGCAAGGACGACTACTCCCGTTCCTACGGCTGGTTCGTAGGCTGGGCGACCAATGGCGAGCGCACCATTGTGTTCGCGCGCCTGGCTCAGGACGAGACTGTGATCGAAGGTGCTGCGGGCCCGCGCACCAAGGAAGCCTTCTTGCGCGACCTCCCCGCGCAACTCGCAAAACTCTAACCAAGGACCAAAATGAAACGCAAAATCTTCGCCCTGCTTGCAGGGCTAGGCCTCCCTTTGCTCGCGTTTTCTGCAGAGCACTGCCTGGCGATGGCCGATGCGGCCACCGGCAAATGGCTGGTGCACGAAGGCGTATGCGATAAACGCTTGCCGCCGATGTCGACCTTCAAGCTGCCGATCGCGCTGATGGGCTATGACGCTGGCGTGCTGTGGGACGAGCACGCACCTGTGCTGCCCTTCAAGCAAGGCTATGTGGACTGGCGCCCGGTTTGGAAACAATCGCACGACCCAAGCTCCTGGATGAAGGAATCGGTCGTCTGGTATTCCCAGCAAATCACCCTGCAAATGGGCGAGCAGCGATTCGCCGGCTACGTCAAGCGCTTCGCTTACGGTAACGGCGATGTCAGCGGCGATCCGGGCAAGCACAATGGCCTGTCCGAATCGTGGCTAGGTTCCTCGCTGCGCATTTCGCCGGACGAGCAAATCGCTTTCCTGCGCCGCGTCGTCAACCGCGAGCTGGACCTCAAGCCCAGCGCATACGACATGGCAAGGACACTGGTCAAATGGCCCGAGCAGGTGGGCGGCTGGCAGGTGTTCGGCAAGACCGGCAGCGGCAGCGATGGCGCCCGTGATTTGGGTTGGTACGTCGGCTGGCTCGAACTCGGCGACCAGCGCGTGGTCTTCGCCCAGGTCGGCGACGCCAGCGGCATGCAAGTGCGCGATGACTTCCTGCGCGGCCTGAAAGTGCGCGTTGCCGTGGATGGCGTGATCCCTTCGCTGATGGCGGAACAAGCGTTGCCCGGCATGGCGGTCGCCGTTACGCTGGACGGCAAGCCATACTACTTCAACTACGGCGTCGCCTCGCGCGAAACCAATGCGCCGGTCAGCGAAAACACCCTGTTCGAAATCGGTTCGGTCAGCAAGACCCTGACCGCCACTCTGGCCACTTGGGCGCAGGCGCAGGGCAAGCTGTCGCTGGCTGCGCACCCTTCGCGCTACCTGCCGCAACTCAAAGGCAGCGCCATCGACAAAGCGACCCTGCTCCACCTGGGTACCTACACCGCCGGCGGACTTAAGCTGCAATTCCCCGACGAGGTGCGCGAGGGGCAGGAAATGGCCTTCTTCCGCGCATGGCGGCCGGATGCGGCGCCCGGGGCAATGCGCCGCTACTCGAACCCCAGCATCGGATTGTTCGGGCATGCCGCCGCGGCTGCACTGGGGAAGGACTTCGCGACCGCGATGGACTCCGAGATCTTCCCCCGCTTCGGCATGAAAATCAGCTACATGAAAGTGCCCGGGCACGCGATGCCGGACTACGCCTGGGGCTACAACGATGGCAAGCAAGTCCGCGTGAATCCAGGCCCCTTCGATGCGGAGGCATACGGCGTCAAGACCAGCAGCGCTGACCTGCTGCGCTTCGTACAGGCAAACATCGATCCGAGCCGACTGGAGCCGTCCATGCGGCGCGCCGTGGCGGCAACCCACGTACCTTATTTCGAAGCCGGCCCGCTTTTGCAGGGACTTGGCTGGGAACAGTACCCTTATCCAGGCACGCTGGAGCGGCTGCAAAGCGGTAGCGATCCGTCCATGACTCGCGAGCTCGTTCCGGCCAAGCGTCTCCCGGCAGGCAGTGCGGCTGGCGACGCAACGCTGTTCCATAAAACCGGCTCCACCGGCGGCTTCGGTGCATACGCGGTTTTTGTCCCGCAGAAGAAGATCGGAATTGTCATGTTGGCAAACTCCGTCTATCCCAACCCGGACCGCATCAAGGCCGCCTACGCGATCCTGCAGCAGCTCGCACCCTAAGGCGCGGCGCAGTCCTTCTCACAGCTTGATCTAGATCAAAAATAACTAACTTGCATTGAGAATACGCAGTTCTTTCCGAATTTTTGACCTGCGTCAATTCAATAACATGCATGTGAAACATAAGATTTGTCTGTCAACGGCGCAATCCCGTGCCAGACAAACCTGTGAGAAGAAAATGAAACCGACCTTGATGTCCAAAGCCATGGCGGCACTGGTGATCGGCGCCGCAACACTGGCGCCAGCTTATGCACAACATGGCCAGCACGGCGGCAATGGCAGCACTGCCGTTCAATATCGTCCTGACGTGACCTTTACCCTGCATACCGATATCGCGGACGGTAAGCTGGTGTTCATCAGCGACACCGGCGAATCCAAGGGCAAGGCTAATCCTACGTTGCGCGTGCCGCTGGGTGCAGTTGTGCAGATCAACCTGGTCAACGGGGATGGCGCCACCCACGATATTTCCGTGCCCGACTTCAAGGCAAAATCGAACCAACTGAAGGACAAAGGCGCATCGACCGCCATCGTCTTCAAGGCCGACAAGAAGGGTGAATTCACCTATATCTGCACCCTGCCGGGCCACGTGGCTGCGGGCATGATCGGCAAGATCATCGTCGGCGAAGGCGAACTCAAAGCTGCGCCACAGGGGGCCGATGTTTCGCGCAACCCGATGGAAGTCGGCACTCCCATCGGCAAGCGCGGCCCGCAAACAGTGAACGTGAAGCTGGACACCACTGAAATTCTCGGCCAGCTGATGGACGGCACCACCTACAAGTACTGGACCTTCAACAATAAGATTCCTGGCCCGTTCATCCGCGTGCGTGTGGGCGACACCGTAAACGTGGACATGTCCAACGCCAAGGACAGCCACATGATCCATTCGGTCGACTTCCACGCCGTGACCGGCCCGGGCGGCGGCGCCGCAGTGACCCAGGCGGCGCCAGGCAGCACCAAGAGCTTCACCTTCAAGGCCATCAACCCGGGCCTGTACGTGTACCACTGCGCTACCCCGATGGTGGCCCAGCACATTTCCAACGGCATGTACGGCATGATCCTGGTGGAACCTGAAGGCGGCCTGCCGAAAGTCGACAAGGAGTTCTATGTGATGCAGGGCGAGCTGTACACCGCGCAAAAGCACGGCACGCCCGGCGAAGCCGAGTTCTCGCTGGACAAACTGCTGGCAGAACAACCGGAACACCTGATGTTCAACGGTACCCATGACGCGCTGACCAAGACCCACCGCATGGAATCCAAGGTTGGCGAAACCGTTCGCATCTTCTTCGGTGTCGGCGGTCCCAACGCAACCTCCAGCTTCCACGTCATCGGTGAAGTGTTCGACCGCGTGTACAACCTGGGCGACCTGACTTCGCCTCCGCTGCAGAACGTGCAGACCACCACCGTGGCTCCCGGCGGCGCAACGATGGTCGAGTTCAAGACCGAGGTACCGGGACGCTTCATCCTGGTCGACCACGCGCTGTCGCGGATGGAGAAAGGCCTGGTCGGCTTCCTCTACGTGACCGGCAAGGAGAATCCGGAAATCTTCCGGACCAGCAGCAAGCCTGACGGCGACTCGGGCCATTAAGCAGGAATAGCCCCGACATAACCTTAACCAGGACAGGACCCGCCCAGCGGGTCCTTTTGCCATTTCAGGAGAACCAAATGCCAAGCCCCAAAATCGACCCCCGCGAGTTCCTCAAGCGACTGCCCCTGTTCGCAGACCTGTCGCCGGAGGAGCTGACGCTGGTGGCTGCCGGCACCACCGAACACCACATCCCGCGCGGCAGCGCCGTCTTCCAGCGCGGCGATCCATGCGTCGGCTTCCACATGGTCATTTTCGGCCAGGTGAAACTCAGCTTCCTCTCCGCCCAGGGCAACGAGAAGATCGTCGAGATCATCGGCCCGGGCCACAGCTTCGGTGAAGCGCTGATGTTCATGGAAAAGCCCTACATCGTCACCGCCCATGCGGTCAGCGACTGCATGCTGCTGCACATCTCCAAGCACACCGTATTCGCCGAACTGGCGCGCAATGCGCAGTTCGCGCGCCGCATGCTGGCCGGCATGAGCCGCCGCCTGCATGGCCTGATTTCGGACGTGGAAGCCTACTCGCTGCGCTCGGGCAGCCAGCGCATTATCGGCTACCTGTTGAAGGATGACGATGCCGGAGATGGTTCGGAAATCACGCTGGCCGTCAGCAAGAAGCTGCTGGCATCGCGCTTGAACCTGACTCCGGAATACTTCTCGCGCGTGCTGCACGAACTGGCCGACCAGGGCATGATTGCCGTGAACGGCCGCCAGATCAAGATTCTTGATTCTGCCCGTTTGCGAGCTTACGAAGGCTGATCGCAGCCAGCGCCAGGTCAAACCCCAGGCGCATGCAGGCAACTGCCAGTACCGCACCGGCCAGTTGGGCAAGCCAGCCAGGTGCGATGGCAGCGGCAAGCAGCATCCCCACGCTGGCGGCATGCCAGGCGAACTGCACGCGCGGTTCGCTCTCCGGCATCATCTGACGCACGCCCGGCACATCGCAGCCGGCGTGCTGCCCGTGGTACCACAAGAGGAACGGCACAATCTTGTACAGCATGCCGTTCACTGCTGACATGGCGAATCCGCCGATAAACAGCACGCCAAGCAGCAACGCCTTGTCCATGCCACGCGGGCAAAGGAAGACGGCAACGCTGGCCAGCAGCGAGCCAAGCGACAGCCACCAGTACCATGTCGCTACATCCGCCGCGCGCTTGCGGCGGAACAGCAGCACCAGCGTATACACCGCGAACAGCGCCAGGCAGGCGCTCACCAGCCCCGCGCCAATCCATTGCCATTGTTGGTTGAGCAGGTAGCCTGCGGTCCACAGCGCCAGCCCGCCAAGACACAGCGGCGGCAGCGTGAAGGCGAGCTGGCGCGGGAACAATTGGGTGGACTGGAACATCGGTACCACCTGGAACACGACCGACACCACCAGCACCCCGACCCAGCCTACCAGCGCCCAGGCGGCATGCACATTGGTCCATTCCATCACACGCAGCCGCACCGCACCGACCAGGAAAGCCGCCAGCGCGACGCCGATCGCCACGGCGCAGGCCAGCGCCACCACCGCCTGGCGCATGCCGGCGACGACAGGCAGCGCATTCGGTGCGGAACGCTGCGCGAGCGCCCGCGCCAGAACAGCGACAAGAAGGATAAAGGCCCCGGCCAGCAGGATCCCGGCCGCGCGCAGGCACCACGGCAGTCCATGCAGGAACCCCGCCGCCAGCAGCAGTGCGCCGCCGGCCAAGGCTCCCCAGATCACGGGACCGAGTCGGCGCGCCCAGTGCAGCTCGACACCTGCAACCACCGGCACCATCTGCAACAGCGAGCCCGCCATGGCCATGCCAAGGAAACCGAGTGTCAGCAAATGGGTCACGGCCAGCGTGGCCGGTGCCCAGCGCGTACTCATTGCCTCGGCGCCCTGCCACACCAGCAGCAGGCCGGCCAAGGCACCGAACCATGGCGCCGCCAGCAGGAAACGCAGCGGCAGCGCCAGCCCGGGCGTATGCTCGAAAGCCAGCTTGCGTTGCATCAGTCGGCGTGGGTAATCAGGATTTCGTAGATATAGTCTTCGCGCATCGAGGTGGCGTGGCGGTAGCCGTTTTTCTCGAGGATGCGGTAGAGGGGAACCGGCTCGCGGTCGATGACCATGCGGAGTTGCTGGCCAGGTTGCAGCAGGTCGAGCGCTTCCAATACGCGCTCCATCGGTTCGGGCGGCACCATGCCGCACAGCTCCAGCAAGATTTCAGGCGCACTCATGATGGTTCCTTCAGATTAAATCCGCCAGGGTCTGGCGGTCGAGATGACCGAGGTAAGCCTCGGTCGCCCTGTGCAATCCCGCCTGCAGGCGGCAAGCGCCGGCAAGTTGGCAGGTATTGCGCGTGGCATTGAAACATTCAACGATCGTAAAGTCGGCTTCGGCCAGGCGCACCACAGCGCCTACCGAAATCGAAGCCGGCGGCTGCGCCAGGCGCAGGCCGCCGGCCCGTCCACGCCAGGTGGCCACCAGCCCGGCCTGGCCGAGCCGGTGAGCCACCTTGCGCAGGTGATGTTCGGAGATGCCGTGCGCCTTGGCGATCTCCTGCACGGTCACCAACCTGCCCTGCTGCCGGCCCAGGTACATCAGCAGGCGCAAGGCATAGTCGGTGTGGCCCGTGAGGCGCATTGATTAATTCTCCAGCGCCACGCCTTCTGCCACGGCCTCTTCCTTCTTCGCCTTGCCGACCAGGCGCAAGGCAAACAGGGCGAGGAACAGGCAGCCGATCGCAAACACGATATCGCCTGGAACTCGCAGCCAGACCGCGGTTTCCATGAAGGTGGAGTGAACCACGTCCGGCGAACGTGCATACCACATGCCCTTGGTGATCGCAGCGGCAGCCTGGTAGATACCGGCGGGAACCAGCGAGATGAACACCATCATGGCCAGGCCGATATTCAGGAACCAGAACATCGATGCCAGCAGCTTGTCGGACCATGCGAAGCGGTCAACCAGGCCGCGCAGGCAGAACAGCATCAGGCCGATACCGAGCATGCCGTACACGCCAAACAGCGCAGCGTGGCCGTGTGCCGCGGTCATGTTAAGACCCTGCATGTAGTACAGCGCGATCGGGGTGTTGATCGAGAAGCCCAGCAGGCCGGCGCCCACGGTATTCCAGAAGCCCACGGCGATGAAGCACAGGATGGCCCATTTATAAGCGCCAATCCAGGGAGCCGATTTCGAACGCTTGTAGTTGCGGTAAGCTTCCATGCCGATCAGCGACAGCGGAACCACTTCCAGTGCCGAGAACATGGCGCCGATAGCGATCACCGAAGTTGGCGTACCGGTGAAGTACAGGTGGTGCAAGGTACCCAGGATGCCGCCGAACAGGAACACGATGGTTTCCAGGATGATGGCGCTATTTGCCGAAGCGGCGCGGATCAGGCCCAGGCGGGTGAACAGCAGCGCGATAACAGCGGTTGCAAACACTTCGAAGAAGCCTTCCACCCACAGGTGGACCAGCCACCAGCGCCAGTACTCGATCATCGAGTAGTGCGTGCCCTTGCCCCAGGTCAGGGAGGTTGCGTAGAAGCCGCCGATACACAGTGCAGCCAGGAATACCATGGCGATGATGCCGCGGCTTTCCGATGGTTTCTTCAGTGCCGGCCACAGGCCGCGGCCAAGCAGGAAGGCCCAGAACAGCAAGCCAACGAACAGCAGGATTTGCCACACACGGCCCATCGAGGTGAACTCGAGGCCTTGGTTACCCAGCCAGAACGCGAAATCCACGCCCCTGTGTTGCAGGGTGCCGAGCCAGCCGGTTGCGGTCGAACCAACCACGATGAACAGCAGCGCGTAGAACAGCACGTCGGTGCCCAGCTTCTGGAACTTCGGTTCCACACCCGAGATCGCAGGAGCGATATACAGGCCGGTCGCCAGCCAGGCGGTTGCGATCCACAGCACGGCGAACTGGGTGTGGATGGTGCGGCTGACGGTGAAAGGCAGCACATTGGCCAGCGGGATGCCGAAGAAGCTCGAACCTTCCACCGCAAAGTGCGCGGTGATCACGCCCATGCCGACTTGCGCCAGGATCAGGCCGATCACGACCAGGAAGTACTTCTTGGTAGCCTTCATCGAAGGCGTTGCCTTCAGCGAAAACAGCGGATCGTTCTTCGGCGGTACAGGATCTTCTTCCTCCTTGTGCATGCCGTGGTAGAACAGCATGCCGGCGATGGCGCCGATCATCAGGACAACCGAAGCAATCGACCAGATGCCGGCGCCGGCGGTCGGCGTATTGTCGATCAGCGGCTCATGCGGCCAGTTGCTGGTGTAGCTCAGGCCGACTTCACCTGGACGGTCTGCCGCGGCAGCCCACGAAGACCAGAAGAAGAAGCCGGTCAGCGCAGCGCGGTCGCTAGCTTCCGGCAGCGAGTTCGGCGCCATTGCATACTGTTCGCGCAGCTTGTCGTATTGTTCGGCGTTGCCGAACAGGCCAGCATAGTGGTTGGCCACGCTGCGAACCGCTTCAGCGCGGATGGCAGACAGCTTTACCTCATTGGCGTCGGCGTTGTAGGTATTGGTGCGCAGTTCGGACTTCACCAGGGCATCGACGTGGGCCTTGGCACCGGCGTCAAGCTGGGCGTATTCCTTATTGAAGTCCTTGCGCGCAAACAGATCTTGCAGCGCAACCGCTTCGCGGTGCAGCCAGTCGGCCGACCAGTCAGGTGCCAGGTAAGAGCCGTGACCCCAGACGGTGCCCAGTTGCTGGCCGCCAGCCGACAGCCAGGCGCTCTGGCCATATTTGACCTGGTCCGCTGTGTAGATCACCGCACCTGTTTCGTCGACGACTTGCGCTATTGGGGGCGCTTTCAGGTAAATTTCGCGGCCCACCCAGCCCAGTACCGTAAACGATAGCAGGCAGATAATGGCGAGCCACGTCCATAACTTCTTAGTGGCGTGCATGATAGCTCCTTTTGTGGTGTTTTAAATGTATGTTTTTAGCCAGAATACAGCCGCCACGCAGGCAGCTCACATGATCCAGGTCAAGTCTTGCTTAATGGCCGCCGCAACCGCCGCAACAGGTGTGGCTACGCTGTTGCGGCGCCACAGGTGGATAGCCATGTTCTTCCAGCAGTTTGCCCAGGTGGTGGATGCTGGTCAGGGAGTCATCGAAGGCAACTTCAACGTGTGCCGCGCCGGTTGGGGCGTGCACGCCGCGGATGCCGGGAACGGTGCGCAGCAGTTCAAGCACGCGGGTCACGTTGGCGGCGTCCAGGGCGGAAGCAAGTTGGAAAGAATGATGCATTTGTAAGTCCTCCTCGGGGTTGATGTGGGAGGAAGTGTATGGAGCGGCTGTTTTTTCGTCCTTGACGCAGCTTAAGCAAAACCGGCAAACCGGTGTCTGACCCGCAGGGTCAGACACCAACAGTCTTGAGGCCGGTGGCATGGTTTAAGTCCTTTGGCTTTCGCAGCACATCAAAAGCCTGGAACCAACCACCATCCGTCGCTGTGGCAGTGTCTGACCCTGCGGGTCAGACACTGGTTCACCGGTTTTCAGCCACAGCCACCCATATAGTGGCACTCAACACACCGCGTGCACCCATCCACCTTCCGCAGCGCCCTCGCCCCACACTCCGGGCACTTTCCCGCCGACTGCGCAGGCGCAGCCCCTGCCGCCGTCATTGCCTCCGGCGCCACATGCCCCGTCGACGCGCACCGCAGCGCCAACTGCGGCACCGGCACCTGGTTGCCATACGCATCCAGGAACCCACGCCGTATCAAGATCCGCTGCAAGGTAAACGCAATCGCCGCCACCTCGGAATCGTGATAAACCGGCACCTGCACGCCATCCTCACGCGTCAACAGCCCGCAACGAACCGGCCCCTTCTCCCAAGCCACTTCACGCATATCCGCCAGCGCCTTGGCAATCGAACTCCCGGCGCGCGCCGCCATCGACAACAAGCGCATGGACGAAGTGATCCACTGCTGCCCATCGCTGCGCTGGTTGGCCGGCATGAAGAACTCAAACGGACGCTCAATCCGCACCGGCGCCCCCTCCAGCATGCCATCCACGGTAATGAAGCTCACGGTCAGGTAGGCCGACTTCTTGCCCTCCTGCGTCCAGTATTCGACCTTCGAAGTCACCGACTCCAGCTCCCCCAGCGGACGCCCGTCAAAGCGCTTGCGCAAGGGATCATCGTCCCGCAACGCCGGCGCAACTGAAGCGGAAGCCGCCTCCGGCGCAGGCGCCACACTCAGCACGCTGCCCGTCACCGTATTCGGCCGGAAGGTCGCCAGCCCCTTCAGCCCCGCCACCCAAGCCTCCGTGTACAGCTCCTTGAAATCCTCATACGGATAATCTTCCGGCACATTGACCGTCTTCGAAATCGCCGTATCGACGAAAGGCTGCACCGCCTCCATCATGCTCACATGGTCCAGCGCCGCCATATCCAGCGCCGTCACGAACTGCGGCGGCAACTGGCCCATATCGAAGCCCATATGGCGATACAGTCGCCACGCATGATCGGCCACCTCATAGGAGCGCGACGACCCATCCGGCATGCGCTTGCGGCGCTGGTAGACCCAGGAAAAGGCCGGCTCGATGCCATTCGAAGCATTGTCCGCAAACGCCAGCGTGATCGTACCTGTAGGCGCAATCGACAGCAGGTGCGAATTGCGGATCCCATGCTTCGCAATTGACTCGCGCAAGTCATCCGGCAAGCGGCGTACGAAGGCACCCTCCAGGTACTGCTCCTTGTCGAAGAACGGAAAAGCGCCCTTCTCCTGCGCCAGCGCCACGGAAGCCGCATATGCCGCATCGCGCAAGGCTTCCGCAATGCTGGACGCCATTGCACGCCCGCTTTCGGAGTCGTAGCGCATGCCCAGCATCACCAGCGCGCTGCCGAGGCCAAGGAAGCCCAGGCCAATGCGGCGCTTGGCCGCCCCCTCATCGGCTTGCTGCGGCAGCGGCCACTGGGTCGCATCCAGCGCCAGGTCCAGCATGCGCACCGCGATGCCGGCCACCATGCGCATTGCCTCAAAGTTGAAGGCCGCGCGATCACTGAAAGGGTTTTGCACAAAACAGGTCAGGTTCAGCGAACCGAGATCGCAGCACCCATAGCCGGGCAGCGGCTGCTCGCCGCAAGGATTGGTAGCGCGCAGGGTCTCACAGTAATACAGGTTGTTCTCGGCATTGATGCGGTCCACGAACAGCACGCCCGGCTCGGCGTGATCGTAGGTGGACGTCATCACTTTATCCCACAATTCGCGCGCCGGCACACGGCGATAAACCCACAGCCCATCCTCACGCCGGCGAGCGCCAGCAGCCAGGTCCTCATCGCCCGGTTCGACCTTGTGCACCAGTTCAAACTCCGAATCCGACGCCAGCGCCTGCATGAATCCATCCGTCACGCCGATCGACAGGTTGAAATTGCGGAAACCGCCATCGTCCTTGGCAGCGATAAAGCGCTCGATATCCGGATGATCGATGCGCAGCACGCCCATCTGCGCACCACGCCGCGCGCCGGCCGACTCCACCGTCTTACAGGAAGCATCGAAGACTTCCATATACGACACCGGACCGGAAGCGCGCGACTGCGTACCCTTCACCTTGGCCCCCGCAGGGCGGATAGCGCTGAAATCGTAGCCCACACCGCCGCCCCGGCGCATGGTCTCCGCCGCTTCCGCGACAGCGGTATAGATGCCGGGCAGCCCGTCATCCTCTCCCGTCACCGAATCGCCCACCGGCTGCACAAAGCAATTCATAAGGGTGGCCTTCAGTCCCAGGCCAACAGCGGAATTGATGCGCCCAGCAGGCACGAAGCCATGCTCCTGCGCCCACAGGAATTTCTCCTCAAGGTCTTCGCGCAGCTCCGGCGCCTCCAGCGCAGCCAAGGCGCGCGCCACACGGCGGCGGACGTCGATAATGTCCCGCTCATCCCCCTTCGCGTATTTTTCGCGCAGCACGTCCAGCGAGATTTCCTGCGGCGGCATCGGGTTGCCGAACATTTTTTCGTTTGCATTCATGGGTAGCCCTGCTCAGGTTAAAACTGAGCCTGACTATCCCTGAATGCCGAAGCAAATTCCTTGATTCAGGATAAGCTTGGCGACCAGATGTCCTGTTCTGACCAACCCAACTCCCTGAAATCCTGCACCCGCAACGGCGCCTCCCCCTCCGAGAAGAACTCATCCAGTTGCGGCGGCGCGACCGGGGTGGACGACAGCATGGCATGCACCTGCCCCCGATGATGGATCTGATGCCCAAAGATATGGGCCAGCAGCCGCTGGCGGCTATCGCGCTGGAATTCGCCCTCACCCCGATCAATCACCACGACCCGGCCCAGATCGTCATCGCGCAAGCCCTTGCAATAAGCGATCAAACGATCGTCGGAAGCACGCTGCGCCGCCCAAAGCGCCGCACAAGTATCGAACGGCTCCTCCACCGCGAAGAATTCGCTGCAATAGTCGGGATGCGGCGGCGCCCCGCGCGCCTCCCGCTCCAGCGCATCGATATAAAACCAATCCACGGTAAGAATGTGATTCAGCGTAGCCCTAATCGACGGAAAAAACCCCGTCCTTGGCGCCACAAAATCTTCCTGCGACAACTGCGCACAAGCCCGCAACAGCCGATGGTTAGCCCAGCCATTGTTATACGCCTCCGTCAGGAAATGCCGCGACAGCCGATTACTGCCCAGCTCGTGTCCCACCATGGGGTCACACCCGAAATGGGACACGGCCTCTGCCGTTACAGGTTTAGTCATTGGATATGTAAATAGCTGATGCCAGGAGCATCTTCGAGAATCGAGCGCACCGCCGTGTACAGCTCCGCCACCACCGTCGCGCGTGGATCGCGCCCGGCCAGCCGCTCCATCAAGCCGCAATCGGCGAAAACATAAGCCTGCCAGCCCTCTTCCGCACTGGTGCAAGCCACATACAGCTCGCAATCTTCAGCCGCCACCGGCACGCACCACGCAAAATCCTCAGGAATCACGTCGCCCAGCGCGCGGTAGCCATGCGTGGGCAGCTCATTGGCCATCCACTCGGCCAGGCGGCGGCCATAAATACCGGGATTGGTCAGCTTGTCCTCATTCGCAACGATTTCGAAGCGGGACGACTGGAACATCAGGACCGGGCTATGCATTCTGATGCTCCTTTCATTTTTTCAGCTACGCGGCACTTGCGCGAAAGCCGCATTCAGTCGCCGCACCGTCGCGTTGTTCATCGATGCCGTATGCTTGTTCCAGCGGTCCATCGTGTGCTGCAGCTCGCTCTGCAGGCGCTGCGCCAGTTGGAACTCGCGCACACCGGCAGCCCAGATCGCAAATTCGGCGCGCGCCTCGAAACTGCCGAAGCGGTTGACGGCGTTTTCGAATTCGCTACGGGCTTCATCATTACGCCCCGCTGCCGCAAAGGCTTGCGCCAGCAGCAGGCTGCATTGCTCGGCGCGGTAATTGGCATCCGTACGACGGATAAATTCCAGGTGTTCGATGGTCTTGCCATAAGCGCCCACCGCCAGGTTGGCGCGCGCTGCGCCCAGGCGGATTTCCAGGTCCGAGCCGAAGGCGCCCTGCAAGCATGCCTCGTAAGTGCTTGCAGCTTCGGCCGTCTCACCCGCTTCCAGCAAGGCCGAGGCAAGACGCATCTGGTTCTGCGCGGTCGGGGTGAAGTTGAAAGCTTCACGCGCTTCGCGCAGTTCGCGGCCCGGATCAAGCATCTTGCCGGCGACCGCAACGGCCTTGCGTGCGCCAACTTCCAGGCGAGAGCTCGGCAGGTACACGGCGAAGAAATACACCAGGCTGCCCAGCAGTGGGAAAGAGAACAGGATCAGCAGCCAATACAATTCGCGTCCGCGACGCACCGCGTGCACGGCAAAAAAGATGGCAACCAAAATATGCAGACCCAGACCGAAAAACGGCATTTCACTTTCTCCTATCAGTTGAAGTTTCGATTATAGACGACCGTCCCGCAAGGGTTCCAGATGAATGCTCAGCCCGCTTGCCGAAGTACGGATCGCCGTCGGGAAGAACTGCACGCCGGCGTAACGCAGCTCATCCGGACGCCAGGTATAGATCGGCGTGTCGCGCGCCAGGCTGTCGGCCAGCAAACGGGCGGCACCGGCCACCTGGCGCTGCGTGCGCTCATCCAGCCCGTCCAGCCTGAAGTCGTCCAGGCGCGCTTCAGCCAGCATCACCGCGTTACGCGACTGGTCGATATTCAGGCGGCCCGACAGCGACAGGCTGCCGGTAAACTGCTGCCGCATCAGCGGCGACGAGACCGACAGCGTAGCGCCAAGCGCAATGCGGTCGTTCGGCAGCGTGGACAGCCGCGGCTGCTCCAACCGCAGCTCGAACACCGCCAACGCACGATGCTCAAGCGGGAAGCGCTGGTCGATATTGCGCTGCAGTCGCGCTAGCGGCACTTCGTAATCGCGCGGGCCAGCAAAGCTTGCGCAGCCGGACAGCAGCACCGTAGCGCCGCCTCCAGCCGCCAACGCAGCGATGGCAATGGCGCCTGTGGCGAGACGTCTGTGTGGGGTCATTTGCAGCTCCTGTGTCATATTCGGGGCAATGATAACGGGGATCACCTATGCAACCTGTAACCATTGGTATCGCTGGATGGGCCTTGCCGCGCGCCGATGCGGACCTGTTTCCGCCGTCCAGCTTCGGCAGCAACCTGGCGCGCTATGCGGCCGTGTTTGACGCAGTCGAAATCAATTCCTCCTTCTATCGCCCGCACAAGCCCGAAACCTATGCGCGATGGGCGGACAACGTGCCTGCCGGCTTCCGTTTTGCCGTCAAGCTGCCAAAATCCATCACGCACGAAAAGCGCTTGCAGGATATTGAAGCGGAACTGGACCAATTCGCGACCGAAGCGGGAGCGCTCGGCGACAAGCTAGGCTGGATCCTGGTGCAGACACCGCCAAGCCTGCGTTTTGACCCGGCTGCCGTAGCCGCCCTCTTCGCCGGTCTTGGCGAGCGCTTTGGAACCGAACCGGGCGACGGGAAGCGCGGGCGCTTGCGCCTGGCGTGCGAGGCCCGCCACGGCTCATGGTTTGACGACGAGGCGACAGCGTTGCTGAGCAAGATGGATGTGATCCGGGTAGTGGCCGATCCCCCTGCGGGCGAGCCTGGGCCATTTGTGGCAACCAGCGAAGACGCTGCCTACGTGCGCCTCCATGGCAGCCCGCAAATTTATCGTTCAGTCTACGAGCCGGAGCGGCTGGCACAGGTCGCAGCGTGGCTGCGCCCCCGGGGCGACCAGGCCCTGGTCATCTTCGACAACACCATGTCCGGCACCCAGGTCCGGCAAGCCGCGCAACTGCGCCAGATGCTCACTTCTTCACCCGACATCGCCCCATAGTTCCCAGTTGCAAAAAAACCACTTGCGCCCGACAGTTTCAGTGTTATAGTTCACTACAACACCAGTTCATTAAATCACCAACACTGGAGGAAACGATGTATGTGGAATGAAAACCGTCCGATCTACCTGCAGCTGAAGGAGCGGGTCGTCGGCATGATGCTGGATGGCTTGCTCAAGCCAGGCGATGCCCTGCCCTCGGTGCGCCAGGTCGCGGCCGATTACCAATTGAACCCGATTACCGTCTCCCGCGCTTATCAAGAGCTGGTTGACGAAACCTTGGTGGAAAAAAGAAGGGGATTAGGAATGTACGTTACCGAAGGCGCTGTTGATAAACTGCTGTCCACTGAACGCGACCGCTTTATCCGCGAAGAATGGCCCGCAATGGTCGAACGCATCCGCCGCCTGGGCCTGGACATTGAACAACTGCTGCGCGCCACGAATGTGCCGCCACAAGGAGCCCCGGCATGACAGCGATCATCACCGCTAAAAACCTGAGCAAAAGTTTCGGCACCACCAAGGCGCTGGATGATGCCAGCTTCGAAATCAAGGCTGGCCGCATCGTCGGCCTGATCGGACCAAACGGCTCCGGCAAAACCACCACGCTGAAAGCCATCCTCGGCCTGTCCCGCTTCGAAGGCGAGCTGAATGTACTGGGCCTGGACCCGCGCCAGCAGCGCGATGAGCTGATGAAGGACGTCTGCTTCATCGCCGACGTCGCCATCCTGCCGCGCTGGCTGAAAGTCAAGGACGCCATCAGCTTCTGCGAAGGCATCCACCCGCGCTTCAACCGCGAACGCGCCGAGAAGTACATCGCCAACACGAAGCTGTCGCCGGACATGAAGGTCAAGGCCATGTCCAAGGGCATGATCGTGCAACTGCACCTGGCGCTGGTCATGGCGATCGACGCCAAGCTGCTGGTGCTGGACGAGCCGACCCTGGGCCTGGATATCCTGTACCGCAAGCAGTTCTACCACCAGCTGCTGGAAGACTACTTCGACGAAAACAAGACCATCCTGATCACCACGCACCAGATCGAGGAAGTCGAAAACATCCTGACCGACCTGATGTTCATCCGCGACGGCAAGATCACCCTCGCCGCCTCGATGGACGAAATCGGCGACCGCTACACCGAAGTGATGGTGCAGCCGGAATACATGACCGCCGCCAGCGCCCTGCAGCCACTGCACCAGCGCACGGTGTTCGGCAAAGCGGTGATGCTGTTCGACGGCGTCTCGCGCAAGCAGCTCGAAACGTTTGGCGAAACCCGTACCCCTAGCGTGGCCGACCTGTTCGTAGCCAGCATGAAAGGACAATACGAATGAATACGATGAAATGGCTGATGCAGCGCGAGTACTGGGAGAACAAGGGCATGCTGTTCTGGGCCCCTGCCATTGTCTCCGGCCTGATGCTCGCCTTCACCGCCGTGATGCTCATCATCGGCAACAACATGGAAATGCATATCAACGGCGATAGCTTGTCGCGCTTCCATGAAATGAGCGCCGCGCAGCGGCATGAGCTCGCCAACGCCGTCGGCGCTGCCTTCCCGATGATGGCCACGCCGCTCTACATCCTGATGGCCTTCGTGATCTTCTTCTACTGCCTGGGCGCGCTGTACGACGACCGCCGCGACCGCAGCATCCTGTTCTGGAAATCGCTGCCGGTGTCGGACGTTACCACCGTGCTGTCCAAAGTGGCGGTAGCAACCGTAGCGGCACCGCTGATCGTCGCCATCATCGGCTTCGTGGCATCGCTCGCGATTATCCTGATGACGTCTCTCGCCCTCAGCTTCCACGGCGTGAACGTATTCGGCGACCTGCTCTCTTCCACCAACCTGTGGCTGTCGCCGTTCCGCATGCTTTCCCTGATCCCCATCTACCTGCTGTGGGCGCTGCCGACCGTGGGCTGGCTGCTGATGGTGTCGAGCTGGGCGCGCGGCAAGGTATTCCTGTGGGCAGTCGGCGCGCCCTTGATGACCGGTGCGCTGCTGGCCTGGGCCAACTACGCCTTCAAGCTGGGCGTCAACATCGAATGGTTCTTCTCGCAGGTGGTGCTGCGCTTGCTGGGCAGCGTGCTGCCAGGCGCCTGGTTCATCTTCGACCGCTCGGCGCAAGAGGCGATGAAACACGCCCCTGGGATGGAGAACGACCCGGCCGGCCAGATCAGCGGTTTCTTCAACGAGACTTACGCCTCGCTGGCCAGCCCGACACTGTGGGTTGGTGTCGCCGCTGGTGTAGCCATGATTGCCGTCGCAATCTGGATGCGCCGCTGGCGCGAAGAGAACTGATCACCGGCCAGCTGGTCGCGGCAGCCCGATGTTCATCGAGCTGCCGCCCATGCCTCCCGTTCGGCACCGCACTGAAGTCCCATCGGTTCACCGTTATAGTGACTGGATCACCAGTCACAGGAGCTGCCGATGGCGAAGTCGCCCCCAGGAATCCGCCTATTGCGCAGTCTTACCCGTGCAGGAAAGGCACAGCAAAAATTGCTGGCCACCTTCCTGGGCGCTTCGACACACAAGACAGCGAAACCTAAAAAGCCCCGGCGCAGCGCACCAAGCAGCCATTCCACGGCACCAGGCAAATGGATGGCCGCGCACTACCCGGGTCCGCCGGGCGCCTCACCCCTTGTCTATTGGCTCTATCTTCCCGAACGTACTCCTGAAAGCGCGACGCGAACTGGTTTGCCTTTGATCGTCATGCTGCACGGATGCCACCAGAGCGCTACCCAGTTCGCGCAGGGTACCCGCATGAATTTGCTGGCGGAGGGCAAAGGATATGCCGTGCTGTATCCGCAGCAGTCGGTGAGCGCGCATGCGCAGCGATGCTGGCATTGGTATAGCCAGGCTGCCCAGCAAGGCAGCGGTGACACTGCCAGGCTTGCAGCACTCATCGCACACATTTGCGAACGGCATCACGTCGATCGCAGCCGGATCTATGCATGCGGCATCTCGGCCGGCGCTGGAATGACCGCCGTCCTGGCGCTGCAGCACCCTCAGCTTTTTGCCGCGATCGGCCTGCATTCCGGCCCGGTGGCCGGCGTCGCCAAGTCCTCGGCCGAGGCCTTGCACGTGATGCGGCACGGAGCAAGCGTCCACGCCGTGGGAGTGATTCAAGAATTGCTGCACAGGCGCGCGTTGCACCCCAAGCCGGACGGCGCTTGCGCGAACCAGCCCTTGCCGGCAATCCTGATCCAGGGCGAGGCGGACAAGGTGGTACGACCAGTCAATCAGGCGCATCTTGCGCGCCAATGGTTGGCGCTGAATGGACTCAGCGCGAACACACCGTCGCAAGTGACGCTCAAACCCGAGGGAAAAACCGTTCGCCGGAATGCCTGCGAGATTCGCGACTTTCACGTTGGCCGCCAGGTTGTGCTGCGCGTTGCAAGCATAGCGGGCCTGGGACACGCATGGAGCGGCGGCGACCCGTCGCTCAAATTCAATGAAGCCGCAGGCCCGGATGCCAGCCGCATGATGCTGGACTTCTTTTCGAAACACCGGCGCTCACGCAAGGCATAAGCCAAGGGCGGCCGCCCCGCAGGCACGCCCGCCCCAGGATCAGGGCACGCTAGCGGGCATCAAGCAAGGCTGCGAATGCCTCCGCCCTCGCCGGCAGAGATCCGGTTGGGTAACACACACAATTAATTGATCACCATCACATCGAGGAATATACTTTCCGAGAGATCGGAGGAATTATGTCAGTCCATTCCCAAACATACGTTAGTAGTGTCGAGGCAGCTTACATCGCCGATGTGACGGACCGCGATGTCCATCGCGCGATTGACGAGCAGATCGTGCCTGATGGGTTCATTCAGCTCAGCAATGGGCGACGTCTTTCTCGTCTTGCAGCTGCCTTCATTGCGTTCTATTACAAAACAGAGACGATGTTCACCGCGAGCATGCGCAAACGCGTGCTCAACACCATCGCGGATCAAGTGACGAATTCCGGGAATTTGATCGTTACTGAGCATGAACTGCGAACACTTCTAAATCGAGCAGAAACCAAAAGCGTTCTCCACTTTTCGACCGAAGAGGCTGAGTCAGCTGTGTCCGTCGACTTTAGCAAATACATCAGCGTCGTCTTTAAGAGGTCTGAGGAAGTCGAACGAGCCCTATTGGCAATTTCTTCTAGTGAGGATGTCATGGGAGGCTTACCCGTATTTCGCGGAACGCGAGTCCCTGTCGACTCAATACTTGCTTCAATAGAGAATGGTGTCGAGTTATCGCGAATCAAAGATTCGTATCCGTTTTTGTCGGATGAGCTCATCAAATACGCGAAAATCTATTCGAGAGTTCGGCCTCGACGCGGGCGTCCCCGGCGCTTGGACGAAGTCAACCCTGGTTGGAAGGTAAAGACAGAGAAAATTGTTCGAGCAGCCAGCAAATGACCTTCCGCCTATTCATCGACGAATGCCTCTCGCCAGAACTCGTCGACATGGCGGTTGAAGCCGGTTTTGAAGCGACCTGCTCCAGGGACCGAGGAGTCTTGGGCATGAAGGACTGGAGCTTAGTCACCTATGTCGTGAATAACGACTTGACGCTTGTAACGCACAATTCAAGAGATTTCCGCGGTGAAGGCCCTGCGCAGCCCGGTGGATTACACGCACAACAAGAAATCCATGCAGGCCTGATCTGCATTAACTCGGTATTTAGCATGGACTTCGAGCGCCAACGGCGATTGTTCGGCTATCTACTGGATGAACTGATGCTTCATCCAGATCTTGTGAACCAGGCACTCGAAATCTTTGAAGACGAAAATTGCGAGGTCTCCATATCGCATTACGAGATTCCAGTAGCATAGCGAAAAATCTAACTCATCTGGCGCCATGGCTTTGGCGAACCGGCCAGCGCAAGGCGCCTGCATTGGATTAGAAATGGTACTCGGCGCGAACCATCGGAGTTTGCGCCAGACTCCCTGGCACGTTGGATGGATTGCCAAACTTGTTGCGCCAGTACTGGTACTCAAAGCCAGCCTTCAACTTACCCGGCTTCAGCCCCGCCGCTGCGCTGAAGTCATACATCACCTGCATGTCGATGTTGGTCTCCGGCGAAGTTGGTCCGCCGAACTCATTGCGGCCCTTCTCGCCGATGTAGTTCATATATCCTTCGAACGACCAGCCGCCGCCCAGCGGAATGCCCCAGGCGGCGTTTAGCATGGCATGCGTGTCGTAGTGGTAGCGCTTGGACACGCCGATCGGTTCATTGCTTTCCCATAGCGCCAGCAGGCTGATATTCAGGAAGCCGGGCACGTCGACCATCAGCGTTGGCCCGGCCACCAGCATTTGCTTGCGCGAGGCATAGCCCTTGTCGTTCTTGTGGTTCCAGTCGAAGCCCGCCGTGAGACCCAGGCCGCGCATGCCGGCGCCTTTGAATTCCTTGCCGGACAGCTTGCCGATATCGAGCGTGTGGCGGTACAGCAGGTAGGTTTCGGTCGCGCGGTCGTCCTTGCGGTCGGACTTCAGGATGTCCAGGTTCATGTAATTGCCGCCGTACTGGTAGCCGCTGGCGTGGGTCAGGTTGATCACGCTCTTGCGGATGTCCTCCGTGTTATACGGCTCGGCGAACCTGGTGCCGAAGCGGTAGCCGATGGAGTTGTCCATCCAGTCCAGTGCCAGGGCTGGCTGTGCGGCGCCAAGGGCCAGGGAGACAACGGCGGCGGCGCGCGCCAGCGGTGCGAATCGGGTCATGCATCCTCCTGTTAGCGTAATTTCGGGGTGGCGTCGAGCTTGAACAACCCTACCACTTCCTCCAGTCGTGCGGCCTGTTCGCTGAGCGATTGCGCGGCCGCGGCGGCCTCCTCCACCAGCGCGGCATTCTGTTGCGTGGTGTTGTCCATCTGGGTCACGGCTTGGTTGACCTGGTCGATGCCGAGGCTTTGCTCCTGGCTTGCGCTGGCAATTTCCTGCATCAGCCCTGCTACGTTCTGCACGGACTTGAGGATTTCCTGCATCGCGTTGCCGGCGGAATCGGCCAGCTTGCCGCCATCGGCCACCTGTTGCACGGATTCGGTGATCAGTTCCTTGATCTCTTTTGCCGCTGCCGCGCTGCGCTGGGCCAGGTTGCGCACCTCGCTGGCGACGACGGCGAAGCCGCGTCCCTGTTCGCCTGCGCGCGCCGCCTCGACGGCGGCATTCAGCGCCAGGATATTGGTCTGGAACGCAATTCCGTCGATCACGCCGATGATGTCGGAAATCTTGTTCGAACTGGCGGTGATTGATGCCATCTTCTCGACCACCTGCCCCACCACGTCGCCGCCACGCTTGGCCGATTCGGCAGTGCCGGCCACCAGCTTGTTGGCCTGCTCCGCGTTGGCGGTGTTGTTATGGACCGTCGAGGTCAGCTCTTCCATCGCCGCTGCGGTTTGTTCCAGATTCGAGGCTTGCCCTTCTGTGCGGGCCGACAGGTCCATATTGCCGCTGGCGATATCGCCCGTTGCCGCGCCAATGGCGCGGCTGCTGTCGCGTACGCGCAGGATGGTGGCGTTGAGCGATTCGACGAACTTGTTGAAGGCCCCTGCCAGCGCGCCCAGTTCGTCCTTCGACTGAACCGGCATGCGGCGCGTCAGGTCGCCGCCGCCACTGGCGATATCTTCCAGCAGTTCTGCCGCCTTCGCTACCGGGGATGCAATGGCGCGGGCGATGGCGAAGATCGCCAGCAAGCCGATGCCGCCGCCGATGATGGCGGCGATCAGCGACGTCATGGCGGCGCCGCGTGCGATGCCGGCCAATACTTCGGCTTCCGGCACTTGTGCGACCAAATAGGCGTTCAATTCGGGGATGAAGGACGAGGCAACCAGCATTTCGCCTTCGGCGCCTTTGAAGCTGTCCGCGACGAAGGCTTCGCCGCCCAGCAAGCGCTTGGCCAGGGCCGGCGTCATGCCGTGCAGTTCCGCCAGCTGGTGCTTGCCGTCGACCATTTTCGGATCGCGGTGAATCAGCACCGCGCCGTTGGCGCGCACCAGGAACACGTAGCCGGACTGGCCCAGTTTATAGTTGCGCACTGCTTCCGCCAGCGCATTGACGGACAGGCCCAGGCCGGCCGCGGCCTGCTTGCCGCCTGCCGTCTGTACGCGGGTGTTAATGAACAACATATAGGTATCGGCGCTGACGTCTTTGTCGATGTCGAGCTGATAAGCCGAGCTGCCCGAAAGGAAGCCGTAGAACCATTGGTCGCTGGCGGCTTTCTCGTTCAGCGTGCGGTCGTAGCCCTTGTCAGTGTAGTACTTGCCGGTCGCGCGCGACACCCAGAACACGGTGGCCGCATTGTTCTTGGACTTGAGGTTCTTGGCTTCGGTCGTCCATGCTTCCACGCCCTCGTCCGGCACGCCCGCGTCCTCCCAGGCATGCAGGAAGGTGTTGTTGGCCAGGGTTTGGGAGACCGCTAGCGGGGTGGCGATCTGGCGCAACACGTCGTTGCGGATGGCCGCGACCTGGGCCGGAAGTTCCTGCCGCAGCACGCGCTCGCGCGCCGCCTGGCTGGTCTTCATGATGCTGAGGGTGGAGGAAATGATGATGAACAGCAGAAGGGTCAGGCCCATGCTGAGAAGAAGCTTGTGCCGGATGGACAAGCGGTGCAGCAATTCCATTCGAACTCCCGGGTGTCATATTATGCGTCCAGCATATCAACGCCCGGGAGCCGCCACAATCAATCCAAACGAATATGGCGGATTCTCACAACAGCTACCGCTACTCGATTACAGCCCGTAATTCGGCAACTTGCGCTGCCAGCGCGGCCACTTCTTCGCGCAGGGAAGCGACTTCCTGCTCCAGTTGCGTTACGCGGTCGGCACGGCTGCCGCCGCCCTCGCCCGCTCCGCTTGCGCTGCCGCCGTATGCACCGGCGGTGGCCTCGCGCGCCAACGCGTCTTCGCCGCCGAGCAGGTGGCCGTAGCGCGGTTCGCGCGAGCCGGGCGCCAATGGCAGCTTGGAGACGATGGGCGGATACTTATCAATCAGGAATTGCAGGCCAGTTTCAACCTCGGCCACCGATTTGAATTCGTGCAGGCGGCCGGTGCGGGTGCGGATCTCGCCGGCCGTTTGCGGGCCGCGCAGCATGAGGATGGTCAGGATTGCCAGCTTGTCTTGTTCAAGCGTCCACTTCATGCGCATGCGGTGTTCGTACTTGACCACCCGCGCGCCGGACTGGCTGACGGTGCCCACCAGCTTGCGCTCGGCCAGGCGGGCCAGCACGTCGGCTACGGTTTCTTCGCTGATCTGCATCACCGGCTCGCGGCTGGAGAGCTGGTTGCAGCCGTTGGTCAGCGCGTTCAGCGACAACGGGTAGTTATCCGGCGTCAGGCCTTCTTTTTCGGCCAGTACCGCGAGCACGCGGATTTCAAACGGGTCCAGAATGTCGTCCATGTATTTTCCTTATTCGACCAGTTTGTTGAGTTCTGCCTGATCGAGCTTGTCGCAGGCTTTGATGTCCGGACAGGATAAACCCGCCGCCTTCATGGCTGCCGACAGGCGCTCGATCTGTTCTTCCTGTGCCACCGCGTGGGTGATCAGGCTGTGCAAGGCCTTCGACAGCGGGTCGTCGCCGTTGGCTGTTACGCCGTATGCGGAGAAGAAGCGCGAGGATGGCGATGGTGCTGCGTGTTCTTTCTGTACCAGGTGGGCCGGGTTGCCGACGGCGGTGGCGCCGGCAGGGACCGGTTTCAGCACCACGGCGTTGGAACCGACTTTGGCGTATTCGCCTACCGTGAAGCCGCCCAGCACTTTGGCGCCGGCGCCGATGATGACGCCGCGCTCCAGCGTCGGGTGGCGCTTGGCGCCTGCGTGCAGCGAGGTGCCGCCGAGGGTGACGCCCTGGTAGATGGTGCAGTCGTCGCCGATTTCCGCGGTCTCGCCGATCACTACGCCGAAGCCGTGGTCGATGAAGACGCGGCGGCCGATCGTGGCGCCGGGGTGGATTTCGATGCCGGTGATGATGCGGGCCAGGTAGGAGATGAAGCGGCCCAGCCATTTCAGGCCGTGGATCCAGCACCAGTGCGCCCAGCGGTGCATGACGATGGCTTGCAGGCCGGGGTAACAGGTCAGCACCTCCCAGCCATTGCGAGCTGCGGGATCGCGCTCGATGATGCTGCGGATATCCTCACGGAGGTGGTCAAACATGTTGGTGGTGCGCTTGCTTGTTGGTCAGACGAACATCATAGCGCATCCGCCGCCCTGCTGCAGGGCGGCGGCTAGAGGCTATCCTCAGCGCAGCGGCATCAGCCGGCGATCGACCGCGTCGCGCAACAAGCCGAGGAATGCCTTGTGTTGGCGTACGTGCATGCCCAGCACCTCCGGCTCGGTGATGCCATGCTCCATACGGAATGCGACGGATGCCTGGCGTTGCCTGGTCTCGTAGTCCGCCAGCCTTGCAAGCGTGTCGAGCGGCAAAGTGCGCATGCCAGGGCGCTTCGACTGCAGGCGAGACAGGCGTGCACGGTGCACGCGCAAGATCTCGGCAGCTGGCGCGTCGGCTTCCATTTGCAGGCCGTGCACCATTGGGCCGCTGCTGAACATCGATTTGCCACGAACTGGGGCAGTCAGCAGCATGGTGCCGTCCTCCAGCAGGCTCACCACCCGTACCAGGCGCAGCGCGTTGACCGCTTCGGCCACGACGGCGACGTCTCCACGTGCATCGCTCCAGAACTGACCGTGCATGGTTGCTCCCAGCATCGCGGTGATGGCCGGGTTCTCAAAACCGCACTGCAATGTCAAGTCACTGCTCGCCAGTTCGGGCGCCAGTTCTTCGAACCATTCCACGCCGGTTTCCTGCGGCACCAGTTCGACAGGATCGAAGCTGATCTGGCGCACCACGATTTCGGCCACTCTTTCTGCCTGGCTTGACAATTCCGCCAGCTCGGCCGCAGTGGGTTCGGCATCTGTCCGCGCTTGTTCGCCCTGCCATTGCTGGCAAAGCTCATTCAGGTCACCAATACTGTCTTCGCCGAATTGGCCGAACTGACTGCGCATCTCACGCAGGCGCTCGGTCGCTTCCCGCATCGCCGCGTACTGGCCAGCCTGCACTGCAGCGCAGCCACCGTCGCACAACGCGGCCTGTTCCTGGCTGTGTTCCTGCGCCTCCTGGGCGCGCTCACGTTCATCATCGTCGCCAGCGCCGGCAATTGAACGTTGCCAGGCTGCCGCGGCGAGACGGTATGTTCGCGCTGCATCGTCGTAATGCCCTTGGGCCTGAAGCAAGCCAGCCTGTGTGTCGAGCAATTCGCCATCGTCGGCAAGGCCTGGCGCTGCAGCGACAGCTTCGAGTGCCAACATCATGGTGGCGACATGGTGGCGGCTGCCGGTGGCATCTTCAAAATGGCCGGGCGGTATCTCCTCTTCGTCGCCAAAGCCCACTGCGGCGCGCGCAAGGAACAATACCTCCTGCTTCAACAAGGCAGGATGAGCGGGGTTGGCAGCCAGGGCCACGAGCATCAACTCGTACTTCAGCCAAGGGGGCGTGAAGCCCATGTCATCGACGGCAGCGAGCATCTCGACCATGAAGCCTGCATCGGCCGCATTGGCGGCGGCCAGGCTGCGCACGCTGGCCAGCGCCTCGCCCTGCAGCTGGTCGACCAGCGCGTCGAAACGGGGATCGGCATCGACCTCTTCGTCGTCATCCTCGGCGTAATCTTCATCGTCTTTTTCATCGTCCACGCCAAGCTCTTCTTCGGCAACCGCGTGAGCCCAGCGGAGCTGGACGCGTGCTGCCCGCAAAGCACTGGCGCGGTCGGCAGGATCCAGTTTGGCAGCCATTTTCCAGTCCGCGAGGGCAGACAGACGAATGCCGCAGGCATCCATCATCCGGGCACGTAGCCGGTAACCATCCGCCTGCGCTGGATGCGCGGCAATGTAGGCATCCAGTTGTGCTTCGACCTCGCCGAAATCGGCTTCATCGTCCAAAACCTTCTTTACCAGACCATCGAGTTTCTGCAACGAGAAGATCATGAAAGTACCTTCAAGTGAGGGGTAATCAGCCTTCTTTTGCGATACGCTGGCGGCGCGCTTCGTATAGGCAGACGCCGGAAGCGACCGAGACGTTGAGCGACTCGACCGAGCCGAACATCGGAATCGACACCAGCACGTCGCAGGTCTCGCGCGTCAGGCGGCGCATGCCCTCGCCTTCCGAGCCCATGACGATCGCGGTTGGGCCGGCGTAATCGCCTTCGTACAGGGTCTTGTCGCCGTCATCGGAGGTGCCGATCAGCCAGATGTCGCGCTCTTTCAGTTCGCGCAGGGTGCGCGCCAGGTTGGTCACGGTGATGAACGGTACCGATTCCGCTGCGCCCGAAGCCACCTTGGCGGCAGTCGCGTTCAGGCCTACCGAGCGGTCTTTCGGTGCGATCACCGCATGCGCGCCGGCGCCGTCGGCTACGCGCAGGCAGGCGCCCAGGTTGTGCGGGTCGGTAATGCCGTCCAGTACCAGCAGCAGCGGCGGGCCTTCCACCGCGTCCAGCAGCTCGTCCAGGTTGCGCGCCAGCGCCAGCTGGGACGCAAAGGCGATCACACCCTGGTGGCGGCGGGTGCCGACGATCTTGTCGAGGCGCTCGGATTCCACCGGCATCACACGCACACCGGCCGCCTTGGCATTGGCGATCAGGTCTTTCATGCGGCGGTCGTCGCGGCCCTGGTCGAAGAAGATCTCTTCAACGCTGGAAGCTTCGTGGCGCAGGCGCGAGGTAACGGCGTGGAAGCCGAAAATCATTTTGTTCTTGGACATCGTGGTTCTCAAAATAAGTCCGGCGCCGAAGCGCCGGACGGGTGCTTATCGTTTTTTCTTAGGCTTTGCGGCCTTGGTCACGCGCTGGGCGGTGGCCGCCTTCGGCTTGGCCTTTGGTTTCGGCTTGGCGCTCTTGCGAGCAGCTGGCGCCGATGGTGCGTGCGCCGGGCTGGCGGCACCACGCTTGGACGTCGAGCGGCCAGGCGCGCGGGTCGGCGCTTCTTCCCGTGCGGAGATCGACGGTGCCGCCGCGCCGCGTGCGCCCTTGCGCTTGCGTGCAACGGCCTGGTTGTCGTCTTCGTCAAAGCTGTCGAATTCGCCGAGCGAACCTACCAGGCCGCCGCCCTTGCGCGAACCCTTCTTGCCTTGCGGCGGCAGGGTCGAGATTTCGCTGTCGGCCAGGCGCAGGTCGATCTTGCGCGACTCCAGGTCGACGCGAACCACCTGCACGTTCACGCGGCCGGTCAGCTGGTAGCGTTTGCCGGTGCGGCCGCCGCGCAATTCGTGGCGCGCATCGTCGTACTCGAAGAAGTCGGCGCCAAGGTCGGTGATGTGCACCAGGCCTTCCACGAACAGCTGGTCCAGCTGGACGAAGATGCCGAAGTTGGTCACGCCGGTGATGATGCCGCTGAACTCTTCGCCCAGCTTGTCCTGCATGAAGTAGCACTTCAGCCAGGCTTCCACGTCGCGCGATGCTTCGTCGGCGCGGCGCTCGTTGGCCGAGCAGTGCACGCCCAGCGCGTCCCAGATGCTATGGTCGCCCTTGGCCTTCTTCTCTTTGCCATCCTGCTTGTCCTTCAGAGCCTGGCGGCGCTGCGCGTTCGAGATCGTGGTGTTCAGCACCGACTGGTCATTGATCTTCGGCTCGTACTTCTTGCCCGCCAAAATGGCCTTGATGGCGCGGTGGGTCAGCAAGTCCGGATAGCGGCGGATCGGGCTGGTGAAGTGGGCATACGCCTCATACGCCAGGCCGAAGTGGCCGATATTGTCAGGACTGTAGACCGCCTGCTGCATGGAGCGCAGCAGCATGGTTTGCAGCAGCTGTGCGTCCGGACGCTCCTTGATCTTCTTCATCAGGTCAGCGTAGTCGCGGGCTACCGGCGTATCGCCGCCGCCCAACGACAGGCCGAGCTGCTTCAGGAAATCGCGGACTTGCGTCAGTTTTTCCTTGGTCGGGCCGGCGTGGATACGGTAGGTGCCCGGGTGCTTGTGGCGCAGCAGCAGGTCCGCCGCGCATACGTTGGCCGCCAGCATGCACTCTTCGATCAGCTTGTGCGCATCGTTGCGGGTGCGCGGGATGATCTTCTCGATCTTGCCGGCCGGGTTGCAGACGATGTAGGTCTCGGTGGTCTCGAAATCGATCGCACCGCGCTCCTGGCGCGACTTCTGCAGCGCATGGTAGACGTCGTACAGGTTCTGCAGGTGCGGCACGATTTCCGCGCGGCGCGCCGCTTCCGGGCCCTTGGTGTTGCCGAGGATGGCCGCCACTTCGGTATAGGTCAGGCGCGCGGCCGAGTGGATCACGGCTGGATAGAACTGGTAAGCCTTCAATTCACCTTGCGCAGTGATCACGGCGTCGCACACCAGCGTCAGACGGTCGACGCGCGGATTCAGCGAACACAGGCCGTTGGACAGCTTCTCCGGCAGCATCGGGATCACGCGGCGCGGGAAGTAGACCGAGGTGCTGCGCTCGATCGCGTCGCCATCCAGGCCGTCGTTCGGCTTCACGTAGTGCGACACGTCGGCAATCGCCACGATCAGGCGGAAAGCCTTGCTGCGGCCGATCTTCACCGGCTCGCAATACACGGCATCGTCGAAGTCGCGCGCGTCTTCGCCGTCGATGGTCACCAGCGGCACGTCGCGCAGGTCGACGCGCTCGCCCCAATCGGCTTCATGCACCACGTCCGGCAGCCTGGATGCCTGCTTCAGCGCGGCGTCCGAGAAAATATGCGGCACGCCGAACTTGCGCACGGCGATTTCGATTTCCATGCCCGGGTCGTCCATGTCGCCCAGCACTTCAACGATCTTGCCGGACGGCTGCTTGAAGCGGCCTGGCTGCTCGGTCAGCTCCACGCTGACGATCTGGCCAGACTTGGCTTTGCCGACGGCGCCCTGCACCAGGATGTCCTGGCTGATGCGCTTGTCTTCCGGTGCCACGACCCACACGCCGTTTTCCTTCAGCAGGCGGCCGATGATGTGGGTGGTGCCGCGCTGGACCACTTCGACAATGGTGCCTTCCGGGCGGCCGCGGCGGTCGTAACCGGTGACGCGTCCCAACACCTTGTCGCCGTGCAGCACCTTCTGCATCTCGCGCTCGGCCAGGAACAGGTCTTCGCCCGGTTCGTCCGGAATCAGGAAGCCGTAGCCGTCGCGGTGGCTGGACACGCGCCCGGCCACGAATTCGGAATGGTCCGCCAGCACGTAGAAGCCACTGGTATCGGAACGGATCTGGCCGTCGCGCTCCATCGCATTCAAGCGGCGCGTCAGGACGGCTTGGGAATCGGCTTTGACTTTGAGCGACAGCGCCAACGTGCGCAGGTCGAGCGGCGCCTTGGCGCTGCGGAAGATGCCGAGAATCTCTTCGCGGCTAGGAATGATATGAGTGGAGTTCAAAAGTTCTTCAGTAATCTTTTTATTGGTTGTTAGTGTAACAGGAAGGACCGTGCACAAAAATCTTTCGCAGGCCCTTTGACATCGGCTGAGTTTCCTCTATAATTCTGGCTCTCGCAGCGATGCGGGTATGGCGAGTCGATGTGCAGCGTGGAATGAAAGTTCATCTGGCGCAAAACTCACCAAAGCAGTATGATAGCAGATGTTGTTGCTAATGCCCACGTGGCGGAATTGGTAGACGCGCATGGTTCAGGTCCATGTGCCGCGAGGTGTGGGGGTTCGAGTCCCTCCGTGGGCACCAAAAATTCCGCAGAGAAGCCGCTGATTATTCAGCGGCTTTTTTGTTTTCAGCGTCGGATTTATTGACGCCTCAATGCTTCCGCCTGATGTGCGCCACAGCGCCATGGCGGTGCGCATACTTCTTGCGGCATCTTCCCTACCCCATCAATCCGTAGGAGACCGCCATGAAAACATTGCTCGCCGGCCTATTGCTGGCCGCCAGTACCGCCACCGCAGCACCGGTTTTCAATTTTTCATATGTCGCCGGCACCTCGATCCAGGCGCAGCAAGGCTTCCAGGCGGCGGCCGCACGCTGGTCAAGTTTGCTGAACGATAATGTGACGATAAATTTGACGGTCGGCTTCAACTCGCTTGGCGGCGGGATTCTCGGGCAAGCGGCCTCGGCAGAAGACTTCCACACCTATGCCTCGGTCCGCAACGCCCTGGCGGCCGATGCGACCTCCGCAGCCGACGCCACCGCGGTCGCCCACCTGCCCGGCGGCGCGACTTTCGGCATGCTGATCAACCGCACCGCCAACAATCCGCACGGCGCCGGCAGCGCGACACCCTACGTCGACAATGATAGCGACGCCAACAACCAGATCCTCTCCATCACCAACGCCGAAGCCAAAGCCATCGGCCTGGCCGTCACGCCGCAATCCCTGCCGGGCTGCATCGGCAATTGCGACGGCTTCATCCAGTTCAACAGCAACTTCAATTTCGACTTCAACCCGAACAACGGCACCGACGCCAATGCCTTCGACTTTGTCGGCGTGGCGGCGCATGAGATCGGCCATGTGCTGGGCTTCATCAGCGGGGTCGATATCCTGGACGGCAATTCCCCACCCTATAACGGTCCCTTTAACGACAACCTGTTCACCTACGTCTCCACGCTCGACCTGTTCCGCCATTCCGCCATGAGCGCGGCGCATGGCGTGATCGACTGGACTGCCGACAATCGCAGCAAATACTTTTCGCTGGACGGCACAACTGTTGGGCCGGAATTTTCCACCGGCGTGAACTTCGGCGACGGCCGCCAGGCCAGCCACTGGAAGGACAACCTGTTCATCGGATTGATGGACCCGACCGCCGGCCTGGGCGAAACCTTGCACATTACCGGCAACGACATCCTGGCCATGGACGCGATTGGCTGGAACGTCGCGGTCATTCCCGAACCATCGGGCTGGGCCATGCTGGGCGCCGGACTGCTACTGCTTGCGGTGCGCCAGCGTGGCCGTTCCAACAAGCTTTCATAATTGACTTGACGCGTGGGCAGCAGGCCATTACTATGCGTGCCTCGTTGCAGAACAACGCGACAATGCCCACGTGGCGGAATTGGTAGACGCGCATGGTTCAGGTCCATGTGCCGCGAGGTGTGGGGGTTCGAGTCCCTCCGTGGGCACCAAAAATTCCGCAGAAAAGCCGCTGAGAAGCGGCTTTTTTGTTTTCCGCTTCCACTCAAGCCCGGAATGGAAAGTTGCACGAAAATATTAATTAACACTTGACCGATTCGGTCTCGACCATTAATATGCGTGCCTCTGTTGCACACAACACTGCAGCAGAGAGTTGAAGAAGTTAGCGCCCACGTGGCGGAATTGGTAGACGCGCATGGTTCAGGTCCATGTGCCGCGAGGTGTGGGGGTTCGAGTCCCTCCGTGGGCACCAAACGCTACCTTCTGAGACAAATGCAGTAACAGTGCCCACGTGGCGGAATTGGTAGACGCGCATGGTTCAGGTCCATGTGCCGCGAGGTGTGGGGGTTCGAGTCCCTCCGTGGGCACCAAGAATTCCGTAGAAAAAAGCTCCCTTCCGGGAGCTTTTTTCATTTACGCGTTCAGCGCCGCTTCCACTGCCTGCGACAGGCTGCGGGTTGGGCGGCCGATCAGCTTCTCCAGCGCTTTTCCATCATCGAACAAATCGCCGCGCGCCGAACCGGCATCCGAGTCGGCCAGCAATTCAGGCCATGGCGCCGGCACGCCCACGCCGGCCAGCACAGCGGCGAAGTCCGCCTGCGGCAATTCGCGATATGCGGCAGCCTTGCCCGCCTGGCGCGCCGCTTCGGCGGTCAGTTCGGCCAGTGTGAACGAGGTGCTGCCCGCCAGTTCATAGACTTGCTGCGGTGCTTCCGCGGTCAGCACGGCCACAGCGGCAGCTGCATAGTCGGCGCGGGCGGCGGCAGAAATACGGCCATCCCCTGCACTGCCCACCATTTCGCCGCGCTGCGCAGCGCCCTGGATGCGGCCGCCGAAGTTCTCGAAATACCAGCCATTGCGCAACAGGGAGTAAGCCAGGCCGCTGTTGCGGATCGCCGCTTCGGTGGCGACGTGTTCTTCGGCCAGGCGCAATGTGGAGGTATCGGCGCGCAGGATGCTGGTGTAAGCCAGCAGCTTTACGCCGGCGCGCTTGGCCGCGTCGACCACGGCGCGGTGCTGCGGCACGCGTTTGCCGACCTCATTGCCCGAAACCAGCAGCACGCGGTCGGCGCCTGCCAACGCGGAATCCAGGCTGGCCGGATCGGTGTAGTCCGCGCGGCGTACCTGCACACCACGCGCCGCCAGGTGCGCCACTTTGCCCGGATCACGCACGGCGGCAACGATTTGGGCTGCCGGCACCTTCTCCAGCAAGCCTTGCACCACCAATTGACCCAATGCGCCCGAGGCTCCAGTTACGACGATCATGTTTTTCTCCTTGGTTGAAAACGATGTAGGGCTATAATAGGACCAACACTAACTTTTCGTAAGTACGTACTTTTTGGTAAGTATGGAAAAAACTTCAAAATCCCTGCGGGCAGCGTTGGCCCGCCGCTCGGCAAAGCCGGGAAATGTCCTGGCGCCCGATTGTGCGTCGCGGGCCATCTTGAGCCATGTGACCAGCCGCTGGGGCGTCCTGGTGCTGGTGGTGCTCCTCGGCGGCATGCACCGTTTCAGCCAACTGCGCAAGGAAGTGGGCGGCGTCAGCGAAAAGATGCTGGCGCAAACCCTGGTCGCGCTGGAAGGAGACGGTTTCGTGCTGCGCACTGCCCTGCCCGTGATTCCGCCGCACGTCGAGTACAGCCTGACACCGCTCGGCCAGGAGGTCGCCGAGCGCCTGGAAGTGCTGGTCGACTGGATTGAGGACAACGTGCAACGCATCGTCGCGCCGCAGGTGTAATACACTGGCAGAGTGGAACCGAACAACACCATTCTCGTGGCAACCGGCGCCAGTCTCGATGTGGCGGCGCTGGAGCTGGCGCTCGCCCGGCACGATTACCGCGTCGAGTCGGTCACCAGCGGCCAACTGGCGCTGGAAGTGGCGTCCGCCGGCGGCGTGGTATTGGTGCTGCTCGATACCGCGCTGGCCGGCGGCGCCGCGCTGGAACTGACCGGCCAGCTGACGCAGGCCGATGCAAGCCGCCGCATTCCAGTGCTGCTCATGTCGCACCGCCCGACCAACGATGAAAAGGAACGTGCCGCCCGCGCCGGCGCCGACGGTTACTTCACCCTTCCCCTGGCCACCACCAGCGTCGTCGACCATGTGCTGTTCGCGCTGCAAGGCCAGCGCATCGGCGGCTTCGACCTGGAGGTGAACTACCACATGATGGCGGCAGCATCGCCGGACGCGGTGGTGCTGATCGATATGGACAGCGGCCGCCCGGTCGACCTGAATCATCGCGCAGAACAGCTGCTTGGCCGCAGTGCCCTGGAGTTGCTGACCGCCCCGTTTTCCGCCTTCTGCGACCCGCTGGAAATGAACGCCATGATGCAAAGCGTGCTGGCCGGTGAGCTGCGCGTGCACCGCATGTCCCTGCGCCACAGCAGCGGGCGCATGGTCGAATGCAATGCCCGCGGCGTCAGGATCGCCAAGCCGGGCCGGCGCCTGTTCCATATCCGCCTGGTGGACGTCACGGGCACCCAGCGCGCCGACGACCTGCGCATCGGCCAGGAGCGGCTGCTGGAAATGATGGCGCGCGGCGTGCCCCTGGAGGACACGCTGCACAAGCTGGTGCAGCTGGTCGAATCGCAATCGCCGGGCGTGCTGTGCTCCGTCATGCTGCTGGATGAAAACGGCACGCACATGCACTGCGCCTGCTGCCCCAGCCTGCCGGGTGCCTACGCGGCCCTGCTGGAAGGAATGGCGATCGGCCCCGGCGTGGGCTCCTGCGGCACCGCCATGCATCGCCGCGAAGCCGTCGTGGTGTCGGACATCGAGCACGACCCGCTGTGGGCGCCCTACCTCGACCTGATCCGCGACTTCGGCCTGCGCGCCTGCTGGTCCATGCCCATCATGCAGGACGAGGACAAGGTACTGGGCTCCTTCGCCATGTACTACCGCACCGTGCGCCATCCGGATAATGAAGAACAGCGCCTGATCGGCGTCGCCAGCCACCTCGCCAGCATCGCCATTGAGCGCGCCCGCCGCGAAGCCGAACTGGCGCGCCACCGCAGCCACCTGGAAGAATTGGTCGAGGCCAGGACCGCCGAACTGACGCGCGCCAAGCAACACGCCGAATTGACCAGCGAAGAACTGCAAGCGGCGCTGGAAAACCTCAGCATGACGCAGGATGAACTGGTGCGGCGCGACAAGCTGGCCGCCCTCGGGTCACTGGTGGCGGGCGTGGCGCATGAATTGAACACCCCGATCGGCAATAGCCTGATCACCGCCTCCACGCTGGCCGACCACACCGCCGCCTTGAGCAGCCAGGTCGAAGCCGGCATCCGCCGCTCGGAGCTGGAGGCCTACCTGGAGCGTGCGCGCGAAGCGGGCGACATCATCCAGCGCAACCTGCAGCGCGCCGCCAACCTGGTGGGCAGCTTCAAGCAGATCGCCGTCGAAACCACCGACACCCAGCGCCGCCACTTCTTCCTCGACCAGCTATTGCAGGAAATCCTGGCGCCGATGTGGGCCAGCCTGCCGCAACCCCGCCCGATCCTGGTGCTGGACGTGGTGCCCGGCCTGCAGCTGGACAGCTACCCGATCCCGCTTAGCCAGGCGCTGGGACATTTGATCGACAATTGCATCATCCACGCCTTTGCCGCGCCTGGCGATGGCGAACCAACGGTCACCATTACCGCCAGCGCCGAGGGTAGCGACGTGCTGCTGTCGGTGGCCGACAATGGCGCCGGCATTCCCCCCGAGCACCTGCACCGCGTATTCGATCCGTTCTACACCACGCGGCTCGGCGCCGGCCAGTCGGGCCTTGGCCTGTACATCACCCACAATATCGTGACCGGCGTACTGGCGGGCCATATCGACGCGGCCAGCACGCCGGGCCACGGTGCCACCTTCACCATGCGCCTGCCGGCCGCCGCACCGAGATGAAACGACACCTCGCCATCCTGCTACTTGCCGCCATGGCCGCCTTGGCCGCCGGCATCGCCACCGCCCGCCCGGCCTGGTGGTACCTGTATCAAAGCCGCGTCGACGGCCAGCGCGCCTGCTCGCAAACGCCGCTTGGCGAGGGCTGGGTGCAAATGGCCGGCCCTTTTAAAGATGCCCATTGCGAAAAGTTGGTCCGTAATAAATAATGAAGTCAATGCAAGAAGCAACGCCATCCCACACCGACAAGGAGACCGTATGTTTCAGAATCCCGAGCAGTTTGCCACCGCCACCAAGACGCTGTTTGAGTTCCAGCTGGAGACCTTCAACACCCTGACCAACCGCGCCATGCAAGGGGTGGAGCAAGCGGTGGCCTTGAATATCGCTACGGCGCGCAAGGCGCTGGACGAGCAGATCGACGCCGGCCGCAAGGTCAACGCTTCCGTCACGCCGCAGGAAGCAATGAACGTGATCAACGCCCGCCTGCAGCCCGGCATGGCCGCCACCAACGCCTATAACCAGCAACTGGGCGCCCTGCTGACGGAGATGTCGAACGACTTCCACAAAGCCGCGGACGCCCACCTGGCCGAAGCCAAATCGAACCTGAGCGCCCTGATCTACGACGTGACCAAGAACGTGCGCCCTGGCTCGGACAATGCCGTTGAAATTGTGAAAAGCGCCATTGAGAACGCCTTCAAAGGCTATGAACAGGTGACCCAGGCCACACGCGATGCAGTCACCGCCTTTGAACAGCAAGTGGAAAAAGCCAGCGCAGCCAGCAAGAAAGGCTGATTGGCACATGCGGCCAGCCCGGAGCGCTGGCCGCAGCAATGTGTCTTGACTGTCGGAAATCTTTACACTGATGCCGGTTTGCATTTGAGCGAAAAACAATAAGGTAAAAGAATCAAGCGCTTAAGGACTGGGCATACTTTCTGCTTAATAGCCTCCATTTTCTTGGAGGCTATTATGAATACCGTAGGTAAACTCTTCGCAGCAACCGCTTTTCTCAGCCTGATTACCACTCAAGCCTGTGCCGCACCGATCGACGTCCTGTACGTCACGAATGGCGACTCGGCACGCCTGGCAACGGTACAAGGCAATACCGTCACCGACATTTCCACCACGTTTGGCGGTGCCTACCCGATTGCGGCCCGCAGCGACGGCATCTGGCTGTCGCGCTACTGGGGCAGCGCGGCGCCTCAGCAATTCGACCTGAACGGCAATTACCTTGCGACCGCGCCGTCGAACCCGAATTCCATTTTTGCGGTGGATGGCGCTGTCAACGGCGACATCAACTACGCGCTCGGCAATGCATTCAACAGCAACGCCACCATCTACAGCTTCAACAAGGACTGGACCAACCCAAGCGCCATGTTCTCCGTCACCGGTTCTGACCTGGTCGGGATCACCTTCGATTCCGCCCTGGGCACCTTGTTCGTCTCGGACATGCGTAATATTTACCAGTACTCCCTGGGCGGCGCGCTTCTGAGCCAGTTCGCGCACCAGTCCTCGCGCGGCAGCCTGGCGTACGAACAATCGAGCGATACCCTGTGGTACGTGCGCAATGGCTCAAACATCATCGACCAGTACTCGACCGCCGGCGCGTTCCTGGGCAGCACCACCGTGAACGGCCTGGCGTCGAACAACTGGGGCGCTGAATTCGTGACCGCCGCTCCGTCGCAGGAAGTCCCGGAGCCGACTTCGCTGGCCTTGCTGGGTCTGGGGATGGCTGGCCTGGGCATCGCCCGCCGCCGCAAGAAATAAGGCCCGACCGGGCTGGTAAGGGGTGACGCGAGGGCGCGGAGGCGTTATACTGTATAAAAATACAGTTACACCTCTTCGCTCCCTGCATGAACCCCGTCCTCGAAAATCCCTTCTATTACCTGGATAACTTCCACCAGGTCCTGCATTGGATTGGCGAACGCTATAGCGACCTGCTGACGGACGAGGAAGCGGGCTTCCTCGCCAGCTTCCCCACCCTGCCCCAACCATCGCGCGCCCTGTTCGTGCGCATGGTGATGCGCAAGGGAGAGCTGTTCCGCGCTTCCAAGTTGAGCTATCCCGAGATCGGCTGCACCATTTCCGCCGCCAGTCCGCTGGTGATGCAAGGCTGGGTGGTGCAAGACCCCGAGCTGACGCTGGACGAACTGTTCGAGTTGCTGCAAAAGCCCGAGATCACCCGTGTATTCGCCCTCAGCGGCGCCGAACGTGGTGCGCGCAAGGCCGACCAGCTCGAAGCGCTGCGCGAGCGCCACGCAGGCAGTCACCGCTTCACTTCCTGGTATGCCGACGCCGGCGACCAGGCCTACCACATCCTGTCCAAGCCCCTGTGCGACCGGCTGCGCCTGATCTTCTTCGGTAACTTCCACCAGGACTGGTCGGAGTTCGTGCTGTCCAACCTGGGCATCTACCGCTTCGAAAAAGTCGAGTTTTCGCCGGCCGCGCGCGGCTTCCGCTCGCGCCGCGACATCGACGATTACCTTGCATTGCATGCCTGCCGCGAGCGATTCGCCGAGGGTGAAGACCCGCTGCAACTGGCGCGCGAGCTGCCCGCCCTGGCCGGCGACAACGAGTGGCTGCTTAGCCGCCGCCAGAAAATGCTGTTCCAGTTCGGCCAGCAGCTGGAAAAACTGGGCAACTGGGCCGGCGCCTTTGAACTGTACCAACAGTGCGCCTACCCCGGGGCCCGGGCCCGCGCCATCCGCGTGCTGGAAAAGGATGAGCGCATCGGCCTGGCCTATGAATGGCTGCAGCGCGCGCAAGCCGCGCCCGAGAGCGAAGCCGAGCGGCAGCAATTGCTGCGCATGGCGCCGCGACTGCGCCGCAAGCTTGGCCACATGCGCGAGCCGGCGCACAAGCCCACGCCGGTCGAGCGCATCGACCTGGTGCTGCCGATGCCGGCGGAGGATTGGTGGGTCGAAGGCGTGGTGCGCGATCATTTGTGGCAGGACGACGCACCCTGCTTCTATGTGGAGAATGCGCTGGCCAATTCCCTGTTTGGCCTGCTGTGCTGGGACGCGGTATTTGCCGCCATTCCAGGCGCCTTCTTCCATCCCTACCACCATGGCCCTGCCGATTTACACAGCGCCGACTTTCAGCGCCGTCGCGCCGCGCTGTTTCAAGCCTGTTTCGCGCGGCTGGAAGATGGCAGCTACAGCGACGCGATCCGCGCCAATTACGCCGCCAAGGCCGGCCTGCAATCGCCCTTCGTCTATTGGGACGCAATCGATGAAGAACTGCTCGGCCTCGCGCTGGAATGCATTCCCGCAGCCCATTTGAAGCTGTGGTTCGAACGCATCCTGCTCGACATCAAGGCCAACCGCAGCGGTTTCCCCGACCTGATCCGCTTCTGGCCGGGCGAACAGCGCTACCAGATGGTGGAAGTCAAAGGCCCTGGCGACCGCCTGCAGGACAACCAGCTGCGCTGGATCGATTACTGCGCAGCGCATGGCATGCCGGTGTCCGTGTGTTACCTGGCGTGGCAGGAATGAGCTACACCGTCGCCGTCCGCGCCCTGTGCGAGTTCACCGCCAAGCAAGGCGACCTGGACCTGCGCTTCACGCCCACGCCTACCGCACAGGAAGGCATGGAGGGCCACGCCATTGTCGCCAGCCGCCGTGACGACGACTATGAGCGCGAGGTGAGCCTGTCAGGCGACTTCGGCCCCTTGCACGTGCGCGGCCGCGCCGACGGCTACAACCCGCGCCAGAACCAGCTCGAAGAGATCAAGACCTATCGCGGCGACCTGTCGCGCCAGCCCGCCAACCACCGCATCCTGCACTGGGCCCAGCTCAAGGTGTATGGCCACCTGCTATGCGCGTCACGCGAACTGACTGCCGTGCGACTGGCACTGGTCTACTTCGACATCGGCACTCAGAAGGAAACCGTGTTGACCGAAGAAGCGGATGCCGCCTCGCTGCGCGCCTTCTTCGAAGAACAATGCGGCCGATTCGTGGCATGGGCCGAACAGGAACTGGCGCACCGCACCGCGCGCGACGAACAACTGCGCGCCCTGCGCTTCCCGCACGAAGACTTCCGTCCCGGCCAGCGCCAGCTTGCGGAAGCCATGTTCAAGGCCAGCGCGCGCGGCTGCTCGCTGCTGGCACAAGCGCCAACCGGTATCGGCAAAAGCATCGGCAGCATTTTCCCGATGCTGAAGGCCAGCGCTGAACACGGCCTGGACAAAGTGTTCTTCCTGGCCGCCAAAACCAGCGGCCGCGGCATGGCGCTCGGCGCGGTTGACGCCATCAAACGCAGCGCTCCCTTGCTGCCGCTGCGTGCGCTCGAACTGGCGGCCAAGACCACTGCCTGCGAGAACCCGGACAAAGCCTGCCACGGCGAGTCCTGCCCGCTGGCGCAAGGCTTCTACGACCGCCTGCCAGCCGCCCGCGCCGCAGCCTTGCAGCAGCCGATGCTGGATCGCGCTTCGGTGCGCGAAGTCGCGCTGGTGCACCAGGTCTGCCCGTATTACCTTCAATCGGAACTGGTGCGGTGGGCCGACGTGGTGGTGGGCGACTACAACTACTACTTCGACATCAGCGCCATGTTGTACAGCCTGACGCAGATGAACGGCTGGAAGGTCGGCGTGCTGGCCGATGAAGCCCACAATATGGTTTCGCGCGCCCGCAAGATGTACTCGGCCGAAATGGACCATGTGCGCCTGCGCGTACTGCGCAAGACCGCCCCGGAAGCGCTGCACAAACCGCTGGACCGCGTGCACCGCCAATGGAGCGCGTTGGAAAAAGAGCAGGAAGCCGAATACGCCAGCCACGCCGAGCTGCCCGAGAAGTTCATGGCCGCGCTGCAAACCGCCTGCACCGAAATCGGCGACTACATGGCCGAGCATCCTGCCTGGTTCGATGCCGACGTGCTGGACTTCTATTTCAACGCCCTGCTGTTCGGCCGCCTGGCGGAAAGCTTCGGCGAGCACTCGCTGTTCGACATCGAGAAGTCCGACGGTGGCCGTGGCGCCGCGGCAGGCCGCGTCAATTCGGTGCTCTGCATCCGGAACATCCTTCCCGCGCCCTTCCTCAAGCAGCGCTTCGAAGCCGCGCACGCGGTGGCCCTGTTTTCCGCCACGCTCAGCCCTTGGAACTACTACGCCGACACGCTGGGCATGCCGGCCGACACGGCGTGGGTAGACGTTGCTTCGCCCTTCGACGCGCAGCAGCTCCAGGTACGCATCGCCAGTCACATCTCCACCCGCTACCAGCACCGCGAGCGTTCGCTGGCGCCAATCGCAACGCTGATGGGCGAGCAGTACCAGCGCGAGCCCGGCAACTATCTGGCCTTCTTCAGCAGTTTCGATTACATGGAAAAAGTGGCCGAGCTGTTCGCCGCCCGCCACCCCGGCGTGCCGCTATGGCGCCAGGAGCGGCGCATGGATGAAACGGCGCGTGATGCCTTCCTGGCCCGCTTCCGCGCAGGCGGCGAAGGCATCGGCTTCGCGGTGCTGGGAGGTTCTTTTGGCGAAGGCATCGACTTGCCGGGCGACCGCCTGATCGGCGCCTTCATCGCCACGCTTGGGCTGCCGCAGATTAATCCGGTCAACGAGCAGATCAAAACCCGCATGGAAGCAGCGTTCGGAGCCGGCTACGACTACACCTACCTCTATCCCGGACTGCAGAAAGTCGTGCAGGCCGCCGGCCGCGTCATACGCACCACCAGCGACCGCGGTACCGTCCACCTGATTGACGACCGCTTCGGCCGCCCTGAAATCCAGGCCTTGCTACCCACATGGTGGCAGGTCGGCGCCAGGAACCTTCCGGCATAGCGACTGACCACCCGTGCGCCCTGTTCCACCAGCAGGGCGATGTCGGGCAACTCAGTCTTGCAGCGCTGCGGGAACAATGAAACATTTGAGGAACATCGGGTTTTCAGCGCGTGCGCTGGCCGGAGCCGCACAACAAGGCGTGGTTTTCCTTGCGTTGGCGGACGATGGCCTGGCGTTCTTCTTCACTCACGGTGACCGATCCGTTCGCGCCACCGAACGCCAGCCTTGGAACTTTTTCGGAAAACTCGATCTGCTGCGCATCGCGCTTGCAGACTTCATCATCGCTCATGGCCTTGTTGTTACGGTTCTGGCTGGGGTTATACGGCGTCTTCCCGGCATTGCGCGCTGCGGTGTCGGCAGCTTCCTGGTTCGCCGTCTCGCGCTGCAAACGCCTTTCGCGCGACTCGAGTTCACGCTGCTGCCAGTTGTTGGCTGGCGCCGAAGCAGGCTTCGCAGCGGCACGCTGCACCGCGATTTCATTGCTCTTGACGCCATCCTGCGGGCGGTCGGCGTAATGAACCTTGCCGTTGGCGTCGGTCCATTTATAGAGTTGGGCGTGCACCGGCAAGGCCGCCAGGGCAAGGATCAGTGACAGAATAATTTTCATAGTGCGAAGTATAAGAAAAACGACTCCTGCCGTGTCTCACACATTGTCACTTGGGAACAACATGAATTCCACGGCCAGCACGACAGGCCGGGCATCGGGGCCAACGCCCCAAAAGGAGTCAGCAAGGGCAGATCAGCAGCCCTTTTCGCTCTGCCATCACCAGCGCAAGCTGTTCGCTGAATTCCCGGAATTCATCCACGAACGCCTGGCAAGCTTGATCGTCAGGGACGTAGTCCTTCTCTGCCTTTTGCAACCAGGCGGTGAAGGCGGTCCTTACCGCTTGCAAATCGACTTTGCTTGCCGCGGCAGCCATCTCAGGCAGCTGCGCTGATTTGAACGCAAAGAAGTCGCCATCGCCAGTGAGATCAATTCCCGAATGCTCCCGGCTGAACCATGTCTGGAACAACGACGCGCCGCCGGTGACATCGGCTTCGGACCCGTTCAGGATCCAGTGATAGAGATCGACATTGCGGTGATTGGCCTCGCTGAAGCCGATCGGGTCGACGCAGTCCCGGGGCCAGTCGGCCGGCAATCCTTCCACCTCAGGGTCTTCGCCTTCGATATACGGGTAAATCGCATCCGGATGATTGCCCAGGAAATCTATGTGGGCATCGGGAGCTGGAAACACGCAAAAATAATTAGCCATTTAGTTTCCTGTTAAGGCGTTGTTTCATTTTTGAACTTTACAAAAATGATAACACGCCATGTATCCAGCGGGAAATACCCGTCTATTCACATTCAATCTGCAAGTATCTCATCGGCATTTCCCATTGTCACTAAAGGCTGCACACCGTTGAATTCCAACTGAACCGTAGCACCGGGGTCTTATGCTAAATTGCGTGCCAACATAGCAAAAAGATAACTAGCATGACTTACCTCAATGCCGCCGTTCCCGAGGCCCTGCTCGGCACAGCCCAAACCAACCGCCTGTTGCGCCTTTCCTTCCCCCATGAGGACGGCCCGCAAGCACTCATGCTGGTCAACAGCCTGGATGCCACGGAAGGCTTGTCACGAGACTTCCGCTTCACTGTCGAAGTGCTGTCCAACGACGCCAGCATCCCGCTGACGGACGTCCAAGGACGCATGGTGACGATATCGCTGGTGCGTGAAGACGGCAGCCTGCGCTACTTCAACGGCTACGTATTCGAGTTCCAATTCGTGAAGACCGACGGCGGCCATGCCTACTACCGCATGCAACTGGCGCCATGGATGGCGTATCTTCGGCTGCGCAGGGACTATTACCTTTTCCACAGCAAGACGGTGCAGCAGCAGACCACCGACATCTTCAACGACTATCCGGTCGCGGACTGGCAAGCGCGCATCCATGGCGAAGACGCCGGAATGACCGATGCCTGCCAGGCGACGGAAAGCGATTACAACTACCTGCACCGCCGCTGGGAAGAACGCGGCTGGCATTACTGGTACGAGCACCGCGCGGACGGCCACACCCTGGTGTTGGCCGACGATACGACCCGCGCCGATGCCATCGACGGCGAGTCACCCGAGATCCCCTTCCAGCGCGAAGCCGGCGCGAAGGAAGACGACGCGATCGGCGACTGGTCGCCGGTGCGCCGCATCGTCCCCGGCAAAGTCGCACTGGCCAGTTTCGATTTCAAGAACCCGCGCCCGCAGACGACCACCCTGCCCGTCATCAACGACCAGGGCAAGGTGCACCAGATCGAAACATACGACTACACCGGCGCATATGGTTTCATGGACGGCGACGACGGGGACGCACAAGCCCGCAGGCGCACCGAAGAAATCGAGGCCAGCGCCAAGCATTTCGAAGGCGGCGGCAACGACCGCACCGCGCAACCGGGCCGATGGTTCAGCCTCACCGGACATTTCGATAGCCAGGACAGCGAGTTCCTGATCCTCGAAGTGCGGCACAGCGCCAGCAACAACTACCAGACCGGCACCCTGGCCCCGGCCCATTACAGCAACGCCCTGACCTGCATCGGCAGGAATGTCCCGTGGCGTCCCGGGCGTGGCTTCAACAGCCAGGCGCCCAAGCTCTATGGCCTGCAAACCGCCACGGTGGTTGGCCCGGCCGGCGATGAAATCCATACCGACGAATATGGCCGGGTACGCGTGCAGTTCCATTGGGACCGCGTGGGCCAATATGACGAAAAGAGTTCCGCCTGGGTGCGTGTGGCGACAGCATGGTCCGGCCCGAATTTCGGCATGACGTCGATCCCGCGCATCGGCACCGAGGTCATCGTCCAGTTCCTGGATGGGAACCCGGACCGTCCCCTGATCACAGGCATGGTCCCCAATGCGCAAACCATGCCGCCCTGGTCCCTGCCGGACAACAAGACGCAGAGCGGCATCCTGTCGCGCTCCACGCCAGGCGGCGGCTACGAGAATGCCAACGCGATCCGCTTCGAGGACAAGAAAGGCGCCGAGCAGCTCTGGCTGCACGCCGAAAAGGACCAGCTCACCGAAGTTGAGCACGATGAGGACAAGTGGGTTGGCAACGACCGCCGCAAAACTGTCGACCACGACGAAACCAACCACATCAAGCACGACCGCACGGAGACCGTTGACAACAACGAAACCATCACCGTGCATAACGACCGCAAGGAGCGTGTCGACCATAACGAAACGATCAGCATCGGCGACAACCGCACCGAGGATGTTGGCAAGAACGAGACCATCGACATTGGCGGCACGCGCAATGTCACCATCGGCCACATGAAGATCGAGACCGTGGGGCTGGCGAAGATCGTCACCATCGGCGGCGCCTATCAGACTACGGTGGGAGCGGCCATGAACACCACCGTGGCGCTGATGCAGGCCGAGGAGGTGGGCTTGTCGAAGACCGTGATGGTCGGCCAAAAGATCTCCTACACCGCAGGCGAAGAGTTCCGCATTGAGGTCGGCGCCAGCACCTTCGTCATGAAGAAGGACGGGCGCATCGAGATTTCGGGCAAGGAGATCATCATCCGCGGTTCGAAAAAGGTCGAATTGCACGGCGACGACGTCGACACCAATCCGGTAGGTTAAGCGTGGAATTCCCTGCAATCCCCAGCCTGCGCTTCGACAATCGCACCGAATTCGACGCGCTGCATTTCGATACGGTCGACCAGAATGGCGCAGCGTTCCATGTGATCGCCGCCAAGACCGCCTATACGCTTGGCCCCTGCGATGAGCATGGGCGCGCGCAACTGATCGCCCTCGAAGACCCGGCGCCCTTGCACGTGGCGGACGTCCATCACGAGGACGATATCGACAAGAGCGTCCGCTACGAAAGCGACCTGGCCCCATTCAAGCCGCTATGCGACGTCGTGGTGGTTGGCGACGCGCACGCGCCAGCCAACGCTGACGGGAGCGAGTTCGAGGTATCGCTGCGCGTGCAGCGCCCTGGCCTACCCGCACCGCTACCCGAGCGCCCGCAGCCGCTCAATCCAATGATGCGCCTGTCGCTCGACGTGGAGCAGGATTGGCTGCAGCGTGTGGCCGCAGCGCAGAATGCCACCACACCTGGCGCAATCCTGATTGACAAGACCTTGCGGATCACCGGTGAACGCCGGGTACACCGCAACGCCGCACCGGAGCGCTGGCTGAAATCCACCTTGCGCGCATGCTCGCTGGGCATGGCGGACGCCGCGCCCTGGCGCATCAGCACGGCCGATGTGGCCGCACGCACTCCCCTGCGCTATGAGTACGCATACGGCGGCGAATGCCGCGTCGAAACCGGCAGCGCCGACGCCGGCCGGATTCCCGCCAAGCACCGGCTCACCGCCGAACAACGCCAAACCTATCCGGATCCGACAACCGCGCCGGAGGCACATGACAGTTGCCAGCAAAATCCGCTTGGCCGCGGCTTCGCCCCCAACTGGTTCCTGGACGCCAGCCGCGCCGAGTCCCTGCCCGCGCCTTGCATCGAATATCCCGACCAACCTTTCACCGCCAGTGGTTTCTGGCAGGCGGCCGCTGGCGACAAGCCGCAAGCGCCGGCCGGCATGGGCTATGTGGGCCGGGGCTGGCTACCGCGTCGGGAACTGGTGGGCCAGGTCGACATGAAAACGGCTTGGAAAGACGACGAAATCCCACTCCTTCCCAAGGACTTCGATTTCCGCTACTGGAATGGCGCGCCGGCCGACCAGCAATGCCCGTACATGGAAGGCGGCGAGCAATTCCTGCTCACGAACCTGTGCCCGGCCAACGCGCCCTATGCCCGTGTCGACGAACAGGGCAAAACCACATTGTCTTTCGCCATGCCGAAGCAGTCCCTGTTCCTGCTGGGAGTGGACGCCGATTCTGCCATCGCCGCCATGCCGATGGCAATCGACACCGTGGTGATCGACCTCGACGCCGGCCAGGTTGAGTTGACTTGGCGCCTAGCCATCTCCGCCGCAGACGACTTCCAGGAAGTACGGCTGCACCATGCGAACACCCCGCAAGCGCTGGAGCGCTTGAACACGTGGCACGCAGATACTGAACCACAAAGCCTTTAAGATTCCATGGCTCACGAAACCGTCACCAAGTCCAAACGCTTTTACTGCGTCAGCCTCACACCGGATATTTGCAAAACCCCGGTTGGCAACTCTGTCGTCCCCATCCCATACACGATTACCGGGGAGTTCAAGGATGCCAAGGACGTCTCGCGCTCCGTAAAGACGCAAAGCGCCCCCGTCTTCCTGCATAACAAAAGCGTGATCCCCAGCGTCAAAGGCGACGAGCGCGGCACGCTGGGCGGCATAAAGAGCGGCACCTACCTCAAAACGGTGGAATCGAAAGACTACAGCTCCACCAAAGGCTCCAACGGCACCCAGACCATCCAGGAATCGCGCTTTGTCTGGATGAACAACCGCAATACCTTGGGCCGCATCTACGAACGTGGAGTGCAAGCGGCGCGCACGCGCCTGCAAAGCGTGGGAAAAGCGGCAAGTGAAACCCTGCACGACGCGGCGCAGGGGTACAAGGACAACGTTTCGGACAGCCTGCACCAGTTCGGCAAGGACGCGATGGACAAGGGCGGCGACATTGCCATGGGCAGCGCCGCCGTGGGCGTAGGCGGCCTTGCAGTAGGCGCCACCGGCGTCGGCCTGCCGGTAGCCGCGGCCATGGAAACAACCGCTGCGGCAGGTGGCGTAACCGCCGGCGCAGTAACTGCGACAGGCTACGCAGCCGACACTTCGGCCACGGTACTGGACCAGGCGGCCGACTATATCCTCACTGGCAAAACGCCGGACATCGTGACCGCCGCGACCGGCATGGCAACCAGCGCGGCAGAAAACCTGGTGTTCAAGAAGGTCGCCAAGCTTGGCAGCTTCCTGAAGAAATTGATGCCCTCGAAGAAAGCGAAGCCCGGCTCGACGCCACCGGCACAGCCCAAGCCCCAGCCCAAAGCGACAGATGGCGACGGTAAGGACGGCAAGGACGGCGGCAAGACCAAGCAGACCAAGGAACCCAAGTCCGATAAGCCGTCCGACTGCTGCCCGAAAGACGGCGCCCCCGGCGGCAAGCCGGTCAAGAGCAACCACCCCGTGCACTTTGGCACCGGCGAAGAAATCCTGCCGCAAACCGACTTCGTACTGGAGGGACCGACGCCACTGGCCTGGACCCGCACCTATCGCTCCGGCTCGGAGACCGAAGACTGGGGCCTGCTGGGCGCACGCTGGGGCACGCCGTACACCAGCAGCATCTCATTCTGCGCAAAAGGGACTGTTTATCACGATGCCACCGGACGTGCTGTCAGGATTCCATCGCTCGCAATCGGCCAGCAACACGACCATCGCGGCGAAGGATTCATCCTCAAGCGCGACAGCGACCAGCAAGTCACCCTGACCTGGCGCGACGGCAGCATCGACACCTTCACCGCAGGGCCCGAAGGATGGCTACCGCATGGCTACGATGGCGTGAACGCCATGCTGACGCCGCGTACACCTGTTCGCACACAACGCTATTACCTCACCCGCCGCGCTGAACGCGATGGCAGCGGCATCACCATCGAACGCAATCATGCTGCTCAGCCTGGCGAAGTCCTGCTGCGCGTTCGCACCGACGACGGCCTGACGATTGAAGCGCTGCGGGATGCCCACTTGCCGGTCGAATTTGGCCCCGGGCCGCAACCCGCCGCCCCGCGCATCGGCCGCATCGAGCAAGTGCTGCCCGACGGCACCCGCCTTTGCCACGTGCGCTACCGCTACGAAGCCGCCCTGCCCGACTTGGTTGCAGCAACCGCGCCAGCCGGCTCCTTCGAAGCGCTGCCGCTGCGCTGCAACCTGGTAGAACAAAGCAATATCGCCGACCAGTCGCGCAGCTACACGTACAAGCACCACTTGCTGCAGCAGTACACCACCTACTCCGGCTTCGCCCACGGCCTGGAATGGGTCAGTCTTGCCTTCCTGCGCGAGCGCTGGGCCGGCAATGCCCTCGACGACGCGCAACTTTCCGAGCGCTGCCCCATCACCATCGATAACAGCTACCAAGCCCGTGCCGTGCGAACCACGACAGCCGATGGCCGCGATGAAGTCCAGCTCACGTACATCGACGCCGACACCACCCGGGTCACCGAGCCTGACGGTGGCGTGCTGGAATACCAGTTCAATTCACAATGGCTCGCCACCGGCGTGCACCGGATCGGCCCGGACGGCGGCCGCCGCTCGCTTGGCCGACGCGAATGGGACCACGATGGGATGCTGTTGGCCGACATTGATGCGGACGGCAACGACAACCGCTATAACTACGACAGCACCGGCAACCTCATTTCGCTCACCGATGCGCAGCAGAACGTAACCAGGATCGAATACGACTCCCACAACCAGCCAATCGCCATCACAGACGCGCTGGGCCACACCACGCGCACCGCTTATAACAACGCTGGCCGAATCACAGAGCGCACCGACGCCTTAGGCCGCCGTACCGCCTACGCCTATGACGCGCAAGGTCGCCTGGCCGTAGTGACGGACGCACGCGGCGGCAACAAGCGCCTATCGTACGACGCTGCCGGCCGCCTTGCCTCATACACCGACTGCTCGAACTTCACTACTCGCTACAGCTATGATTCGCATGGACGGTTGACTGAATACATCAATGCCATCGGTAGCACCACGCGTTACCAATACGATCCGGTCGGCCACATGACATCCATCGTCTACCCTGACGGCACGACTGAAAGATTCGACTTCGACGCGGACGGTAACCTGGTCACGCATATCGATGCAAAAAAGCAGCGCACGCGCTATCACTTCGATGGACATGGCGCGCTGGTCGAGAAAATCGATGCAAAAGAACAGTCCCTGCGCTACAAGCATGACCAGGCACTGAGGCTCGTCGAGCTTATCAACGGAAATGGCGATTCGTACAAGTTCAGCTACGATGCAGAGAGTCGTCTGGTCAGCGAAACTGGTTTCGACGGTAAGGTCACCACATTTACATACAGTGCCGCAGGCAATCTCATGGCCAGCAACAGTGCGGGCATCGCCACCGATTTCGCTCGCGACGCGCTAGGCCGCTTGCTCGCAAAAAGCAGTCCAGACGGCGCCGTACGTTACGCTTACGACGCGCTTGGCCGTCTGACTGCAGCAGCCACAGCTCAAGCCGAACATCGCTTCGGCTATGACGCTGCTGGCCAGCTGATAGAAGAACGAATGGCCTATGCACCCGGGCCGGTACGTCTGCCTGGCGAACCCAAAGAATACGTCGCGGCATTCACGATGACCCATGCCTATGACGAACTAGGCAACCGTATCCAAACCGTCTTGCCCAACGGTCGCAGGGTTGACACCCTACGTTATGGCAGCGGCCACTGGCACGGCACATTGTGGCAAGGCAAATCGCTGGTCGACTTGGAACGCGATCATTTACACCGCGAGACGCTGCGCGAGCTAGGTGGGGACAAGGAACGCCTCACGGAGCGACGTAGCTACGATCCGCAGTCGCGACTGAACTCATTCACTCTCGACAAAGGAGCCCAGCGCCTGCGCGAACGCCGCTATGAATACGATGCAGCCAGCAACTTGGTGTACATCGATGACAAGTTCGGCGGCAGCATCCGTTACGCCTACGATCCCCTGGGACAGTTACTGTCAGCAGTTCAGCCCGACTTGACCGAAACGTTCGCCTTTGACCCGGCGGGCAACTTGCTCGATACCGGAGCTGCAGCAGAGCCCATCAGCACCCGACAGATCTTGCGCGACCTAGACGAACAACCCGCCCCTGACACGACTGCTCCACCACTTGCAAAAGTCACGCATAACCTGCTGCGCCAGTACATGGGATACTCCTATGAATACGACGTGCAGGGTAACACCATTGCCAAATTTCCTCGCATGACTACACGAGCTAATGATGAGGGAATCCTCGAGTTCAAATATAACTCTGAAAATCGTCTGACCACCGCCATCCGCACGTTTACAAACTCGCGGCAGGTGGCGCGCTACAGTTATGACGCGTTTGGGCGCCGCATCGCCAAACGCGTCGAAGAACAGCAATGGCAAGCTGGCCAATCCACTCCTTCCGTGGAACTTGATCACGCTGGCAAATTGACATTGTTCATGTGGGACGGCGATGTGCTGACTCAGGAAATCCATGCCGATAAGACGGTCACCTATTTATACGAGCCTGACAGTTTTGTGCCGCTGACCCGAATCGAGTCGAATGAAGGTTCATGCCGTTATGCCATGGCCGACACGCACATTTTGCATGTCGACGCATGGGCTCCACCGTCGCCACCATTCGATGACGACGCGCATGTGAGGTCATGGATGTCGCACCGGGAAACACAATTCGCACAGCTGTACCATGAACAATCCGTTCGACAACTAGCCCAAGCAGACGTCGATGCCGTACGCGACCGCATCTTGTATTTCCAATGCGATCACCTTGGCACTCCAATGGAGTTGCGCGACGAATATGGGGCGGTCGCATGGGCGATGCGCTTTCACGCTTGGGGACGAATGCTCCAACGTTCGAAACATACGGTAGAGCAACCGCTACGGTTCCAAGGACAATACGAAGACAATGAGACGGGGCTGTATTACAACCGAAATCGGTTTTATGATCCAGACATTGGACGATACATTACACAAGATCCGATCCGACTTGAAGGTGGCCTCAATCCATATCAATATGCGCCTAATAGTATTGGCTGGATCGATCCGTTAGGTCTTGCCAAACTTATGCAGCTCGGCACATACGGAAGCCTGAACGGCGGTGCGAACGTTAATGACAACTTACAAGCCCATGAGCTGGTACGGCATGAATATTTGGTTCAAAAAGGCTTAGCCAATAAAAATTGTCGTGATGCCGACAATCCATCGATCGCTCTTGACCTTGATCATCACACTCGCGGGCCACAAAAAGACACCCGAGGTATTGGCGGAGCTCATTATCACGAGGGTCGGATCAGAGTTCAACAAGGTCTGGGGAGAAATGAATTCCACCCTAGCATAAAGCGCGAACTGGACATTACCCAGGGCGGGTTGCGCAAAGCTGGGGTACCGGCGAGCCGCGCTCGAAAATTACGAAAACAATCTGAACAGTTTTTAAGAAATCAAAATAAATGCCGGGCCTGTCCGACAGATTGCCCACAATAAGGGAAATTTTATGAGCAAACGACTAATTATTAGCACCCCTTCAAGTAACCCTCTTGAGCCACGTATTGGAGGGGCGGCTTTAATTGGAGGAATCGCAGATTGGCCAGAGAGCGAGAACGGATCTCCGCTAGTTTTAGTTGCATCGATACCTAATATTTTCATTTCGAACGCAACTGGATTGAAGCTTGCACCTGAGCTCTATACCTCAGTTTTTTCTTATTATTCTGAGGTAGATTATTTCCTTGACGAAATCACTTATCATGGCGCTCAGGATGAACTTGAATGCCTGCGACGCGGCAGCACGCGCGTGCTCCAACATCCACTTGGCTCCACCATAACCCAATCGTTTTGCATCCCCCCCTATCTGCTCGAATTGGGTCAGTTCGTACCTGAAAGCAACGACTGCGGGTCGCGAATCGGCGCCCCCCCATGTTTGCTTCAAAATGAAGTTTTAGACTTACAGAATACGTCTTTTGCGCTTCAGTTAAGAAGTTCAGATTTCCCCCAGAAATATAGCGATATATTTGGGATTTCCGATGCATTGGGATATTTATATTTACGGGAAGGAAGCGAATCACTAGATGGAGGCCTATTCTTTGTTCAAACGACGTAGGTAGAATGCTTCTGAAGTTAAAAATGAAATACCTGAGAGAATGAGCATACTAGGAATCAAAGAAAATATCATCCAGAATTGAGAAGCTTCGAGCTGATTTTCACATTATTCGCGCCAATGTCGATATGATCGAAGATTGTTTGCCGATAGTTGAGGAAGTCAAAGAATGGAAATATTCAAAGAAACAATATTTCACTCCACTGCCGTTTGAAAACGAATTGGGCGGATATTCCCGTGGCAACATAATAAAGAGAAAATACGAGAGTTTCGATGAAGCATTATTGAACGGAAACTATGCCTTCGGGTTTATCCAAGACCATCATCGGATCACAATTGCACCAGCTCCGACACCAAATAGCCCATGGGAGGTCTCTTTGCATTCCGTGATTGGTGACGAAATTCGGATTAAACATTCAGTTCACCATCGACGATTACCTAAACCGTCAGAATTACGGGGTATTTGCGATTTATTCCCGATTGACTCGCAAACCAAAGCCAGCGTTGGTGTTGGCGACAGAGGCGCATTTTACGTCTATTGCTACATTTATAATGATGCAGGTCTAATTGATGCGGTTCGGGCGTTTTCAAAAGGCTGGCTTCAAGAAGCCGATTATCGGCTTCATTACGGAATTGATGGAGCAATGCGAAAAATTACCATTGGCAATTCCATTATATGGGAAGCCACTTGAAGGACTGCGGCTATCGAACTAGCGGCTAGCTCCCAACATACAATGAGTAAAAATTGGAGCGAAGTCCAACTCGCCGCAAGCCCACTGTTCGACTACGTAGTCGGCCCTGAACAATTGAACGGAGCCTGATTCTAAAGGCGAAACGCCTGAAAAACACCGCTGCAATTTGCAAGGTTTCGTTAGAATAAAGACTATTCCTTGCTACGGATAAAGTTATGATTGAAATTTTAAAGTCTGTTGAACTCATAGAATTTATGAAGGAATTGAAAAACGATTTCAACTTAAAAAAGGGAGATGTTTCCTTCTTAAATTCACATTACCCTACAATTGAAAAAGTTAAGGAATGGAAATACGCTACTGGGCCAATTTTCGATCAGCCTCCCTACTCCGCTGAGTTAGCGGGATTTGACCCTGGCAGGCTTTTGAAGAAGCGGTATCTCACTCCATTTGAGGCAAGGCTCAAGGGCACATATAGTTCCGGGTTCATTAGCGGCGCACATGTGGTTACAATTTCCCCTTCGAAGCCCATAGAAATACCTATAATGGCTACATTTTTTTCGACGAACGGTACGTCTGTAGACGCGATAAATATCCAATATCCAAACAACGATTCTTACAACTCCAATAAGCCTCCGAGGCTCATCGGGATGCGGAGGATTTTTGATTTCCAAGACAGCATCAGGGCATGCATTATTGTTGGTGAACGAGACGCTTATTCGATAGATCTGTTCTACCTTGACGGAAACGGCCTTGTCGATTCGGTTTCCATGGTAAGTGCGCCTTACGATTTCCAATCAAATTGCAAGTTTAACTATGATAGTGATGGCCAATTGATGTCTGTTACGTCCAACGGAATAGTTTGGCAGAGAAGTTAAAAAATGATCGTAAATTAAACGATTTATCTAGCCAATTTGGCCATATTTTAAATTGATTGCGCCTAGGTTTTCATGAGTTCACGGCTAGTGTTCGCTTCGTCACCGGATAACCTCTTAGAGCCCCGCGTCGGAGGACCGGCATTGATTGGCGGAGTTGCAGCCTGGCCCGCCGGCGAAGATGGAACATCGCCAGTTTTAGTGAGTAATTTTATTGTAAATATGTTTTATAAGATCGACGATCTGATTGAGCTGGTTAAATGCAAAGCTGATCGGGAGGACGTCTATATGGTATATGCGCCCAACAGTACAGATGATCTTTATCCTGGAATGGTCGTCTACGTCGGAGACGTTCCCGATTTTGACGAAGACGACAATGAATTCTTTCCTGACTTTGTGAAATCCTTAGCGCTTGAAGTTTGTTATATGCGTGAACATTTTCAAGACGTCGTCGATTTAGCCTATAAACAAAAGCCATCTGCTTCGATAGATGAATTCATCAAATGCTTAAACCATTACGCCGCGCATGATGACTTCCTAGACTTGCATTGAAAGTCGAATAAGCCATTGACAACTCGACAATATGGGAACAGGCTTAGTGGGCTCTCTCATAGAATACAGATTAAATCAAATTCGTAATCAACCAGTCCTACGATCACAACTGGAAAGAGAGTCAAATTCTACATGACAGTCAACATAAGAATGGGATGTTTCGATATGGAGCCCGATGCAGTCAATGGATATTGAATTCACGTTATTTAGAATTAGGACCCAAATCAAGTTTGACCGTGTAACCGGGGTCAGGAATACACTTGTCGCCCTGCTGGATCAATACACTGGATCGGAGCATGAAGCAGAGATTCTTGAGATTCTTGCTTTAGGTTTTTTAAAATCAATTAAAGATTACAAGAGCGCAATCCCACTATTAAAACGACTTCTCTTCTTGGAAATCTCCGCCAATCTCAGGCAACAAACTACTGATTTCCTTTTAGAATGTCAAAACAAGGAAAAAATTGCTCCATCGGAGCCGGACTCAAACAATCCGAGCTTCATTGAATTTATTGAATTCATTCGATCCAAAAAAATATTCAGTTCGCCATCATCACCCGGCAAGCGAGACACGTACTTTGCAATCAACGATCTCGAGATGGCGGAAAAGTTAGCTTGGCATCAAGGTATTGATCAACCATTTCTTTCTTGGAATGGCTTGCGATCTCAAGCAGCGAAGCAAGTTTACACTTACTATTTCGAGAACAAGATCAGCATGGACCTGATCGACGACATTATTTCATCCGAGATTATGAAGATCTGCGAATCGTCGGTTCCGACAGAACTGATGAACTTCTATGATGACATATATGGCGACCTCGTAGAAATCGCTCGTGGAAGGTTAGTTGAAGTAGTTACTGATCTTCATAAATCGATGTGGGAAGCCTATACAAGTAATATTTTCCCGTGCGGCTGGAGGGGTTCCTACCCAGAAGGTAAACTATGTATATACACTCCATAGTCAAGCCTAATTTTTTCGAGATTGCATAGAAAGTCGGAGTTTTCTATGAGTCGAAGCGTTGAGAATAAGAAGTCGTGATTGGACGATGCACGATGCTGACGCCCCCTCATATCACCATTCATGAAAAGAAAGGGATGAGCGATCGGAACGTTTCGAAGCGAAATTATCTACGATCCTCGTCGCAGACTTAAGTTATGGATTCCCTTGCGAGTGGAATGATCAATGTTCCGTCAGCAATCTGATCATATTATAGTGGCCCCCGAATTTGAGACGGTGGTTTAAGCTGTCGTCCGCGAAAGGATGATAGCAAATGAGTGAAGGCAAAAAACGCAGGGTGCATACG